>NZ_AP039386.1:617500-1572500 GCF_059728495.1 Turicibacter sp. St.80E1 | reverse complement strand
AAGGTTAAGTTGAAGAGACGGAGCCGAAGCGAAAGCGAGTCTGAATAGGGCGAGGAGTACGATGTTGTAGACCCGAAACCGTGTGAGCTAGCCATGAGCAGGCTGAAGGTCAGGTAACACTGACTGGAGGGCCGAACCAGGGCACGTTGAAAAGTGCTTGGATGACTTGTGGCTAGGGGTGAAATTCCAATCGAACACGGATATAGCTGGTTCTCTCCGAAATAGCTTTAGGGCTAGCCTCGATAAGAGTCTACTGGAGGTAGAGCACTGAATGGGTGATGGCCCCACCTCGGGGTACTGATCTCAATCAAACTCCGAATGCCAGATAGATATGATCGGGAGTCAGACTGTGGGTGATAAGGTCCATGGTCAAAAGGGAAAGAGCCCAGACCGCCAGCTAAGGCCCCCAAGTGTCCGTTAAGTGGAAAAGGATGTGGAGATGCACAGACAACTAGGAGGTTGGCTTAGAAGCAGCCATCCTTTAAAGAGTGCGTAATAGCTCACTAGTCGAGTGACTCTGCGCCGAAAATGTACCGGGGCTAAACGGACCGCCGAAGCTGCGGATTGACACGAAGTGTCAGTGGTAGGAGAGCGTTCTAACAGCGGAGAAGCAGTACCGGAAGGAGCTGTGGAGCGGTTAGAAGTGAGAATGCCGGTGTGAGTAGCGAAAGATAGGTGAGAATCCTATCCATCGAAAGCCTAAGGTTTCCAGGGGAAGGCTCGTCCGCCCTGGGTAAGTCGGGACCTAAGGTGAGGCCGAAAGGCGTAGCCGATGGACAACAGGTAGAGATTCCTGTACCACTTAATAAACTGAAGGAGTGACGGAGAAGGCTAAGTTGAGCGTGTGAATGGATTCACGTGTAAGCAGTGAGGTGGTCATGTAGGCAAATCCGCATGGCGAAACATTGAGCTGTGATGCCGAAAGCCCGCAAGGGTGAAGTCAGCTGATGTCACGCTTCCAAGAAAAGCTTCTAGGGATAATTTATTAGGTGCCCGTACCGATAACCGACACAGGTAGGCGAGGAGAGAATCCTAAGATGAGCGAGAGAACTCTTGTTAAGGAACTCGGCAAAATGACCCCGTAACTTCGGGAGAAGGGGTGCTTGTGAAAGCAAGCCGCAGTGAAAAGGCCCAGGCGACTGTTTATCAAAAACACAGGTCTCTGCTAAACCGCAAGGTGATGTATAGGGGCTGACGCCTGCCCGGTGCTGGAAGGTTAAGAGGAGAGGTTAGCGCAAGCGAAGCTTTGAATTGAAGCCCCAGTAAACGGCGGCCGTAACTATAACGGTCCTAAGGTAGCGAAATTCCTTGTCGGGTAAGTTCCGACCCGCACGAAAGGCGTAACGATCTGGGCGCTGTCTCAACAAGAGACTCGGTGAAATCATAGTACCTGTGAAGATGCAGGTTACCCGCGACAGGACGGAAAGACCCCGTGGAGCTTTACTGTAGCTTGATATTGAGCACTGGTGACACATGTACAGGATAGGTAGGAGACGAAGAGACCAGGACGCCAGTCTTGGAGGAGTCGCTGTTGGGATACTACCCTTGTGTTACTGGGGTTCTAACCCGTGGCCATGAGCTGGTCAGGGGACAGTGTCAGGTGGGCAGTTTGACTGGGGCGGTCGCCTCCCAAAGAGTAACGGAGGCGCCCAAAGGTTCCCTCAGAATGGTTGGAAATCATTCGAAGAGTGTAAAGGCAGAAGGGAGCTTGACTGCGAGACCTACAAGTCGAGCAGGGACGAAAGTCGGGCTTAGTGATCCGGCGGTACCGAATGGAAGGGCCGTCGCTCAACGGATAAAAGCTACCCCGGGGATAACAGGCTGATCTCCCCCAAGAGTTCACATCGACGGGGAGGTTTGGCACCTCGATGTCGGCTCATCGCATCCTGGGGCTGTAGTCGGTCCCAAGGGTTGGGCTGTTCGCCCATTAAAGCGGTACGCGAGCTGGGTTCAGAACGTCGTGAGACAGTTCGGTCCCTATCCGTCGTGGGCGTAGGAAATTTGAGAGGAGCTGTCCTTAGTACGAGAGGACCGGGATGGACACACCGCTGGTGTACCAGTTGTTCTGCCAGGAGCATAGCTGGGTAGCTACGTGTGGAAGGGATAAACGCTGAAAGCATCTAAGCGTGAAGCCCCCCTCAAGATGAGATTTCCCATTCGAAAGAAGTAAGATCCCTTGAAGACGACGAGGTAGATAGGTCAGGAGTGGAAGTTTGGTGACAGATGAAGCGGACTGATACTAATCGATCGAGGACTTAACTAAATAGGAAAGGCAAAAACGAGCGGTTATCACAGGCAGAAAGTGAAAAGAACTGAGGAATCACGAAGGTGATGAACAGTTATTGAACTTTACCACTGTGATGCGAGAGTTGCCGGACAAGAAGAAGTAAGCAGAAGATATCTAGTTTTGTGAGATTGATGAAATCTGACAGAAGGTCTAGTGATAAGGGCAAGGAGGGCACACCTGTTCCCATACCGAACACAGAAGTTAAGCTCCTTAGCGCCGAGGGTAGTACGCAAGTGCGAGAGTAGGACGTCGCTAGGCCATAAATAAAGAAAAGTACAAGTGAGCGATTATCTTCGAATAAAACTTAGCGAACACAGAAATGGCTAAAAGCCATGAGAGTGCGCATAAGTTTATAGAGAAGATGCGAACGGTACTAGACAAAAAATGCGGGTGTAGTTTAATGGTAGAACTTCAGCCTTCCAAGCTGACTGTGAGAGTTCGATTCTCTTCACCCGCTCCAAATAGCCAATTAACATCCTTCGGGATGTTTTTTTATATTATGAAGCTTAAATCGTATGTTGTGGGAGATAAAGAAGGATACGAAATGAGATTTCCCGTCTATTTATAAAAAATCTATAAAAATAGCTTGCATTTATGGGTTCCATCATTTAGAATATAACTAACAATTTAGTTTGAATAAATCCTTTGATAAAGAAAGTAGCAATAAGTTAAACTGTTAAGCGAGCTAGTGAGGGTGGGAGTCTAGTCAGTACTTATTCGTGAAACGCCCTTTGATGGAGATTATCACAAATATATGATAAGTATAGAGTATGATAATCGGGTACTCCCCTTACAGAGCAGAGTGGATACAATTTAGTTGTATTAATTAGAGTGGTAACGCGGTGAATCATCGTCTCTTATGGTAAATAAGAGGCGATTTTTTTTATCTGTCATAATTTCTAATAAATTTAACTATAATGTATCAATAAGAGTGGTACCGCGGTAAAAGATCGTCTCTTATTCAAGAGAGGGTCTTTTTTTCTTGGTCAAAAAGGAGCTCAAATTAAATCATGAAATTTAAGAGGAGGAGATTGTAATGAAAAAGGTATTATTAATGATCATGCTCGTATTCATTGGAATGGTAGGATGTTCAAAACAGGGGGTTAGCATTGAGGATATTCAAAAGGAAGGAACGCTTTTAATCGGGTTATCGGGGGATTATCCTCCATTTGAGTTTTATAAAATGGTAGATGGGAAAGAGACACTTGTTGGTTTTGACGTCATGTTAGGTGAAAAAATTGCGGAAGAACTAGGCGTAGAGGTTAAATTTAAAAATATGGACTTCAACTCATTAATTGGGGCCTTACAGTCAGGGCAAGTGGATATGGTTATTTCAGGAATGTCACCTAATGAAGAGCGTTTAAATCAAGTTGATTTTTCAGACTTTTACTATACGGGAGAAAATGCAGTCTTAGTCAGAAAAGAAGATGCTGATCGTTATCAAACAACAGAGGATTTAAAAGATGTTAAAATCGGGACACAATTAGGTAGTATTCAGACACCAATTGCGCAATCATTAACAACAAATGTGAAAGAACTCGCATCAACACAATCCATTGTTTTAGAGTTAAGTAATGAAAATGTTGAGGCCGTTATTTTAGGAAATGATATTGCGGCACGTTATGCAGAACAATTTGATAACGTGGTTGTCTCAGACATTAAAATTGAATCTGAGGAAAAAATGGCCGTTGCCTTACCAAAAGAATCAACAGAATTAACAGAGCAAGTCAATAAAATTATTTCTACATTAAAAGCCGACGGAACCCTTGGAAAAATGTTAGAAGAGGCAATGCAGTTGGCAAACTAGATGATGTTTTTCTTTAAAGATAAAGAATAGCCAGATTACAAATGAAAAAATATAGTTTAAACGCCGTGACATAACGTTCGCTGAAGAGTGGGATCCTATTTAGGGAATAGGGTTCCTACATTTAAAAAGGATTCCTTTAAAAAGGCTAAAAATTCCTTTACTAACTTCTAAAAGAGTGAGGAACGAGAATGAGGGATCCTGTTAGAGGAAAAGAAGAATTAAAATGAAGTAGGTGGAAAAATGTTTGACTTTATTATTGATTATTATCCCATGCTTTTAAAGGGAACTGGGATCACAATATTATTAGCTTTATTAACGGTTGTTTCAGGAACATTAATCGGAATTTTAATTTCTATTTTAAGATTTAATAATAAAGGGATTATTGGTAAATTACTCAATAAGTTAGCGGATGCATACATCGCCTTTTTCCGTGGAACACCGCTCATGATTCAGTTATTTATTTTTTGGTTTGGGATTCCTCAATTATGCGGAATTCGTTTAAAACCTGTTGGTTTTATTCCAGCAGAATTTATCGTAGGGGCAATTGCCTTAGCTATTAATTCAGGGGCCTATGTAACCGAAATTTTTAGAGCAGGAATTCAGGCGGTCGAGGTTGGACAAATGGAGGCGGGACGTTCACTTGGATTAAGTGAACGACAAACGTTAAAGCATATCATTTTACCACAGGCCATTAAAAATGTTCTCCCTGCACTTGGAAATGAGTTTGTTGTTATTATTAAAGAATCTGCTATTGTTTCTGTTATTGGATTGGCTGATTTAATGTATAACGCAGATAAAGTAACTGCAGCTACATTTAATGCGTTTGGTGTTTATATAGTAGCTGCCCTGATTTATTTCCTTTTAACATCAGGCTGCTCAAAACTTGTGACTATATTTGAAAGGAGATTACAACAAGATGCTTAAGGTAAAACAATTATCAAAGTATTTTCACGGAAAACAGGTGCTTCATGAGATTGATTTAGAGATTAAAGAGGGAGAAATTGTAACTATTATTGGTCCCTCAGGATCGGGAAAGTCAACCTTATTAAGATGTTTAAACTTACTTGAAATTCCGGAATCAGGGGATGTTTTATTTGAAGAAACAAACCTTTTAGATAAAAAAACGAATTTAAATGAAATTCGTGAGCAAATCGGGATGGTATTTCAAAGTTTTAATTTATTTCCAAATAAAACAGTTGGAGAAAATATTACATTAGCGTTAAAACTTTTAAAAAAAATGGATGAGGCGCAGGCAAATGAAATAGCTCTGGGGTTATTAAAACGTGTTGGCTTAGAGGATAAATTTAATGTCTATCCCTCTAAACTATCAGGGGGTCAAAAGCAACGTGTTGCGATTGCTCGTTCACTGGCCTTAAAACCAAGGGTGATGTTGTTCGATGAACCGACATCTGCATTAGACCCGGAAATGGTAACCGAAGTACTTGATGTGATGAAAGAGTTAGGAGAAGAGGGAATGACCATGGTCATTGTTACCCATGAAATGGGGTTTGCTCGACAAGTTGCCTCACGTGCCATTTTTATTGATGGTGGAAAAATCTTAGAAGATACTACGCCAGAAACATTATTTACTCGACCGACGCACCAACGAACGAAAGAATTTTTAGCAAAAGTATTATAAAGTCATAAAAAGCTACCAGCGAAAAGGCAGGTAGCTTTTTTTCTCGTTCATTAATTTCCTCGGAAATTAAGAGAAATATTCGAAGATTAGCAGGGAAAGAGGGATGATATAGAAAAAAACTGAAATTTGTTGTATAATAGGAAAATAGGAAGGGGGGGCAATGAATTAGTTATGAGAGAGAAAAATTAGGTGTGTGAAGAAGGGAATGAAATAGAGCTTTAAGTAAAAATGGGAAAAGGGGGAATTGTTTTTGTTAAGGGTCTTATTGGTGGATGACGAGGAGGATGTTTTAAATAAACTTTTTTATATTGTCGAATGGAAGCGCTTTGGTTTTTGTGAGGTGAGACGATGTAGTGATGCAACAGAAGCACTGATACTCTTGTCTCAGGAAATGTATCATTTAGTGTTTATTGATTTAAAAATGCCTAAAATATCGGGGATTCAGTTAATTCAAGAGATGAAAAGGCGCCATCATCGGGCCCTAATTGTTGTGCTTAGCAATCATGAGGACTATGACCAAGTGTCCCAGGCCATGCGATTAGGAGTGTTTGATTACTGTATCAAGAAACATTTAAATTCCGAGGAGATGCAATCTTTGATCAGGCGTGCATCGATTTGCTATCCGACGAGTCAGGAGATGGCACACACAGGTCCTTTTCTTTTGTATTATCTTACTTTTCAACGCAGTCTCGACACCAGACACGGTAAGTTAGTTGAAGAGCGAGTTAAAAAAGTATTTCTTGGATGTAATGTTTTTCGATTAAATGATAGTGGATTTGCCGTGGTTATCGCAAAAAATGGAGTTTTTCATGAAATCAGTTGCTTCGATTATTGGATGAAACTGCGTGCTCAATTAAGGGACACCTTAAAGGTGAAGAATGAGGTCTCCCGTGGAATTATGGTGGAGTCTATAGAAGCGTTACGGAATTACCTGACTTCGGGGATTGAAGAAACAGCTAGCTATTATCGACAAGAGGTATTTAATAGTTTAATCTACATTCATCAATTCTACATGAAACGAATCTCAGGATGCGAGTTAGCACGAATGGCCTGTTTACATGAATCGTATTTAGCCCGTCTTTTTAAACAGGATACTTCTAAAACGATTTGTACCTATATTAATGAATTAAGGGTATATAAGGCGACAGAACTGTTGAGAATTCCTGGTATTAAGATTAAGGAAGTCGCCCAATTAGTTGGCATTCAGGATCAACTGTATTTTAACCGGTTATTTAATCGTCAATGTGGGGTTAGTCCGAAGCGTTATCAGGAGAGAATAAAGTTCGACGGCATCATTTAGAACAATTCGATAGAATATGAAAAAAACTGTCTTTTAAAAGGCAGTTTTTTTCATATTTTTGTTGAATGATGACTAAAATGAAGTAGGAGGCGATGTAAATGAAAAAGGGGTGGCTTCTTGTTGGAACTCTTTTTTTACTAAGCGGATGCATAAATAGTGGAGAAAATAAACTTTCTTCTGTTAATCGGGTGGAGGTTCGATTTGGAGAGGAGGTTAAATCTACGATTGAAGAGCCCGAGGATGTCGAACAACTTGTTGATATTTTATTGAAAGCAAAAAGAGGAAATCTTGTTCGTGAAGAATCCTATGTCTTATCTGAACCGCTTGTTTATGAATTTTATGAGGGGGATCAGTTGGTACAGACGGTGCTGTTTAATGGGGAGGATACGACGCGCATCTTAAAGGGAGGACTTTGCTATGAAGTAGAATACGAGGGGATTTCTGTATCAGAGTGGTATGAAAAGTTAATTCTTCCTTAAGAAAAAATTAAGAATGATTCTATCTTTTTATTAAGATTTTTGCGTTATAGTTTTAAAGTAAACGAATGAGGTAGGAGGAGGCGGAAGTCGATGAAAAAGGAGCGACGCATGGGATATTTCAAGAATGAACAAAGTATAGGTTATATTCTCCAAAATCTGATGACGGTAGCTTTAATTGTTGGCGTGATGATTCATTTCGTTATGCGATAAAAAAATGTTGGAAAATATCAAAATTAATGTATAATTGTAAATAGATAATAGAGTATTGTCGTTAAGGGGGATATAAGGTCGATGCAGCGTAAAGCGATGTATTATGGTGAGCAAAATCATGTTGGAATTGGATATGTATTGAAGAATATGATGACGATTCTTCTTGTTGTTTTAGTGATGTATCATTTCATAATGAAAGGTTGATGATTTCTAAGGTAGAAATCATCTTTTTTTATGTAGAAATATAATTCATGATAAACGCCTCGGGGTATTAAGAAATTATTAAGAATTAATCATGTTTTTTATTAAGATATTTAGGGTAAAATGGGGGAAGTGATAGTTTATTGAAAGGTGGGTTATGAATGAAGAAGCGAGCTAACATCCATAAAGTGTTGATTAGAGTGATCGTTATTCTGATGATTGGCTTAGGTGCTATCGGTATTTATTCACGCTACCCGCAAATGCGAGAGCGTGCCATTAAAATGACGGATAATTTTTACGAGTCTTACATGTTTTTGTGGAATTTTTCCGAAGGAATCTATTCGTTAGACAGTGTCTTAAAAGAAGGGGAAGCAAGTCAGTTTTATCCGTTGTCGCAAAGTTGGCAACGGGATTACCAAAAGGACATGGATTATTATCTTAAACAGGGGGATGAGGTATTAGAACATAAAGGAGATCAATTAGCCGAGCTATTAACGGAAGGGGCAGCCGAAAAGACGGATGATTTGTCAGCGTATCAGTATGTGCTCGCCTTACAATTTGATGGGGAAGGACAACTAACGATTAAGAAGATTATCGGGGCCAGTTCGACGGAAACACGGCAACGATTAGAAGAGTATTTATCAAACTATCCAACCGATATCAAAGATACAACGATGGTTTTTGGTGTCCATCAGAGTTTGTCTAAGGATGGATTGCTCAATCATAAAATTGAAAATTACTTAGGTGGGGAGTATTTACAAATTGTCGTTGTCTATTTAGTATCCATTACGCTTATTGTTTTAGTTATTGTCTTTATCCTCCCATTTTCGTGGTTTGAGGAACTTGCTACTGTACGAGGATTATTGCTTGTTCCATTGGAACTGAGATTCATTTTTGTCATTGTGACGGCAATTGCCTCAGCGTTTGCTCCGCTCCTTGTTGTGCTGACGCAGGCTCACCAGTGGACACAGTTGATTGACCCTGCACTTGTTCATTGGATTAACCTCATTTGTTGGGGAGGATTTATTGCGGTTGTCCTACTTCATGCCCTTTATGTAAAAGAATTTTTTGTGATTGGCCCATGGCAGATGATTCGTCAACATACGATTTTAGGTCAGTTAGTCTATTTTTGGACTCGACCAAAAGTAGTGGTTGAAACAGAAACAGTAGAAAAAGTGATTTTCAAGGAAGACCCTCGTGTTGATTTGATGGTTTCACGTCTGGAACTTTTAAAGGAAACGTTAACGAGAGTGAAGCATTCTGTTGAGAATACCGCCGATATTGAAAATGTTGCTGTCCAAATCGAGTCTCTTTTGAAATTATGTGCACTAAATCGCCCAAAGACAACGGTTAATTTAACGAAACTCATCTCTGATACATTAGTGCAATTGGAACAAGAATATATACCATTAGAAGTCAAACTAAGATTTCCAGAAAAGACAGTATCTATTCAGGCGAATGAGGAGGACTTAAAACTCTTGATGGATTCTTTATTAATGGGAATTGCCACGTCAGCTTTACAACAGACGCGCGTGTATTTACAATTAGCAGAATCGGAAGATTTAGTGGTGTTTACAACACGTAGTGTGATTCGCTCAGAGGTGAATGAGACATGGCCTGCAAGTTTAAATCAGTTAGCCGAGTATATGGATGCCCAATTAGAAGTAGTAATAGATGGGGATTTATTAAAAATGGATATCGCATTTAAAAAATAAAAGAGGGGTGAACCCCCTCTTTTATTGTAAAAAAGTATACTTTTTAGGTCGATAATGGTATAATTTGTTTGAAATTGTTAAGAAATTTTTATTAACAGTTTAAAGGATGTAGGCCAAAAAAAGTAAAATGAGGTGTATTGAAGTGAAGAAACGATGGAGTTTGCTACTTATGAGTGGTTTATTATGTTTAGCAGGGTGTCAAGGAAAGACGCAGCAAAATGAAATGGAAATGGTGACGTCGATTCAGGAGCCAGTTGAGATTGAGTTTTGGCACGGAATGAGCGGGGCGTTAGGTGAAACAATGACGGAATTAGTAGCCGATTTTAATGAAGGAATTGGAAGCGAAAAAGGAATTAAAGTAAAGAGTACATACCAAGGTAATTACGAAGATTTAAAGGCTAAAACGATGGCTGCGATTAAAGCCGGAAATAATCCCGCAGTTATTCAAGGGACATTTAATAATATCATGGAGTTTATTGGGTCTGGGATTGTTCAACCGTTAGATGATTATATTTTTAACCAAGAAATCGGAATGAATGATTTCGAAGATATTTATGAAGGGTACCGTTTAGAAAATTCAAGTTATTGTGAGGATCAACGCTACTATGCTTTACCGTTTTCTAAATCAACAGATTTACTCTTTTATAATCGCACATTTTTTGATGAACATGGATTAACCGTTCCAACAACGTGGGATGAGTTAACGGAAGTTTCTAAAAAGATCTATGAATTGACGGGGAAAACGGCGTTTAGTATTGATAACCCAGCGAATTATTTAATTACTTATTTAATGCAAGCAGGGGCTGAGTATACGAATTCAAAAGGAGACCTACTTTTTAATAATGAGGCAGCGATTGAGGCATTAACGATGCTTCAAGATAATGTGAATGCAGGGTATTGGCGTTTAGCAGGTGAGGATAGTTTTTCATCAGGTCCTTTTTTAGCTGAGAATGTTTATTTATATATTGGATCAAGCGCAAGTGAAGCTTTTTTACCAGAAGAAAACTTTGTTTGGGAAGCGGCAATGATCCCACAATTAAAAGTTGATCAACCGCAAAATATTCAACAAGGAAACAATGTTGCCATTTTAAACAAAAATAAAACATCGGAAGAGGTTTATGCGGCTTTTGAATTTATTAAATATTTAGCATCTGATGAAGCAAACTTAAAATGGGCAACAAGCACGGGGTATTTACCTATCCGTGAATCAGTGGCGACGTCAGAAGACTATGCGTCATATGTGCAACAGGCCAAGCAATCAGCTAAGGAAGCGGGAATTGAAGCTGCAAAGAGCGGATTTGTTGAACCGCTGTTCTTAATGGATCATAAAAATTCTAATTTAGTCCGTACCGAAGTGGGAGCAATGATTGAAGAAATCGTGTTAACAAATGCTGATGTTGTTGAAACAATTGAACGCTATATTCAAAAATTAAATTAGGAAAAAGGGACAAGTATTCCCTTTTTTATGTTATAAATACAAAAAACGGAAGCCTATTTATGGTGTAGGAGCGACACCTCTCACAACGTATGGCAAGCCAGGACAAAATGTTTAGCCTTCTTTAATCAGGATTTATAAGGGTTTCTTTGTTTGAAATAAATTAAGAAATGGCACTTGATCGGGTTCAACTAAAAATTAGCTCTAATAGGGCTTCATTAGTAATGACAAAACGCCTAAATGCGACTGCTGTGATGTGGCAAATTTTATCAACTTTTTGTTAAAAAAATATTTAAAGATGAAATATGGGTGGGTAAAGTATATAGAGTCTATATGATATATAAATTAAAAAAGTAGCTGAGTGGCTACTTTTTTAATTTATTTTTATCTTCTCTTAATTGGCTAACAGTAAGTACGGGTAATCCCGTTTTAAACGCAATTGTTGTGTCATCTAGAACGTCTAATAGGTTCTTGGCGATTTCTAAATCCCGTTGCATCTTTCCTTGCTCAATTCCTTCATCTCGTGCTGTTTGTAGACGGCTTGTTTCATCAAGTAGAGCCTTTAAGCGAGCCTCATAGTATAAACGGTATTTTTCATTACAGCTTAGGACAAGGAGTTCGTCCTTTGCTTCGCGAATCGTTTCATCCTGACGTGCCAACTCATAGCTGACTTGACTTTCGGGATGTTTAATAAATTCGAGCCAGGCTTCTAATTGTGTTTTTATTTCATCCGCATGGTGGATGTCTTTTATCTTATCTAATTCAATGAAATGGATTTCTAAAAGGTCGCTTAATTGTTCATTTCGCTCGCGTTCTTTTAAAACGTAACAACTATGATACTCGGCAGTTTCAAGTAAGTCAAAAGATAAGAGATTGATGCAGACTGTTCGTTCTAACTTCTGATAAGGAATACCACTTTGAAGTTGCCCAGAAAACAAACGACTCCAATAAAATAAACTGCGTTCAATCATATTTTTTTCATCTGCCACTTGAACCTCGACATTAATTAACTCCCCTTTATTGGTGGTCGCTAAAATATCCAAAGTCCCCATTTTATCCTCTTTGTATTGCTTGTCAATAGTTCGGTCCTTAAAGGTAATCGAAGTAATCGGTTCATCTGGCGTCAAAACGGCATTTAAAAATGAAATTAACAGTTCTGGTCTCTTCTCGTTTCCAAACAGCCCCTTAAATACAAAGTCCATTGTTGGGGGTAATAATACCGGTCCCACGTTTTCTCCAGCCCCTTTCGGTTGTTTCATTAAATCATCTAAATTTATCATAATTAATTACCTCCATTATAACATATTAACGATGTCAAAACCTCTTTCTATCTTACAATACGCGTATAAACGGAGATTTCCTTTTTAAATTAAAATATTTTGAATCTTCACAGCAAATGGCACGTGATCGGGTTCAACTAAAAATTAGCTCTAATAGGGCTTCATTAGTAATGACAAAACGCCTAAATGCGACTGCTGTGATTCGGCTATTTTTATCAACTTTTTGTTAAGACTCAATTCTTGTGGTGATCCTGAAAATGGATTAGTTAAATTTAAGCCTTTAAAAATAGCTCGTTTTTGCCTGACAGTTAATGCTAGATAAGTTAATATGTAAAAAAAGGAAGATGGGTGATGGGGTGAAACAGATACTATATAAAAATCCAGTGGCTTCAATGGTGACATTAAATTTATTTACTTTTCTTATTTATATATTTTGGTTTTATAAAACAATCGGTATTTTGATTTTTATCCCGTTAGCTGTTTTAAATCGACGGGTTATCATCAATCATCTAACTCTTACGCAATTAAGAAAACTCATTATTTATGGGAGTTTCTTTTTAATGTTTGGGGGTTCAGTTTGTTATGGTCTTTATCTCATTAATTTTGTGTCAAGATAACGGATGAGTTTCAAAAATTAAATGAGGTAAAAGGAGGATTTGAAAGAATCCTCCTTTTAATATTTATATAACTTTCATAATCGAAACGCTACCATTTATCATAAGATAAAGTAGGGCTTTATCTGTGAGGGAGGCGGATGAGATGAAAAGAGTGATGCGATTGATTGTTTATATGATGCCCTTAGTGATTGTGTTTTTAGGGGAAGTATTAGCTAAAACAGAGGGAAGCCGAGCCCAAATTTATGTTCCTTTATTAGCATTATTTCCATTTCTTTATTTTTTGCAAGGAATGCTCGTTTCTTTTTATGGAGGAAATTTGCATGTCGCTGTTATGATGACTTCCATTTCCTATGCCATCACGCTTTGGCTATTTTTAAGTCCAGCTTCATGGGGAATGATTTTGATTTATCTACTTGTTGTCTTCTTCCTTGGATTATTTTTGGAAATGAGGCATAAGCACTAGGAAATGGCAGGTTAGTGAAAGCTATTTTCATAAAGTTGAGCGAGTTCTTTAAGACGACGATCGATTCGTCGTTTTTAATTTGGAGGAATTCACGAAAGGGGTTTTAGTGACCACTTATGTTTATTAGATGAAAAAGGCTCTTTCACTTCAAGGGAGTCTTTTTTTCATTGAAAAAAGCCCGATTCGAATCGGGCTTTAATAATGACGGCAACCGTTTTTTTGGATGAATCCACCGTGTTCTAGTTGATAAAATTCATGAGATTCTCCGACGACGCGTGGTAAGGAACCAATTCGTAAAACTGTCGTGGCGTGAGAGGTTGTCGCAGGTTCAGTGTAAACAGCTGTGTTACTAATGACTTTAACGACGAAACTTTCCGGTAATGGTTGTACAACTTCATTTGATGATTGATCTAAGACATGACAAGCTTCTTTAGCAATCCAACCCACTTTTGTTTTAAAGTGTTGAGGTGTTTCGCTTGTGACTGCAAAGACTTGGTCCTTTGCTAGATGAGCGGTGACCTTTGATTGAGGATTGTCCTCTTTGTGCGCTGTACACGATTCATTGATTGCAACTAGAAATTTATCTTTTGGGACATAAAAACTTGACGCATTAAATCTAACATTTGCCATTTTTCATCATCTCCCTTAGTGAAACATCGTTTGCCATTAGTAATATATGTTTCTAAACAGAGAAATACGACAAGATAGGATGTTGTTTTTGAAAGGGGCAATGGGCTGAAAAAAGGAAGCCTCTTTTCAAGGCTTCCCATCAGTTATTTGTTGTTTTTTAACCACATGATGGCATTATAGGCGTGCATCGCGGCACCAGTAGGTAAAATATCTTCATTAAAGACTACTTTTTCATTATGCATCGGTTTTCCGAATAATGGGTTTTCCTGCTCTGTTCCAGCTCCAAGTAAGAGATAAACACTTGGCACATGGTAGGCGTATGACGCAAAGTCTTCAGAACCCATGCCTCCCTGTTCAAATTGAATGACAGCCTGCTCACCAAGTAGGTCTTTCATATAAGAAGTTATTTCATGTGCTAACGGTGTATCATTCGTTAGCGGTGGAACAGAAGAGAGCTCAATCAGTTCAGCCGAGCCTCTAAACATTGTCGCTGTAGAAACGACGATTTCATTTACTCGATTAACCATGTAATCTAAAAGTTCCTTATCAAGGCTGCGGATGGTTCCCTCCATCACAACTTCTCCGGGAATGACGTTCGGTGCTTCCCCTCCAACAAATTTTCCAATGGTGATGACAGCTGGTTTTGAAGGTGACACTTCACGTGCAATGATTTCTTGAAGTGCGAGGTAGATATGGACGGCGATGTTAATCGGATCAACACCTGTTTCTGGCATTGCCCCGTGGCACCCTGTCCCCTTAACTACAATTTGGAATCGGTAACATCCGGCAATCGTTGTGCCAAGTCCACATAAAACGAGATTAGACGGTGTTTGGGAGTGAACATGCATCGCCAAAGCGGCATCAACTTTAGGATTTTCTAAGACACCGGCGGCTATCATTTTTTTAGCCCCTGTGAAGCCTTCTTCATCAGGTTGGAAAACTAGCTTAACGGTTCCCTCGAGTTGATCCTGATTCTGTTTTAAGAGTTTTGCAGCCCCAAGGAGCATGGCAGTATGCATATCGTGTCCGCAAGCGTGCATGCAACCATTTGTTGATTTAAAGTCGCAGGCTGACGTTTCTTTCACTGGAAGAGCATCCATATCGGCACGTAGCATTATGGTTTTTCCAACCGTCCTGTAAGGGTCGCTACAATTCCACTTTCACAAATTTCAATCGGATCATAACCCAATGATTTTAGTTGTTCCATGACATAAGCTTTCGTTTGAGGTAAAGTTGCGCCCACTTCAGGAATTTGATGAAGGGCGCGACGGTAACCGATTAATTCGTTCTTAATGGCTAGTGCTTGTGTTATTAATGTGTTCATCGGAACATCCCCTTTTTCTTTAATTTTATTGATTATAAAACATTATACAACAAAATTTTAAGATTCTTAAAGGGTGAATAAAAATCTCTCTCTTATGATGCACATCACGTCAGGTGAACAGGGAGGGCGTGAACTTAAACACGAGCACACGGTATTAAAAGAGATCGATGTCTTTCCTCTTCTAAAAGGCTCATTAAACCATCATCGTTTTTAAATAATCCGCAATATTGTATAGTGCCGCGCCAATAGCGGGGGTGTATTTTCCTTCAATTCCAAGAATAATATTTTCACGGGTGAGTGGGAAAGGGGCAATTTCTTTTAAGTAATGTTGAATAAAGGTGAGATCTTCTTGATTAAAGTAAGGGGCAAGGTGTCCGCTAATAATGACGACGCCATCGACGATAACGGTAATATTTCGAATCGCCTCTGCCAAGTGAGTCAAGTAAGTTTTCCAAATGGTTTGACAGTGATCATCGCCGGCGCGTAACTTTTCAAAGAAGTCAGGAACACTCATTTTTGCTTGGGAGACAAGTGCATGGATAGAACAGTAAGTCTCTAAGCATCCACGGGAACCGCAGTAACAAGTGGGGCCTTGTTTATTAAGGGAGAGGTGCTCAATAATTCCACTTCTCATTTGAAGTCCATTATGAACTTTACGGTGGGTCATAATAGCGCCACCTAGGTTTTCATTTAAAAAGAGAAGGATGGCACTATCAAGCTCTTGGTGGTGCCAAAGTTCGAGGTAGGCAGCTGCCTTAGAGTCGTGAGTCAATCGACAAGGATAGGGAATGAACTCAGCAAGCGTCGAGCGTTTTAACTGGTCATTTTGAAGGATGGGGCCATAACTGACGGACTCACCATCTGAGGAAATGATGCCTTGAATAGCAATGGATACGCCTAAAAGGCGATCGGGATTAATGTTGTTTTTTTCGATAAATTGTTGAACGAGCTTACCTATTGTTTGATAGTACGGTGTTTCATCCGAGTAGGGGATGGGATGGGTTTGTTTATGCGTGACTTCACCGTATAAGTTGACGTGGACAAGATGAATACAATCTTTTAAAATGCCAAGACCGATCGATGTTCGGGCTAATTTATTAATGGTGATTAAATGAGCACGTCTTCCCCCTGTTGATTCTAAATATCCCGTTTTAAGGATAAGTTCTTGATCTTCTAGCTCTTTAAGATTTTGGCTAACGGTGGAAAGCCCCATCTGTAAAGATTGAACCAATTGTAGTTTTGATGTTTCCTTCTCTTGATAAATGGCAGTGTAGACTTTCTTTAAATTAATTTGTTTAATGGCCATGGTGGTCATTCCTTTGCTTATCATCGGGTACCTCCTAGTTTTCATCATCTATTTCAATCTAAATATAAACGCAAAAATGTTGCTCGCCAGCGATTAGAGTGTGGGTCTTATCAGGGGGGGCGCGTGTTGCCAGCGTAGGAATTGGCGTAGAGATTTAGGCAAGGAAGAGTTAGACTCATTCAGATTTCTAGGGTCGCTATCGTCAATTTTCTTTTGGATCGGTGAGGAAAAAATAAGGATCTGTGAGAGAATGCGACCACTTGTGCACTCAAAATTACACAAAGTCTGGCTAATCTTTTTCACGGTAAATATTTAACAAGAAGTGGTGGGCAGTGCTAGGCTGCGAGAAACATTTAGGACAAAATCATCCAAAAGAGCCGATTTTTTAGTTTTGGTTTATATATAGAAAATATTTCTGTTTTTCTCTAGTCGTAATTATAGTACATTCAAAGCAATAAATCAAAAAAAGCTCAAGGGAGTAAAAAAAATATAAAAAACATCCTAAAAAAGCGTTTACAAAATAGAGGGTTTAGGCTACAATGAACTTACACTTAACATTAAGTCTAAAGTTAAAGTGGAAAGTTTCTAGGAGAGAAAGGATGAATAAAATGAAAAGTGCGGTATTTTACGGGAAACATCAATTGAAAGTAGAGGAAGTGAATCTTCCTGTTGTTGGAGAACATGAGGTATTAGTCGAAGTAAAAGCATGTGGTGTATGCGGGACGGACGTCCATATTTATGAAGGTGATGAGGGAGCGGCACCTGTTACGCCACCGACCATTTTAGGACATGAATTTTCGGGGGTTATTAAAGAGGTAGGTACCGCAGTTAAAAGTTGCGCGGTTGGAGACCGTGTGAGTGTGGATCCGAATTGTTATTGTGGGGTTTGTGATCCATGCCGAAATGGAATGGCACATTATTGCGAAAATATGATCGGGTATGGAACAACAGTGAATGGTGGATTTGCTGAATACTGTGTGGTTAAAGAAAGCCAAATTTATAAATTAGGTGATCATACGTCTTTTGAGCAGGGAGCAATGGGGGAACCTGTGGCTTGTTGTTTACATGGAATTGATATGTGTGAAATTAAACCTGGACATCAAGTAGTGGTCATCGGTGGGGGAATGATTGGATTATTAATGATTCAATTGGCTAAATTAGCGGGGGCAGCAAAAGTCGCTTTATTAGAGCCAGTCGCGAGTAAACGTGAAGTGGGATTATCGATTGGAGCAGACGTTTGTATCGATCCGTTAACAGAAGATGTTGAAAAAGTACTTAAGGAAAATGGCATGACATGGATTAATACGGTTATTGAATGTGTTGGGCGAATCGATACGATTGAGACAGCGATTAAGGTTGCAGGAAATAAAGCAGTTGTCATGATGTTTGGATTAACAAAACCCGAAGAAGAGTTACGCATTAAACCGTTTGAAATTTTCCAAAAAGAGTTAGTCTTAAAAGCGTCTTACATTAATCCATATACACAAAAACGTGCGTTAGATTTAATTGATTCAGGTCGTTTAGATGTTGAGAGCATGATTTATGAGGTATGTGGACTTGAACAATTAGAAGAGATTTTAAGCGATCCAAAGTTACGTGCGAAAGGGAAGTATTTAATTTCTCCTTCTAAATAGGAAGAGATTAGAGGGGGGATAGTATGAGTCCAGCATTTATTGCAGATCCACAGCGGCTAGTGATAGCCGCCTTATGTGGCGTTTTGTTATTACTCGTTTTAATTGTTAAATTTAAGCTTCATCCGTTTATTTCGCTCCTTATTTCCGCGTTTGTTATAGGACTTGGAAGCGGTCTTCCTGTCCCAATGCTTGTGTCTGCTGTTGAAGAGGGAGCGGGACAAACGTTACAGGGGATTATCTTACTGATTGGACTGGGATCTATGTTCGGGGGAATATTAGAGGTCTCAGGTGGGGCCCAGGCAGTAGCCCAAGCCTTAATCAAAAAATTCGGTGAAAAAAGAGCGGGACTTGCTCTTGGGTTAACAGGGTTAGTCGTAGGGATTACCGTATTCTTTGAAGCAGGTGTCGTTATTTTAATTCCACTGGCTTTTGGGTTGGTGAAAAAGACGAAACGATCAACGCTTTATTATGTGATTCCGTTACTGGCCGGATTGGCCTCAGCCTTTGCGTTTATTCCACCTTCTGCGGGTTCAGTGCTAGTCGCTAATCTTTTAGGGGTTGACCTAGGGATTATGATCGTCGTTGGTGTGATTGTCGGGCTAATGGCCTTACTTGTGGGAGGAATCTTTTTCTCACGCTTTATTGGTCATCGCCTGCATACCGCTTTACCGACCAATGTGTTGGAAGTAGAGGAAATTGATGAAAATCAACTTCCATCTTTTAAGCTAGTGGCAACTATTATTCTCATCCCACTTCTTTTAATTCTAGCGAGTACTGTATCGGTTTATCTTGAGGGGCTTCGCCCGATTCGACCGATTCTTGAGTTTTTAGGGACGCCGTTTGTGGCATTAGTGATAGCCGTATTAAGTGCCGTTTATCTTTTAGGGATTAAACAAGGGTATAATGCGGAACAAGTGCGAAAGATTTTAGAGCGCTCTTTACGGCCAACTGGACAAATTTTACTTGTCATTACAGGTGGAGGTATAATTAGCTTTATTTTACAAGCTTGCGGCGTAGGAGAACTTGTGGGTGGCCTATTAGAAAGTAGTGGCTTACCTTATGTTTTAGCAGCTTTCCTCATTGCTGGATTTATTCGTTTTTCTGTCGGAGCTGCGGTTGTGGCGATGACGATGGCTGCTGGAATTATGGCATCGATGCCTGCTGTGCTGGAATTATCACCCCTTTATTTAGCCGCCATGGTTTGTGCGATTAATGGGGGAGCGACGGCCTTTAGTCACTTTAATGATTCAGGATTTTGGTTGGTGAGCTCACTTTTAGAAATCGATGAAAAAACAACATTAAAATCATGGACAGTTATGGAAACATTAATTGGAGTGACAGGGTTGGTTTGTGCCCTTGTGATTTCGATGTTTGCTTAAAGTCGAAAAAAGGAGGATAAAAACGTGTTTCAAATTGAGGTTGTTTTAAATAGTATCACGCATGCGAAAGATTTAGTTTCAATTGCAGAAGGAACACCGTGTGAGGTTTGGCTTCATTGTCATCGTTACGTGGTTAATGCAAAATCATTACTAGGAGTGCTGAGTTTACCTTTTATGGAAGAGGCGAAATTATCACTTGAAACAGAGGATCAACAGGTGATTGATGAGGTTTTAAAAAGATTAAGCACTTTTCATTTACTAAAAGATGAAAGCGCTATTAACGATAAGGCGTATGATTTAGTGGCGCTTGGGGAAATTTTGATTGATTTTACACAAGAGGGTGTCACGGCATCCGGCCAAAAAATATTTGTTCAACATGCTGGAGGAGCTCCTGCTAATGTTTTAGTCGCTGCTAGCAAACTGGGATCAAAAACGGCATTTTTAGGAAAGGTGGGTACAGATGCTCACGGTAGGTTTTTGAAAACAACACTAGAAGCGGAAGGAGTGGAGACTAAGGGACTCATTCTTGATTCAAATTTCTTTACGACGCTCGCCTTTGTAGAATTAGATGAAAGCGGGGAGCGAACCTTTTCATTTGCTAGAAAGCCGGGGGCGGATACCCAAATTCAAAAAGAGGAACTTCCATTAGAAATTTTAAAACAGAGTCGCATCTTTCATGTAGGATCGCTGTCTCTTACGCATCAACCGAGCTATGAGACGACGTTTTACGCGGTTAAATATGCAAAGGAACATGGGGCGATGATTTCCTATGACCCAAATTATCGGGCGTCCTTATGGGAGAGTGAAGAAATCGCGAAAGAGGTCATGCGCCAGATGATTCCTTATACGGATATTATGAAAATCTCGGAGGTTGAGATGGAGCTTTTAACGGATCAATCGACTCCAGAGGCTGCTGCCACGTGTTTAATTAATCAAGGGGTTCAAATCGTATTGATTACACTCGGAAAGGATGGCGCGTATCTTTATACGGAAGAAGGCGGGCAGTTGATTCCAGGGTATTTAAGCCATGTCATCGATACAACGGGAGCGGGAGATGCCTTTCTAGGCGGCTTTTTACATAGTCTTTCACAACACCCTATTTTGATGTCACAACTATCTTTAAAGGGATTAACGTCTCACGTCAGACTTGCAAATGCGGTGGCAAGCTTATGTGTTGAACAAATGGGGGCGATTCCAGCGATGCCTCTTAAAGAATCAGTTTGTAAACGTTTTATTGGATTTGCGTAGTCTAGTAGGGGCGAGGGTGATCAGGACAAGTCGCCCCCCTGGTTAAGAACAAACAAAAGGATGACAGTTGACACTCGTCATCCTTTTGTTTGTTTACGTTTTAAGCGCTCTGTGCATCAGATCTTAAGAAACCTTAGCTGATTGCAACTGACGGAAGGTTAAATCGCGAATCGCTATCTTTTATGAAATAGTTGCAGATGAGTGATAGGCGGGCTTTGATATGTTATAATGAAGAAAATGAATGATGTCCTCTTTTGAAATCGTTATTTTCTTTATAGGGGCCCCTTGCTCATCAAGTGTCTGACCTCTTATAGGAGTTCCCAACAGAGAGAGTCACGTAAAGGTGAAAAATTCAGTAGGATGGTGGGTCGCTATTTTATTTATCGGACGTAAGAAAGGGGTTGTAGCCAAAAATGACGCTTGCTAGCGGATGAAAAAAAGGCGAGATGTTTTAATAAAAGGAGGATAGCTTGCATAAGTTATTAAAAAAGGGCATAGGGTGGGATTTCTATGAAATTATTTGCATCAGATTACGATGGAACCTATTGGAAACATACATTTAAAGGTCAGGTAGACCTTGTTAAAAATATTAAACAAACGAAACAGTGGCGTGAAGAGGGGAATCTTTTTGTTTTTGCAACGGGACGTCCTATTTCCATGATGAGGCTAGAAAAATATATGCATGGCATTGTTTACGATTATATTGTAGGGCTAAATGGTGGAATCATTATCTCTAAAACAGGAGATATTTTATTTCGGGAAACTATCAATAACTCGATTGCTCGAAAAATCATGATTTTAATTCAACAAAAAGAGGTGTTACATTACTCGGTCAGTGATGGATTATGTGGCCACTATCATACGGCTTTTGGATGGTCCCACAAGACTTTTTATTTATTTGCCTTTTTTAAATTATTTTTAAAAACTTATGGGCTTACTTTAGATGAGGCGTTAAATCGACCCGTTGTTCAAATTTCAGTCAAATTAAAAAGTGCCGACGAAGCGTCTTCCTTTGCTCATCAAATGAATCAATTGTTTGGAAAAGATATTGTGGCTTTTTCTAATCTACGCCATGTTGATATTGCGGCTAGGGGTCTTTCGAAGGCAACGGGAATTGAATATATTGCGAATCGGCATGGGATTGATGCGAATGATATTTATTGTATGGGAGATAGTTTTAATGATTTGCCTATGTTAAAACGCTATCATGGATTCACGCTTCCAGAGGCCCATCAGACGATTAAAGAAAATGTACGTGGAGTATTTGAAACGGTGGGCGATGCGCTCACACAAATTTTAAAGGGGTAAGGAAAGGTCAAAGGGAACTTTGGCTTTTTTTGTGTGAGCTATCACCAATCGGGGCTAAAGTGGATATACTATCAGTGAATCGTTCTATTGACGTGTGATATCATTTGTCAACAGATTGGTTAAAGGGGAGTGAGTTTATGTATGATCGACCACGTTTTAATCGCCGTAATCCTTATTCTTTTTTAAGGGGATATCGTGAGAATCATGAAGGGGGCTTTGACCCAAATTTTGTTCCGGTTCCGTATCCAGGTGAATTTGGTGGATTAGGTTCATTTATTGTCGGAGGGTTAGCGGGTGCCTTTTTGGCGAGTGCCTTTGGTAATAAGCATGATCAGGCGGCGCATCCAGCACAAGCTACGACCAGTTCGGTTCAACCCGTCATTCAACCGGTACCGGTCGTCCAAGGAATGCCTTATAATTATTCGCCTTATGGCTATATGTCACCGACATCGCAATTAAAGGAGCCTAAGGTGAAAGAAAAAGATGACGACGAGGAGTTATATCCGGATTTTGATGAGTGGAAAGGAAAACAACCGGTAAAAGAAACACATCAAGTCTATACCATCCCAAATCAGGCAACGTCTAACAAAATGCCAACGTACCAACAGGCGCCCGTGTATTACCAACCGATGATGCCGGCTTATCAGGTGATGCAACAATCCATGATGCCTTACCCATCAAGAAATGGTTCGGCCCGTTGGATAACAACAGATGTTTCTCCGTATCAGGAAAGTTCCGGTCCGTTTATGGCAATGGTTCCGGTCGTGACACATCAAGTGGCGTTAGAAAGTCGTCCAGCAACTCAGGTGATGCCTTATTATATGATGCCTGTCCAACAAAGTCCGCTTCTTTAACAGTGGAATAAAAAAACTCGAAGAATGTCCCGCTAATTTGGAGTTTTCCTCGAGTTTTTTTATGATTATTTTGTTAAAAATCATCATTTTCTTCAATCGCGTGGTATTTGTTTGGCGGGTCTTCCGGTAACTTGAACGGGTTAACGTGAACGGTACAGTGTTTAATTTGAGGAAGGTGATGTTCAAGTTGATAGTGGACCTGCTCTGCAATCGCATGGGCTTTAATAAGGCTTAAAGTAGGATCGACAGAAATTTCTAGATCAACATAAATTCGATTGGAATGGATCCGCGTTTTTAATGAATCGATGGCAAGGACGCCGTCTACCTGTTCGATTTGCTGTTTGATTTGAGCAATGAGTTGGGGGCTTGCCGCTTTATCAATCACTTGGTTTGTGGCCTCAATGAAGATTTGAATAGCTACTTTTAAAATAATGACGGTAATAATAAGGGCCGCTAATGGATCAAGGATGGGAAACCCTAAACGAGCCCCGATAATTCCAATGAGAGCTCCAATCGATGAAAGAGAGTCGCTTCGATGATGCCACGCATCAGCGGCAAGGGCCGTGGAATTTATTTTTTTCGCCTGGTATAAGGTATAATGATACATCCACTCTTTAACAGCAATCGATAACAAGGCGGCCCAGATTGTCACTGATCCCGGGGTTAAATAATGGTGGGATACAATGGTTTCAATAGCGGAATAGCCAATAGAGAGTCCAGTTAAACATAAAATAAACGATAGAATTTTGCTTAAAATAGGCTCGAACTTTTCATGCCCATACGGATGGGAACAGTCAGCAGGTTTTTGTGAAAGACGAAATCCGATAAGGACCCCAATAGAACTAATGACATCGGATAAGGAATGAATCCCATCAGAAATCATTGAGGCACTGTGTCCCACGAGTCCAGCAACTAGTTTAATCATCGTTAAAATCGTATTCATCACAATTGTGACGAGTAAGGTATGATTTCCAATCTGCTCCCGATTAGATGAATTCACATCAAACACCTCCATTAGTGGTTTGTTACTTATAGTTTATGAGAAAAAGTTAGGATATGTGCCTAAAAATGTATAATCATCGGTGAGTCGGGGATATTAAGAGTAACCCAGTTAGAAAGGAAGGGGATTTCAATGAATATGACATTAATGATTCAAATTGGATTAATGCTTTGTGTCATTAGTATTGTGATAATGGGACTTGTCTTCTTTATTGCCTATGATCATCAACTCAGACGAAGACAGGCTTTACAATATCATTTAGATGAAAAAAAAGGTAATCCTTTTCCTTTTTAAAGGGTTACCTTTTTTCTATTGTGAAGTAAATGTGATTAAAGATCGGCAGGCCGTTGTCCCAAAGTTGTAAGAAGTAATCGGTTGATAATGTTCGATTTCCCGGTGCCTCACCGTTTTCATCGTCCTGACGAAGCGAATCAAAGAAATAGACCTCGCTTAGTGATTGATCAAATCCAACAAGTGTCATGTAGTGTTGCCAATTTAAACCATCACCGACTAAGACAATAACAGGTGTTCCCTCAATCAATCGACTTTTTAACGTCTCAAATGTTCCGCGATAGAGTGTCGCCTCATAGGCACTATCTTTAAAATAACTTAAAATTCCCTTCGGTAAAACATAACCAGAAAAGGGTAACTTATAGCCGAATTTTTCGTACAGCTCAAGCCCCGTCTGAGACTCCCCAAAGTGTCTTAATACGTAGGCGGTTGAGAAGGCCGAGCACTCGTTATGAACTTGAGTTTCAAAGCTATTTTCCTGATCAATTGAATAAGAGGAAGGAACGCTTTTTGTTAGAGAATCCCGTTGGGGAAAGGGGGTTAAATAATAAAAAATGATGAGCACGAGAAGAAGTAGACCTAAACTGCCCCAAAATAACCATCGTTTCATTGCATATCTCCCTTTGTTTTAAATGTATCCTCAGTATAGCATAGTTCCTTAAAAAGCGTCAAATATTGGTATTATAAGTAGGGAAGATTTTGATAGGATCTAAAAGGCTAATCGTCCTTTTTAAATCGTAGTTTTTTTGTCTAAGAAGTGATAAAATAAGAGAAAATGTGAACGATGAAGGTTTGGAGGAGTAGCGATGAGTAAACGTGTCGTGTTGGCGGAAAAACCGTCTGTTGGTCGTGACATTGCTCGTGTGCTTGGATGCACGAAGCAAGGTCAGGGATATTTAGAAGGAAAAGATTATGTCGTGACATGGGCACTTGGTCACTTAGTGACACTTGCGGACCCAGAGGCATACGATGTGAAATATAAATCGTGGAATTTAGAAGATTTACCCATGTTACCGAAAGCGTTTAAATTTGTGGTGATTAAAAAGACGGCGAAGCAATTCAAGGCAGTGAAGGAACAGCTGTTAAGAAAGGACGTTTCTGAAATTGTCATCGCGACGGACGCGGGGCGCGAAGGAGAATTAGTGGCACGTCTCATTATTGAGAAATCGGGTGTAAAAAAACCACTTAAACGTTTATGGATTTCTTCAGTGACGGATCAGGCGATTAAACAAGGATTTAAATCATTAAAAGATGGACGTCACTATGATGATTTATACGCATCAGCGTTGGCGCGTTCTGAGGCGGATTGGATTGTCGGAATGAATGCGACACGGGCCTTAACAACGAAATACAACGCTCAACTTTCATGTGGTCGCGTGCAGACCCCAACCTTGGCCATGATTTCAAAAAGGGAAGAAGAAATTAAACAATTTAAATCAGAACCTTATTTTGGGTTAACGGCCATGAGTGAGTCCGTGAAGTGGACGTGGCAAGACGGAAAGTCAAAAAGTACACAGACATTTGAAGAACAGCGTATCGATGAGTTAATGCGTGCGCTTAAAGAGAAACCGTTACAAATTATAGAAGTTAAAAAGGCCGAGAAAAAGGTTTATGCGCCGGGCTTGTATGATTTAACGGAATTGCAGCGGGATGCAAATAAAAGGTTTGGATTTTCGGCGAAAGAGACGTTATCAACGATGCAAAAATTATATGAACATCACAAGGTGCTCACATATCCGCGAACGGATTCACGCTATCTTTCAACGGATATTGTTGCTACTCTCCCTGAGCGCTTAAAAGCGGTCGCTATCGGACCTTACCGAGGGGTGGCGAACCAACTGTTAAAGGGTAAAATCGTCACAAATTCTTCGTTTGTCGATAATAAAAAGGTAAGTGATCACCATGCGATTATTCCAACCGAGCAAACACCCCTGTTAAGCGATTTAAGTGATAAAGAACGAAAAATTTATGATTTAGTCGTGAAACGATTCCTTTCTGTCTTTATGAAGCCATATATTTATGAGCAGACGACGATGTTGGCTAAAATGGGTCAGGAATCGTTTGTTGCGAAAGGAAAGCGTGTCGTGTCATTGGGGTTTAAAGAAATCTACCACGTGGATGAAGAGGAAGGGGATGGGTTAGCCAATCTCCCAGTTGTTGAGGAAGGGACGGTCTTATCTCATATTAAATTAATCAAAACATCAGGACGGACTCAACCACCCGCTTATTTTAATGAAGCGACACTTTTATCAGCGATGGAGAATCCATCACGATATATGAATCAGGCCTCAAGTGAGGTGGTTAAAACATTAAAGGAAACGGGTGGATTAGGGACGGTAGCGACACGCGCCGATATCATTGAAAAGTTATTCAATAGTTTTATGATTGAGAAAAAGGGCCAAGATATTTATTTGACATCAAAAGGGCGACAATTATTAGAACTGGCGCCTAAGGAGTTAAAGTCACCTGAATTAACAGGACAGTGGGAGAAAAAACTTCAAGATATTTCAAATGGGCGCTTAAAGCGCCAACAGTTTGTCGGGCAGATGCGCGAGTATGCAAGTCAAATTGTGCATGAAATTAAAGGAAGCGAAGCCACGTATAAACATGAGAATTTAACAACAACGAAATGTCCAACGTGTGGCAAGCCGATGCTTGCCGTGAATGGAAAGCGTGGAAAGATGCTCGTATGCCAGGACCGTGAATGTAACACGAAAAAGACGGTTTCTCAATTGACGAATGCTCGTTGTCCAAATTGCCATAAAAAGTTAGAACTTCGTGGTGAGGGAGACAGTCGAATGTTTAGCTGTGTGTGTGGGTACCGTGAGAAGCTAAGTACGTTTAATAAGCGAAAATCGGAACAGAAAAAACAAGGAAGCAAACGTGACGTCCAAAAATATTTGCGTGAACAAGAAAAGCAACAAGAACCAATGAATTCAGCGCTCGCTGATGCGTTAGCTAAATTAAAATTATAAAAAAATAGGCCTTTGGGTGAATTTCATCGAGGGGCCTATTTTTTACATTTTCTGTTGTTTTTATACACGCATTATATGATTTTTTAGAAGTTATGTGGTAGGGTGAAATAGACGGGAGAGTCATGAATAGGATGGCAGTTGCATAGACTGTTAGAAGTTTTATAAAGGAGGAAATAAAACGTATGATTAAGAAATCGATTCTTACCTTGGGATTGGCTATTGGGTTAAGTCTTTCAACGCCAGTTTTAGCAAAGACGTCGTTTAGCGGTGAATACCGTCAGGGGGAGATTTTATCTTTTGGAACAAGTTTAACAAAGAGTGAAGAGGCTGCTCTCCGGGAGTATTTCGGGGTACCCGCGGATATGGAAGCTATTTATGTTGATAATGCCACAGCGATTGAGCAATTAGGGTTAGCACCTGATGCGTTAGATGATTATACGGGAGGCTGGTATTCATCGGCGTATGTTAAGTTAACGGATCAAGGAGGGGTTCAAGTTTCATCGAAAAACGTAAGTTTAGTCACGAATGAGATGTTTGCGAATGCCCTCATCACGTCAGGAATTTTAAATTGCGAAGTTAATGTTTCAGCACCGTTTATGGTGACTGGAGAGTCAGCATTGGCAGGAATTTTAGCCGGTGCGGAAGAAATTATGGGTGAGAGTCTCTCTGAGGAGAATAAAGTTATTGCGAAAGAAGAAATTGATACAACGCTAGAGGTTGCTGATGAAATTTTAAACGATGAATCAAATAATATTGATTCAAAAAGTGATTCATCAACCGTTGCATCAGGAATTATGAACGACATTAAAGAGCAAGTCATTAAGGATTCACCAAATTCAGTTCAAATTGGTCAAATCATTACGAATGTAACAAATAATTATGGAGTCGAATTAAGTGACGAAACGAAAGCACGCGTTGCCTCTTTAATGGAAAATGTGAATGATTTAGATATTGATTACTCAGAGATTAAAGATACAATGAAAAATATCGGAAATAGCATTGCCGACAGCCTCAAAGAAGCAGGCGTGCATTTGAAGGAATCTGGCCTATTAGAAAGTATCGGAAACTGGTTTTTAGATTTATTTGCCTCTTTTGGTGAATGGATTAAACAGTTATTTGTTTCTATCCCAGATTCGAATCAGGCTGAGACAGATAACAATGAGTTAGAATCAACAGTGGCACCAACGGTTGAAGAAGAGCAAGACTCACTTCCAACCAATATTGACTCAAGTTCATTAGACGAATCATTACTGGAATCGACACAGGATACAGAGGAATCTGTTGAATTGCCAGAGGCTAAGGACACGGAACAAACTCAAGTGGACGGTGTTTTGCAGGCAGACGAATTAAATCCAAATGATGAAACACAAGAGGCTCTAAATTAATAAAGAAAAAGACAGAATAACAGTTAACTGTTATTCTGTCTTTTTCTTTAAATAGCATTAATGACGATAATAAGTATAATGACGGTTTAAAGGGATAAAGGTTTGATAAAAAATATGGATTTGTCCAGAGAAGGTGTGACTCTCATTTTCAAAATTAAAGGTTCGAGTTCCCCATCCATAGCAATTATCCCATGATATCGTATGAGGACTTTCGTTGTAGTAAGTCCATTGTTGTGGGCTTGGAGGAACCGGCTCTCCCTGGTGGTCTTTAACGGGATAAGGAAGAATAAGACGGTACGTGTGAAGAATGATGTTAGGAAGATGGACGGTTTGGTTGGTGGCGGAAAATTTCTGTGTGAGTGGAGAACCTTTTAAGGGTGAAAGATCGCAGACGTGATTATTATCAAGTGTGAGGGAAATCAACTCTGTTTTGTCAGCGAGTGGCGAAATATCAGAAATTTGATTGTCGTGTAATGTTAACGTTTGGAGTTCAGTCATGTTTTGAAGGGGAGTAATATCGGTAATTTCATTTGTATATAAGTCTAAAATTGTAAGATTCGTTACTGTCTTTAAAGGGGAAATATCATGAATCTGGTTTTGATTAAGGGTTAATAAGGTTAATTTTGTCATATCTTCTAAACCGTTAATCGATTGAATTTGATTGTAATGTAACCATAAGTGAGTTAAGTTCACTAGTTTTTTTAACGATGTAACTGTTGTGACCTTTGTGTCAGAAATATAGAGTTTTTGCAAGTTTGTTAAATTCGCAAGAGGTGTAATGTCTGTTAGGTCGGTATTCATATAAAGGTGTAATTCTGTTAAACTGGTTAGGCCAGCTAATGCGCTTAAGTCGGTAATTTGATTATTGAATAATAATAATTGTGAAATCGAGTTAGGAAGTCCTGCTAAACTTGAAATATCGGATATCTGATTGTCGCCAAGCTGTAAGGATTCTAAATTAATAAGATGTGAGAACGAATCTTGTGAGGGTAAGGTTGCAATCTGATTGGTATTTAACAGAATAGTTGTTAAACTCGATGGAAGATTTGAGACGTTTGAAAGGTCGTTAATTTGATTATCGATTAAATCTAAAATTTGGAGATCGGTGAGAGCAGACAAATCCGGAAGGGTTGTCAGGTTGTTGTAAGGAAAATAAATATCTGTGACGTTGACACAGTATTCGATTCCCGTAAGGTTTGATATTTTTTGTGTTACGGGTTTTCCGTCTCCAGAATAATCAAGTTCATCTAATTGGGCGAGATCGTCATCTGTAAGTTGCAGAGTCTCAGAAGTGATTATCCCTTTATCTATGAGGGTATTGCGAAGATATGTATAAAAGGCAGCATCGGGGATATTAACGGGTGTGGCCAAAGCCATCACCTCCTTTTTAAAATTTCTACTTTAGTATATGTCTTTAGCAACAAGAGGGTGACACGATAACAAAGCATGAAGAATGTACAAAATGAGTTCCCTATGAAAACAATTTAAAAAACCATTTGAGCACGATAAAGCTCGGAGGAAATACATCCGTATTTGTGTGTGGATTCAATGGTTTTTTTATGATTAAGGATTGATAGGATAACGGAGAACTTTTAGGTTTAAAACATCTGGGACCTAGCATGAAAGAAGCTGAAGGGAAAAATAAAAGGTGAGTTAAACGACTAGGAGTCAATAAATTTTTAAAAAAGAGATGATGCACGCGTAATAGAGGTTTATTAAAGCTAAATGACTTCTCAGTATCTATAAATTTTAAAAAGTCATTTCTACGAGTGTCATTTGTCGTGCTTTTTTAAAGCGAATAAAAAATTAATTTTTTTCTAAAATTTTATTGAGTTATGTTAGCAAGTTTTTGTTGTTATTAGGTTGGTTTAATGATAGGCTTAATTTATTAAGTTAAGATAAAAAGGATGAATTAGATGAAGACATGGATGATGGTGCTAGGCATGAGTATTTGTTTAGCTGGATGTGATAAAAAGGTAGAAAAGCAGGAGGAGGTCACTCCAAGCGAATTTAAAAATTTATTAATGATGGATGAGGTTCATCGAGAGGCATATGAGAGTGACGTGACGTATCAAGTGGGGGACCCCGTTATTTTTTTAGATGATTCAGGCGTTCTTTGGCAGGTGACGCTTACTTCTTATGAAGTTGTTAAGGATCGGTATGCCGCATCGAAGGAAGCACTTGTTCTTCACTTTAATTATCGTTATCTGTTAAAAGATTTTGAGATGAATGAAACAGTGATGCCTGTCTCAATTCCAACTGTTTTTTATGAGAAATGGGCACTAAAGCCTCAAAGCTTAGCTGAGGCGAAGATTGCGTATCAATTTGGTGAATATGAAAAAAGTCCGCACATTCTTTATGAGCCAGTTATTAATCAAGAGGTAACGTGTCAACTTGTGCAACTAAAACCGAATAAAGAACAAAATTGTTTTAGTTATTATAGTTATGCGGGGGAGGGAAACTATCTGATTAGTTTTGAGGGGAACAAAAAAGAGCGTTTCAACTACTCTCTCGACATTAAACCGGAGTCGAATTTTTAGAAAAAATAACCAAAAAAATCAATATTATTCAAAAATATGCCAGGTGTGGTATGATAAATAAGGATTAGGAAAGAGCTAAAAATATAAAAGAAGGGACCATGTTATGAGTATGAAGAAAAAAATTTTAATGGGTGGGGCCATTAGCGTTTTAACCGTCGGACTTTTATATGGAGGTTATAAAGGGTACGAGTATTATACGGCAAAAGAACTTGTTGCCACTTATGAGACAAAGACATTTCCAAATATTAAAGTCAATGGACAAGATGTATCTAATTTGTCGAAGAAGAAGTTAACTCGTGCGCTAGAAAAAGAAGTTGAAAAATTTGCAACACGTAGCATTGAAATTAAAATAGATGAACATACTTTTACAAAAACATTAGATGAATTAGGGTTAACGATTGAAGAAAATCTTGAGAAATTAGCGGATGAAATTTTTACGCTTGGAAAAGATTTAGAATTGATAAAACAAGCGAAACGAATTAAAGAGGCGCCATTAAAGGAGTATCAGATTGATTATTCGTATGATGAGACATTAGTTGATGGGTGGCTTGAAACGATTGCAAATGAATTGTATGTGGAAGTAGAAGAGCCAACCTTAACGATGGTATCAGCCGGAAACTTTGAAGTGACCGGGGGCCGAGATGGATATCGTGTGGAAACAGCGGAGATTGAAGAGCAAATCAAAAAGGCTTTAAATAAGAGCTCAACAAAAGCAGTCAAAATAACAGCTGAAGGTGTTGTCACACATCCCCAACGTGATAAAGAGGCGCTTGCATCGGTTAATCATCGAATTTCAAGTTATAGCTCGACTTTCCCAGCAGGTATTCCAAGAGCCCGCAATGTGGAGTTGGCCACATCAAAAATTAATAAAACCGTGTTAATGCCAGGTGATGAATTCTCTTATACGGAAAAAGTTTCACCTGTTATTTATTCAAACGGTTATGTTGATGCAACCGTCTTTATCAATTCTAAGCCGGTTGATGGAGTAGGAGGCGGAATTTGCCAAGTATCCTCTACACTTTATAACACGGTATTAAAAGCCGGAATCTTACCGACAGAACGTCGAAACCATAGTTTACCTGTTGGATATGTTCCAAGTGGGTTAGATGCGACGATGGCAGAAGATTTAATCGATTTTAAGTTTGTGAATACGCTCGATTATCCTATTTATATTAATGCATATACGAGCGGTGGAACGTTAACCATTGATTTTTGGTCACACGAAAGTGCCCTAAACGGTGTAACGTATAAGCCTCAAGTTAGACAGTTAGCAGCGAATAAATATCAAACGTCTTTATTAGGATATGATGCAGCTGGAAATGTCGTATTTAATAAGTATATTGATACAAGTGTTTATAAATAATAAAAAGTGTTTCCATTTAGGTGGAAACACTTTTTTTCATGATTAAATGGCGCCTCACGTGTGTTAGAAGGGGCCTTTGAGGTGCCACTGATTTTAAAAATTGAATATACTAGGGTGTATCCTACTTAACTTAATCGTTCAAACCATAAAACTAATTTAACAAATGAAGGAATGTGAGGAGCACTCATGAATGTGATAGTGGATCAACAATTAAAAGCCGCACTCAATCAACAGTATTTAAATCAACCATTAGAATCAGATATAACTAAAGAACAGTTAATGAATTTACAAGGAATTCTCGTATTAGAAAACAAAGGAATAAAAGATTTAAGTGGGATTCATCATGCGATTCATGCCACGCAGATTCATCTGGGTAGCAATCAAATTAAAGATCTTTCTCCCTTAAAGGGATTAAAAAATATTGAGCAATTAAACCTTAGCCATAATCAAATTGACGACCTAAGACCGCTAAGTCAATTAAAGCAGTTAACACGCTTAGATGTGAGTAGAAATCACATTCGTAGTTTATGGCCGCTAACTAAGCTTGACCGTTTAAAAATGTTACTCGTCGACTACAACCCCCTTCAAGGTTACGAAGAGTTACGATTTATGAAAAAACTGACGTTTCTTTCTTTAAAGGGATGTGGAATTCAGACGCTATTTCCGCTCGAACCGTTAACACAATTGCAAACGTTAACGTTAGAAGAAAATAAAATTGAATCACTTGTACCGATTAGTGAACATTTTTTATTAACCCAACTTCATTTAGGCCATAACCAGATCAGTGATTTATCACCGCTTTCGAAGTTAACTCATTTACGTGTGCTATTTGTCGAAAATAATCAGATCAGCGATTTAAGTCCATTGCGCCGATTAAAACATCTTCAATTTTTGGATTTAAGTCATAATCGAGTCCGTCATCTAGACTCACTGAGTGGTCTTGAATTTTTAGAGGCCCTAAATTTAATTAATAATCAGGTGAGTGATTTGAAACCGATTGAAAAGCTTCCGTTATTAAAGGCATTATTAGCTCAGGGAAATCAAATTGCGTCTATTTCGGGGTTGAAAAAGTTATTAATTGTTAAGTTAGAACGCCAACATATCCAGTGGGAAATAGAGGGAGATAATCTTTCCTGTTTGGATCTAAGAGGACGAATCACAGATATAAATGGAACCGTTCCAATGATTTGTGTAGACCCTAAAATGGGAAGTTATGACCCTCGGAGCAAGATCGTTAGTATCCCTGAGGGAAAGACACATCTTACTTTAGGATTTGAAGGGGAATGTGAAGATGTTCCCTTTAGCGGGACAATTGATTGTGTCTTAAAGCCAAAGGTTAAAGAATAAAAAAAACACCTCTTAATAAGAGGTGTTTTTTTTATTCACTCATTGGGGGATTCATTGCTTCAAGGGCCGCTTGATATCCCGCCTGATAGCCTTCTTCAAATCCTTGGTCATAAAATTGGTTGTTCTCTTCTTCCTGTCCCACTTTATATTTTGCAGATGTACTAAGAACGTGATTAGTGACCGTCACTTGTTGAATTGAAAATTGATCTTCTTCATTTAACGTATAATCAGGAACCTTTAATGTATTTGAATCAACATAAATGGTTTCATGGGCGTTATCATTGATTTTTACACGACTAGAGTCGGTAAAGTTTTGTCCTTTGACGATGAATTGCCCTTCCTCATCTTGGTAAACCTCAGAAATGGAAATTTCATTAACCCCCATTTGTAATTTAGTTGGTTCATAAGGGTTCACTCCATCGTAAACATAGCGTTCACCGTATAGCATATCGTATTGTAGAAGTTTAAGATTTTCTTGATAATCAGCTTCATCTTTAAATTGTTGATGGTAGTTAGTTAACGTTCCATGATGGATCCCTAATTGGTCTAATACGTGTGCCCCAAGTTGATAGGCTTCGATATTAGCGTCTTGTTTTTCAAGGCCGAAATTATTCCAAATAATATACTCTGTTTGGAACATATCGCCGTTAGCTAATTCTTCATTTGTAATATCAAGGGTTGGCAAGTGATCCCCATACATGACAAGCACCGTGTCTTCGTTAATTAACGAAAGGGCAGAAATGAGCTCTGCAATAAAAGTATCCATTTCATGAATTTCATTCGTGAAATATTCAAATGAGTTTAAGCGTTCGGTGTCATCAAATCCACTTAATTTAATTTTAGAGTGATTTTCAACAGGTGTACTTGGATAATCTCCATGCCCTTGAACAGAAATCGTATAAATATAATCTGAGTTTTCAGTCGATTTTAAGGCATCAAGAATAGGTTTAATTAAATATTTGTCTTTTGCCCATCCGCGTGGGGTAAGCTCTTCTACGTTCATGTATTCAACTGATGTAAAGGTATCAAAGCCTAGCATTTTAAATACCTTTTGGCGACTATAGAACGTTCCTTTATTATTGTGAATCGCATGTGTTGAATAACCAAGGTCTTTTAAATCATAATTGATCGTTTCTGCTGTTGTCTTACGTAAGATTGATTTATACGGGTACTCTCCGGCTCCGAAGAATTCTAAGTTCATTCCTGAGATAGCTTCAAACTCCGTATTAGCAGTTCCCGCACCAACAGAAGGCACAGTTAAGAAACCTGAAGAAAATTGTTCTTTTAGTTTACGGAAGTTCGGCACAGGATCCTCTGAAAATTTTAAATCTTTCATATAAGTTGGATCAAAGAATGATTCTAATTGAAGCATAATAATATTAGGTGCCTTTTTTTGTAACATCAATTGGTTATCATTGTTGGCAACTAAATTAGAACCCCCAATCGTTGTTGATTCAGATGATGCAAGTTGCTCTTTTAGTTGATCAACTGATGCTTCAGAGTAGTTTGCTGGACGAGTAATCCCAGTGTTTAATAATGTATTTGTAAAACAGTAAGGGAATCCGTAATCGAGATATGCGAATGCAATGTTTCCAAAGTAGCTAGCCACTACATTTGTTTTTAATGCCCCTTGTGTTAAACAGAAGAAGCAGAGGATTCCGCCTAAAAACATGGGTACAGCTTTTTTATAATTGACCTTATCCTTTGATTTTGGTGCTTTAAAGAACGCAATGACGACACCAATTAGCGCTAAAGCAACGCCAAGGATGATTAATCCAATTTGAAATTTTGAAAAGTATTTTTCTAAAATATCGAACGTTGATGAGATTAATTTTAATTCGTTTGCCGTAAATGGTGTGACACGGTTGTTGAGGACAATCCCATTTGTAATTCCCCCCGCTAACCAAATGACTGAAATCGCAGTGAAAGTGAAAACTTTTCGGCGAACGAGTAGCGAGATAGATAACGTCAATAAGATTAATAACGTATTGTAAAGAAAAACGAGTGGTGAATGAACGAGATAGTTAAGTGCCGCAACAACTGAATGACGACTAAAGCTTTCGATGAGAAAGTTTAATAAGATGGCAACAAGTAACGAAATCGTATAATTGTTATATAAATATTTTTTTATCATTTCTTTCATCTGAAACCCCCATAGATAAAACCTCGGTTTGTGATGATTTTTTCGAGGTTATTAAGTTGATGAATCTTATGTCTAACCTATCAGACATTGTAGCAATCTCGTCCCTTAAAATCAATTAGAAAAATTTACTACATTTATAGGTGCCCTTTCTACGCTTACGATAGATAAGGTAGGCTAATCAGGGATGCTATTGTCTATTTTAGTGAGACTCAATTCAAGTAATTATTATACGGATAAAAATAAAGAATTCATCTCCTAGATGTGTCTTTTTATAAAATTCCTCAAACTTTTTACTTCTTATAGGTGCGGTTAACTGATGTAATCGCTTATTTTGTTTATTTCACCATAGAATGTCGAAGGTTGTAGGGCAGGAAGGGGTTATCTTTATTTATATAGGGGAGGTAGAGGAATAAAAAAAGAGAACATAAAAGTTCTCCTTTTTTAGATTCTTTTGTTAGAAAGGGTATTTTAGCTAGCTTTAGGACGTAAACATTGACTAACGCGAGAGACAATTGTTTCTTTCTCAGCGTCATTACTTCCGTTCCATAAGATTTCAAAAATAACACCGAGCCCAGGAAGTGTTTTTTCTTCCCCTGACTCAATTGCATCAATAATCGTTTCACGGATTTCATCATAGTTAGAATCATCTAAGTTTGCCATGACGGCTTTTCTTAAATCTAAGTTCATCAACATCACCTCATCATTTTATCTTTCAATTATAGTTTTTCAAAATGCACCGAAAGTATACGCGCTTTATTTGATGAAATTTTTATGGAGAAGTGGTCTATACTAAGGATGTTAGTCGTTTAAGAAAAAGGTGCCACGGATAAAAGGTGGATCGTAAGGTGTCAAGGGCTACCTTGGTTGAAAAAAAAAGAAAATGTCTTTTTACCGTAAACGCTTCATCCTATAAAATGATTTGGAAAGTTTATAAAATTATAGTAAAATAATAAAATAAATCCGTTTGCAAAGCGGTATGAACGAAAAGAAAGTAGGTCGAGGATATGGGGAATCGCTTTTTAAAGGGGGCCATGATTTTAAGTATTAGTATGTTCGCGACGAAGTTCTTAGGAATTTTGTATGTTATTCCATTTCAACAATTAGTTGGAGCTTCTGGGATGGCATTATACAACTATGCTTATACGCCATATGCCCTGTTTATTAGTTTATCCACGTTAGGAATCCCAGTTGGAATTGCAAAGTTTGTGTCAAAATATAATGCGGCTAAGGAGTATGATACGGCACGGACGATGTTTAGGTATGCAAGTTGGTTTATGATTGCACTCGGATGTGTTGGCTTTTTAACGATGTATAATATGGCGCCTTGGTATGCTAATGTCGTATTAGCAGGTCAAAGTGAGTTAGCAAATACAGTGGAAGATGTAACGATGGCGATTCAAACGATTAGTTTTGCCTTATTGATTATTCCAGTTATGGCAATTTTCAGAGGATTCTTTCAAGGGAATCAAAATATGGTTCCAACGTCAGTTTCTCAGTTTGTTGAGCAGGTCGTACGAATTGTTTTTATCCTTGTAGGCTCTTATTATATTATTCATATAAAGGGTGGAACGGCGAAGGAAGCGGTTGGTTTTTCTGTCTTTTCGGCTTTCTTAGCGGGGATTACAGCTTTTTTAATTTTGTATTATTATTGGAGAAAAAATGTAAAGCAGTATAATCAGTTGCTGAATGAAACGGTTTCTCATGAACCAAGAAATTTTGGAAATTTATTTACAGAGTTAATTGCGTATGCGATTCCGTTTGCGATTTTAGGATTGGCAACTAATCTATTCCAAATTGTGGATCAGACAACATATAATCATTACATGTTAAAGAGTGGCTTAGATGGAGTAATTGTTGAGGATTCTTACGGGATGTACGCAGGATCATTGTATAAGATTATTATGATTCCTGTCTCGTTTGCGATTTCGTTTGGTCAACCTTTAATTCCAGAGTTAACGTATCATCTGACGGAAGGAAATATGAAGTCGGTTCGTAAAAATTTAATGTTGGCGATTCAATTAACTTGTTTTATCACTGTCCCTGCCGTCGTAGGAATGGCGCTTCTTTCGGAGCCTATTTTTATCATGTTTTTTAACTCATCGGTCAAAGGCTATAATGCGATGGGAGGAGATATTTTTAGATTAGGATCGTTGCTTGGATTATTTATGGCACTTTATAGTATTGTCACGGCGATTTTACAAGGGATTGGTAAACAGTGGAATGGTATTATTTTCTTAGTGCTTTCGTTAGGAATTAAATATCTTGGAAATGTGTTATTAATTCCGATTTTTAAAACAGATGGAGCAACGATGGCGACGATGATTTCGTATACCTTCTGTATTGTCATGAGTTTAGTGGTCATTCAACGGGAGACAAAGTTTAAAGTGGCTAACTTAATTCGCCGATTGGTTGCGATTTTTGTTTTTACAGGGGTCATGGCCCTTGTTGTGGTGGGCGTGAAGTTTATTTTAGATTTATTTATGAACTATCAGGTTCATCATATGCTCTCATATTTATATGTAGGAATTGCGGGACTTTTCGGTGTTATAGTTTACTTCGGACTCGCGTGGTATTTTGATCTCATTGAGACCCTTTTTGGGACGAAATTTTCGTTAAAACGATTGAAGGGACGCATAGTTCGTCGTCGCTAGTTCATACTAAACAAAAGACAACTTAGTATGAAGGTGATGAAATGAAGCGGTTAGTTTCGTATGTCGTGTTAGGATTCGCGGTAGTAGGGCTTTTATTTGTGGGCGGTTTTCGAACGGAGATTCAGTTGACACAACAGGCCAAACTGAATATGGCGCGCTTAGGCCATGAAATTCAAGAGGTCAAAGGGTATGTTAGATCCTGGTTGGGTGAAGATAAAGAAGAGACGGTGGTGGTGAGCACTGATAATAGTCCGCAACGAGCGAGCCTAGATGTTAATTACGATGCTGCCTTAGAGATAGTAGAGGAAATGTTAAAGGATTTAGAACATTTATTTACAGCGGATCAGCAACAAGCAGTTCAAAAGGAGATGGATCAGCTGTACAAGCAACATTTATTACAACAATATAAGGATCAACTTGCACCAAGTTATTATGAATAAAAAAGTTGTTTTACATCAAATATAAAAAGAACGCCTAGGCGTTCTTTTTATATGGTCGTTTCAGGGCGAAATCCAAGATAACTTTCTACTTTTCGAAGTCTGATGTTCATATTATCAACTTTACTTTGGATGTCTTGTGGCGCTTGGGATGGACTCATATCTTGAAAAGGGGGAGTGGGATTAACGACAGGTGATCCATTAGATGTTTGTGTAGGGTTTTGTGCAGGAATGCCTGGGACACGGGTAGGTGTTGTATCAGGCGTCAAGGTGAGGGGCTGATTAGAAAAATATTGATTGCCGAGGATATTCGTTTGTGTTAAATCTTCAAGGGAAGGGGTCAAATCCTGGGGTGCTTGGGTGGGTAATGAGTCGAACGCAAAATCGTTAAATGAGGCTGAATCCGAAAATGTAACAGTGTTCATTGGTTCTGCTCCAATGTTTGAGCTAAGTGGTTCATTAAATGAAGAAGTGGGTGTCAATGACGCGTAAGTATTTTGTAGACTTGGGTTTGAAATAGATGTGACATAACTATCGTTACTCATCATCGGTTGGGGTTGATTAAAGTTGTTACCCATCATGGATTGAGGTTGATTGAAGTTATTACCCATCATGGATTGAGGTTGATTGAAGTTGTTACCCATCATGGATTGAGGTTGATTGAAGTTGTTACCCATCATGGATTGAGGTTGATTGAAGTTGTTACCCATCATGGATTGAGGTTGATTGAAGTTGTTACCCATCATCGGTTGAGGTTGATTGAAATTATGACTCATCATCGGTTGAGGTTGATTGAAATTATGACTCATCATCGGTTGGGACGAATTGAAGTTATTGCTCATCCCTGGTTGGGATGGATTGAAGTTGTTGTTCATCATTGGCTGCCCTTGATTAAAGCCGTTATTTACCATCGCGTTTATTCCTCCTGTAGGTGGGACCATTCGTCCAGAGACTTGAGGACCCGCGCTATGATTAAAGCCCATTCCTCCTTGAGGCATTCCATTTGGTCCTTGTGGCGTAGGTTTTGGCGGGTTAAGAAATTGATTTAAATAGAATTGCTCCATCTGTTCAACAGGCGATTTTGTTTTTTGTTTTTTTAGTTTACCAAACATGGGCGAAGCCCTCCTTTCTTTTAGGTAAACGAGTTTTAGACACGGGTTGTTAGGCCATACGTTAAGATGTTTGAGTCAAGCGTGAACCACAAAATAACCGGTGCCTTTAACCTGTTAATATATTCTATGATTTATGCCCTAGTTGTGTTATGATATTTTTGTTGAAAAAAAGTATTTTTGTCGGAGGATAGGCCAGTGCGTTTAGATAAATTATTAGCTCATACGGGGTATGGTACCCGTTCTGAGGTGAAGCGATTATTAAAATCAAAAGTTGTAAAGATTGATGGTCAGGTGGCGAAAGACGCCAAAGTAAAGGTTGACCTTTCATCTCAAGTTGTCACTGTTTTTGATGAAGTAGTAGACTACCGTGAATTTGTTTATATCATGATGAATAAACCGCAAAACTGTTTAAGTGCGACACGGGATCGTGATTATCGAACCGTGATCGATTTGTTAGATGAGTCGTATTTGATTTATGATGTGGCCCCCGCAGGGCGTTTAGATCGAGATACGGAAGGATTAGTGCTCTTAACAAATGACGGAAAATTAGCACATGAAATTATCTCTCCTAAAAAAGAGGTGTATAAACATTATAGAGCCCACATCAGTGGCGAGTTAACCAAGGAAGCCGTGAAGCGATTAGAGAACGGGGTCGAAATTTTAGACGGAAGCAATGAGTCTTTTATGACCAAGCCTGCAAAGCTTCAGTTAATCGGATCGATGGATGATCTAACTGTCGTTGACATTTGGATTATGGAAGGTAAATTTCATCAAGTGAAACGAATGTTTGCGAGTGTAGGGTGTAAAGTCGAGTATTTAAAACGATTAGCGATCGGTGAATTGAAATTAGACGAGTCGCTACCTTTGGGTGGATATCGTGAATTGAAAGATGAAGAGCTTGAGTTGCTACGACGAACGGTTTAATAAGATGAGGCAGGGGTCACTAAAAGGTGGCCTCTTTTTAATGGGCTAAGAGAATTGTTGCTTTCACAAAGGCGGGGACATGTGATACAATTAGGGCGATAAAAAAAGACGAAAAAGAAGAAATATTGTCAAAAAATTAAGAATATAGGTTAAGACATCTATAGTAAATAGAAGAAAGGTGCTGATAGTGATGCGTTTAAGAAAGGTAAAAGGAGCGTCCGAAACGATTGCTGCCCATCCAGAGATTGTCATCCCAAATGGTGAGGAGTTAAAAGGAAACTGGCAATCTGTTTTTGAAAAGGAACAACCTATTTATATTGAGGTAGGAATGGGGAAAGGGCAGTTTATGATTGGAATGGCTAAACAAAATCCTCATTTAAACTTTATTGGAATTGAAAAGTTTGATTCAGTTATGGTTCGTGCATTAGAAAAGGTGCTTGAGGCAGGAGAACTTCCTAATTTAAAGCTATTAAAAATCGACGCAGAAGATTTAACCGATATTTTTGCTGAGAACGAGGTAGAAGGTGTTTATTTAAACTTCTCGGATCCATGGCCAAAGCCTCGCCATGCGAAACGCCGCTTAACACATGAAAACTTCTTAACGCGCTATGAACAAATTACGGTCCCAAATGGATATTTACGTTTTAAAACGGATAATCGTTTACTTTTTGAATATTCGCTCGTTAGTGTGACAGGGTATGGAATGAAACTTGAAGATGTTGCGTTAGACTTACATCAACGAGAAGCGTTAGATTGGAATATTATGACGGAATATGAAGAGAAGTTTAGTGCAAAGGGACAACCGATTTATCGATTAGAGGCACAATTTCAATCAAAAAAGTTAGCTTAGGAAAGTGGGGATGAAGTTGAAAGTTGTGGTAGGATCAACGAATAAGGTAAAAGTGGGAGCGGTTAAGCGAATTCTCACCCCACAAGGATATGAAGTAGAAGGAGTCGATGTTTTAAGCCAGGTTTCAGACCAGCCATTTAGTGATGCTGAGACCGTATTAGGTGCAAGTCATCGTGCACAAGGGGCGCTAGCCTTTGGGGACATTGGAATTGGACTTGAGGCTGGAGTTGAATATTTAAATGATCAGCTGTTTTTAGTCAACTGGGGTGTGCTAAAAACGAAGGAAGGTCAAACCTTTTATGCGGGAGGAACGCGCCTGCCATTGCCTGATGAATTACGTGACGCCCTAGAAGATGGAATCGAATTGGGTGATGTCATTGATGGTTATTCTAAGCGACAAAATGTCCGTACAAATGAGGGAGCCATCGGCGTTTTAACAGCTGATTTTGTCAGTCGAGAAGATAATTTCTGTCATATCGTCCGCTTGTTATGGGGACAATTCGTCCGTAATAGCAATTGTTGTCGAAAATAAAAATTTGGTTAGAATCGTCTCCTATGATATAATAGAGTATATCATGTGATAAGGGGGCGATTTTTTTGTCGAAACAAAAAACTGATATGCAAAAAAACAGTGAAGAAATGAAAAAAGTATCACATTGGCTAAAAGAACAAGTGATTAATTTTACTCAATCGTCAAAACGAAAATTACAAGCCATTCGGCTAAAAAATAAATTAAATTCAACATCAGAAGGCATGAACGAACATTCATCGCGACTTCGAGTCATTAATCGTCTAACGACGACAATTAGTGGGGTAGTCGTGGTGGGACTAAGCGTTGGGCTTCTTTATATGGCTCAACCTATTGTAACAGCAGAAACGTTTGAAGGAACGATGGAAGACAGTATTAGTGCCGCATTTAATTACAAGGGAAATAATATTAATATTAAGAATGAGACACTAAGTTATCATATTCCACGACAATTTAAGTATAAATGGTCAATAGGAGTTAATGATATTATTAAATATAAAGATAACGAGGTGATTATGAATTATAATCATCAATATAGTGCTGTCGATGTGAATAATGAGACGTACGACCTCTTACGTGATGAGAATAAGGCGGCGGGTCATGAAGTTTTTTACAAAAGCTTTAATCGCGATGGAAAAAATGGATTTGTTCAATTGGTTCAATTGCCCGAGAAATATTTACTGATGGTGTTAGTGGATGGAACAAAGCTTTCAGCCATTATTGACTATCAAGAGGCCCCTTACTTAACATATAATATGTTAGTTTTAGGGCGTACGGCAGTAGCTGATGAAGTGGGAGTTGCTAAGGAATTACAAGTTTCAAAAAATGAGGCAAAATTAGAGGATGCTGAAGCGAAAGTTCGGTCGGTAGACCCTAATGTAGAGGGGCAAGGGAATGAGGCACAGGACGCTAAGGCGCCTGTGATATCGAAAGAAGATACACAAGCAACAGAAATGAGCGAGTCAGTCGATTCTTCGAATCAACAGATGGCGACTGAGGAAGGAAATCAAGTTATTCAATTTGATTTTAGTACAGAAAAGCGTCAGGAAACAGAGGGAAATAAGTAGCGAAGATGATCATCTTTGATGAGGAGCCGATGATAGAAAACTGTTATCGGTAAGTATAAAAAAGGAGGATTCATATGAAAGAGATTACGACAGTAGAGCAGTATCAAGAGATTATTAAAAATGAAAATGTGATTATTTTATTCACCGCTAATTGGTGTCCAGATTGTATGGTGATTAAACCATTTATGCCAAAAATTGAAGAGAAATACTCAAATTATCAGTTTTATACGGTTAACCGCGATCATTTAATGGATCTTTGTATCGAACTTGATATCTTTGGAATTCCTAGTTTTGTGGCCTTTAAAAATGGAAAAGAAGTGGGACGTTATGTTAATAAGGAACGTAAAACACGTGAACAAATTGAAGGTTTTATTGAATCATTGGCATAGGTCATTAAGATTAAATCGTCATGAAAACGCGTGGCGATTTTTTTTGAACATTGTTGAGAATAATGGAATTTTTCATGTATAATTAAATGTAGACATTTGGGTAATTTAGGGTGAGACAATATGAAAAAAAGGAAGATTTTTGATATTGAGAAAATTGGTTTTGGAGATGAGGAAGTTGTAGCTACTCCAAAATCAGTCTCAATAAATGAAGTGAAACAAAGAGTAAATACGGTTCGTCAATCGGAAGTTAAACCGGTGATAGACCGCCCACAGGCAATATTAAGTCAAGAAATTAAAGTGGTACAGGAAAAGAAACCGATGCCATCAACAACACGCACAGGAGAGGGACAAACGGGTGCACCAAAAACGGCCATTTATAAGCCGGTAGAGTTTGTTTCTCCGATTACTGGACGGCGCGTGCAACAACCTAAAGCGGTCCAACTCGCGCATGGGAAGTATCAATTATCGACTGCAACCATCGTTACCGATGAAGGTCAAGAAGCGGGGCAACGTGAGGAGGAGTTCGCACCTGTTTGTCGTGAGGAGCTAACAGCTATTTCTAACGAGGAGCTAAACGAGCTCTTCGAGCCGACTGATGATGTTACTCCTTGTCCCAGTTTTACAGCTGAGGAAGACGCTTCTTGTTTGGAAACAGACGAAAAAACGGTGGATCGATCAGTATCAAAAGATGAGGAAATTAACACACCGGTAGCGTCAACCCAGGCTGTGAATGACTCCATAGATGAAGGGGCACCGACGGTTGAAGAGGAACAAACGGAACGAGTAGAAAATACGGTTGCTTTTCAACAAGTAGCAGGGGGATTAAAGGAAAAAAATCAGGAGTTAGGATTAGAAGATGTCTTTTCCTTATTAGAGGATGAGGAACAATTGCCTTCGATTTTTGATTCAATTCTTTCCGAAGGTGAAGTCGACCAAGCGATTGAGCAAGATCAAGTCATTGATTTTTCTCAATCGATCGAGGAGGATGACCTTCACTCACAAGATCTCCTTTTTGAAGACGATGACGAACCTTACGATGATGAGAATTTTTGTAACGAATTATTAGATCAGGTTCAGATTGCGGATGAAGAGGAAGAGGTTATTTATTATGAAACGCCTTCTTTAGAATTGCTAAATGAACCGAAACGCGAAGATTTCATCGATGAAGAGTGGATTTTTAGCAAGATGGATATTCTTGAGCGAACGTTCCTTGATTTTGGAGTAAAGGTGAGGCTAACGGGAGAATATACGCAAGGACCAACGGTAACTCAGATTGAAATTCAGCCGGAGTCAGGAACAAAATTAAATAAAATAATGAATTTATCGGATGATCTAAAACTTAGTCTGTCTGTTGAGGAGTTACGTATTGAGCCGATTCCAGGTAAAAATACGATAGGAGTAGAAATTCCAAATCCTAAGCGGAAAATGGTTTGTTTAAAAGAGATTCTTTCGCGACCAGAATTTATTTTACATGAAAGTCCTCTTTACATTGGGTTAGGGCAAGATGTAGCAGGAAATCCAGTTTATGCGGATATCGCGGCGATGCCACACGGATTAATCGCGGGACAAACAGGTTCAGGTAAAAGTGTGTGTATTAATACCTTACTTATTAGTATGTTGTATAAAGCGAGCCCCGAGGAAGTTCGTGTGATGTTAATCGACCCTAAACGAGTAGAATTGGCTCCGTATAACACCATTCCGCATTTAATTACTCCTGTTATTTGTGATGAACACAAAGCTGCTCAAGGATTGCGCTGGGCAGTAGAAGAGATGGAGCGACGCTATGATTTATTTTTAGCAAATGGTGTTAAAGACATTAAGTCCTTTAATGAACGCCGTCACCAATTTGAAATATCTTATGGGAAACTCCCCTATATTTTAATTGTTATTGATGAGTTAGCCGACTTGATGATGGTGTCAGCACAAGAGGTTGAAGATTGTATTATGAGGATTACCCAAAAAGCTCGTGCGGCAGGAATCCATCTGATTGTTGCCACGCAACGACCAACGGTGGATGTCATTACGGGAACGATTAAGTCTAATATTCCAAGTCGGATTGCGTTTACCGTCGCCCAGGCGAATGATTCACGGGTAATTTTAGATGAGACAGGTGCTCAAAATCTGTTAGGGCAAGGTGATATGCTGTTTTTAGGAAGCAGTTCAAAGGCAAAGCGCGTTCAAGGAGCCTATATTTCAAGCGAGGAAATTGAACGTATTGTTGATTGCATCAAAGGAAAGGGGAAACCGAAGTATTTAATTGCAGATGACATCTTTAAACGTGGAACATCTGCAATGAACACGGATACAGACCCGCTCCTATATGAGGCAATGAGTTTTATCTTTGATCGCGGATATGCGACCGTATCATCTTTACAAACACGTTTACGTATTGGGTTTAATCGTGCCGCCCGAATTATTGACACGTTAGAGTTAAATGGATGGATTGGCCATCCTCAGGGGGCACAAAAGCAACGTGAAATAAAAATTACACGTTCGGAGTTTGAAAGTTTACAAGATCAAACGCGCCTATAAATAAAATGAGAAAAAACGTTCCCTCTTCATTGTCATGAGGGAACGTTTTTTTATAGGTGGATGATATAATGGAAAGAATCGTAAAAAGACGGTTTCCAAATACATGATAAATGATATAATAGTAAGGAAATTATGACGAGATAGGAGTCGATTCGAAATGAGTGAAAAATACCATCTCATTGGGATTAAGGGTTCAGGAATGAGTGCGTTGGCACATATTTTATATGATATGGGATATGAGGTTCAAGGATCGGATATTGAGGAGACTTTATTTACTCAGATCGGATTAGAAGCTAAAGGGATGAAGCTTTATCCATTTGGACACTCTCATATCGACCCTGATATGACCGTGATTATCGGAAATGCATTTAAGGATGACCATGTGGAAGTGGTATTGGCGAAAGAGGTTGGAGCAACGTGTATTCGTTATCACGACTTCTTAGGTTCTTTAGCGGGGAACTTTACGTCAATCGCTATTTCTGGAACTCATGGAAAAACAACAACAACAGGGTTGTTATCACACGTGTTACGCCTTAACCACAAAACATCATTTTTAATTGGTGATGGGACAGGACAAGGGGTTAAATCAAGCGAATATTTTGTATTTGAGGCTTGTGAGTATCAAAGACATTTCTTGGCTTATCATCCTGATTATGCAATCATTACAAATATTGAACATGATCACCCAGACTACTTTAAGGATATCGATGATGTGCTAGATGCGTTTAATACATTTGTAAGTCAATGTAAGAAAAAAGTGATTGCTTGCGGTGATGACGTTGAGGTGAAAAAATTAAAAGACACTGATAAAATTATGACCTATGGATTTGAACCAACTAATCATGTCGTTGCAACAAACGTCATTAAAAGTTCAGCAGGAACAACATTTGATGTCTTAATTAATGGAGAATTTTATCATACCTTCCATACACCGTTTTTTGGAGACCATATGATTTTAAATAGTTTAGCCGTGATTAGTATTTGTTATTTAGAAGGGTTGAATCAAGAAACGATTGAAAGTGATTTATGTTCGTTTGAAGGTGTGAAACGTCGTTTTGCACAAAAAAATTATCGTGATCAAATCATCATTGATGATTATGCCCATCATCCAACAGAAATTGCGGCGACATTAAAAGCGGTTCGTCAAAAATATCCGGATCGTGATTTAGTTGCTGTATTTCAACCGCATACATTTACGCGAACAGCTGCCTTTATCGACGAGTTTGCTCAAAGTTTAAATTTAGCGGATTATATTTATTTAACAGAAATATTCGGATCTGCTCGTGAAGAAAGTGGTGCTGTCAATATTCAAACATTAATTGATAAATGTCATAGTGGCCATTTAATTACGAAAGAGACAGTCAATCAGTTAGAACAATATCCAACCGCTGTTATTGTCTTTATGGGAGCGGGAGATATTAAGAAGTATGAGGATGCTTATACCACATTAACGCCAAGCATTTAAGGTAAGTTTTAAGGAGAGAAAAGAATGATTTTAGCAGCAGGAATGACAGTAACATTAACCTTATCGGATTTATTAATGTTAACGATTATTGGATGTTTGATTGTTTTAACGGTATATCTCGTATTAACGTTAAAGGCAGTCATTCGTTTGCTTAATGAATCACGTGTTCTAGTTAATGAGAGTACAAAGATTGTTGATGATGTGCAAGAAAAAACAAAGGTCATGGGGGATTACATGACGGATGCTTTAACAAATGGGCATGGAATTTTTAAAATTTTTTCGGTGATGAATCGTCAGCGATAAGTTGATTCATTTCGATCACCCGATTGTTCAATAATTTTTAGCGGAAACGGTGATAATTTCCGTTAATACTTCATAGGATAATCTGAAATGGGTAAAATAGAAACTGTAAAAGGAAAGGTGGTTTTTATATGAAAAAAAGAAATGCTTTTTTCTTAGGCGCACTAGTGGGGGCAGCAGCTGTTGCCTTATTTACACCTAAGTCTGGTCAAGAAATGCAAAAAGAATTATTACAAAAATTAGAGGATCTTCAATCAAAAATCAAAGATATTGAAGTGGATGAAGTAAAGGCTGCTTTTACAGCGAAATTAGATGATGTAAAAGATGTGATTAATAATTTTGACTGGGAAACATCAAAAGCAGAACTTGAAGTTAAAGTGAACGAAGTAAAAGCTAAATTAAACGAAATGATGGTTCGTTTAGATGAGGCTAAAGATAATATTAAAGATCAAGCGGAATTAGCTCAAGAAGATTTAGAAGAGAATTTTACTATCGTTATTGATACGGTGAAAGAACATGCAAAAGATATTGCCGAAGATGTGAAAACACGTGTTTCTAATGTTTCAGATGATGCAAAAGTGATTGCATCTGATGTGGCAGATGAAGTGAAAAAGGCGACATCTGATGTTGTTGATATTGCCATGAAAAAAGAAGAGAAATAATGAAAAGGAATAGCTCTTTCATAGAAGAAGGGGCTATTCCTTTTTAACATCATAACAATCGGCGTGATGACTTAATGAATAGAAAAAAGAGTTATGCCTTTCCCCAACATAACTCTTTTTAAATTAGCAATAATAACAAAGCGTATAGCTTGTTAATAAATATTGCGGAATAAGATTAACTTTACAAGGTTTAATCAAAGGCGCTAACTCGTACGCATATGCGACGACCTCATTCATTGTTGGATGAAAATGAATATAATCTTCTATGTCTGGATCATAGAGTCCCCATGCTTCCCTTGAATAACAATATTGAATGTAGAGTTCTTTCATTATATCCCTCACTTTCAATGAGAAAATGTAGATTAATTATATAATGGAGCCAAAGTTTATTTTGTCGTTTTTACTCCACGTTTAAAAAATCCATTTTTTCATTTAACGTTTTTAAAATATAAAGAGCTGACTTATATTTATGCTGCTTTTCGTAGATGTGATGAAGTTGGTAAGAGTAGAGTTCGAACGCCTGACGATCATGGCGTTTTTTTGCAAAAGGAATCGCTTCTCCCTGAAGGAAGATTCGAAAAGAATCTGAAAGAGGGCGATTCATGAGGTAATGATAGAATTTCCATTTTAAAATATCGGGGAGCGGCACAGAAAAAGGGAAATGAGTTAACTGCTGTAGCAACTGTTTTAATTTAGTAGTTTGTTGAGACTGATAGTAAAGGTCCATTAAGGACGTAAGGGTTTCAACCTTATAGGATGACGTCTTTAGACCTTGAATGTACATGATTTCAGCATTAGGATAATCTTTAAGGGCGGTGTAATACTCACCGTAACGATTAAATAAGGTAGACACTTGTCTGTATGGGTCTTTAAGTGTTAACTTCGCTTTTAATTTTTCAAGTAAAGGGGAGGCGGTTGAAAATAGATGAGTGAATGTATATTCTTGACATAAAAGAAGCTCACAGTCAAGCGCGTATCCCATTGCATAATCTTTGAGGAAGAGGGCATTCGCCTCATAGGCCAATTGAACGGCCTTCAACGAGTGGCGGGAAAGTGAGTAATAACGGGCTAACATCAAAAGGAGCAGGGGATCATCCCAATGGTGTTTGATCGCTAACTCATAAGAGAGGTCGTAGTATCCTTTACTAAGTTGTCCATCATGTAATAAAAAGTAGTAATAACCCATAAAGAGAAAATAAAATTGAAGTTCTTCTACCGAAAAATAAGGGAGCATTTTTTCAAGGAAGGGCATCTCACGTTTGGCATAACTGGTGTTTCCTTGAAGAAGATAATAAGAAAATTTGAGGAGGGAGAACTGGTAGTGCAGTTCAAAATGTGCTTCGTTTAAGTCATGGGCGGATAAGTCTTGATGATAAATCATTTGGCGAATGGGAAAGAGCCATCCCTTTACGGGTGGCTTTTTCCTAGGAGAAAGCGTTAATTTTTTATAGATAGCCTCTAACAGGGAAGCGGAAGGAGCGAGTTTTCCAGTTTCGATTTTTGATAAGGTAGACGGGGAACAAAGCGGTGTAAAGTCTTCCATTTTTAGCTTTAAAAACAACCGTCTATCTCGAATGAAGAAACCAGCAGGGTACACTTCTTCAGTGGATAAACGTTCATGCATGATTTGTTGAGCGCGTTGATAACATTTCATAAGACACCTCGTTTAGTTAATGAATTAATCCCTTCAAGACTTAAGATAAAAAATAATTTAGGTCTAGTGATAAAAGAGCGACGATTTAAGGAGAAGATCGAAAGGGATAGTCTTTTTTGATATCAGCCTTTTCTAGCAGAAAAAAATCATCGCTACCTTTTTAGTTTAACAAAACAATAGATGGATCACTATGGATGATATGGATAAAAATATGAACGGAGTTGACAATAAGAAGGAAAGGACCACGCTAGAAGGCAGGTGTTGTCTAGTATTAGTAAGGAAGCAGAAAGTTAGCCCTTCGTTTAGTCGAATCGTTTTTCGTAAAAAATGTTCATGAGAAGAGGGGGGCGTATAAGGTGCATAATGAGCAGGGGAAGGACACATCCCCCTGTTTTTGCAAACAAAAAGACGATTTCAGTAGAGAAATCGTCGTTGTTATTCAATTTATTTTGGTTCTATAATTTTTGGTGTGGGTGGGATTACTCACACCTTTTTGATTGCCATAAATATTGAGACAAAAAAAAGAGACATAGTCCCCAAAATCCTATACAATGTAATCGGCTAAAACAACACGAAAGGATTGGTTTTATGTCTCATACTAATTGTATCTCAACTTTACTTGATTTAAAAGATAAAAATATTACTTTTTCAGAAAATTGTATCCAGGAAACTCAGATTAAGAATGTTCGTTCTAAACTTATTTTGGGGACTCTTTCTTTTCAACCGACTCATTGCTACCACTGTGGTCATTCTTTTGACTCAAATATCATTAAACACGGCTTCAAAACTTCACGTATTAAGCTAGTCAAAATTTCCGGATTTGATGCTTATCTAGACTTAAAAAAACAACGTTATAAATGCCGTCATTGTGACCGAACATTTACCCTAGAAACATCTTTTGTTAACCCTAATTGTTTTATTTCCACTCCCGTAAAACAAGCCATCTTTTTAGAAGCTAGTCATAAGAAATCCGAAACAGATATTGCACGTGAGCTTAACGTTTCTCATTCAACCGTTAACCGCGTCATTCATTCTTCCTATGAAGAACAGCCGCTTCCCTTTAATTCTCTCCCAAAAGTTCTTTGTTTTGACGAGTTTAAGTCAGTTAAATCGGCCGAGGGTCACCTGCCATGCGAAGCATGTATCCTCCATTGGTAGGGAACGGAGCAATGTCCTTCATTTTTTGTGATGCGTCCAATGGAAAGCTAATTAATATCGTTGAAGACCGTCGCTTAAGTACTCTAAAGGACTATTTTATGCGGTTTTCTAAGGAAACTCGTGAAGGTGTAACCCACATCGTCATTGACATGTACGCCCCTTATATGACACTCATTAAAGAGGTATTCCCTAAGGCTAAGATTGTTTTAGATAAATTTCATATCGTTCAACTAGTCTCTCGTGCTCTTAATAAAACACGCATTCGTTTCATGAATCAAAATAAAGAGTTTTATAATAAATTCAAACATTATTGGCGACTTCTCTTAAAAGCCCAAGAAGATCTTAATGCCACTCATTACTTCTATTCCAACTGCTTCAAAAAGATGATCTCTCAACAAGAAATTATTGACTTTTTATTAGCCCTAGACCCTGAACTAAAGGAGACTTATGATTTCTACCAAACTGTCCAACAGGCTATTAAACTTCGTAACCTTGAAATATTTCATCATGCCATTCAACATCCCTCTGACCTGCTTTCACACGAAATGAAAACAGCTTTAAAAACACTCACTCATTATCAAGATTATGTCAAAAATACTATCGAAACTCCCTATACAAATGGAGTACTTGAAGGAATTAACAACAATATCAAAGTCATTAAGCGAATCGCTTTTGGATACCGTAGTTTCTACCATTTCAAAGCAAGAATTTTGATTATTCATAAATACACTTTTGAACAAAAAAAGAAGAGGAATCAAACCATCTAAAGAATAGCCTAATTCCTCCCGATTATATGTATAGATTTTATTCACCCACACTATTTGACAAAGAACCTTTATTTTAATGCTTTTAATACTTTGTTTGCAAGGCCGAGGTAAGCAACTCCAATATCCTCTGTTGGAGTGAAGATGGAGTGTGAGAGGTTATTTTGTGGTTGACCGATTGGGAGTGTAGCAAGTAGGTCAACCTTTAAGGCATTTGCAACGATTTCTCCACCACCTGAACCAAAAATCGCCTCATGGGCCTGATTGACTGGATTTGGGTAATAAGACATGTTTTCAACGACCCCAAGGATTTGATGTTTAAGTGTTTGAGCCATATACCCTGATTTCACGGCAATATGTGAAGCGGTCGGATGAGGAGTGGTTACAACGATGACATAGGCTTCAGGAATAAGCTTTTGAATATCGATGGCAACATCACCTGTACCAGGAGGGAGATCGATGAGCATAAAATCTAAGTTCTCGTCCCATTCCACGTCGTTAAAAAAGTGATTTAACATTCGATTAAGCATTGGACCGCGCCACATGAGTGGTTGATCGTCTTCTAAGAAAAACTCTGTTGAAATGACAGGAATATCAAACGCCTTTGGAGGATAGATTTTATTATTGCTCGCTAATTGGAATCCTTCTTTTTTCATTTCGAAAATATGAGGGATACTTGGTCCGTAAATATCAGCGTCAATAATCCCAACCTTTTTTCCTAAGCGTGCAAGTGCAACGGCTAAATTAGCTGTAACCGTTGATTTTCCAACGCCACCTTTTCCCGAGGTAATGGCGATATAAGTTGTTTTTTTCTTTGTTGTCGATTCTTCTTGTGATGGAAGCTGCTCAAATTGTAATTTAACTCCACGGAATTTAAAGTCAATTTTAATAAGTTTCGCTAATTGGCGTGAGAGTGTTTTTTCTTCTGGGCCTTTAATTAATCCGATGGCGAGAATCGCTGTTACAATTGAATCCTCTTCATTGACGGCGAGATGGCGAATACTGTGCTGTTCGCCTAACGTTTTTTGTGTGCTTGGATCGATTAATTGTTCAATCGCTTGTTTGATTTGTTCTTTTATCGTCATGTTTAACAACTCCTTTATTAAAGCATATGAATCATCTAATTTTTATTATACCTTAAAATAGACGAAATGCCTGAGTTAACGCTCAATGTGAAGAGGAAAATTCATATATTCTTCTTGGTTTAGTTGGGTGCAAAGTGGTTCGGGTAAAATCGCGCTATAGGCAGCGGTGACCGCCTGTTCGTGCTTGAGAATTTCATGAGCTTTTAGCTCGAATTTACTATATATAGGAACCGTCACTTCCTTTTTAATCTGTTTTAAATAGCGTTTACCTGTAGGGGTCGAACCTAAAATTCGAACGTAAGGGGCGCCGTTTTCAATCTGTAAAGCACGAATCCAAGTTTTTTCAGTTTGCGTCAAAATGTGAGCACAAATACGTTGAATCCGTGTTCGGGTATAGCGCTTGGTTTTGACATGATTCATAAATTCTTCAAAGCTTGAACTCTTTATCATCGCAGCATATAAACGGTTTTCAAGTCCTTCTTCAACATCATGGATGCCGAGGAGGCCTTTAGGGGTGAGCGTGAGAATTTTTTGCTTAAGAAACGGAAAATAGGCTTCCCACGTGTGGTAGGTTGCTGTTAGCTCATAATGCTCCTTTAATAGGTGGGCCACATTTTTTGGGACAAATGCATCAATGGCTTGTCCCTTTTCACTGAGATTTCTGATAGACGTTGCACTAGAAATCGCGTGATGCGTTGGGGCGAGGTCGCGGTAATCACTATGTATTCGTGTTAACGTGCCAGCCGTTATCGGACTATTTAATTCACGAATAGCTTTGAGGTAGTAAAGACCTAGGGTGTTGTTTGGAGAGGTTGCTAACTCATGATTTAGATTAAAGGATTCTAAGGTCGCGGCACTTGCCTTTGGAAGACTAAGCCCTGATTTTAGCTGTTGTTTGAGTTTTTTTTGAAATTGATCCTCTTGCATGATTTGATCGAGGGTCAATAATTCATTAATATTTCCGCTTTCGCTTCCAAAAATGAGTTCATTTACGCGTAAATGTGTTAAAATAGAAACGGCCCCTTTTGCAAATAAGTCGGCAGATTGACAACTATAGACATAAGGAAGTTCAACGACGAGATCGGCGCCGTTTAACAGTGCCATTTTAGCGCGTTCCCATTTGTTTACAATCGTCGGTTCCCCTCGTTGGGTAAAATGTCCACTCATCACGACAATGAGCACATCGGCCTGTGATTGTTTAAGACTTTCTGTTAAATGGTATAAATGACCGTTATGGAATGGGTTATATTCAACGATTAAACCGGTTGCTTTCATCTTTTATCACCTTCCTTGTTTTATTATAGCAAAGATTAGGTGAACATCGCTAAAGTTTTAGCGGATGAGGCGTTGATTCGGTTAACGAAATGGCCTACTTTTTTGGATAGATAGATGATATTCTCTGATGAGTAGGGGATATTAAAAAGGAGTGCTACGCGATAAATTTATAAGATTACAATTCTTTTTGTTGAAAATTATCAAGTGATGTGTTGACAATAGGATACAAAGTATGTATAATGTAATCTGTTGCAATTAGAGGTGATTGTAATGAAATGGGCAATTGCTCAACTAGTCAAACAAGGTTCCAAAGTTTTTGAAATTGATGAACTGATTGATTTCTCTGACATTGTGAACGCACACGATGAAATTCGTAAACTTTCAAAGGTTAAAGTGACAGGAACAGGACAGCTTCAAGGAAAAAAAGTTGTTTTCAATCTTCATATCGAAGGGACGATGACACTCCCTTGTGCCGTTACACTGGATGATGTAGAGTATCCATTTGATTACGATTCAGTAGAAATTTTCGTATTAGATGCTGATCTCTATGAAGAAGGTGAAGACGAGTATCTCGTAACTGGAACAACAATTGAACTCGCACCGATTATTTGGCAAAATATTTTGCTACAAAAACCTTTACGTGTGGTGAAGGAAGGTGCTTACGAAGAAATGAAGAAAAAAGGTATCGAATTTGAAACAGAAGAAGATTTGCACGAATCAGAACCTGAAGTAAAAGTCGATCCGCGATTAGCAGTTTTATCAAAATTGCTAAATGATACTCAAGATAAGTAGGAGGTGTCAACATGGCTGTACCACAAAGAAGAACATCTAAAACTGCAAAACGTAAACGTCGTACTCACTTCAAATTAGAAGTACCAGGTATGGTAGCTTGCCCACAATGTGGAGAAATGAAATTATCTCACCGCGTATGTGGAACTTGCGGAACTTACAAAGGACGCGAAGTTGTTAAAACTGAAGAATAATCCTTTATTAATGGGCCCATTAATAAAGATTAGCGAACCAGAACAGAAATGTTCTGGTTTTTTTGTGGTTCTATAATATTTGGTGTGGGTGATGCCCACACCTCTTTTATTGAAATTAAAAAATAAGTACAAAAAAAGAGACATAACGTCCCAAATTCTATACAATGTAATCGACCAAAAAAACACGAAAGGATTGGGTTTATGTCTCACACTAATTGTATCTCAACTTTACTTGATTTAAAAGATAAAAATATTACTTTTTCAGAAAATTGTATCCAAGAAACTCAAATTAAGAATGTCCGTTCTAAACTTATTTTAGGCACTCTTTCTTTTCAACCGACTCATTGCTATCACTGTGGTCATTCTTTTGACTCAAATATCATTAAACACGGCTTCAAAACTTCACGTATTAAGCTAGTCAAAATTTCCGGATTTGATGCTTATCTAGACTTAAAAAAACAACGTTATAAATGCCGTCATTGTGACCGAACATTTACCCTAGAAACATCTCTTGTTAACCCTAATTGTTTTATTTCCACCCCCGTAAAACAAGCCATCTTTTTAGAAGCTAGTCATAAGAAATCCGAAACAGATATTGCACGTGAGCTTAACGTTTCTCATTCAACCGTTAACCGCGTCATTCATTCTTCCTATGAAGAACAGCCGCTTCCCTTTAATTCTCTCCCAAAAGTTCTTTGTTTTGACGAGTTTAAGTCGGTTAAATCGGCCGAGGGTCACCTGCCATGCGAAGCATGTATCCTCCATTGGTAGGGAACGGAGCAATGTCTTTCATTTTTTGTGATGCGTCCAATGGAAAGCTAATTGATATCGTTGAAGACCGTCGCTTAAGTACTCTAAAGGACTATTTTATGCGGTTTTCTAAGGAAACTCGTGAAGGTGTAACCCACATCGTCATTGACATGTACGCCCCTTATATGACACTCATTAAAGAGGTATTCCCTAAGGCTAAGATTGTTTTAGATAAATTTCATATCGTTCAACTAGTCTCTCGTGCTCTTAATAAAACACGCATTCGTTTCATGAATCAAAATAAAGAGTTTTATAATAAATTCAAACATTATTGGCGACTTCTCTTAAAAGCCCAAGAAGATCTTAATGCCACTCATTACTTCTATTCCAACTGCTTCAAAAAGATGATCTCTCAACAAGAAATTATTGACTTTTTATTAGCCCTAGACCCTGAACTAAAGGAGACTTATGATTTCTACCAAACTGTCCAACAGGCTATTAAACTTCGTAACCTTGAAATATTTCATCATACCATTCAACACCCCTCTGACCTGCTTTCACCCGAAATGAAAACAGCTTTAAAAACACTCACTCATTATCAAGACTATGTAAAAAATACAATTAAAACTCCTTATACCAATGGAGTACTCGAAGGAATTAACAATAACGTCAAAGTCATTAAACGTATTGCCTTCGGATATCGTAGTTTCTATCATTGGGTCCCCTAGCGTACGTAGCGAAGCTCGTACATTTCATCAATTGCTAGGGAAAGGTCACCTGCCATGCGGAGCATGTTTCCTCCACTGGTAGGGTAGTCAAAGCAAAAATTTTGATTATTCATAAATACACTTTTGAACAAAAAAAGAAGAGGAATCAAGCCGTCTAAAAGATGGCCTAATTCCTCTTGATTACATGTATAGATTTTATTCACCCACACGATTTGACAAAGAACCTTTTCGGTTATGTCGAAAAAGGGTAATCAATACAGGTGCCAGCCCTTTTTATCATAAATTGAAGGATTCCCCTCTTGTGAATGGGTTGGTAAACTTTACAATTTCTTGTACGTATGGTAGGATTAGTTATAGTATGACAGTGGGGGAGACTAGATGATTAGAAAATTGATGGAAAAGGACCGCGAAGCGGTTTTAACGTTTTTGCGAGAGGAGCCCCTTTTGAATTTATTTCAAATCGGGGATATTAGAAATTATGGGTTTAACTCAAGTATTCAGACTGTTTATGGTTATTTTGATACGAATCATCAGTTAACAGGTGTTCTTCTTCGTTACCGGCAACACTATCTTCCTTATTTTAAGGAGGAGGGCGAGGTGTGTCAGTCCTTTTTAGATGTTATTAAAACAGACCCTGCGGCACAGATGATTTCAGGAGATGAGCGGTTGGTTCGCCCTTTTTATCGTTGTTTTAATGAAGTAGAGAAAGAGATGACCTTTTTGTGTGAATTAATAGATGGAACTCATTTGCCCTCAAATGAGTTAGTAGGGGTAAAGCGAGCGACAGTAGCAGATGCTCCTCGGATTGCGACATTAATCCAGATGATAGTGGAGTTCCACTCAGATTCGGCTAATGTTCAGAATATAAGACAAAAGATTAAGGATGAATCTGGACGGATTTACTACATTGAAAATGAACACAAAGAAGTGATTAGTGTGGCACAATCAACAGCTGAAAATGAGGAATCGGCAATGATTGTCGGGGTAGCGACGCATCCTTTGTATCGGCGACGGGGGTTCATGACGCAAACCTTATCAAAGCTATGTTATGATTTGTTAGCAGAACAAAAGCGAGTATGTCTATTTTACGATAATGAAGCAGCGGGAAGGATTTATCATCGATTAGGTTTCAAGACGATGGGGACATGGGTCATGTTAAGACGTGTCCAACAAACACGATGAGTTTGGTGTTAGCAGGAGTTGAGACAATCTGATGGAAAAATGAAGAATTTTGCAGAAGAAATACGCTATTTTTAAAAAAGATGTGATACAATAAAGGAAAAAATAAGGTATAGGAGTGAGACAATGGAAAGCTTAATTTGTTCAACAACTACAATCGCATTAGGTGTTGCACGAAGCGATGTAACCGTCGATTACCGATTGATGGGGGGGATGTCAAACTTAATGTACGTCGTTTCAGCCAAGGGGAAAAAGTATACCTTCCGTATTCCGGGAAAAAACTCGGAGGTATTTGTTGACCGTAAAGAGGAATTGTTCAACATTCAAATTATTGATGGACTTGGAATTAATAATAAACTGGTTTACTTTGATACGAAAACGGGATATAAGTTATCAAAATTCGTTGAGGGAACACCATTAGGAGAGATGCCAGACCCGGAATCTCACTTAGAAGAAGTAGCCTGTGTTTTACATCGATTACACGATTCGGGACTAAAAGCGCATAAGGATTACGGTCCTTATGAACGATTAGAGAAATACGAACAAGAGGTTAAATTATTAGGATATACGCACGATGAAAAGTATACCCATCTTAAGTCAGTATTTTTAAGTCACCGCGAATTCCTCGATCAATTTGAACAAGTGATTTGTCATAATGACAGTCAAATTTCAAATATTGTGATTGGGGAAGAACAACCTTATTTATTGGATTGGGAGTTTGCTGGAAATAACGACCCGATGTATGATGTTGCTTGCGTCGGTAATAAAGATTTTGGATTAGCCTTAAAATTTTTACCGGTTTATCTCGGTCGTGAACCACGTGCTGAAGAATATCGTCGAGTGTATTTATGGCGAGCATTTCAATGCTTGCAATGGCATAATGTTGCTTTATATAAGGAAATGATCGGACTGAGCCAAGATTTAGGTGTTGATTTTAAAGGGGTCGCAACCCTGTATTTGGCCAAAGCTGAGGAGTTCCTAAACGGGGCCAATCAATATTAATTAATTAGGAGGGGAAGCTAATGGGCTCCTCCTTTTTTTGTTTTTAGCGGAGTAACCGTGTAAAGTCGCCTAATGGCACGATTCGATAAAAGATGGCAGACATCGCTGTCTGATTGGTCGTCGTTAAAGCAAAAAGCAATTCACGTCAAAAAGTGAGTTGCTTTTTTCATAAATGGGACGATTACCGTATATTTTTATAGTAAGGATGTATCGGGTGGAGGGATAAAATGGATGGATTTTGCTGTTTAACATTGGAACAAGTCTATGGTCCGCAACTCAAACAGGCGGTCCTTTTAGATCCGAATGTGATCAATTACGACGAATTACGTTATTTAAAGGTGTTGCACATCGGCTATGATGGTTGCCCTCATCAAGGGGAGCTCCTTGTCCATCACACCGTAGCCAAGGAGGTCCTTGAAATCTTTCAAGCGCTGTATGAGATGAACTACCCCATCGAAAAAATGCGTCTCATGAGTTGTTACGACGGTGATGACGAATGGTCGATGACCGATAATAACAGTAGTGCGTTTAATTTTCGTTACGTGACGGGAGACGGGGGGAAGAAGTATTCGAAGCATGCCTACGGTTTGGCGATTGATTTGAATCCACGGGTTAATCCTTATATAAAAGGTGAAATCGTCCTTCCGAAGAATGGGTTACCTTATATCAACCGGGACCAGCATGCGCTGGGGATGATTAAAAAGGATGATGCCGTCTATCGATTGTTTAAACAATACGGTTGGATTTGGGGGGGAGATTGGGAAACCTTGAAAGATTACCAACACTTTGAGAAAAAGAAAAAATAAAAATCCAGGAGTTTCCTGGATTTTTATTTGCGTTTAAATAACACTTTGTCGCTTGTTATTTGCGAGGTTGTATCCCAAGTGGTCTCATCCTTTGGATCATAGGCTTCTAAAAATTCAATAACTTCTTTTGTTACCGCCGTTGGAGTTGATGCTCCTGCTGTGACAGCAACGGTTTCGATCTCTTTGAGCCAATTAAGGTCGATATCCGCTACAGAGGCGATGCGATGTGAAGGGGTATGGGCACGCTCGATTGAAATTTGTGAGAGTCGCGCCGTATTATTGCTATGCGGATCACCAACAACTAATGTTAAATCAGCTGCTCCTGCTTGATTGGCGACGGCCTCTTGACGCACTTGAGTGGCGTTACAAATTTCTTTAATAAAGGTTGCCTGTGGAAATTTTTCTTTTATTTTTTCTGAGAGTGAGTAAACATCCCACAGGCTCATTGTTGTTTGATTGGTGATAATAATTTTTTCGTTAGTTAGCGCGAGTTTTTCTAATTCATCGGCCTTAGATAAGAGATGGATATGGTCTTTATCTACACCGAGTGCTCCTTCAGTTTCTGGATGTCCGTGCTTACCAATATAAATGACGTCATAGCCAGCATCGATATGTTCTTTCATCAAAACATGGGTTTTAATGACGTCTTTACAACTAGCATCAATAACGGTTAACCCTTTATCCATCGCTTTTTGCTTTACCGCGGGAGCGATTCCGTGTGCAGTAAAAATAACAGTTCCGGCGTCGATTTGTTCAAGGAGTTCTTCACGTGTTTTTGTTTTATCGTCGATGGTGATGACGCCTAAATCATCAATCGCCTTCGTGATGTGTTCGTTATGAACAATCATGCCAAGGACATAAATAGGTCGTGGTAACGATTCGTCTTTTGCTGCATCTTGAACAATATTTAGGGCGCTAATAACCCCGAAACAGTAACCTCTTGGGGCAATTTTTATGACTTTCAATGCATTCACCTCTACTTTAGATTATGTATTTATTATAGCATATTTCGACTTAAAACTCCTAATAATGAACAATATAGCTTGAATTTTAAGTCCTATGTTTGATATGATAGAATTTGTATGTCAAATGGAATAGCAAAATAACGAGTTATTTTCGTTAAGATGGATAGAAGTTAGTCATACTAACAGTGAAGGAGTGGTAGAAATGTCTGTACGTTTTGAAGAGTTAAAGATTAAGCCTTACTTAAAGGAAGCCGTAGCGAGTCTACATTTTGAAGAATTAACACAAATCCAGGAGGAAGTCATTCCGTTAGCATTACAAGGGAAAGATATTATTGGACAATCGCAAACAGGAAGTGGAAAAACACATGCTTTCTTATTGCCGATTTTTCAAAAGTTAGATGAACAAGCACAACAAGTTCAAGCCGTGATCACAACTCCAACGCGTGAGTTAGCGGATCAAATTTATCAAGTAGCGAATCAACTTGCTTCATTTTGTGAGCACCCAATTAAAATTGGACGTTTCGTTGGTGGAACAGATAAGCAAAAAACAATTGAAAAATTAGGAACACAACCTCAAATTGTAATTGGGACTCCAGGTCGTATTAAAGATTTATCGATTAACGAACGCGCCTTATTCGTTCATACGGCAAAAATGTTTGTGGTTGATGAGGCAGATATGACGCTTGAAACTGGATTTTTAACTGAAATTGATCAGATGGCCGGAACGATGGGGAACGATTTACAAATGATGGTGTTTTCAGCAACGATTCCTCAAGCGTTAAAACCCTTTTTGAAAAAATATATGACGGCTCCGGTGCATATTCATATTCAACCTCGTCAACAAACAGCGGTTAAAATTGAGCATGTTTTATATCCGACAAAACACCGTAATCGTGTAAATATTGTGGCCCAGTTATTAAAGGCATTAAACCCTTATTTAGCGATTATTTTCGTGAATACGAAACAAAGTGCAACGGAGGTGGCGAATGCTTTAACATCAGCAGGGCTTCGTGTCGGACAAATTCATGGGGATTTAACCCCACGTCAACGTCGTCAAATGATGCAACGTATTCGTCATTTAGAGTTTCAATATATTGTAGCGACAGATATTGCCGCACGTGGAATTGACATTGAGGGAATTAGCCACGTGATTAACTACGAATTACCACAGGATTTAGAGTTTTACATTCATCGTGTCGGTCGAACAGCGCGTGGAAATTATGATGGAATGGCGATTACGTTATACGATTCAAAAGAGGAAGAATTATTACAACAACTTGAAGCGCGTGGAATTGAATTTAACTATCGTGAATTAAAAAATGGAGCATTAGTGGAGGTAAATGCGCGTAATGCTCGTCAAAAACGTGTGAAAAAGGAAAATGAAATTGATAAAATTGCGAAAGCTAAAATCCGTAAACCGAAAAAGGTAACACCGGGTTATAAAAAGAAAATGAAAGCCCAAATGGAGCAGGTGAAGCGTCAGGAACGACGTAAACGTAAATAATAGAGGGTTAGGTGGTATAAGATGTTAAAAATTGGATCACATGTTGGGATGGCTGGAAAGGAAATGCTTCTTGGAGCGGCTAAGGAGGCCGCCTCATATGGTGCAAATACGTTTATGATTTACACGGGGGCCCCACAAAATACGCGTCGTAAACCGATTGAAGAGCTAAATATTGAAGCGGGATGGGAGTATATGAAGCAGCATGGACTATCTGATATTGTCGTCCATGCACCTTATATTATTAATTTAGCGAATACTGTTAAACCGGAAACGTTTGAATTGGCCGTTGAGTTTTTAGCGAAAGAAATTGAACGATCAGAGGCGCTGCGCGCTTATACACTTGTCTTGCATCCAGGTGCACATGTAGGAGCTGGAGCAGAGGTTGGATTGGCCAAAGTGGTTGAAGGACTTAATGAAGTGTTAACGAAAGATACGAATATTACGATTGCGCTAGAGACGATGGCAGGAAAAGGGACGGAAGTTGGGCGTAGTTTTGATGAGCTGGCCTATATTTTTGATAATGTCGTACATAATGAAAAATTACGTGTTTGTTTCGATACCTGTCACGTTCATGATGCAGGCTATGACTTAGTGAATGACTTCGCGGGTGTTTTAGAATCGTTTGATCGTTTAATTGGAAAGAAACAGATTGCCGTTTTCCATATTAATGATAGTAAAAATATAATGGGGGCCAAAAAGGATCGTCATGAGAATATTGGATTTGGAGAAATCGGATTTGATGCCCTCAAAACCATTATGTATCATCCAGATTTTAAAAAGGTTCCGAAAATCTTAGAGACACCTTATGTTGCTGTTGGAGGGGATTCTAAAGAGAAATTACCACCGTATAAACAAGAAATTGAGATGTTTAGAAAAGGGGAGTTTGACCCTAAAAATCTTGAACGTATTTTAGGAAAACAATAAAAAAATAACCATCCGTTTGGATGGTTATTTTTTATTAAAAATGATATTTCGTTTAATTCCTGTAATTAATTCATTGTATTTAGATATATTAGACGTTTTTAAATGGGTACGTAATTGGTCATGATTTAAAGATAACGAAGGCTCATCGATAATCTCACTCCAATGATGGGTCAGGAGATGATGAAAGTTTATTAAGTCATTGGGATCAATTTTCAAATCGTTCTTACAGTTTAAAGTGAATAACTCCTCAACACTTAAATGCATCAAGGTTGTTTTTAGTAACTCATACATAGCAAGTCCCCCTTTGTAACAAATGAGTGGCACTTCTTTATACTATGCAGTTTATGGAAGAATGGTTCGAAAAATGCTTATCTTTTTTCTGGCATCGTTTACAAGTGAGATTCTTTTTTGTGTCTTTACGTGATATGAAAAAAACCTCGAAGCATATTCGAGGTTTTTAAGTTAGGCTTTTTGTTGTTGCTCACGTTCTTTGACTAAAAGTTGAATTTCTTCGACTAATGTATCAAACATTTGATCTTCTGGGACTTTTCGAATAATTTCTCCGTGTTTGATGAGGATTCCTTCTCCGCGACCACCGGCAATCCCAATATCGGCATTTTTAGCTTCACCTGGGCCGTTAACCGCACACCCCATTACAGCAACATGAATATCGTGAGGAATTGTGGTTAAGTAGTCTTCAACGCGTTGAGCGAGTGGAATTAAATTATATTGAATACGTCCGCACGTTGGACAAGAAATAAGGGTTGGAGCATTTTTGATTAATCCAAAATTTTTGAGAATTTCACGTGCGACTTTAATTTCCTCAACCGGATCGGCACTTAATGAAACGCGCATGGTATTTCCAATTCCTTGGTGAAGTAAAATCCCGAGTCCGATTGAACTTTTAATTGTTCCAGAAAATGCCGTTCCTGCCTCTGTAATTCCTAAATGTAAAGGATAGTCAAACGTTTGGGCTGCAAGTTCATAGGCTTTAATCGCTAAATCTGTATCCGACGCTTTTAGCGAGATAATGATATCTTCAAACCCTAAATCTTCTAAAATTTTAACATGCAATTGGGCGCTTTCGACCATTCCTTCTGGCGTTGCTTGCCCATATTTTTTTAAAATTTCACGTTCGAGTGAACCGGCATTGACTCCAATACGAATGGCCACCTGTTTTTTCTTAGCCGCTTCAACGACTTGGCGAACCTTTTCTTCGTTTCCGATATTTCCAGGATTAATTCGGATTTTATCGACACCTGCTTCAATCGCAAGTAAGGCTAAACGATAGTCGAAGTGAATATCAACGACTAACGGAATAGAAATTTGTGCTTTAATCTCTTTTAAAGCGTGTGCATCTGCCTCATCTAAGCATGCGACGCGGACGAGTTGACATCCCGCCGATGCTAAACGATTAATTTGTTCGACTGTGGCTAAGACGTCGTGCGTTTTCGTTGTGGTCATACTTTGAATAATGACCTCATCTTTACCACCAATAAATAAGTTTCCGACTTTTACACGTTTTGTATGTTGACGATGTGTGAACTGAGACACCGTAAATCACCCCACAATTTAGCTTCTTTTGATATAAAATGCGAAAATGACATTTCCTATCTGTCTTTAATTATATAATAATTCCAGAGTGTTTCAACTGTTATACAAAAAAATCAGGAGGCGAAGAGATGACGGAATATCCTTTTTTACCATTACCTTATACTTATAATGCGTTAGAACCTATTTTGGATGCAAAAACAGTAGAGATTCATTACACTAAGCATCATAAAGCTTACTTAGACAAATTAAATGCACTCGTCAAACGATATCCTTCTTTTTTTGAGGGGAAAACGATAGAAGATGTACTGAGTCATCCCGATGAAATTCCAGCTGATATTCGTCAAGAGGTGATTAATCAAGGGGGCGGGTATGCCAATCACAACCTGTATTTTTATTGTTTATCACCGAATGGCGGAGGGGAGCCGTTTGGAAAATTAGCGAAAGAAATTAAACTCGCGTTTGGAAGTTTTGATCAATTAAAACGATTACTCGCACAGGCAGCAACGTCTCAATTCGGATCGGGTTATGGATGGCTAGTTCTTGATCAGAATAAAAAGTTACGGGTGGTGAAGACACTTAATCAAAATTCTCCATTAAGTGCAGGCTTTACACCATTATTAAATCTTGATGTTTGGGAGCACGCGTATTATTTGAAATATCAAAATCGTCGGGCGGATTATACAGAGGCTATTTTTGAAATTATTAACTGGGATGAAGTAGAGCGCCGTTTTGAGGAAGGGCTTCGTAAATAGTAAAAAAACTGGTTCGAGTAATAATCTGTACCCTTTGTCAAGGACAAAGAAAAAAACCTAAGCAACTTGAAGCTGATTTCTGTATCCTACAGGAGTCAGCTTTTTTAAATTCCATTGATATCTAAAGTTGTTATGATAATCTATATATTCTTCAATTTCAATGAGTAAATCATCAAATGTCAGTTGATTGGTTATATCTGCTTCATCTTTTAGATGCCCAAAAAATGATTCTTGTGGAGCGTTATCCCAACAATTCCCCTTCCTAGACATTGATTGTTGAATTCCTAATTCCTTTAATTGATTCGAAAATTGCGGACTCGTATAATGCACGCCCTGATCGGAGTGAATAATCGTTTCCTTCGTTAATTGGACAGTCGGATTTTCTTGAAGTTGGTTCAGTGTTTGGAGAACAAAATCTATCTTTAAATGCTCACTTAATTGAAAAGCTAAAACTTCATTTGTTGCACTATCTAAGATGGTCGAGAGATAGGCAGTCTGACCCTTTCCATATTTTAAATAAGTGATATCGGTTAATAGAACTTTATAAGGTTCTAATGGCCTAAATTGACGATTAACAAGATTTGGACAGACACGATGTGCTTGTGTCGCTTTAGCGAGTTTACGATAGGGATTGCTTCGACGAACTTGACTCAATAGTCCATACTTTTTCATGATTCGATGAATAGATTTTAGGTTAAAGATAATGTTGAATTCCCCTTTAAGAACCATCGCTACTTGGCGAATTCCCTTGTTTTTTCGTCCCTTAAAACAAATGGCCTTTTGAATAACTTCTAAACGATGTTGTTCCTCCTTTAATCGCTTTAAACGAGCTTCTTCAGCACATAACGAAAAATAACGATAATAACCTGATCTTGAAACACCAAGACTATCGCATAAATGAGAAATTAAAGATTTAAATTTAGTTGATGTCTGATTCACTACTTGATGAATCATTTGAAACTTTACTTCTTTAGAGACTATTCGAGCATTTTTCTCATGAGTCTCAACTTTTTTAATAATTCGTTCTCAATCTTTAAAACTTCTAATTCAGCCTGCGTGCGTAATAATTGTTCTTCTAGCGTTAACTCTCGTTTTAGGGACCTTCCAGAATTCTTAGTACGACTATCATCCAATCCTAATGGGCCCTGGGTTTTAAAGGCTTGTTTCCAACGTTTAGCTGCAGAATTCACACGCTGCATGCCAAGCACCGTAACATTAAATCCATAGTATTCGAATATCTCTCGCGGAAACTTTCCTTTCTCGCTCATCATAATAAAGTTCTCCTTAAATTCTTTCGTATAAGTAATCCCTTTTTCAGATACTGACTTAACATATTCGTTTTGTTTGAGTTGTTCAATCTCTTGTGGTGTAAATAACTTCTTGCTCATTTAAAATCCTCCTAAAATCTAATAGTTAATATTATAACAAAAAGGCCCTAGAAGGTAGACTTTTTTTATTTGTCTACTCTCTAGGGTACATTTTATAATGAACCAGTTTTTTTAATTTTAACAAAAGTGGACAGACTAAAGGTATGTATCCATAGGTGAGGAGGGAGATTTATTTGATTGGAGAATGGATCTCATGAACAAGGATAACAGGGTTAAGATGATGAATGAAATCTTCCCACCTATCGCGCCCCTGTTGGATGGAAGAAGAGGTGTGGGGGTCGTGGGAACCCATACGACAAGATGACCTATTTTTTTACACAAAAAATTCAAAAGACCCGTTTTTAAGTGTGATATAATAGGTGAGAAGTTAGAGTGAAAGGTGCGGGATGGACGTGGATAAGTTATTTAAACTAATCAAATCATTAGTTTTTAGAATACAAGTATTAAAAGTAGTTTGTTTGTTAATGTTTATTGTGATTGCGTTCCGTTTATATGCTATTCAGGTGAAGTATTCGGACGATTATCAGGCTTATGTGAATAAGACATCGACTGTTGCCTTGCAACGGAATGTTCCGCGTGGGGTCATCTACGATCGAAATATGTCTGTGTTAGTTGATAACGAGGCGGTGAGTACGATTACGTATCAACGGTATGCGGATGTCAGTGAAAAAGAGATGCATCAAATTGCTGATAAATTGGCGGATTTAATTGAAGTGGATTTTAGCAAGTTGACGTCACGTGATTTAAAAGACTTATACTTAGAGAAATTTGAGGATGAGGCGAAGGAGTTATATACGAAAGAAGAGTTGAAAAAGTATGGGGATAAAAAGCTCTATCAATTACAACTCAGTCGTATAACGGATGACATGTTATCAAAACTTACCGATCAGGATAAAGAGGCCCATGCGATTTATATTAATATGAAAAAGGGGACAAATCAGACATCTAATATTATTAAAAAAGGTGCAACTGAAGAAGAAGTAGCGATCGTTAGCGAACATTTGGAGTCGATGCCAGGGGTGAATACAGAGGTCGACTGGGATCGAACGTATCCAAGTGTTGCGCAGTGGCACCCGATTTATGGACGTGTTTCAAGTTATGAGCAAGGATTGCCAGCGGTGTTAGTAGATTATTATAAGGCGCATGACTATCAATCAAACGATCGGGTAGGATTATCCCAGTTAGAACTTTATTATGAGGCGTTACTTGGTGGGCATAAGTCGCAATATTTATTAACGAATGATGACGATACGTCAACGTATGATGAAATCTATGAGGGGCAACGAGGGTATGAATTAGTGTTAACCATCGATGCCGAGTTGCAGGCAGCCGTTAATGATATTGTCCGTGATGAGTTGTTAAATGCGAAGAAAAATTCATCGACGACGAAGTATTTACGTGAGGCGTACATCGTGATGACAAACCCTAATACGGGGGAAGTGTTAGCGATGACAGGAAATATTATTGATTGGGACGACGAAGCAAAAGATTATGTGATTTATGATAACTCGCTTGGAACTTTTCAAAGTTCGTTTACGGTCGGATCGGTTGTTAAAGGTGCGACCTTGCTTAGTGGATTTAAGTATGGAGTGACGACGCCAGGACAAGTGGTTAATGATACAAAGATGTACTTTAAAGGTGGTCTTGTCAAAGGATCGTGGCAAACATTAGGGGCGGTTAATGACTTAACAGCGTTACAAAAGTCGAGTAACGTGTACTTCTTTGACCAAACGATTCGTTTCGGTGGCTCATATTATTCACCGTACATGGCGCTAAATCTGAATTTAGATGTTTTTGATAAATATCGTTCAACCTTTAATGAGTTTGGACTCGGTGTAAGTACTGGAATTGATTTACCGAATGAGTCGACGGGATTAGTTGAAGCGCAGCGAACGTCAGGGAAACTTTTAGACTTCGCGATTGGACAGGCGGATTTATACACGCCGATGCAACTTGTTCAGTACGTTTCAACGGTTGCGACGAGTGGGAAACGTTTTGCTCCGACACTCGTGAAAGAAGTCTATTTGCCATCGAATGACGATATAAGTGGAAAACAATTAGTTAAAGGGTTTGCTCCTAATTTATTAAATGTGGTTGAATTAGATCAACAATATTTTGATCGTGTTCATCAAGGGTTTGTAATGGCCTTACAACAAAGTGGAGGAACGGGATATTCAACGTTCTATAAGGCAAACTATAATCCTGCAGGTAAAACAGGGACGGCACAGGAATATGCGCGTGATGCGGATGGACGATACATCAAGGATGCCAACGGCGAATTTATTGACGTGCATAGTCGAACATTAATTGCCTACGCCCCTGCGGATAAACCAGAGGTGGCTCTTTCTGTTATTGTTCCGCAATGTGAGTTACCGAGTCAATCCCACCCGATTTCGCTTCAAATTGGTGAACGAGCGATGCAAGCCTATTTTGATTTAAAGAAAGAACGAATGGCGGCTCAAAATGAAGTGGATAATGGAGAGACTATAGGACAAGCACCGGAGAATGTAGCACAAGGTGAATAAAGAAAAACAGAAATGGCTGAATAAAAGGGGAGAAAGGCCCCATAATAAATTGATTTAACGTGTAAAAAATATAGGCGAAAACGAATGACTTGGAAACTATTTTTAAATAAGGGATAAATTACTTATAAATAGGTCTTGAGGTACGATTAAGCTTTTGTTATAATTTTTACACAGGAGATTAAACAACAAAGAAACACTTTATAGTACAAATTGATAAAAAAAACTTTGTTTTTTGATGTCGTGCGTGCTATAATGTAGAAGTTGTTATTAGATTGGAGGGATTTTAGTGCGAGTAAATCTTACATTAAAATGTACAGTTTGCGGTGAAGAAAATTACATTTCTAAAAAAAATAAACGTAATAACCCAGAACGTCTTGAGATGAATAAATACTGCCCACGTTGCCGTAAATCAACTGCTCATCGCGAGAAAAAATAAGGAGTCATCCTTTTTACAAGCCCTGCCTTCGGTAGGGTTTTTTTTATGTTCAAACAAAATGTATGGATGAGAACTTTAAGAGTTGAAGGTTTTAGCTTTTTTAGACAGTGAGGAGACTAATCTAGTAGAACGAATGGGTTATTTTATCTATTGACTAAAGAAAAATAAAGAAAGAAAGCGATTTTTTACACTTTTTAGTGAATAATGTTTGTGAAAAAATAAATCATGGTATATAATTAAAAATGAATTTAAGACACATTTGCATTTCATAAAAATAGTGAAGCTGTCGGAGTTCGCGAAAATATGGCATACGAAAGTGTATGTCATAAAAACATGTTGTAGAGGTGAAAGATATGAAAACAGGTGTAAGACGCGTTGCTTTAGTCGGAACAGGATTCGTAGGAATGAGTTTCGCATACTCAATGTTAAACCAAGGCGGATTAGAAGAATTCGTTTTAATCGATGTAAACAAAGATAAAGCTGAAGGGGAAGCAATGGATTTAAGCCATGGTTTACCATTTGGACCACAAAAAATGGATATCTGGGCGGGGACATATGAAGATTGCCGTACAGCAGATATCGTTGTTATTACAGCAGGAGCTAACCAACAACCAGGGGAAACTCGTTTAGCTTTAGTTGAAAAAAATGCAAAAATCATGCGCGGAATCGTTCGTGAAATCATGAAATCAGGATTCAATGGAATTTTATTAGTAGCAAGTAATCCAGTTGACGTATTAACTTACGTTGCATGGCAAGAATCTGGATTACCACGTCACCGTGTAATCGGATCAGGAACAACTTTAGATACAGCTCGTTTACGTTTCGAAATCGGTAAATATTTAAATGTTGACCCACGTAACGTACACGGATACATTATCGGTGAACACGGAGATACTGAGTTCCCATTATGGTCTCATACAACTGTAGGTGTTCAACCAATTATGGATGTTGTGGCTAACAACCCTAAATTCAACCAAGAAGATTTAGAGCAAATTTACGTAAATGTACGTGACGCTGCTTACCACATCATTGAACGTAAACGTGCAACTTACTACGGAATCGGTATGGCATTAGCTCGTATCGTACGTGCTATCTTAGGTGATGAAAACAGCTGTTTATCAGTTTCAGCTTACTTAAATGGACAATACGGACAAAATGACGTATTCGTAGGGGTACCTGCAATCGTTAACCGTAACGGAATCCGTGAAGTATTCGAATTAAACATTACTGAAGAAGAAACAGAAAAATTAACAAAATCAGTTAACGTATTAAAAGAAACTTTAAATACAGTTAAATAATTTTAAAAAAAAGCACCGGACTCTGACACGGTGCTTTTTTTATGAATTTTGAATATGTAACGGGTTTGGTTATTTTTAAAGGGGTTACATCTTTTTATTAAGAAGACTTTATGATAAAATGAATACGAAGAAATTATTAAAGGATCAAGTACATGATATAGGAAGATATCTGACTTTATGTGGCATGATAAGGAGGAGTTTGAAAATGAATAAATATGTATTCGGAATTGACGTTGGTGGGACAACAATTAAATGCGGATTATTTTCATCAAAAGGTGAAATTTTAGATTCTTGGGAAATCGTTACGAATAAAGAAGATAACGGGGACCATATCGTTTCTGATATTGCACGTACGATTGAAGCAAAATGCGAAGAAAAAGGAATTCAATTAAGCGAGGTTGAAGGTGTTGGAATTGGGGTTCCAGGACCTGTTGATAATAATGGTGTTGTCAAAGTTGCCGTGAACTTAGGATGGACAGAACGCCATGTGAAAACGGAATTAGAAGAAATGATTAAAGTTCCAGTGGCAGTTGGAAATGATGCAAACGTCGCTGCATTAGGTGAATTATGGTTAGGGGCTGCTGCAGGGGCACAAGATGCGATCATGTTTACGTTAGGAACAGGTGTTGGTGGTGGAGTCATCGTTGATGGTAAAGTTGTTGCAGGTGTTCATGGTGCCGGGGGAGAAATCGGTCACTTAGCGGTTGTTCTTGAAGATGGGAATCAATGTAACTGTGGGAAAAAAGGATGTTTAGAAACGGTTGCTTCTGCAACAGGAATCGTTCGCGAAACAGAAAAATTCTTACTTCATACAGCAGAAGAATCAACGTTACGTCAATTAGATAAAATCGAAGCTAAAGATGTCTTTGATGCAGCGAAAGCTGGAGATGCTGTTGGATTAAAAATGGTTGATCAATTAGGTCGATATATTGGTTTAGCGGCAGCTAACTTAGCAGCAACAACTGATCCACAAAAGATTATTATCGGTGGAGGGGTTTCAAAAGCCGGAGACATTTTAATCGATACCATCGTTAAACATTACCAAAATTATGCTTTCAGTGCGGTTCGTCAAACACAATTTGTTTTGGCTGAATTAGGAAATGAAGCGGGAATTGTTGGTTCAGCTTATTTAGCTAAAACGTTATAATAATAATTAGAAAAGCACCCTTTGTGGGTGCTTTAATCGATTGATGAGGTGATTTTGTTGAACGTTTATCCATTAGTATTAGGACCTGTTCAAACGACGTGCTACGTTGTTTCAAGTCAAGGAAGGGCAGTTATTGTAGATCCCGCTGCCAATGCCACTAAAATTATTCAATATTTAGGGACGAAGAAACTCATCCCTGAGGCAATTTTGTTAACTCACGGTCATTTTGATCATATTGGTGCTGTCAACGAGTTAGCAGCGAAGTACAGTCTTCCAATTTATGCGCATAAATCGGAAAAAGAGTATTTTGATCAACCAGAGGTTAATCTTTCAACGATGACGTATCAACCGTTTGTGTTAAGCGAAGACCTGGATTATCATTGGTTAGCGGATGGGGCAACACTTACTTGTTTGGATACTCAAGTAAAAATCTTTCATGTACCTGGTCACACGTCGGGAAGCCTATGTTACTATTTTGTGAAAGATCGCATGGTATTCACAGGAGATACACTATTTAAACAATCGATTGGACGAACAGATTTTATTTATGGAAACCATCAACAGTTAGTGACTGGAATCAGACAGAAATTATTAACCTTGCCAGATGATACACTTGTTTATCCTGGCCATGGTGACTGTACAACGGTTGCAGACGAAAAAAGAAACAATCCATTTTTAAACAACTAGGAGGAGGCGAATTTGCCTCCTTTTTTTATAGGTTCATTGGTGATGAACAATGTTTAAACATATTTATTGTTTTTTAGACATAGGGTATACAAGTGGCGCCATGTTTTATCCTAAACTTACGGTCATTATCATTGATCCGATGTGTTTGATGATTAAATCGTGAGAGAGGTAACATGAGAGGTGAAAGCTTTTTCGCCCCATAAGAGATAGATTTTTTATAAAGGGAGGAGAGAAGAAATGGATCAAACGGGACAATCAAATCCATTAGGGGAGGCCCCTCTTTTTAAATTGATTTGTAAATTTGCCATTCCCTCAATGATTAGCCTTTTGGCGAGTGCGATTTATAATATTACAGATCAGATGTTTATTGGTCATCAGGTGGGTGTTCTTGGAAATGCGGCAACGAATGTTGCGTTTCCTGTCGTCACTTTGGCAACTGCTATTTCTCAGTTGGTTGGTGTTGGGACAGCGGCTCATTTTAATATTTGTCAAGGAGCCGGACAGGAGTCGGATGCTAAACGATTTATTGGAAATGGACTTGGGTTCATGTGTTGCGCGGGAGTCGTTATGATGGGGGCTTTATTTTTGTTTAAGTTAACCATTTTAAATTTATGCGGAGTAACGGATGAAGTGTTTAACTATGCTAATCTTTATTTAAGTGTCACGCTATTTGGTATCCCGTTCTTTATCTTTTTTACCGCGGGTAGTTTTCTGATTCGGGCGGATGGGAGTCCACGCTATGCGATGGGATGTTCGATGACGGGGGCGCTATTAAATGTCGTTCTTGATGCTCTTTTTATGCTCGTTTTTAAATGGGGAATCTTTGGTGCTGCACTCGCCACCGTTTTAAGTCAAGGGGTTTCAGGAACGCTTTGTTTATGGTATTTTAATCGCTTCCGGGCGTTTAAGATTAAGTGGCAAGATCTTCGGCTTCAACCGACGTATGTGTGGGAGATTGCCAAATTAGGATTTCCTAATTGTTTAACGCATTTTTTAATGATGGTGGTCAACGTGTTGATGAATCATACGCTCGTTTTTTATGGTGCCCAAAGTCTATATGGAAGTGCTATTCCGTTGGCAGTTTCCGGAGTGGTCGCCAAACTCTATACAATTTTATCGGCGTGTTCAATTGGACTAGCCCAAGGATGTCAGCCAATTTGGGGATTTAATAAGGGGGCTAAAAACTACCGTCGGGTGAAAGAAACGTTTAAAAAAGCGATGATGATGGGATTAATGTTTAGTTTTACAGCATTTTTACTGTTTCAACTCTTTCCACGCCAAATTGTTGGGATTTTTGGTGGAGGAGGGGAGCTTTATTTTCAGTTTGCGACTAAATACATGCGCATTTATTTGATGCTCATTTGTGTCGTTGGGGTTCAACCGCTTATTGTCAACTTCTTTACCAGTACGAAAAAAATGAAACAGAGTATGATTCTTTCACTGGCCCGTCAAGGACTCTTTCATATCCCTTTAATTTTGTTGTTCCCGATGTGGTTAGGGATAGATGGAGTGCTATACGTCGGACCCATTGCGGATTTTTTAACCTTTATGTTATCTATTATTTTGATCATGCGCTATTTTAAAGAACTAAATGAATCTGAGTTTTAAGTGTATTTTTACAATAGACGAATTAAAGCCCTTAACTGTGAATTGAAAACAGGTAAGGGCTTTTGTTTATTGAGGAAGTTTTTGTTTAATGAGGGTGATGATTTCTTCTACGGTTTTATGATCGGTCTTAATGGTATCATGGGCGCATTCTCTGTAGAGGGATTCCCTTTTGTCGTACAAGGTACGAAGTTTTTGTTCCATTGGTTCATTTTGGAGGAGGGGACGATTTTGGTCATCGATCCGAGTGACTAATGTTTGGATGCTTGCCTCTAAGAAAATAACGTAGGCGTTATTTTTGAGGTGTTCTCGATTTTCTTTTTGGATGATGATTCCGCCTCCGGTTGAGAGAATGCCTGGAAAGGTTAAAAGGGTTTGGAGCGCTCTCGTTTCTAGTGTGCGAAAGTAGGCTTCCCCTTTGGTAGCAAAGATGTCTTTGATTTGTTCATGGGTTGTTTGTTCGATAAAAAGGTCGCTATCGTGCCACGGGAGGTGGAGTTCCTTTGCGAGTTGTTTTCCAATGGTGGTTTTCCCACTTCCCATCATGCCAATGAGGGCAATTGGTTTCATATGAAATCCCTCCTAGTTCATAGTGTAATCATGGGTCTTTTTGTCATAGGTAATGCTCCCTGATTCTAAGTATTCATTATAGTGAAATTGATAGGTGACTGCAAGTGTCTCATACCCATTTTTATAGCTTATGGTAACCGGGGTCCCATTATGTAAGGAAATGACCTGAGGTGGTATTTTTTCATGTCCTTCAACGATTTTTGTTCCTAGTTGGTCTGTTATTTGTTTGACGCATTCTTTTTTGAGTAGGGAGAGTGTTAAATGATCGCGTTCGAGGTGATAAAGACGCGCCTGATCTTCAATTCGATAGGAGAGGTGAAGCAGGAGAAGGGCGATCATTAAGCTCATCGCGAGTGTTAAGGGAAGAATCATCCCCTTTTGGTTCATCAAACTGGCACCTCCGTTTCGTCAACCTTATCCTCGTTAAGTGGTTGAAGTGGGAACCGATGAGAGGTTAGGTAAATGGAATAGCTATTATTTTTAGTGCGAAGGGTGAGGGTGACGGACTGATCATGATGTTGGGTGATGTCTAATTGGTCACAATGATAGAGGGCGACTTCGCCGCCCTTTCCATCGACTTGGCGCATGAGGCGATGATTAGAAATAAAGTAGGTAGATTGTTTACCCGATTCAAGATAGAGGGTAAGCTTTTCTCCTGAGATATCGAACCGAAGCGCGTGTTGAGCTTCTTTTTGCAATCGTGCGCGCAAGGTTGTTATTTCCTCATGACTCACCCGGTCTAAATCGGTTTGGTACGTTTTAATGAGGGGGAAGAGTCGAAGGATGAGAAGTGTCAGAAGGGCTGTAATGACGAGACCGATGAGATGTTCAACGAGTAAAAATCCATGATTAGATAAGCTATAGACAAATTTTTTGTTCACACGGATTCCCTCCAGTCATAAGTAGCACAAAGTTGAGCGTCTTTTTGGGTGACGGTATAAGGGATGGGGGAGGTAAGATGAAGGGGGAATGAGAGGGTGTTGGGTTCAAAGAGCCAGCGATCTTTTAATACATAGAGGTGATAATAGAGCGTTTGTTGGACGTCAAGGTGCTGTTGCTTTTTGAGAAGTTTAGGTAAGACGTGGGAAAGACTCATGGCAACGGTACATAGGATCATCAGCCCGATGAGGCATTCAGTCAGAATATATCCCTTTTGGTTCGTTCGAATCACGGATATCAATTCCTCCTGTTCCGATTGAAAAGACAATCTTTTTTTCTTGATACTTACTTTTAATAAGAAGTGTTTGACCACCTCCAATGTGGCCGAGGTTATTAAATGATAAATCGGTTAGTGTTGTACTAACGGATGGAAAAGAAATTCCTTGAGGGAGTGTCCGGAGTTGCTGGTTGGTTCCGTTTTGTCGAAGCGCATACTTGTTTTCTTTATGATAGATGCGTAACGTGTACGTCCCTCCTTGAAAGGGCATCATATTCGCTTGGCGAATGTAGTTTAAATCTGATTGGAGTAACGCAATGGCCTGATTAAGTTTGATGCCGTCATAAAGTTTTACAAGGGGTGGGAAGGAAATCAGAGATAATGTTCCGGTAATTAAGAGGGCTAGGAGCGCCTCGATGAGTGTAAATCCTTTTTGATTAAGAATCATTCGCCCTCCTTACACACTTTTTCGCGGTCTTTGGCGATTTGATTGAGTTCAGATTCGGATAAGGGCTCGCCTAGGAGATCGGCTGACGTTTTTTGTGCCTCAACGGATTGGTCAAAAGCCTCACATCCGGTCTGATTGGTTTTCTCTAACACGGCACTTGCTTTTGGAAAGACGAGGAGGACGAGTACCCCGACGATGACCATGACAATTAACATTTCAATAAGTGTAAATCCTTTTTGATTCATTTGAATTCTTTTTTTCATAAGATAATCCTCCGATTGTTTAGATAAGTTCCGCCATTTGAAAGACGGGTTGTAATAGACTTAAGTAAATGAGTACAATAATGAGCCCGATGAGGGCTAAAAAAATAAATTGAATCGTTTTAAATAAGGTGTTCATGTGTTGGGTGAGTCGTTTGAATTCTTCGGTGCTATAGGTCTTTAATTCTTGGTGCACCTTTGCAAGCTGCAAGGCGTGTTTCATTATAAGTTTGAAGTACGCGGTAAAGTACGGGCTCTTTTCGAACAAATCGCCAAGGGAAATACCGTTTTCTAGCCGTTGTTGAAGTTCGTCAATGATGTGGCGGACGAAGGGGATGTTTTCAAAGGATCGCATCATGAAAAGACTTTCTTTTAGCGGGAGTCCGCAGTTTAGGAAGATGAGCCATTGGCTGCTAAAGTAGTAGGAAAAAACGTGCTGAGAAAGCGATTTGAGCAGCGGAAAATGAAATAGGAGGTGCGGAATACATCGGTGGGGACTTGTTAAAATGAGAAAGAAGCTACCGATGAGGAGAAAGATAAGGAGAAGGAGCCCGCCAAGAAGAAGGAGGACGCCATTTAGTAAGGTAGGATCGCCTTCAATATGGAAGCTTTGGTAAAAATCTTCAAGTTGTGGGAAGAAAAAAAGATAGACGATGCCAAGTATTCCGATCATTAAGGTAAATAGGAAGAGAGGGTAACGTAATTTTTTAGAAAGCTCCGCCTTGTTTTGAATTAAATGCTCGCTATATTCCGCCGCCTTTTGTAATCCTTGCAAGAGGGACCCCGCCTCTTCGCCACATCGGACAATATAGACAATTCGTTTTTCAAAGTGGCAAGTTTCTAAGGTGGAGGCAAAGGGTTGTCCATTGGCACAATGCGCTGCGAAGGGAGCGATGGCCTCTTGTTTAAAGAGTGTTCCCATAATCTCTAGTGCTTGTGCTAACGAAAATCCTTGCTCAATCAGTTGGCTAAAGCGAGTTAAAAATTTTTGTTGTTCGCAAAGGGGCCAACGGGGGGATAAGTGATGGATTGTGGGCATTATACTAACTCCTCGTCTAATGTGTGATAGGGAAGCGAAGCGGGCGAAAGTTGGGAAAATAGGTGATCGAGTTGTTCACCAAAACAAAGTTCAAACATGGCCTTTCGTTCGGTCTTATTTTCAATTAATTGTTGATTCGCGATGCCAACGAGTGCTTGTTCAAGGTCTTGGGTGGATATTCCGAGGTCGATGAGTCGATTTAAGGTTCCCCGTACATTTTTAGCATGGACGGTTGAGATGACTAAGTGGCCGGTAAAGGCTGCACGCAGCGCCTGCCGAGCAGTCTTGACGTCACGAATTTCACCGATGACGATGACATCAGGATCGTGGCGCAAAATTTCTTTGATTCCAACATCGTAGGTCATCCCAAGACTTTCGTTGACTTGCATTTGAACGATATCGGGTTGTTGGTACTCAACGGGATCCTCAATGGTCACAATGCTTTTTCCAAGCTCGTCTTTTAAGTAATCGATCAAGGCGTAAGTCGTTGTTGTTTTTCCACTTCCCGTCGGACCGCTGATGAGAATTAAACCGGCCGGCATTCTTGCCATATCTTTTAAAATATCAGTCGTTTGAGGAAAGTGCGAAATTTCATCTAATTTTTTTTTATGGTGATGATTGATGAGTCGCAGCACAAGACTTTGATAATGAGGCGTCGGTAAAATGGAGACGCGCGTATAGTAAAGCGCTGTTGCATCTTTTAGCTTGAGTAATCCTGACTGAGGTTGTTTAGGATGGGTAAGGGTTAATGAAGCATGAAATTTGATATAAGCGAGGAGTTGTTCGTAGGTGGATGGGCTCATACGATCGCTTGAAATCATTAATGAACCGACCCGAAATTGAACGAGGATATCGTTGTCTTTTAAGGTAAAATGAATATCGCTCGCTTTAAGGGTGATTGCTTCTTTTATGAGACGTTTAAGTCGTGTATGAATCGAGGGGCCCGACTCCTGCTGAGTGGGCGTGAGTGGGGGATAGATTGGTTTTCTTTTTGTGAATAATGAGCTAACCCGCTGAAGGGGCATTAAAATCACCTCCTGCCTTACTATACGAAAAAAGGGGGCGATTTCCTTTTTTAAATGAACGAATTAAAATAAAAAATGAAGAGTAGGTTCGGTTAAACAGGATGGAGTGGGCGAAAGCGCCCCTTTGTTAAAGGTCGAATAACCAATCAGGCATCCGTTGGGGAAGGCGATGGATTGAACGAGGAGAGGCCATTAAAGACTTGTGGTATTAAGTCAAACAGTTAATTGATAAAAATAATTAAAGATTCTAAAAACTTAGGCGCACTGAACTAGACCCTCGGCTAACCTCTGAAAAAAATTAGCCTAGCGCCAGGACAGAAAGGATTCAAAAGCAACAACTGTTAGCCTTTGAGTTATACGCTCCTTTCTGGCGTGTAGAGTTGGCGGTTACGTAGTAGCGTATCCACCAAACGCACAAATTTTCTGGCAGTAAGGACGAGGGCTCGTTTGTGTTTAAATTTCGGAACTTCATCATATTTCTTGTGATAATAGAGACGGTAACTTTCTTCGTGACGTCTTATAGAGTTGGCAGCCTCAACCATATAATACCGAAGATATTGATTACCTGTCCGTGTCATAGGTGTACGTTCCGATTCAAAGTTTCCAGATTGATTCTTCTTTCAGTAAAGTCCGCAATACTTGGCTAATTGAGCTTCGTTTTCAAAACGTTCAATTTGACCGATTTCAGCGACAATACCGGCGGCATACACGATACCGATTCCTGGAATACTTTTTAAGCATTGGACCTCTGAAACAACTTCAAATAAGGCGACAATACTTTTTTCTAAATCTTTAATTTGTTTTTTTAATGTTTGAATTAATCTCGCATAAGTCGCTAAAACCATATCCACTGATTCTTGGACGACTTGGGCTAAACGATAAGAGTCGCGAATCGCTTTCTTAATCATTTTAGCTATCTTTTGTGGGTCACTAAAGCGACCGCGCCCCTTTTCTTGTAAGAGAAGGGCTAAATCTTCTAACTCCATTTGGGCAATTTCATCAAGTGAAAGTGAGTCAGAGAGAAGATCAAGCATGGTGGCACCAAAAACAGAAGTATCAAGTTCCTTAGAGAGCGTATTACATTTATAGTAAAGGTTCTCAAGAAAGTGTTGTTTACATTCGGTTAATTGGTGAACGAGTTGGTATCTCGAACGAGTCAACCGTTGAAGAGCGATGTAACGCTCCTCTTTTAAAACCGTCTTATTAAAGCGTTCAATGCGTAAGAAATCCGCAATACGAAAGGCATCAATGCGGTCGGTTTTATCCTCTTCAAAAAGGCCTTTGTATCGATGGATAGACTTCGGATTTTGAACGACAACTTCCACGCATCCAAGGGACTTTAAGTCAGTGTCCTCAGATAAAAATGTGGCAGGATGAAAACTGTAAATAGAGGTGGACTCCATTCCAATCACAATCTTTTCATAGTTAAAAGAGTGGTGAAACGTTAGAACAGATTCCTTGATAGATGAGGCACCGTTTAGATTATTAGGAAGTGTGACTTCCTTCAGAGTGGTGTCTGAACTATCTAGAAAACAAACATCAAGCTTTTCAGAACTCACATCAATACCGACAAACAATTTCATGGAAAGGACCTCCTTTCTTTGAGATAAATTTGGAATAAACTCGGATGCGGACGGATATCCCTAGGGCCCAAAACATGGCGACAACCTCGTGTATAAGTATTCTAAAGAATCGCCCCATGAGTGCTGCCCTCAGCCTACTAAGAAGAGGAATATGGGACGAATCGATACAGCTTGTGCGTATGCCGAACAGTTTTGGTCTGGGTCACAGTCTTTAAAAGTAGTCAAACTACAGGGGGAGAAAGTATATTCCTGATGGATCCAATTCCATTACCTATATGGTGGGATGTCCGATAAAATCTCAGACAAAAAGAGGGTAACCAATTAACTGAAATGACGGAAAGAAGAGTCAAGATAACATGAAGTTTTCAAAGAACAATTAACGCCCATTAACAAGGGCATAAACTTATTATACGAGGGGGGAAAAGTATAAAAAAAGCCACTCAGTTACCGAGGCGTCTGTTTAGAATCAATAGCGGATGAGGTGAAAGGCAGTGTTTGTTTATGGAAGGGGGAAGCCTTTTTTTAGTAAAGGGCGAATTTAATGGATTTAAATCGTTTAAAAGGATTGAAAGTATAAAGGAGTCTCGGTAGAATAATAATAGGACTAGTGAAAGTGAAGTGATATCAAGTGAATCTTGGATTGTTTTTTAGTGGAGGAGCACTTCCGCTGATTATTATTGTGATTGCCTTATTTCAAAAGATCGAGTGGCGGAAGGAAATAAAACGTCAGGCACGAACGTACTTTTATGAGGGAGCCTGGTTAAAATTTGCTCTTTGTTTGGTGATCTCGGTTGTGGGTGTGATTGTTTTATCTGCGTTACTCGGGGTGTTTATTCCCTTTTTATCGGTGTTATGCTCGGTGTTTGGAATGGGCGTTGTTTCGTATGGGACGATTGAGGTGATGCGTTTTATAAGAAACCATCAAGAGTTTGGATTAAGAGATTTTATTTCTATTGATAATGTAGGTGGAGCAGTTAGCGTCTATTTTATTAAATGGTTATATACCTTTTTTTGGTCGTTGCTATTAGTAATTCCAGGGATGATCAAGTCGTATTCTTATTCTCAAGCGATGTTTATTATCAGTGAGGATCCGGCGATTGGGGCTGATGGGGCGATTACCCGTAGTCGTGAAATGATGAATGGTCATAAATGGGAGTTAGTCATTTTACAATCGAGTTTCTTCGGATGGGCGATTTTAGGAGCCTTAACCTTTGGAATAGCGATTATCTATATCTTACCGCTTTATGCGATGTCAATGGCGGTATTTTATGAGTATGTGAAAAGGGACTATTTTGCTGCAAAGGCATAGGTGTTCATGAACGAACAGAGCGTTCATGGATTTATGGCGCGAATGAGCGTTTATGAGATAAATTTTAGGGTTAAAGCGAAAGTGACCGGTCGATTTGAGAGGCCGGTTGCTTTTTTTATGGTGTAGGAAAATGATATAATGGATCGTTTTGTGCTATAATAAGAGGACGAAAGTGAGTGATGTTATGATTCGAGTCGCACAAATTAAAATTTCAATAGATGATTCAATTGATAAGGTAAAAGAGTTAGTTTTAAAGCAATTACGGTTAAAGGAGCATGAGCTTTTAGATTATCGTATTTATAAACAATCGATTGATGCCCGTCGCCGTGGAAAGTTAGATTTCGTCTATACGGTCGATGTGGCGGTGAAAGATGAAGAAAAAATCTTGGCGAAGAAGTTACCTAATGTGTCTAAAACGCCAGATATTGAGTATAAGTATCCTGTGAAAGGTCAAGAGGCAATGAACCATCGTCCTGTTGTTGTTGGCTTTGGTCCAGCCGGTATGTTTGCGGCCTTAATTTTAGCTGAAATGGGGTATCGCCCCATTGTGTTAGAGCGTGGTGAAGCGGTTGATGAACGCGTACGTTCGATTGAAAAGTTCTGGAAAGAGGGAATCTTAAATCCAAATTCAAATGTGCAGTTTGGGGAAGGCGGAGCTGGAACGTTTTCTGATGGAAAGTTAACGACACGCGTGAAAGATTTACGCGGTCGAAAAGTGCTTGAAGCATTGGTTGAGGCCGGAGCTCCGGAAGATATTTTATATATGGCGCATCCTCACGTTGGAACAGATTTGTTACGCGGAATTGTGAAAAATATTCGCCAAAAGATTATTTCACTGGGAGGAGAGGTTCGCTTCAATCAACAAGTGACAGGGTTTTTAATGGAAGATGGGCACATTTGCGGGGTGAAAGTCAAAGGTGGTGACACACTGTTAACAGAAAATGTGATTGTGGCGATTGGACATAGTGCACGCGATACGTTTTATGAGTTATATGAGAGTGGGGTCTCTTTTACGGCTAAACCGTTTGCTGTCGGTGTAAGGATTGAGCATCCTCAAACTTTAATTGATGTGGCCCAATATAAAGAGTTTGCGGGACATGAAAAATTAGGGGCGGCAGAGTATCGATTGACGCATAAGGCTGAAAATGGACGTGGCGTGTATACATTCTGCATGTGTCCAGGTGGGCTTGTTGTCCCTTCAAGTTCTGAAAAAGGGCGTTTAGTCACAAATGGAATGAGTGAGCATGCACGTAATCAAGAAAATGCGAATAGTGCCTTACTTGTTCAAGTGTTTCCGGAGGATTTTGGCTCAGATCATCCACTGGCTGGGATTGAGTTTCAACGTCGATTAGAGGAAAAGGCCTTTGGGATGGGAGGAAGCGATTATAAGGCACCGGCTCAACTAGTTGGGGACTTCCTCAAAGGACAGGCCTCAAAACGTTTAGGAACGGTGACTCCCTCATATGCATTAGGTGTTAAGTTAACAAACTTACATAAGTTGTTCCCATCGTATATGACAGATGCCATGAAAGATGGTCTGAAGGCTTTTGATCGAAAATTACACGGCTTTGGGATGGATGATGCGGTGATGACTGGCGTTGAATCTCGCTCTTCTTCGCCAGTGAGAATGGATCGCGATAGCGAAACATTACAGTCGCTGACGGTTAAAGGGGTCTATCCATCAGGAGAAGGTGCAGGCTTTGCAGGAGGTATTGTATCAGCTGGAATTGACGGGATTAAGTGTGCAGAGGCAATGATTCAAGCCTTTGCGCCAAGTTTAAAGAAGTAGATGAGAACGTCATTGCTTTTATTGAATATAAAAAATCACACCGTTTGATGGTGTGATTTTTTAATGTTGAATCGTTACCATTTGACCGGCTTGCAAAAAGAGGTCTTGATTGAGATGAACGAGTTCATCTGGGGTTAGTTTGTAACGAATTAAAAGATCTTGGAGGGATTCCCCTTCAGCAATGACATGGATCCTGTTATTCTCTAGCAGGGGAACGTTGATGAATTGTTTAGGTTGAATGATAAGGGGCTTATTTCCGTTTAATTTCATGAGTTCAACCGGGGTTGTGTCAAATTGGGTGGCAATGCTTTTAATCGTGTCACCCGCTTGAATCATATATCGAGTTATTGTTAATGGTTGCGCATTCATTTTATTCACTTCCTTATCGTTAGGGATAAGTTTCCTACTATAATCTATGCAAAAAGTGTGGGGATTTGCCCTCTTTTTTGGATAGATTAGCAACACGATTTCAACCGTTTAGGCATAGGTTGATAGTAGGAAGGTAGAGGAGGGGATTTTAATGATTATCGTTTTTACAACAGTGACCCTTTATATGATTGGGATGCATCTTAAAATGAATCAATCACTAAAACATCGCGTGACCCCAGAGATCAATTGCCTTTTAATTTTAGGATCTTGTTTAAAGGACCAGCATGTCTCGCCTACATTACGTGCCCGTCTTGAATTAGGGGCAACGTTATTAAGAGAAAATCCACACCTTCATGTCATTGTGACGGGAGGAAAGGGAACCGCACAGCTTCCTGCAGAGGCACAGGTGATGAAGCGGGTACTGATCGAAGATTATGGAATTGAAGAAAATCGTATTCTTGTTGAAGACCGCTCGACGAATACGTTTGAAAATTTATTTTTTTCTCAATCACTATTTGGAAAACATCAGGTAGCAATTGTAACGAATGAGTTTCATAGTGTGCGTACTTCATTACTTGCCCGCCGATTAGGTATTTCTCATATCATCATCGGCGTAGCGACCCCTGCTAATAAACGTCTAAAATGGGAGTTGCGTGAGCACTTGGCGCTACTTAAATCATGGGTGGTGGATCGTTAGTTGGCATTCGTTTCTTGCGTTTTCTGATCATTCGCCTTATAATCTTTACAGGACGCAAAAATGAGGTGACGCAATGGAAACATGTAGCATAGAAGCTATTCATGATGAAGTCGTTTTATCGGTGAAGGAAAAAATGCCAAGAGACGAGGAGTTATTAAAACTGGCAGATTTATATAAAGCGATGGGAGACTTAACACGGATTCGCATTTTGGCTGCTCTTGTTCAGTCGGAAATGTGTGTGTGCGATTTAGCATCGTTGCTTGAGATGACACAGTCAGCTATATCGCATCAATTACGTGTGTTGCGTCAAGCCCATCTTGTTAATTATCGTAAGGTTGGCAAAGTGGTTTACTATTCACTGGATGACGAACATATTAAAATGTTATATGAGCAAGGATTAGTCCATGTGTTGCATCAACATCAATAGCTTTGTTTTTGAGGAGGATCGGATAGGTTATATCGGATGCTCCTTTTTATGTGACGTCTTGTCGAGGTGAACAGAAGACATAGTGGATTCCTTTTAATAGGGAATCGAATGGAGAATAATTGTGGTGTTAGTGCATGACGGGCTGTCTGAGATGAGGGTGTTTTTAGTCTAAGAAAAGAGCGTTGTGTAGAAGGTGTTTTCTCTTAAGTGAAGGCGAATCTCACTCTTTTTCCCAAGGCAGAGGGCAGTTTTAAAATCGTTGAGAGCGCCCATACGATTCGATGCTTGCCGGCATATATAATAAGAGGGCAGGAAGTGTTGAATAAAGGAGTGATAGTATGCCTTATATTGTTGTAGATGCTGGTCATGGTGGATGGGATAATGGTGCTCATTACAATGGACATCGTGAAAAGGATATTACGTTGCGTGTAGCGACAAAAGTAACCAAACGATTGAGAGAAATTGGATTTACTGTGACGCAATTAAGAACGGATGATACGTACGTTGGAAATGCTTCAGCACGTGGTCGTCAAATTGCAGAGTTACAACCTAATTTAGCTATTAGTATTCACGTCAATAGCTCAGGTGGAGAGGGAAAATTACGTGGAGCCGAAATTTATGTGCCGCTGGCAGAGGATAGCGCACGTTTTGAGTATTATTTACAAGAAGAGTTGAGTCATCTTAATGCGTTTCGAGAAATTTATTCACGCGCTTACACCGGAGAGTTTTACGATCGTCATATTAATCCGCAAACGTTAAGATTTACCCAAACGTATAGTTATACGGATTATTATGGAATTATTCGTGAGGCTTGGCGTGGAGGTGTTTCTTGTGATATTATCGAGATGTTTTATTTAGATAATGAGGGAGACCTTTATACCTTTTTAAATCAAGAGGATGCTTATGTTGAAGCGATTGTCGTGGCGTTAAGTAAAGCGTTTAATATGAATTATGAACGCGAAGCTCGACATGAAGTGGTTGACCGTCCAGAACCATTAAAAACGGAAACGTATTATCGCGTTGTTTGTGGATCATATTCTGATTTAAACGAGGCGAAAAAAGTACAGCAAGCACTTGCTCGTGCTAATTATCCAGGGGTTTGGATTCAACCCGTCGAAACGAAACGATAAAAAAAGCTCCCAACGGGGCTTTTTTTTTATACGGAAAAAGGAAAGTAGCGATTGTTGGCGTATTGATAAGGGGGGGAGTATTTAAGATTCTGAATATGTTATAATAATGGAGGTTTAATGAGCGACCTGATCATTGAAAAGAGAAGGAATGCAAAGTGTGAGGTTAGTTGGTAATTGGTTTGTTGATAACGTCTTTTTTAATGGGAGAGGTTCGATAATACGGTGTAAACGGGAAGAGTAAATCGATGGATGGGGATTGAGCGTAGGCTGTCATCTATAAGATGAAAAGGTTAGCTATTGCTTCTTACAGGAGAAGGGCTCTGACGTCCATGGCTTCGTGTTCTAAGGTTAGGAGGACGTTTATTTCAGGGTCCGTGAAATCGAGGGGTTGTAAAATCAATCATGTGATAGACGGCGAAAGTTTTGAAGGCGTTCGACAAGATGAGAATAAAAAGAGAGTTTTAATGATTAACCGAGGTGGTGATGATGTGTTAGAAGAACGTTTAGTTGTTTTGGGACTAGAAGTTAAGGTTGTACGTAAGAGAATAAAAAATATGTATTTACGGGTCCGTCGTACGGGGGAGGTAGAGGTTTCGGCTGCACCACGTGTTGAACGAAAGACGATTGAATCGTTTATTGTTTCGAAGTGGTCATGGGTTCAGGCGAAACGAAACCAAGCGTTATTATCTCTTGAAAAACAGTTGCAGGCGGATGAAATTTTTTATTTTGGACAGCGTGTGACGATCAAACGGCACCCGGCAAAAAAAATATCAGTTGAACGAGGGGAAGAGACGTTGCATTTTTTTGGTCCCTCAACGTATGACGATGAACGCGTTGTTTTATGGATTAAAAACTGGATGTTTTGCGAGTTGCAGCAAAAAATTGAACAGTTAGTGAATGCGTATTGGCCATATTTTCATGGGAAAGGTTGTGCTCCTGTGGAGATTAAGTACCGCCAGATGACTGCGACATGGGGAGTGTGTCGTCCGCAACGCGGGACGATTACCTTTAATAAGAATTTAATTCATCAGCCTGATGCGTTTATTGAATATGTTGTCGTGCACGAGTTGAGTCATTTGGTTGAGGCTAATCATAGTGCTCGATTTTATCAAGTGGTCGAATTGTTACTCCCGGAGTGGAAAATGTATGATAAACAAAAAATTTCATTTTAGGGGTTCCCTTTTTTAGAGGTGGGAATATAATGAAGTATAGACAAAGAGGTCTTAGTTAATAAAAACTAGATGTGAACAAAGGCGTTCTTCAATAAATGAGGAACGCCTTTTAAATTTTCTTTTGGGCCCAAAGACAATTGCGCATCGTCCAAATTTAGACTAAGGAAATTTCCACTGACTGTGTGGGATTTTAGGAGGGACAGATTATGACAATTGATCTTAATGTAATTATTGATACCCTATGGGTAGTCATTGCTTCAGTGTTAGTGTTTTCGATGCAAGCGGGATTCGCGCTTGTCGAGAGTGGGTTTACGCGTTCTAAAAACGCGGCGAATATTATGATGAAAAATTTCTGCGATTATTCGATTGGTGCACTCGTTTTCTTTGTACTTGGTTTTTCGTTAATGTTTAATGGTTCGAACTTCGGATGGGTTGGGACGCCTGATTGGTGTATTTCCGGTGATTATAGTTTTCTCGGATTAATTATTCCATTTCTTGCCTATGTTTTCTTTCAAACCGTTTTTTGCTCGACATCGGTGACGATTGTTTCAGGGGCAGTTGCAGAACGAATGAAATTTTCAACCTATTTAATTTTTAGTGCGATTATGACAGCCCTTATTTATCCAATTAGTGGTCACTGGGTTTGGGGTGGCGGATGGCTTTCTCAATTAGGATTCCATGATTTTGCAGGTTCTGCTGTTGTTCATTCCCTAGGTGGATTTGCTGCTTTAGCAGGTGTCTTACTTCTTGGTGCACGCCGAGGAAAATTTAATGCGGATGGTTCAGCAAATACGATTCACGGTCATGGATTAACGCTTGCTGCAATGGGGGTTTTCGTGTTATGGATTGGTTGGTTTGGTTTTAATGCAGGATCAACATTAACTGCAAGTGATCCAGAGGCAATTGCTCATGTTATGGTAACAACAAACTTAGCACCATCAGCCGCGACCGTCACCGCACTTATTGTTTCCTGGTTAAAAGGTAAACCTAGTGTAGATGCAGCCATGAACGGAGCATTAGCGGGATTAGTCGGAATTACCGCAGGATGCGACCTTGTTTCACCTTTCGGTGCTATTGCGATTGGGGTTCTTTCAGCCCTTGTGATGATGGCAGGTAATTATTTATTAGAATCTAAATTTAAAGTTGATGATGCGGTGGGTGCAATTCCTGTTCATGGATTCTGTGGAGTTCTTGGAACCATTTTAACAGGTGTATTTGCAACGACAGGTGGTTTGTTATACGGTGGCGGTTTCCACTTCTTAGGTGTTCAAGTGCTTGGGGCAGTGGTTATTGCGATTTGGGGCTTTGTTGCTTCCTATATCGCCTTTGTCATCTTAAAACGTACCATCGGACTTCGCGTCACTGAAGAGGAAGAAATGAAAGGTCTTGATTTATCTGAACATGGTGTAAGTGCATATCCTGGATTTAAATCAGATGAGTCAGACTTATAAAGAAATCCGGTTAAAATAAATAAAAGCCTATCGTGTGAATCATCGACGATAGGCTTTTTGATAAGGAAAGGCTTGTAGAGAAATGCTTGTAGAGAAATGCTTGATTAAAAGGTTTTGTCTACAAGTTTTTATTAATGGAATAGAAGGGTCATAAGGTCCATGAGGATACTAATATAAACAACGATGGTGAGGAGGAGGTAGAGCAATCTAATCACAAGATACACGGTATGAAGAAGTGGATGGTGGTCCCACAGGACAGTTAACTTTTGATTAAGTTGATCGATGCCTTGTTTTTTTAGGCTTTTTATACGAGCAAGGACCCCTTCGCCCCAGGAAAAATTTTCAATTAGTATTCGAAGGAACTCAGATATAAGCAAGATAGTCAATTTAAAACAACAAAAAAGATAAAAGATTCGGAACAATATCGAAAAAAAATTCATTTTTTTCACCTCGTTTTTATTTTAACGAGGGAGGGGAGAAAAAACAATAGCGGTGCACAAAATTTTTCAACTCCCTGTTCTTTCCAAGTGAAATAAGGGAATCTGTTTCATTAGAAAATGCTCGCTTTGGATTGATGATAAGTGATAAGTGTGAGAAGTGAACAGGAGAGAGGGTTTTTGGGTGAAAGTTAAGGAATTTGGTGTTTTTTGAAAGAAGATGTATGTTTTGCAACAGAGGTAGAAAAATAAGGGTAGCCAGTTGGCTACTCTTATTTTTGATAGAAACAGGTGATGAGATGAGACGAATGCGGATGTTTTTTTTAATAGGACTGAGTTTTTGTATGTTAGTGGCTGCGATTCCTGTAAAGGCGAAGGAAGACATTTCAACGGATGATTATATTGGGTTTTATGGGATGGATCCGGAGACATTTGATTATCTTTATACGTACAAGACCGTTGATTCAGCGCACTTTGCCAATTTTATTGACGGCTTGCTTGAACATGATGAGTATGGAAATTTAGTAGGCGCGATGGCAACGAGTTGGGAAAGTAATGAAGATAAAACCGTTTGGCGATTTAAGTTAAGAGAGGGGGTGCATTGGTATACGGATGAAGGAGTGGATTATGGTGAAGTGATAGCTGATGATTTTGTTACTGGGCTTTGGCATGCCGCTGATTTTCAATCCCAAACCCTTTATTTGGTGCAACCTTTAATCAAAAATTTAGACGCTTATGTCAAAGGGGAAGTTCCGTTTAGTGAGGTGGGGGTTCGGGCGATTGATGACTATACGCTTGAATATGAGTTGACTCAACCGACGCCGTATTTTCCAACGATGACGACGTATTCGATTTTGCTTCCTGTTAACCGTAGCTTTTTAGAGTCGAAGGGAACCGGTTGCCGTCTTGGGAACCCCGATTATTCAACCTGTCAATTTGGTGCCGTTAAACCGGAATCCATTTTATACAATGGGGCTTATTTCTTAAAAAATTTTACGTCGAAGTCGACGATTGAATATGTAGCCAATCCAAATTATTGGGATAAAGAAAAGGTGCACGTGAAAAAAGTAAAGCTCATTTATTGCCAACAGGCGGACCCGACGACGCTCTTTTTAGCTTTTGATCGTAAGGAGATTGTGTCCGCTCCATTAGATGTGAATAATCCCCCTCTTGTGAAACGTGCGAAAGAAAAATATGGGGATTCTATCTTTGTGACGGATACAAACGGTGCGGTAGCGTTTGCGACCTTTGTTTTTAATCGTCAACAGTATCATTCACCGCTAGATAGTAAACAGGATGTTTCACCCAAAACAAACAAACAACGGGAGGATACAAAACAGGCCCTTTTGAATACTTCTTTTCGACGCGCGATTATGCGAGCGATTGATACGGAATCGATTAATCGTCAAATGGTTGGCGATGAATTGAAAAAGACTTCGTTAAGAAATATGCTTACTCAACCGACTTTTGTTAAAACCTCGACGGGAGAATACTATGGGACGTTAGTGAGCGATTCGCTAAAAGGGTTAGATGCTAAGCTTTACTCTAAACAACTGAGTCTTGAGGATGGACAAATGGCCTTTTTTAATCCGGAACTTGCAAAAGAGCAGTTGGCGATTGCTAAAGAGGAGTTAAGTCGTGAGGGCGTTCAATTTCCCGTTTATTTAGATGTGATTTTAAATGGAGAAAGCGAGACGAGTTTTCGAAGTGCTCAGGCTTTAAAACAAAGTATCGAGGAATCTTTAGAAGGAGAGGTTCGTCTGAACCTCATTATGAGTTCTCGTGAGAATTTATTGGCGTCAAAAACGGCGGAGTTAGTGAATAGTGACTTGATCTTCTCGGCCGGGTGGTCACCTGATTACGGAGATCCGAAAAGTTATTTAGACATTTTAGACCCGGATAACGGGGATTTGTTAAAAAGTTTTGGTCTTAACCGAGCGGCTGTCCAAAGCGAGGAAGAAAAAGAGATTAAGGAACAGATAGGATTGTATATTTATAAGGAGTTAAAGGACCTTGCGAATGCTGAAGTGGCGAATATAGATAAGCGATATGAGCTTTATGCGGATGCTGAGGCGTATGCAATTGATCAAGCTTATTTTATTCCGCTTTATTCTTCAGGGGGGAGTTATGCGATTACGCGAATTATTCCGTATACGAAATCATATAGCCCGTATGGATTGTCATCGATGAAGTTTAAACGCATGCAATTAAGTGAGGAAATTATTACGTTAAAAGAGCGCAATAAACGGTATGAAAGATGGCAACAAGAAAAAGGTGGTCAGTTGGAGTCCACCCAAATTTAGCAAGTGAAAAAATACTTTTCATTCCCTACAATGTGAGATATAATCGAATAAGATAAAATTCAATCGACACATGGAGAAGGTGTGTTTGAAGGGAGAGTCGTTAATGAGTGTTTTAAATGTAACAAACTTAAGTCATGGATTTGGGGACCGCGCCATTTTTGAAAATGTTTCATTCCGTTTATTAAAAGGTGAGCACGTTGGATTAGTTGGAGCAAACGGTGAAGGAAAATCAACGTTCATGAATATTATTACGGGAAAATTGGCGCCTGATGAAGGAAAAGTTGAGTGGTCACGCAATGTCCGTGTTGGATATTTAGACCAGCATGTTGCTTTACAAGAGGGAATGACCATCCGTGATGTGCTAAAAACTGCCTTCCAATATTTATTTGATATGGAAGCAAAAATTAATGATTTATACATGAAAATGGGAGAGGTATCTCCAGAAGAAATGGATGCCTTACTTGAGGAAGTTGGGGTCTTACAGGATATTTTAACGAATAATGATTTTTATGTCATTGATGCGAAGGTTGAAGAAGTTGCAAAAGGATTAGGATTACAAGAAATTGGTTTAGAACGTGATGTAACGGAATTGAGTGGGGGACAACGTTCGAAAGTTTTACTTGCAAAATTATTACTTGAAAAACCGGATATTTTATTATTAGATGAGCCAACGAACCACTTAGATGAGGCGCATATTACATGGTTGACGCGTTATTTACAAGAGTATGAAAATGCCTTTATTTTAATCTCACATGATATTCCATTTTTAAATAGTGTGATTAATCTCATCTACCACATGGCAAATCAGGAGTTAAACCGTTATGTGGGAGATTACGATAACTTCGTCCGTATTTATGAGGCGAAAAAAGCACAGTTAGAATCAGCGTATAAAAAACAACAACAAGAAATCGCTGATTTGAAAGATTTCGTTGCGCGTAATAAGGCACGTGTCTCAACACGTAATATGGCGATGTCACGTCAAAAGAAATTAGATAAGATGGAGATTATTGAACTGGCAGCTGAGCGTCCAAAACCTGAATTTAATTTTAAAGTGGCTCGTACCGCTGGACGTTATATTTTTGAAACAAAAGATTTAGTGATTGGGTACGACGAGCCGTTATCAGCTCCTTTAAATTTAACGATGGAGCGTGGACAGAAGATTGCAATCTGTGGGGCAAACGGAATCGGGAAAACAACGTTATTACGTAGTATCTTAGGAGAAATTCCTGCTATTTCTGGAAGTGTTGAATTAGGTGAACATTTACATATTGGTTACTTTGAACAAGAAATCAAAGGTGGAAAAGACAAAACATGTTTACAAGAGTTTTGGGATGAGTTTCCACATTTAACACAAGGTGAAGCACGTGCAGCATTAGCTAAGTGTGGATTAACAACAAAACATATCGAAAGTAAAGTCATGGTTTTAAGTGGAGGGGAACAAGCCAAAGTTCGCTTAGCTAAATTAATTAACCGTGAAACGAACGTCTTAATTCTCGATGAGCCGACAAACCATTTAGATGTAGACGCGAAGGAAGAATTAAAACGAGCATTAAAAGAATATAAAGGAAGTGTCCTTTTAATTTCCCATGAACCTGAGTTTTATCGTGAGGTTGTGACTGATATTTGGGATGGGGAAAAATGGACTACTCGCTTAGTTTAGGGGAAGAGTCGAGCCGTTGAAGGCTCATTCTTCTTTTTTTTCATTTAAGTGGGAGGTGATGGCATGATTATTAAAAAAGGCATTAAAGATATTGTGAGTTATGTGTATCAACAAGGTGATTTGAATTTAGAATATTTTTCTGCTAATCGCGCCCAGTATGGGACGAAAGCTCACCAGGCGATTCAGGAGCGATATTTAGAGGAAGAATGCGAGGTTTATGTAGAAGGGCGTTACGCGATCGGTGAGCATGAATTTCACCTTAATGGACGAGTGGATTTATTGCTTGAACGAGAGGGGCAATGGATCGTAGGGGAGATTAAATCGACTACCCGGCCATTAGACGCTATTATTCCAGGGGATCGTCCTACCCATCTTGCACAGGCAAAAGTTTATGCATACTTACTTTTATGCGAGCATCCGGAGTGGGAACAAGTTTTGGTGCGGCTAATTTATTGTGATTTAGAAGGCGTACAAACGCGACAAATCGATGAAATGTATACGAAGGAAGAGTTAGAACCTTTTATGGAGCAAACGTTACAAATTTATTTGAAGTGGTATTTGATTCTCGTTCGTTCGATGACGTTGAAATTAAAGTCAGCTAAAAGTTTCACCTTTCCGTTTGGTGATTTTAGAAGTTACCAACGAGAACTTTCGGCCTCCGTTTATCACTGTATTAAAAAACGTAAACAACTGCTATTACGGGCCCCAACGGGGATCGGTAAAACGATGGGAACTATTTTTCCAAGTATTAAGGCGTTGAGTGATCAAGAACAAAAAATATTTTATTTAACGGCAAAAACAATAGGAAGGCAAGTCGCTGAAAAAGCTTTTGATGTGTGTTTGGCGACGGGGTGGGTAGCAAAAGTGACCACGATTACCGCGAAGGAAAAAATTTGTTTGATGGAAGAGGTAAAGTGCGACCCCACTTATTGTCCGTATGCTAAAGGTTATTTTGACCGGATCAATGAGGCGGTCAAAGACCTATTTGAAACTGAGCAACTCTTTAATCGCGATCGGCTAGTGGCGTATGCTAAAAAGCATCAGGTGTGTCCTTTTGAGTATTCGCTAGCGATGGCTTCAATTAGTGACGCGATTATCGGTGATTATAACTACATGTTTGATCCACGTGCCTATTTGCGACGCTTTTTTGACGAACCTTCCCCTCATATTGCGTTAATAGATGAGGCACATAATTTGTATGATCGAGCATGTGAGATGTATAGTGCTTCTTTGACTAAAGGAAAGGTTCAAGAGCTTAAACGTCTATTCAAAGGAAAGAGCAAATCACTTAATAAGGCATTAAACGCCCTCAATTTGAAGTTATTAGAGTATCGGCAAGAGTTAGAGGAGGATAAAAAACAGGAAATTTTTAAGGAGGAAGTCGAGTCTTCTTTTTTAACGAAAGTGATGGCTTTATTAGAAGGGGTAGAAAAATATTTATATGCGCATCCTACAACGGAGTATAAGCCGCAATTAATGGATTTATATTTTGAATGTCATCAGTTTTTACGAATATCTGACTTTTATAATGAATGTTTTCGTGTTCGGTATGAAAGGATGGGGATAGATTTAAAAATCAGTTTGATTTGTTTAAACCCGAGTCTCTATCTTTATGACCGAATGCAGCACGTTCGTTCGGCTATTTTGTTTTCGGCGACGCTTCATCCGTTAAGTTATTATCAGACGGTGTTGCTTCATGATGAGGCGTGTGAGCATATTTTTTTACCGTCCCCATTTGGGCGTGAAAATTTAGATTTGTATGTTCATTACGGCATTTCAACGAAGTATAAGCAGCGGGAAGCTTCTTTGTCGAAACTTGTGTTTACGATTTTTCAAGTCACGCGTCAGAGAAAAGGAAATTATTTTATTTTTTTCCCGTCTTATCAGTATTTAGAGCAAGTGTTTGAGGGCTATAAATCGTTAGTTGGCGAGGAGCAAGTGGTGATTGCTCAGGAGCGTGAGATGGATGAACATGATCGTGAGGTATTTTTAGCTCAATTTGAGGCTCAGTCGGAAAAGACATTGGTGGCGTTTGCTGTTTTAGGAGGCATATTTAGTGAAGGGATTGATTTGATTGGGGACCGGTTAATTGGATCGGTCATCGTCGGGGTTGGACTTCCACAACTTAATCCATTAACTGAACAACGACGGTTATATTTTGAGGAAACCTTTCAAAAGGGGTATTTATATGCGTATCTTTATCCGGGATTTAATAAGGTGATGCAGGCCGTTGGACGTGTGATTCGTTCAGATACCGATCGTGGGATTGTTGTTTTAATTGATGAGCGTTATGTAGAGCCGACGTATTTATCGTTATTTCCTTACGAATGGCAGCATGCGAAGTTTTTAAAGTAGTTTGTTTGCGCAGAAGAAGAGTGTGTTAGTAATTATTTTTTTTGGAAGTGATTGACTTTAACCGACAATTATGTTAAATATTAAGACATCTAATAGTTTGATATCTAATCATTTAGAAGGAAGGAGCACCGTTGATGAAAGATGAATGCGAAGGACATGAGTTATTAGATTTGAACCGATTATTTGTAAAAACAGCTAAAATGCATCGCCGAATTTTTCAATATGAATTTCAAAAGCTTGGCTTAACGGAGGGGCAACCGAAAGTATTAGACTATTTGCATCGTCATAATGGCTGTTCGCAAAAGGAGTTAGCTAAACATTGCCATATTCAACCGGCGACGGTGACGAGTTTGCTCGCACATTTGGAGCGACGGGGATTGATTTATCGGCAGGCTAATCAGGATGATCGCCGAATGACGAACGTTTTTTTAACGGAGATGGGAATGGAGTTAAAATATCGAATTAATCAAGCTTTCCGTCAAATCGATGATTGTTTGTTTGAAGGTTTTACATCATCAGAGCGAGGGCAAATGAAAGAGTATTTAGAGCGAATGTATGAAAATTTGCGTCGAAAGGAGATTGAGGCACATGATTAAACTATTACGCTATTTAAAGGGATCGGCCATCCTTTATGCGATTTTGGCCCCTTTATTTATGCTTGTTGAAGTTTCGATGGATTTAATGTTACCGACGATGTTATCGAATATTATTGACATTGGAATTACAAATGGCGACACGACCTATGTATGGATGACCGGAGCTAAAATGATTGGATTTGCGGTGATCGGATTGATTGGCGGTGTTGGATGTTCCATTTTTTCAACGATTGCTGCTGTCAACTTAGGAAAAAATTTGCGTGATGGATTATTTGCGACGATCCAGTCCCTCTCTTTTTTAGAATTGGATCATTTTAAAACATCATCGTTAATTACGAGATTGACTAATGATATTACTCAGATTCAAACCATGGTGATGATGGGGTTGCGTATTTTAGTGCGAGCACCGTTATTATGCATTGGTGGAATTTTAATGGCTTATCGATTAAGTTCAGATTTATCTGGTATTTTTGTTATTACAATTCCTGTTATTTTAATCTTTGTTGCTATCGTCATGTCACGATCGTTCCCATTGTTTAAAAGTATGCAGGAAAAAATCGATAAAGTGAACAATGTCATGCGTGAAAACTTATTAGGGGTTCGCGTCATTAAGGCATTTACGATTGAACATAAACAAAAAGATCGATTTAATGAAGCAAATGATGATTTAATGAATCAAAGTATTCGTGCTCAGAAATTGATGATTATTTTAAATCCAGTGGTCATGCTTTTAGTTAACTTTAGTATCGTTGCTGTCTTATGGTATGGTGGATTTTTAGTTCAAGCAGGTGTGTTAGAGACTGGAAAAATCATGGCGTTCATCAATTATTTAACGCAAATTATGATGTCGTTAATGATGGTTATTATGATATCGATGAACTTTTCCAGGGCAAAAGCGTCAGCAGATCGTATTAATGAAGTGTTAATGACGGAATCAAGCATTCAAGATTCAAAGAGTCCTGAGGTCATCGATCAGTATGATATTGAATTTAAAGATGTGTCATTTAAATATCATGATCACAGTGAAGAGGTTCTAACGGATCTTTCCTTTAAAATTAAACAAGGAGATCGAGTAGGGATAATTGGTGGAACAGGTGCAGGTAAAAGTTCGCTTGTTCAGTTAATTCCTCGTCTTTACGATGTAAGTTCGGGGGAGGTCTTAATTGGTGGTCGAAATGTTAAAGAGGTAAGCCTACATGAATTACGAGATAAAATTGGCGTAGTTTTACAAGAGAGTATTTTGTTTTCGGGAACAATTGAGTCGAATATTAAATTTGGATATCATGACGCGACGGATGAAGAATTAGACCAAGCGGCAAGAGATGCACAAGCCATGGAGTTTATTCAATTAAAAGAGTCTGGTTATCAGACAGAAGTTGAACAACGTGGGAAAAATTTATCGGGTGGACAGAAACAACGGGTTTCCATTGCAAGGACTTTGATTCGTAAACCTAAAATTTTAATTTTAGATGATTCTTCAAGCGCATTGGATATGGCAACCGAGCGTCAATTACAAGAGGCAATTAAAGAACAGATGACAGGGAGTACGGTGATTATGATTGCCCAACGTATTTCGGCAGTCATGGATGCCAACCAGATTATTGTTCTTGATCAGGGACATATTTCGGGAATCGGGACGCATGAGGAATTATTAAAAACGAATGAAATCTATCGTAGTATCGCCATTTCACAATTAGGAGAGGAGGCGGTTCATCATGGCTAGACCGATGGGGCCAGGGGCCGGACCTGGTGGGCGTTTTCACCAAGCTGAAAAGTTAAAAAATCCGAAGTCAACGATTAAACGATTGCTTGGTTACATGAGTCATAAAATTTATGCCTTAATTTTCGTTTGTTTATTATGTATTATTTCGACGGTTGTTAATGTGTTAGCAACGAATTACTACGGGAATATTATTGATGATTATATTGTGCCACACGATTTAGCAGGGTTAAAATGGATGTGCCTTTTTATCGCTGGCATTTACTTCATTAGCGTGTTAGCCACGTACTTTCAAAATTTAATTATGGTGAAGCTTTCACAAGAAACGACGGCTGAAATTCGCCGAAATTTATTTACAAGTATGCAAAAACTACCGCTACGTTTTTTTGATACACACTCAAGCGGTGATTTAATGAGTCGTCTAACGAATGATGTCGATAACATTAATATGACCTTATCACAAAGTATTACACAAATGTTTTCAGGGATTGTAACGATTATCGGAATGTTAATCGCGATGATTGTATTAAGTCCTGCATTAACAGTGGTCGGACTCATTACGACGCCGTTGATGTTTTTAACTTCACGATTTTTAGTGAAAAAAACTCAACCGTTCTTTATTAAACAACAACAAGATTTAGGAAATCTTAATGGGTACATCGAAGAAATTGTTTCTGGACAAAAGGCCGTTCTTTTATTTTCACAAGAAGAAACGGTTGAAAATGAGTTTGGTAAAATTAATCGTCAATTAACGAAAAGTTCGATTATGGCCCAAGCCTTGTCAGGATTTATGGGACCATTAAATAACTTTATTAATAATATGACCTTTTTAATCGTAGCCGTTGTTGGGGGGATTTTGGCCCTAAACACAACAGGGCTTTCAATTGGGAATATCTTTGTCTTTATCTTATATATGAGAAGTTTTACGCGTCCGATCAATGAGATTTTGAATATTTTTAACACGGTTCAATCAGCATTAGCGGGGGCAGAGCGCGTATTTGAAATTATGGATGAAGCCCCGGAATTAGATCTTGATGGAGCACATGATATAGCTGAGCTCGATGGAGACGTTGTATTAGAACATGTTAAATTCTCATATGATAAAGGAAAAACGATTTTAAAAGATGCGTGTATCCATGCCAAAAGGGGAGAAACCGTTGCGATTGTTGGGCCAACAGGGGCAGGAAAAACGACCATCATCAATTTATTAACAAAATTCTACGATATTGATTCAGGAAATATTTTAATTGATGGTGAAAATATTGACCGCTTGACGCGTTCAAGTTTACGTCGTAATATTTCGATGGTGTTACAAGACACCTATCTTTTCTCTGAAACGGTTCGTGAGAATATTCGCTATGGACGATTAGATGCGACGGATGAAGATGTGATCTTAGCGGCTAAAATGGCGAATGCCCATGCATTTATCATGCAGTTACCGGATGGGTATGATACGATTTTATCAGATAATGGAAGTAACCTCTCACAGGGACAACGTCAATTGTTAGCCATTGCTCGCGCGGTTTTATCAAAAGCAGCTATCTTGATTTTAGATGAGGCAACTTCATCTATTGATACACGAACAGAGGTTCAAATTCAAAAAGCGATGCTGCGTTTGATGGAGGGGAAAACAACTTTTGTTATTGCTCATCGTTTAAGCACGATTAAAAACGCTGATCAAATTTTAGTTTTAAATCAGGGAGAAATTATTGAGCAGGGAACACATGAATCACTGCTTAAATGCAATGGATTCTATGCTAATTTGTATAATAGCCAATTTCGTGAATAGAAATCAAAAACTCTTAAAAGCTAGCGATGATGCTTAGCTTTTAAGAGTTTTTTTATAAGGGAAAAGGAGGGAACGAATCATCAAAAAGTGACATATACTGCTATTAGAATATTTCCTCATTAAATAGAGAGATGAGTAAAATGTCAAAAAACAAGGGGGTGAGAAAATGAAGCGTTGGTTTGATATTATCATTTCAGGTACGTTACTTGTCGCCCTCTCGCCACTGTATTTAATTATTTTTATGCTTGTATATCTTGATATCGGATGGCCTGTTTTTGAGAAACAACGCTATCCTGGCATGAACGAACAGTGGTTTACGATCTACCGTTTTCGTACCATGAATCGGGCATGCAATGAAAAGGGCGAACTATTGCCCGCCAATCAACGGTTAAGTGTTATCGGCTATTATTTAAAAAGGTTTAAATTAGATCGTTTGCCTGAGTTTTATAATGTGTTACGTGGGGAAATGAGTTTAGTAGGACCACGACCAGGATTTATTCGTTCGATTCCTAGTAAAGATGTTAACTTAACTCGCCATTCCGTTTGCCCGGGAATGACAGGGTGGAGTCAATTACACGGAAAAAACTTAACATGGGAAGAAAAGTTAGCCTTAGATTTATACTATGTGAAACATCAAAGTCTATGGTTTGATATTAAAATATTAGTGTTAAGTTTAGGCTTACTTTTTATTAAAAAACCTTTAAAAGTAAAAATAACTAAAAAAGATGAGTGAAACAAAAGGAGATTCACTCATCTTTTTTTACGCTTTTTTTCATAAAGATTTAAGCTTCTTTGTTTTCATCACTTCTTTTAAGTTAAGCTTTTTTAAAAAAGAAAAATAAAGACACGCTCTAGAATGGAATAAGAAACAGACATCTGACCATTTAAAACAAACATTAATGAGTTGTCTTTATAAATGGAATAAAAATTAGTAAAAAAAATGAAATTAATCGCATAAAAGCGCTTGCAACAAAATCGGATGGATGGTATTTTATGTATATAGTCGTTCAGTAAACGGTTACATTAAGAGGAGGGGAATTATGAAATTAACAAATTCAGCTAAATACGCATACGGATTTGGTGCATTAGGAAAGGATTTAGTTTGTGGGGTTGTTGGTGTTTACATTATGTTTTACTTTACAGATGTGATTGGGTTAAACCCGGCATTTGTTGGAACACTTTTTTTGATTGCGCGGGTGTGGGATACAGTAAATGATCCGATGATGGGAATGTTAGTAGACAATACGCGAACAAAGTGGGGAAAATTTAGACCATGGATTTTAATAGGAACTTTAATAAATGCGGTTGTTTTATTTTTCTTATTTAAGAAGCCAGACTTAACAGGGGCCCCATTATATGCTTATTTTTCAGTCATGTATATCTTATGGGGAATGACATATACCATTATGGATATCCCATATTGGTCAATGATTCCTTCTTTAACGCAAGACAAAGAGGAACGAGAAAAAATATCTGTTATTCCGCGAGTGTTTGCAGCGATTGGAAATTTATGTGTAGCAACGTTTGGATTATCGATGGTTCATCAATTAGGTAAGGGCAATCAAGCGAAAGGTTTTGAATATTTAGCGTTAGGAATTTCTATTATTTTTATTATCACCTCTGTTGTGATGTGCTTAAAGGTGAAAGAGCCATCAACGAAAGTTGCTAAGACTAATGCCTCAGAAACGGACCGAGTGACACTGAAACAAACATTTAAAATTATTGGGCAAAATGGTCAATTAAAAGTGTTTATCGTTATTGTGTTATGTATGAACTTAATGTTATCATTTTTAGGCGGAATGGCACTTTATTACTTTAAATATGTGACTCAAAATGAAGGAATGTTCCAAATCTATAATGGATGTGCTGGATTCGCAGAAATTGCTGGTTTATTAATGTTCCCAATTTTAGTGAAAAGAATGGGACGTAAGCATGTATTTAGATTAGGATGTGTCTCACCGATTGTTGGGCTATTGGTATTACTTGTTTGTGGCTTTATTGCTCCTCAAAATACATTATTGGTTGCTATCGGTGCATTTTTAGCTCGAGCGGGAGGAGGATTAATTATCGCCTCATCAACAGTTATGCTTGCTGATGTTGTAGATTATAGTGAGTATAAATTTGGAACGCGAAATGAAAGTATTATCTTTTCATGTCAGACGCTACTTGTTAAATCGGCTAGTGCTTTAAGCGGATGGTTAATTGGAGTCGGGCTTGCTGCCTTTGGTTATGTAGCAAATGCACAACAAACAATGACAACAATGATGGGGATGCGAGGACTAATGTTCGTCTTACCAGCAATTTTTATTGCACTATGTTTCATCGTTTATAAAAAGTATTACAAAATCACAGGGGATTATCATGAGGAAATTATTAAGGAATTAGAGGCACGTCAACAAGCTAGAAAACAAGGGCTAGAAGTTACTAACCTCAGTTATGAATAAAATAAAAAGGGAATTGAAACGAGGGGGTTCAATTCCCTTTTTTAGGTTTTAATGGGGAAGTTGTTTAACGTGAATAGTTGAATGTTGCACCAAGCTCTGCAATTTTAACAATCACATCAACAGCTTTTTCCATTGACGGAACAGGGATATATTCAAATTTCCCATGGAAATTATGTCCACCTGTAAAGAGGTTAGGGGTAGGCAATCCGCGGAATGATAAACCAGAACCATCTGTCCCTCCTCGAATTGGAATAATAAGTGGTTCGACATCGGATTCAATAAGTGCTTGTTTGGCTAATTCAACAATATACATTTTATCTTCAATTTGAAGGTGCATATTGTAATATTGATCCGTTAGTGTCAGTTCAATAGGCTTGGTTGGATATTGACGATTAAACTGCTCAGTTAATTGCTGAATAAATTGTTTGCGTTCATTAAATTTGTCTGAATTAAAATCACGAATGATAATTTTTAAAGTGGCTTCTTCACAGTTACCACTAATTGAAGTTAGGTGGTAAAACCCTTCATATTTTTCAGTTGATTGTGGGGTTTCAAGTTTAGGAAGGTGGTTCATGAATTCGGTGGCAATAAGTCCAGCGTTAATCATTTTGTTTTTAGCATCTCCAGGGTGGACGCTTTTTCCATGAATCGTTATTTTTGCTTCAGCGGCATTGAATGATTCATACTGTAATTCACCAAGAACTCCGCCGTCGACGGTATAGGCAAAATCTGCTCCAAACTTTTCGACTTGGAATTTGGATGCCCCGTGTCCGATTTCTTCATCTGGAGTAAAGGCTACCTTAATGCATCCGTGCTTAATCTCGGGATGCTTCACTAAGTAGTCCATTGCTGTCATGATTTCAGCAATCCCCGCTTTGTCATCGGCACCAAGTAAGGTTGTCCCATCCGTTGTAACAAGTGTTTGTCCCACATATTGATTTAAAGATGGAAAATCATTGGGCGAAAGGATGATGTTTTTTTCTTTATTTAATAAAATATCTCCTCCTTGATAGTTAACAACTTGGGGATTAACATGGGTAGCCGTAAAATCAGGGCTCGTATCTAAGTGAGAGATAAAGGCGATGACAGGGACATCGTGAGAGATATTACTTTCTAATGTTGCATAGACATATCCGTTTTCATCTTTTTCAACTTGAGTTAATCCAATTTCTTTTAACTCCTGAACAAGGATATCCCCAAAGGCTAATTGCGATGGCGTTGACGGAGTTGTTTGGGCCGTGGGGTTTGATTGCGTATCGTATGTGACATAGTTTAAAAAACGTTCCATAACTGTTTTCATCAAGCATTCCTCCAATAATTATTTTGCTTAGTATGTGCATACCGGTTAAGGTTATGTATAGTCTACCATAATTTTGAAAATTATATAAGAGAAGTTGTCAGAAGTTTATGATTCTTTGCAGAAATCATTCGATTGAAGGAAAATGTGTTATAATAAGGAATGGGTATGACAATGAGTGGAAAGAGGGGATAACGTGAAGGAAGAAAGTACATGGTTAGACTATGCGGTCGAGATTGGATGTAGTTTAGGTATAGGGTATTTGATTTCACGCTTTGTTCGTGTGGCGATTGCACGAGGGGAATCGATGCGACCGACGATTAAGAACAATCAGCCCATTTTACTAGATTGTCGCCGTTCACGTAAGCAAAGGCTAAGAAGACAGGATTTGATCGCTTTTCGAGCACACCAAAAAAAGCAGTTGAAGTTTTTCTTAAAGCGCGTCATTGCGCTTCCAGGAGATCATTTGGTGATCGAATCGGGACGCGTTTTTGTTAATGGCCATCTGATTGAAGAGGATTACTTAAATGAACCGATGAACGGTCATAATAAAGTGGACCTCATGATTGACAAAGGAAAGTTATTTGTAATGGGAGATAATCGAAATGATAGTCTGGATTCGCGAAGTCCACGCCTAGGTGTGATTGATATTGAAAAAGATGTACTAGGTGTTGTTGTTCAATTAAAAAAGTAAGGAAGTGATCGAATGACAACGATTCGTAAAGATGAACAGTTAATTTTTATTATAAACGACGAACAGGCGGGACAAACAGTTCGTGAATTTTTACAGGGGTACCATCTATCTCGTAAAAAAATTCATGAGATGTATATGAATAAAAAGGTGAGATTAAACGGGAATAGCGTTTCTTTTGAAACAATCCTTCATGCGTCTGATGAACTGGCTATCGCTCTTTTTGAGGAGGAGGAAATTGATTTTTTACCTCAAAAGATGCCATTAGAAATTATCTATGAAGATGATCATCTATTAATTATTAATAAACCAGCTGGATTAATGGTTCATCCTGATCAAAAGGATGGGAAGGGGACACTTGCTAATGGGGTAGCTTATTACTATGAGAGGCGAGGAATGAAACACCGTGTTCGCTATATTCACCGATTAGATACAGAGACGAGCGGTGGAATTATTTTTGCTAAAACATATTTAGCTCATAGTTTGTTAGATTATTGGTTAAGTGAGAAGAAAATCAGACGTTGGTATGTAGCCCTTGTTTCTGGCACGTTGAAGACGAAAAAGGGGAAAATCGACGCACCAATTGGAAGGGATCGTCATCACGGTGCTCGACGTCGTGTCAGTTCAAAAGGGGATCGTGCGCTTACTTATTATCAGTTAAAACGACAGTATCAAGGATATGCCTTGGTAGAACTAGAGTTGAAAACAGGACGTACGCATCAAATAAGGGTTCATATGAGTCATCTTGGGCACCCACTTCTTGGGGATGTCCTATACGGAGGAGCAAAAGATAAAATGAAACGTCTGGCGCTGCATTCTGCACGGATTGAAATGCTTCATCCAATTACACGTGAACCGTTAATGCTACATATTCCAATACCAAACGACATGAAGCGCTGGATAAAATAATAAAGACCACCCATTAACAAGGTGGTCTTTATTATTTTATCCATTGAGGGTTATTCATCAAACTCTACATGTTTTGCCAAACGCCAATCATATGGAAGGAGATCTTTGAGTGGAACGGCCTTTGTACGATTAATAAGAATTTTGGCATGAATATTTTGGTCGTCAAGTTGACTAATAAACTCTCGACATCGACCACATGGGGGTAATATATTTCCCCGTTTATTGATGGCTACCATTTTTACGATATGACTTTCTCCGGCTGTAATCATAGCGGCAGCAGCCGCGTGCTCTGCGCAAAACCCCATGGAGCATTTAGTTTCAATGCAAACACCTGTATAAATATGGCCACTCTCGGTTAAAATGGCAGCTGCAACACTTCCAGCTTCGGCAGCAGCTGAGAGGTGACGGGGATTTAAAACTTCCGTCGCTTTACGAATTAATTCATCAAACATACAAGTCCCTCCTCATGGTATGAGAGATAGTTGGGTTTATAATAATAGCAGAAAAGAAATTTGAAGTCAATTAGTATTAACTATAGACAAAAAGGAGGATTTTATAAAAGGTAAGTGAAAAAACGGTCTCCTTGTATAAAAAATTTACCAATCTGAGCTTTCGATTAGTGTCTCAATTAATTGCTCGCCATCAATTAAGAAAATAGGTTTATCTTTGGCAAATGTATAACAATCGGCGTCGAATGGGCTTAATGTTACAAATACGCCTTGATCAATTTGTTGGTTTCTCATCATTAAATGAAGACGTTCTAAATAGGATTGAGGAATTTCATGAGTGTTTGCATTTAAAAGGCAGGAAACTAACACTTTTTGATCTTCTAAATACATTTCAATGTCATAAAATTGTTCATTCATTCGTGGCGTTAAAAAAATTCGTTTGAATCCTTTGATCCGAAATAAATCGGCAACAAGTTCCCCAAAATCAGAAGGATTCATCGAAGAAACTTGCTGATAAAGCGCATTTTTTTTCTGCGTTAATTTTTTTTCTGCTAAATCGATACATTGGCTATCTCGTTTTAAATCTCGAGAATAGCATTGGTATTTTAAAAAACAAATCACAACAAATGAAAGTAATAAAAAGAGTAGTGTATACTGTGATGCTGTCCATTCCGCTAAGTCTAGGCTAAAGGTATAGCGAATTTGAATGAGAAAAAAGATGGACAGCAGTAAGGAACAATAAAAGAAAAACATCATTTGTTGACGCGATGATTTTAGTGAGTTTGTAGACATCCTAGGACCCCTCCGCTTAAATAAGTTTCTGTTAGTATGGATACTATTTGAAAAAATTATACCATTTAATGTAAGTTAATTGAGTTTTTTAGCCCACGAGTGGAGGGGGGAAGAAAAAGTCCTATCGGTATGATAGGACTTTTTAATTAGCGTTTTAAAAGTTGTTCTGTCGTACGACGATCTTTAGAAGATTGCGTATAACGTCGAGCTTCAGGTAATGATTTTTTTACCTCTAGACGTGTATCAGGGACGTTTCCTGTACCAAATTCAACATCATTTTTATTTTTAATACTTTGAACAGAAGCATTCATTGGAGATCCCATTTCATTTTTACCCATTGTTTTTGACTCCTTTCAAAATTCCAAGATTTTAGTTGGAATTTTATTAATAGTATGAACGACTCAATGATCAAATATGTATGTTAACGCTCAAAGTTGTCGAATAAAAACGAATGGTTAGTTGTGATTTGATTGGAAGAGACGTGGCATCTTCGTGAAAGAGTGACTGTTTAAAGTGATCAAAAGTGCTTCGTGATGTGGAGGATGAACCGAAGTCATGAAAGAATTCTTATCTTTTTCAACGATAAAAGGTGATAATTAGAGAACTTGGTTAATATAATCAAAATGGAAATGGTTTTAAACGACCGTTAATTTTTGTTTACCTAAAAGAAGTGCCTCCGTTTATAAGAAAAAGAATGGATACCACTGTTTGACCGTCTGTAAAAAGGAGGGATTGATTCATAAACTGAGGTTGACATATCGTGTCATTTTAAAAGTTGTAGGACTGATCAAATTCGATGAAAGAGGGGATATCGAATGAACTATGTGGAGGTCACTGACCAAAAGGAAAGTTTGAATACAAAGACGAGGAAGAATCGAAATCAAAAAAAAGAGGCGATGAGCCGCGTGCCAGAGAGCGCACATAATCTTTTAATGAGAAAGCATTCAAATGATTATCAATATAATTTGGAGTATTTAAAAAAATATCGTTTAGAACATGATCAGTCGGCGCTTGAATGGTTAATTTTTAATAATACTAATTTAGTTCACAAGATTATCGGACGGTATACTAAATTTTATCACCATAAGTTAGATTACGATGATTTATTTTCAGTTGGACTCGAAGGATTGATGAAGGCGATTGAAAAATTTGATTTTAATTACGATAATAATTTTTCAACCTATGCAACGTACTGGATTAAGCAAGCAGTCACGCGAGCAATTGCAGATGAGGGATTTACGATTCGGATTCCTGTGCATATGTTTGAGTCGATTAATCAGGTGATGCGTTATGAACAAAAAGCGGATCAAGGTGACGAACCTATTGATGTGACCGATTTGTGTGGGGAGTTAAATATTCCAAAGGAGAAGTACGAGGCGGTAAAGCGTGTGCAAACCTACATGTTAAAGCCCACCTCTTTAAATGGGTTTGTATCAAAAGAGGATGAGGACACCGAATTACAAGATTTAATCTCAAACGACAACGAGTTGGTGTCAGAAGGAACCTCACGCTTGTACGATAATCCAGAAAAAAAAGCAATGGATGAGGATTTAAAGAATTATATGGATAAAATGATTTTAAATTTAAACCCTCGTGAACAGTTTGTTATTACTCATCGTTTTGGTTTAAATGGAGCCGAACGAAAGACGTTGGAAGAAATTGGTGCGATTGAAGGCGTGACGAGGGAGCGCATCCGACAAATTGAAGCGAAAGCCATGCGGAAGTTACGAACACTTCTCATTCGATATAAAGAGTATTTAATTCATTAAATAAATAGAAAAGGAACCTTGGATGAAGGTTCCTTTTCTATTAAAATATAGATGTGGTGTTTTTATAATTGGGAGGGTCTTTATACGATTCGCATGAGCTCTTTTCAAATAGGAATTCAATCATTTTTATATTTTAATGAGTGTAAAATTTTTCTATTTGTGCCATGAAGAATATGAGCTAGGAAAAGGGAAATACTAAATTTAATGAATGTCTAATCAGTTTAATTGATAGGGAAGTGTTTAAATTTAACTAGAAGGAGGTTGATGACATGATAAAAAAGTAGAGAAAAAAACGTTAGGAACTGCCTATCATCCCTCCCTTCAAAGCCTCTTTCATCTTTATAAAAAAAATCATCCGGAGTCCGCGAAGCGATTTAATCTGATTCGGACCATCAATGATGATAGTTTGCATCCTGGATATGGTTATCACTTTCATCCTCATAAGGAAGTTGAAATTTTAACTTTTATTTTAGAAGGTGAGCTAACATATACCGTGAAGGGGCAAGGTGGGGGATGTATGCGTCGGGGAGATTTTACTTATTTAACCGCGGGAAGTGGGATTGAACATAGCGAGTTTAATTGGGGGGATGTCCCTATGCGAATGATACAGGTTTGGATGAAACCTCAACACAAAAATTTACACCCTCACGTTCAATATGCGACCTTTAATGAGAACTGTCATTTGAACCAATGGTACCTCATGGCATCTGATGCTAAAAATAATCCCATTCAACTTCAACAAAATGTTCAAATTTGGGTATTGAAACAAGAAGGGAATAAAAAAACGGAGTTTTTGGTGGCCAAGAATCAGCAAGCCTATTTAGTTCAATTAGAGGGAAGTTCAACAATAAATGGTGAATGTTTGTCTAGATATGATGGTTTAGAGGTTTATGGAGAGAAAATTCAAATTATGACCGAAAGGGAGGCATGCTTTTTACTGGTTGTGACCCCTTTGTCAATTGGCACGGAACTGAATGAAAAATAAGATAGGATTGAGTTAAAAAGAAAGAGTTGAATAAAAATAGCGTGGTCTATCCTAAAAATAAATTGAGAAATTTGTATAAAAACAAAGGGATTATGTCAAAAAAAATCAAATAGAGTTTTTTTATTCCAATAATTGTGATAAAATTTAGAGGTCAATCGCTCATTTAAATGAATTAATTTTTGAGTAAAAAAATTCAATGTCTTCATGACAGGGTCGATGGGTCTCATTAAAATGTTTCGATAAGAAAGGATGAAATTTATGAAAGTATTAGTAACTGGAGGAGCGGGATATATTGGACGTACAGTTGTTTCTGCTCTTGAAGATCATGGACATACCCCAATTATTTTAGATTCACTCGTAACAGGACGTAAAGAATTTACGGAAGGGAAAATTTTTTATCAAGGGGATATTGCGGATCGTCAAGTGTTAGAAAAAATCTTTTCTGATCACCCAGAAATTAAGCATTGCATTCATTTTGCTGCATTAATTGTTGTTCCCGATTCAGTGGCGAACCCTTATGAATATTACAAAGAAAATGTAGCCAAATCATTAGAATTATTTAAAAATTTACATGAATTTGGTTGCGATAATATTGTCTTCTCTTCTTCGGCTTCTGTTTATGATGTCGTTCCAGGGTTTAAAGTGACAGAGGAGTCTCCGTTAAAACCATCTTGTCCATACGCACGAACAAAATATATGATGGAAATGGTGTTACAAGATTTCTGTCATGCGTATGGAATGCATGGAATTGCTCTTCGCTATTTTAATCCAATTGGTGCTGATCCAAAATTACGCTCAGGATCTCATGTTCAGTTTCCATCGCACGTACTAGCAAAATTATTAGAGGCTGCTTCAAGCGATGAAACAGTGTTTAATATTACAGGTGTGAATTGGCCAACGCGTGATGGTTCAGGAATTCGCGATTATATCCACGTTTGGGATTTAGCCATGGCACACGTTAAAGCATTAGAAAACTTTGATCAAGCGTTTGCCCATGCAGAGAACCCGAATGATTCTTATTTAGTGATTAATTTAGGAACAGGTAATGGGGTAACAGTTAAAGAGCTAGTTTCAATCTTCGAAACCGTTTTAGGGCGTGAAGTGAACAAGAAAGAAACAGATCCTCGTTCAGGAGATGTTGCAGGAGCTTATGCAAGCTGCGAACGTGCGAAAAAATTAATCGATTGGGAAGCGAAATATACGATTGAAGATGGTATTCGAGATGCTTTCCGTTGGGATGATATCCGCGAAACGATTTTAAACTATAATTAGTTAATTAAATGAAGAAATCCCCCTAATTTAATTAGGGGGATTATGTTTGGGGGTCAAGATGAAGCGTAAGGTAAAGTGGTGTCTATTATTAGGATGGATGATTGTTATCTTTTTATTTTCCCATCAGACGGGGCAGCAATCAAGTGAGAGTAGTGGGCTAGTTGAAAAGTTATTTTCTATTTTTCCTTTTTTACCGGATCAAATTTTAGGAGTGGAGTTGCACTTTTTAATTCGAAAAGCGGCTCATTTTACAGAATATTTTATTTTATATCTTTTAATGTTTAGTGTCTTTATAGATTATGCAGTTTTAAGGAGAGTGTTGCTTTATACATTATTTGGCGTTTTTTTATATGCCTGTACTGATGAGTGGCACCAATTGTTTGTTCCCGGACGAGTAGGTTCATTTAAAGATGTCTGCATTGATACTGCAGGTGGGACGCTCGCTATGGGGTTGATTTTGCTATCTTATTATATTCAAATCAAACATAAAAGGGCTTAAAGAATTAATTCTTTGAGCCCTTTTATGTTTGATCAGCTGGATGGCAGCACGATAAAACTTGATCTTGCAGTTTGGCTAATGCCTCCTTAAGTTCCTTGACTTCATTTTTTAAGTCTTCTTTTTCAATGGCTTCAATTTTTTCAAGGCGTCTATCCTCAAGTTCTTGTAAATAGGCCCCTTGCTCTGCGATATACTCAATATTGGTTGCAATAACTTCTAAAAAGTTACCTATTGCCTCTTGCTCCTCAGGGTTATTTGCTTCCATTGCAATTAAAATGGCAATAATAAATCCGAGTGTAACTAATGCGTAAGGGTCCAGTGAAAGTAGAAATGGAAGAAATCTGGGACATTCAGGTGGAACTTTATCCTCTGCCTCAAGTGTTTCTTCATCGGTTTGTCCAAGTTCTGCATCAATGCTTTCACTTGTGAAAAAAGGGGATGGTGGAGGTGGTGGCGGAGGCGGTGAAAAGGCCTGTCTCATAATGATGACCCTCCTCTTTAAAAGGATATCATAATATATACTTATGTTAAAATCTAGATTCTGTTCCTTTAGGTCAAATAAATGGCTAAGTAGATTTCAAGTTTAATGGGGATTATTGAATCGTTAGGGGAGATCATTTGAAAAGAATCCACACAGTGATTTAATAGAAAGAATCATGGGTGATAGAGCGATAGGAAATGTTTTGAAGTTATTCCATTTTGTTAGGTATGAAATGAATAAAAGTGGGGAAAGTATATATAAGTGCAGATACAATGATACTGCCGTTAAACTTTTGTCATGGGGAACGTCTAGGTGCTCACCTGCGGTAAAGTTCTTACCGTTTAAAATGACGTACTATGTTTAGTAGGAGTGCCTCGCAACATAGCGATGATTGGAGGGCGATTATAACGGTTTAAAAGAGTGGTGTGAGTAATTATGGGTGAGAGGGTGGGCTCATAGTGACACTTAACGTGTTCAAAGTGAAAGGATTGTTATTCCGTTTACTTGTCTGTTAAAAAGGATATAGCAGGAAAGTTGGATAAAATAAATATGAAGTTATTGATGGTGATTAAAGATATTTTATTAAAAGGTTTAATGGTTGATCAGACGTTTTAATCGAATACTTACCTTAAAATCTTACCGTAGAGAGGAGGAACTGCTACGAGACAGCGTATAGCTAAACAGGGGCTAACCGTTGCAACGGTATAAATAAGATTAGCTCAACGAAAAAATTTGAATTTAGGTATAGGGTTGTCGGTGCTTGAAGTGGCGGTGTTATTCATGAAAAAGTTATTTATATTAGTGAGTCTTTGTATCACGTTGATGTTAATGGGGTGTCAAGGAAAGACAGAGTCTAAAGTTTTTCAAGTGCTAAATGAGCATATTAAATTGCAAAATGAGTGCAATCGGCAGTATGAGACGTTAACTGAGTTATTCAGTCAGGAAACGGTTCTTTATAATCAACTGATGGATCAAGGATTTGAAGACTTTGAGCAGATAAAACCTTTAGTCGACGAGGGAAGTCAATTAGTTAAAGAGATTGAATCACAACTTCAGGATTATCAAACATGTGTTGATGAAGCAAGTTTAGATGAAAAGGAACTAGGAGCAGTGGACAGTGAACCATTAAATCAATTAGTTTCAACCTATCAAATTTACGAACAGGAGTTGGAGCAATATACGCAGTCATTAATTTCATTAAATGAGGCACAACAAAATTTTTATGAGGTTATTAATGATCAAGTATCCATTGCTACACTTGATGAGCGCATAACAGCTATTAATTTAGCTATTGATGAGGCAAATACCCATTCGATGAAAGAACAAGAAGCATTAGAAAATTTCAATCAGCTATATAAAGAATATGGTAAAATGAAATAGATTGCCTCACTCATTAAAGTCGAAGTTTTACATCGGCTTTTTATGAGTGCTCCACTTTAAATCCATTCATCGCGCTACCTATTAGGATAAAAAGGCGAGGTATTTAAAGAGTCACGCAAGAAGAGATTGCTTATCAAGAGAATGGAGGGAATAGCAAAACAAAACCTTGGTTTTGCTCGTTGAAGAATGAAAACTATTTTAGCTGAAAAACAAGCACATTTTATTGATGCGTTAGCCATCCGTACCCTAGTATTTATTGGCGAACAGGATGTTCCAGTTTGGGAAGAAATTGATGATTACGATCGCTTTGTTCCTCTATTTGTGATTTATGAAGGAAATCGGGCATTAGGCACAGCGCGAATTATTCCCAAAGAAAAGGGGATTTATAAAATTGGTCGTGTGGCGATTAGACAGGAAGCCCGTAGTCGGGGTGTTGGAAAGAAATTGATGCAAGATGTTATGAACTATATTAAGAAGGAGACAATGGCAAAGGAGATTTGTTTAGATGCTCAATTAACAGCTGTTCCTTTTTATGAAAAATTAGGATTTAACGTTTATGGGGAAGTTTTTCAGGATGCTGGAATTGATCATATTTCCATGTCTTATAAAGGATAATGCTATAAAAAAAGTTCACTTCAAATGAAGTGAACTTTTTTTATGCAAAGGTTAAGTGTAACGCAGACTCTGACGTAGATTCGTTAGATTCTTCAGGTAATTCTTGGTGGTACATGGCCAATTTAGGTTCATTATTAATTGCACGGATAAATTGTTCATATTGGGTTCCCGACTGTACCATGACTTCTAGGCAAGCTAAGATTTCGTGTTCAGCCAATGGACGTAATGTATATTCAAGAACATTGCATTCTTGTCCATGGGCAAAAGTAATGTCGTATTCAATCATTGTGCGTGCAACAACGTGAGATGATTGAATAAAGCCAACATAATCTAAGCCTAAATCTGGGCGATGTGTATCTTTATGTTTAAACTCAATTTGTTGTACAAACTGATAATTTTCAAAAATTGGACGTGGTATTAACATAGAATCTACTCCTCTACTTGAAATGTGTTACCGGTTATAGAAATAGTGTAACCCATCTCTTTTAATAAAAAAGGAGAAAAAAGGCGATAACCCCTCCAATATTATCAACAAAAAACGACAATACTAAAGGGGTTATCTGCATTTATAAAGTTGGTTTATTCGCCTGCAACTGCTAATGACTGAATAAACAGGGTTGGAGAACCAACCGTTGAAGGTCCAAATTCGAGATCATTTCCAATTTGTTTGATGTTTTTTAATAAGTCAAAGAAATTTCCGGCAATGGTCATTTCATGAACAGGATCCGTTAATTGTCCATTTTCGATTAAAAAGCCATTTGCTGATAAAGAAAAATCGCCGGAAATGGCATTTAATCCGCAATGAAGTCCTTGCACATCCGTGATGTAAATTCCATTGAACGCCGCTTTTAGAAGGTCTTCTAATGGAGAGGCCTGAGGCTTGATGTACATATTGGTTGGTGAAATGTTAACGGAACTTTTAAAGCTTGCTCGTGAAGCGTTGGCAGTAGAGGTCGTCTTAAAAATCTTCGCTGTTGTTAATGAGTGGAGATAGGTCATTAAGACACCATCGGTGATGACTTCCTTTTTATAGGTTGCTACACCTTCTCCATCAAAGGAAGAACTTCCTAAACCATTTGGAAGATGCGGGTCGTCAATGAGGGTAACGATGGAGCTTGCAATTTGCTTTCCAATCTGTCCTTTTAATCGTGAGAGGTCTTTAATGACTGCATCCGCTGAGAAGATACCACTCATGGCCTCTAAAATATCACCGGCTACTAAGTTTTTTAAGACAATCGGATAGGTTCCAGATTTGACCTTTTTAGCACCCAGCTGCGAAAGGGCAGAATGGACGATTTTTTTTGCGAAAGACTCTGCTTCGTAATCGCTAAAGTCTGTACTAATAATAAAATCACCATCATTTTTGTTTTCGCCATTTTCACTTACAAGGACGCTAACATAAGCGTAAGCAAAATTTTGTCGCTCACTCACATCAAGCCCTTTTGTATTTTTTAGAATCACTTCACTTGCACCATTTGAGAAAGAGCAATAGTCAACCGATTTAACGCGTGGGTCCAAAGCAAAACATGCTTTTTCTATGGCCTTTAAGAACTCAATCTTTTCTAATGCGGTTACCTCATTAAAGGAATGATGGTAAAGTTCTAGCTTTACATAATCCTTATCCCCCGCATAAAGTTGCTCGTTTTCTTCCTTTTCCATCACTGAAGCATTGTCAATGACACTTGAGATGATGAATGGGATGGAAGAATCATCACATTTCTCAGTATAGGTGTATCCCATTTGACCTTGATAAATTCCTCGAAATGATAACCCTTGAGTTTTTGAGACAGAGTAGGCATCAACATTTTGTTCGAATACTTTGCAAGAAAAATTATCGTTTTTTACAAGATAGACTTCCATGTCTGTTAATCCAGCCTCGTATCCTGCTTTAAATAGTAAATCGATATTTATCATTTATTATTCCCCCTTTGCACCACCAACGGTAATTTCTTTCACACGAATAGCAGGCTGCCCGACATCGGTTGGAATAGAACCACTGGCTGCCCCACACATTCCCTGGGCACGGGATAAATTATTTCCTACCATATCGATTTGATGTAAAATTTCAGGTCCATTTCCGATTAACATCGCACCACGGATAGGTTCTGCAATTTTTCCATTACGGATAATGTATCCTTCATTCACGGCGAAATTAAAGTCACCTGTTCCAGGGTTCACAGAACCGCCACCCATACTTTTTGCATAGAGACCGTACTCCGTATTTTTAATCATTTCATCCAAGGTATGATTACCATTGGCAATAAAGGTATTTGTCATACGAGAAGTCGGTGCAAATCGATAGTTTTGGCGTCGTCCAGAACCTGTTGATGCCATATTCATTCGGCGACCATTTAGTTTATCAATCATATAACTTTTTAAGATCCCGTTTTCAATTAATACTTTTCGTTGTGTGGGGGTTCCCTCGTCATCGACATTTAACGATCCCCATGCATTTTTAATCGTACCGTCATCGATTGCTGTGACAACGGGACTTGCAATTTGCTCACCGAGCTTATTTGAAAAAACAGAGAGCCCTTTAGCAACGGAACTAGCTTCTAAACCGTGTCCACACGCCTCATGGAAAATGACACCACCAAATCCATTATCCATGACAACTGGCATTTTTCCACTTGGACAAAGACCAGCATTTAACATTGTGACAGCTTGGCGGGCTGCGTCGTTTGCAAAGAAATCAGTATCCAAATTCTCGACAAACTCAAACCCCTGTAAGGCACCAGGGCCGTATGCCCCTGTTTGCATTTCTGAGCCATTAGAGGCGACAGCGCGGATGGATAATCGTGTATAGACGCGCGTGTCTTCAACAAGGGTTCCTTCAGTATTGGCGATCAGTACGTGTTGTTTTCTTTCAGAAAGACCAGCAGCGCTTTGACTAATAGATGGATGATAGTCTTTAATCACTTGGCTAATTTGACGTAATTTTTCGACTCGACGCGAGGCGGGAACATCGTTTAAATCAGTTTGGACAAGGTGCTGATTCATGATGTTTTGACGTACTAAATTTAATGGTTTTTTTAACACAGGGCCGATTAGAGCAGAGGCAATTTCACGCGTTGTTTTTAATAGATTATCGCGTGAGGCATCATTTGTATATCCGTAAACTGAATTTGTTCCTTGAAAAAGTCGAATTCCAATTCCAAAATCTTGGCCTCGATTTGCTTTATCTACTTTGCCGCCTACTAAATCCATTGATTGGGTTTGTGTTTGTTCGACGTAAAGTTCAGCGAAATCTGCCCCATAGGACATCGCCTCATCCAAAACATCGTTAATTAAGGCTTCGTTTAACATAGGTTTATACCCCCTTTTTATGCATTATTAATTATTATACCATATTATGGATGAAAAACTACGTGGGCAGATTAAATAAATAGGAAAGTTGAGACAAACGATATAAATAGAGGCTGTTGTTTTTTATAAGGCTGTGCTGTTGATTAGAAAGATAAAAATGGGAGAAGAGAGTGGTACAAGAAATTGAGGAGGCTGATACATTTATACAATTGTTTTGTTTTATAGGAAGAATAGGTGTTAAGTTAAAGGATCATACTAAATGAAAGGTTATAAATGATTATTTATCAAAAGATAGAAAGTGAGTGAATGTCTAACTATGATTCATTATCTTGGCTTTATCATCGGATTTGGGGTGAGTCTTTTTTGTTCCGGTCTATTGATGATTCGTTATTTACATCGCAAGGAGAAGACTCCTACATCGGAGTAACTGATGAGGATTATATGGGTTGGATAAATAGAGGATGAATTATGTTGCTAGGGGAATTTCTTTTGGGGCAAAGGTCATAAAAGATGACGAACAAAGAAGAGTCTGGATAAATTTGTTATATAATTTTGTTTTTTACTAAAATAACAATTGAAAAGAAAGCGGTTTACTTATATAATGAAAAGGAATTTGATAGAGGATTTTAAAAAGGCTAATAAACCAGATGGGACTCTGATTTATTGTTATGGAGGGGGACGGAATGTTTACTTGTCAGGAAATTAAATCATTTAATGCGCTAGAGTTAGAGGTTTATAACTATATTATGAGACATCAAGATCAGGTCGTAGAGATGAAGATAAGGGAACTAGCAGATGCTACCCATGTATCGACGACCACCATTTTACGTTTTTGTAAGAAAATTGGATGCAATGGATATTCTGAGTTTAAATTAAAATACAGAATGTATTTGAATCAGGAAGACAAACGAATCCAGTCTGCCGACACTGCTATCTTATTAGATTTTATAAATCGAGTGGAATTAGAAGAGTTTAATCAAAAATTAGATGAGGTAGCGGGGTTAATTTACTACGCACAAAAAATTATTTTTATTGGTATTGGAAATTCAGGGATATTAGCTAAATATGGTGCGCGATATTTTTCAGGAGTCGGAAAGTTAGCCCAGTATATTGATGATCCATTTTATCCAGTACCTCCGGGCTATTATGATGCATCTGTTATTATTGCGCTCTCTGTTTCCGGAGAAAGTAATGAGACAATTAACCAGTTAAAACGATTTACGGGTTTTAACTGTGCAACCGTAGCTATTACTAGCAGTGAAAAAAATACGATTTCTAAAATTTCTGATCTGACAATTAGTTATAACTTTCCGTTAGAGCGAACGTCTGTAGAGTTAGATCTAACAACGCAAGTACCGGTCCTACATATTTTAGAAAAGTTAGGTAAAAAAGTTCAATCACTTTCTTTCAATAAGGCTATATAAAAAATAGTTTAATAATGACCCTACATGAGGATGTTAAATCGAATAGGTAGGGTTTTTTTATGCCCAAAAGATGAAGTCTTTGTTTTTTTTATGTAACAAATTCCTAAAAATGCTAATTGTTATTTTGGATTTGTAAAGTGTTGCCAAAAATGTAAGCGCTTGTTATTATAGCGGTGTAGGAAGAAATTAATGATACTTGGGAGGGAAAGTTTATGTCTAGTTCATTTGGAAAAGATTTTTTATGGGGAGGGGCTGTAGCTGCTCATCAACTTGAGGGTGCGTGGAATAAAGAGGGAAAAGGGATTAGTATTGCAGATGTTATGACAGCAGGTTCGCACGACATTCGTCGAGAAATTACTGATGGAGTGTTGGAGGGAAAGTATTATCCTAATCATACGGGGATTGATTTTTATTCGCGATATAAAGAGGATATTGCCTTATTTGCCGAAATGGGTTTTAAGTGTTTTAGAACATCGATTGCCTGGTCAAGAATTTTTCCAAATGGAGATGAGTTAGAGCCAAATGAAGCGGGATTAAAGTTTTATGATGATTTATTTGATGAATTATTGAAGTATCAAATTGAACCGATTATTACACTTTCTCATTTTGAGATGCCTTATTATTTAGTAAAAGAGTATGGAGGTTTTAGGAATAGAAAGTGTATTGATTTCTTTGTAAGATATGCTGAAACAGTTATGAGACGGTATAAGGACAAGGTAAAATACTGGATGACGTTTAATGAGATTAATAACCAGGCCGATTTTGAAGAGGATATATTTCCTTTTTGTAACTCAGGAATTTTGTTTCATGAGGGGGACAATCGTGAGGAGGTCGTTTATCAGGCAGTACACCACGAATTAGTGGCAAGTGCTAGGGTGGTAAAAATAGGACATCAAATAAATCCAAATTTTAAAATCGGGTGTATGATGGCGATGGTTCCCCTTTATCCGTATTCATGTAATCCAGATGATGTCATGCTTTGTGAAGAAGAGATGCGAAAACGTTGGTATTATGCTGATGTTCATTGCCGAGGTGCTTATGGAAACTATGCAAAGAAATGGTGGAAACGTAAAGGTCTAAATATTGTAATGGAACCAGGAGATGAACAAATTTTAAAAGAGGGAACGGTCGACTTTATTGGGCTAAGTTATTATATGTCCGGAGCCATAAAGGCTCATTTAGAGAATAAGGGAGATGTAGCATTTAAAAATTTTATTAAAAACCCATATATACAAGAATCAGATTGGGGATGGCAAATAGATCCAGTAGGACTAAGATATACATTAAATCTTCTTTATGATCGATACCAGCTTCCTTTATTTATTGTTGAAAATGGGTTTGGTGCAGTGGATCAACAATTAGAGTCTGGTGAAATAAGAGATGATTATCGAATTGAATATTTAAAAACTCATATAAGGGAGTTACAAAAGGCTATCGAATTAGACGGAGTTGATGTTATTGGATATATGCCTTGGGGATGTATTGATTTAATCTCATTTGGAACAGGTGAAATGAAAAAACGTTATGGTTTTATTTACGTTGATCGTGATAATGAAGGAAATGGAACATTAGCTCGATATAAAAAGTTATCATTTAATTGGTATCAGCAAGTTATCAAAAGTAATGGAACCGTACTTTAATAGGGGGGAAAATAGTGAAGGGAAATGAGTTAATTAGTTTTCAAATTATTTCATCCGTTGGCACTGCACGTAGTTTATACGTAGAGGCCATTCAGGAGGCAAAAAAGGGAAATATAGATGGAGCAAGGCAATTAATTGAAGATGGAGTAAAAATATTTGTGGAGGGGCATCGAGCACATGCCTCACTCATTCAAAAGGAAGCAGAAGGAGAACAGACAGCATTTAGTTTATTGTTAATGCATGCCGAAGATCAATTGATGACAACAGAAACATTAAAAATTATCGCAGAGGAGTTTATTGATATCTATCAAGATAAATTTAATCGCTAAGGGGGAATTGAAAATGTTAAAAATTAAATTATTTTGTGCGGGTGGAATGTCAACAAGTATTTTGGTGAAAAAAATGTTAGAGTCAGCTGAAAAGAAAGGGATTGCGGTAGAGATTGCTGCTTATCCTGAGGCACAGATGGATCAGCAAACAGACGATTGTGATATTGCGTTATTAGGACCACAGGTAGGGTATCGTTTAAAAACAGCACAACAAATTTGCAAACCAAAAAATATTCCGGTTGCGGTTATTCCAATGATCGATTATGGAACGATGAATGGAGAGAAAGTATTAGAGTTTGCATTGAATTTAAAATAAAATAGGGGGGGATTTAAATGCAAGAGTTTTTTACAAATAAAGTAATTCCATTAGTTATGAGATTTGTGACATTAAAAGGTGTGGTCGCATTAAAGGATGGGCTGTTGTATAGTATGCCGTTAACAATCGTTGGATCTATCTTTTTGTTACTTGCCAATTTTCCGATTCAAGCAGTTGTTGATTGGCTAGATTCAATGGGATGGATTGATCCATTAAACCAGGCATATGGAGCTACGTTCAATATTGTTGCGCTTATAGGTGTTGTTGGAATTGCCTATGAGTATGTTAAAAATGAGGGGTATCAAGGATTAAATGCTGGTGTTTTGGCGGCTGTTTCATTTGTTTTAACTACTAATCCTTATGTAGTCGCTGAGAACGGAACAGTCGTAAACAATGTAATTGATAAAACGTGGACGGCAGGACAAGGGATGATTGCGGCTATTGTAATCGGACTACTTGTTGGTTGGACTTACGCTTGGTTTATGAAACATGATATTCGAATTAAAATGCCTGCCGGAGTTCCAGAGGGAGTAGCCAATTCATTTACAGCATTAATTCCTGGTTTTGTTATTATTACAGGGGCAACGCTTATTTATTCATTCTTTAAATTTGTTTTGGATACAACATTTATAGAAGCGATTTATTCATTTATTCAAACACCGTTACAAGGATTAACTGATTCATTAGGTGGAGTTATTGCTGTTGGGTTAATTATTCCATTCTTATGGTGGTTTGGGGTCCATGGATCAACCATTGTCGGAGGAATTATGGGTTCTTTACTTCAGTCGAATTCATTAGCGAATCAGGCTATTCTTGATGCGGGCTTAGAGTTAACCATTGAAAATGGAGGTCGTATTGTGACCCAACAGTTTATTGATCAATTTATGACAGTTACGGGTGCCGGATTAACCATTGGTTTAGTGGTTTATATGATTTTCTTCGCTAAATCAGTTCAGTGTAAGGAGTTAGGAAAGCTAGGAGGTGTACCGGGATTATTTAATATCAATGAACCTATTTTATTTGGGTTACCAATTGTTTTAAATCCATTCCTTCTTCTTCCGTTTATACTGATGCCAGTTATTTCAGGAATTATTTTATATTTCTGTATGTCGATCGGGCTAGTTCCATTATTTTCAGGAGTTATGGTACCTTGGACAACGCCACCAATTATTTCAGGATTCTTGGTTGGAGGATGGAAAATGGCCTTATTACAAACCGCTATTTTAACTCTATCGTTCTTCGTTTATCTTCCATTTATTAAGAAAATAGACAGAATGAACTATGAAGCTGAAAAAGCCGCAAATTAAATGAAAGTCAAGAAAGATATAGACGATTAGGATGGATTAAATAATGAATTAATTTAGGGAGGTATCTTATGAGAATCCGTAACTAAATGTTTACGGGTTCCTTATTTCTCCCAATGGGGGTTTATCAATACGTACGATTGAAAGATAATAAAATTTTAAAAAATCACAGGAGGAATTCAAATGGCGTTTAGAGAGAACTTTTTATGGGGAGGAGCAACTGCTGCAAACCAATGTGAAGGAGCATATTTAGAAGGAGGACGTGGATTAGCTAATGTTGATGTTGTTCCAGCTGGAAGTGATCGTTTTTCAGTGGGATCAGGAATGATGAAGATGTTTAGTTGCAATGAAGAGCATTACTATCCAAGTCATGAGGCAATTGATATGTATCATCATTATAAAGAGGATATTGCACTGTTGGCTGGAATGGGGTTCAAATGTTATCGTTTATCAATTGCATGGTCACGAATTTTTCCAAAAGGAGATGAATTAGAGCCAAACGAAGAAGGGTTAAAGTTTTACGACAATGTATTTGATGAATGTTTAAAGTATGGTATTGAACCGTTAGTAACCATTTGTCATTTTGATGTGCCAATGCATTTAATTGAAACGATTGGTGGGTGGAGAAGCCGTCAAATGATTGACCATTATGTGAGATATTGTGAGACCATTTTTAAACGGTATAGAGATAAAGTAAAGTATTGGCTAACATTTAATGAAATTAATATGATTTTGCACTTCCCATTCATGGGAGCGGGATTGTATTTTGAGGAAGGTGAAAATAAGCAGCAGGTTAAATATACGGCGGCTCATCATGAGTTAGTGGCCAGTGCTTTAGCAACGAAGATTGCCCATGAAATAAATCCAGAATTTAAAATTGGATGTATGTTAGCTGCTGGAAATACCTATGCTAATACTTGTCATCCAGAAGATGTTTGGAGGTCAATTGAAAAAGATCGCGAAAATTATTTCTTTATTGATGTTCAATCACGTGGGGAATATCCGGCGTATGCTTTAAAACAATTAGAGCGTGAAGGTGTTAAAATTCCATTTGTTAAAGGGGATAAAGAATTACTCCAAACGTATACAGTTGATTTTATTTCCTTTTCTTACTATTCTTCTCGTTTAGTTAGTGCAAATCCAGACGTCAATAAAATGACAGAGGGAAATGTTTTTGATACTTTAAAAAATCCTTACTTAGAAGCAAGTGAATGGGGATGGCAAATTGATCCACTAGGTTTAAGGATTACATTAAATTCATTATATGACCGCTATCAAAAACCATTGTTCATTGTTGAAAATGGGTTAGGTGCCGTGGATATTCCAGATGAACATGGTTATGTAGAAGATGATTACCGTATTGACTATCTCCGTGAACATATTAGAGCGATGAAAGAGGCGGTTGAATTAGACGGGGTTGATTTACTTGGATATACAACTTGGGGGTGCATTGACCTTGTTAGTGCCGGAACAGGTGAAATGAAAAAGCGATATGGTTTTATCTATGTTGATAAAGATAATGAAGGTAATGGAACCTTAAGACGTTCGAAAAAGAAATCATATAACTGGTATAAAAAGGTGATTCACTCAAATGGTGAAGATTTAGAATAGATCTAAAGCCTCTCTTTATGGAGAGGCTTTTATGTTGTAATAGAACCTAATTAATAGACACTTACTTAATGTAAGCGAAAGTGGAGGGATAAAAATAAAAAAGGGGTATCTAATCAAAATTAGAACAGACGATGGAACCATCGTTAAGGAGAGGTAGATGATGTGAGTGAAGCACTTAGAGGTCGTATATATCGAAAATTAAAAGATAGTTTATGGGGATTTGATTTTATGAATGCAAGATCGAGATTTAGCAGACGATTTAACACAAGAAACAGTTTACCAAGTGTCTAAAACGCTTCATCATTTAGGGAGAATTTTAGATTATCACTATGGTGATGCCAAATTGCTACATTTTTTTGGTATAAGCAGTTAAAGAAAAAAGGTGATAGAGATGCAAACGATGGAGGAGGTATCAGGGTTAGAGGTTGGCTATCAAAAGTTATTCGTTGAAAGTCTAATGTTGAGCGTTAATCAAGTCAGGATTGAGGATCTAGCCATGGGTGCAGAGGTCGAGTTGCAATTTCCGTTAAAGGATAAATGGGGGCAACTCTTAGCTTGTATATATGGTGAAGGATCCTTGGAGGATGGAGGTTATTCATTTCAAGCAGGGAGGCCTCAATTAGGGAGCTCGTTTTCTATAGGCAACGTTATGGGAGTCAGGAAATTATTAAGATTGAAGGGATACCAAAGAGTTATTGATAAAGACCCTCAGGATAAGCTGTCATCGATCTGGGGAGAGGGGATGAAGCTTCCTGTTATTGAAATATCATAAAGACGGTCAAATGGGGATATTCTTATACTCGGTTCGTATGATCAACGAGATCCAGGGAGCTTTTTTTGAAAAATAGTCGTAATGAGCTGGTTTAAAAGTTAATCGCGTATACTTCATGCTAACGATCCTAACAAGGAGAAAATTCCTACATCGGAGTAATTGATGAGGATTATAGCAGGAAATTTGGATAAAATCGTGGCTTGCTACAGTTAAAAACATCAGTTGAACTGGTGTTTTTTTGTAGTAAAAACTAAATATAGTTGAATTTTTAATGGGAAAACCATGGTATAATCCTATTAGTTATCAATGATAATCGTTATCAAAAAGGAGGAGTTAAAAGATGATGATGAACAAGAGACTCATTGCGATGTGTGATGAGTCGAAGAAGTATATGGGGCTCACTATTTTATGCAGTTGGGTGGGAATTGTTTGTAATATCGTCATTGTTTGGTTGATTGGGCAGTTGATTAACCGAATGGTAGAGGGCGAGGCGTTAAATATGACAGGGGGATCGATAGGGGAGGCGTTGTCGTCGTATCCATTGATTGGCCCAATTTCTTTAGCTACAGGGATGATAGTTGTGATGATTGCCTTAGTTGTGAAGTGGGTGAGTCATTATTTATATGGATGTTACTCTTACCAAGCATCGGCAAATGCACGAACAACACTTCGACGTCTGATTTATCAGAAATTACTGCGATTGGGCATGGCGTATCAGCAAGTAGAGAAAACATCCGGAATTGTTCAGTTATCCATTGAAGGCGTTGAACAATTAGAGATTTATTTTGGCAAGTATATTCCACAATTCTTCTATTCGTTATTGGCGCCAATAACCTTGTTCGTCTGTTTATCATTTATTTCGTTTAAGGCGGCTCTTGTCTTTATGTTGGGGGTACCATTGATTCCTTTATCGATTGTCGCTATCATGAAGGTGGCAAAAAGAATTTTAAAGGCTTACTGGAATAATTATGCAAACTTAGGGGAAACCTTTTTAGAGAATTTACAAGGGTTAACAACGCTTAAGGTATATAATCAGGACGAACGAAAACACCAGGAAATGAATGAGGAGGCAGAGGGATTCCGACAAATTACGATGAAAGTATTAAGTATGCAATTAAACTCGATTAACGTGATGGATTTGATTGCCTTTGGGGGCTCTGCCATTGGAACAATTGTTGCCCTATATGAGTTTAAACGAGGAATGTTACAAGTCGGGGATTTAATTGTTATTATTTTATTGTCATCGGAATTTTTCATTCCGCTTCGCCTGCTAGGCTCTTATTTTCATATTGCGATGAATGGGATGGCAGCCTCGGATCGGATTTTTGCTCTGCTAGATGCACCGGAGGAGGAAGAAGGAGCGTTAGAAATGATGCCGTCAAGTCCTCAAACGGTGATTCAATTGAGTCATCTTAATTTTAGTTATGATGGGGAGCGACAGGTGTTGCAGGATATTTCTCTTGACCTTAAATCGGGGGGATTAACCGCGATTGTCGGGGAAAGTGGAAGTGGAAAAAGCACGATTGCCTCTCTTCTCCTCGCCCAAAGACGGGTAGCGAACGGATCGATTTTAATCAATAATCTTCCATTATCTGATGTGAGGAAAGAGGAACTTTATCGATATGTTTCGCTCGTTTCAGCGCATAGCCATATCTTTAAAGGGACGATCAGAGAAAATTTATTAATGGCCCGTGAAGGGGTGACAACGGATGAAATGATGCAGGCGTTACGGACTGCCCGTTTAGAATCATTTGTGATGCAGTTACCGCAAGGGTTGGATACGGAGGTCTCGGATAATGGAAGTTCGTTATCGGGGGGACAGAAACAGCGGTTAGCACTGGCTCGCGTTATTTTGGCCGATCGTCCTGTCATTATTTTTGATGAGGCGACATCAAATATTGATGTTGAAAGTGAGGAGGCCATTTGGGAATCGATTTATGAGCTGGCCAAGCAAAAGACTGTGTTGGTTATTTCACACCGATTGGCAAGTGTTAAAGAGGCAAAGGTTATTTATGTGTTAAATGAGGGACAACTCGTGGAATCGGGAACCCATCATGAATTGATGCACCGAGGAGGACACTATACTAGGATGGTAGAAAAACAACACCAGTTAGAAAGTATGAGAGAGGTGAGCAGATGAAGCGTCAATCTGGATTGAAGATAATGAGGCGATTAATTTTAGAATTAAAGCCACTCATTCATGTCATGGTTATGACGATAACGTTAGGGGTCTTAGGATTTTTAGCAGCAATTGCGATTGGAGTTTTAGCGGCGATTGCATTAGGAACATGGGTCGAGGGCTCGAGTGTTGTATCCTTTGAAACAGCCCTCGTCTTAATGGGGGTTTGTGCTGTAAGTCGCGGCTTATTACGTTATGGGGAACAGTTATCCGGTCATTATATTGCGTTTAAAATTTTATATCTGTTGCGCGATAAAATTTTTGCAAAATTGCGGACACTGGCACCGGCTAAATTGGAAGGGAAAGACAAGGGGAATCTAATTTCAATGATTACCTCGGATATTGAGTTATTAGAAGTGTTTTACGCGCATACGATTGCTCCTATCGCTATTGCTATCTTAACGAATAGTTTGATTTCTTTTGTGTTATCTCAAATTCATCCTGTTTATGGATGGGTTTCGGCTATTTATTTTATCGTCGTCGGCGTTTTAATTCCCTATTTTTCATCGATTTCTGTAAAGGAAGCAGGCGTTTTATATCGTCAGGTATTTGCAGATAGTAATCAATATATTTTAGATTCTTTGCGAGGGTTAAAAGAAATTATTTTCTTTAATCAGGGGGCAAACCGTCTAGCCAATCTGGATCATCACTCATGTACTTTAAATCAAAGTGTCAGACAGATTAAAAATCATGAAGGATTTGTTACGGGGTTAACAGGAGTCATTATTTCCTCGGCCATGTTAGTTTTTACGGGGACTGGTTTTTATTTTTATACAACGCATCAATTAAGTTTAACGGCAGTTTTGGTTGCGTTGGTTCTCATTGCCTCGTCGTTTGGACCTGTCGTCGCTTTAAGCAATTTATCCAATACATTGGCGCATACGTTTGCGTGTGCTCAACGTCTTTTTGATCTATTAGATGAGGTTCCACAAGTAGATGAGGTCGCTGGGGAGATGGAGATTCGGGCTGATCATCTTGCTTTTGATCGGGTGACATTTACATACCCCTCTAGTGACAGAGCAATTTTTAAAGAGGCCTCAATTTCAATTTCCAAGGGGGATAAATTAGCACTTGTCGGTCCGAGTGGGACGGGGAAGAGTACGTTTATTAAATTATTAATGCGTTATTTTGATGTTCAGGCGGGGCGTATTACAATTGATGGCACAACTATTTCAAAGATTCCGACGAATGCATTAAAAGCAAAGCAAACGCTTGTCAGTCAAGAGACTTACTTATTTAATGATACAATTGTGAACAATATCAGGATTGGAAAAGCCGAGGCTACTTTAGAAGAAGTGATGCAGGCGGCGAAACAGGCGGCCATTCATGAGTTTATCATGACCCTACCCAAGGGATATGATACATCGGTTGGTGAGTTAGGCGGCTTGTTATCTTCAGGTGAACGACAGCGTCTAGGATTGGCACGCGCCTTTTTACATAATGGGGATCTTCTTATTTTAGATGAGCCAACGAGTAATTTAGATGCGTTAAACGAGGGTTCAATTTTAAAGTCTATTCGTGATTATCATCAGGAAAAGACGATTATTCTTGTCTCTCATCGCCAGTCAACAACGGCGATTTGTGACCAAGTGTACCAGTTAAAAGATCGAAAGTTAGAAATGAGTTCTTAAGCGTGGATTAGGGAGGCCTAGTCCTCTCTTTTTACAAAGTTAATGATAGTGATTATCAACGATAGGAGTGGAGAACGTGGCAAAGGGAAGAATTGAGCGTGAAAAACGTGTGATTGAATTGATGATCAATGTGTATTGTCACAAGAAGCATCAGCACCAATCAAAGGGAAGGTGTTCAGATTGTGAGGCATTACTTTCCTACGCCCACCAACGCTTGAATTTTTGTAAATTTCAAGATGAGAAGACGACGTGTCAGAAATGTCCAATTCACTGTTATAAAAAGAAAATGCGACAACAGATTAAAGAAGTTATGCGTTTTTCAGGACCGCGCGTGTTGTTTTATTCACCGGTGGAGTTTTTTAAACATTTACTAGATAAATAGGGAGGTAGAGTGAATGAAGAAATTAGTAAAGGGATTATTCGTGATGGGTGGGTTTGTTTGTGTTGGTCTTGGAATCCTCGGTATTTTGTTACCTATTTTACCAACCACCCCATTTCTGCTATTAGCCTCCGTTTGTTTTGTGAAGGGGTCGACGCGATTCGATAATTGGTTTCAATCGACGTCCCTTTATCAAAAGTATTTAGCAGATTTTGTGAAACATCGGCAAATGACGCGAAGACAAAAATGGACGATTTTATTAATGGCGGATGCTATGTTGTGTGTTCCGTTTTTCCTCGTAGATTCAGTTGTGATGCGGGTGGGCTTACTGACCTTGGTTGTTGCAAAGTTTTATTACTTTTTCTTTAAAATTGACACCATTCAACACGATAAAAATTAAAAGCAAGGATTAGGAGTGAGATAGAATGCTGGCACATGTTTGTTTTTTTCTAGCACTAGGGGTTTATTATGTAGCAAAGGTAGGTTTTAAGAAGGCCTCCTTGGGGATTTATTTACACGTGATATTAGGTACCGTGTCCATCCTTTCGATGGTGATGGATACGGTCATGCAAATTGGAAGCGACCGTTTTTGGCGGTATAGCGGTTTTTCATTGACGATGTTGTTCATTGGAATTAGTGGTTACTATGTGATCAAACAAGGGAAACGTTGGATGAAATGGCACATCGTTGCGGTGGGGTCCTTCTTCGCTTATTTAATGGCTATTATCGTTTTGTAGCGGTCAGCGGGGCCTTAATCATTAGTTCCACTAATGGTTAAGGCCCCAGGATTGATGGAGCTCGAAGGTGCCGTTGATGGAATAATTCAGTGATTATTTTTTTGGGGGGAACATCATAAAACGTGGGTCATATATATATAGTGAGTTGATGATGCCCAGTGATGGTGATAGAAGGAGGGGAAAGGATGGCGGATGTAGATGATGCCTCAATTGAGGATTACGATATAGCGGATGAGGATAGCGGGTCATCGATTGATCGTTATAAGGGAAGTACATTTGCAAGTCTTTTAGTTATTATTTTATTTGTCATTTGGTTTTTATACCGAATGGGTTGTATTGGACAACGTTAAAAGGATGCATCTGATTAATTCAGGGCATCCTTTTTATATAGCGTATTTAAGGTTTCTAGAAATTGAATGATATCATCTTTTGAGGTGGCATAGGAAGTTACAAGTCGAACAACCGAATGATGCTCATCATAGGGTTCCCAAATAGTAAAGGAAAATCGCTCACTTAACACCGGAAGAAGATGATTAGGCAAGATTGGGAATAATTGATTGGTTTGTGTAGACGTCCAAAAGGAAATTCCTAAGTGTAAAAGACCTTGGCGAAGTTCATTCGCGCGTTGATTGGCCAAATGGGCAATTTCAAAGAAGAGAGCGTCTTGAAAAAGGGTGAGGAATTGAAGGCCTAGTAAACGTCCTTTTGCCAATAAAGCTCCTTTTTGTTTCATATTCAGACGGAAATCTTGGGCAAGTTCAGGATGAATGAGGACAAGCGCTTCTCCGAAAAGGGCTCCATTTTTGGTCCCACCGATATAGAATGCATCGGTAAGACGTGCATAGTCTTCAAGGGTTAGTGTATTAGATGGAGCGACTAATCCACTTCCTAGTCGTGCGCCATCCACATAGAGATAGAGATGATGCTGTCGACAAAACTTAGAAAGTTCCTCTAATTCTTGTTTCGAGTAGAGGGTTCCAAGTTCTGTTGGATTCGATAGATAAAGAAGTTTAGGTTTGACCATGTGAATGGTTTGAGGCTGTTTAAAAAAGGTGTGGAGCGCATGTAGCGTCACCTTTCCATCCGTGGCAGGGAGTGGAATAATTTTATGCCCCGTTGCCTCAATTGACCCTACTTCGTTTGTCATAATATGCCCCGTTTGGGCGGATAAGACGGCCTCGTATGGTTTTAAGGCATGTGAGATGAAGGTTAAATTGGTTTGGGTTCCTCCCACGAGAAAGTGAATCTCGCATGGCGTTGAACCTAAGTATGATTGAATGGCTGCCTGTGCCTGTTGACAGTAGTCGTCCTCCCCATAACCTGGCGTTTGGTCCGCGTTAGTCGTTAGGAGTTTTTCTAAAATTTTTGGGTGTGCCCCGTCTGCGTAGTCTATTTTAAAATTAATCATCATTAGTGGAGACCAAAAACTTGGTTTCCTTCCCTCCTTCTTGTTTCAACCAGGCTTTAAGTTGCACAAAAATCTTTTTTTGCCTTCATAACATCTATCCCCTTGGCACCGGCAAAAGGCATTCCTTGAATAGAGATTAGGGAGATGAAGGGTAAAAGATCATTCTGCTTTTTACTGATGAGTGATGGATCCTTTTAAACGCGTTCATCGATCACTCACCATAGCCCTTTTATAGTAGGAACCAGACAACGAGGTCTGTTTCATAAAGTGTAAACTCACTTTTCGTTTGTCTTTTTCGTTTGTCTATAGATACCTTATTCTGAGACTGCGATAAAAATGTTAAAAAGAAGGAACGAGTTGCCCTTAAGGGGGAACTTCTCATCAAGGACTAGTAAAATTTAGGGGAATGGGGTATGATATCATGTATGAGAGTGGCGAATCGGAACGTTGAATGATGGGTAATTAGTGGACAGGAATTTAAAATGGAGGTCGAGTGCAATGTTTGCGAAGTGGTTAATTAAACGGTTAGAAAAACAGGAGGAAACAAGAGAAGAGGGGCGAGAGCGGCTCATTTTTATTTCAGGATTAATTGGTATCCTTGCTAATATATTATTATTTGGGGTGAAGTTTGGCGTCGGGTGGTTAGCCGGAAGTATCGCCGTCATGGCCGATGCTTTTAACAACCTATCGGACACCGCATCTTCTGTAGTCACAATTGTTGGTGTGAAGTTAGCAAATCGACCAGCAGATAAGGAGCATCCGCATGGGCATGGGCGAATTGAGTATATTTCAGCGCTCATTGTAGCATTTATGGTAATGTTGGTGGGGGTTCAATTTATTCAATCCTCAGTCGGTCGAATTTTAAATCCGAGTGAGGTTCGTTTCGAGTGGGTCTCTTTCTTATTGTTGTTTGTATCGGTGCTTGTTAAAGTTTGGTTAAGTTTCTTTAATAAACACATGGGAGAAGCGATTCAATCGGGGGCGTTAAAGGCTGCATCCGTGGATGCTTTAGGTGACGTCTTTACCTCAAGTACGGTGCTTTTATCGTTTTTAATGGCGCGTTTGACATCATTTCCTATTGATGGATATGCAGGTGTGATTGTTGCAGGATTTATTTTATATGCGGGATATAATCTGGTGAAGGAAACGATTAGTCCTCTTCTAGGAGAGGCACCCGATGCGGAGCTCGTGCAACAGATCTATGATCGACTCCTTTCATTTGAGCATATTACGGGGGCACATGACCTAATGATTCATAATTATGGGGTGGGATGTGTCATTGCCTCTATTCATGCGGAGATTCCAGCAGACATCGATGTGATGACGATCCATGATATCATCGATGAAGCAGAACGACAAATCTCAGAAGAATTGAAGCTCCATCTAGTGATTCATATGGATCCTGTTTCTGTAGAAACCGAAGAGATTAAGCTGATGAAAAAAGAACTAGAGCAAATTATTGACGCGCATCCGGTGATCATGTCGATGCATGATTTTCGAATTATTGGGCAAGAACCAAATAAAAATTTGATTTTTGATTTAGTCGTGAATGGCTCGCTACTAAACAAAACAGTGACAGAGGAGTCCATTAAAGATGAGGTTATCGCAAAAATTAGAGAAACCCATCCGCAATACCGTTGTGTCATTGTGATTGATCGGATGTATGTTTAGAATAGAAAAGACCCAGTACCTTGGGTCTTTTCATTTTGTCATTAGAAGTTTCATCGAATAGCTCACTCAACGTAATCTGGCAGAAGGGGCGTTTTGCATGGAAGTATAAGAGCGAGCTCATTTTTTTTCATTTTTAAAAGAGGATGTCTAACTCACGTGAGTTAGACATCCTCTTTTAAAATCATAAAGTTTTTATAAAGTACATTGTTCTAGGACCTGCTCCACATGGTTAGGGACACGAACCTTACGGAAAATTTTTGTAATCATTCCTGTTTCATCGATGATAAACGTTGATCGTTCAATCCCGATGGCTTTTTTTCCGTACATATTTTTTTCCTTTAATACATCATATTGCTTACAAACCGTTTCTTCGGTATCAGATAACAGAATAAACGGTAAATCGTGTTTAGCGACGAATTTTTCATGACTTTGAACACTGTCACGACTTACGCCTAAGATGACAGCGTTTTGGTCTTTAAAGGATTGAATCGCATCGCGAAAATCTTTTGCTTCATTCGTACATCCTGGCGTATGATCGCGTGGATAAAAATAAAGAATTACTTTTCGTCCTAAGTAATCTTTTAAGCGATGTTGGCATTGATCAGATCCTGGTAATGTAAAATCAGGGGCTTGCATTCCTTCAGTTAAAGTAATAGGTTCCATTAAACTTCACTTCTTTCTTTTATAGTGATTATAAATAATTATGCGTTATGGTGAGGGGATTGTAAACAAATATGCTAAAATATTAATGAACTTTTTAGTCTCATTTTAAGTAAAATGTGGGGAATATAGCCAAAATACTAAGAGAAAGAGGTCGGTCATTGTTTTCTATGAGTAGGATTTAAATATGGGGTGACCGTCGCGATAGAGTAGCACGGTGTTTTTCTAAAAGGTGATCGCTAAAATAGGATGTATAGGATGACGCCCAGTTGATGGAAAGGATAAAAGGTTGGTTAATCGAAAAGTAATCAGTGTTAGGATATGAAAATAAAAGATAAGGATGTGTGAAGAATGTTAATGATTTTATCACCTGCTAAGACGTTTACATCAGGGGAGAACGTGCCCCATACGAATTTTAAGGCGCTTCTTTTTCATGAAAAGACAGCGAAGTTAGTTGAACAATTGTCTTCTTTTTCTAATGAACAATTAGGAAGTCTTATGAAGATGTCCGAGGAATTGGCGACGTTAAATAGTGCGCGCTATCGTCAATTTTATTCGGATGAGTTGCAGGCACTTCCAAGTATTTATGCTTTTTCTGGCGAAGCATATAAGGGATTGGATGCATTAACACTCGATCAAGGGGCACTTGAGTTTTCAAACGAGTCGTTGCGCATTTTATCAGGACTTTATGGTGTTTTACACCCCTTTGATGCGATTAATCCGTATCGGTTAGAAATGGGGTTAAAGTTTTCGGGAGAACATGGAAAAAACTTGTATGAGTATTGGAGGAGGGAATTGACGGATTACTTTTTGTCAGCACTCGCAACAACGCCCGGTGATCAGGTGTTGATTAATTTGGCTTCTACGGAATATAGCAAGGTGGTTGATTTCAAACAGATTAAGCAACAGTATGGCGTATTAACGATTGAATTTAAAGAACAAAAGGGAGAGTCGTTCCGAACAGTAGGGATGTATGCTAAGCGAGCGCGTGGACAAATGGCACGCTATATTTTAACGCGCAAGCTTCATTCAGTTGAGGAACTCAAACAATTTAATGAGGAAGGCTATCAATTTAATGAAGACCTGTCGACTCCAGCGACGTGGGTCTTTACCCGTTCGGTGAAAGGATGAGAACATGATTTTTTACTTTAGTGGAACAGGAAACTCCCAGGCAGCAGCAGAAACGATTGCGCGGGTACAACGGGAACGACTCGTTTCAATCATACAAGCCATTGAGGCAGAGCAATACGATTACGTGTTGCAGAAGGGGGAGGCGGTGATTTTCGTTTTTCCGGTTTACGCATGGGCTCCTCCTGAAATTGTGATGCGATTTCTTTCACGGTTAACATTTTTAGGGGAAGACCCCGATTATTTAGGAGTTATTGTGACCTACTCTAAACAAATCGGAAATTGTTTTAAGGTTGTGCATCAAGCCATTGAAGAAAAAGGATGGCGTTTAACAAGTTTTTACACCCTAAAAATGCCTCATAATTATTTAATTGTGGGGCATACCGATTCATATGAGAGGGTTTATGAGACATTGGCAGCTACTTTGCCAACCTTAGAAAGAATGAATCAGGAAATAGCACAAAAAGAGCACGTTTATGAACAGGCTACCGGATTCTTTCCTAGGATACGAACCCTAGCGGGACAGAGATGGATGCGAATCATGTCTAAACGAATCACCCCTTTCTACGCGAATGATCATTGTATCTCATGTAAAGTATGTGAGAAAATTTGTCCGACACAATGTATTGAGGTGATCCAAAAACCTTCATGGAAGGGGGAGTGTTTACATTGTCTAGCCTGTCTCCACTATTGTCCGAAGTCGGCGATTCAATATGGTAGGTCGATGGAAAGAAAAAAAAGATATACACATCCAGATATACGTTGGTATGAATTAAACCATAGCTCTACTAAAAATCGTCCGACTAAATTTTAGGATAAAAAGGGTCTCGGTTGAACGGAGGATGGGGCCATTTTAAACAGGATACAGCAGGATGAAAGGATAAAAAAAGATTTTTTAAATAAAATATGTATATTTTGAGTAAAATCGTCCATAATTTTAGTGTGAAAAAAGAAGGTGATTATCATTTAGAACCGAAAAAGAGGTAAAATGTCACATGAATTTTATTTTTTATAAAGGAGAATATTGAGCGAATGTGACGAAAAAACATATTTAATTTTAAAAAATATGAAGAAAAAAATAGTGAAAAAGGGTGAGTAACCGGTTACCTATTGAATGAAAGTGGTATTAATTTATGACGGAATGTATTATAATCATAAATGTAAACGTTGCGAAGATATATGGCTTAATTTCATATTTCTATTGCCAAAGTTTGCGGTATTAAAAATAATACAACACGATCAAAATAATACAACCATGAGTTGCGGTTATCTTATACGATAAGAGGAGGATTCAAGTATGTTTAAGTATTTACAGCGTACAGGTAAAGCATTAATGCTTCCAATCGCTGCTTTACCAATTGCCGGTATTTTACTTGGTGTTGGTGGGGCATTCTTAGGAATTGCTGGAATGACAGATGCACCAGCGATTTATCAAACAATCGCTAATGCGATTAATAACTCTGCGGTGCTTACAGCGATTTTAACAATTATGAAAAATATTGGAGATATCGTTTTTGGTAACTTACCGATCTTATTTGCGATTGGGGTTGCGGCTGGTTTAGCTAAAAAAGATAAAGCAACAGCAGCGTTAGCTTCTGTGTTTGGTTTCTTAGTTATGAACCAAGTTATCTCTACTTTATTAGGATTAGGATTAACGAAGTTAGGTGTTGTAACACCTGATAACGTTGGGGAATACGGAACTTATGTGACAACTAACCTTGGGATTTTCACTTTAAATATGTCAGTGTTTGGTGGGATTATTACAGGGATGGTAACATCTGCGTTACATAATAAATTCTTCAATATTCAATTCCATCCAGTTTTATCTTTCTTTGCTGGTTCACGTTTCGTTCCAATCATTACATCTTTAGTAATGGCTGTTGTTGGGGTAGTATTAGCTTACCTTTGGCCTTTCGTTCAAGATGGAATTGGAGCATTAGCAAATGTTGTTAACTCATCTGGAGTATTTGGTTCATTCTTATTCGGATTAGTTGAACGTTCATGTGTACCATTCGGATTACACCATGTATTCTATACACCATTCTGGTATGGTTCATTCGTTGAAGCTAACTTATTAATCAACGGTGTTGATACAATTGTTCAAGGGGCAAATACAGCTTACTTCGTACAATTAGGATCAATGGGTGATTTAGTTGGATTAGAATCTGGAAGAATGCATGAGATTGTTATGGGAACAACAGCGTTCTTAGCTGGTAAATATCCATTCATGATGTTCGGATTACCAGGGGCTGCTTTAGCAATGTATAAATGTGCTAAACCTGAAAAACGTCAAGCTGTTGGTGGTTTATTAGGAGCTGCTGCGTTAACAACAATCTTAACAGGTATTACTGAGCCATTAGAGTTTACATTCTTATTCGTTGCACCAATCTTATTCGTTGTGCATGCTATCTTCTGTGGATTATCATTCATGATTATGGCGATGTTAGATGTTTTCATCGGTATGACATTCTCTGGTGGATTAATTGACTTCGTTTTATTCGGATTATTACCTGCTGGTGCTGGTGTAGCAACACATTGGTATTGGGTATTAGTTGTTGGTGTCGTTTACTTTGCTGTATACTTCTTCGTATTCAGTTTCTTAATCAAAAAATTAAACTTAAAAACACCTGGACGCGAGGATGATAACGAAGAGGTAAAATTATTCTCGAAAAAAGACTTCCAAGAACGTAATGGTGGTGGAGCAGCAGAAAAATCAGCTGCAACTGGAACTGATGAGTGGAAAGAAAAAGCACCATTAGTATTAGAAGCTTTAGGTGGAGAAGAAAATATCGAAAACATCGATGCTTGTATTACTCGCTTACGTGTTGAAGTTAAAGATACTGCTAAAGTTGATAAAGATCGTTTAAAAGCTTTAGGAGCAGCAGGGGTAATGGAAGTTAAAGGTGGAGTTCAAGCTATCTTTGGTGGAAACTCGAATACTCTTAAAAACCATATCCTTGATATTATCGGTGACTAATTAATACTATAAAGTTAATAAAAATGACTAATCGAATGATTAGTCATTTTTTATACATGATGAAAATATATATTTCCCGGGTGAATAAAGTTACATCAACGGATTGTAATAACCAGCGTTGTTCACTAAGGATAAGTTATTTAATTGAGGTTGCTGCGTAACTGTTGGTTGGGCCATCATTTGTTGTGTATATACTGATTGACTTACAGTTGTTGGTTGGGGGTTACTAGTCATTTGAGGAAGCGGTTGTCCCCAGTCAAATGAATTCGATTGCATCCCTTGTGTTAAATTCATAGGTGGTTGTCCAGCTAAATACTCATCATAATAATAGGATTCCACGCTTTCTTGACGATTGACGACATAGTTGTGGTGATTATGATGATGATGAACATTTCGAACAACGACCGGAATAACATGATCAACTCGATGATAGTGGTGTTGTTGTGGGGTACAGGCAATAGTTGGTTCAACAACTTGTTGGCAAGTTTCATATTGTCCCATAGGTGGCATAGTGACACATCCACCCATTGGAGCATTTCCTAAACATCTCATATTTTGTTTCATTTGTGCGACATCCTTTCAATCTCTAATTCAGCTACAGTATAGAATATGAAAAAGGTAATAGAATGAACGGGAAGGTGCCTAAAAAAGGAATGTTATTTTTTTATAAATTATCAATAAGTGTGAAAGACTACTAACAGAATAGATAAAGGAGTGATTCAATGAAAAATATCATTTATCCTAATTATGAAAAAAGTACTTTGAATATTATGGCGACCTTGTTAAACTATTATGACGTAGCGTCTTCCTATCAGTCTTTATCAGTTATAAAAGAAGTATTAGATAAGGAGTATAAAAATGTAGTGCTTCTTGTTTTTGATGGAATGGGGGTTGATGCGTTAGAGAAAAACTTAAAGTCAACAGATTTTTTAAATCGCCATCTGAAGGAGGAGTTAACGGCTGTAGCGCCTTCTACTACAACTGCTGCGATGACGGCTTATTATAGTGGAAAATCACCTTTTGAGCATGGATGGTTAGGTTGGTCCCTCTATTTCAAGGAATATGGACGTTGCATCGATACTTTTTTAAATACTGACAGTTATACAGGTGAGAAACTTGAGCTTCCCCATGCAGGATATACATTAATGGGCTATACTCATGTGTTAGACCGTGTGGAAGAAGCGACAAATCATCACATAAAAGCTTATATGATTGAACCAAATTATATCAATTACCAAGGGAAAAATACAAAGATTGGTGTTGAATCTGCACAGCAATTAGTTGATGAGGTTGCAAAATTAGTGTCGACTGCCGAACAAAAATTTGTTTTCGGTTATTGGACAGACCCGGATAAAACAATGCATGAATCGGGGTGTTACTCGGCAAAAACGAAAGAAAAAATGACAGAAATTAATGAGCTATTAATGAATTTATCCCAACAGATGAAGGACACTTTGTTAATTATATCTGCCGATCATGGTTTAATTGATGTAGAGCCTACGACGTATTTAAATGATTATCCCGAGTTAACGGCATGCTTTTTAATGCCCCCATTTATTGAGGGACGCATGATGTCATTTTTCATACGTGAAGACTTAAGAGAGACGTTTTCTAAAAAATTTAATGAAACATTCGGGGATGATTTTATTCTGCTCACGCGTCAACAGGCACTTGAAATGAATTTATTCGGGTACCATACTCCTCATCCTAAAACACTCGATTTTATTGGGGACTTTATCGCTTGTGCGACGGGTCATAAAGTACTAGGTTATTTACCAGCCGTGAAAAAGGAAAAGTTTAATTTTACTGCAACACATGCAGGATTAACACGCGAAGAAATGGTAGTGCCACTTATTTTAGTTGAATCTAAATAATGTAGAGGGTCTTTCCAAATGGGGAGAGGCCCTTTTTCTATTGATCAGAAAATAAAAAAGGCTCTTTGTCAAATCGTGTGGGTGAATAAAATCTATACATGTAATCAAGAGGAATTAGGCCATTCTTTAGACGGCTTGGTTCCTCTTCTTTTTTTGTTCAAAAGTGTATTTATGAATAATCAAAATTCTTGCTTTGAAATGGTAGAAACTACGGTATCCGAAGGCAATACGTTTAATGACTTTAATGTTATTGTTAATTCCTTCGAGTACTCCATTGGTATAAGGAGTTTCGATAGTATTTTTGACATAATCTTGATAATGAGTGAGTGTTTTTAAAGCTGTTTTCATTTCGTGTGAAAGCAGGTCAGAGGGGTGTTGAATGGCATGATGAAATATTTCAAGGTTACGAAGTTTAATAGCCTGTTGGACAGTTTGGTAGAAATCATAAGTCTCCTTTAGTTCAGGGTCTAGGGCTAATAAAAAGTCAATAATTTCTTGTTGAGAGATCATCTTTTTGAAGCAGTTGGAATAGAAGTAATGAGTGGCACTAAGATCTTCTTGGGCTTTTAAGAGAAGTCGCCAATAATGTTTGAATTTATTATAAAACTCTTTATTTTGATTCATGAAACGAATGCGTGTTTTATTAAGAGCACGAGAGACTAGTTGAACGATATGAAATTTATCTAAAACAATCTTAGCCTTAGGGAATACCTCTTTAATGAGTGTCATATAAGGGGCGTACATGTCAATGACGACGTGGGTTACACCTTCACGAGCTGCTTTAGAAAATCGCATAAAATAAGTCCTTAGTGTACTTAAGCGACGGTCTTCAACGATATCAATTAGCTTTCCATTGGACGCATCACAAAAAATGAAGGACATTGCTCCCTCGGCCGATTTAACCGACTTAAACTCGTCAAAACAAAGAACTTTTGGGAGAGAATTAAAGGGAAGCGGCTGTTCTTCATAGGAAGAATGAATGACGCGGTTAACGGTTGAATGAGAAACGTTAAGCTCACGTGCAATATCTGTTTCGGATTTCTTATGACTAGCTTCTAAAAAGATGGCTTGTTTTACGGGAGTGGAAATAAAACAATTAGGGTTAACAAGAGATGTTTCTAGGGTAAATGTTCGGTCGCAATGACGGCATTTATAACGTTGTTTTTTTAAGTCTAGATAAGCATCAAATCCGGAAATTTTGACTAGCTTAATACGTGAAGTTTTGAAGCCGTGTTTAATGATATTTGAGTCAAAAGAATGACCACAGTGGTAGCAACGAGTCGGTTGAAAAGAAAGAGTTCCCAAAATAAGTTTAGAACGAACATTCTTAATCTGAGTTTCTTGGATACAATTTTTTGAAAAAGTAATATTTTTATCTTTTAAATCAAGTAAAGTTGAGATACAATTAGTGTGAGACATAAACCCAATCCTTTCGTGTTTTTTTGGTCGATTACATTGTATAGAATTTGGGACGTTATGTCTCTTTTTTTGTACTTATTTTTTAATTCCAATAAAAGAGGTGTGGGCATCACCCACACCAAATATTATAGAACCATAAAAAAATGGGTAATGGGCCTTTACGTCTCTAGAGGGTGTTGCATATGATACATTATCAATGAGGTAAAGAGTAGGGGGGATATGGATGACAAAGCGTCCTTTAATTGGAATTGTTCCTCTTTGGGATGACAAAAAACAAAGTAGTTGGGTTAAACGGACCTATATTGAGGCAATCTATGATGCGGGTGGAATTCCTATTATCCTACCTATTTTTCAATCTGAACAGTTTATTGAGGAACTAGTAGCACGAATAGACGGTCTTTTTTTAACGGGGGGTGATGATATTCATCCGAGTCTTTACGAAGAGGTGAAAGAAGAGGAGTGTGGCCATACATCAAAAGTTTTAGATGATTTTGAATGGTGTGTGCTAACAAAAACGATTGAAAAAAGAAAACCTATCTTCGGTGTTTGTCGGGGGTTTCAATTTATAAATGTCTATTTTAATGGAAGTTTATTTCAAGACATTGAAAGTCAGTACATGAAAGAGCGTTCTTTTTCGCATCGTCAGCTGCCTCCCTATGATGAACCAGCGCATGAGGTATACCTATCTGAGAATGGAGTATTACAACACTGGTTAGGTGTTCAACAATTGGCAGTGAATAGTCGGCATCATCAAGGAATTAAGCGATTAGGCGAGGGACTAATTGTAGAAGCGTTAGCACCGGATGGATTAATTGAAGCCGTCCGTCATCGAGATTACCCGTTTTTAGTGGCCGTTCAGTGGCACCCTGAATTAAGGTATAAAAGGGATCAGGCCGAACGACTTTTATTTGAACGATTTGTTTTTAGTTGTCAAGAGAATGATTTTTCTTTAAAGGGTGAATGAGATATGATAAGAAAGGCATCCTATAAAAAGGAGCCTTTTTTTTTATAATAATGAGGAGAGGATTTTATAATAATGGGAAATCTTTAATCCCCTTTTTATCTTGTGATAAACGATCAAGATTGAATAAAAAAATGACAGTTTATATAAGAAAAATGGGAAACATTGTCGATTTTTTCAGACAAGAGGTGTATAATTGCTCTATTCAATATAAGGAAAGAAGGATTGAAATGTTAAAAAATATTTGGACCATTTATAAGACAGATTTGAAACACATCGGGACCAATTACGCAGCAGCTATTGTCGTTTTAGCCCTATGCATTTTACCCTCGTTATATGCCTGGTTTAATATTAAGGCATCCTGGGATCCTTATGGGCAATCAGCAACCAGTCAAATTAAAATTGCCGTTGTAAACAATGATCAAGGAACGACGCTCAATGGGAAGGAAATAAATGTTGGGGATCAAGTAGTTGAGGAGTTAAAAAACAATGATTTAATGGGATGGCAGTTTATGAGCGAGAAAGAGGCCCAAACTCTTTTAGAAGAAGGAAAAGTCTATGCTTCTCTTACAATTCCAACTGATTTTTCACAAGATATTTCATCTCTTGTTACAACGGATGTGAAAAAAGGAAAAATTATTTATCAAGTGAATGAAAAAATAAATGCGATTGCTCCTAAATTAACAAGTAAAGGAGCAACGGGTGTTCAAGAAAGTATTAATCAAACTATTGTCAAAACTGTCAGTGGTATTTTGTTAGAGGCAGGAAAAGAGTTAGGAATTGAGATTCAAGAAAAGGTTTTACCTGAATTATCACATGTTCACTCACAGTTAGAAGAGCTCGTTTCTAAGTTTGGTGAGATGAATGAGTTAGTAGACACGGCTCACCGTGGAGGGATTCAATTAAAGGATTTAATCCAATCCATTCAAAATGATTTACCTCTGATTGAATCAACGATTGATTCTGCTAAGCAGACGGCGACAGGGTTAGAAGGCTTTATAACCTCATCGAAGTCAGCCCTTTCTGATTTCGTCCCAACACTAAAATCAGATTTAGAACTTGTATCGGTGATTAGTGGGGAACTAAAAACGTATACACAAGGGGTTAAGGATGCTATTTCAAGCGGTTCAGAACAGGCTCCACAGGTTGTTGATCGACTGATAAGTAAGGTAGATGGAACACAAGGACTTATTCAATCGTTTATTAAAATGTTAAAAAGTTTTAATAAGTTTCCTGCAGGGCGATTTGATGAAATGATTGCGCAACTTGAGGGAGTTCAAGGTGATTTAGCTCGTGTTCAACAGCTACTAGAAAAGGTTAAAGGTCAATTAGCAACAGGAGAAGGACCAGATTTGACAGTGTTTGATCAAATTTTAACTTTATTAAATGATGTATCTAACACAGCCGATTCAATTGTTAAACGTTTTGATGACGAAATTGCTCCCTCTTTAAATCAAGTTATCGATAAAGCGTATGAAACAGCAGAGTCTGTCTTAACTGTTTTAAATGAAGCAAGTAATAAGTTACCTGATGTAAAAAATTTATTAAATACCGCCTATAGTGGTTCTGACCAAGGAATTTCGGCAATTGAGTATATTAATGGAAAGCTTCCAGAGGCAGAGGAAAAACTACAAACGTTGACAGAGAAACTTGGAGAAATAAACAGTAGTGAAGGGTTACAGGAAGTATTAACGCTCATTCAAGAAGGAATTGCTCAACGTGAAAGCTTTATGGCTACACCTGTTGAGTTAGTTGAAGAAACGTTATTCCCAATGCATAATTATGGAACAGCGATGACGCCATTTTATAGTGTACTTGCTCAATGGGTCGGAATGACATTGTTAATTTCGATGTTAGCGGTGCATGCAAGAGGAGAGTATAAAAAAAGCGAAGAATACTTTGGTAAATTACTATTATTTTTAAGTATTGCACTTCTTCAAGGATTAATTATCGCATTAGGGGATTTATACCTATTGAAAATTTATTGTATGAATCCACTCTTATTTGTGGGCGGTATCTTGTTCACAAGTGTCGTTTTTACATTCATTATTTACTCACTTGTCTCTGTTTTTGGAAATGTCGGAAAAGTTGTTTCGATTATTCTGCTCGTTTTACAGGTAGCGGGTTCTGGAGGAACCTTCCCTATCCAATTAACTCCTAAATTTTTCCAAATCATTTATCCGTTTTTACCGTTTACTTATGCCATTTCGTTTGCACGAGAATCAATAGGTGGGGTTGTTCAAAGTGTTTTATCTAGAGATATAGTAATTCTAAGTACTTATATTATAGTAGCTATTCTCGTCTCAGTTTTCTTGAAAAAACCGCTCAACCGCTTGATGTCAGGATTTAGTGATAAATTTAAAGAAAGTGGGTTGGGAGAATAACGGAAGGTTAATTTTTCTTAAAAAAGATTGACACACCAATAGGGGTATGATATAAAAAGAGTAGATTATATTAGCACTCTTACTTAACGAGTGATAAAACAAGAGGGAGCGATTCAATTGAAACAGTTTAAGGCAGAATCAAAACGTTTACTTGATTTAATGATCAACTCGATTTATACGCATCGCGAGATTTTCTTGCGAGAATTAATTTCAAATGCAAGTGATGCTATTGATAAACTTTACTATCGAGCACTAACGGATCACAATTTAAGTTTCAATTCGGAAGATTATTTTATTAAAATTACGGTTGATGAGGCAAAGCGCCAAATTAAAATTTCGGATACTGGAATTGGGATGACAGAAGCGGAATTAGACGAGCATTTAGGAGTCATTGCAAAGAGTGGTTCGTTACAGTTTAAAAAAGATACAGAATTAGAAGACGGACATGATATCATTGGTCAATTCGGTGTTGGTTTTTATTCTGCATTCTTAGTGGCGGACAAGGTAACGGTGATTTCAAAAGCATTAGGGGCAGAGACAGCCTATAAGTGGGAGTCATGCGGTGCAGATGGTTATGTGATTGAACCATGCGAAAAGGAATCTGTGGGAACAGATATTATCCTAACAGTTAAAGAAAATACCGAAGATGAGAATTTCGATGAATATTTAGATCCATACAAATTAAAAGCAATTATCAAAAAATACTCTGACTTTATTCGTTATCCAATTAAAATGGATATCACACATTCGCAATTAAAAGAAGGAACAGAGAATGAATACGAAGAAGTTACAGAAGAGCAAACAGTGAATAGCATGGTTCCAATTTGGAAAAAGAATAAACGCGAATTGACTGATGCTGATTATCAAGCTTTTTATCACGAGAAACATTTTGGATTTGACGATCCATTAGCTCATGTTCATTTAAGTGTTGATGGGAATGTTAGCTATCAAGCTATTTTATATATTCCTGAAAAAATGCCATATGATTTCTACACAACGGAATATGAAAAAGGGTTAGAGTTATATTCAAGCGGTGTTTTAATCATGAATAAATGTGCGGATTTATTACCCGATTACTTTAGCTTTGTAAAGGGAATTGTAGACTCAGAGGATTTATCATTAAATATCTCACGAGAAATCTTACAACATGATCGTCAGTTAAAGTTAATAGCGAAAAATATTAAAACAAAAATTAAAAATGAATTAGAAAAAATGATTAAAAATGACCGTGAAAAATATGAAACGTTCTACCAATCATTTGGTCGTCAATTAAAATATGGGGTTTATTCGGATTTTGGTGCAAATAAAGAGGTATTACAAGATTTATTAATGTTTACTTCTTCTTACGAAGATAAATTAGTCACTCTATCTGAATATGTATCACGTATGAAAGAGGGTCAATCTCATATTTATTATGCAGTAGGGGATTCAATTGATCGAGTTAAAAAATTACCGCAATCAGAAGCAGTTCTTGATCAAGGATATGAAATGCTCTACTTTACAGAGGATATTGACGAGTTTGCGATTAAGATGCTGATGTCTTATGACGGAAAAGAATTCAAATCAGTTTCTAGTGCCGATTTAGACCTTGAAACTGATGAAAAGGATGCAGAAGCAACTAAAGAATTCGCCTCATTATTTGAAAATATGACATCTGTTTTAAGCGGTAAGGTAAAAGCTGTACGTGCAAGCCAACGTTTAAAATCACATCCTGTTTGTTTAGCGAATGAAGGGGAATTATCCATTGAAATGGAAAAAGTGTTAAATGCCATGCCAAATGGACAACAAGTTAAAGCAGACAAAGTGCTAGAAGTTAACGTTAATCATGAAGTATTTAAATCTTTACAGGCGGCTTATGAACAAGATCAAGCTAAATTTGATTTATATACAGATGTTTTATATAACCAGGCACGCCTAATTGAAGGATTAGATATTGAAGATCCAGTGGCATTTACCAATAATGTTTGTCAATTAATGAAATAAAAAGTCTTTAGAAAAACATCAACTTTGTAGTTAAGTTGATGTTTTTTTTGATTCCGGGTATGCTAAGAGGGAAGACGGATCTTCTTGTTAAATTAAGCATTTTTGTTTATAATAAAATTAAAACGTTTTATATGGAATAGATAGAAATGTTTATTCAATTCATCAAGCGTTAGAAATAGCGGACAAAGGTGGACTATAAGATAGACTTAAATCAGTCATAGAGGGTGTTTATAAAAATGTCCGGACATGGTGTTTAAGAGAGGAGGAATTAAAGATGAAAAAACGACAGAAAGAAACGATTCTCATCGGGTGTGGCCTCGTGAGTTTATCCTTGATTTTGCATTTCGTCCACGTATTAATTTTTAAAGATGTTCATCATACGATGATCTTTTTAGTTGCAGATATTGCGTTTATTCCGCTAGAGGTCTTTTTTACGACAATGATTTTAGAGCGCGTGTTAGAGAGACGTAAGAAGGAACAGGATCTTGAAAAATTAAATATGTTAGTTGGCGTTTTTTATGCTGAATTTGGAACGCAATTATTGGAGTACTTTGTTAATCAAGATGATCGTGTCGCTATTTGTAAAAAATTACGGATCCAAGATCCAAGTGTTTGGAATGATGAGTATTTTAAACGACTACAACAACTTAACTCATCGTATCATTATGAGGTGCAACTTACTAAAATTGATTTAAGAGAGTTGCAACAAATTTTACATGAGGGGAAAAATATTATTATTACACTCATGACAACAGATAGCTTGCATGAACATGAGACATTTACAGAAATGTTGATGCGAATTATGCATTTAAAAGAGGAATTAGATACCCAAGATATTACCGATTTATCAAAAATTAAGTGCACACATTTAGAGGAAGATATGGCGGCCATTTATCGCTACCTAACTTACGAATGGTGTTACTATTTGAACTATTTAAATAAATTCTATCCAAGTTTGTTTAGTACAGTGATTATGTTAAGCCCATTTAATAAAAAGCATCAGCGTACGCTATTAGAACAACGTGAAAGCGAAGGAGGTCATCTTTCGTGTCCTTATTAAAACCAACGCAAACCATAGGGTTGATTGCGTTATCTAACGGATTATCTGTACAACAAAAACCAACGCTTGATCGGTTAGAGCAAACATTAGAGGAAATGGGGCTCTCTACCGTACGTCCCCCTTCTTTGTTTGCTAAAGAGAGTGTCTATCATGCCTCAGATAAAGAGCGTGCGAAGATGTTGATGGATTTTTATAAAAACCCAGATATCCGAGCGATTTTTGATGTATCTGGAGGAGATTTAGCAAATGGAGTTCTTTCCTATCTGGATTACGAGTGGATGAGCCAACATCCCAAACCTTTTTTCGGGTACAGTGATTTATCGGTGGTGCTAAATGCGCTATATACAAAAACAGGACAATCGAGTTATCTCTATCAAATTCGTCACCTGGTCGGAACCTTTGCTGATGCACAACAGGGGCAATTTAAAGCCTCACTTTTTGAGCAGGAACACGCCTTATTCACTTTTCCATTTGACTGGATTCAGGGACAGAAGATGGAGGGCGTTGTGATTGGAGGAAATATACGATGTTTCTTAAAATTAGCAGGTACAGCGTATTGGCCCTCGTTTAAAGGGAAGATTTTACTGCTTGAGGCGTATAGTGGTGATGTGGCGAAAATGGCAACTTATTTGAATCAATATAAGCAACTTGGGGTATTTGAAGAGATTAACGGCCTTATTCTCGGACATTTCACTGAAATGCAGAAAAAATCGTTTCAGCCGGATATCGTGACACTTGTTCGTCAAATTGTTGAAAATCCATCTTTACCGATGATTAAGACTGATGCGATTGGTCATGGGGCCGACGCTAAATGTATGGTAATTGGTGGTCAGTATAACTTTAAAGAGAAAGAGATGAGATATGAGGATGGATGTAACAGATAAAAAAAGCCATTGCGGGTCGTGTCTCCATAATGTGAATAATTACTGTATGAGTACATTAGGTTATTATTTTTATGGGGAGTCGATTTCAGATGAAGAAGTAGAATGTGAGGATTGGATAAAAAATCAACATTCTTATGGCGAACGTTTAAAACAAACGATGGGTAAAGGTAAGAAATAATGAAGGCGTTTGTTCCTTGTAAAGGGAGCAAACGCTTTTTTACGGAGGAATCATTTAGAAGTCATATAACGGTTAATTGTGACATAAATTAAGAGTGTAACATGAGTTAAAGAGAGGATGATGAGTATGTATTGTCGTCATTGTGGGAAAGAGTTAAATGAAAATGCTGATTACTGTACTTCATGCGGAGTAGCAACAACAAAAGGTGATTCTTATTGTGGAAACTGCGGTTCAGAAGTTGCTAAAGAGGCGGATGTTTGTCCAACATGCGGAACTAATTTGAAAAGAGGAGTGGGGGCTCCAAAATCAAAATTAGTTGCTGGATTATTAGGAATCTTTTTGGGGGTATTTGGAATTCACCGCTTTTATTTAGGGTATACGACAATTGGACTTGTTCAATTATTAGTGAGTGTGATTCTTGGAATTTTCACATGTGGAATTTCAACTGCGCTTGTGTCATTATGGGGATTTGTAGAAGGTATTTTAATTCTTTGTGGAACGGTGATTACAACAGATGCTGGCGGGAATGAGCTTCAATAAATGAGTGAAAAAATAAGGTGGATCCGTCTGATTATTTATGCCGCTATTTTTATTTTAATCTATATGATTCCACTTGAAACCGTTGAAGGCCAGCGTTTATGTATCTGGTATCATCTCTTTCATATGGATTGTTTAGGTTGCGGGTTTACACGGGCATTTTTTAGCCTCATGCATGGTCAGATTCTAAAGGCATTCATGTATAATCCTATGGTTATCGTGGTTCCAGTTGCTTTCTTCTTGGTGTTGCAAGATAGTTGGATGATTATCCAAAGGTCGCCTCAATGGAGCCTCTTAGAAAAGTTTTTTAAGTGGGGGATGGCGCGATGTTATCCTCACAATATAAAGAACGGGTAGAAAACTACCTGTTTTTTTTATATATAAACTTTGAAAACCAAAGTAGTTGACGATAAAAGGGGCGGTATGCTATGATGAGGATAATAGAGAGGTGGAAGTTGATGGAATTAAAACAAGAGGTGTTAGCCTTGTTCATGAATCATCATGATGAGGTCATATCCGGTCAGGAAATAGCTAATCGTCTTTCTTTTAGTCGGACAGCAATTTGGAAGGTGATTAAACAATTAAGGGAAGAGGGATACCCAATTGAGTCGATAGGAAATAAAGGATATCGTTTATGCCAGGTTCGTGATCCCCTATCACGGGATTTAATTATTAAGGCGTTGCATTCCGATTATCAGAAAATACAACTTGAAATTTACCCACAAGTTGATTCAACGAATACGCGGGCAAAGGTTCGTGCAATAGAAGGAGCCCAACATGGGCATGTGATCTTAGCTGATGAGCAGACGAGGGGACATGGTCGTTTTGGAAGGCCCTTTTACTCACCTAAGGGCGAGGGGCTTTATATGAGCCTTATTTTACGTCCTCAGATGCATCTGAGTCAGTCTGTCTATGTCACGATGCAAGTTGCCGTCCTCATCTGTCGTGTACTAGAGCGTTTGACCCATCAAGCCCCTAGTATCAAATGGGTAAATGACATTTACTTAGGAGATAAAAAGGTATGCGGTATTTTAACGGAGGCTGTTACCGATTTTGAAACAGGGCAGGTCCAATACATGATCTTAGGGATTGGATTAAATGTTTGGAACGAAGAGTTTCCAGATGAATTAAAACAGATCGCCACTGCTTTAACTCCTTTAAAGACGACACGAAATGAGATTTGTGCGGCTTTATTAAATGAGGTATTACCGATTAGTTCATCTTTTTCTTTTGATGAAGAGATTTTAGTTGAATATAAACGACGATCGAACGTTTTGGGGAAGACCGTGGAGTTTGTTAAAAATCGTGCTCCGATTGAAGGCGTGGCCGAAGACATCGATGAAACGGGTGGACTCATTGTCCGATTACAAAATGGAGAGGTTGAAACGCTACATTCGGGTGAAGTTTCAATCCGAAGAAAGTAGGGGATGACTTCACTATGAGAAAAGAGATGATGAAAATTCGTGAGATAACATCAATCGCCCTTTGTTTGGCGATGCTCTGTGTCTCCTCATATGTATCAATTCCATTGCCTTTTATGACAACGCCCATTACGGCACAAACGATTATGATTAATACGATTGCACTTTGGCTAACCCCCGCACAAGCCATGACAACGATGGGTGCCTACTTGATATTAGGACTGATCGGTTTTCCTGTTTTCGCTGGGGGAAGTTCGGGCATATCCGTGTTCCTTCGGCCGACGGGAGGATTTTTAATCGCCTTTTTTATCTCGGTGGGGGTGATTAGCGGATTAAAAAAACGATTCCCGCAAAAGCTCGGGTCCAATATTTTTTTAACCGTAGGGATTGGGATGCCGATTGTTTATTTCGTGGGTGCTTTTTGGATGAGCATTCTGATGGAGATAGACTTTGTCGTCGCTTTTCAACTCTCGGTCTATCCGTTTATTGTAGGCGATCTTTTAAAATGTTTAATCGCTTGTCGTCTAGTCGAAAGACTAAATGGCACCATGAAACAAAGGTCAGTTTTTATAAAAAGGAAGTTAGTCTAATGGCATCACATAAAACTCGTTGAATGTTTATCCAACGAGTTTTATGTTTAAAAAGGTTAAAACATTGACGCCATTAGGAATCGTGTTACAATAGAGAAGAAGAAATGAAAAAGAAGAAATTTGTAAAAATAAAGAAAACTACGGGCAATGAGCCTAAAAATAGACAGAATTGAAAGAGGTAGGAAGATGTCAACCTTTAACGAATTAAACCTAAGTCCTGAAATTTTAAAGTCTTTGGCGGGACTCGGATATGAAAAAATGACGGATGTTCAATCACGTGTTATTCCTGAGATTTTAAAAGGAAACGATGTGATGGTCCAATCTAAAACAGGAAGCGGGAAAACTGCTGCTTTTGGAACGGCTATTAGTGAGCAAATTGACTGGGAGGAAAATCGACCACAGGCATTGATTTTAACACCGACGCGAGAATTAGCCATTCAGATTCAAGAGGAAATGATGAATATTGGACGCTTTAAACGGTTAAAGGCGGTTGCCGTTTATGGAAAGTCCCCGTTTAAAGAACAGGCCCAACAGTTAAAACAAAAGACGCATGTCGTTGTTGGAACACCAGGACGTGTGCTTGATCATTTAGAGCGTGGGACATTGAATTTACAACGAGTAAAATACGTGGTCTTAGATGAAGCCGACGAAATGTTGAGCATGGGATTTATCGAGACGATTGAGATGATTTTAAAGATGACGTCTTTAAATCGACAAACCTTATTTTTTTCAGCTACTCTGCCAGCTCGAATTGAAAAATTAAGCCAACAGTATTTAAAGAATCCATCTATGATAACGATTGAATCAGAGTCTATTGTCAATGAATCCATCGAACATGCGCTATATCAGGTTCGGGTGCCTGAGAAGGTGCGCGTATTAAAGGATGTTTTAACGATTGAGAATCCGACTCAATGTATGATTTTTTGTGCGACGCGCGATGAAGTTGACGCATTGTATCAAGGATTAAAGGCGCAAGGCTATCCGGTTTTAAAATTACATGGGGGAATGGAACAAAAAGAGCGACTTGAGACGATGCGCCAATTTAAAATGGGGAGATTCCCATATTTAATTGCGACGGATGTCGCAGCCCGTGGAATCGATGTGAGTCAGATGAGCCATGTTTTTAATTTTGATTTACCGGAAGATGGCGAGGCTTTTGTTCACCGTGTGGGGCGTGTTGGTCGCGCAGGAGAAAAAGGAAAAGCAGTAACATTTGTGACACCATTTGAAGCGAGAAAGCTTGAAGAAATTCAAACCTATATTGGGTTTGAATTACCGGTGAAGGAGCGCCCTGTAAAAATAGAGGTCGAACAGTCAAGGGAACGGTTTGAGTCTCAACTCAAACGTCGTCCGCAACAGAAACAGACAAAACAGGCGGATGTTCATCGTGAAATTATGAAACTTTATTTAAATGGTGGAAAGAAGAAGAAATTACGCACTGTTGATTTTGTTGGAACGATTTTATCTATCGATGGAATTTGTAAAGAGGATATCGGGATTATTGAGATTAAGGATCAAGTGACCTATATCGATATTTTAAATGGGAAAGGTTTTGATGTTCTCGATGGATTAAAGACACGGACGATTAAAGGAAAGAAATTAAAGGTTCAACGGGCCTATCAAGTATAAGTAAATAAAAGGAAAAAAAGCACTTTGTGTTGATGACCTGATGTGTCAGACATGAAGTGTTTTTTTTATGATTTTTTTCTTTGTGCCCCATTATTTTAAAGATGGTGAGGAGGGGGACACTTTTGATAAAGCATTTGCGATAAGGGGGATATTTCATGGGGGAATGAAAAAATTTTTTTCGATTAGGAAGAAAATGTCTAGGTCATAGCACCAATCGGGGTCTTTTACATACGATAGAAAAAGATAGGAGGAAGGATGTGAATCAGATGAGTGAAGAGGTTAATGAAGGGATAAGTAAGTATACGATCAAAAATCTAAATTTACAAAAGGAACCCTCGAAGTCAGCTATGATTATTAAAGTAATTCCAGCCTATTCTCGATTTGAACTATTGGATTCAGATGATGAGTGGTTAAAGGTGAGTTTTAACCATCGAGAGGGATATGTCGCTAAAGGTAACGTGTCAGTCACCAAAATAACGACGGCAACGACGCGTTTAAAAACAAGACCTTTAAAAGAATCCAAATCAATGAAGACGATTAAAAAGCATCAAGTGGTTGAAGTGGTTGATCAAGAGGGAGTTTTTAATCAAGTCTTTTATGAAGGAAAACTGGGCTATGTTGAAGCTGATCTGTTAAGTGATGATGGAATCAAATATCAACCTGATAAGCTCGGAAATTTTTATTACAATGCTGAAAAGTTCGTAAATGACCAGAAGATTAAGAGTCCGACTCCCTTTTTAGTTGTCACAGATTTAAAGGCAAAGCAAACGTATGTATTTGAGGATGTTAAGGGATCCTGGAAAGAATTATATTGTTGGCCATGTTCGATTGGGGCGGCCCAAACACCTACGATTACAGGAGTTTTTCATATTAATGGGCGTAAAGAGTCTTTTAAAACAGGACGTTATCAAGCGAAATATGCCACAAAAATCAAAGAAGGATATTATTATCACTCAGTTTTGTATGACCCAAGTGGAACAAAGGTAACGGAAGGTCGCTTAGGCGAGGCGTTAAGCCATGGGTGTATTCGTTTAGCGGCGGATCAAGCGAAATGGATTTATGACGCTATTTTAGATGGGACGACCGTTGTGATTCATTAGGAAACTTCATGAAAAGTTTCATTTAATAGGAACAAGTTTGAAGGGCCATTCATAAAATGAAGAGAAATGTCATTAGAAAGGATGAATAGAAAGTGAAAGTTGTAAAATGCCATATATCTGTCTATCAATATACATGGACAAGTTTAAATTTGCGTGCAGAAAAATCATTGATTTCGGAGGTGTTAACCATCATTCCATCCCATACGAAATTTGAGGTTATTGGATCAGATCATTTATGGTTAAAAGTCATTTATGATGGACAGATTGGCTATGTATTGAAACAAACTGTATCTGTGAGTGAGGTTCTTACTCACTCACAGGTAAACTTTTTAAAACAGCAAGCGTGTTAATAAACGAACCTTATCTTTCTAGATAAGGTTTTTTTAAAAGAAAAATTTAAAAAAAAGAAGATTTTTAGAAATTACGACAAAATATGTGGGAGCTTTTCAGTATAATTTTAAAGTAAGGGAACAAAAGGTTAAAAAATGATGTGGGGACTCGTTTTTTAATAGAGAAACTTATATTTGGGTAGATGTTTTGCGTTCTTCGCTTGTATCGTTAAAATTTTAAATAAGTTTATGCATCTGAGGACATTGACTTCAGATGCTTTTTTTTGTAAAGCTTTTTATGTTGAGGGAAAAAGTGATGGCCTTCGCATTTTCGTGTCACGCACATTCAAGGGTGAACATACTATAACATAGAATAAAGGTGAGAAAAAGGAGAAATAGTATGTTATGTTTTGAAAAATTAAATGCAATTAAAGGATTTGATATGTGGAACCCTGTTAATGCACATCAAAATAATTATGCGTGGTCAATGGCGGAAATGGGAGATTATATTTATGTTGGAACTTGCCGTAATATGTTCACATCGATGCTTTCATTAGCGAAACGACCTTTATTGGGCCAAGTTCAAACAACGGGGTTAGATAATAATGCTGAAATTTGGCGTTATAAAAAGGATGGGACACAAGGATGGCAACGCGTGTTTAAAACACATCCTTATGATAAAAGTTTTGGGTTTCGGGCGATGACGGTGCATGAATCAAAATATTCAACAGCCCTTTATGCAGCAACAATCGGGGAGCGTGTTTATATTTATAAAAGTATTGACGGTGTGACTTGGAAAAAACTACGAACACCACAGGTAGTTGGAGGAAGTTCACGTTCATTTGCTTCACTAAATGGTAGACTTTATGTGTCAACGCTGCAGGAAGGAATTGGAGGAAAAAATTCCTACCTGTATTCGAGCGCCGATCCTGAGTTTGAACCATTTAAGCTCGTTATGGACCCTCATCATCCTTATTTTCAGAAAGATAAAAATCCGATGGGCGGAATAGATGCACTGGAGGTGTTTAATCACAAGTTGTATTTAGGTGTTTCAGGTGAAAACGGGGCAGAAGTTTGGCGTTCAATGGAGGGCCAACCTGCAATGAATAAATGGATAAAAATTGGTGATGCAGGATTTGGGGATGGAATGAATCAAGAAATCATGTCGATGGGAACGTTTAAAAATCATTTATATGTGGCATTAACTAAAAAATTTCCATTAGCCTTATTTGCGCCGCTTGGTTTTGATCTTGTTCGTTTTGATCGTTGTGACTGTTGGGAACTCATTGTAGGAGGACGACCAATGAAACCAACTCATCCGAAGACAGGAGAACGAACAACGAGTCTTTCGGGCTTTAAATCGGGCTTTAATTCGCCATTTAATGTATATGGGTGGCAATTACTTGCCTATCAAGATCAATTGATTTTAACAACGTTTGATGATTCTGTTAATATGAAACTGATGCGAGATGTATTTATCCAACGAAAAGAGGGGTTGATTCAACGCATTGGACAGGAAAAATACCAGCAACTTGTATGTCTTTACGGGGAGATCATCTGCCTTTTAGAAAAATATCAGTATCCGAAAGGATTCGATTTATATGTTTCAAAAGATGGTATTCATTTTAGACCTGAGGTTTTAAGTGGACTTAATAATCCGTATAGTTACGGAGGACGGACATTACTTGTTAGCCAAGAGGATGAGCTATATGTTGGGACGGCGAATCCATATGAAGGATGCGATGTGTATAGAGGGGAAATTATCGGATGTCAACCTTACTTTACAGACGGCCAGTTACAGAGCTATTTTGAACAGTTAGAGGCACTAACCTGTGAACTTCAATGTCTTTATCCGGATTTAATTCGTCTTTTGTCTGAATTGTTTGTGACCTCGAAAAAATGAGCCACCTTTTTTGAAGGGCTAGGACCCTGGATCGCTTTATGACGTCTAAGGAGGCCTAACTATCCAAGCAGAAGGGACAAAATTTAGGATAAACTTCTCATCCAGGGACTCAACTTGTTTGACGTTTCGCCAAAAAATCACGTCTGAATTAAAACGTGATTTTTTTTGAATTCTATTCTTTTGTTTATTTAGAGTTTATATTTGTTTGGTAAAATAATAAAGCGGATGTTATAGGGAGAATACCAGTCATTTTTATCGAAAAGAGTGTTAGAAGGACGTACTAAGGTGAGTGAGTCTTCAAGGATGGGCCTTTTATTGGGGGAGAGGTAAGATATTAAAGGTGGTGATTCGTGATGATTCATATTTTAGTGGCAGAAGATGACAAGCATGCCAGAAGATTATTAGAGGTCGTCTTAAAGCGAGAGGGATATCATGTCTTAAGCGTCGAAGACGGTGAGATGGCATTAAAAGTGATCGAATCTCATCATGTCGATTTAGTCATTTTGGATGTGATGATGCCAAAGCTTGATGGTTATGAGGTGGCAAGATTATTAAGAGAGGCGGAGTTTATGATGCCTATTTTAATGGTGACAGCTAAGCAATTACCAGAAGATAAAAAGCGGGGATTTATCATGGGAACCGATGATTATATGACGAAGCCGATTGATACGGAGGAACTTGTTTTAAGGATTAAAGCCTTACTGCGACGGTCAAAAATTGCAAGTGAGAAAAAATTAACGATTGGCGATGTCGTCTTAGATTATGAATCCTTAACGGTGCACCGAAATCAAGACGTGCAGACGCTTCCACAAAAGGAGTTTTATTTATTGTATAAATTGTTATCTTATCCGGGACGAATCTTTACACGTATTCAGTTAATGGATGAGATTTGGGGCGTTGACACGGAGAGTACGGACACAACCGTGAACGTTCATATTAATCGATTGCGCAAACGTTTTGCTGATTGTGAAGCTTTCGAGTTAGTTTCAGTGCGAGGGCTTGGATATAAGGCGGTGAAAAAGGAATGAGGCAATTATTAACGAAAATTAGTTTTAGTTTTTATACGACGCTGTTTATTTTTATTTTATACGTCTTGATTTTTACGATTACCGCCTGTTTAATTTATACGGTGATTGGCCTCGGGTGGTTTGATGAGGAGAGTCTTAACCCTATGTTGTTGACGTTAGCTGCCTGCTTTTTAGTTGGAACAACGATTTCAATTATCTGGGGGCATAAAATGTTGAAAAATGTTCGAATTTTTACCGGAGCGATGGATCAACTAGCTAGCGGGGATTTTTCGGTGCGTTTAAATATGACTCATCCCTTAGAATATCAGCTGTTATCTGATAATTTTAATCGGATGGCGGAACAATTAGCAGGCATTCAGGTGCTACGCACTGATTTTATTAATCACTTTTCGCATGAGTTTAAAACTCCGATTGTTTCGATTAAAGGATTTGCCCAGATTCTAAAGGATGATACGTTGTCTAAGGAAGAGCGCGAGGAATATTTAACGATTATGATAGAGGAGGCCGACCGCCTGTCAACTTTAGCGACGAATGTCCTCATGTTATCGAATATCGAATCACAAACTCTTTTAGTTGATCGCCAACGCTTTAATTTGGGGGAACAGTTACGACAATGTATTTTGATGTTTGAACCCAAATTAATAAAAAAAGATATTTTACTGCTTGCAACGATTGAAGATGAGGATATTTATGCGAATAAAGAATTACTCAATCAAGTGTGGTTAAATTTATTAGATAACGCCATTAAATTTGTTCCAATAGGTGGAAAGATCGAAGTGTCCATGGGAAGTTATGAGGCGGATTTAACCGTGATGATTGCCGATAATGGATGCGGAATTGCGAAAGAGACGCTTCCTAAAATATTTGATAAATTTTATCAAGAAGACCATTCCCGAAAGACGATGGGAAACGGACTGGGTCTATCGATTGTCAAAAAAATTATTCTCCTTCATCAGGGGGAGATTACGTGCGAAAGTATACCAAACCAACGGACTATCTTTACGATAAGGCTCCCTAAATCTTTATAAAAGGGGGCCTTTTATCATGACTTACCAATGCTAGATAGGAATCTACCTCATGGTTGATGAAAAAGTTGCTCTTTTTTCAATTGTTTATCATGAGTTAATGTTTCTTTGTTATAGTTATCAGGTGGAGATTTGAAAAAGGAGTGCGAAAAGATGATTAGGATGTTTCGACAATTAAAAAAGAGGGAGTGGCTATTGTTTTTATGTAGCGTCCTCTTCATCATTGCCCAAGTCTGGCTTGATTTAAGGTTACCGGACTACATGAGTAAGATTACGCAATTAGTGCAAACACAAGGAAGTGAGATGGAAGAAATTTTAGCGGCAGGAGGGAAGATGTTACTTTGTGCCTTTTTTAGCCTAGCGACTTCTTTTATTGTAGCGGCGATTTCGGCGAAAGTAGCGGCTAATTTATCCGGACGATTACGTTTTGCCCTGTTTAACCGTGTTCAGTCCTTTTCAATGGAGGAAATTAATCATTTTTCAACCGCAAGTCTTGTGACGCGTTCAACAAATGATGTGACACAAGTTCAAATGTTTGTGGTCATGGGGCTGCAAATCCTGATTAAGGCCCCCATTTTAGCGGGATGGGCGTTAGTAAAGATTACGAATAAAGGGTGGCAGTGGACGTTAGCAACGGCTGTGGCTGTTGCCGTTTTGATTGTGATTGTTTCTATCTGTGTTTGGTTGGGGATGCCAAAGTTTAAGGGCATTCAACGCTTAACCGATAATGTCAATAAAATTGCACGTGAGAATATTAATGGATTACGCGTGATTCGAGCTTATAATGCCGAAGGATATCAGGAGGAAAAGTTTGAAAGAGCTAATACCAATTTGACGTACAATAATTTATTTGTCGGGCGCGTCATGGCCTTTTTATTTCCAAGTATTAACTTGATTATGAGTGGCTTAACGCTAGCTATCTACTGGATTGGTGGCTTCTTAATTGATGGGGCAATCGGAATGGAACGAATGACTGTTTTTTCAGATATGATCGTCTTCTCTTCTTATGCCATGCAAATTGTGATGGCCTTTATGATGCTTATTATGATTATGTTTATTCTTCCTCGGGCGACGGTTTCGGCGAGTCGAATTAACGAGGTGCTTGAGATGAAACCGACCATTGAGGATGGAAGTTTTATTCCTAAGGATGAGCGATTGATGGGAGAGATTGAGTTTAAGGATGTTTGCTTTAGATATGCCGATGGTGAGGACTATGTGTTAGATCACATTAATTTTAAAGTGCGCCAAGGAGAAACAGTTGCTCTTATTGGAGCAACAGGGTGTGGGAAAAGTACGTTGGTTAATTTAATTCCTCGTTTTTATGATGTAACAGAAGGTGAAATCTTAATTGGAGGAGTCAATATTAAAGACTATGACCAGCAGGCGCTTCGTAATGAATTAGGATATGTTTCACAACGGGCCATCTTGTTTGAAGGAACCATTCAATCAAACGTCGCGTTTGGAGATAATGGAAAAGCGTCATCTCGAGATGAAACAGTAGAAGAGGCCATCGAGATTGCCCAAGCATCAGAGTTTGTTAACAAGATGGAAGAGGGCTATGAGGCGCATGTTGCACAAGGTGGAACGAATTTATCAGGAGGTCAAAAACAACGGTTATCGATTGCAAGGGCTGTTGCACGTCGTCCGAAGGTCCTTATTTTTGATGATTCTTTTTCTGCTCTAGATTATAAAACCGATCGAACACTCCGTCAGCGGCTTAAAAAGGAAACGGCCGGTGCCACGTTATTTATTGTCGCCCAACGAATTGGAACCATTAAGGATGCAGATAAAATTATCGTTTTGGATGAAGGGCGAATTGTTGGAATAGGATCTCATGATTCTTTAATGTCGTCTTGTGAGGTTTATCGTGAAATTGCATACTCTCAACTTTCAAAGAAGGAGCTTGAGTCATGAGAAAGATGGAGAAAAAGGAGAGTAGTTTTTTAAAATTACTAAAATATTGTAAAAAATATACGGTGCACATTGTCATAGCGCTCATTGGAAGTGTGATTGGAACCCTTTTAACGCTATTAGGTCCAGATAAATTATCAGAAATGACAGACTTAATGACGAATGGGTTAATGGGTGAGCTCGATTTAAAAGGAATTACTTCGATTGGGATCACACTTGTTATGATTTATGCCGTTAGTTTTATTTTATCACTCACGCAAGGACTTATTATGACGCAAGTGATTCAACGCGTTTCTAAGCAATTACGAACGTCATTAACAGTGAAGATTAATCGCTTACCGATGAGTTATTATAATCAAACAACGACCGGTGATATTTTATCACGCGTGACAAATGATGTGGATACGTTAGGACAATCGTTGAACCAAAGTTTGACCACATTAGTCAGCGCAACGTGTTTGTTTATCGGGTCCATTGTCATGATGTTAAAGACAAATGTTGTACTCACGCTAACGGCCATCTTGGCGACCATTATTGGATTTATCATGATGATGTTCATTATGAAACGTTCTCAGGTGTTCTTTTTAAAGCAACAAGAGGGACTGGGTAAATTAAACGGTTATATTGAAGAGGCTTATTCGGGTCAGATGATTATTAAAGCTTACAATAGTGAAGAACAGATGATTTCAACTTTTCAGAAGATGAATCAGGAATTGACATCTAATACTTACCGAGCACAAATTCTTGCCGGATTTATGATGCCACTGATGACTTTTATCGGTAATCTTGGTTATGTGGCTGTTTGTATTGTTGGGGCAGTATTGACGATGAATGGAACGATTTCATTTGGAGTCATTGTGGCATTCATTATGTATGTCCGTTATTTTACACAACCCCTTGCACAAATGGCGCAAGCTGCACAAAGTTTGCAATCTGCTTCAGCAGCGGGGCACCGCGTTTTTGAGTTTTTAGAAGCTGAAGAAATGGAAGACGAGTCAAAAAAGGTCGGTTATTTAAAAGAAGTAACAGGAAAAGTACAATTTGACCACGTCTCTTTCGCCTATGAGGGAAGTCATCGCCCGGTCATTAAAGATTTTTCGATGACGGCACATCCAGGGCAAAAAGTGGCGATTGTCGGACCAACAGGAGCGGGGAAAACGACACTGGTTAATTTATTGATGCGATTTAATGAAATCAATCGAGGAGATATTCGAATTGATGACGTTTCAATTCATGACCTGACACGTGAAAATATCCATGATTTATTTTGCATGGTTTTACAAGATACGTGGTTATTTGAAGGAACAATTAAAGAAAATTTAATTTATAATCAGACGCACTTAACGGATGAAGATGTGGAGCAGGCGTGTGAAGCGGTCGGATTACATCATTTTATTCAAACCCTACCGGAAGGATATGAAACGCTATTAAACGATCAACTTAACTTGTCGGCCGGTCAAAAGCAACAGCTTACGATTGCTCGAGCGATGCTTAAAAATGCACCGATGCTTATTTTAGATGAGGCGACAAGTTCTGTTGATACGAGAACGGAATTAATCATTCAACAGGCGATGGATCAGTTAATGCACGGTCGAACTTCCTTTATTATTGCGCACCGTTTATCAACGATAAAAAATGCAGATGTCATTTTAGTTTTAAAAGACGGTGATATTTTAGAAAGCGGAAACCATGAACAATTACTAGCAAAAGGCGGTTTTTACGCTGAACTTTATAACAGTCAATTCGAACAAGTATAAGAATCAAAAAGAGGGAAACCAGGCGTGCCATGGGTCAAGTTTCCCTCTTTTTTTGTTGGGAAGGATATGGATGGAGCTATTTGACAGAAGAGATTTATAAAAACGTAAGCGGGTAATTATAATACGGATAGAAAAAAAGCAAGGTTCGTTGTACACTAAAGGCACACTGAATCTTGCTTTTTATTTACAATTTTCTTGAATTATTTTTGACCAGGGTAAAAAGTCCCCCAATAGCTGTGGATTTACTAAGAATTCGCAATTTGGAAGTTTTTCAAAAAGGTAGGTTAAATAACGATAGACATTTAATCCGTTGGCTTTGGCTGTTTCAATTAAGGTATATGCCATGGCGTTTGCTTGGGCCCCTTTGACACTCGTTGAAAAGAGGTAATTCTTACGTCCAACGACAACGGGTCTAATAGCTTGTTCGGCTAAATTATTAGAGATCTCTAAACGTCCATTTGACAAGAATTCTGTGAGTGCTCGTCTTTGGTTCTGGGCATAAACAATCGCTGTTTGTAACTTACCTTTAACCGTACGAATCCCTTCAATAAATTGATAAAAGGATTCAATGATTGGCCGAATTTTTGATTCTCTTTGGATTTGACGTTCCTCAGGGGAAAGGTGTATCAACTCTCGTTCTAACCGAAAGATTTGATTACAGAAGTGAACGGCTTGTTTGGCTTTCCCATGTTCCGTTGAAACCTCTTGAAATTTCCGGCGTGCATGTGCCCAACACCCATTCCCTACCAACGGTGGAGACATTTACTTCGTAAATGGCAGGGGACCCACAGTGGTCACATTTGGCAAATCTTTGTAAGCTATATAGCCATCACAATGAAGCCATCCTTTAAACGACCGAAGTAGTTCTAAAATAACAGACTTCGCGCGTGTTAAATCGGCGTGATAAAAAACAATGGGATGGGACACATCTTTGATGGTACGAATCAACCAAATTCGAGCCTCTGATGTAGCAGGTTTTCCATCCGAACGATTTAAAATCTGATAATATGTTTCATCCGCATGTAGGACCTCTTGTTGGCGTAATTTATCTAGAAATAGTTTATATAAAGGTTCTAGCCAATCAAAAGAGGCACGGATAATCCAATTAGAGAGAGTTTTCCGACTTACTTCTAATCCATAAGACGACCATTCTTTCTCTTGGCGATAAGTTGGTAATCCGAGTTCAAATTTTTGATGAAAAAGCCAAGCCAATGTTGTTGGTCCTGCTAAGCTACGTTGGATAGGTCCCTTAGGAACCTCGGCACAACGAATGGATTTAGCTTCAAGATTAGGATCATGACAATCACATTCGTAGGCATGTGAAATATAAACTTTCTTATATAATCGTGCAGGTACAAAACAGACTTCTTCACGAACAACCTTTTTCCCCATTGGTTTCATGGCCTGACCGCAATGGTCACATGTACAATCCTCTCCATGAAGTTCACAATGAACTTCTTCAATAGGTAAATCTTTCGTTAATTCTGCTTTACGACCAGATGTCTTACGACGGCGATACGTAATTTCCTCTGTCGGTTCATCCTTTGTCAGAGGTTCTTCTAATACAGGATCCCCAAAAAGGGTAAGCTGACCTGGATCAACCTTAGTTTTCTCGCTTGAGGATCCAAAAAGCTTTTTTGAAAGAAACTCAACCTGTTCAATAAGCGTATCAATTTTGTCGGTCTGCTCCATCATTTTTAATTGGAGCTTATTAATTTTTTCCTCTTTTTGGGCGAGTAGTTGAGCTTGTTGATCCAGTTTCTTTAATAGTTTCTGATTTTCTTCGATTAGTTTTGATTCAAACGTGTTCAACTTGGCTCACCTCTTTTCTAAATGATTTTATTAGTCTTAGTATGTCCAACTTTATATAGAAAATACAGGATTTATTACCATTTTTAATTAATGCATCCTTTGCGGGCGGGTTTGATAGCTTTAGGCTGTTGGATAGAGAGTCCCTCAAGTAACCAGCGAAGCTCCTGACTCGTTAACTTTTTGACTTCTTCTTGGTTTCGTGGCCATTGAAGGTTCCCATTCTCTAGCCTTTTATATAAGAGGATAAAGCCATCCGTATCCCAATAAAGTGCTTTAAATCGATCCTTTTTTAGACCACAGAAAAGAAATAAGGCATCATCAAATAAATCTAAATTATATTTATCCGTAATAATTCCCGCGAGACGATCAATCCCACAACGCATATCCGTCCGACCACAAACGACAAAAATATTTTTAACATGAGTGAAATCAACTAACATTTTTCATCAACTCCGTCAGAACTCTCCTTAAAAGATCGTCATTAATCCCAGGATAAAAAGTTATTTCACTTCCATTCAGTTGAACACAACAGATGGGAGTTCTTTTTTTAGTGGAATCTGTTTCAAGTTGAATCGGAACAATTAATGGACTTTCCTTCATAAAAATGACCTCCTTTTCTTTGATAGCTAAAGTATAGCTCAAAGTTGGAGGTCAAAATAGACATGTTTATATTACGCGCTTACATAAAAACGAGAATGAGTGTTCTTATTTGAAAGTTCCTTTTTAGTGAGGGGCTAATAAAGCATCCATTTGATTAAGGCTAATGTCCATTTATTGAGGATCGATTTGTACAAAAGGGGGAATGAATTCCTTTATTTGTTGATTCGACGTTTGTAAGCCAGTGAGAAGGTTCTCTAAATCAAGTGTGGAGAGTTTTGATAGATGTTCATTATTATATAATCAAAAGAATTAATAACGCTTTAAAAACGATAATCATACACCCTCTGCATGAATCGACAATTTTTTTAAAAAAATAATATATTTAAGTTAAAAAGAAGTAAGAGGAGAGATTTAAAATGAATATAGAGTTATTGTCTAGTCGATTTAAAGTAAAATATATTGAAGAGTCTCAAATAGATGAGGTATATGAACTTTGTAAAGGGAATCCAATATATTATAAATACTGTCCTCCCTACATAACAGTTCAAGGAATAAAAAAAGATATGATTGCACTACCAAATGGTAAAACGTTAGAAGATAAATATTATATCGGTTTTTATGATAATAATAAGCTTGTTGCTATCATGGATTTGATTTCTAAATATCCTGATGAAGAAACGGCATTCATAGGATTCTTTATGATGAGCCAAGAGCGTCAAGGAAAAGGTGAAGGGACAAACATTATTACAGAAGTATACGGATATCTTAAAGAAATAGGTTTTCTGAAAGTAAAACTTGGTTATGTGAAAGGTAATTCTCAAAGTGAAACGTTTTGGAGGAAAAATCATTTCTTAAAAACAGGAATAGAAAGACAAGAAGAGGGTTATGTAGTGGTACAAATGGAAAAACAACTTTAATTAGAAACGTTGTGTTTTAAATAAAGGTTGATAAAATAGAAATTCCTCATGGTATCAATACATTGAAGTGATTTACAGTGCGAATGATTGATTGAATCAGAATTAGCAAAGGAACTAACACGACTAATGAAACAACGATACCCCTTTTAACAAAATCTAATGTTCCCTTAATCGTTAGAGCAGAGGTAGCAATAAGTGTGAGAATAGTTATCATGAATGGATTGACAGTAGGAACTAAAGTGGTAGCAATGACTTTCTTTTTTATAGAGCATCTCCTATTAAGATATCATTTAATACTGTTATATATTAGATGCCCAAAAATAATATAATTTTAGAGGATATCATGAGTAATTCAAACAACTAGAGGTTCTCCTGTTCTAATGGCTTCCTTTGAAATTATCAAGTAGATGGCTTATGCTTATCAATATATTATTTTTATCGAGTCTACCTAAGTTCATCTCATCGTAAAGATGAGCTGTCTTTAGGATGGAGTGAAACACGGGTATAGTGACTTTGGACAGCGGTAAACGTTTGAACTGTTTAACACTTATCGTTGGTCTGTACGGAATCTGTTTTGGACTATGCGGTAAACTCTCAGAGGTGACAAGGAGATTTTACGTTCTGCTGATGTGGGATACACATAGGGGGAATTTAAGGGAGGATAGGAGCTAAAAATATGAAGCAATTTTATGTGTATCGAATTTTTACGTTAAATCATTTTATGACGGCCATTTATGTCATTTATTTACGCTCCTTAGGATGCTCGTTTGTGAGTATTGCGGCTTTTCATACAGCTAAAGATTTAACTGTGATGGGATTAGAGATTCCATTAAGTTATCTTTCTGAAAAAATAGGATATAAATTTATCTTAGCGTTTTCGGGTATTTTTATGACACTTTCAATGTTACTCATGATGGGGACAACGAATCGGGCGCTATTATTATTAAGTTTTATTTGTCGGGGCATCGCTGTATCATGCGATTCCGGAATTAGTGATGCCTATTTATATGAGCAAGTAGGTGAACAACGCTATCCTATCGTTCAATCCAATACCCTCATGTGGCGACAACTGGTCGGATCAGCCTTTAAATTAATGGGGTCAATGGTTTATTCCATATTTCATCTGCTTCCATTTCTGCTCACGTTAATCAATAGTTTAATTTCGACAGGTACCGCATTGAGTTTCAAACAGATAAAGGTTAAACGAACTCCGCGAAAGGTGTCATTTAAACAGTTTAAGGGGACGGTCTTATCTCCTACCTATCTTGCTGTTGTTTTTCATAACGTCTGTTTAATTACTTTTTTAAGTTTAACGTTTACGTATGAATCGGTGTTACTTGTCGATCAAGGCCTAGATGCTAACTATTTAGGGATTGTGACGTGTTTGAAATTAATGGTAAGCTCTTTTGGTGTCCATCTCGTTAAAAAGTTTGCATCTATCAAAAATAGTTCCAATTTTTATTTGGGATTATACGTGATTTCAACCGTTGCTATCTTAGGATTAGGGAGTCGGACGTCTATTTTAGTCATTAGTTTATCAATCTTAGTGATTTCGGTCGTAAATGGGGTAATGTTTCCCTATCGAAGCATTTTATTAAATAAAGTGATTCAAGATAATCGGGCAACGTTGTTGTCTATTCAATCTCAAGGTCAATTTTTTATGTGAGCCGTTTTATCGTTAGGAATGAGTTGGATAGCAAATCTTGTTTCCCCTTCATTTGCGATGGTAGGCTTAGCTGGATTAACATTATCCTCCATTTTAATCATGCGAGGATGCTTTTATCCGGTCATGAGAACCGTCGATGAATGGAACGAGAACAAAGTGAAGTCAGTCGCTTAACGGTTAAAAATTAAAGATAAAAGGGATCACCCATTTGGGGATCCCTTTTATCATGAAGGTTTGAAAAAAAGTTGATTGATAAGCATAATGTAATGGTCATTCAGATGTGCCATTTGTTTTTTTAAGAGGGTGGGATTATCGGTCACAATCCCATCGACTTGCATCGCAATCATCGTTTGCATTGTGGCTTCTTTATTGACCGTCCACGCATAGATTTGTTTTCCAGAATGATGGACCTGACTGATGAGGGCATAAGAGATAAAGGACGCCTCAATCGAATAGTAGTCAACGTCTTTTAAATTTTGATAATCCCCGTAAGCAAGTGCCGTAATATAGACGGTTTGGATGTCGGGGTTAATCATTTTAGCGACTTGTAAAACACGGTAATCCATGGATCCAATAAGACATTCATCTTCCATTTTGTTTTCCTCTATTAAGTCAATTACCTTTTGAGTAATCTCGGATGTTTCTTCATTGACTTTGATTTCAATCATGAGTGTCAGTTTTCCTTTTGCCTTTTTTAAGGCTTCCTCTAGCGTGGGGATCGGTTCCCCGAAAAAGGCGGCATCAAATCGTCCTCCTACTTCTAATTGCCTGATTTTTTGATAAGTTGTCTCGGTTACTTTTTGATCATAACCAGATGTTCGTTTCAGATTGGAGTCGTGCATCAAAATCACTTCTTTGTCTTTGGTCATCTGAACATCAATTTCTGCCATATCAGCACCATGTTGAATGGAATAATCAAGAGCAGCTAATGTATTTTCAGGAACATAGGTTGCTGAACCGCGATGAGCAATAATTTGAATATCATCTGAAAAGTTTCTCCGACCAATCGAGAGGAAATTAGGACTAATGAGCCCACTACCAATGAGGAAGAAAATCCCGATCATGACTCCTTTGAGAATCGGATGTTTTGTCATTTTTGACGCGCAGCCTTTTATCGGAGGAAGATACGGGGCTGGGGTAATGAGGTAAAGAGTATGGATAAAGGCGCACATCAAAATTAAAAAGAAGGACGGTGCAATAATCGTTAATATACTTTTAATGGTTAAGGCTATATTTATAAAGATTGTCGATGCCTCTGTTGGATGAATGATTTTAATGGCAAGCGCACTTATTAGAATTAGTCCGCCATAAAGCCCCATAAAGGCTATTCCGATAAGCAGAAGATAGTTCAGGGTGTAGAAACGAAGAACTACTGTTTTCGATGAGCGTTTAACACTTTCCTTCGCTGCCCGAATGAAGGGCAACTTTTGATAGACCACCCCTTGGAGGGTAAAGCAAAAACGAATGTTAAGTAAGGCTAGAGCAGAGATGAAGAGAAAATAAACAGGATGAAAAGGCGCCCGTTGGTACAATAAATCGAATAAAAATTCGGTAATTGAAAAATCTTTTAGGAAATAGTATTTAAATAAAAAGGAAGAGATAGGGATGATACTCGTTAGAAAAAGGAGGAGTAAAAGGTTTCGAGGGGCTAGAATATTTAACGCCCCTTTTAGGCTTCGTGTAATGGTTTGAAAAAGCGAAAGTCTTTGATGATGAGTAGCTGCTTGTAAAAGGAGGAGAATAGCGTAAACTTCTAAAAATAATACATATCCAAGACAAATAATCATAAAAAAGCCTAAGATTAAAACACTTGGTGAAAGGCAAAAATGAACCGCTTGCTTGGCGCTCAGATAAGTCATATTCAACTTTTGCATAATCGTTGTTAAAATTGAAAAAAAAGATGGCACGATGACTGCCAAAAGAAGCAATTTATGTATAAGCTCAAAAAGAGCAAGTGTTAGGGCATTATATTTGAGATAAGTGAACGTTTCTTTAATCAAATGGGCCATGGTTGCAACCTCCATATCTGTCGTATTACTCCATCATATGCAAAAAGGAAAATAAACTTGCTTAGGACTAACAGGAATTAATGAGGAATGGTGCACACCCATCATGAGTTTTAACAACGACCATTCATCAAGTACTAGGTGGTCCAGTTAAAAGGGACGAGGGGGTAAGAATAGTATGTACATATTTTGGTAAAATTATGAGCGAGTTAATCGATAAAATCCTTTTCTTTAAAAACACAAAAAAAATTTGTATAATAGGATTGAGCGAAAGGAGCAAATCAAAAGATGAAGACTTATTACACAACGAATTTTGATTTTTATTATGATGAAAATATGATGGATATTCCGCAAGCGGTGTTAGAGAGTGAGCAATTGTCACCCGCTGCTAAAAATATTTATATTTACTTTATTTATTTAATCACGGAGAAGGTGGAAGATATTTTAGGCGTTTTATCGCAATTAGAAGAGGCGCGAAATGATTTAGAGGCCGGCTTGTCTGAACTCCTAGCGTGTGGGTTAATAAAAAAAGAAGTCAGATGTAATGAATCAGGTGAAGAAGAATTACATTATATTGTGACTAAGGAGTTAGCAAGAAAGTGATGGACGAATCACTATTTTCTTAAAAAGGGGCCTTTTAATTATCGTGAATTTTTCATGAAAATGAGCTATAACTTTGACGATGGAGGAGTTTGTTTTAAAAGCGTCCAACATCGTTTTTATTATGAGATAAACGAAAGAGAGGGGGGAACGACCTTTAGTGTTTCATGTAATAAATAGAATTTAACCACCTCAAACTTTTATAAAAAATGGGAAGGAAACCGTTAAAAATGAAGAAGATCAAAAAGACGGATCACTTTCTCAAGTTAAATTTCAATTGACTGCATAAAAGAGCACATTTTTTTACAATAGGTGATTAGAAGAACCCCGTCTACGGATTTAAAACGAAGACGAGGTTTTTTTATTATTTTTCTTCCAAACAGAATTCGACAATTCGATTATGGTTAGCGCTTACTCGAAAAGAGGGGAGGATGAAATAGAGATTGTGTACGTTTTCACAGGCTTCAATTGAACTTTTTTTCACAATATTATTGTTAAAGAATTCACAACATGCTATACTACAGACATCAAGCAAAGATTAATTAATACGTGAGAGGGGTTTTCAAGGATGAGAACAGAGAAAGAATTTATCAACCGAATTAAGGAATGTCCGATGGATGTTAAAATCAGGGGGAATCGTCAAAGTATTATTTTATCTTTCGATGAAACAGAAGTGAAGTTCCCAGTTGTTGATTATATTTATACACGATTTGTGTGTTCTTTGTCTCATGCTCAAATCTTATCAAAAGGTAAACTAGAAGAGTTGAGTTTAAAAAGTTTCGAGGCGCTCGCAACAGCAGCGATTAATCGAAAAGGATCAAGTTTTGATTTGACATTTCAAGCGTAAGCGTGGATATAAAGGGGAAAAATGAAGGAGGAAATCAAATGAGAACAGAAAAGGAATTTATTAACTATATTAAGGAATGCCCAATGGAGGTTAAAATTAGGGGGAATCGCCAAAATATTATTTTGTCTTGTAAAGATACAGAGGTAAGATTTCCGGTTGTTGATCATATTTATACACGATTTATTTGCTCGCTTTCAGAGGCACAAATTTTATCAAAAGGCCATCTAGAAGAAATGGGATTACCAAGTTTAGAAGCATTAGCAACAGCGGCGATGAACCGTCAAGCGTCTAGCTTTGACTTAGTATTTGAGGCCTAATAAGGGAAATAAAAAAGCTAGATATTAATCTAGCTTTTTTATTTGAATGTTTTTAGTCGAACCTTGTTGAACTCACGGACGATTTGAAAGATAAGGCAGTGATGTTTTAAAAGATGAAGACAGGTAGATTAAAGGTTTGTTTTAACTATAACGTCTATGAGAAAACCTCGAAGGGCTTAGTGGCTTTGGGTGATTAATTTTAAAAAGAAAGCGTAGACAAAACGGTTAGAATTTATCTAGCTTTAATCATTTGGACTAATCGGAGGAAAGCGGTTGATAGAACTCCTTATCTAACTTCGTATAAATCGAATGGGCGGAATGGATTTTTGACCAGAGGAGGAAAAAATAAAGAGTTTTAGGCATATTTTTATGAGGATCTTCTTATAATGAAGTATCAACTAATTAAAGGAGCCTATAACGATGAAAAAATTTGAGTACCGATTAGAAAACTTAGCGATTGATATAAAGACAGTTTTAAATGTGGCAAATCAGGAGTTAACGGAAACGTTAAAACAAAAATTAGATGAACTTGGGCAAGAGGGATGGCGCCTTTGTGGAGTTAATGGTCATTTGTATTATTTTACACGTGAATTATAACTAGTATTCATTGAATAAAGAGGGAGAGGGATACCTGATCAAAATGAGGGGCCCCTCTTTTTTTGTTATGTAATGAACGAATATGGATGTTTATGAACGAAAGTGAATGAATTTGAATGAAAACGATTGACTAAAGGTGAGGATTTCGTTAAAATTGAATTGTAGGAAACGGTTTCGAAAAAGAGTTATAGAGGTGTTCAAGACATCCATGAAATGAACGTGTTTAGAAGGTCCCTCATCACGGGAAGTTAAACGAAATAGGATATTGGAGGTGAGGCTTTTGATTACGGAAAAAAGACATCAATTAATCTTATCGGAACTCAAGGAGAAAGGATCGGTAAAGGTCGCTGATCTTGTGGAGAAGTTTAATTTTTCAGAGTCAACCATCCGTCGAGATCTTGTTCAACTTGAAGCACGTCATTGTTTAAAGCGTGTTCATGGGGGTGCAATCCCTGTTCTTAATAAATTTGTTGAAAAAAGCTATCAAGATAAAAAAAGTCAATTTATTCATCAAAAAGATGGGATGGCAAAGTATGCAGCCTCGTTTGTTCAGGATGGAGAGAGTATTTATCTTGATTCAGGAACAACAACCTTTGAGATGATTAAATATTTAAAAGAAAAGGATATTGTGGTAGTGACGAACGGACTCTCTCATATTGAAGCGCTCATTGATCATGAAATTCCATGCTTTATTCTCGGGGGAAGAGTGAAACACAAGACAAAGGCGATTATCGGATATGAGGCGCTAACCTTGTTACATCGTTATAAATTTGACAAGTGTTTTATTGGAAGTAACGGGGTTCATCCCATCCACGGTTTTACCACCCCAGATCCAGAGGAAGCCTTGATTAAAGAGCACGCGATTAAATCCTCAGCAACGACATATGTCTTAGTTGATGAAAGTAAGTTTGGTGAAGTAAGTTTTACAAAGTTTGCGGACTTAGAAGAAGCGACTATTATTACAACAGGAAGTCTTGATCTTAAGGCCTATGAAAAAATAACGATAGTAAAGGACGTGAAAATATGATATATACAGTAACTTTGAATCCATCGATTGATTACGTCGTGAATATGGAGCAATTAGTTGAGGGAATGGTAAATCGGGTGAGCACCGAACATTTTTATGCGGGTGGAAAGGGAATCAATGTGTCTCAAATTCTGAATCAGCACGGAATTTCCAATCGTGCATTAGGTTTTATTAGTGGATTTACGGGAAATTTTATTGAAGGAAGCTTAAAAGAAAAGGGCATTGATACCGATTTTATTCGATTGAGTGAGGGATACTCTAGAATCAATATGAAAATTAAAACAACGACAGATGAAACAGAGATTAATGGAATGGGACCGCATATTCCAAAAACAGAGATTGATAAACTGTATCGGCAGTTAGATTTATTAACGGCGGATGATACGTTAGTGTTAGCGGGAAGCATTCCGGCGACGCTACCGGATGATTTTTACGAAAAAATGATGGAGCATGTACAGGATCGAGGAGTAAAAGTAGTCGTTGATGCCACTAAAAATTTATTATTAAACGTCTTAACCTATCGTCCTTTTTTAATTAAACCTAATCATCATGAAATAGCAGAGATGTTTGGGGTAACGATTTCAACCACGGAAGATTTGCTTCAGTATGGGAATCGCTTGAAGGACATGGGGGCGCGTAACGTCTTAATTTCAATGGGAGGAGACGGAGCAATTTTATTAGCTGAAAATGGTGAGGTATACCGATCAAATGTTCCAAAGGGGGTCGTAAAAAATTCAGTGGGAGCCGGGGATTCGATGGTAGCGGGGTTTATTGCCGGTTATGAAAAAACTCAATGTTATGAACAGGCGCTTCGTCTTGGAGCAGCGAGTGGGAGTGCCACAGCTTTTTCAAGCGATGTAGCGACAGCAGAGGAGATTTTAGCCTTAGTAAAGGAAATTGTTGTTCAAAAACTATAAAATGGAGGGGTTCATATGAGAATTATCGATTTGTTAAGTAAAGACTCAATTAGTCTTCGTTTACAGGCGAAAAATAAAATGGAGGCCATCAATGAATTAGTTGATTTAGTAGATGCTAGTGGTCACTTAACTGATAAAAAGGCGTACAAGGAAGGAATTATTGCGCGTGAAGAGCAGAGTACAACCGGGATTGGAGAAGGGATTGCCATTCCACATGCTAAAGTAGCTGCAGTGAAAAAGGCATGCTTGGCGGCCGCTGTTAGCCACGTGGGGGTTGACTATGAATCGTTTGATGGAAGTTTAGCTCATTTGTTTTTTATGATTGCTGCACCTGATGGGGCAAATAACACGCACTTAGAAGTCCTATCGCGATTATCAACGATTTTGATGGATGAATCCTTTAGAAAGAAACTGATGGATGCCAAAACAGTGGATGAATTTTTATCATTGATTGATCGAAAGGAAACAGAGGCGTTTAAAGAGGAAACAGAAGAAGTTATCGAACAAGGGGGGAATGAAAAGGCATCAAAATATCCTCAAGTATTGGCAGTCACAGCGTGTCCAACTGGAATTGCGCATACGTTTATGGCGGCAGAATCACTTAATAAAAAGGGGGCAGAGTTAGGAATTTCGATTAAGGTTGAGACGAATGGATCAGCAGGAATTAAAAATGCGTTAACAAAAGAAGAGATTGAGCATTGTGAAGCTATTATTGTTGCGGCTGATAAAAAGGTAGAAATGGCACGATTCAATGGTAAACGTGTGATTCAAACAAAGGTTGCCGACGGGATTCACAAAGCAGAAGAATTAATTAACCGGGCAGTAAATGGAGAGGCACCCATTTACTATAATTCGTCAGCGACACAGGATGTAGTGGAGGAGTCAACTGAAAGTTTCGGGCGTCAATTATATAAACACTTAATGAATGGTGTTTCAAACATGTTACCTTTCGTTGTAGCTGGAGGAATTTTAATTGCCCTTGCCTTCTTATTTGATAATCGCGAAATAAACCCAGCAAATTTTGGATCAAATACGCCGTTTGCTGCTTTCTTTAAAACGATTGGTGATGCAGCCTTCGGATTTTTATTGCCTGTGTTAGCAGGATTTATCGCGGTTAGTATCGCGGATCGCCCAGCTATGGTTGTTGGTTTCGTTGGTGGATTGTTAGCAAATGTAGGTGGCGCTGGATTTTTAGGGGCGTTACTTGCCGGATTTATTGCCGGTTATCTTGTTGTTGGATTAAAGAAAGTTTTCTCATTTTTACCATCATCACTTGAAGGGATTAAACCTGTTCTGCTTTATCCTTTATTTGGAACATTGCTTGTCGGAGTCATCATGACGTTTATTGTAAATCCGCCAGTTGCCTTTGTTAATCAAGGGTTGACTAATTTTTTAAATGGATTAGGAACGAGTTCAGCAGTTATTTTAGGAATTGTTGTGGCTGGAATGATGGCGATTGATATGGGAGGACCATTTAATAAAGCGGCTTACGTTTTTGGAATTGCTTCATTAGAATCTGGAAATGAAGCAGTTATGGCGGCTGTCATGGCCGGGGGGATGGTTCCACCTTTAGCCATCGCATTAGCCACAACGTTCTTTAGCCAACGTTTTACAAAAGAGCAACGTGATTCTGGAAAAGTTAATTATGTCATGGGACTCTCTTTTATTACGGAAGGGGCTATCCCATTTGCAGCGGCTGATCCATTAAAAGTCATTCCTGCTTGTGTGGTTGGTTCGGCGATTGCTGGTGCACTAACGATGATTTTTAATTGTACGTTGCCAGCACCACACGGTGGAATCTTCGTATTACCGGTTGTAGGAAATGCCCTCATGTACCTTGTTGCGATTGCCGTAGGTTCAATAGTCGGTGCTTGTATTTTAGGTGCTTTAAAGAAAAAATAATGATGAGTGAGTGTTGGTTGGATACCGAGGACTCGAAAAAAGACCCCAGGCAGAGATAGCTGATCTATCTTCGGACCTGGGGTCTTTTGTATAGGATTGGGGAGGCTAGGTCAACATACAATGGGTGACAGTGGTTGATTAGACAACCAACCTGGCGATAACTTTTTGTATGTTCCAACTTCCCGTTAGACGTTTCATTTTATTTCATCTACATGAAGCTGTCCATTTGCGACTAAGAACTCTTCAAACAACGGAAGCTTCTCTTGAAGTTCTTGACAAAATTGTCGCCATTCAGGCAATCGATGATGGTGACGTTGTGACCAAATGTTCATGAGTTGCAAATAGTTAGTTGTAATTCTTCCTGTCATTTTTAATCCCGCTGGGGTCGAGTACAGGAGTTTCAGATAATCTTCTTTAGACTTCGTTTGCTGATAATGTTTTTGAAGCTCTTCTAGACGCTCGATAATAAGAGGGTCTGTATAGTCGTTAAACGCAGATTTTAAATCAAACTGGCTAATTCGATGCATGGTACTCATCCCAGTAATGATGTCAGCAAAATGGTACCGTTGAAACTCAATCCAAGCTTTATTTGTAAAGGTGATATCCATATTCACGACAATCCCCTTCGCAAACGAACAATGTCCACTATTTAACGGAGCGCGTAACAGCTTTAGAGCACGTCGGTAAGGGTGAGACTCCTTTGCATTCCCTTTTAAAGAATTCAGTTGTTGTAAAACAATTTCTTCCTGATAATCCTCAATCATCGCATACCCACTCGCAATAAGGGTCTCCTCTAAATCATAGACGCGTAAATGAGAAATAATCTCCATTTTTTCTCCTCCTTTTTACAATTTAAGATTAAAATAACATGCGAAGAGATGAGGGAGCAAGGAAAAATAACAAATTTCTAATAATCGGTAGAAACGATGAACGATTTATTAGAAAATACATATAATAATAAAAAGGAAAGGAGTCGATCGACATGAGTCAAATAATTCCTAAAATAATTCATCAAATATGGTTAGGAGACGGTGATGTTCCAATAAAATATTTATCGTTTATTGATTCGTGGAAGTCACATCATCCTGATTGGGAATATCACCTATGGACGGTGGACCATCTGATTCCCTTGAGAAACCAAAGAAGTTATGATCAAACGACAGATGTCGTGCAAAAGACCAATATCGTTCGTTATGAAGTTCTTTATCAATATGGTGGAATTTACGTTGAATTAGATACAGCCTGTTTTAAAAATATTGAACCTTTATTGGATGATGTCGAATTTTTTGTGGAAACTAAAGATGATTTTTATTTTTCTAATGAATTGATGGGATGTACGCCACATCACGAATTAATGGGCGAATTAGTGGAAGGAATTTCTCGTTCTTTACAGACAGAGGGCTTAGCCCCAATTGATGAGCAAAGCGGTAGCCTTTATATGATGAAGTACCTTCTTTGGATGCCAGAGGTCACCATTTTGGAGGAGGCTATGTTCATTCCATCACATACCGAGTTGCTTCAGCCTGAGGATGGCTCATACTGCTATCGTTCAGCGCGATTCGTCCCCTCTTTAGGATAAATTGCTTTTTTTGACGCTTTACGAGTGCTTCTACTATAACATATGATAAGGCGTCATAGATAGTCACCGTTTAAGAAAAAGAGAACGTAGTTTTTAAATCCAGGAAATACCCCTTGACATAGATAGACAAGTTCCTTACGAGTCGCATGTTAGACTAATGACGATGAGAGGGGGATGCGGATGAAAAATCCAAAATCGTTTACGACGTTTTTAGAAGGGTTTAACTTAGGAACCATTCTATCATTAATTTTATTGGGGAGCATTTTATTAAGTAGTCAATCTATTCAAGCATATAGTTTAATCTTAATTCTTATCTTAACGTGTGGTGTTGTCATTGGGGTGGTTAGGCAATACTTGCTGATTCAATTAACATTAATGAAAAATATGAGCCATTCCTTTAAGCGCTCGCAAAATCAAATTCCAAAACGTTTATTAGAGATGAAAAATAATAAGTTACTCGACGCCCTACATTTATTAGCAGGGATTAGCTTACGGTTGCGAATGAACATGGGGGGAGTTGCTTTACTCACCGTTCTTTTGTTAATGACGCTATTTTTACCAACCGTCTATACGTATTATTTTTCTTCGAAGATGTTGATTGTGAGTTTAATTTGGAATCTTGCCTTTATCATTTATACGTTTAAAATAGTAAGTGAAATCAAGGAAAATTATTACTATCTTCAAGATCAGATTAATTATTTATTAGAAGTTAATCAATTTAATCCGGCTCACATGGGGCAAAAACAAAGCTAACCTTTGATAAATAAGAAATGGACAAGTGCAAGACTTGTCCATTTCTTATTTTATTGTGAGTGTGAGACCAACTGGGCAGTGATCAGATCCTAAAATTTCTGGATAAATAGTAGCTGTTTGTAAGCTTTCTTTTAGACGATTAGAAACAAGGAAATAATCAATGCGCCAACCCACGTTTTTAGCACGTGCATTTGCACGGTAAGACCACCAGGAATAACATCCTTCTTGGTGCGGGAAAAAGTAGCGAAAGCTATCAATAAATCCTTCTGAGAGTAAATGGGTCATTTCCTCACGCTCTTCTTTTGTAAATCCTGCATTTTTTTGATTAGTTTTAGGGTTTTTTAAATCAATAGGTTGGTGGGCGACGTTTAAATCCCCACATAAAATAACAGGTTTTTTCTTGTTAAGTTCGACTAAATAATGGCGAAAGTCACGTTCCCAACTTAAGCGATACGGTAACCGGGCAAGTCCGTTTTGGGAATTTGGAGTATAGACATTTACGAGATAAAATTCATCGTATTCTAACGTAATGGTTCGTCCTTCTTGGTCGTGCTCCTCCAGGTTGATTCCATAAAAAACCGACGTCGGACGGTGTTTAGTAAAAATGGCTGTTCCGGAATAACCTTTCTTTTGGGCATAATTCCAGTATTGGTAGTACCCCTCGAGTTCTAAGTTGATTTGTCCTTCTTGTAACTTTGTTTCCTGAATACAAAAAAAGTCAGCATCGATGGTTTGAAAAAAATCTAAAAATCCTTTTTTAACACAGGCGCGTAATCCGTTGACATTCCATGAGATAAATTTCAATTTTATTCCTCCTTTTTATGAAAGAAAGTTTATCGTACCTTGCGATAAAAGTCTACTAAAATGGACGATGTTTGAAAAAGATGTTGAAAAATGCAAAATCCTTTTTATAGGGGAGGGCACATAAAAGAAGCTAAAAAACATAAATTAATAGCATGATAGGGTTATGACTTTTTTGTAAGATGGGAGAGATCGACATGAACTTATGTACAGATCATTGCCAATTAATTGAGAAACATAAGGGAGGAGACCCCTCTCATTTGCAAGCATCGTCTTCTTCAAAAAGGGAGAAAAATGAAAAAATCGTTGATTTTGAATGGGAGGTTAGGCTAACAAAGAATCAGCAAACGATTGGGGGGGTACAGCTTAAATCACTCCCTGATACAGTGAGCGTAGAGTTAGGGTATGATAACTTAGAAGTTTTAAGGCAATTAAACGTTATCGAAGAAATTTTGAGAAAGTTAGTGGACTTTTCTTTTTTGACGTTAAAAGTTCCTCGATTGATGATGATGGTTCGCTCGATTGATTTTGAGTTAACTAAAGTAGTAAAAAAACTTGGGATGAGGTTAGATGAGAAGGTAAGCATTGGGGGCGCTGTTTTCTCAAAATATAGTTTAACTCATCCGATAAATGAAAAAGTTCCTCTCTTAAAAATGCGTTCAAGTGCGCAAATCCAACGAGAGGTACTTGAATTTGTAAAACGTGAAGCGGAAATTCGTATTTTAATACAAACAGGATTACGATTAAATCGCGATGCTCCTCTTGATATTATGAGAGATTACCGCTTTTGTTTAGGGGTAAAAAGTGAAAAATTGCACCGTTATACGGAGGATTGTTCATGGATGGAGACATTTGGGGAATTGTTAGTCGTTAAAAAAAATAAGTTAACCCCGTCTCATCTTCTTTTTCAAATGCAATTTCAAGATGGAATTCGCCTTGATTTTGAATTCCTAACGCTCGATAGACTAAAGGAATATGTTATCTCAGAAACATTGTATCGAGTGATTTTAGACAAGGATCATCAGTTGCCACTAAATACTCAGACTCATCTGTTTCCTAGCCGTGTTTCATGCCCGACGGAAGAGGAGTTTCAGGAGTTACTGAATGACATTTGGTGGAATCAAATTGAGGTTGCTAAGGCATTGTATCGTGAAGAGGTGACGCTAGTTGGGTCACTTTATGAGAAACTTTTAACGGAGGGGCTAACAACCCTATTAGGCTGGATGGTTGAAATTAAATATGATTGGAAGGTTGATTTAGGCCGAAAAAATAGGTGGTTAAAACGTTATTTATCAGATACTAGCTATCAAGAGTATCTTTCACTGTATCCTAATCAAAGTTATGGGGGGATGTGGGAGCGTTTGTTTTTGATGAAGTTATTCGTTGAAAAATATGCGAAAAAAGTGGCAGGGGTTCTCGGATACACCTATGATGTTGAACAAGGGGAAAAAGTAGCTAAATTTTTACATCGAATCAATTCTTTACCAAGTAACGCCAGTGAATTTCATTAATCATGACGTAAACGTCGGGCGAAAGTCAGGGGGAAATTAAGATGGCAGAAATTATTTTATTAATAGTGATTGCTGGATTGGTTTTAGGGGGGCTTTGTTTGTTGTTTGTCGGATTAGGTGTCTTCCAATTGATGATGAAAGGGATAGCATTAACGAGGATTACCGTGATTTTTAGTTTAGGCGTCTTAGTTGTTCTTTTGTGTTTAACAGTTGGTCATGTTATAAGGGTGATAAGTTATTTTGAAGCCCTTTTAAAAGCAAAAACTCATGAAAGATAGTCCCCCCTCCTTATCTTTAATACAAGGGTTCATTTGAGGAGGCAACAAAGGAAAAATAGGATAATGCATGATTGAGGGAGGAAGAGGATGAAAAGTAGGAAGAGGATGATCGGTTGGATTGTTTTAGGAGGAGCGCTTAGTTTGTTTCTTCCGTTGTTAGTGATTGGATGTTTGTATGAGAGGCAATATGGGGAAAGAAATGAGACTCCGGAATATTTAATGTATGACCTCTCAGTATTTTCAAATTTAGAACGTAGTCCTATTTCTTTTGAGTCTAATGACGGTCAATTATTAGCAGGATATGTATATACAAGTCCAGAGAATGACAACCCATTGGGGACCATTATTGTATCTTCAGGAATTGAAACGGGGCATAACGCGTATTTGCCAGAAATCAATTATATGGTAAATAGCGGGTATCGTGTTTTTGCCTACGACGGAACAGGGAATGATGAAAGTGAAGGAGAAAGTACCGGAGGCTACTTACAGGCAGCTATTGATTTGGATTATGCGATTCGTAAGGTGAAGGAAGATAAGCGGTATGGTGACTTACCGGTGATGCTATATGGTCATGGAAGTGGTGGATATGCGGTTGTATCTGTTTTAAATCATCATCAGGATATTACCGCTGTCGTCGAACAATCGGGCTTTTATGCTTCAACGGATGCGATGCCTTATCACTTTCAATGGTTAAAGCCTTATATTAAACTTTATGAGTATTTAAAATATGGAAACTATGCTCGGGAAGACCATTTAAATGTATTGATGCATACGAATAGTCATGTTCTTCTTCTTCATAGCGAAGACGATGAGGTGACAAGTTATGAGCAATCCTTTTTTAAATATGAACCGTTGCTATCGGCCCATGATCATTTAACGTTCAGACGCTATCAAAATCGTGGCCATGATGTCGTTCTTGATCAACGACTTATAAAGACGTTAAAACTACAAGTGGATGCGGATTTAGCGGAAGAGAAGATGTCGCCCACACTAAAAAGGATGTATCAACGGGTTTTTTATGACGCGAAAAAAAATTTAGATGTTGCCGTAATGCAACAGATTATTGATTTTTATAATCAATGGATATATGCAGAATATGAATAATCAGTGAAATTAGGATAAACCTCTATAGTTTCTCTTCAGCGGTAAAGGTCAATGGGCGATAGTAAAAAATGATGAACAAATTTCTGACCTTTACCTTCTATTTTTAATGGAATGATTGAACCCATCAAGTATTCAGTTTATAATACAAAAAGAGAAGTAAGAGGAAAGAAGGTAATGGTCGTTGGTTTTATATGATGTGTTAATGGTTATTTCTATTTTATGTGCACTTTTGGTCACAGGAATGATGATTTGGCTAATGAATCGTGCTAATAAGAAGATTGAGCGTCAAACGCGAGAGATTCAAGGAAAAGTTGAACAGTTAAGAGCAGTGCCTGATCGATTAAAGGTAGAGATTGGGGACAAATTGGAGGTAGTAAGGGGAAGGTTAAGAATTTGTTACAAGATGTTAACGTTTATTGGACGTAGAAGAAAACAAAAACGACTAAAAAAGAGATTGTTAAAGTAAAGTGTCTGTCTGTAAAATAAAAAAACCTCAGCTTAATAGTGAACCATAAGGGTTAGATTAAAAATTATATCGTTAAAGGTTCCTATTCGTTTGAGGTTTTTTTATAAAGAGCAGGCGAAAATGTATCCGAGGAGAAGGAGAAGTGAATTCCAAATCGCAATGCCCCCCATCGAGAACCACAGGTATGATTGAAAAGGGACCTGAAAGACACCTGCCATGAGTGAGATAAATGTGCGTACGGTTGGAATTGTTCGACCAATTAAACAAGTGATGGCCCCATAGCGCTCACTCAACTCCTTCGCTTTGTCTAATCCCTTCTGAGTGGGTGGAAATTTATAATAGAAATAATTGTACATGGGGCGACCAAATTTTAGAGCAATCAGATAATATAGAAGACATCCGCAAAGACTGCCAATAAAGGTTGTAAAAAAGATGGTAAGAAGATGAAATGAACTTTGCTTTGTCAAGTAACCGATCGTAGCTAAAATAAGATATGAGGGAATTCCGGTAAGGTTTAAGGCCTCTAAAAACATAATCACAAAAATAAGCAGAGGCCCATACTCATTAAAATAAGATAAGATCTGGGATATTGTCATGAGGTAGACTCCTAAATTTAATTTTTTAAATTTATTATACCATAAAGAAAAAAGTAAAAACAAGTTGGGTGAATCCACATCTCCTATTCAAAAGATCAGGTGTATTAGGCGAGAAAGTTTTATTAAAATGTGCTATGATGGGGGTGGAGATAAGTGTGATTTGGTATAAATACCAAGGAGGAATCATAAGGTATAAATGGTTCAATCTTTTTAGAAGGACACCCCTTTTCATATAAGTGGGGAAAGCATCTAAGCCTGTCACTTAGTAGGGCTTCGTCATCTATATTTAGCAAGACTTAAAGGTTTTCTATGAAAAGATAATTTAGAATTTGTATGTACACCAACCGAAGGAACCATATATTTTATTAAACAGACTGAGTTGTTTAATCCATTCGGATTGGATGACGAATCATTAAATAGAGATGTGAGGAGATTTAAAGTGATCGTCTCGTACAAGTCGTATTGAAAAGGAATGGACGATTTGGGAGAGGAGGTAAAAAGGGAATGTTATTGGAATTGAAAGAAAAACTAACCGTTGAAGATTTATACCACGGAAATTTTGGAATTGAACGAGAGGGACTGCGCGTGACACAAGAGGGGAAACTCGCAGATACCCCGCACCCAGAAGTGTTCGGTGATAAGTTGAAAAATCCGTTTATTACAACCGACTTTTCCGAGAGTCAAATTGAAATGATTACCCCTGTTTGTCAGACGATTAATCAGGTGCATCGCTCCTTAGCTTCTCTTTACCATCAGACAATAAAGGGGCTACAAAGGAAGGAATATTTATGGCCGCAATCGATGCCCTGTTTGTTAGAGGAGAAACAAGTAGTTGCAATTGCCCACTTTACTAGTGATGAGGAAGGAAGGGCGCTCATGGCGTACCGAAAATTATTATTAGATAAGTATGGGGCTAAAAAACAATTGATTTCTGGGATCCATTACAATTTCTCATTTAGTGAAACATTGCTGAAAAAATTATTTTTAGAAAGAGGAGCTAGCCAATCTTATCAATTATTTAAAGATCAAGTATATCTTAAAATTGTCCGTCAATATTTGCGATACCGCTGGTTGCTTATTTATTTTTTAGGGGCTTCTCCGGTCATCGATACAAGTTATTTAAGTGAATGTAAAGCTCCGCTAAAACAAATCGCGAGAGATAGTTTTTCGTATGAGGGAGCAATTTCCTTTAGAAATAGCTCAGATGGGTATCAAAATAAAGTCCCAATTTATGTTGATTACAAGGATGTAAAAAGTTACGTTCGCTCTTTACAGACGTATATTGATAAACAGACACTGTTCAGTTACAAGGAGTTTTATAGTCCGATTCGTTTAAAGGCACGGAATCCTCAACGTTTTATGGATTCATTAAAACAGGAGGGGATTTCCTATCTTGAAATACGCTCAATCGATCTTAATCCATTTGAACCACTAGGAATTTCTAAGACGGATTTACAATTTATTCATTTGTTTATCTTATTTTTATTGGAGAGTGAGGAGGTCGAGGTGGAAAACTGGCAACAGGAAGCTAACTTCAATGCAGAGCAAATAGCAAGAGAAGGACGTTGTTCTTCACTTCGACTTAAGCGAAGGGATGAAGAGGTTTTAATGACTGAATGGGCATTAGAAATATTGAATAAAATGAAACAAATTAATGATACATTTGGACTTTATCAGGAAGCAATGATGGATCAAAAGGTAAATCAGTTACGCTACCCGGAAGAAACAATTTCAGGGAAAATGGTAGAACTAATGAGGCGGAGTAGCTATCTCGATTTGAATTTAAGTTTAGCGCGTCGATATAAGGATAGTTTAAAACACCATTTGGTTTTAGGGAAAAGGGTAAAGACAGTGGATTTAGGCAAGGAAAATGAGACGTGTTTAAATTAAAAATGAAGGAGAATTCTATTTTAAGGGGGTTCTCCTTCATTTTTTTTATTGTGAAACCTGTTCAATTTCATCGAGAATTCCACTTAGGCGAAGGGCTAGTTCATCTAATTGAAGTTCTTTAAATTTTAAATCCTCCTCTGTTGCAAGTTGTTGTTGTTTACTGCGTTTGAATTGAGATGTTTCATCATTCTCAACCGCAATATAATTTGCTTCAAACGCTTGCAACAGTTCTTGCGTTTCGTGTAAATCTAAAAGAATCATCGTCTTGGTGTATCCTGATGTTAAAAACTCCGTAGCAACATTAAAGGCTGAGTTAACAGGGTGTTTAGTGAGTTGTTTATCAATTGCTTTGAAGGTTGTTTGAATGACTTTCGTATAATCAGTTTCATTTGGGTTATGAAGGTATTGCTCAACCGTGTGTACGGCTTCCGTCATTATTTTTAAAGAGGTTTCATAAAGCGAAGAGGTGTCCTGTGAAGACATATGTTTAGATAGCTTTTCTTTAAGGTTAGTTAAAGGTGTGAGAATTTGTTTAGAAAGAGTCTCAGTATAAGGTCCTGTTTCTTCGGCAAGAATATTACGTTGGGTTCGTAATTCTTTAATATTTGTTTGTAGACTTTGAATCTCGGACTCTAACATGCTACGTTCTTCATGAAGCATGGTTAGTTGAGAAGTGGCATTAGCAAGGGTAGGCGAATCTGCCTCTAGTAATTTGGAAACAGGTGTTGCTGTTGTTCGAGCTAAATCGAGTTTAATAGCAGATGTTTGAATCTGTTCGGGTTGGTGTTGGGTAAAGCTTAGGAAGATTCCGCTGACGACTACTAATCCCCCAACTAAGCTAATAGGTATCATTTGTTTAACGTTCATAATAGCCTCCTAAAAAACTAGTTTTTATTAGTATGTCCGTTTACAGGGGATTTTTACGATAAAATTCAAAATAATAGTAAATAAGAGAGATAACTTTTTGGGGGAAGAAATGAAATTTCACTTAGAATTAGGCGAGAGATGATAGGCGATGGTAAAAAACATAGAGTATTGTCGTTGATTGTCAGAAGAGTTTTTAATATAATAAGAGTAATATCAATCAGTTAGACTAAATCTAATTTCTAATCATTTGATGGGAGAAAAGCATTTAGACTGACTATAATCTGATTGGAAACATCCCATCATTTCGTCGTTTAGTTACTAGAGTATATGTAAACAGTGGTTCCGTTTTTTGAAATGAAATTTCCTACTTGAAAAATAAATTTAGGATAAAGGATTGATCCACGCAAAGATTAGTAGGGAAACGCCTAAAATGATGTAAATAACTAAGATAGGAGATGGAAAAATGAACCAATCACGGAAACGGGTACGCTCTGTTAGTTTAGAAACCTTTATCTTTTTGGGAGTAACCCTTGGCATCTTTGGATATATCGCCAGTCAAATGGGTGTTGGAATCATGTTTAGTGTTATTATGAAGACGGCCCATGACCTATTACTACAAACTGTGTTTTTAATTATGGCATTGGCCGTGTTAGCTGGGGCGCTTAGTGCGCTATTATCGGAGTTTGGAGTCATTGCTTTAATCAATAAATTATTATCTAAGGTTATTCGCCCGCTTTACGGATTACCAGGAGCAAGTATTATAGGAGCGATTGCTACTTATTTATCGGATAATCCCGCTATTATTGCGTTTGCAAAAGATAAAGAATTTCAACGTTTTTTTAAAAAACATGAAATTCCAGTTCTTTGTAATTTAGGAACAGCGTTTGGGATGGGGTTAATTGTTACAACTTTTATGGTGGCATTGGGCCCAGATTACATTGTGCCAGCGTTACTTGGGAATGTTGGAGCCATTGTTGGGAGTATCGTCAGTGTTCGCCTCATGCTTTCCTACACAAAAAAATATTATGCGAATCAAGGAATTGAAGATTTTCAACAAGATGAGGTGATTGTTGTTGAAGACTATCGTGAGATTCGTGAAGGAAACCTGTTCCAACGTATTCTTGATGCCATGCTTGAAGGAGGAAAGAACGGGGTCGAAATGGGAATGTCAATCATTCCTGGAGTTTTGATTATTTGTACACTTGTTATGTTGTTAACATTTGGTCCCTCAACGGATCCGCTGACAGGAGAGTCTGTTTATTTAGGGGTCGCTTATGAGGGGGTAGCTCTTCTTCCAGCCATAGGTGAAAAGCTCATGTTTTTGTTAAACCCATTATTTGGATTTACTAATGCGCAAGCTATTGCGGTACCTGTCACTTCCCTAGGGGCTGTCGGAGCAGCGATGTCGCTAATTCCACAATTTATTACTGAAAATATTGTAACGCCTAATGATATTGCAGTATTTACTGCGATGGGAATGTGTTGGAGTGGATATTTAAGTACCCATGTTGGAATGATGGATGCACTTGGGGTAAGACAATTAAGTAGTAAGGCAATTATGGCCCATACAATTGGAGGAATCGTTGCTGGAATGGTTGCTCATTTCCTATACATATTTTTTATTTAAAAAGTTACCGCGAGGTAACTTTTTTTGGAATAGCAACCACACAAATGAAAAGAATAGTTAAGGAATATACTTCAGATGAGGATAGTTTTATTTAAGAGATGTTGGAAAGTAGGAGTGGTAAAGAAATAAAACGGTAGAATAAATTTTATAAAGTAAATAAATATTCTCATGAATGAAGAGTAAAGGATCGAAAGGAGGAGTAATAGGTGAAAATTATGACATTTAATCTCCGTTCTGATTCAGTTTTAGATGGTAAAAATCGTTGGCGTCATCGGAAGGAGATTGTGTGTGATATTTTAGAAAAATATAGTTGTGACATTATTGGTCTTCAAGAAGTAACCGTCAAGATGCGGGCAGACCTAGAAAAAAATTTGAAAGGATATCAGATTATCGGAAGGCCAAGGAGTAAACGATTCTTTATTGAGCATAATAATATCCTTGTCTCAACCAAGCATACGATTTTAAGCCAGGAGACATTTTGGTTATCTAGAAATCCTCAGAAAGTTGGAAGTTCCGTATGGTATTCTATTTTTCCGCGAATTTGTACAACAGCAAAAATCAAATTAAGCACGGGAGAAGTAGTGAGGGTGTATAATACACATTTAGATTGTTATCTATCTCCTGCAAGACAGTATGGGTTGAAAAAAATTATGCGCTATATTGAAAAGCAGCATGCTTTAGAAAAACTACCCGTGATTCTTATGGGAGACTTTAATGCAAATCCCCATCACCGTGTCATTCAAACAATCTTTGGTGAAAAATACAATACGCAACAATTGGTTGCTGTGCAGGAAAAAGATCCGAAAATTTATCATCAGGCAACAATGGGACGGTTTAAAGATCGTGAGCGTGGAATGCATTTAGATTACATCTTTGTTTCCCCTGAGTATGAAGTTGAGCGAACACAGATTATCAAAGATAATCAAAATGGAAGATTTCCATCGGATCATTATCCATTAGTAGCAGATATTTGTTTGCAAAGAGGTAATGGATAGAAAAAGTTAATATCCAATTTTGACACGGAAAGAACACATCTTATTTAAACAAGTGTGCCATAATAGAAATTGTCTTGAAGAACAGGACACTACCCCAACAAAAATATTATAAAGTTCTCCCCAAAAAAACTTTATAATATTCTCTCTTTTCATCCCAATATTTATAAAGCATCCCCAAAAAGAAATCTTATTTGATTTCTTTTTTTATTTGTTAAAACTGAGGGGGGGAAGAGACACAAGTTTTTATATGGCAATAATGCGGTAGAAGATAAAGGATCACCTTAAGAATTAAACATCTTTCGAGGAAAGGAAGAGCCGTTAGCCTGTATTAACTAGACGCCTGCGGTTATTTAGCCCTAACTATTCGACAGTATAAAACAAAAAACACAAAAAAGACACATTTCAAAGTGCAAATATGCTATAATAATAAATGTCTTGAAGAACAAGACACTACCCTAATTAAAAAATTACGAAGTTCTCCCCAAAAAAACTTCGTAATATTCTCTCTTTTCATCCCAATATTTATAAATCATCCCCTGTTTTAAGAGGCTCGTAAGAGCCTCCTTTTTTTATCATGCTTGAGATAGTAAAGAAGGAGTTCGTGTGTGGAACTTTATCATAACAAGGCTGCTTATTTACTCTCAACGTTTATCGATAATAAAAGAGAAAAAACACAAAAAAGACACATTTTGAAATGTAAATATGCTATAATAATAAATGTCTTGAAGAACAAGACACTACCCTAATTTAAAAATTACGAAGTTCTCCCCAAAAAAACTTCGTAATATTCTCTCTTTTCATCCCAATATTTATAAATCATCCCCTGTTTTAAGAGGCCTTAGGGCCTCCTTTTTAATTGGTAGAATAAAACACGAAAAAGACACAACAATAGATAGAGAGTATGGCATAATAGTGAATGTCTTGAAAGATAAGATACTATCCTAATTTAAGAAGTTATGAAGTTCTCCCTAAACAACTTCATAATATTTTCTCTTTTCATCCTGATAGTATAAATCATCCCCTGTTTTAAGAGGCTCATAGGAGTCTCCTTTTTTTGTAGAGAAGATTGAAAAAGGGCGAAAAAACACAAAAAGGACACATGGTATCAAAGAGTTGTGTTATAATAATAAATGTCTTGAAGAACAAGACACTACCCTAATTAAAAAGTTATGAAGTTCTCCCAAAAAACTTCGTAACATTCTCTCTTTTCATCCCAATATTATAAATCATCCCCTGTTTTAAGAGGCCCGAAGGGCCTCCTTTTTTGTGTGAAAAAATGAAACCGATGGGTAAGTTAAGAAGAGAGGCGATCATGATTAGACGATATTGTTGTTTCATTATTGTAGAATCTAGCTATAATGGTGATAAAAAACGACAAAAAAAAACACAAAAAGGACACATTGTGTAAAAGGATTGTGTTATAATAATAAATGTCTTGAAGAACAAGACACTACCCTAATTAAAGAATTACGAAGTTCTCCCCAAAAAAACTTCGTAATATTCTCTCTTTTCATCCCAATATTTATAAATCATCCCCTGTTTTAAGAGGCTCGTAAGAGCCTCCTTTTTTATGTAGGTAAGAAAAATTTCCAATTTTAAAAATAATATTTAGGTTGAAATGTGAAATGATTGGTATGGGACTAAGACCTGTGTTTACCATGGGAAGTTTAATGATAGGTATGTGGGGATAGAGTGATCGTTTCTTATAACGAATTAATCTTTTTTGATAAAAAACGACAAAGAACACATGAAAGACACATTTTGAAGTACAAATATGCTATAATAATAAATGTCTTGAAGAACAAGACACTACCCTAATAAAAAGTTACGGAGTTCTCCCCAAAAAAACTTCGTAATATTCTCTCTTTTCATCCCAATATTTATAAATCATCCCCTGTTTTAAGAGGCCCGAAGGGCCTCCTTTTTTATATTTGAAAAAACCCCAACCAAAAATAGAAAAATATGGTAAAATATTTAAATAGAAGAAAAGAGGGGGAATGATCTTGGATAGAGAAAAAGCATTGAGGTTTTTAAAGGAACAAAGAAAACTCATGAATTATATGAATTCGACGTTAAGTGTTGTGTCGTGGGATACTGAGGTAATGGCTCCTGAGGAAGCAATCGATTATCGAAGTGAAGTGATTGGGTACTTATCGTCTAACTATCATCAGTTAACAACGGATTATAGAATTGAGCAAGCTCTGGGTGTCTTATTGAGTGAAGAGGATAAATTTAATCTGTATGAGCAACGCTTGATTGAAGAGTTTTATAATATTTATTATAAAAATAAAAAAATACCGGAATCCCTGCAAAAGGAATTATCGATGGCGACAGCGATAAGTAATAAATCTTGGAAAAGGGCGAAAGAAAAAGGTGATTATGAACTTTTTAAACCCCATCTTGCGCGTGTTATTGATTTGTTAAAACAGCAAGCAGTATGCGTGGGGTACGAGGGGCATATCTATAACGCCTTTTTAGATAACTTTGAAAAAGGGATGACAGTAGAGGAGTTGGACGAGATTTTTGCTGACCTTAAAGAGGGGCTTGTTAAACTTTTAGCGGAGTTAAAGGAGGCAAAGCAACTGTCATTCCGTCGGCCTAAAGGGCCATTTTCAAAAGAATCGCAATCTCAGTTGGCGTTATATATACTCAACCAAATGGGATATCGCATCCATGAAGCAGGGCGACTTGATGAAACAGAGCATCCTTTTACAGCTTTTTTAGGGCCCAAAGATATAAGGATTACCACACATTATTATGAAAATTCAATTGAAGGTGCGTTGTTTAGCACGATTCATGAAGGCGGGCATGCTATTTATGATCAAAATATGCCTCATGATTGGGCAGAATATGGGGTGAATGAAGCGCCATCGATGGGACTTCACGAATCTCAATCGCGTTTTTACGAAAATATAATTGGGAGAAGTTTACCATTTTGGAGAGCTTATTTTCCAAAATTACAAGAGTTTATGCCGTCTTATCAGTCGGTTTCTTTAGAGGAGTTCTACCAAATGATAAATGAGGTATCTCCTTCGCTTATTCGGACGGAGGCAGATGAGATAACCTACTCGTTACACATTATTATTCGCTATGAAATTGAAAAATTAATGGTGAGTGGAGAGGTTGGCATTGACGAACTTCCAATGATTTGGAATCAAAAGTATAAAGAGTACTTAGGCGTGGAGCCGAAAAACGATGCAGAGGGATTAATGCAAGATGTCCATTGGGCTGAAGGGATGATCGGTTACTTTCCAAGCTATGCGCTAGGAAACCTATACGGCGCTCAGTTTTATCATCAGATGAAAAAGGAACTTCCACAACTTAAGGATGAGATAGAATCAGGGAATTTATCAATTGTTTTTGAATGGTTGAAGCAAAATGTTCATTCGTATGGAAAGGTGTATACCCCTGGACAATTGGTTGAACATGTGACCAAAGAGCCGCTTAATCCTAAGTATTTCTTAGATTATTTGCGTGAAAAATATCTAAATTTATATCATCTATAATATTGAATTAATGCTTTAGCCCTTTGTGGCATATAATCCAACGAGGTTTCCGATCGTCGTTGGATTTTTTGTATAATGGGGGGATAAAATGAAAGTAAAAGTGAGGCGGATGAGCGAGATAGATGCGTTAAAAATATTGGTATGGCATTACGCTCCTCCTTATAGTTGGTATGATTTTGAACAAACAAACTCAGATTTTCACGTGTTGTTAAAAGATCAGTATTATTGTGTAATTGGTGAAGAAGGTGAGTTAATAGGTTTTTTTTGTTACGGAACGGCTGCACAAGTTTCTTTAGGAGTAGAGCAAGGGTTTTATCGGGATCAGGATTATTTAGATATTGGGTTGGGGATGAATCCCCTGCTGTGTGGTAAAGGTTACGGGGCTCGCTTTTTTTTAATAGGAATGGACTACGCAAAACATCAATTTGGTTTTAGTAAATTTCGGTTAACTGTAGCCTCGTTTAATCAACGGGCAATTAAAATGTATTTAAAGGTAGGTTTTGTAGAGATAGGTAGATTTATTGTTTCGACTTATGAATTTATTGTAATGATTTATGAGAGGGAATCTTAAAAGGAAGGTTCCTTTTTTTGTTTAAAATATAGTAAAATTTTAATAAAAAAGGTTGATAAAAAAATAAAGTTATTATAAAATAGAATCATAAGTAAAACGCTTTTAAAAAAGAGTGTTCTTAAAGAAATGGGAAATAGAAGGAGTGAAGGCTTCGTGTTAATGGAAAAAGAATTGTTTATTCAGGGAACAAGTGAACCGTTACAGCAGGCACGTGAATATGTGGAAAAGAAAAAAGACGAGATTATTTCTTTAAAGGATAGAAATAGATTTCATCATATGCCGGAAGTTGGGTGGATGAATGATCCTAACGGATTTTCAGTTTATGATGGGGAGTATCACCTGTTTTATCAATACTTTCCTTACGATGTTAAGTGGGGGCCGATGCATTGGGGGCATGTGAAGAGTAAAGATTTAATCAAGTGGGAATACCTTCCGGTTGCTTTAGCGCCAGATCAATCTTATGAAACAGGAGGATGTTTCTCAGGAAGTGCGTTCGAGGTGGATGGAAAACATGTATTAATGTATACCGGACACACTAATCCTAATCCAGAAGATGAATCGTATGTTAGACAGGTTCAATGTTTAGCAGTTGGGGATGGGGTAAATTATCAAAAATATATTCAAAACCCAATCATTAAAACAGAGGAAATGCCTCCGCATTCTAGTTTAACAGACTTCCGTGATCCAAAAGTTTGGAAAAAGGGAGAGACATACTATTGTATCTTAGGAAGCAAGAGTGATGAAAATAGTGCTCGTGTTTTACTATATAAGTCAGAGGATTTAATTCACTGGACATATGTTGGTTTAGTCGGAGAAAGTAATCATGAGTTTGGTTACATGTGGGAGTGTCCAGACTTCTTCCACTTAGATGGAGAAGACGTCTTAATTATGTCGCCACAAGGGGTACCTGAAGATGAGTTTAGACATAAAAATACGAATACAACGGTTTATTGTTTAGGACATTTAGACTATGATTCCGCACATTATGATTTCCGTAAGATGGAAGAACTTGATTATGGATTAGATTTTTATGCACCTCAAACAACAGAAAGTTTGGATGGGCGCCGTTTAATGATTGCTTGGATGCAATCTTGGCATCGCAATATGCCAACTGATAAGCAAGGTTGGGTGTCATCGATGACGCTTCCGCGTGAATTAACGGTAAAAGATGATATTTTATATCAGTGGCCTGTTCGTGAAATCGAAAACTATCGTACTAATTTAGTTCGTTTTGAGGACTTGTTAGTGACAGGTGTTCAACAGTTAGCAGGCGTAGAGGGGCGTCATATCGATATGGACTTGACAGTAGAGTTAAACGATGCTCAACGTTTTGAAATAAAAGTGATGAAGGGCGAAAATCAAGAGACAACAATCGCTTACGATGTTGATCGTGAGGTGCTAAGTTTTGATCGTCGTCAAAGCGGAAGTGGCATTGAGGGACTTAATTATCGTGAAATGCCTGTTCCATTAAAAGATGGAAAATTATCACTCCGTATCTTAATGGATACTTATTCAGTTGAGTTGTTTGCGCAACAAGGGGCGCATACGATGACATCAACTGTATATGCGGATTTAACATCAACACAAGTGGAATTTGCAAGTGATAAAGAAGTTAAATTAACCATTAATAAATGGGATTTAGCCGTATAGAAGATGTAGATCGTCTTAAAAAAGAGTTCCCCCCCTATAAAATGGTAGATAAAGTAAACACAAACTTTATCTACTTCTCTTTTTTATTGTAATGAAAGCTCATAAAATATCTAACTGTGTTGATTTTTTTAGATTGAAATAAATGGAATTTTAAAAATAAAGGTGATAGGATAGGATTATGCCTAACTAGAATCATGAAATGAGGGTGAATGGTTTGAATTTAAATGTTGCATTAATCGCACATGACCGAATGAAGGATCAAATGGTGAATTTTTGTTTTGCATATGAATCTATTTTAGAAAAATATGGATTGTATACAACAGGAACGACGGGAAAGCGTATTGAAGAGGGAACGTCACTAAAAGTAAATAAATTAGCTTCAGGTCCGCTTGGAGGTGACCAGCAAATTGGGGCGATGATTGTCACAGAGGAGATTGATTTAGTCATCTTTTTGAGAGATCCTTTAACGCCACAACCTCATGAGACGGATATTTTAGCATTAATTCGTTTATGCGATGTCCATGCTGTTCCTATTGCAACAAATTTAGCATCGGCAGAGATCTTTATTAGAGCACTTGATCAGGGTGATTTAGATTGGCGAACATTAAGAAAAAATAATAAGTAATGGCTATAGTTTTATAGGGGGAGAACGTATGTTAAAAGTTGTAAAGGTTAAAAAAGATTCTGCTGTGAAGGAATCGGCTATTCCATTTATTGAGGAGACTTGGAAACAAAATAGTAATTCCTCGGATGTTTATCTGAAGGAAAACGGTGTTAAATACTCTGAAGATCGATTAGAAAGTTTTTTTGTTTTAATTCAGGATGATCAAATCATTGGTTATTGTGATTTTATTGAAAATGCTCCGTTAACGGATACAATTGAAGGTCCTTGGGTGAGTTCAGTGTACATGAAAATAAATGATCGCGAAAATAACTATGGGCAGTTATTAATTAATCACGTCCTTCATTACGCCCAATTGCAGGGATATTCTAATGTATATTTATTAGCGAATTCGGGTGATTATTACCGGGAGCAAGGATGGACGATTTTAGAAAATAACGTTAAACAAGGAAGCCAACAAATTTTGATAAAAGAATTAACTGAGAGATGTTAATTATTTTTTAATGCCACTGAGTAACCGGTTACCGATTTTTTATTCTTGAGGTAACCGGTTACTTCTATAACAAAAGGAAGGGGAATCGTCCCCTTCCTTTTGTTATAGAAAGCTAGAATAGAATTTTTTAAAATGTTGAAGGCGTATGAATTTGATGGCGCGGCATTAAAAGCTCTTTATTCTATATATTAATATGGGGGGGATAAAAAGTGTTAATTAAGAATAAAGTTTTAAGGATGAGTCGTCGTGGGGAGGTAGTCAAGGAAGGTTTTTTCGTGATATAATGCACATAAAACAACATAGAAGCTAAATAAAATTTTAGATGCCTAAAGTGTAGGAGAGGTTAACATGAAAATTGGATTTTTTGATTCAGGTATTGGAGGGTTAACTGTTTTAAGCGAAGCTTTAAAACGCCTTCCTCATCATGAATATCTATATTATGCAGATACTGAACATGCACCTTATGGGAAAAGACCTAAAGAAGAAGTGTTAATGTATGTGTTAGAGGCCGTTGACTTTTTAGTTCAACAAGGAGCACAAATGATCGTTATTGCTTGTAATACAGCGACAAGTATCGCTATTACAACGCTTCGTGAGAAGTATGATATTCCTATCATTGGGATGGAACCGGCGGTAAAACCAGCCATAGAGTGTGTGAGTGACGGTTCGAAGCGGGTCTTAGTCACTGCAACACCGTTGACATTGAAAGAAGAAAAGATGCATGAACTGATTCAGCGAATTGATGGGAAACATCAAACGGACTTACTTCCATTACCCGATTTGGTTCGTTTTGCCGAGGCGCTAGATTTTTCAGATCGAACAGTGCTTCCGTATTTAGAAAAATGTTTAAGTCCGTTGGCGGTGAACCAGTATGGAGCCGTTGTTTTGGGATGTACTCACTTTCCACTTTTTCGTGCTCAGTTTGAAAAATTGTTTGAATCGACGGTTCATATCGTTGACGGAAGTTCGGGGACAGTTTCACGTTTAGAACAATTAATGCGAGAAGAAAAAGCAATAGAATCAAGTGATCCAAAGGTGAAATTTTATCAGTCAGGGAAAGAGGTTCAATCAGAAAAGGATTTAGTGAAATTTACACGTATTCTCGCTCAATTAGATGGAAGTAAATAAAAAGAGTACATTTAGTCATATGAAGGAACGTTTAATCATAGATTAAGGTGAGAGATCAGATTACTTGAAAAATGTGGTGATACTATGGATTTTCAAAACGTGAATCCCGAGTTGTTCATCGTGGTCGGTGAGTTGCTGGGTAACGTTCTTTCAAATGAGTTACCATTTAATGTACAAAATGCCGTGGGCAACTGGTTACAACTTGTTGGACAAGCGATTGAAACGTATAATGCGCAGCAGCAATATTATCAGCAAGGACCCGGGCGATATTTTACACCAGATAGTTTTAATGTAGATAATCCTCATTGTCAAAATAAACAGGGAAGTTCTAATCAGACTTCCTCCAATCAAGGGGCTTCATCTGAAGATGACGTATTGCCTAAATCTTCAAGAGCGTCGACTGACTCAGGTTCAACACCAGACATTGAACATCTTGTGCGCTTACAGGAAACGGTTGAATTACTAATGTCACGTTTAGAACAATTAGAAAAAGAAATAAAAACTTTAAAAGAGATGGATAGGGGAAAATAAACTCGTGTTAAATGGATTTTTAACATGAGTTTTTTTGTTTTGGGTATATTAATAACTGTTGGAGGTGATTATTCATGAAACATTGTAGTCATCAAGGGTTAAAAGGTGGAAATCAATTTTCTGATGTTGAGTTTGCGTCTGAGTTTGCCTCAAAAGAATCATGTTTAGATCAAGAGGCACAACATGCCTTTTTATCAGCTAAAGCTGGCGGAATGATTACGAAACGATTAGTAGAAGTCGGAGAAAAGATGCTAATGAATCAACAAAAAACGAAGTAACGTCTGTTGAATGAAAAAATAAAGGACAGGATTCCGTTCATTGTAACGGTTGTCCTTTTTTATTTGCCCATAGATGTTAAGAGCTAGAAATGGGGAAACATGAATTTTGACGAAAGGTTTAACAAAAAATATGAAAAAATGCTATCGTATTTGGTATAAAATAATAAAAAAATTATAAGTAGAAAAGGGGTTGAACGAGGGAATAGCTACAGGTAGGGCTCGGTTTTTTAGGGCCTTTCAAACATCCGTCAATGAGAGCTTGGCAGGATGGTAACTGGGGAAAGGGTGATGATCATCAAGCTGGATGACTCAGTTTAAATAAAAGGTGAAAGGGGAGAAAGCTGAGTGAGACGATATTTAATTAAAAGGTTTTTAAGATCATTGTTGTCGATTTTTATTGTTATGACGATTGTTTTTACGCTTGTTTATTCGGTAGTCCCTCGTGATCGAGTCTTTTTTTCAGATGTAAATATAGAAAAGTTGCAAAAAAGACCGGATGATTACTTGAATTATAAATATATTCAATGGGAAAAGTTGGGTTACTTGAAGTATGAGACGATTCAAGATTATTGTAGAGGACTTTACGGCGACGCGAATGGAGAGTATGTTCGTTGTTTATTACCGGACTCAAGCGAAACAAAAGAGTTTGTATCTTCTAAACAAGAGGAAGGATGGGAAGTATCCTTTTTTGAAGAATCCGGACAGGCTTATTCATTTGAAGAGATTTCACCGTTAAAACGTGCACTTAATTGGTGGGCCAACTTAATTCAAATTGATTCGCCTAATCGGGTAAAGAGTGAAGAGGCGACCCTAAAACGCCAAATTTATGTTGGAAAAGATTTTAATGATCGTCTGGCGTTGATGTGTTCGGGGTGCGAAAATAAATACTTAATATATTTTGATCAAAAGTTTCCGTTTATTCATCAAAATATAGTCAAACTGAATTTAGGAGTTTCCTATCCAACGTATAGTGGACAGGAAGTATTAGAGGTCATTACGAGTTCTCAGGGAGAAAAGGTGAAACAGGAGCTTAAAGAACCTATTAATGGTCAAGAAGCGAGCTCGATTAATTATTACACGTGTCGATATAAGGAAACGTTGGATGCCCTAGAGAAGAAGAACTTTAGTGATCATTATGCAGATTGCGATGCCATTCGAACGGATCCATCCATGATGAAGATTTCGTTTATTATGGGATTTATCTCGCTTGTGTTGACTTATGTGATTGGCTTGCCACTTGGGGTTTATATGGCGCGCCATCAAGGTCGGTGGGGGGATCGTTTGGGGCAGTGGTATATCATCTTCATGAATGCCATTCCTGGTCTTGCTTATATTGTTTTTATTCGCTTTATCGGTGGAAAATATTTTGGCTTACCTTCGATGTTCCCTATGTTAGGGGCAGAGGATCCAAGGTCTTACATTTTACCTATTTTGTCGTTAACTTTAGGTGCTACAGCTAGCCGCATGATGTGGATGCGCCGCTATATGATTGACCAAAGCCAGATGGATTATGTCAAATTTGCACGTGCGAAGGGACTTTCAGAGCGCGAAATTTTTTCAAAACACATTTTTAGAAATGCGATCATTCCTATGGTTCATGGAATCCCTGCAGCCATCATTTTTTGTATTTCTGGCGCCTTAATTACCGAAGGGGTTTATGGAATTCCAGGAATGGGTAAAATTTTACCCGATTCTATTTCGATTTATAATAATTCGATGGTGGTAGGGCTAACGTTTATTTTTACAACTTTAAGTATTCTATCGACATTTTTAGGGGACTGGTTATTGACTAAAATTGATCCACGGATACGTCTTGAAGATAAGGGAGGGAATTAACGGTGCAAGATTCACGTTTTGAATTTGTCACAGTAGATGCACGGGTAGCTGAAGAGATTGAGGCCCCATCTTATTCATATTGGCAGTCTGTTTCAAAGCAATTTTTTAAAAAGAAGAGCACGGTTATTTTGTTATTACTGATGGTCGTTATTATACTTGTTGCCTTAATTCAACCAGAATTATCAGGCTATGATCCGATGAATTCCCCTAATATTAATCGTCCAGAAATGAGATTTCGAGGGATTTCATTACAATATCCTTATGGAACAGATGGGGTTGGAAACTCAGTTTGGGATGTTGTTTGGGCGGGGACTAGGACCTCGTTATTAGTTGGATTTATTGTTGCTTGTATTAATACATCGATTGGCGTTGTTGTAGGGGCCGTCTGGGGATTTTCAAAGGCCATTGATAAAGTGATGATTGAGGTCTTTAATATTATTTCAAGTGTTCCTTATATTTTAATTGTCACTGTTCTTTTGTATACGTTTGGAAGGGGATTTTGGCAATTAATTTTAGCCATGTGTTTGACGGGCTGGTTATCGACGGCTTATTTTATTCGAACACAAGTGATGATTATTCGTGATCGCGAATATAATCTCGCTTCATCTTGTCTTGGGACACCGATGTTGCGTTTAGTTAGTCGTAATATTTTGCCATACTTGCTATCCGTTATTATGACGAATGTATCTCTAGAAATTCCAGCGGCTATTTCAACAGAAGTCACGTTATCATTTTTAGGAATTGGTTTGAACGTGGCTGTTCCGTCTCTTGGAAGAATGATTAACCAATATGCCAATTATTTTAATGGATATCCCCACTTATTTTGGGCTCCTGTTTTAACATTGGCGTTAGTGACGATTTCTTTATATGTCATTGGTCAAACATTAGCAGACGCTTCAGATCCAAGGACACATCGATAAGGGGGATGAGTTATGAAAGGTAGGGACACTATTTTATCCATTCGAGATTTAGAGGTCACCTTTAAAGTGCGAGACCGCCAACTTAAAGCTATTCGCCGCATTTCATTTGATTTGTATCGCGGGGAAACACTTGCAATTGTTGGGGAATCTGGATCTGGAAAGTCTGTGTTAATGAAGTCGCTAACAGGAATGTTGGAATCTAACGGGACGGTTAGCGGTGGAAGTATTCGTTTTTTCGGTGAGGAGCTTGCTCAAAAGAAAAAACCGCGGGAATGGGAGTCGATTCGCGGGGCTAAGATTGCGACCGTTTTTCAGGATCCGATGACCTCACTTAATCCGGTTCGTACGATTGGATCGCAAATTGTAGAGGTGATGATGAAGCATCAACGTTGTTCACGAAAGCGGGCGAAACAGTTGGCGATTGAGCTAATGGAACGTGTCGGAATCTCAGAAGCTGCCGAGCGATTTGATGCGTATCCTCATGAGTATTCAGGCGGAATGCGCCAGCGGATTGTGATCGCGATTGCGTTAGCTTGCCGTCCACAAATTTTAATTTGTGATGAACCAACAACGGCTTTAGATGTGACCGTGCAAGCCCAAATTTTAAATTTAATTAAACAATTACAACAAGAGGAAGGGTTTACCACCATTTATATTACGCATGATTTAGGGGTAGTGGCCAATGTGGCTGATCGGGTAGCTGTTATGTATGCAGGACAAATTGTAGAGTACGGAGAGGTAGAGGAGATTTTCTATGAATCGGCTCATCCGTATACGTGGGCGTTGCTTTCTTCGCTTCCACAATTAGGTCAAAAGGGAGAACGTTTATTTTCGCTTCATGGGACACCGCCTTCTTTATATCATGACATTGTCGGGGATGCATTTGCTCCACGTAATCAGTATGCGATGCGTATTGATTTTGAAGAGGAGCCGCCTTTTTTTGAAATTACACCGACTCATTATGCAAAAACGTGGCTATGTGATCCGCGAGTTCCATTTTTTAAACGCCCAAAAGCGATTGAAGGGCTTCATCAGAAGATGGTAATGATTTATCAAGGAGGAAATGTTAGTGGGAACAGAGAAGAAAGAAGTTTTAGTTTCAATCCGCGATCTTGAAATTAAATTTGATGAGTACGTCGCTGTATCAAATGTGAATTTTGATATTTATAAAGGAGAGACATTTTCGCTTGTTGGGGAATCCGGTTCAGGAAAAACGACCATTGGTCGGGCTTTAATGCGTATTCATGAGACATCGAAAGGGGATATTTTCTTTAAAGGAAAAAAGATTAATCAAAAGGTGGGGGCGCGTCTTCATAAAGAACTCATCAAAAAAATGCAAATGATTTTTCAAGATCCCGCTGCTTCTTTGAATGAACGAGCGACTATTGATTATATTGTATCTGAAGGGTTGCGAAATTTTCGTCTTTATAAAAATGAAACAGAGCGTCAACAAAAAGTTCGTGAGGCGCTATTGTCTGTTGGTCTCTTGCCTGAACATTTAACGAGATATCCTCACGAGTTTTCGGGAGGACAACGCCAACGGATTGGAATTGCCCGTGCGATGGTGATGGAACCTGAGTTTATTGTAGCTGATGAACCGATTTCCGCACTTGATGTTTCCATCCGCGCGCAAGTTTTAAATCTGTTAAAGAAGCTCCAACAAGAAAAAGAGTTAACTTATTTATTTATTGCGCATGATTTATCGGTTGTGCGTTTCATTTCCGATCGGATTGCTGTGATTCATAAAGGTAAAATTGTGGAGTTGGCAGAAGCAGAAGAATTATTTTTAAATCCGCTTCATCCGTATACGAAATCATTACTTTCAGCGATTCCGATTCCAGACCCACGCCTTGAAAAAAATAAAAAATTAGTGGTCTATACAGGGGAAGAACATGATTATTCAGAGGATTTACCGAAATGGAAGGAAATAAAAGCGGGTCACTTTGTATGGGCAAATGATGCGGAAGAAAAAAGATATAGAATGCAAATGAAGATAGGATAATAAAAAAACCGATTGAAACACGTGGTAAACCCAATAGGTTAGAATTTTTAACTAACGTATCGGGATTGTTGCGAAAAATCATCGGTTTTTTTGTTTTAATTCTACAGGAGTGGAATAAGGTATAAAGAGGGGAGGAGTAAGGCATGCAACTAAAACGTTACAACCGACAAAAGGCTATTGATTATGCTAGAAAGTGGGCGCTTGATCGTAATAGTGTTTATCACGATTATGAAAATTACGGTGGGGATTGTACGAATTTTATTTCACAGTGCTTACGGGCAGGAGAAATCCCGTTTGATGAATCAGGAAGTGATTCGACTAAGAAATGGTATTGGTATAGTGATGCAAAGCGGACACCTTCCTGGACGTCAGCTAAACCATTTGAAACTTATTTGATTGGCAATAATAAACAGGGAACGAAAAACTATGGTGTTTATGCCACGTTTTGTCGTTATGAGGAGTTAGAACTTGGGGACCTTGTGCAAAAGCGCATTAATGGTGTCCTTACCCACACGATGATTGTGACTTCAAAAGTTTTCGATGTGGACGGTGAGTTAACAGATTACTTAATCTGTCAACACTCGTATGATTTGAAAGACTTTCCACTCTCTCAAAAAGATGGCGTGCATAGCTACATTAAAATTCATGGGTATTATGCTTAACTCATTTATCTAAAGGTATCATGCATAGTTTCGATGAAATATCGCACACTACTAAAGTCAGAATTCGACAAGAAAGTGAGGCGGTATTTGATGAGTTGTAAATGTAATGGAAAATGCCATGAAAAAGGAAAAAAAGCTAAAAAATCGGAAGCAAATAATCAATGGTGTGGAGCGTCTGCCGTTGGAAATACAGATGACCATCAAATGAAAACCGAATTTAGTAACGAATGGGCTTCAACCAATAAAATGGGAGCCGTCAATCAGGAAACTAAAAAATCTCATTAAGACGAAAAGGCCCCAACAGGGGTCTTTTTATAAACGTTTGAACGAGGTAAGGTTTGTTTTTAGGACGCCTATACACGTTAGGTGAGAAATGATTAGATGTTAACATAGAAGGTGATAAGGCCTATTGTCGCACGAGGTATCAGAAACTTGTCATAAAATAAGAGGATTTTTCTTGGTGTCTGATAGCTTTTTTAGTATAATTAAAATTAACAACATGAAGGAAGGGTGAGGACATGGAGTTATTTGTTTCGGATTTAGATGGGACATTATTAAACAAATCGAGTCAAGTCTCATCAAAAAGTCGTGAAATCATTAATGACTTAATGAAAAAAGGGGTAAAGTTTACGGTTGCAACCGCACGTACGCATGCGACGGTGATTGATTTACTTGAAGGATTAGAAATTAATATGCCGATTGCGATTATGAACGGCGTAGGAATTTATGATTTAAAAAATAGAAAATACCTTGAAATTGTTGATATGGATAAACAAGCAGTTAAGGAAGCGATCACGATCTTTGATCAATGTCACTTAGAACCGATGATTTACGGAATTTGTGAGGATCAATTATCCGTTTTTTATCGTCAACTTCCAAACATTGCAGCACAAACATTTTATCATCAACGTAAAGATGCGAAATTAAAAACATTTAAACAAGTTCATTCGTTCGAAGAGGTCATTCAAACGAATAAAATCGTAAATATGCTTGTTTTTGATCGATTAGAAATCATTGAGGAAGCCTATCGCCGTGTCCAATCCATCGACGGAATCAGAGCGACCTACTATCGTACGCGTGAAGAAGGATACGGGTATATGGAGCTTTATAGTACCAATGCTTCAAAGGCAAATGGAATTAAGGCGTTAATGAAATATGCTGACTTTGAGAAAGTCATTGGATTTGGTGATAATCTAAATGACCTCCCGATGTTTGAGTTAGCCGACGAGGCGTATGCACCTGAAAATGCGGTTGACGAAATTAAAAAAGTTGCAACGGGTGTTATTCGTCACCACGATGATGATGCGATTGCACTGTATTTACAAGAACGTTACGAAGATCGCCAAAAATCGTAAAGTTTTTGATGACTCAGGTGAAAGGCTCCCCTTATTCATTAGAGGTTTTATAGAACGAATGGCGCTATATTTAAAAAGACACCGATGTACGTCCCTTTGCGGGTAAACATCTGTGTCTTTTTCTTTTTTCGTGCGTGTGATTTAAAGGGGGAATTTTTTAAAAGCGCGACTTCTAGGGCATGAGTGAGGGTCCTCCTCTTACACCCAACCAAAGAGTTGAAAAATGAGCGTATTGATGAAACAGAGTAAAAATCCAATAAGCGTTGGAATGAGGAAAGCAAGAATCGCCCATTTATATCCACCCGTTTCTTTTTTGATTGTCATGAGGGTTGTCGAACATGGCCAATGGCAAAGCGTAAAGAGTAAAACATTGATCCCGGTCAGTAATGTCCATCCATGCTCAGTTAAAATTTGGCTAAGGGAAAGAATGCTATCAAATTCAACCATCACGCCACTCGATAAGTAAGACATGAGTAGAATAGGAATGACAATTTCATTTGCAGGAATCCCTAAGATAAACGCCATTAAAATAAATCCATCAAGTCCAATTAACGTCGCAAAGGGATTGAGAAAGTTTGCGATATGGGTTAAAAGACTCAAATCGTTAACATAAAGGTGATTTAAGCACCAAATCATGATCCCCGCTGGAATGGCGATCATCACGGCACGTCCTAAGACGAAAAGTGTTCGATCAATAATAGACGTGTAAAGAATCCGACCAAGTTGGGGTGTACGATAGGGAGGTAATTCAAGGGTAAAAGAGGAAGGGACGCCTTTAAGAATGGTTTTTGATAGAAGGTAGGAGACGCCTAAAGTGATGAAGACGCCTAAAATAACAATCAGACCTACAACGAGGGCACTCGCAAGTGTTCCATTGATGGGACCAAGGTCCACATTTAAAAGGAGGACACTCGCGATGGCGATAATGGTCGGAAAACGTCCGTTACAAATCATAAAGTTATTCGTTAAAATGGCGATTAGTTTTTCACGAGGGGATTCGATAATCCGGCAACCAATGATCCCGGCGGCGTTACAGCCAAACCCCATACACATAGTCAGGCACTGTTTTCCATGAGCACACGCTTTTTTAAATAAATGATCTAAGTTAAAAGCGACGCGTGGTAAATAACCTAAATCTTCAAGGGCTGTAAATAGCGGAAAGAAGATGGCCATAGGGGGGAGCATCACAGAAATAACATTGGCAAGTGTCTGATAAACACCGTTTAAAAGCAATTCATATAACCATTGGGGGGTGTGAATGGCCGTTAAAAAATGGCTGATGTAACGGCCGAGGAACGCAAAAAAGTTAGATAGAAGTTCGGATGGAATATTGGCTCCTGCAATCGTTAGCCAAAGAATTCCTAGTAAAAGCAAGAGCATTAAAGGAATGCCAAAGCGCTTAGAGGTAATCCAGGTATCAATTTTTAAATCCCGCTCACGTGCTAACTGTTGTTTGTCGAGTAAATAAACATAATTTCGTTTGATTTCTTCGGCTTTAGCGTAACTGATCTCGGTCAAGTGATCTCGAATTTCATCTTTAGCTAATGATCGAGGTAATGTTTTTTCAATTTGAATTAATTCATCCGCTTCCTCTGGACTTAAATAGCGGTTCATAGATTGGTAAATACTTTCGTTTCCATCGATCAGACGAAGGGCGAGCCATCTGGGATTGAGATTTTTATAGTTGTTAGCGAGAAGGGGAAGGAGTTGGTGGATATGACGCTCTGTCTCTTCGTTATATGTAAGGGGTTGGTAATCGAAGGGGTAGTTATTGTTAATGATTTGATCAAGGGTTGTGGTCAGTTCATCAAGTCCTAATTTACTGCGGGCTGAGGTTAAAACAACAGGGACTCCTAGTTCTTGTTCAATGGCACGACGATCGACAACGATTCCTTTTTTTTCTGCCTCATCAATCAGATTGATGCATAAAATGACTCGGGTCGTGAGTTCCATTATTTGAAAGGCAAGGTGTAAATTGCGTTCAAGGGCAGTGGCATCCGTGACAACGACAACTGCATCGGGTTGTCCAAAACAAATGAAATCTCTTGCCACTAACTCTTCTTCCGATGTGGCGAATAAAGAGTAGGTTCCAGGTAGATCAACAAGCACGTAATCATGCTCCTTCGTTTTAAATTCTCCCCGGGCATTTGTCACCGTTTTTCCAGGCCAGTTTCCTGTGTGTTGGTGTAGCCCTGTCAAAGCATTAAAGACAGTACTTTTACCGGTATTTGGGTTACCTGTAAGGGCAATGACGAACTGATCTTCGGTTTTATCGATGGCGAATAAATCTTGTAAGGCTTCCCTTTTGGTTGAACGATAGGTTAATCCCATACAAATTCCTCCTTATCAATCATGAATTGGTTGAACCATAATCAAGCTTCCCTCCTCCTCGCGCAAGGCAATCATTGCACCTCTAATGTTATAGACCGTTAAATTATTTTTAGGGCCTTTTTTTATCACATCAATTAAAGCCCCAGTTGTGACACCAAGGGCCAGTAATCGCTCACGTAAAACACCTGTTGCGATAAGTTTAGCGACTTTAACCGTTGTTTGGCATTCAACTTCGCTTAATTTTTTCAGCATAGTCATCACTCCATTACTTGATTTAATAGGGCTAACGTTTATCTAAAAGGAAATCGATCCAAAAGGATTAACTATTTCTTTCACGAGTCATTAAATAGGGGGGGGATAAATTTTAGCCGCGGCTAACAGATGAAAGGCTAGTCGGTATAGTATATGAAGCTTCATCAAATGGGTGATAGTAAATGGACATTCTTCTCATTTACAGTTTTTTCTTTCCTGCAGGGATAGTATTTGCACAACGGTTCAAACTATAGTATTATTATAGTAGTTGCATATGATTGGAGGAGAATGGTGATGGCTGTTTCAAAGTATTATCGTATTGACGAAGCAAATCAAGAAATTGGGAATATCGAAATTCATTCACAGGTTTTTGAAGTGATTGCTCACAATGCGACAGCAGAAATTGATGGAGTTTCAAAAATGTTTGAAAGTATTTCACAATCAATTGCCGATACATTTAACAGTAAAAAACATCGAAATGGTGTTGAAGTTGAGTTTGATGAGAATGGATTAGTTGTAGATGTTTATGTGAGTATTAAAGTGGGATACGCAATCAATGAAGTTGCGGAAAAAATCCAAAAAAATATTCACCAAATGATCTATCATATGACAGCAGTTAAAACATCAGAAATCTATGTTCATGTCGTTTCAATTGATTTTGAATAAAAATAAACCACTTTCAGTGGTTTATTTTTATTTTTTTCGGCAAAATTTTAATAAATATGATAACATATATAATTGAAACTTGAAAAAATAGTATACAATATAAATATGTCCAGATGAATTTATCAGTTAGAGTTGGACCAAAGGGTTTGAGTGATAAGAAAACGACGTGGGTTTTCTAACTCATGAACCATTTATTTGTTAGTTGATAAATTGAACAACTTAGAAGATTTGAATAGAAAGAGGGATTTGTGTGATTCGTCATGTATTACGTCAATTTGCAGTACAAACATTATACCAAATGGAAGTTGGGAAGATGACTAAAGAAGAAGCCATCGAAAATGTTGAACTAGTAGTTGAAGGATTAAAGGAAGAAGCGCTAGAGCTTGTAGCAGAAGAGGTTACACCACATCAAATTCTTGAAATTGAACGTCAATTTAAGTTAGAAGATTTTTATTTTGAATTGGTTGAAGGTGTATTGGCTCATCAACAAGAGTTAGATGAATTAATTGAGGCTAACTTAAAAGGATGGAGCTTTTCACGTTTAAATAAAGTAGACCGCGCGATTTTACGCTTAGCTGTTTATGAAATGAAATTTTGTCAGGAGACTCCTCATAAAATTATTATGGATGAGGCCGTTGAATTAACGAAGGAATTTTCAGATACGGGAGATGGAAAAGCCCGTAGTTTCAATAACAAAGTATTAGATCAAATAAGTAAGCATTTAGCTTAAGTAGGATGTGGGATGGATGGAGCAAAGGCAACCCTTAACCGTTAAAGCGTTAACGAAGTACATTAAGTTAAAGTTTGATTATGATAAGAATCTGCAGCATCTCTTACTTAAGGGGGAGTTATCGAACGTTAAACGGCATTCACGTGGGCATCTTTACTTCACGCTAAAAGATGACGAGGCACAAATCAATGCCGTAATGTTTGCGAGTGCCGCCTCACATTTAGAATTTGTTCCAACGGAAGGGATGCAGGTCATCGTGAAGGGGCACATTACCGTTTATGAAGCGGGAGGAACCTATTCGCTATACGTAAAAGAGATGACCGAAGATGGAATCGGAAATCTCTATGTCGCCTATACCCAACTAAAGGAAAGACTAGCAACAGAAGGCTTATTTGATGCTCGCTTTAAGCAAAAAATCCCTGATTATCCTCAGGCAGTAGGTGTCATTACTTCTCCAACAGGGGCGGCAATCCGAGATATTATATCGACCATCAAGCGAAGATTTCCAATGGTCACCATTTATGTTTATCCTGCCCTCGTTCAAGGAGAACAAGCAGAGGCCTCAATTATTTCTTGTATTAAACAGGCCAATGCGATGAATCTAGTGGATACATTAATTGTCGGTCGTGGAGGCGGGTCCATTGAGGATTTATGGGCCTTTAATAAGGAAGGAGTCGCACGGGCCATTTTTGAGTCAAAGATTCCTATTATTTCGGCGGTCGGGCATGAGACAGATTTTACGATTGCAGACTTTGTTGCCGATCATCGCGCTCCAACCCCAACCGGCGCGGCGGAGTTAGCAGTTCCTAATTTACCAGACGTTTTAAAACATTTAAATCAGCTAAACGCACGCTTAAATCACAACTTTAATTTGCAGTTTAAACAGAAAAAGGATTATCTTACTCAACTTTGCAATCATTATATTATGAAAAATCCCGCGGCGTTATTTGAACAGAGGCTGATGTATGTGGATCAGTTGAGTGAAAAGTTGAATTATGTGTTGCAGGATCAACTGACAAGAAATCAAACAAAATGGTGGACGTTGCATCATCGACTTCTCCAATTAGATCCTAAAGCTAGCGTTGACCAAGCCAAGCAGTCCTTACTCCTTCAAGATCAAACATTGCGGCAATTAATGCTTCAACACCTTTCTCAATCGAAACAAGATTATACGGTTTTACTAACTAAACTTGAGTTACTAAACCCCTTATCCATTTTAAAAAAGGGGTACACCGTCTTGACGAATGATAAAGATGAGATGGTTACGACTGTTCAAGATATTTCTGTGGGACAGGACCTCTTAATTTCATTAGATGATGGAAGGGTAAGAGCATCCGTGAAGGAAATTGAAACAAGTGAAAGTTAATAAAGAGGTGATGCAAAGATGAGTGAAACAAAATTAAACTTTGATGAGGCGTTGCGCCAATTAGAACAAGTGGTTCGTCAATTAGAAGCAGGGAACTTGCCATTAGAACAGTCAATCGATCTTTATAAAAAGGGGATGTTACTGTCTGGTGAGTGTCATCAAAAGCTGCAACAAATTGAATCGGAGGTTGCAAAGCTTGTCGATCCAACCGGAGCCATGACTGATTTCGAGGTATCGGGGGAATAGGGATGTTACAACAATATATAAATTCTCATCGAGAATCCTTTAATGCGTATATGATGGGATTAATTGAAAAAGAAAATATTCCGAATGAATTGAAGGAGTCGATGCTCTATTCGTTATCTGTTGGTGGAAAGCGATTAAGGCCGATTATTTTATTCGCCGTTTTAGAAACATTAGGGTTGGATGCAAAAAAAGGATATCCAACAGCGGCCGCCCTTGAAATGATTCATACGTATTCATTAATTCATGATGATTTACCCGCAATGGATAATGATGATTTTAGAAGGGGCAAGCCGACTAATCACCGAGTATTTGGGGAGGCGATTGCTATTTTGGCGGGTGATGGTCTATTAACACACGCTTTTCGTATAATTTGTCAAGATAACGGGCTGACTGACATGCAAAAACTACAGTTAATTGCTCATCTATCTGAGGCAGCTGGTCCGACGGGGATGGTTGCTGGCCAAGTACTTGATATGGAAGCTGAACAAAAACAATTGACGCTTGACCAATTAAAAGAGGTCCATTTACATAAAACGGGATGTCTCATTGAATTTTCAGTTGCGGCTGCAGGAATTATCGCCGGTATCTCACAGGAGCTGCTACAGGATTTAAGACAATTTGCAAAACATATCGGTCTTGCTTTTCAAATCAAAGACGATATCCTAGACGTTGAGGGAGAGCGTGAACTTATTGGAAAAGATGTAGGTAGTGACATGGAAAATGGTAAAAATACGTATGTCTCTTTAGCAACATTAGCTGGGGCTAAAACATTGTTAGATGAGGAGATAAATGCATCGTCTGTCATTTTGGATAAAATCCCATATGACACGACACTACTTATGGCCATTGCACGATTCATTAAAGAACGTCAAAGTTAATAGCGGGGGCGATTATTCATAATCGCCTTTTATTGTGAGGCTATAGGATAGGGGATGCCGTGATAGCTTCTTGAGGCCTGTTTCTGTTGAAGGCGTGAGGAGACTCCACCCAATCGTTTATCTCGCCATCAAAAAAAGAGGAGTGTTCGTTTCTTGATGAAATAGTAAGTCCAAAGCCCAAACGAGGGCTACGATAGAAAAAGAGGTCCCGAGATAGGAATAAACGTCGAAATATGATATGATATAAAGGATTAGATAAAGATTAATAGATGGAACAAGGTTGGAGTGATTAGGATGTACGACATCAACAAGATTACGGATCCTTCATTCATCAAGAATTTATCCATTCAGGAAATGCAAGTTTTATGCGATGATGTTAGAACATTTTTGATTGATTCTTTATCACAAACTGGGGGACATGTGTCCTCAAATCTTGGGGTAGTCGAGTTGACAGTTGCGATGCATAAAGTTTTTAATACGCCAGAAGATAAATTCATTTGGGATGTTGGACACCAAGTATATACTCACAAAATACTAACAGGGAGAGCTCAACGATTTAATACGTTAAGACAGTATAAAGGATTATCAGGGTTTCCAAAGCGCGAGGAGTCACCTCATGATTGTTGGGAGACAGGACATGCCTCAACCTCGATTTCTGCGGCGGTTGGAATGGCTTACGCCCGGGATTTAAAGAAAGAAAATTATCATGTAGTGGCTGTCATTGGAGATGGATCATTAACAGGTGGAATGGCTTACGAGGCACTGAATCATATTGGACATACTAACCGAAGACTTATTGTTATTATCAATGATAATGAGATGTCTATTTCTCAAAATGTCGGAGCCCTGCATAATATTTTTGGAAATTTACGCACAAATGCCTCTTATTTAAAAACGAAACATCGCGTGAAGCGTTTATTGAAAAATTCCGTGGTGTTAAAACGTCTCATGTCGCGCGCTAAAGTGCGGGTCAAACGTTTTGTAATCGGTGAAAGTTTATTTGATGCAATGGGGTTTAAATATTTAGGGCCGATTGATGGACATAATTTAGAGGAACTCATTAAAAATTTAAATGTAGCGAAAACCGTAGATAAGCCGGTTATTATTCACGTGAAAACTAAAAAAGGAAAAGGTTACACTTACGCAGAGCAAGATAAACAAGGAATATGGCATGGAGTTGGGAAGTTTAATAAGGAGACGGGAGCGATTTGCGCGGTTCGGGATCAAGAACGCATCTCTTGGAGTCAACATATTTGCAATATTTTAATTGAGCTATCGAAACATGATTCTCGTGTTGCTGTGATAACGCCAGCGATGATTAATGGTTCAGCGTTAAATGATTATCAAAAGTTGTATCCTGATCGATTAATTGATGTCGGAATTGCGGAAGAGCACGCGGTGACGATGGCAGGTGGAATGGCCACGCAAGGGATGAAGCCTTTTGTCTCGATTTATTCTACATTTTTTAAACGTGCCTTTGATCAAGTTCACCACGATATTGCCCGTCAAAAATTAAATGTTGTTTTTGGTGTGGATCGTGCGGGGATTGTAGGTGCTGATGGGGAGACCCATCAGGGAATTTATGATATTCCAATGTTAAGGCCTGTTCCAAATTTAGTCATGATGATGCCTAAGGATGCGAAGGAAGCTGGGGATTTAATGTATACCGCTTATCAGATAGAGGGGCCAGTTGTTATTCGTTATCCACGTGGTGAGGTTTTAAAAGTCGATGTTAATTATGAGTCGCTTCAATGTGTTCGAGTGGGATCATGGTCTACGTTGAAGGCAGGGGGAGACGCCTATATTATTTCAATGGGACCTATTTTAGATGAGTTTGTAGGACTCGCTCAACAATTAGACGACGAACTTGGAATGAAAGTCGGCGTGATTAATGCCCGTTTTATTAAGCCGCTAGATACGAAATTGCTAGATGAATTGGCACTTAAAAAGGTTCCGCTTATTGTTTATGAGGAATCAGCAGTCATTGGTGGTTTAGGAACGGCGATTTTGGAATATTATAATCAGACAAAACAAGAGGTTGATGTAAGAAGGTTAGGAATTCCTGACCTTTATGTTCAACACGGAAGCGTTAAAGAAATTTTAGAAGAGTTACATCTTAGTTTACAAGACGTGAAACAGGAAATTAAGCAAGTCATTAATAAATAGGTCGGTGTCAAAAAAATATGAAAAAAGAACGAATTGATGTATTATTAACCCAATTAGGATATTTTAGTTCCCGCGAAAATGCTAAACGGGCGATTATGGCGGGATTAGTTCTAGTCAATCAAGAACGAGTGGATAAGCCAGGGGAAAAGGTTCCTGTGGAGGCAGTTATCACGGTTAAGGGAAATGTGTGTCCGTATGTTAGCCGTGGGGGATTAAAGTTAGAAAAGGCACTTCAAACTTTCCCTATTGATTTAAAAGATAAGATTATTATCGATATTGGTGCTTCTACGGGTGGTTTTACGGATTGCGCGTTACAAAATGGGGCGAAATTGTCATATGCAGTTGATGTGGGTTATAATCAGTTAGATTGGAAGATGCGTCAAGATGAACGCGTTATTTGTATGGAACGTACAAATTTTAGATATATGACGCCGGAGGATTTAGCATACGGTGCACCACAATTTGCTTGCATCGATGTTTCGTTTATCTCATTGAAAATTATTTTCCCGGTTTTAAAGCAGTTATTAGAAAAGAATGGTGAGGTTGTTGCGCTGATAAAACCTCAATTTGAGGCTGGAAAAGACCAAGTCGGTAAAAAAGGAATTGTTCGTGACCCGAAGGTTCATGCAAAAGTAGTGAAAGAAATTTTGGATTTTATTACGGCGTTAGAGTTAAGTGTACTCGGATTAACGTATTCACCGATTAAGGGGGGCGAAGGAAATATCGAATTCTTAGCCTATATTAAATATCAGGATGAGGTTTGCACGTCAATTGATGAAAAAGAAATTGAACGGATTGTAGCAGATGCGCATCAACAACTTTAATTTCAGTCATGATAAAGCATGGTTGAACGATAAAAAAGCATTCATATCATGAATGCTTTTTTTATTTTGATAAGATGAAAGCGCGCGTTTTCTACTGTTTTTGAAAAATAAAAGAATCTCTTAAAGTGTGACTTGAAATCCCGGTATTATCTATGATAAGATTAAATTATCGAACAAATGTTTAGGAATAACCCCTTAGAGTAGGTGATGAATATGTTATCGCATTTAAGTATAAAAAACATGGCAATTATTGAACATTTAGAATTAGATTTTAAAAAAAATATGACGGTGTTGACTGGTGAAACAGGAGCAGGAAAGTCGATTATTATTGATGCTATCTCTTTATTATTAGGGGATCGTGCGTCAACGGACCTTATCCGTCATCACGAAGAGGCAGCGGTGATTGAGGGAATTTTCGAAGTCACAGAAAATAAACCTGTAAAAAAATATTTATCCGCGTTGGGAATCGAGGTTGAAGATCAACTACTGATTAAACGAATCGTGAAACGAGTAGGGAATGGTCAAATTCGAGTGAATGGAGAACTGTTGTCTGCTACTCAATTAAAGGAAATAGGTCAATATCTCGTGGATATTCATGTTCAACATGATACACACCGTCTTTTTCAAAATGAGTATAATTATCAATTAATCGATCATTTGGATTTAACGGGTGAGGCGGCTGAAAAAAATAGAGCTTATCAATTAGCTCTTGCAACTTATAATCAGGCTAAACAAGAATATCTTTCTTTTAAGCGTAATGCGGAAGAGACCCAACGCCGAATGGATTTAATGATTTTCCAAAAAAACGAGATTGAGAAGGCTCAATTAAAATCTGGAGAATTTGAAGAGCTTGAGGAGAGACGAAATCTTATTTTAAATTCGGATAAGCTCCATAAAACATATAGTCAAATTTTACAATCTTTAACGAGTGATGGTGGAGCCTTAGAACGGTTATATCACGCCTATACGTCAACACAAAACCTTTCTTCGATAGATGAAACCTTGACCCCGGCTGTAGGGCAAATGGGTGATATCTATTATGGATTAGAGGATTTTGTAAATGTTATTTCATCCAAATTAGATGAACTTAATTATTATCCTGAAGAACTTGAAGAAATTGAAATGCGTTTAAATGAACTTCAACAATTAAAACGTAAATATCGTCTTGAAATTAATGAGATTATTCATTATTATGAGCAACTTGTGAATGATTTATCACTGTTTGAGGATGCCGGACATTATGAGGAAACATTATATGCCGCGGTAGAACAAGCGTATCATGTCGTTATTTCAAAGGGTGAAGAACTAAATGAAAGGCGAATGGAAGTTGCCGATGGAATTAAGGAACAGCTAGTGAAAGAATTAAAAGACTTACAATTATTTAACGCGCAGTTCGATGTAGAATTTAAACGCTTAGCTATAGAAGATAGATTAGAGACGATTTTTTTTACACACGGAATTTATGAGATTCAATTTTTATTAAGCGCAAATAAGGGTGAGCCATTAAAGCCTCTCAATAAAATTGCCTCTGGTGGAGAGTTATCACGAATCATGCTTGCCCTAAAAACTATTTTGCATCGCGGTCAGTGTATTTCAACTATTATTTTTGATGAAATTGATACAGGTGTAAGCGGTCAGGTTGCTTCAAGTATTGGAGTAAAAATGAAAGACATTTCTAAGGAGAAGCAAGTATTATGTATTTCTCATTTGCCTCAAGTTGCTTCACTTGCTGATCATCATCTTCACGTGAGTAAACATGAAAAAAATGGACGTACTGTTACGCAGGTGAAAGAATTATCCTTTGAGGAGCGAATGAAAGAGATTGCTCGAATGTTAAGTAGTGATAATATTACGGAATCAGCACTCCTTAATGCTGAACAATTGCTTTTACAAAAATAAAAAAAAGAATTCCTTATTTTTGTTTACATAAACAGAAAATTGGAATTCTTTTTTTTAGATATTTGTTATTTAAATAGCCATAATAGTAATGTAGTTCGTGTCGAAGAAAGTTGAAAGGAGGCGCAATATGAATCAAAAAATAAATAAAAATAGGTTTTTAATTCATACGATATTAATATTTGTCTTCTCTTTATTAAGTATTAGCGCTCCAGCACAAACATATGTATGGGCCCAATCTAATAATGACCAACTTTTACATATTGATGAAAAGCGAAAAATATATGAAGTCTCGACGAAGCAGGCAGAAAGAACGGCTTCTAAAAAGCAAAATCAAAATCGTTATATGTTAATTCCTGGAGGCGATGCCATAGGAATTAAGATTCAAACAGATGGATTAGTCGTTGTCGATACCTACCTTGTGAATACGGAAGGTGGAACTATTAACCCGGCTAAGGAAGCGGGGGTTATGAAAGGAGATATGATTTTAGCAGTTAATAATCAAAAGATTTCTACAATTGAGGAATATAAAGAACAGTTGATGTTAGCGAAAGAAAACAATCAAATGATATTAACGATTGACCGCCAAGGTAAAACAGAAAATATCACCGTTCATCCGGTGATTTCGACCGAAGGTGTTTGTACGACAGGGCTTTATTTACGTGACAAATTAGCCGGTATAGGGACATTAACCTTTATCGATCCTAATACGAATAAGTATGGAGCATTAGGGCATGAAATTATTGATCAGGACACTAACCAGTTAGTTAATATAAAAAATGGTGAAATTATCAACTCTAATGTTCTATCTGTGAGAAAGGCGACGACAGGAAAGCCCGGGGAAAAGGTTGCGGACATCTTATTTGATGAAAAATTAGGAACATTAGAAAAAAATAATAAATACGGTGTTTATGGACTGATGCAATCTAATGAGATGAGCCAAAAAGACTTAATTCCAATGGCTTATATCAATGAGGTGAAAAAGGGTCCAGCACAAATTTTAACGGTCTTAAATGGAAATAAAATCGAAGCGTTTGACATTGAAATTACAGAAGTAAATGTTCAAAGTGAAAAGGCAATTAAGGGAATTAAATACACAGTGACAGATCCTCGTTTATTAGAAGAAACGGGGGGGATTGTCCAAGGAATGAGTGGGAGTCCTATTATTCAAGACGGGAAAATAATTGGTGCAGTTACCCATGTCCTTGTTCATGATTCGACGCTCGGCTATGGAATTTTTATTGAATGGATGTTGCAAGAAGTAGGAATTGAATATCCAGCTCAAAAAATGGTCACAAAAGTAGCTTAATGACGTATTAGTCTTTTTTCGACATCATTTGACACAAGAGCGTGAAAAGGGTTTAAAAAGAAATAAAAGACAAAAGGTGATAAAAAAAATTTGTCGAATAGGTTTAAGAAATTTTATAATCTCACAAAAAATATAAAGTAATTATTGAAAAATGTAAGGAAGTGTAATTTAATAGATATATAACCGGAAAAATTAGGGGGCCAAAAAATGAGTAAATTAAAAGTTTTATTAGCAGATGATAATAAAGAACTAATCACTGTATTATCAGAATACATTTCATTACAAGAAGATATGGAAGTTGTTGAGGTAGCAGGAAACGGGAATGAGGTCTTATCTGTTTTAAGACAGCGCGACATCGATATTTTATTATTAGATGTGGTGATGCCAGACTTAGATGGAGTAAGTGTGTTAGAAGAATTAAAAGATAATCCAACTTTATATAAACGTCCACGCCATATTATTATGTTTACAGCATTCAACCAAGAGAAAATTATGATGCGTGCTGCGGAATTAGGAGCTTCATATTTTATTATGAAACCATTTGAAATCAATAAAATCGTAAAAATTATTCGTGATATTAATGTTCGTTTTGATACGACTGAAGTTTCAAAGCCAATTAATAATTTATATACAAATCAACGTCCTGTGGTTAAAGAGTTTGATTTAGAATCAGAAATTACAAATATTTTACACGAGATGGGTGTACCGGCACACATCAAGGGATATTTATACTTACGCGAGTCGATTAATATGGTTTACAATGATATCGAATTACTTGGATCAATTACAAAAGTTTTATATCCAGATGTTGCGAAAAAATATAAAACAACAGCTTCACGTGTTGAGCGTGCTATTCGCCATGCAATCGAAGTGGCATGGAATCGTGGAAATATTGAAGCTATTTCAAACATCTTTGGTTATACAGTAAGCGTATCAAAATCAAAGCCAACAAACTCAGAGTTTATTGCGATGATTGCCGATAAATTACGTTTAGAACATAAAAATAAAGCTGCATCATAAAACAAGATTTAAAAAAAGCATCGGGTTTTCCGGTGCTTTTTTACGTTTAAGTTGGATGAACCTCTCATGATGAATGTGCATATATTAATTCAGAATGGAACTTCCTAAAAGGGAGTTAAATGCGCTGTGAGAGGAGGAAGGGGAGATTAGAAATACGATGCTTTCTAATCTTCTAAATTTAAAATGGGAAATGATAAAATTCATCTATATAAGTTAACTTGTAATTGTCCATATTGCCGACAGTTACGGTTTTTAAATGAACGCATGTTAGCGGAAGGGAAGGTGGAATTAAATACGCCGGAGGAGATAAGAAAAGAGGTTACTCCTTCTAGAAAAGAGTTAACAAATAAGGTGGTTTTTGAGCCGATAGCAAGTGAAGGTAAAATGGTGTACACTCCCACTTCGATTGTTTCTAAGAAAGAACAGTTTCGAGGTGTTTGGATTACCACAGTTAGGAATAATGACTTTCCGTCCATATCGGTCTATGAAAACGGGTTTAATGTGGAACAATTTAAACAGGAATTTTTGGCTATTCTTAAACGATGCAAAGAATTAAAATTAAATGCAATCTTCTTTCAAGTTCGACCAGAAGGAGATGCTTTTTACGAGTCGGGTGTTAATCCATGGAGTGTTTATTTAACAGGCGAACAAGGAGTCAAACCAAATTGGGGAGAATTTGATCCGTTGGCTTGGATGATTAATGCGACACATCACGTAGGAATTGAATTCCATGCTTGGTTTAATCCATTCCGCTTAACACCGACAGGTCCAAGTGATTCGACGAAAGAGAGTTTGTTACGGACACTTAGCGACACGCATTATGCGAGACGTCACCCGGATTGGGTTTATTATTTTAATCGACAAATTTATCTTAATCCAGGGATTCCTGCGGTTCGAGAATTTATTGTGCAGACGGTCATGGAAGTGACAGAAAAGTATGAAATTGATGCCGTTCATTTTGATGACTTTTTTTATCCATACTCTTATCAGGTGGAAGAAAACGGAGTGATTAAAGTTATCAGTTTTGCCGATGAAAGTCCAGACTATCAAACTTACGAGACTTATCATCTTCCCCATCAAACGATTTTCCAATGGCGTGAGTCAAACATCAATGAAGTTATTCGAACGCTATCAGAGGCCATTAGTGAATACAACCGGTTAGCTAAAAAAAGTGTGGCCTTTGGAATTAGTCCTTTCGGTATATGGGCTTCGGCTGAGGAAACGGGAGGTATTGGTTCACAAACATCACCTAATCAACTTTCCTCATTAAGCGAGTTTGTTAATTCAAAACTATGGATTGACGAACAGTGGATAGATTATATCGTTCCTCAAAATTATTGGTCATTTATTGATCCACTTTCAACATTTGCTGATGTTTCCGATTGGTGGAATAAGATTGTGATAAATTCTAAAACGCAACTTTATATGGGGATAGGGTTATATCTTTACAATGAAGATGCACAAAATCCTGCGTGGCAGAATAAAGAAGAGATCGTTAATCAAATTCGATATCTTTCGCATCTCGACCATGTCGATGGATATGCCTTTTTTACATATCATAATTTATTAATTTCACACCATCATCTACCGGGGCAAGAAGTATTGAATCAGGCCATTGTGAGTTTAGAAAATGAGGTTTTAACGAATTATGCACTCATCCCTTCTCGACCATGGCTACAACAAGGAGAAACATTCCCTGTCAGTCAGTTAAAGGTTACTCCTTGTGATGAAGGATGTGTATTGGTTCAATTTGAGGATATGCCAGAGAATTATAGTGAATATTACGTGATCTATCGTGCTCCGAAATCGAGTCAGCGGGATGTAATCGACTTTAATGATGCCGCGTCTATTCTTGATGTGGTAGGAAAAAATAAAAAGTCGCTCATTCAACATTATACGGATTCAAGTGCGAATCCAAATCAAACCTATACTTATGCGGTTAGTGCTTTATCTCAGGCACAAGTTGAATCCGATCCTGTTTCAGTTGTATATGTTCCGTAAAAATAAAAAAAACATTTACGTAAAGTAAATGTTTTTCTTTTATTAAAAGAATGGCATATCGCGTAAGCCGATGATGCTGATGATTAATGAAATAACAGGAACAACAACAAATGATAAAGCGAGAATTAATAATAAAATTTTTGTTCCCTTCATTTTGTTTAAATTATGCGGAGCCTTTTTAGCCATATTTAATTCACCTCATAGACAACTTTTGCTATAATGTTATGTGTAACTGAATCTATTATAATATATATATCTAAAAAAAGGAAGAGGATTTACCGTTGGAAAAGCCTATATTTAGAATTATCTTCCATATTGATTTAAATGCTTTTTTTGCTTCTTGTGAAATAGCGAGGCGTCCAGAGTTAAAGGATGTCCCCGTAGCGATTACGGGAGAAAAGTCATCAAAGCGTGGGATTGTAACGACTGCTAATTATGTCGCGAGAAAGTATGGGGTGAGCAGTGCGATGCCACTTGTTCAGGCCAAAAGGAAGTGTCCTAATTTAGTGGTTATTGCCGCAAATTTTAACTTGTACAAACAGGTTTCAAGGCAATTTCTTGATCTTCTTCACACGTATACCGATCAAGTTGAGAAAGCTTCGATTGATGAGGCTTATTTAGATGTGACGGCTCTTTTTCAAGAAGGTGGGGTGCATCCTGTGCAGTTAGCATTGCAAATGCAGCAACGTATTTTCAATGAGTTAAAGATTGGGTGTAGTGTAGGAATTGGACCGAATAAGTTTTTAGCGAAAATGGCGTCGGATATGAAAAAACCAAATGGGATTACGGTCTTAAGAAAGCGGGATTTACCACAACTGTTATGGCCACGGCCTATTGAAGAGATGTTTGGTGTTGGGAAAGCTTCGGCTCCAAAATTAAAACAACTTGGAATACAGACGATTGGGGATCTGGTTCATTTTCATGAAGTTGAACGATTAGAGTGGTTGTTTGGAAGTCAGGCCTTGAAATGGATAGAGCATGCGAGGGGGGAGGACTTGAGTATTGTTGATCCACAGCGATATGAAGTTCCGTCAAGCATTGGTCATTCAACGACGTTTTCTAAGGATTATTATTTTGAACGTGAAATTAAAGAAGAAGCGAAAAAAATGTGTTTGAAAACCGCCAATCGTTTAAAAAAGTATGGTCTCTATGCAAAAACAGTGTCACTACAACTCAAGGATACACACTTTAAGCAGATGACGCGTAGTTTAACTGTATCGAAGCCTATCCAGCATATGAATGAATTATACCCGCTTGTTGAGGGATTGTTTGATGATCACTGGGAGGGGCAACCGTTACGGTTAATCGGGGTATATACCTCCAATTTAGTGCATACTAATAAAACAACTGAGCCTTTAAACTTATTTAATTATCAGTCATTTGTCGGGGAAGGGAAAATTAGGAAGACTATGGAAGAGATAAAAAATAAATATGGGGCGGATTTGATTCAAAAGGGAATTCAGAAAGGAAAGAAAAACGAATGAAAAATTTAACTGAAAAACAACTAACAACGAAGGAATATTATCGTAATTCATTTTTGAGTGTGACAGAGGATGAGGTGCAATTACCTAATCAATTAGAAGCGAAGCGCGTCGTCGTCAATCATCCGGGTGGGGTGAATTTAATTGTTTTAGACGAGGAACGTCGTTTAATTCTTGTCGAGCAATACCGTTATCCTGTTGGAAGGCTAACACTTGAAACTCCCGCAGGAAAGATTGAAAAAGGTGAGTTAACGTCTGTGACGGCTAAGCGAGAGCTAGAGGAGGAGACGGGTTATACGTGTGATTCATTAAAAATGATTGGACGTTTTGCAACGTCGCCTGGTTTTTGTAATGAATATATTGAAAATTATTTAGTTATGAATCCCAAAAAATTAGAGCATCCTGTTCAGGGAGATGAGGATGAATTTTTAAATGTCTACCACTTATCAAAAGAGGAGGCGTTAGCTGCCGTTGAAGAGGGGCGAATTTGTGATTTTAAAACGGTCTATGCAATTCAATATTTAATGTTGACGCAACGTTGGTAAGAAGGCGAGGCTTTGCTAGCAATTTTTTATACGAACGTCAGTTAAATCACGGATCGCAACGTTGAAAGGTGTCCATTAATGAACGTTGTGACCTATGCTATTTTCAATTTTATCTTTGTTAAATTTAGCGACAGGCCGCTTAACTGGGGCAACTGTATTGTTTGAGACTAAACTAACGTGTTGCCTTCGTCAATTGATGAGTAAAACGGGATAAAGTTGACGGGGGACTATCAAGTAAAGTGGTTAATAAAGGGTCAAATTGTAATTCATCCGTATCATCAGTACCATGAGAAGTAGTAATCGTTTAGTAATTTTTTTGAGATAAAGGTTGTGATTTGTAGGGATTCACACCAACTGATTAGTCTTTAAACAAATGGATTATTTTAAGAGTTCTGAAAACTTCATGTGATGCATAAATTCTTAGATTAATAATGGTCCTGCATCGGATGTTAAATCTTCTTTGGAAAATAAGTTTCATTTTTTATTGAAATGATATTGTCCTGGATGTGTCATAAAATGTAAAAAGCGTTAATCCCACTAAGGGTTTAACGCTTTTTACATTTTTATGGTGAATGAGTTAGGGTTAAAATTATTTAAGATTTCCAATAAGCCTTACGAAAAGATCACTCTAAACCGTGCGGAGAGGGAAGGAATATTTTTGAGACAACGTATCAATAGGCAGAGTTTATTTAGAGGACCAAAACACGCCAGTATCAATGCCAATTGAATAACACTGATTGACATCTTTACATGATCGGTTCACAAAAAAACTTCACGACACACTTTGGTCGTGAAGTCCCGCCGATAAGAAAAATTACAAAAAATTAGATAGTAGAACCCGTTTTTAGCTTGTTTTTTTCGATAAATAAATTAATCCTATACACATCCAAATATTCGGAATGAAATAGAAAACTTCATGATTTATTAAAATAGATAGTTTGAGTAGAAACAAAGATAGTAGTACAAATAATAAAATCTTTTTCCTATCCTTATCTAAATGACTAAATTTTCTAAAAATAAAAAACGGTACTCCAAGACTAAATATTACTATAAACGACATCAAATAAGCCCCCCAAACTAAAGCACTTGCCATGGCTGCTAAACATAGTAGACAGTCAGTTCCTAAAGTTACTGCACAAAGCACACCACAACCTGTTACAATTTTAACAGCTAATTCAGTAGTAATTTCTATAAAATCAGTTCAAGAACCAAGAACTGGACGTGATGTTATTACCTGATTACGAACCTCTGAAACTGTCATAAAAGTCTCTTGAGTATCTATAGAAACAACGTTTTTTTATTTGCATACATCCTTACCGTCATATTTCCCTCAGTGTTTTTTATAACATGTCATTTGTTAACAGTAAGTCATTCACCTTCTTTTGAAAACATAACTGTAACATTATTTAATTCATGATTACCGATCGTTCTTTATAGAATTACAATGGAATGATAAGTTTAATCCTCTGATTATGCCCCCATTCATTATTTATTTTCTCCATCAATCTTATCTTGTGAAACACGAATTAATGATTCATCACCTACTTAAGCTTCGATTATTTCCCCTAAAGGTAGCTGAAGCAATTTTACAGGCGCTAGGTCTTTATTTATTACTGCATAATTTTTTAACGTTGATAAATTGTTACTTTTTGTTTTTTGTGGATGAAGTATTAGAGGAATAAATTTGTTAGGTGTCAACAATGCAGGCAAAGACTAAAGGCAATTTAATAAAAAAGAATCCCTTTTTAGGTTAATAAAGTACAAAGTTATATCCCTCTATTATGTTTCTATAAACTAAACTCATATATAGCTTACAACATATCCTTTGTTTGTTACACAAACTGGTGTGAAATTTCTATTTATTTTTATTTTCACGTTTAATTTTATTGTCAAAAGAAAGAGTTTATCTTCTTTTTGAAAAGAAATTAGTGTTTTGTAGTTGATAAATTAAATTTTCAACTACAAAACATAATATTGAAAATTATTTAGTTATGAATCCCCAAAAATTAGAGCATCCTGTTTAGGGAGACGAGGATGAATTTTTAAATGTCTACCACTTATCAAAAGAGGAGGCGTTAGCTGCCGTTGAAGAGGGGCGAATTTGTGATTTTAAAACGGTCTATGCGATTCAATATTTAATGTTGACGCAACGTTGGTAAGAAGGCAACGCTAGAGGGCACCATTCATGAAAAGGGAATGGTGTTTTTTGATGAAGAAGTGACGTGGTGATGTTAGACTGAATGAAATAAATAAAAAAATTAAACTCATTTAGGCATAATCCTGAGTCTTCTTTCATAAGGTTGAAGAAGAAGGGGGGAAGTGCTCATGGTCGCACAAAAACGTCGCAAAAAATCGTTCTCGTATGTCTTATATGTTTTATATGTCTTACTACTACTCGTCATAATTGGTGATATTATTGGGGCTTCACTTTACGTTAAACTGGAACAATCATCCCAAAGTTTAATGGCGAACTATGTAAATGAAAATGTTAATGTTTTTAATCAGGAAAGTTGGTCATTTAATCAACTATTTTATAAACAGTTTATGTATCAAGGAAGTATGTGGGTATTAGGATTAACTGGAGTGGGAGTTATCGTAAACTTGTTTTTAGTCTTTTTAAAAGGGGTTATTGCAGGATTTAATGTCTTCTTTATTTTTCAGGCATTATCACCATTTCAGGCCATCTTAACAAGTCTTCTTTGGTTAATTCAATATTTGTTAATTTTAGGGGTTACCATCTTAAGCGGTTACTTCAGTGTCCGTTTTGTCATTATGGCGGTAAAGATTTTATTCTTTAAGAAGAATAAATTATTATTGAAAAAGCATTTGTTATACTATTTCTATCAATTAGTAATCATTACGGTGCTAACGCTGTTGACTGCAGGTGTCACTTACCTCATTCAGCCTGTTGTTTACCAACAATTTGAGAAGGCTGGAAAGTCTGAAACCATTCAACAATCAGCAGATGATTTTATTTCAACTTCATCGGATGCAACTTCACACTTAAACAAGCAAATAAATATTAATTTTGAAAGAGAAGTGTTATAATAAATTATAACAAAATTTAGATTTAGCAAGATGGTGAAATTATGACACAACTTTCAACATATGAAACGATGATAATGAAATCAGGATCAAAGCTAACCAAACAACGCAAACAGATATTAAAAGTCATTATTGATCATCCGCATGAACATTTTTCAGCCGAAGCACTTTATGATTTAGTGAAACATATCGATGACTCGATTGGAATTGCAACGGTTTATCGAACATTAGAACTTTTTGAGAAGTTAGGAATTGTTCGAAATGTAAAAATAAAAAATGATGGTGTGAACTATTATGATGTTGTTGATTTAGACGAGGAAAATCATTTTCATCATCATTTAATTTGTACAAATTGTCGTCGAATTATAGAGATTGCAGATGAACTTGAATCGTATGAGACCTTTATTGAACAAAAGTACGGGTTCCAAGTTAAGGATCATGATCTAACACTATATGGCATTTGTTCAGACTGTCAATCGTTAGAGAATAGTGAAAAACCTCTACAAAAGTAGGGGTTTTTCACTATTAAAAAACGTGAGCGGATCATTTGAAGGGTTGGTGTTGAAGTCATCATCAAACCTAGCGATGGAAAGAGGGGAGTTATGGGCTATTTAGTTTAGAAAGAGAGGAGGGATTGCCACTAGACCGGATGCGATCAATCGATTTAAAGGGGCTCAAAGCTGTTTGTTTCGTTTGTTGGTTTTTAAACGAGGATGTACCATTCCATCGATTGATATCAAGAGATCGAGGTTTAAGTGGCAGAACAGGTGATAAAAGAAAGAGAATTGGAAAATTTTTTAACCTATCTAACCATTGATCGCGGGCTAAGTTTGAATACAAAAGAAAATTATGCACGTGATTTGGGAGGTTACCTTACTTATCTAGAGCAGCAATCCATTGAGCATTTTAATCAGGTTAAGCGTGAACACATTCAAACGTATTTGATTGAGCTTTATGGACGGGGTCTAAATACTAAAAGCGTTGCGCGTCACTTATCCGCCATACGTACCTTTCATCAATATTTGATGATTGAGCGCCTATGCTCGCAAAATCCATGTGATCTTATTGAAAGCCCGAAATTAAGTCGAGATTTACCGGAAGTTTTAAGCGTGGCTGAGGTGGAACGACTTTTAGAAAGTTTTACTGAAGAAACGGCAGCTGACTTGCGCAATCACGCCATGGTCGAATTGTTGTATGCCTCAGGTCTTCGAGTGAGCGAGTTGCTCGCCTTAAACATTGTCGATATTCATTTATCGATGCAATTTATTAAGTGTCGTGGGAAGGGAGATAAGGAACGGATTGTCCCAATTGGGGAAGTTGCCTCTGACGTTTTAACGCGCTATTTAGAAAAAGCACGTCCACAGTTATTAAAGAAATCGACGGATGTCTTATTTTTAAATCGCTTTGGTGATCCTATGTCGCGGCAAGGATTTTTCAAAATATTAAAAAAGCAAGCCCAGATGGCGGGGATTACTAAAAATCTTTCGCCCCATAAATTAAGACATTCATTTGCCACGCATTTAATTGAAAATGGGGTGGATTTAAGGTTGGTGCAAGAGATGTTGGGGCACTCAGATATTTCGACCACTCAAATTTATACGCATATGAGTAAGGAGCATTTAAAGGAGTTGTTTGAGCATACACATCCGCGAGCTCAGGCGCTGAAAGAAAGAGACTCCACAAGTTAAAAAAAATAACATATAATAAATATGGATAGATTGTTAAATACTAATAAAGATTTAGTTGTCGTTAAGAAAGGACGTTAGATATGAAATATAATCGTATATTTTTAATTATCATGGATTCAGTAGGTGCCGGAGAATTACCGGATGCTAAAGATTATAATGATCAAGGAGCAAATACGTTAAAACATATCGCACAAGCTGCTAAAGGATTAAATATGCCTCATATGCAGTCGTTAGGATTAGGAAATTTAACTGAAATACAAGGGGTTGACCCGCATCAACCAGAAAAGGGATATTATACAAAATGTGAAGAATTGTCTGTAGGAAAAGATACGATGACTGGTCATTGGGAAATTATGGGGCTTAAAATTACGGAACCGTTTAAAACCTTCACAGAGACTGGGTTTCCACAGGATTTAATCGATGAATTAGAAAAACGTACAGGTCGCAAAGTAATTGGGAATAAGTCAGCCTCAGGAACTGAGATTTTAGATGAACTTGGGGAAGAACATATGAAAACGGGGGCTATTATCGTTTATACGTCAGCAGATTCTGTATTGCAAATTGCAGCACATGAAGAAATTGTTCCGATTGAAGAACTTTGGAACATGTGTAAAATGGCGCGTGAGATTACGATGAAAGAGGACTGGAAGGTCGGACGTATTATTGCGCGTCCATTTATTGGAGACAAAAAAGGAGCGTTTAAACGCACGCCAAATCGTCACGATTATGCCTTAAAACCTTTTGACAGAACCGTTTTAAATGAATTAAAAGATGCAAAAAAAGATATCATTGCTATTGGTAAAATTAATGATATTTATGTAGGAGAAGGGATTACAGAAGCCATTTTAACGAAATCAAATGAGGATGGAATGAACCAATTACTTCAGGTGATGGATCAGCCATTTGAAGGGTTAGCCTTTTTAAATTTAGTAGACTTTGATGCGTTGTATGGTCATCGTCGAGATCCACTTGGATATGCGAAATGTTTAGAAGCGTTTGATCGTCAATTAGGTGATGTTTTAACGAAGATGAAAGAAGACGATTTACTGATTATTTCAGCGGATCACGGAAATGATCCAATTGCCTCAGGAAGTGACCATACGCGTGAGTATATTCCAGTCATTATGTATTCTCCATCTATGGTAGCAGGAGGAGAATTACCTATTGGGAAAACATTTGCTAATATTGGGGCAACGGTCGCTGAAAACTTTGGAGTTAAGGCACCACTTATTGGAGAGAGTTATTTAAAACAAATGAAATAACAAGAAGAGATGAAAAAGGGATGAAATGATTCATCCCTTTTTTTGGTATTTGTGCTTCTGAAAGATTCGTTGTTTTAAAATCGACGTATAATAAAGGAAAAACTGGGAAGACTATTGAATAATGTTATAATTTAAAAGGTGATGAATATGAAGAGATGGTCTCTGTATCTTTTGATTTGTTTGATCTTGGTCGGAGCGTGGTGTCTTTTTAATCAGTTAGAGTCAACAGACACGGAGTTATCAGTGTTTGGATTCAAAATAGAATTGCAACAAGAGAAGGTATCGGGACAGGTCATTGATGAGGATGGGAAGCCCCTGGTCGCGGAAATTCGTTTTTTTGATTCGGAAGGTGGCCTTGTTAAACGAATTCAAACGAATCTAAAAGGGGAGTTTGGAATTCATCTAGATGAAGGATATTATACGATCGAACTATCGAGGGGATATGAGTATGAACGAAAATCAATTCCTGTGGAGGTTCGTCAGGGACAGCCTGTTCAGGTTAAACCTACGATTCTTACCCGACTGATTGACTGGAGAGCAAAGGATTATTATGGTGGTGATTTTAATCAACACTCCCATTTTAGTTCAGAGGGACAAAATACGGTTGAGGAAGTTTTGACGGCTAATTTAGCAAATGGGCTAAGTTATGGGGCATTGGCCGATGAAAATACCGTTGATGGTAATGATGAGTGGAATGCATTGGCGGATCAGGTCCATTATCTTGCACTGTCAGGTCAAACAGTCATGCATCGTCAACAACGATATGTGGCCGTAAATGTTCCAAAACAACTAACGCTTGATTCAGAAGCTTCGATCGATTCGATTAATCAATTAGGCCACCAAATTCATAAATCAAACGGAATCCTACTCACCGATGCTTTAAATGATTCAATTAAGTCCTTATTAGAGGGGAAAGGAATCGATGCAATTGAAATTTGGAATGGCCAACAAGTGCCTCCAATTAGAAGCTTAGAAGGGTTAGAGAAAAAAATGACCGCTAACGTTTTACGAAGAGAGAAATGGTTTGAACTGTTAAATCAAGGAATGAAAATAACGGCAGTGGCTAATTCAAATAACTATGATATTAATGGAGCCCTTATAGGTGAAGGAATAACGAAAAACGAGCACTATAATCGATGGTTAGCAGATGGAGGATCCGTCGGAGAACCACGGAATTATATTAAGGCGGATGAGTTAACGGTAGCAGGAATATTAAAAGGAATAAAAGAAGGTCATGTTTTTATGACCAATGGGCCTTTAATGGATATTACGATAAATGATAAAACATTCGGTGATGAAATAAGTGGGGTAACGGATGCTGAGATTGCGTATTTAGTAACGTCAAACCAGTCTGAATTAATGCAGTTAAATATTATTGCAGATGGAGAAATTATACAGGAAGTTCCATTAGCAAAAAATGTCCCCAACCTAGGAACATTGAATTTGAATTTATCAGATTATCAATGGGTTGCATTTGAGGTGTTAACGACATCCTATGAATATGCGCTCTCTAATCCGATTTATTTGAAAGCGGATTAAAAATCATACAAACGCCGTCGAACTATTGAATAATATGTCGTTTTTCAGTAAAATAAAGATAACAAGCAAAGAGATGGAGGTCTAACAATGGTTAAACATATTGTGATGTGGAAAATTAAAGAAACAAATGGATTAACAAAAGAACAAACAGCGCAACAAATTAAAGAAGCTTTAGAAGGATTAAACGGAAAAATCGAAGGTCTTCGTCATTTAGAAGTAGGAATTGATTTCTTACAATCGGATGCATCTTATGATGTCGTATTATATTCAGAGTTAGAAGATAAAGCTGCTTTAGAATATTATCAGGCACATCCATTACATGTGAAAGTGGCAACAGAAATTGTAAAACCTGCGGCAACTTCACGCGTTGTTTCTGATTACGAGTTATAAGAATGGGGCAATAACATTTTTGTTATTGCTTGTTTTTATTAGAAAGTTAGTAGATGAATTGATTTATTTTATGATAAATGATACCAATTAAATGGCTTTATTTTTAACTAAAGGGAGAGGCTAACAAGCATGAAAAACAATCACGATGCGTATAATTTAGTTTTTGGAATATCCATTTACGATATTTTTGGATTTACGGCTCACAATTACCGTTCTCATGACTCAAATCCGGGGCGTGTGAAAGTATCTTTTGGTGGCGTATGTCGTAATATTGCTGAAAATATGGCAAGAATGGGAGCAAATACAAAATTTATTTCCGTTCTAGGTAATGATGAAAAAGGAAAAAGCATTTTAAAGCACTCTGAATCAATCAACGTTGATATGTCTGATTCACTGATTATTGAAGGGGCCTCAACACCAACTTATGTTGCCATCCTTGATGAAAAGGGTGAAATGGTCTCTGCTATTGTTGATATTGATGTAGAGCATCATCTCACAGAAGAATTTATTGATTCGAAATCAGATGTGATTGAAGGTTCTGAATATATGTTCTTTGGAGCAGATAATCCGAAAATTTTAGAATATATTGTGAAGAAATATAACAAGAAAACAAAGTTTGTATTAGATCCTGTTTCTGCAGCAAAAGCAGCAAATATCAAAGATTTATTGCCATACTTTCACACCGTGAAACCTAATCGTCATGAAGCAGAAGTATTATGTGGGTTTAAATTAGAAACAGTTGAAGATGTTCGTCGCGCAGGAAAATATTTTCTTTCGCTCGGAATCCAAAATATTTTTATTAGTTTAGATGCAGATGGTGTTTATTACTGTACCCCTGTAGAAGAAGGTATTGTGAAGCCGAACAAGGTAGACGTGATAAACGTAACGGGAGCGGGAGATTCTTTTATTGCAGGTGTTGGCTATAGTTATTTAAATCAACTATCTATTTTAGATACAGTGAAGTTGGCTCAGGCAATGTCGATTATTACCATTTCACATGAAGAGACGATTCATCCGGAGATGGAACTTAATCGTGTAAAACAAAAAATTAATGAAATTGAATGGTCTATAACTACGTTTTAACCTTTCGATTTCCGACAAAACGAGGAGCTTTTTTGTGAAAAAAGCTCCTTTTTTTGTCTTATTGCGGAACTGGAACCGATTACGGAATCGTGGGGTATTGTGTCGGATAAAGTGTTACCGGTTACATGAGAATTATACATTGTATTAATTTTATGAAAACGATATAATCAAGTTGTAGCAAAAAGTAATGCGTTTACTTTGGAGATTCTTAACAGGTATAACACGAAGAATGGGGAGAAACACTAACGAAAAGAGACAGCAAGAAAAAGAAAAAGGAGTCGGACACACGATGAATAAAGTATGGTGGAAAGAAGCCGTGGCATATCAAATCTATCCTAGAAGTTTTATGGATTCAAATGGTGATGGAATCGGTGATCTTAATGGAATTATTACGAAATTAGATTATCTAAAATCACTTGGAATTGATGTGATTTGGATTTGTCCATTTTATAAGTCGCCTAATGATGATTGTGGTTACGATATTAGCGACTATAAAGATATTATGGATGAATTTGGAACGATTGAAGATTTCGATCGTTTACTCAGTGAAGTTCATAAGCGAGGAATGAAATTAATTGCTGATTTAGTTATTAATCATACGAGTGATGAACATCCATGGTTTATCGAATCTAGGTCTTCATTAGATAACCCCAAACGTGACTGGTATATTTGGCGAGACGGGATTAATGGAAAAGAGCCAAATAACTGGGAAAGTATTTTCAGTGGATCCGCTTGGGAATATGACGAAGAAACGAATCAATATTACATGCATCTATTCTCTAAAAAACAACCTGATTTAAATTGGGAAAATCCAGAGGTTAGAGAAGCTTTATACGAGATGGTTAACTGGTGGTTAGATAAAGGAATCGATGGATTCCGAGTTGATGCCATCAGCCATATAAAAAAGGAAGAAGGATTGGCGAATATGCCGAATCCTCAACAACTCAAATATGTTTCATCGTTTGATAAACATATGAATGTGAAAGGAATTCATCCGCTACTGGCTGATTTGAAAGCGAATACTTTCGATCATTATGATATTATGACAGTAGGGGAAGCAAATGGGGTTAAACCTGAAGATGCTCACCTATGGGTGGGAGAAAAAGAAGGAAAATTTAATATGGTTTTCCAATTCGAACATCTTGGACTGTGGAAGGATAATGGAAGTGAAAAACTAGATATCCGTCAGTTAAAACAAATCTTAACCAAGTGGCAAAATGGCTTAGAAGGTGTTGGATGGAACGCGCTTTATATTGAGAATCATGATTTAGCGCGAATTGTTTCTACCCTTGGAGACGATGAACACTATTGGAAAGAAAGTGCGACATCGCTTGGCATGATGTACTTCATGATGAAGGGAACACCATTTATTTACCAAGGGCAAGAAATTGGAATGACCAATGTGCACTTTGATAAGGTTGAGGATTATCAAGATGTCCAAAGTACGGGGCTTTACTATTCTAAGCTCGATCAGGGAATGGAGCATGATGACATTATGGAGATTATTCGTGCAACAGCCCGTGGGAATAGTCGAACACCGATGCAATGGAATAACGAAGCGAATGCAGGATTTACAACGGGGGTACCTTGGTTAGCAGTTAATCCAAACTATAAAGAGATTAATGTGCAAAAACAGGAGGAAGATCCGGAATCAATTCTTAACTTCTATAAAGATATGATTGCATTAAGAAAATCGGATGATGTCTTTATTTACGGAAAATACGAATTGATTCTTGAAAATCATCCAAATGTTTACGCGTACTTACGTATCTTGGATGGGAAAAGTGCCTTAGTATTGTGTAATCTAACGGACACTGAAACGATGGTTGATTTAGGTCAATTATCAGTATCGGCAGAACAATTGTTACTTGCAAATATGCCTGTTGAGGATCACGCAATTGTAACTGAATTGGAATTGAAGCCGTTTGAAGCTCGCATCTACAGCTTAAATTAAGCTATGATGATATAAGAATTATTAGGAGGAATAGTTGTGAAAAAGTCAGGGTTTATGTCGTTTGATTTCTGGCAAAAGTTTGGAAAGGCCTTAATGGTCGTTATCGCTGTAATGCCAGCAGCGGGGATTATGATTTCTTTAGGTAAATTAGTTGCAATGTCAGGTGGAGATATTGCAGTAATTGCTACAATCGCTAAAATCATGGAAGAAATCGGTTGGGCGATTATTGGTAACTTACATGTTTTATTTGCCGTTGCTATCGGGGGATCTTGGGCAAAAGAACGTGCGGGTGGAGCATTTGCCGCTTTAATCGCATTTATCTTAATTAACCGTATTTCAGGAGCAATCTTTGGAGTAACAGCTGATATGTTAGCTGATCCAACAGCAACAGTTAAATCACTGTTTGGAGCAGATATGATTGTTGCAGACTACTTTACTGAAATTTTAGGATCGCCAGCCTTAAACATGGGGGTATTCGTAGGGATTATCTCTGGGTTCTTAGGGGCAGCTATCTTTAATAAATATTACAACTTCAGTAAATTACCACAAGCATTAGCGTTCTTCAATGGTAAACGTTTCGTACCATTCGTTGTAATCGGGGGATCAGTTGTAACTTCATTAATCTTATCAATCATTTGGCCATTCGCTCAAGGTGCATTAAACAACTTTGGTCAATGGATTGCAACTTCTCAAGATACTGCGCCAATCCTTGCACCATTCGTATACGGAGCTGGTGAGCGCTTATTATTACCATTTGGTTTACACCACATGTTAACTATTCCTATGAACTATACTGAATTAGGTGGAACATATGAAGTTTTAACAGGTGCAAACGCAGGACAAATCGTTGCAGGACAAGAGTCTTTATGGTTAGCATGGGTAACTGACTTAAATAACTTAAAAGCAGCTGGAGATATGGAAGCCTATAACACATTATTAAATTCAGTAACACCAGCACGCTTCAAAGCAGGACAAGTTATTTTATCAACTGCTTCATTAATGGGGGCTGCTTATGCAATGTTCCGTAATGTTGACAACGATAAAAAATCAGCTTATAAATCAATGTTCGTTTCTGCAGCATTAGCAACATTCTTAACAGGTGTATCTGAGCCATTAGAATTCATGTTCATGTTTATTTCACCAGTTTTATACTTATGCTATGCTATCTTAGCAGGTGCGGCGTTTGCTTTAGCTGACTTAATCAACTTACGTATTCACTCATTTGGTATTATCGAATTCTGTACTCGTATTCCAATGATGGCGAATGCTGGATTAACAGGAGATATGATTAACTTCGTATTAGGATGTTTAGGATTCTTCGCATTAAACTTCGGTGTATTCAACTTTGCTATTAAAAAGTTCAAAATTGTGACACCAGGACGTTTAGGAAACTACAATGAAGAAGATAACACTGCGGCGGATTCAAACGTAACAGCTGGAGGAAGCCAATTAGCAAATGATATCATCTTATTATTAGGTGGAGCAGAGAACATCTTAGACGTAGATGCTTGTATGACTCGTTTACGTGTAACAGTTAAAAATGCAGATAATGTATCAGATCAACCAAACTGGAAAGCAACTGGTGCATTAGGATTAATCATTAAAGATAATGGAATCCAAGCAATTTACGGACCAAAAGCTGATGTATTAAAATCAGAAATTCAAGATATCTTAGGTTTATAATTATAGGAGCGTTTTTATGAAAGTATTAACCTTAAATTGTCATGCTTGGCAAGAAGAAAATCAACTTCAAAAAATTAAACACTTAGCCGAAGTCATTAAAGAAAAAAACTATGATGTGATTGCCTTGCAAGAGGTCATGCAGTTAGTAGACCCAAGTGATGATGAAAAGGTCAAAAAAGACAATTATGCGGTTGTATTACTTCATGAGTTAATGAAGTTAGGGGTAACAGATTATCAATTCGTATGGGACTTTGCTCACATCGGATTTGATATCTATGAAGAGGGGTTAGCGGTGCTAACCCGTCTCCCTATTAAAAAGGCCGATTCATTTGTTATCACGAATCAAGATGATATTCATAATTTCCGCACACGTCGTGTTGTGGGGGTTGAGGTGATGAACGGGGATCAACCGATGAGCATTTATTCATGTCATTTAGGTTGGTACCATGATGAAGAGGAACCATTTAAAAATCAGGTTGACCGCCTAGTTGCTAAGTTACCACAAAATCAATTAGCCCTTGTTATGGGAGACTTCAATAATGATGCTAATATCCGTAATGAGGGATATGACTACCTTTTAAGTAAAGGGTTAGTTGATACGTATACGTTGGCTGAAGAGAAGGATAGTGGTATGACGGTTGTTGGAAAAATTGATGGGTGGTCGAACAATAAAAAAGACTTACGCATTGATTTAGTTTTAGCTAACCAAAATATCAAAGTTAAATCATCCCATGTTATTTTTAATGGCCAACATAAAGAAATTGTTTCTGATCATTTCGGTATTGAAGTAGAGTTAGATTTATAAAAATTAACCCCTCTAAAGATTTTCTTTAGAGGGGTTAATGATATAGAAGATAAAGAAAAAACAACTAATTTTTTTATTAGTTGTTTTTTCTTTTATTATTCTGTTTCAAGTTCCTTAAGTTCGAGGTTTTGACGGCGATTATCTAAAGGGTTTTTGTTAATGTGATAAACGTAAAATCCCGATTGTGGTTTTGCTAAGAATTCATCGAGATAAAGTGGACCAGATGGGGTATGAGCAAGAACATACGGTTGACCATTAGGTTTCTTTTTCGAAATCCAAGTATATTGTTCATTTACGACACCATCTAAATCCTCGGCGGAAATAAGTGCTTTGTTCACGATGTTTCCATAGCGATCTTTTAAATGAATAGCAATATCCCCATTATCTAGACGTTCGTAACTATTGATTTGTTGGCGATTGTATATTTCAAGGTTTGATTTACGGTTATCTAGAAGATCTCCGTTAATATGTCGGATAGGTGCGTTTTTACTTGTACCTAAGACAACTGATTGTAAGGTTGGTTTGAGGTAGCGAACTTTTCCGTTTTGATTTATTTTTGTTTTTGTTTCAATAATATAGCAATTAAAATCTTTATGCCATTGAGCGTACCAATAAGAATAGTTCTTTACTTTTTCTAAATCCTCTAGATCAAATTGAGCAACGAATGATTTTCCTTTTTTATTAAAAACAGTTAAGTTAACAACGTCTCCGACGATGTCATATTGGTTTTTATGTTGAGTTGTCATTTAGAATCACCTCTAGTCATTTATCTTCTTTATTCATTATGCCATTATAACAAAAGATAATGTATTTTTCTACCTATAAAAACAAATCTTATCTTAATTTGCTACTATTGATAAACGCATATTCAAAAGAAGCGGATAGGGAATAAATTAAGGTGTAGTTGAAATTCTAACAAATGAAGTAAAAGGAGATATAGAACTATGTGCACTAATGGTATGAATAACAATCAATTCAATGAAAATTCAATTTTTAATTTTGAACCTCAACAACAAAATCGCTGTCGATGCCAAAGCGAGGAAATGCGCCCACAACGCCCTTGTCGAAATTCGAATCAAGCGGATCAGACTTGTGTTTCACAAAATGTATTTTTAACAGGTGATTTGTATCAAATTAAAGATGCAGATACAGTTGTTACGAATGATGTGCAGTTAAATGGGATTAGCCAGATGGGGCGTCAGGGAAATAATAACTGTAGAGTTCGACAAGCATATATGCAGGGCTATCGTCAAGGCTGTATGAAAGGGTGTCGTCAAGGTTATCGTAAAGGATTTAGAGATGGGTATTGCCAGGGGGTTAGAACAGCTAACTGCTTTGGATTAGGGAATAACTGTTGCAATAAGGAAGCAGAACTTAACACAAGTCTTTCAAATTCAACTACAAACTCCGTAGCTAATGAAGATTTCTTTTTGTTTTAAAAAGCTACGTAAAGCGAAATAAAAAAAGGCAGGATATCCTGCCTTTTTTTAATAGCTATTATTATTTTGTTTCTAACGCTTTTTTAACTAAATCTAAGTAAGAAGCAACTTTAATAGAAACACCTGATACAGCATCTGTGTGTCCATCTTCATCTGTTAATGTAACTTTTGTTACATCAAAGTTATTAGCAACGATGAAGTCTTCTAATAAGTCCATTTGCTCATGCCATGCTAATTCTCCACCCATGTCATAAGTTCCTTCTTCTGATGCAGCACGTTTTGATGTTCCATCTTCTTGGATCATATCGATATTTAAGTTAACAGCTTTTCCGTTATCATAAACAACTTCAATCACATCTGTTCCTGATTTAGCTGGAAATTCCGATTTTTTAATTCCACTGAATCCAAATTCAGTTTCACCTTTTGCAACTGAATCCATTAATTCTTGAACTAATTTTACATATGAACCGACTTTCATTGAAACGCCTGTTAATGAGTCTGTATGTCCATCTTCATCAATAAGATTGATTTTTGTTGTATCAAAATTATTGTCTACTAATGCTTTTTCTACTGCAGCAATTTGTTCATGCCATTGTAAAGCACCTTCTTCTTTACTCATAACATATCCACCACTAGCAGCTAATTCTTTTTTTGATGTTCCGTTTGTTAATACATCAATTGATACTGAAGTCGGCTTCCCATCTTTGTATTCCATAACAATTGAAGCAACGTCAGTAGAAGCTCCTGTAGGATCAACTAAACGGTTGTATGTTACCGTTCCAGTGTATGTTCCCGCTACTTGTTCAGTTTTTTGTGTTTCAGTTTTTGGTGCTTCTGCGTCATTTGAGCAAGCCCCTAAAAATAAGACTGCTGAAGCTAACGCGATTAAAAGTTTACCTTTTAACATGTGTTTGTACCCCCTACGGCTAAATATTATCTCTAAAAGACAAGCTATATTCTAACAATAAACCTCTTTCATATCAAGGTTTTTTTGTGTTTTTTTTAACAAAAAGCATGAAAAAATGAATAAAGAAAAAATAAAGGGGAAAAATAATAGAATTTTTTTGCATAAGAGAGAGGAAAAAATAGAAAAGTAAGATTATTCCTGTGTAGCTATAACATGGAATCGATTACAGTCAGAATTTAGTAGGTTTGTCAGATTACACTATGATAAAATATGTGTTGTGAAAAACAAGTAGACTATTTATAGGGGGATGACATAGATGACAGAAGTAGCACGTAAATGGTGGAAGGAAGGCGTAGGTTATCAAATCTATCCAAAAAGTTTTTGCGATAGTAATGGGGACGGAATTGGTGATTTACAAGGAATTATTAGTAAATTAGACTATTTAGCCCATTTAGGGATTAATATTATTTGGTTATGTCCTGTTTACCAATCACCAATGGATGATAACGGATACGATGTGTCAGATTATTATCAAATTGCAAAAGAATTTGGTAGTATTGAAGACTTTAAAATTTTATTAAATGAAGCTAAAAAGCGTGGAATTAAAATTGTAATGGACCTTGTATTAAATCATACGAGTGATGAACATCCTTGGTTCGTTGAGGCACGTCAATCAGTAGATAGTCCATACCGTGATTATTATATTTGGCAAAAAGGGAAAACAGATGAGTGGGGAAATGAAACTGAGCCAACGAACTGGGCTTCATTTTTTACGCCTTCATGTTGGGAAAAAGACGAACAAACCAACGAGTATTACATGCACATCTTCTCTCGTAAAATGCCAGACTTAAACTGGGCAAATGATAAGATGCGTGAATCATTATATGAAATGGTTAAATGGTGGTTAGAGTTAGGAATTGATGGCTTCCGTGTAGATGCTGTAGCCCATTTAGATCGCGACTTCTCATTTACTGATTCACATATGCCAAGTCATGGGAAATATAAAGAAGATTGGTCAAAATTCTCTAACATGCCACTTGTTCATACTTACTTAAAAGAGTTAAATGAAAAAATGTTATCTCATTATGATATTTTTACAGTTGGTGAAGTTGGCGGAGGAGCGGATGTTAATGAGGCGCTTAAATACGCGGCGTATGATTCAAAAGAATTAAACATGGTATTTACGTTTGATCACTGTTGGGCAAACAATGGATATGACTCATTAAATGAAACATGGACTAATCGTGTGAACTTATATGACTTAAAACAAGTGTTTAAAAAATGGCAATTAGGATTACAAAATCGTGCTTGGAATCCACTTTATTGGTTAAACCACGATCATCCGCGTGTGATGTCACAATACGGTGAGGCAACACATTACCATAAAGAATCAGGAAAAATGTTAGCGACGTCATTATTAATGATGTGGGGAACACCGTTTATCTATAACGGTGAGGAAATTGGGATGACAAACGCAGATCATTTAACATTTGATGATTATCATGATGTTTCGACGATTGAAAAAATTAAGAAATTATTAGGGGAAGGGCACCCAACGGAATTGATTGAACGTTATATTAAAGTGACTTCTCGTGATAATGCGCGAACACCGATGCAATGGGATCAAACGGAAAATGGTGGGTTTACAACGGGAACACCATGGATGAAAGTTAATCCAAATTATCAAACGATTAATGTGGCTTCACAATTAGAGGACGAAGATTCATTATTTAATCACTATCGCCGTTTAATTGAGTTAAGACGTTTTAGTGACTATAAAGATATCATCGTTTATGGGGATTACCAGTTAGTAGGTGAGCATCATCCAAATGTATACGCATATGTAAGAACATATGGGGATCGTCGATTATTAATCGTATCAAACTTCTTTGAAAAACCAACAACTATTTGTTTACCAGATTTAACAGCTAAACAAATGGTCATCTCAAACTATAAAGATTCATCAATGCATTTACCATGTTTAGAGTTAAGAGCTTATGAATCAATCGTTTTTGAATTAGTTTAATTAATATTATTTTAAAAGAAAATACAGTATCAATACACTCTGACTTGATACTGTATTTTCTTTTGTTGGTAAATGAGCGCGAATTGCGTATAATAGAGAAATCCGAGATAATTTTACTCAAGAAGACGCTCAAGGCTTTTAGCCAATCAAGGTGAACAGTCGTTTAGTTGCCCAATATAAGATTGATTGTGTAGCTAGATAGATAGAGGCGGGGTTCCTTTTGTGTTTTAAGCAGACATCCCTCATCCATAAAACATAAAAGGACGTTTGAGCGCATCCATGTGAAGGTCTTATTTGAATAGTGAAGGAGTTTACGATGAATCATATTTTACAATTATTAGTTGCGATCGTGTTCTTTTTTATCCTTTTTAAACAGTATAAAAAAACACATCAACCTCATCTTTTAGTGACACTACTGGCGTTAGTACTGATCGGTATTTGCCGACTAGTGGTTCCGCATCTTTCAAATCCCGCTATTCGGATAGGGGTTGTCTTTATTGCGGTACTAAGTTGCGCCCTCAGTTATGGACTCATCTGCCGTGATGAAAAAAAACGGTAAGGGGTTAGCCTTCATGGCTAACTCCTTTTTTTATCAAAATGAAAACTTAAGTGTGAAGGCGTCATATAGTAGTAGGGGAGAAACTTATTCTTCTTCCTTAGGGTGCTTTGAAATGGCTGCAAGAGGCGATCTATTATAAATGAAATTCTGTTAAAGTAAATCACCTCATGTATGTGATTAACTGAAAATTTAACGGAAGAATAGGCGTTGATCTATTATTATTAAGGTTTTATTGAATAGGATAGAGTAGGCAGAAAATGTAGCTATTTTAAAGTAGGATAAGAAGCTAGGAACTCTCTGATTTGAGGTGAAACAATGGTTAATCGAGGCAAAGACGGCTGGAATAAAGGAATGTTACAAAAAGAAAAAACGTCTTCCAAAAGTACGCGTAGCGTAAAAAAAACGCCTCTTCAACAATTTGATGTCGCGGCTTTCTTCGAGGAAAATTTGTTTGATATTATTGACCTAGAAGAAAATCGTTCAGGTGTCAAAGAGTTTGAAGATGCTGTGAAGAAGGATGAATAATGGAGCTCCCTCGACTTGTTCAAAGTAAAGATATTCATCGAGGGAAAATCTTTTATGTTGCCTTACCGTATACGCAGGGAAGACCGTTTCGGTTTGTTGAAAAGGACGGACAATACGAGGATTTGTATCGTATTATTGAGCGACCAGATGGATTTAAGGGGGTTTTTGAACCTGAGACCGGGAAGCGCCGTTCGGAAAATCTAGAAGTTGTAACAGGTATTAAATTACGCCCATGTATCGTCATTCAAAAAGATCAGTATAACCATAATGAGAAGTATCCATTTGTTGTCGTGTTACCCATTGCGACATTAACGAAGGAACATAAACAACGCCCGATTTTTAAGCGATTAATTGAGCATAATGATTTGGATCAATTCTATTATCTTGGAAATGATTGTTATATTACAGTCAATGATCCGAAACGTGTGTATAAAAATACGTTATTCTATGTTGAAGGACGTTTAAAAATTGAGGAAAGTGACATCGATATGGATGAATTAATGATGCGCTTTGCAGAATGCTTAGCCGTCAAAAAAATACGTTCTGAATAAGTAAGGGATACTTGCAAGAAAGGGATGCGTCAGGCGTCCCTTTTTGTTGCTAAAAAAGTCGAATATTTATTTAAAATAGTTTGCATTCTATTAAGAATATGATAAATTAGTTATGCTAGATTGAATTAAACAATGGATATTCATCATGCGATTGATGTTGCATTGTGTGGTGGATATGATGAGAATAAAGGGGCAGAATAAAAAGATGACAGCAAAGAAAATGTTAAAACGACCAGAGATGAAACAACTGATTGAAAAAGTAAAGATGTTAAGCCCATTTGAATTAAAGGATGAATTTATTAAAATGGCGCAGAAATCGAAGGAGTTGGGGACCCCGAAAATTTTAAATGCCGGACGTGGAAATCCGAACTGGACAGCGGCAACACCAAGGCAGGCCTTCTTTTCACTAGGACAATTTGCCGTTCTTGAGTCCCAATTAACATGGTGCGAAGGAGATTTGGCGGGAATGCCACAAAAAGAGGGAGCCTATGAACGCTTTTTGGCTTATCTTGCGAAGCACCCGGATGAATATGGGATGGATTTATTAAAACAGGTTGTAGAGTATGGAATTGATGTGCATCAATTTGATCCGGATGAATGGGTATTTGAGTTAGTAGATGGGATTATTGGTGATAATTATCCGGTTCCTGATCGTATGCTTGTCCAAACGGAGCGTGTGGTGAAGGACTATTTAATTAAGGAAATGGGGGGCGATTCTCAAACAGCGACGCATGAGTTATTTGCCGTTGAAGGTGGAACGGCAGCGATGTGTTATATCATCGACTCGTTAAAGTCAAATTATTTATTAAAACCAAAAGATAAGATTGCATTATTTGTTCCTATTTTTACTCCTTATCTTGAAATTGCAACGTTACCATCAAATGAATTTGAAATGGTGTTCATTCATGCCTCGGCGGTGAATGAGGAAGGGGTACCGACGTGGCAATATCCAAAAGAGGAGTTAGATAAATTAAAGGATACGGATATTAAGTTAGCGTTTGTCGTTAATCCAAGTAACCCACCTGCCGTCGCCATGAATGAGGAGACGCTTGCGTATTTAGAAGAAATCGTAACAAAGCATCACCCTAAATTAATGATTGTTACAGATGACGTTTATGGAACGTTTTGCGATGGATTTAAGTCATTGATGATTACGATGCCTTATCATACACTAGGTGTTTATTCCTACTCTAAATATTTTGGGGTGACAGGATGGCGTTTAGGTCTGATTGCACTAGCAAAAGAGAATGTTTATAATCAGTTGATTAAAGAATTAAGTAAGGAAGAACAAGAAAAGTTAGTAGAACGATATGAGGCGTTAACGACTAACCCGAAAGAGATCTCATTTATTGACCGTCTTGTAGCAGATAGTCGTCAAGTGGCGTTAAATCATACAGCGGGACTATCAACCCCTCAACAGGTTCAGATGGCTATTTTTTCAGTTTTTGCATTGCTTGATGAAAAAAATCGCTATAAAGAGCAAACGAAGGCGATTTGTCGCCATCGCGAGCAGTTAATTTATCAAGAGTTAAAGGATTATCCTTACTTAGAAAATGAATTAAATACGGCTTATTATAATAAGTATGATTTACTTGTCTGGGCGAAGTTAAAGTACGGGGAATCTTTTGCGACATATTTAAAAAACGAACGGAGTGCGCTTGAATTTTTATTTGACCTTGCACGACGCTATGGAATTGTCCTATTAAACGGGAGCGGGTTTGAAGGTCCTGCTTGGTCGATTCGTGTGTCACTGGCTAATTTAAATGACGTTGATTACACTAAAATTGGTCAGGCGATTAATGAGCTCTTCGAGGAGTACGCGAATGATTGGAAAAACGGGCAATAATCCGTCTACATTATGAGAGAAAAATGCCATCCTTTAAATAAAAGGAAGGCGTTTTTTTTATATTCGGTATATAATAGAAAAGTAGCAATCAATCGGTGAGAGATTTTTAACGCCTTTATTAAGATTAAGGGCCTGTTTGTAAAAAGATGAAAGATAGTTTCATAGATAGAATGAAAACAGATTGGAGGAAATAGAGTGTCAAAGGTAAAAACAAATGCGATGAGATGGTTGGACCAACACAAAATTGGTTATGATGTACTGGCCTACGAGGTTAAAGATGGAGCTGTCGATGGGATTTCCGTGGCAGCGAAGGTGGGCCGCCCCGTAGAAGTTGTTTTTAAAACATTGGTGACAAGAGGGGCGAGTAAAGCTATTTATGTGTTTGTCATCCCCGTTGCTAAAGAGCTCGATTTAAAAAAGGCTGCTAAAGCGGTCAACGAGAAAAAAATTGAACTCATTGCTGTCAACGAAATCAATAAACTAACGGGCTATATCCGAGGTGGATGTTCACCTATTGGGATGAAGAAGTCTTATCCGACACTTATCGACTCGACGGCGATGGCGCTTCCGACCTTTATTGTAAGTGCCGGAAAAATCGGTTTTCAATTAGAGCTCGATCCACAGGTTCTAAGTCGACTATTAGATGCCCAGTTTCTAGAGGTGACGATGGAGGATTAATACATGGGTTGGATTTTTTTACTTACGGTTAACTGTTTAGGATATGCCCTCATGGCGATTGATAAGCGAAAAGCTTGTCGTGGGGAATGGAGAATAAGCGAGCGATCATTATTTTTGTGCGCGTTTTGCTTTGGGAGTTTTGGCGTTTATGCGGGGATGCACAGTTGTCGGCATAAGACAAAGCATCGATCGTTTCAAGTTTGGATTCCCTTTTTAATGGCGATGCAAACCTGGATCATCTTAAAATTGTATACAGGATCCGGCCTTAGTTAAAGAGTTTTTTCTTCAGAGAAGGTCATGCCACCCTCATCCTTGCATATAATTAAGGTAAGGTGCAAGAAGGGATGTGAGGGGGATGATGAAGGACTTAGAGACAATTCGTCATCAACGAAGAGGGTTTGTTCGTGTGAAGCTATTAATTGAATATTTAGATCAACTCGCAGAACTGAAACAACTCGAAATGGGAACCTACGAAGCAAGCGACGGGGCATTAGTGAACTATGTGGTCGTTGCTAAAGGCTGGAATCATTTTGGCTCATATATTCAACTGTTATATGTTCCGCGTTCCTACGGAAAGCGATATCGCTTTTTACTTGGGGAGGTCGAGGGGACAGTTGATCAATATGAGCAGTTTGACTGTTATCTTTCAGACGCGATTCCAATGACAGAAACATTAATCGATTATATCGTGGATAAAAGTCAACATTTATCATGAGAGCGCGTGGAAGGGGGATGCCGTAATAGATACCTTTTGGGACATTAAGTGAATCGGCCGTTTCAGTTTATAAGATGTTGGTGGTAAAGTTTTATGGCACTTGGTGTCCTTATATCGTCACTCGGGCGCTAGTGGGTTTAGTGGTTGACAAAGGAAAGGTGGACGAGGTAATGAATATGGATGGAGTAGCTTTTTATAGTTGTTTGTCGTTAGCGGGGCTATTTTTCCTTTTAGCACTACTTTTAATGTTACTAGGTGAAAAGGGTGCCATATTAATTAGTGGATTTAATACCTGGCCAAAGTCTAAGCGGGACATGTATGATAAACGGAAGTTAGTAAGCGATCAAGCTCGTTTATTATGGATTTGGGCGATTATTTTGAGTATGGGTGCCGTGTTATCCTATTTTATTTCACCCTATTTTGGGCTGGTAGCATTTATTTTATGGTTGATTCTAGCGTTTAAAGACGTTCATTGGGATGCTAATCGGGCCTTTGAAAAATATCGGAAATCACCTCATTCGGAACATAAAAAATAAAATGATAAAAAAATAAAAAGGGGATTCCCTTTTTATTTTTTTTATTTTGACATTAATATCGCGTCAATGACAGTTGGATCTAATTTATTAAATGGAATAAATGGTGTTGGAGGAGTAGTCGGGGTGGCAATCATTTTTTCCATCCAGATGATGTCGTACCAGTCATGAAATTTATAGGCATGGTCATGAAAATGAGCTACTTGTTTAAAGCCACGGTGTAGGTGAAAATAATAACTCGTTTTTGGGAGTCGCTTATCTTCTTGATCCGTATACGTGAGACAAGCATTTAAATAAGTGATGTTTTGTGCTCGAGAAATCTGTTCAATTTTTTCATAAAGAAGGGTTCCGAGTCCGCGTTGTTGGAGATTGGGTTTAAGGTAGATACTTGTTTCTACCGCCCATTGACAAGCTTCACGTTTATTAAAGGGACTCGTATAGGCAAATCCTAAAATTTCATCTTTCTGTTTGATGATCAGATAGGGATAAGCTACTAAGGTTTGTTGAATTCGGGTATAAAAATCTTCTACGGATGGAAGATGACATTCGCATGTAATCGCTGTATGTAGAATATAATAAGTATAGATATGAAGTAATTCTAAAGCGTCTTCAGGCTTAGCGATAGAGATTTGAATTGTTGAGCTCATTTAAGTCTCCTCCTCATTTTGAATGGTGCGAAAAGCTGGGTGTTTACTATTATCAGAGTAGTCAAAGTTGTAGAAACAAACCTGTCTTGCCCCTAACCTAAAAACAATGTCGATTATTGTAGAAAACTATCTTTTTTAATAAAGAAAGGCGTGGTATAATTAAAGGCATTGGTTAATGTTTGATGAAAGGAAGGGATTCATGCACTGGGTTTATATCGTTGAGTGCTCTGATGGGACTTATTATACGGGATATACAACGGATGTCAAGCGTCGGTTGAAAGAACATAATGAATCACCTAAGGGGGCGAAGTATACGCGGGCTCGACGGCCGGTGACCTTATGTTATCAAGCAAGTTATGAAACACGGAAAGAGGCTTGTCAGCGGGAATATCAGATAAAAAAGATGACGCGGCAACAGAAAATAGAGTTAATAATGTCTCAAAGCAAGTGATTTGACAAATTTAAAAATAGCATCTACAATTTAAGTAGTAATCATTATTATTATAATTTATAAAAAAAGGGGTGATGGAGATGAAATACTCTAAACAGCGTGAAATGATTCATAACTGTGTGAAGGATAATCCTTGTCACTTAACGGCGGATGCTATTTATGAAATGTTAAAAAAAGATCATCCAAATTTAAGTTTAGGAACGGTCTATCGCAATTTATCTCAGTTAGCAGAGCATGACATGATAAAAAAAGTGAGTATCCCAGGTTATCCGGATCGTTTTGATGGAACATTAGAGGATCACTTTCACTTTATTTGTTTAGAATGCGGTGAAGTAAAGGATTTATTTATTCCTGAATTGTATGGAATTGACTCGGTCGTGGAGCAATCAACGGGAGTTGATGTTTCAAAATGTGAAATGACCTTCAAAGGAATTTGTGAAAAATGTAAATCGACTAAAATAGTTTAAAAGAATCCTAGGCCGTCTAGGATTTTTTTTATGGATTACAATAAAATAGAGAGGAAGGGGGAAGTTAAATGGGGAATTTTAGTTTTTCATCGCTTGGTGTGTTATTTTTATTGTTGGTATTGATTCCGAATGCCTGCTGGTGTTTTAAAAAGCCAAAAGATGATACGGCAGAAAGGGAGAATCGTTGGTTACAAACGTGTGAACAGCTTGGGCAGGTCTTAACGACAATAGCTCTTCTTATCGATGGGAATTTAAATTGGCACGGATGGTCCAATCGGTGTTGGTGGCTTATCTTAGCTAGTTGCTTTATTTTTTTGTATGAGTGGTTTTGGGTTCGATATTTTCGAAGTGATCGAAATTTAATTGATTTTTATCGCCCATTAGTGGGGGTTCGAGTGCCAGGAGCAACTTTTCCTATCCTTTCGTTTTTATGCTTGGCTTTATATGGACGTGCGCTCGTTTTAGGTTTTGCAACTTTTTTATTAGGGGTTGGCCATATAGGCATTCATTTATCACATGAACAAGAGCTTAAGACTCAACTACTGAATCAGGTTAAGGATTAATTTTTATTAAAAAGGGACTTTATTCCCGGTCCAATTTTCGATATCATAGGAGTCATAGAAGAACGGTCAGGAAAGGAGAACAAAAGGTTGATGAAAAAAAGATCAAAATGGTTGCTAGGTGCCTTTGGAACTTTGGCGATCACGAGTGCAGGATATACGATTTATCGCTTTAGCCGTCGTCCAAAAAATAGGGCAGATCGTTTTAAAGAGGAAGGGAATTATAAAAAAATCGTTGCCTGTTTGGGGGATAGCCATACTCAGGGGACGATGGCGCATAATTTTGTAGACGATTTAGCTAAGGAATTAGGTTCAGAAGGATACGAGTTTATTAATGCAGGGGTCAATGGGGATTTAGTTTATAATGCCTTGCATCGGATGGGGGAAGTGATTGATACGCATCCCGATTATATTATTATTTTGATTGGAACGAATGATATTTTGGCGCGCTTAAGTAAGTCAAATGAAATTCACTTTGAATTAAAAAAACATTTACCTCAAAAACCGACGGAGGATTGGTTTATACGTAATTTAAATCAATTGTTATGGGAATTGCGGCAACGAACAGAGGCAAAAATTGCTATTTTATCATTACCACTTATTAGCGAAGATGAAAATTCTGTTGCTTTTAAAACAGCGGTTGCGTATAGTCACGATATTTATAAAGTGGCGAAGATTCATGGAGTGACTTACCTTCCACTTAATGAATGTCAGTTGAACTATTTACAGAAAAGTCGTCCGGAAACGAAGCGTTCAGTCGTTCGTTCACCATTTGCGTATTTTATGCCGTCATTTAAACATTATGTTTTAAGAAAATCGTGGGAAGACATTTCAAACGATGCGGGGCTTCAACTCACGATTGATACGGTCCATCAAAATAAAGTAGCGACGGCAATGATTGTTAAATTAGTTCGTTCATTTTTACAAACCGAATAAAAAAACTTCTCTCAGGAGAAGTTTTTTTGTTCTAATCATCGAGGTAATGACATAGAGTGAATTGTATAAACAAAAAGAAAGAAGGTGTCGGTCATTAAACATTTGGCAAATGAAGCAAAATCAGCTAACATCGCAGAATCAGCTAACATTGTTGTTACAGATTTGAAGACAGGTTTAACGAAACAAGAAATCGAAGCATTACGATCGCAACATGGTGCAAATGAATTTACAAAGCCAAAAGAGCGTGGCCTATTTTGGGAGTTATTTGATGTATTTAAAGAGCCGTTAATGGTGATTTTAATTATTGCCAGTGGACTTAGTTTTCTAGTCGGTGAGTATCAAGACGGTATTGGGATTTGCATGGCCGTGTTGCTAGGAATTATTATCGGGCGTGTAACAGAGGGACGCTCGAAAAAGGCGGCAGAGTCATTGGCGAAGATGACAGAGGATGTATTAGTCACTGTTTTACGCGATGGAAAGAAACAAAAGGTTCGTAAAACAGATATTGTTCCAAATGACCTTGTTTATTTGGAAACAGGGGATATGGTTCCAGCCGATGGGGTTGTCCTTGAGTCAACAGATTTAAAATTACGTGAAGATATGTTAACGGGTGAAGTAGATCAAGTTAAGAAGGACAAAGAGGATTTAGTTTATGGAGGGACTCTGGTCGGAAATGGACAGGGACTTATTCAAATTGTTAAAATCGGGGATCAAACCGAGATGGGGGCAATTGCTAAAGATCTCAATCAAGAGGAACAGATGACGCCACTTCAATTAAAATTAGGAAAGCTTGGGCAGATTATTTCGTCGATTTCCTCAGGGGTTGCGGCGATTCTATTTGTCTATATGTTAATCCAAATTTTAAAGGATAGTCATATTCAATTAGAGTTTTCAAGTTTTGGTGCCTTTATTGATTCATTAAAAGAGGTTCACTTTGTGTTTCCAAGTATTAAGACAGCCTTTATTGTCTGTGTAGGATTAATTGTTGCGGCAGTACCGGAGGGATTACCGACGATGGTTAATATTACATTAGCTATGACAATGGCGAAAATGGCGAAAATCAACGTCTTAATTCGTAAAAAAGAGGCTTGTGAAACGATTGGTTCTGTTAGTGTGATTTGTAGCGATAAAACAGGAACATTAACAGAAAATAAAATGAAGGTTGGAAAATTATTTGCCAACGGTCATGAAACGCTATTTAAAGAAGTGAATGACTATCCATTACTTGTAGAGAACTGTTTAGTGAATAGTTCTGCTGAAGTTGAGTTCAATGGAACACATCATAATTATTTAGGGAATCCAACTGAAGGAGCAATCATTGCCATGGTGAATAACCCAAGTTATCAACATGTGCGTGAAAAAGCAAATATTGTGTATCAAATTCCATTTGCTTCTTCAAATAAATATATGTTAACGGTGACCAAACATTCGATGAGTTATCATATTTTATCAAAAGGTGCACCGGAGGTTATTTTAAAACAATGTAAGAGTGAATTAGTAGACGGGAAAATTCGTCCGTTAACAAAAGTGCGTGAGCAGGCAATATTAGATCAGATGAAAGAACTTCAATCGAATGCAATGCGTATTATTGCATTTGCATCAGCGGAAACAACGCGTAAAGAGGACTTCATGAATAAAAAACAATGGTTCCATCAACTGACGTTCCAAGGGTTTGTCGGAATTAATGATCCATTACGCGAAGGGGTAAAGGAGTCAATTGAATGCGCACGTGATGCAAGAATTGAAACAAAGATTTTAACGGGGGATAATATCCATACAGCAATTGCAATTGGAAATGAAATTGGAATCTTAACGCCGGATAAACGAGCAGTTGAGGCAAGTTATATCGATGGATTAACGGATGAGCAATTACGCGAAGAGGTAAAGAGTATCGCTATTGTGGCAAGATCGATGCCAAATACAAAGATGCGTATCGTTTCTGCTCTTCAAGAGAATGGAGAGGTTGTTGCCGTCACAGGTGATGGAATCAATGATGCTCCCGCATTAACGAAGGCGGATGTCGGAATCGCTATGGGAATTGCCGGAACAGAAGTTAGTCGAAATGCAGCAGACATTATTTTAACGGATGATAGTTTTAATACGATTGTTGAGGCGATCAAGTGGGGACGTGGAATTTATAATAATTTCCAACGCTACTTACAATTCACTTTAACTGTTAATATTATTGCTTTCTTACTGACGATTATTTCGCAATTATTAGACCAACCGTTGCCATTTACAACGATTCACTTACTGTGGGTAAATATTATTATGGATGGTCCACCGGCGCTAGCGTTAGGATTAGAGCCTGTCCGTCAAACGGTGATGAAGCGTAAACCAACGTCTAAAAATGCAAGTATTATCAATCGTTTAATGATTAATACGATTGTTATGAATAGTATCTTTATGATCCTAGTGTTGCTCGCTCAGTTGAAATACAACTTCTTAGGAGCTAATTTAGATCATGTCACACATGGAGCAAGCGAAGGACAAACGGTGATTTTTAGTTTATTTGTAAGTTTAGTTTTATTTAATGCCCTTAATTGCCGTGAATTTGGATTAGTGAGCATTTTCAAAAACTTCTTAAAAAATAAAATTGCCTTGTTAATTTTAGCCGGAACATTCATTATTCAGGTGATTGTGACGCAATTAGCAGGAGGTTTCTTCCATACGGTTCCATTAAGTGCCGTGATGTGGCTTAAAATCGTAGCAGTAGGTTCAACCGTTGTTTTATTTAATGAAATTTTAAAATGGGTGTTACGATTAATTAATCAGACACGTCGCCGTGTTCGTCGAGCGAAAAAACGTCGCGTCGCAACGACAAATGCTTAATTAATGTCCATGACAAACAAAAAACCAACTCTTCATTATGAGGAGTTGGTTTTTTTGATGGCAAGATTAGAAGGTAACAGATTGATGGAGCGTATAAAGGGTGCCATCAATTTCAAGGTAAAGTTCATAGGTTCCTGATAATCCCGCTGCGTTAATATACTTAGTGACGCTTAATCGATCGTTGTCCTTAATCTGCTCTTTATCAAATAAATCGACACACATGGCTGAGTAAGCTTTGCTAGATACTCGAATATCATAGACCTTCTGTTCTCCAAGTTTATTTAAAATGAGTTTCACCTTTTGCCCTTCATGGAAGTCCCCTGTAAAAATAAGACGATCAGGTTCTTTAGATAGTTTAATTGCATAAGTGTCATCGGTTAGAGCATTAGCCTGATTGAGATGTTTTACTTTAATAGGAAGGGTTGGTGTTTCTCCTAAAGTTCCGCGTATTTCTCCAGGTGTAAGGGAGTAGCTAAGATGGGGTGGATAAAGACTCATTTTTGATGCTCTATAAAAGTGGGCCGGTAAAGTGAGTTCGAAAATGGTTTCTCCATTTTTAACTTCTACGGTTTGACTTGAAAGTGTCGGGTGATCATAGAAGAAGGCCGGTTGGTTCGTCGCCACCCCGTTAACTGAACCAATTCCTCCTGAATGAACGAGGTAATGATCGGTTTCTAACTCGTCGATTTCAGAGATATAAGGGGAGTAAAATTCACTTCCACGCTCTTTTCCAAATTGAAAGGTTTGTTCAATCGTCATGTCCTGAGGATTGAGATGGTAGACAACGCCCCGTGAGTAATTGTTCGGAGCAGGGAGATAGGTGAACGGATCTTTTGAACGGTTATTTCCGTTATCAAATAGGGCTAAATCTCCATTGGCTAGAATTTTAGCGGAGTGTTGCGACCACTGCCATTCAAAATCATCACCGATAGGGGTAAAGAAGTAAGATTGCATGTCATCTGGCCAACCCGTAGGATCACCAACAATCCACTTTAGCTCCCCTGTGTCGTAATCCAAATAGACCACTGCATCTTGGTGACGTCCCGATAAAACGATGGCACGGTTGGCTTCATCATAGGCTACCGAATTATTATGGAACCAATCTTCTTTCGTCCAGTTTTCGCTTTTAGCGGCTTCCATCGGTAAGATTTTTGTTAAATCCCATGTTTTAATGATTTCTCCCGTTTGACGATCAACTTCGACAATTGCATCTTCAACGGTTAATGCATGCGGTGTATTGGTAGCAACTAAAAAGTTTCCGTTGGGTAATTCAATGGCGTCATGATGGTAGCCTCCGGGTAATTGATAGTCAACATAAATTTTTCCGATCAAATCCATTTCAACAAGTCCCGTCATATAGTAAGGAGGAGCGCTTGTTCGATCGGCACTTAATAGGAGATGCCCATTATTAAGACGAGATACCTCCCAAATATTTTTAGTTGTTAAGAACCAACGAACATCCCCGTTTATGTCGTAGGCAGCCGTATAGCCAGTAGAAGCAGGGGTCAGAAAATAAAGGTCATTCCCTAATTGTTGACGATCGGCAGACGTATGGGTTGGTAGGGGGAAATCAGCAGGAAGGGGATCAGTTTGAAGTTCAATGGTTTGTGTTTTTTCCTCGCCGAGCGTTAAGGTAACTTGATTTAACGTATCTGCATATAGCCCATAAACTGGAATTAAATGGGAGGTTGTTGCATCAAAGGTATGGGTGAACGTTGTTTGTTCATCCTTCCCTTTAACGGTCAAGGTCACCGGTTGGGCTTCGTCGGTATGAAAGGCAATTAAGGCAGAAAGCGGTGCATTGCCGTAGGGATTTAAGCTAACATAAGGGGATTCAAATGTATAGGTCGTGTTTTTTAATGTCTCACTAAGCGTTTGGTCAATCTGGTGTTGATGAGACATAGTATGATCGATTTCCTCAACCGAAGGTGATTTTTGGTTGAAGAATAGTAAGCATACTCCAATAAGCAAGGCGATTCCGCCTAATAAATAAAGTTTTGTTTCTCGTTTCATCGTATTCTCCTTTTGAAGACAAAAATAGAAAGCTATAGTTAAATAATAACCATTTTACAAAAAACTAAACCAAAAATCAACAAATTTAGTAAGGTGAGGAAAATAGAAAAACAGCTCATGGAGCTGTTTTTCTATTTTATAATGTGGATAAAAGAACGGTCATCAACTGTTACATGTGAATGTTTCATAAAATAATTAATAATAATTTCCGTCATTTCGATTGGGATTTCTTTTAAGACTTTGCAACCGCGTAGGCACTCGTAACCCCCGACGCCACTCGCACGGTAATTGTTCATCACGAGACTGAAGGAATCATGAGGTTGAACTTCTTGATCATGGACACGCATTGACACGACACGTGATCCAACCGGTTGAGTTAAGTCAAACGTATAAAAGACGTTCGAGAAGAAGTCATAGTTGTAGTGAGCCACCTTCGGCTGTAAAAAGCGACGGGCAACGGATAATTCATTGTTTTCGTAATGAATATAAGAGGCACAGACTTCAAGCGCTTCTTTTAAAATGGCCCCCGTCACTTCAAGAACAACGAGTGTATTTGGATACACATAGGTTGAAACAATATCGCGAACTGTCACGCGTTCGTTAAACCCTTTAACGACATTAGCAAAAGAGGTACAAGAGAGATCCGCATCAGAGACCTCGAGCTGAATCTGATTAATAAAGTTTGCAAGAAGGGAACCTTGAGTTGCCATCTGAATTCGCTCATCGGGTTGTAAAGGCTGATTTAAGAAGCCTGCCGGTTCATCTAGCCAGGTTTGAACGCTTTGTTGAAGGGGCATTAATGCCTGATAAAGCGTCGGATCAGGGGTATCTCCAGCAGGTTTTAAATCAGAGGTAATTTTAAATGAAGCGGTTTGATCGTCTTTTTTAACTATAATTTCCGCATATTGACTGGCATTATGTGGGGGCTGAACCACGTGGGTTCCGAATAAGTCATGATCTTTTAATGGAACATGTTGATGCCCCGTCAGAAGAACGTCAAAAGCAAGTTCTTGACAAATTTTATAGGCAATGTTTTCAGATGATGTACTCAATTGTTCGTGCGTCGCTAAGTCATATTCAAATCCACCATGGTAGATTCCAATTAAAAGATCGACTTGAGGTTTGAGTTCGTCATGAATGGATTGAATCGATGAAAAGGTATCACGCACTTCAAAGTTTTCAAGGTTGTGCGCTTTTTCCCAGATGGGGATAAAATCAGTGGTAAATCCGATGATTCCTACTTTTAATCCATTTTCCATCACTTTAATGTCTGATGAAAATAGGGGAAGTTGCCCTGTTTTATCAACGATGTTTGCACAGAGGCATTTAGCGTTAAGGGAAGTTAAGTAAGATTTTAAGTAATCATAACCATAGTTAAATTCATGGTTTCCAAGGGTGATGTAGTCATATCCCCCTCCGTTCATGACTTGGGCCACCGGGTGGGCTGTTAAGGGGCGTGAACTTAAATAGGTCATAAAAGGCGAACCTTGAATGGTATCCCCACCGTCAATGATGAGGGTATTCCCGTCTTTTTTGTAATTAGACACAATATTTAGCATCCCCATCGGTTTTTCGGTGCGATCCGTATAATCTGTCGGATAAACGTATCCGTGTAAATCTGATGTAAAATAAATTTTTAATTGTTTCATGTTGTAACACCTCATTTTAAATTATAACACAAAAAACGACATTTATTAGCCCTCCGTGCTCGTTTATTGAAGAATGCGTAGACCGTTAGGAATCGGTTGTTATTTTCCTAAAAAAGTCCAAACTCTCTCTAAACGAGGCAAAAAATGTGGTAAAATAAAGAAAAAGATGCTGATAGAAAAGGAATGACGAATGATGACAGAGAAAATGTTAGTGACAGCGACGCCACCCATGCAAGAAGAATGGAAAGAATTAGAAGAAAGTGAGTTATGGGAACTGTTAACACAATTACGAGAAGTCGATCCCGAGCTTTATGAGGATGCCGTTCAACGAATTCCTTATTTAGTGAAGCAAAACAAGTTAGTGTTTAAGTCGACACAAAAAACAGTGAAGCAGTTAACAAAATCGGCGAAGCAGACAAAAAAATATTATTATAAATTATCGAAAGCAATCATGAAGTTAATTAAGCGGGATGATGTCGCTCAGGAATTGAAATTAGAGTTGATTGAGCTATTAAAGGAATTGACGATTAAAATGGAGGGATGCGATCAACAAGGACAAGCGGCCCTCGTGGAGCGCCACAAGAAAACGATGGGATATGGAACGCTCGCTTTAATGACCATTGCGGCTGTTTATGGAGTTGTTACTCGCCAAAAGTCAACAGAGGTGACGCCAAACGATGACCGTTCTTAACGGTCTTTTTCTTTGGTGCGATAAACGTTGAAATTTAAGAATCACATGCAAGTTTAAAAGAAGTGTCTGTGGGAGTTTAATTTTTTTAAACGTTGGTTAAGGTCAGAGGAAATAAGGGAGGGCTATCTTACTGACGTGAGGATGAAGGACAAAAAAGGGGGAATCATCGGTCTGACTCGAGATATTTTTCATGATTTGCCTCGATGTGGAATATACTTTAGTAGACGAACGTATAGGGGGGGGAGGAGAATGAAAAATCCAATTCAGTATCAACGGCAAATGGCGTTGCAACTTCATTGTGGGATTCACGCCTTTTGTTTTGTCGTAACGTTTATTTGTATGTTGTTTTTGCGCTTTGAGGTCGGCTTTTTAGAGGTTTTGGCCCTCATCATCCCGCTTATTGGGGTTTTGGCTCTCTTTTTAAACTCTAATTTAGGAAAGGGACGACGAGTGATGAAGGAATGTTACCTTTGTGCGAGTGCGGCGAGCGTTCTATCCTTATTTTTGCTTTCACAGGTCTTAATGCAATTTTGTTGTAATTACTGGTTTGGCGGGCTTTTGTATTTCTTATTTACAGGGGCAGCGCTTGCCGGATTAGCCTATTTTATTTTTTTAGGCGACATGCAGTTTTTATCGAAATGTTTAACGCCAATTGCCCTTGTTGGAAGTATTGTGATCGGTCTTTTAGTGGCAATTGTTATCTATAAGTTTTTCATTGCCTATTGGTTTAATGCGGGGTTTATTTTATTTTTAAGCTATGGCCTATGGGTATTAAATTTAGTCTTAACTATTTTTATTTGTTTAGATTTGCGCATTTTATTTTTAAAAGGACGTTAAAAGGAGTTTAAAAGATGGAATCCATAACGGTTTGTTATCGACGGATGGCTAAATCAGATTTAAAGGGGCTATTGGAATTATCTCAAGATCCCCACTTTTTAGCAGGATATGGGCAGACAACGGATTGGCCAACAACACCGGAGCAAATTCGCAGTTGGTATGAGGCTAATCTTTTGGACCCTAAGACCGCCTATTTTTCAATTGAGGTGGGGGAAGAGAAACAATGGGCAGGTTTTATGAGTTTAACGGATTTTAGTGAAACAAAAGAAGAGGCATGGCTAAGCATTGGTGTTTGTCCGAAGTTTTGGGGACAAAAAATTGCAACAAAGGTGTTAGGGCAATTCATTCAGGATTGTTTTGCGAGTGGTCCTCTAAAACGTTTAAACTTGTTTGTCTTTGCAACTAATCAACGGGCACTAAGACTTTACACTCGACTCGGTTTTACCGTTCACTCATTTCATAAAACGCCATTTGGAGAGGTATATCAACTGTATGTGATGAATTTTTAGGAGGGTTGAAATGAAAAACAGAATTGAGAATAGCTCGTGGCTAGAAGGGGAGGAGCAATCCCCACGCTTATTTAAAACCGAAGGGAAACTTCATTTTGATCAAGCGATGAGGGAGGGGGATCGCTTAGCGAGTTTAAGCTTTAATATGCCAGATTATGAACGTTTAGTCTATACAGAACAAATTGCAACACAAGGATGCAACTATTTGACGATGGGGCTCATTGTTCGAGGGAACGACTTAGATGAAATTAATTATAAGGTCGCCTTTTATAATGAAAACCTCACGTGTCTAGATATATACGTACAAAACGTTGCTCCTGAGATTGAGACCCATTTTAAGCGAATCTGTGTCACCTATCCCATTCCAACAGATACAGCTTTTATTCGCGTCGGTTGGGAATTTAAAGGGCTTATTACAGGGATGAGTTGCTTTCATCCGTTTGTTTATTTACAGTAAAAAAGACGTCTTCTATTTTAGGAGACGTCTTTTAAATTAATGATGAGATGATCGCTTTTCCATGCTCCATCCTGTTGCCGCTAAAATTAAAGAAATGATAGGAGAAAGTAAGTTGAAGAAGGCAAAAGGTAAGAAGGCGATCGGATTTAAGCCAAGCGTGGCTAGCATATAAGAACCGCATGTCGTCCATGGAATTAAGGGTGAGGTAACGGTGGCACTATCTTCAATCGCGCGTGATAAATTTTTAGCTGCTAAATCGCGTTTTTCATATTCTTCCTTATACATGCGTCCTGGCATTACAATGGCTAAGTATTGATCACCGGTCACAATATTTGTGAAGATACAGGTCATTAAGGTTGCGAAAACGAGACCGAAGGTCCCTTTAGCGAATTTTAGAATATGAGATGAAATGGTTTCAAGCATCCCGGTCTTTTCTAACACCCCGCCGAAAGAAAGGGCGCAAAGAACAAGGGAAACGGTCCATAACATACTATTTAATCCACCGCGGGTTAGTAAGTCATCAACGGATTGCACCCCGGTATGAGATTCATAGCCGTAATGCATAGCTGACATCACATCGGCTAAACTTGCCCCTTGAAAAATCATCGCTAAAACACCACCGATAACGGTTCCCGTTAATAGGGCTGGTAATGCTGGGACTTTTAAGATGACCATGGCAATGACCGAAATCGGAGCGAGTAAAAGAATAGGGGATAACGTATGGAAATGGTTTAAAAGCGTCGTTTGAATTAAATCAATTTGTGCGGTATCGAGGGTTTTTCCCGCAAAATTAATTCCAATCAGCGCATAAAGAACTAGCGAGATAAGGTAGGCGGGGACGGTTGTATAAAGCATATGCTTGATGTGTTCAAATAAATGGGCCCCGGCCATAGCGGGCGCTAAGTTGGTTGTATCAGATAACGGTGACATTTTGTCTCCAAAATAAGCGCCAGAAATGATGGCCCCTGCAATAATAGGGGCACTGATCCCAAGCGTTTGTCCAATTCCAAGGAGCGCAATCCCCACCGTTCCAGCTGTTGTCCAAGAAGAACCTGTTGAAACCGCGACGATTGAACAAATGAGAAGGGTGGCTACTAGGAAAATACTGGGCGATAAAATGTTAAGCCCCCAATAAATCATCGAAGGAACGACACCACTTAAAATCCAAGTTCCAATTAGGGTTCCAACAATTAGCAAAATTAAAATTGCCTGAACCGCCATCGTAATGGTTTGAATAATTCCGTTTTCAAGCTCTTCCCACTTAAAACCGAGTCGATAAACACCAATGAGGGCCGCAACGACCGTTCCAAGTAAGAGCGGGATTTGAGGGTCCACTTTAAAGAGGGTTAAGGATAAACCTAAAATAATAATTAAAAAGATAATCGGGATTAGTGCTTCAACTAGCGTTGCCTGGCGGGCCTTTTTCACGCTCATCACTCCTTTTTCAATAGAACTCTATTTATATCATGTCTAAAAAGCACAAATAATATCTTAAAAAATTGATTTTTGTCAAACATTACTATATCATGCAAAATAGGAGGATGTAAATTAATTTTTTAAAGAAATCAAGAGGAAGGATAGCCCTTAAAACACGTAAATATTATATATTAAGGTTGCCTATCTTGAAAAAATATGGTATAGTTTAACTATGCTTAATAGTTCTTTTGGTATTTTTCACAGCATCAAATTAATTGAGTTTCTTGGGGTTTATAACGAAGGGGAATTGTGTGGGGAACAAAATTGCATTAAGTATTAAATTTTGAAGTTTTTTTGGAGGTATCAGATAATGACAGGAACAGTTAAATGGTTTAACGCAGAAAAAGGATTTGGATTCATTTCAGTTGAAGGTGGAGACGATGTATTCGTACATTATTCAGCAATTACAGGAGAAGGATTCAAAACTTTAGAAGAAGGACAAAACGTTTCTTTCGAAATCGTTGAAGGAAACCGTGGAGCTCAAGCTTCTAACGTTGTTAAATTATAATTAAACGTTTAAAACGTTGCTAAAAAGGTTAGCATCCCTCATGGGTGCTAACCTTTTTTACTTAGGCCCCCGTTTAAAAATGGGGGGAACTTTTCCATCTGGTATCAATAACCTTAAACAGTTCGATGCATCATCGTCGATCACGTCCCCTTTAGTTGGGTAAAAATATAGTAATGGGTTTAGGGTCTGTATTTATTAGGATTTTTTGAGATTAGTTTTCAACGCATGAAGGAGTAAAACTAAATAAATTTAAGTATCTATTGGGATAAGTGGACGTCATGTCGGGATGATACCTCTACCTATGAGTGGGGGAGTTATTTCAACAGAAGGATTTTTTCTAAAATATGATGGAGGAGTGACGAAGAAGGAAAATTCAATAATGGGTGTAAGTAGGGGACGAGGTCATTATAAAATTCCGCTTAGAATAAATAACAGACTTGAAATAGCTAAACTGATACTGAAAAGTAACTAAGACTGATTGTTGTTCTATATTAAAAAAAACGAACAGATTAAATTTAATCGAGTAAGTTAAAAGAAAGACTGTAAGGATACATCCATTCATGATACAGGAAAGCCCCTTAGTTTAAGAGACGAACGCAAAGATTCCAATAGGAGATTTTTAAACGATTATAAAATCATCACGACTGTTTAAAGGTGTTTAAATGAAAATAAAGTACAAAAAAGCAGGCGTTAATCGCCTGTTTTTTTAATGATAATCCCCTTTAAGGAGGGGGGTGATTGGGTTTTTCCTGCTAATAAATGATGAACGGTGATAGAAAACACTGCCTTTGTCTAAAAAAGGAGGTGAATAAAAGGGGCATCAATGGTCGATAATTTAATGAGACATGCGTGTATGATTATTGTTTAAAGATTCGTTCTCAACGAGGAACTAAAATTCACTTGAAAAATAAAGTGGGCATATACATTTTATGGTGAATTTGATAAAATAAAAGAATCTGACGAGAGAGGGGGATTTTTATCAAAATATTAATAACCGAGCTATTTTTGAGTCATATTCCGACGGGGAAGACGGCATTTGTCTTGCAAAAAATGAGCCAGTTTGTGCAAGAGTATGAAGCATCAAAGTTTAACATGTCTTCGATGCGAGCTGGGGTATCTGTTCGTGAAATTAAACATAATAAAAATGGGTTACGAATTTTTAAATTACGAATTAATAAAGGCGATCGGTTGTTGTTTACCTTTGATACGATGCGAATCCGCCCTGAATATCGCCAATCCATTATTTTTTTAGATTACTGTCACCACGATGATCAAGCGATGCAAGGTCGAACCATTGGGTTACATTCACAAGACGTTTTGGAATACGAACCGATCGAAGAGCGCATTGAACTTGAAATTGACCAGCGTTACGCAGATTTTGATTATGATCCTAATCGAGTGATTACCCGAGTGATGGATGTTCAAACGATGGCTCAACTTCTTGATGATCGTGAAGATCGGGCTGTTTATTATTTAAATGATGAACAGTTTGCGTGTTTAAAAGAACAGGATGCCCCGACCTTTATTTTTGGAAGTGCGGGCAGCGGGAAAACAACGATTAATATACATAAGGCTTTTATTTTGGCAACCCAGCCGATTAACATCGGATACTTTACGTACTCGAACTATTTAGTGGAGGATGCTAAGAAGTTATTTCACAAAATTATTGAACAGTCACCCGAATATCGAGCCGATGACCTTATTCGACGTGTGAATTTTCATCCCCTTAACGAGTACATGTCGGCCACCATCAATCAGTATAATGTTGTCACTTACGAACAGTTCCGGACGTGGATCATCGAGCGTCAACCACTCCTTCTTCGTCAACTCGATCTCCCGATTTATGATATTTGGAAAGAAATACGTGGGCTGATTAAGGGAATGATTCCAAAAGAGTGGCTGACCTATCGTGTCAATATCCATCAAAAAAAGATACCGATGGACCTGGTCGATGTATTAATCCAAAAAGGATTAGCGAAACGAAGCGGGGACGATCTTCAACTCCAAGCTGAAAAACTCTACGCAGCGAAAGCAAGATTTTTAGATGCTTATGAAACACGGGCGATTTTGTTAATGCATGAATTGCTCGATGAATATTTACTCACCCATCCAATGATTGATGAAAACATTTACTACGCCCTTGATGAACAATATTGTGTGTATTCGAGGCAATCTCGCGAATGGTTATATGAGTTAACTTTACGTTATCAGGCATTTCTACAAGAAACCGGGCTACTTGATGAAAATGATCTGGCGCGTGAATTTTTAAAAAAAGTTAGTCAAAAAGAGATGGCTTTGTTTGATTTTGTGATTGCCGATGAAATTCAAGATTTAACAGAAATTCAAATTTATTGTTTAATTCGCCTCGCTAAAAATAAAAATCAACTGTTATTTAGCGGAGATATTAATCAAACAATTCGCCCGACGTATTTTCATACGGGACGAATTGAAAGTTTATTAAAAACATCGAATACGCATCTTGGGTTTATTAAACATCAATTGATTAAAAATTACCGAAGTACGAAAGAAGTTGTTGATTTGGCCAATCAAGTGGTCGACTTGCGAGTCGAACACCTTGGACGTCAAAAGAAACATGATTATCATGAAGTTGCCGTTCGTGAGGCTAAACATTCGATCTATTATTTTAATTCCGCCCAACCTAAAGAAGTCATGCGATTACTTGAGACGGCGATTCAACGTCACTATGTGGCAATCGTTGTTCCAAATGAAGCGGAAAAACGTAATTTTCAACAGTTAACCCAATTAAAAGGGGCGATTTTCACGGTTGAAGAAATTAAGGGGATTGAAAAGGACTATATTATTTGTTACAACGTAATGAGTTATTATCACAAAGAATGGGAACGAATTTTAACAACAGATGTAAAATATCAAAATCAATATCGATATTATTTTAATCTTCTGTATGTTGCGCTCACGCGCGCGAGACATCATTTGTGTTTCATTGAGGAAAAGGTGCCTTCACTTCTTTATGAATATTTTCGTCCGCACTTTTTAATGTTTGAGGCATTTGATGAGGCGGAGTTGAAGTTAAATCAAATTTCAACGGATAATGAGTTTTATAAAGAGGCGAAACGATATGAAGCGCATGAGTTATATGAGCAGGCGATTTTAGAGTATGAGCGCTCCAATCTTGCAGGAGCTGATCAAGATGTGAAGCGATGCCGGGCGTTAATGTTAAATAAGGAAGGTCACCACTTAGAGGCGGGTCACGCCCTTATGCAGTTAAAGGCATACGACCTTGCAGCGAAATGTTATCGTCAGGCGCAAAATCAGCTACTGTATTTAAAGGCACGGGTTTTTTCCGATATTCCGTTTCAAACGCTAAAAGCAGAGTTTGAACAGGAAGGGATTGATTTAGTATCGTTTGTCTATGACCGAGAGGAGCCCATTAGTTGGGTGAAACGATTTAATCGTCTCTACATGAAATACGTGTTTGAACAAATGAAAGGCATCAATCGAATGATAGACACGATAGAGAAAATGAAGGGGTGAGATGAATGGATCGTGAGTTTTTAGAATTAATTCAGACGTTTGATCGAGCAGCGGGACGTCTAGAAACACTGGAAGAAACGATTTTAACGTTTAATGATGTCATAGAAAAGTTGCATCATCATTTAGACGAATTACTTGAACTTGTTTATTTAGATAATATTGTGACATTAGCGGAACAAAGTAATCAAAAACTGGGACAATTGAATCACCATTTAGATCAAGTCGCTAAAACGTATGAATCGCTTGTGCAGGTGAAGCAATTGATGAATGTCCACGCATTAGAAAATGAAGAGGGGACGTTGACATCGGTTGAAGATAAGCAGTATGTCTACTATGTGGTGTCGGAAACGAACCAAGTGATGGCAGTCAAAAAAGAAATGGGTGGTTATCACGGGCCCGTTCATAACCTTATTTCTAAAAAATTGGTGCAGGCGAACCAAATGGCGTTTGCTTTACGTGAGGAAACAGGTGAGGTCGTCTTATTACAGGGACCACAACTCGCGATGACATACCCACTTGAGGCGACTGACTTTACTATTTTTGGTTATGAACTGTATTATCTAACGGAACAAACCGTAAAGAAATTCCATTTATTAACCCAGGAACAAACAACACTCCTAGAAGGCGTGTGCGCCATAAGGAGCAAAAAGGGCGGGTTATGGTGTCAATCCTTTGATGGGACGCCCCAGTTCATTCCTTTTGCATCTATGTAGCTAAAGGCAAAGAGCTAGGAACATTTATAAATGGCAGGGAACCTTTGCCCTAGTAGTTAAGGGTATGCATGGGCTTTGCCACATGCACTAGGGAATCCAAGCCTTAGTAGACGAGGATAACTAAGAGTTCTTTATGCTCACACCTTAGCGTAGGGGACTCGGGTAAGTTATGTAGGTTGGGTGTTTTTTTGTATGGAATAACTAGGGCAAATGTGTTATGTTAAACGGAGGAGGGGATAAGATGAAGTATGAAATTTTCGGAAACGATTTACCGGGTGTATCGATTTTGTTAGATAAGGGGGAGTCGGTGTATACGCAATCCGGTGGGATGTCGTGGATGTCAGATAAAATGAAAATGGAAACAAACGTTAAAGGGGGCCTCATGAAGGGGATTGGTCGAATGTTTTCAGGGGAATCTCTGTTCATGGTAACCTATACTTCAATGGCTGCGGCTCAGGAGATTGTGTTTGCTTCAACGTTTCCCGGACAAATTTTAGCATTTGATTTATCAAATGGTGAGGAATGGATTTGTCAGAAGAGCTCATTTTTAGTTGGAGAACCAAGCATCCACTTAAGTGTGGAATGGACCAAACGTTTTTCATCGGGATTGTTTGGTGGAGAAGGCTTTATCCTACAACGAATTAGCGGGAAAGGAAAGGTTTTTTTAGAAACGGCAGGAAGTGTCGTTAAACGAGAACTAAAGGCAAATGAGGTTCTTAAAGTGGATACTGGAAATGTGGTTGCCTTTAGTCGCGGAGTTAAATATGAAGTTGAAACCGTAAAAGGATTTAAAAATATTTTCTTTGGTGGAGAGGGGCTCTTTTTAACAAAGTTAACGGGGCCAGGGACTGTTTACTTACAAACTTTAACCATGCAAAATGTAGCGGGACGTTTAATTCCCTATCTTCCAACAGGCGGAAATAATTAAAACCAAAAAGGACAAAACAATCTGTTTTGTCCTTTTAATCATTCAAAAAATAACGAGGTGAGTCTCACGTTTTATTTAATCGATGTCTATTTTCATTTCCTTAAAGTAGTATTCATAGTCGCGTTCATTAATCGCTCGTAATACTTTACATGGATTTCCGACAGCTACGACATGATCAGGAATATCTTTTGTGACGATACTCCCCGCTCCGATGACCGTGTTATCCCCAATGGTAACACCCGGTAAAACGACAGCTCCCGCTCCAATCCAAACATTATTTCCAATGGTAATGGGACGATTAAATTGAGCTTGCTTGATTCGAAGCTCGGGGTGAATAGGATGAGCAGCCGTTGCTAACGTGACATTGGGTCCAAACATCACATGATTTCCAACATAAATATGGGTATCATCTACTAAAGTTAAATTGAAATTTGCATAAACTCCGTTTCCAAAATGAACGTGGTGTCCCCCCCAATTGGCACGGAGTGGGGGTTCAATATAACAGCCTTCCCCAATTTCAGCAAACATTTCTTTTAGTAACTCAGTTCGTTTTTGAAACTCAGTTGGACGTGTTTGGTTAAAGTCATATAGACGGTCCAAACATTGTTCCTGCCGTGCTAAAAGTTCTTCGTTATGACAGTAGTATAACTTTTGATGATGCATGCGTTCTAAGGTTTCCTTGTCATCCATATCCATTCTCCTTTTTAGTAAAGCGTTTCAATTTTTATCTTATCATAGGAGTATTGGGGAGACAAGTTGGAATAGCTGACTCCTTCAATCATTTATTTAGTTTGGTGTACCTAGCAAGGTTTGTTTGTTTTTTCGTTGGGTGTGATGCCATGAAAGAGACATGAGGAAAGTGAGACAAAGAAAAAGTTTCAAGAACTTTGTGATGTCTAATGAAGTGAGGTAATGAAAATGAAACTTGGGCGCGTATCATATCCTCCTAGTTTAAAGGAGGTCACTTTAACAATTCCACGAGGAATCACGTATTTATCGGGAAGTAATGGAGCTGGCAAATCCACGTTATTGGATTGCCTAAGTGGGGTTAATCCGGCGTATGAAGGGACCATTTTAGGGAATGAGTCAGTCGTTTATTTAAATCAACAGCTTTACTTTTCTCCGCGATTACGAGCGCGTGATTTTCTCGATTTTATTTGTCAATTAGAAGGCATAAAGGCGTATGAACAATTATTTAACGCTTTTTTAAAAACGTATGATTGGGTAGAAACTTATGAATCAATCCAGAATAAACAAGTCGGTAAACTTTCTGGGGGAGAACGTCGATGCTTCTTTTTTATCGTCATTTGTTTTTTAGAACGTGAGTGGTATCTTTTTGATGAACCGTTTGCGGGCGTGGATGAAGCGGGAAAGAAAGTCATGATAAACATGATGAAGGCACTCCTTCGTCAGGGGAGAAACATTCTTTTGACGAGTCATGAAAAGGAACCTCTTCGTGATTTTGAAGCATTAAACGTGATAGAACTCACCGAAGGGACGTTAATTTTAAAGTCAGTACACAAAAACCACACGGATTAGCGTGTGGTTTTTGTGATTGGTTGGCCCTTGGCGTCAAAGTTTTTTCTTAACGCATGTTCGGTTAGAAAAATTGGAATAAAGAGGACGATGAGTTGAGGAATGTAAAGGAGATCACCGCCGATAGCGAAAGGGATGTCTTTTGCGCCCATGAGGATCAATCCCATTAAAAGGGTGAATACGAGTAAATAGAGGCCCCATTTTTTAAAGAGACGCCCACAGAAGTAGTGGGCAAAAACCCAAGTGTCCTTATTTTTCATCGAACGTGTCGTGCGATATCCCCAGACCGGATTGATGGTTTTGGGGACGTGTTGAGAAAAGAGGAAACCTATTATTAGCATAGTAAGTGGGATAAAGAGTTGAAATGAAAAAAGGAGTATTTTCATTGGATTCACGTCCTTTGTAAGTTTGAGTTAATCATAACACATGAGATAGTGGGGGGGCAAGGAAAAGTATTCCTAAAGCGTGTGGTGTGTAACAGGTGGTGAGAATTTGATGAAAAGAGGCGGTCTTTTGCCTTTTTTTGTGCCCAAATGTACACGGAGAGCATATAATAAAGTGTCAATCCATCGTCGAGTGAAACGTGTTAAATAGTTAGTCAGCCCCGACAGGAAAGGGAAGGGATGGGGTTTTGGTGAATATTAATCGAGTGGAGGTTTTAATCTTAAATCATAAGGAGCAGGCAGTTAAAAAGTTTGGGCGTAATAGTCAGGCAATTCGTTACTATCAGGAAGGAACGAGCAGCGATTTAATCAATGATTTATATCAACATTGGTTTGGAATTAATGAGGCGTGTATCGTGGCGCATCATTTGGCAACGATTAGTGACGAGCAAGATGATGTCAATTACATGGTGGCGGTCAATCATTTTAATGCATCGACCTCTTACGAATTGAAAAAAGCAAAGGGAAAACGGCTTCGCTACGTCTTTGTCTTTTTTGATCAAGAAGAGCAAGAGGCCCGTGCCTACGCTTATCAACTGCTTAAGCCAATGCTCCTTGGTAACAAAACGCAACCGGTATCAGTGGATATCGATTATCATAATGTCACTTTTTATTAAGAAAGATTAAAAGGGGAAGAAAGCTCTTCCTCTTTTTTTATGCGGGATTTTTGTAGTAGAATCGTCCCTTGTTTGGAACGTTTCTTGTTTCATTAAATGGAGGAATTGCGGAAGAGCAGAAAGGAGCAAGAGAATGGAGCAGATGATCCATGAGGTTGAAAGTGAAAATTGATCGGATAACCACCCAACGAAGACGAAGCAAAGAACGGTAAATCCAGATTCAAGTGTATTAAAGGTAGAGAGGAGAGTCGCACGATGAGAGGATTTGATTTCATTGTTTAAGACCGAGTAACGGTAAACTTGTTCGGACGACATGGCGACAATATGCAAAGCAAAAAAGATAAGGGCGAGCGTGAATGAGCGGGACCATGCCGTTAGGAGAATAGCGCCTGCATTTAAACTCGTTGTTAGCAAAAAGAAGGAAAGTTTATTTTCAAATCGTGAGGCTATTTTAGGCGTTAAATAATGTCCGAGCATGGCACAAAGTGTAATGAGAATTGAAATATATCCAGTGATGAGTGTTTCTGATTTTTGACTAAAGAACAGTTGCCACTGTGAGGCGGGCCCACTTAAGATGAACTGCAAGGGAAGAAGGGAAAGGGCGAGATGAAAAAAAGAAGGGTTGGCTTTAAATGCCTGTATGCCGGATAGAAGTGTCGGACGCTCACCCTCCTCTGCCTGCCGTTGAGTCTGATAGGGAGTTTTTGCATCCATTTTACACATGACAACAAGGACATTGAGGAGTAACAGGAGGGGAGCAAGAATGAAGGGGAGTTGGAGATTAATTTTGGCAAGAAGTTGAGCACCTAGGAAGGTGACGATGAGATTCGCGGCACTTAAGTAGAATTTATCCTTTGAAAAGAGTTGGGTGGAATCAAAAGTCGGATCGAGGGCATGGATTCGATCTAAGGCCCAAGATTCTAATGTCCCTGATTTTAGTGATTCGCCGATAGCAGTTAGAGCCGCGGCGGTCAATAGTCGTCCGATATGATGATGAGAAACTAATAAAAGAAATAATCCGAGTGCACGGATGAGACCACTTAAGATCATTGATGCTTTTCGCCCATAGCGATCAGAAAAAACGCCGGCAGGTAGCTCGGTTAAAAAGTTAACGAGCCAAAAGGTCCCACCGAATAAGTTAATATGTAAAAACGAAAATCCGAGCTGTTGTAAATAAAGATAGAAAATAGCACCAAAAATAGCGAGCGAACTCGTGTAAGAAATATTAATCATAAAATACGCGTGTTTAATTTTTTTGATGGATGTTTCCATGGCAGGTTCCCCCTTTTTATTGCAACGCTCCGCATCTATTAAAGGGAGGAGATTCCCGTGAAGTAGTACCTGTCAAGTAGACAGTTAATAAAAAGCGAATTTATGCGGTATGAAGTCTATATTCAACTGGACTCATACCGTATTTATTTTGAATACGTTTTGTATTATAATAGTGGATGTAGTTTGATAAGGATTGTTTAACTTCCTCTAAGGTTTGTGGTGAACTAAAGAATGGCATCTCTGCTTTGAGGTGGCGGAAGAAGTTTTCAATACAGGCATTATCCCAGCAGTTGCCTCTGCGGGACATTGACTGTATGAGTCCTATATCAGCTACTTTTTTTATGTAATTTTTATTAGTAAACTGATAGCCTTGATCGGTATGAAGAATCGCGTTTTCTTCTAAAGGAAGTTGTTTCAACTGATCAAGTACTCGATAAACTTGCGCCATATTTTGAGATTCACAACTATCGTAAGCAACAATTTCCTGATTATACACATCTTTTACCGCACATAAATAGGCCCATTTAGGATAAGGGGCTTTAACTTTGATATAGGTAATGTCCATACATAACTTTTGAAGAGGTTTGGTGGCGTGAAATTCGCGATTTAAAACATTAGAAATATTCCCGTGAGGTTGCGGGCGACGTTTGAATTTAGGCTTAGGCAGAACACAAATTAAATGATATTTATGCATGATACGACGAATACATTTATGATTAACGATCCATCCGTATTGGTTAAGGAGTGCCTGTTTAATTCTTCTCACACCATAAGTACCATTCGATTCGTTAAACACCTCTAAAATTAGATGATAAAGCTCCTCATCACGATTAGTTTTAGACGTAGGGCAGCTTTTCTCCCACTTATAGTATCCGGCTCGTGAAACAGAAGTAAGTCTAAATAAGACAGACAAAGAAAACTCCTTTGAATACTCCTGAATGAATTCAAATTGTTGTTGCTTATTTAACACCCCCTTTTTTTCTCGATTGACTTTTTTAATAATAAATTTTGAGCACGTAAATATTCGACCTCTTCTTCGAGACTCATAAATTTTGTTTTAGGACGCCCCGTGGCTTTTTTACCACGCCCGTCAATAAAAGCTGCTTCTCCCTTTTCATGGAAATCTTTCGCCCAAACATAAATCCGTTTGGGATCTTGAATTTTCAATTGTTCACAAATAGAGGAACAAGATTGCCCCTTCAAATAGAGCTGCACCGCTTGAGATTTTAACTGTGCGGAATAAGTAAAATTACGATTAATACGTTTTGATTGCATAAGAAAAGTACCTCCTTAGTAGACCTTAAAGCGATTCTATCATAACTGATGATAGTGTCGCTTTTATTTTTTTGTCTACCATGAAGGTACTATACCACCGTTCAACCGGTGAGGCGTTTTCTTTTTTCTATTATTACAGATTTTTAGGGGGGCAAGAATTGTTTGGTAATTATAACCATTTTATTACTTTTGAGAGAAAGGATTGGACCTTTAAGTTTTCTTTAAGGTTCGTCGGTATAATGAAAGAGGAAGGCGGCTTTTCAAATCCATACACGCCGGTTAGGAAAGGCCCAATGAGTCATATCGCAAATGAGATGGGAGGTCTATCAATGGCAAAACTAATGACGTTTAGACGGTATGAGAAAAAGTTTATGTTAACCCGGGCGCAATATGAGGCACTGATTCCACGATTGTTAGTTTATATGGAATTGGATCATCATTGTAAGAATCATCGGCCCTATTCCATTTATAACGTCTATTATGATACGGTGAATTTTGATGTGATTCGCCATTCGATTTCGAAGCCTTATTATAAGGAAAAGTTGCGTTTACGAAGTTATCGTATCCCGGGGAGTGAGGAGGAAGAGGTTTTTTTAGAGTTGAAGAAAAAAATTAAGGGCATCGTGAGTAAACGCCGAATGGCGCTCTCGTTAGCAGAGGCCAAGGCGTTTGTAAAGTGTGGGATTTTACCGACAGTTAAAGATGAGAAATCGAGTCAAGTGATGGCAGAAATCGCCTACTATTTAAAACATCATCGCGTGCGAGAAGCGGTTTATGTTGGGTATCAGCGATATGCCTATTTTGCAAAAGATAATCCCGATTTTCGTCTGACGTTCGATTTTAATATTTTGACACGACGTGAGGTGTTAAAACTAGAAGCGGGTTATTTTGGGACAGAATTGCTAGGCCCCTCTGAGTATTTAATGGAGGTTAAGATTTTAGGGGCAATCCCTAGTTGGTTTACGTCGCTGTTATCGGAGCTTCGTATTTATCCGACACATTTTTCAAAATACGGTCAGGAGTATTTAAATCATTGTCAGTTTAGTGAAAAAAGGAGAGAACAGTTATGTTAGAAACGATTATTCAAACGGTTGATGGGACATCATTGACGTTAGTAAATACGTTAATCATTATTGGAACGTCATTTCTTTTAGGGGCGCTCATTAGTGTGGTGTATATGAAAACGATGAAAAAGACGGGGTATAGCCCAAGTTTTGCTGTTACGTTGATCATGTTACCGATGATTATTTCGGTGATTATTTTGCTCGTTGGTAATAATGTCGCTCGTGCGTTTAGTTTAGCGGGAGCCTTTTCGCTCATTCGCTTTCGCAGTGCCCCAGGGGAGCCTAAAGATATTGCTTACGTCTTTTTTACATTGGCCGTTGGACTTTGTACAGGGATGGGCTACCTCGGATATGCTGTTATTTTTACGGCAATCATGTGTGTCGTGATGTGGGGAGTTGAGGTAACAAATTTTGCGCGAATGAAAACGAAGACGATGAAATTAAAAATTGTCGTTCCAGAAGATTTGAATTATGAGGGAACGTTTGATGAAATTTTAGAGGATTATGCGTTAACTTATCACTTAGATCAAGTGCGGACGCGGGATTTTGGGGCGCTTTTTGAGTTAACTTATACGCTAAGTCTCGATGAATCGACGTCTCAGAAACAGTTGATAGATGAGATTCGATGCCGAAACGGCAATTTAAATGTGACATTAATTCAATCTGAATTAATGGTTTAAAGTGAAAATAAAGGAGCCTTTGTTATGAAAAACAAGCGAATTTACCGAGGTATGTTTTTAAGTCTAGCTTTAATCGCTGGATGTGAGGGGGTAAAGGATTCCCCTTCTTCGGCGGACGAAATAAAAGATTCCCTGTCATCGACGTTAACAGAAGGGACTGCCATCCAATTAGGAGAAACGATTACCATTGATGGGGAGGGGGCGACGGCGTCGAACCAAACCGTGAGGATTACACAGGCGGGAACGTACTTAATTAGTGGAACGCTTGAGGATGGTCAGATTCAAGTGGAAGTTGGCAATCAAGAAGAAGTGAATTTGGTTTTGAATGAGACTCAGATTTCTTCCACCACTGGTGCGCCTATTTTAATCACGCAGTCTGCAAAGACAACGATCACGCTAATGGAGGGAACACAAAATGTTATTTCCCATCAAATGGTCATGAATGATGGGGAGGAAGTGAGTAAGGAAGAAAAGGCGGCTATTTTTAGTCAGGATGATTTAATGATAACGGGGACGGGTTCTTTAACGGTGGATGCAAAGACGTATAATGGCATTGTGAGTCAGGATGATTTGGTGATTGAGGATGGAAACTTTGTCATCGAGTCGGCTAATCACGGGCTAAAGGGGAAAGATTCAGTTGTCATTGAAGAGGGGACGTTTAAGATGACGACGAAGGGAGATGCCATTCAATCGGATCAAGAGGCAGATGAAGAGAAGGGATTTATTACGATTCGTGGGGGAGATTTTGATTTAGTGGCAGAGCAAGATGGAATTCAGGCTCAAACGAAGTTAGTCATCGAGGGTGGAACGTTTAAGATTGAAACGGGTGGTGGATATGAAGCAGGCGCGGTAAAGGAAACGACGTCGCAACCTCCTTTTAATCGTGGAGCCTCGGCGACGGCCGAGACGGCTACTACTCCTAGCGCTAAAGGTTTGAAAGCAGGCCAGGAGTTAGTGATTGAAGGCGGAAGTTTGACGATTAATTCAGCGGATGATGCGTTGCACACGAACGGCTCATTATGGATGAATGGGGGAGAGGTGACACTTTCAACGGGGGATGATGGGTTGCATGCAGATGAGACGGTTGAAGTGAATGGTGGAACGGTTGATATTTTAACGTCTTATGAAGGTTTAGAAGGTCAAGTCGTCCGAGTCAATGATGGGGTGATTCGATTAGTCGCCACCGATGATGGGATAAATGCCGCGGGTGGAATGGATGGCTCTGGATTTATGTCTTTTTTTAATCCAACGACAACATCACAACAAGAGGGCGAATCGGGATGGATTGAACTTAATGGTGGATGGCTTTACGTCAACGCCTCGGGAGATGGTTTAGATGCAAATGGCTCAATCATCATGACGGGCGGTGTGGTCATTGTTGAAGGGCCGACGAGTGGACATGATGGCATTCTTGATTTTGATGAGACATTTGATCTTCAAGGGGGACAGTTGATAGCCTCAGGAGGTGTCGGAATGCTGCAAACTCCGAGCGAGACTTCAACGCAACCGACGTTGGTGATTCAAGATTCATTTGAAAGTGGCGAGTTGATTCACATTCAGTCCGAAGAGGGGGCAGAAATCGTGACTTTTTCTCCGTCGAAAGCGTCACAGGTCCTGATCATCAGTTCACCCGACCTTAAGATGGAATCGACCTATCGTGTGCTAAGTGGGGGAACGTATTCGGTAGAGGCGACAGACGGAGTGTATCAAGACGGAACCTACACCGAAGGAGAGGAACGATTCCAAGTCGCCCTTTCAGATTTGATTACGAGTAACGGGACTTTAACTGGTGATGGGATGCGCGGCCCTGGAATGGAAGAAGGACCTGGGATGAGAGGGACCAAAGACATGAGGGAAGCACCGGAAATAAAGGATCATCCAAAAATGGAAATGAATTCGGACTTAAAAACCCCTACGTTAAATTCTTTTTAAACGAAATGAATAAAGGCAGTCCGATGAATGCGGACTGCCTTTGTGGTAAGAAGGAGAGTTAGAGAGGTGAGGAGGTTAAGGAGAAGATTTCAAATGTTATCAATGTGCAACGTGAATAGTCATTTACTTTGTGCCTACTTATCCCCATCTTGACATCGTAAGAATAATAGAGTTACAGTTATAAAATCTGTTGTAGCAAGTTCAAAGTTGCCATTAGAAGACTGGTTAGAATATGCCAAATGCATGATTTTATGCTTTAGTATCCGTCGTTCATTTATTTAAATTTTGGGACGTAAAGACCTCTTTTTACATACGCCATCGAATTTTAGATACCATTCGTTCTTATATTGGGATGTGACATTCAGAGGAAATCGTGGAGATAGATGAAATAAGCGCCTTTTGGCTAATGATGAGTTTGAATATCATCGGTATGATTATAAGTATTACTGGTGTAAGTAGTTTAATATTGATTGGATACTTATGGTAGTTTATAATAAAAACATAAAGTACTGAATAATCGTATTAAATAACGGATATAGAAGGAGGTGGGGGTGTATGAAAGGGCAGATTAATAAAATTTGCAATCATCCTATTGTCATTTTATCAACAGTAGTGGTTTCAGTGTTTATTGGAGGTGTTCTTGGTGTTTTTGCTTATTATGGACAATGGTTGGGGTAGATAATATAACCTAATTACGCTATTAATTTATTAGGAGTAAACATAAAAGTGGACAAATTAATTTGTCCACTTTTATATGTTCTCTTATCAAAACTATCTTGAACGACTCGGTACTCAAGTACCGCGATTCCTAGTCAATACCCTAGATAAGACAGGATTCCCCTAGGGTACCAAGATGATTCCCACCGCTGATTAGTGGAAATAGGTAAACGAGCCTGTCGCTTAAATACCTAATTTTACATATAAAAAAGGGGAGAAATGGAGTCATCTCATGGATGATCAATTTTTCCCGATGATAGGTTTTGCAGTTCGCTTTTCTTCTCAGTTAATCAAGAGTCGTTATCTTGTGTCTAGGAAGGTTTGATAGGTAGGGTGACAACAAAGGTTGTTTTTCCAGATGAAGTACTGGTTGCGAAAATATTTCCGTGGTGTGCCGTGATAATGGATTTAGCAATGGCGAGTCCAAGTCCATGACCGCCTGTTTCTCGTGTGCGCGACGCATCGGCACGATAGAAACGATCAAAGATTTTAGGAAGATCTTCAGTTGCAATGACTGTTCCTGTGTTTTGGACGGTCAGTTCATAAACAGAAGGACGTCGTTTGAGAGAGATGTGAATGGTGCTACCATCTAAGGCGTGTTTAATGGCATTATCGAGTAAAATAACGACGACTTGTTGGATTCGTGTCACATCGCCATATGCGATCAGTTCAGGTTCGATGTCAAGCGCTAATTGTTTATGGGATTCAAAGGCTACTGACTCCAGTGGAAGAATCGCGGTCATGAGAGCGTCGCTGAGTGAGAATGGGGTAAGCGTCATCTCCATTTCCTGGCTATCACTTTTCGCTAAAAAAAGGAGATCATTTACGAGCTTTTCCATCCGATTGGATTCTGTCTGAAGGTAATTGATCCATTTTTCTGAGGCCTCGATGGTCTGTTTAGGGTGAGTGGTTAGCACTTCGAGTGTTGTTTTAATGACAGCAATTGGTGTTTTTAATTCATGGGAAGCATCCGCCATAAATTGTTGTTGTAATTCATAAGACTTGGCAATGGGGCGAATGGCCCAGTTGGCTAAAAAGTAGCTAATGATGGTTAGGACAATGAGTGAGAGACCACCAATGGCCAGAAGAATCATCGTCAGTTGTGTCAACGTTGCCAATTCGGCGGAACGGTCTAAGAAGACAAGTAGCTTTTCACCGTCCGGTCGTGGTTGGATAAGATAACGCAATTTAAACCCCTCAAAGGAAAAGGTTCCAGTTTCCTTATCTTTGGCTAGCACCCTTTCAACAAGTTCCTGCGGAGATTCGATGGACGTATCGGGTGGCAAATGGGAAATAGAGGCGACGATTTGTCCCTCTTCATTGATTTTAAAAATGAAGCTTGATTGAAGCAGTAATGGATTAAAAGGAGATTTTTTCAAGGGTCCCCATTTTTTCGGCTCATTCATCAAAGGAGGTGGAAGATTTCCATCGTTTCTTGCCAACTCTTCCATGATTTTTAGCGCTTGCCTCGTTTCAGCTTTGGACATCAAACCGTAGGTACTGATAAAAATAGATAAAAATACGGTCAGTAAAATGGAGAGATGGATGAGAAGAAAACGTCGTTTTAAATGTGGAATCACTCCTCCCCTCCTCCTAACGTGTAGCCGACGCCACGGACAGCCTTAATCATAAGAGGAGACTTTATGAATTGAAGCTTTTTCCTTAGAAAGGATATATACACCTCAACATTATTATAATCGACATCAGCATCATATCCCCAAACCTTTTCGATGAGCATCTCTTTCGTGACAATTTGCCGTTTATGATGCAATAAACAACTCATCAAGTTGAACTCTTTTAGCCCAAGTTGAATCTTTTTCTCCCCATGGCAAAGTTCGTGGGTTGAAAGATGAAGAGACGTTTCTTTGAACCGAAGGCAATCTTCCGTTAAGACGTTGCCTTGCCGACGTAGTAGGGCCCGAATTCGGGCAAGCAATTCTTCAGTTGAAAACGGCTTGGTTAAATAATCATCAGCGCCTAAATCAAGACCATGGACTTTATCTGAAACTTGATCTTTGGCAGTTAAAAGTAAGACAGGGGTCGTTACATCGTACTGACGAATCATGTTCAATACGTCAAATCCATTTCTTTTAGGGAGCATCACATCTAGGATGATGACATCATAAATCCCACGGAGTCCATATTCAAGTCCGGCTTCGCCATCGTAGCAACAGTCGACGATATACTTTTTCGCTTTTAACAGATGGGCAATGGCATCCGATAAATGACGTTCATCTTCAACTAATAAAAGTCGCATTTTAATCACCTCACTTTCATTTTATCACACATTTCTTAAAGGATTCTGAAAAAAGAGGGGCGGTAGCCGTTATTCCTGTCGCCATCAGACTGTTAATTTTTTTGTGCAAATCATGAAACAGATGGTATGAATCAAAAAAATCGACAATATAATGAAATGAATATAGGTTTTATCGATGGGAAAATGGGGTGGAAGAGATGATGAATTTTTTAAATAATATGAATTTGTTACCTAAAAATTTTATCGTTGCAAATATTGTTGAAATTTTGAAAGAAGACCCGGATAACGGGGTTGATAAGTTGTATGAAATGTCGGGAACGTTTATCACCGATCCGCAGATTAAGGGTGTGATTGACCAAATTAAAATGTATTATGATACGCATCCTGCGATTAAACGATACGTCAAAAATATGATGTATAATACGAATAAAACGTGTTTGAATCATTTTTTGCAAAATGTTGCGGTGAAGGAGTTGTGGGAGGGAATTTCAACACGTGAGGAGATGTCTAAAAAGTATTCGGTCGCGATTCCTAATGCGTTAGTGTTAGACCTTGGGATGACGTGTCCGCTATCGGGGCGTGGTTGTACCTGTCGACCTCAACCGGGAAATGTGATGCCTGTCTCTGAGGTTCATCGTTTAGTAGGGGAGGCACGGGACTTAGGTGTTCATATCGTGGTGTTAACAGGAGGAGACCCATTTTTAGAGGAACGATTATTTAGTGTGTATGAAGCTTATGATGATGTCGAGTTTATCGTCTTAACAACAGGACTTGCCGTGACTTCGGTTGTTGCACAACGCATCGCAAAACTTGGAAATGTGTTACCGCTCGTTATTTTAGAGGGGACCCAGGCCTTGGATTCAACGACACAACAAACGGTTTTACGTTCCCTTGATATCATGAAAACAAATGGAATTTTATTCGGTATTTTAACGCCAGTGACACCCAAAAATGTCGCGCAGGTGACAACAGATGAATTTATTTTACCGCTCATTCGTAAAGGTTCGCGTTTGAATGGTTATGTCATTTCATTACGGCAAACGGAGGCGCCATGGAGTCATGAGGCGCTCAAAGACTTAGAGGAGCATATTTCCTTTATTCGTCAAACCCGCCCATACGTCACCGTTTTACTTGAAACGGATCAGATGACTAAACGTTGCGCAGTTGGTTCATTGGCCTTTCACTATGGTTTTGATGGACAAGATCAAGTCCTTGTTTTTCCACGAGTAACAACGACACAAACTGTGAATCAGCCATTAATTCAAGTGCTTCGCTTGATGCGATAAAAGACCTAAATGGAGTTCTAGAAATAAGGAGCTTTGTTTGATATAATCACCTCCAGAGAGAAAGAGGTGATTTTTTTATGGCACAATGGTTGATTTTTGCTTTATTAGCCGCAGTGAGTGCAAGTTTCGTGACGATTTTTACAAAAATCGGGATTCATCATTTAACGCCGGGGTTAGCAACGAGTGTGCGTGCAGTTATTATGGCTATATTTTTAGTGGCCGTTTCGTTCAGTCGGGGCGACTTTCACCAGTTAAAAGAGCTTGTGATGTACAAGCGGGATGTTGCATTTTTAATAGGGGCTGGAATTTGTGGGGCACTTTCATGGTTATTTTAAACATCGCATTGAAAACGGGAAAAACATGGCAGGTCGCGCCCATTGATAAATTATCAGTTGTGATTACCGTTGTTGTTTCGTTGCTGATCTTCCAAGAAGAAATAACCATGAAGGGAATCATCGGCGTTGTTTTAATTGCAATTGGGACCGTATTTGTAGCGCTAGCTTAACAGGTGAGACGGCATTAGCTTATTCGTTTGGTATGTTAAAAGCCCTTCATTTTCGTTTGAAAATGAAGGGCTTTTAACATAAAATGATGACCTGAAGCCCATTCTATCCCATGATTAAATTTTTAAAAGCTTCACAAGAATATATTAATATTTAAGAACTGTCTATTAACTTTTCTTCACCTTTTAAATCAAAAACATTTTCTAAATCAACACTCGTCATAGTATGAAGATAAACATCTTCTTCACTACTTTGATTAAATGCTAATTCATAAGCTTCCTTCAACGAAAGAGAAGTATTATTTTTTGAAAGATTTAAATTAAAATAATAACCTATACAAACTATAAAAAAAACAAAAAATAAAGGGTATTATTATTTTCCTATTATAAAATCTCATAAATCTCCCACCCAAAAAGTACAAAGAATTACCTTGGAGATAAATGGTTTCTCCAAGGTAATTCTTTATTACTATCAATATAAATATATGTACCAAAAGAGATTATTGGATTTTGCCGATTACTTCCTACCCAATGGACTGATGCATATCCAACTTCCGGAACTTTACCAGAAGCAGTACGATTGGTTCCACTATAAGCATTAACATCTTGATTATAACGAACTGCTACTTTAATATTTATATCATTTTCTGAGAAAAACAACCAACATAACCACTAACCTCAATGTTAATAACAATCTGCTTTTTATAATAACAACTCCCATAGTTTTTATATTAAAGCGTATAATATAAATATCCATTCTAAATGAACACTATCTTAAAATCATCAAACAGTGAGGAAAAAAATGAAAAAAACAAAAAACATCCTGTCTTTATTATTAATTTCAATTTCTTTATTTTTAAATTATAACTCAACTAAAATTTTAGCTGAAAATAAAAATTTATTTTTTAGTCATCTCTCAAATGAAGAAAAACTTTCACAATACAATCGAATACTAGATTTACTATTATTTGATTCTATACAAAAATCAATAAATGAAATTTATGGTGAAAATCAACGAGAATATTGGAATTTTGAAATTATAGAAATTGAACGAGGTTATTATCCATCACCATTTAATTATCGTTTAACAGTGAAATTTCAAACCTTTGCTGGGGCGCATAGTGAACCATACGACGATAATATAGCAGTATACGATATTATTAATTTTTCCCCATTAAAAATAAAAGAAATTAAATTCGAACATCATCCAACAGAAAATTAAAAATGTGTATACAACATAATAATATTGCATAATTTAAATAATAAAAAAAGGTAGAAATATTTCTACTTTTTTTTATTTTTCTTTCAAAACCCTACATAATTCATATAACCAACATTCCGAGCATATGTTTCAAGCGTCATTTCACTCTCTAATTCTTCATCCTTTTCAGAATCAATATGAATTAAATCATCATTTTGTGTATCATCTAAATTTAATTTTTTATGCCACTCTTTTATGAATGCTAAAATAAATGTGTTTCTTCCGCCTATAAGATATCTTTTCATTATATCAGGTAAAGCGTTTTATCACCCAAAGTCAGGAAGAACCAACTCCTCTTGATTACATATATAGATTTTATTCACCCACACGATTTGACAAAGAGCCGTTTTAAAAAGAAGGTCACCCAATCAGGGGACCTTCTTTAGATCATTCAATTAAACTTGAAGGGTTAGTTCCATTCATCAACGTTTGTTAGGCCTTCAATGTCTGAAGCTTTAAACGTTGGGTTTTGAATTCCTTGTTTACGTTGCATCGTGTAATTTTGTAGCGCTCTAAAGGCAAATTTACCAAGTAATAAGATAGCAATTAAGTTGACAATCGCCATAAATGACATAAATAAATCAGCTAAATCCCATACGATGGCAACCTTTGTAAGAGATCCGAAAATAATCATTGCAACAACAACAACGCGGTAGGCGATTAACCACCCTTTTTTCGTGCTCATAAATTCGATATTCGATTCTCCATAATAATAGTTTCCAATAATAGAACTAAAAGCAAAAAGTAAAATACAAAGGGCAATAAAGTAGTTTCCAATTACTCCGATTTGTGAAGTTAATGCAGCTTGTGTCAGTTGGATTCCTGTTAAATTAGGATCAGCGTGTGTTCCAGATAATAAAATAACAAAAGCTGTACAACTACAAATTAAAATTGTATCTGTAAAAACACCAAGTGTTTGGATTAATCCTTGTTGAACTGGGTGGCTAACTTCAGCAGTTGCGGCTGCATTTGGCGCTGATCCCATTCCGGCTTCATTTGAGAATAATCCACGTTTAACCCCTTGAATAAACATCACACCAAAGGCACCTGAGGCGAATGATGTAAAATCAAAGGCTTCTGAAATAATCAGACCAATTAATGCTGGAATCTTTGTGATGTTTAAAACGATGACTAATAAGGCCACAAGAACGTAAGCGACAGCTAATACAGGAACGATAATTTCTGAAACTTTCGCAATTCGTTGAACACCACCAAAAATAACACCCGCGGTAATAATCGCAAGTAAAATTCCCATGAATAATTTGTCCATTCCAAACGCCGTTTGGAATGCTTCTGTAATGGTATTGGCCTGAACGGCATTAAAGACAAATCCAAAGGTAATCGTAATTAAAATAGAGAAGAGTAATCCAAGCCAACGCTTGTTTAATCCTTTTTCAATATAATAAGCGGGACCTCCACGGTAAGCACCAGAAGCATCTTTTACTTTATAAATCTGTGCGAGCGTACTTTCGACGAAGCTTGAAGCACCACCAATAAGGGCGATAATCCACATCCAAAACACAGATCCTGCTCCACCAACGGCAATCGCTAAGGCAACCCCTGCAATATTTCCTGTTCCAACACGTGAGGCAGTACTAATACAAAACGCCTGGAAAGATGAAACTTTTCCATCTTTTGATGATTGTAAGGCACCATCTCCGAGTAATTTAATCATGTCTTTAAACATTCTAAATTGTACGAATTTCAACTTAAAAGTGAAATAAAATCCTGCGATGAGCAGTAATACGATGAGTAAGTACGTACCAATATACGTATTTCCAAAACTAATAATTGCATTAAGGAAGGTTAAGATCTTTTCCCCGATAACTTGTAACATTTCCATAATGTCCTCCTTTTGATGTTATATTATTGTCATATTCTGACACTCCCGCCAATAAGTATATCGTAAAATTGATGAAAATGGAAGAAGAAAGAAACAAAATGAAAAAAATGCCAATTTAAAAAGAGCAACTTGCAAGAAAGAAGTTGCTCTTTTCATTTAGTTTTGGAAAGGTTTAAATCCTGTGAGAACAAGTGTTGCCCAATCTGAATCAGGAGTTGTTTTCCATTCACATGTGACATTTAATTTTTTTAACCAGGCATTTAATCCTGTTGCAGTTTTACCGTCTGTTGCTGCCTGACGCCCAAAGACCTCTTTAATATATTCAAGGAGCTCCTTTTGCATCGTTGCATCTAGTGGCTTATCGATTAATGTTTCTAAATGTTCACGAACAGTGGTATAGTTTTGTTTATCATCGCGGTATAAATCGTTGACTAATAGTTGACGCTCACGATTTAACTCTAAGACAACCGCTTTAATTTCATCATGATTCGTTAAATATTTTTTAGCAATATTCATCGCTTGAACGGCTTGATCAATTTTAACAATACGTTTTTCAATAGCTGAACTTTTCATGTTTTCACTTCGCATTTCTACTAGTTTTTATTATAAGCCTAAGCATTATAACACTCTTATTTTAACTTTTCAATATAGGAATTTAAAAATTTGGTGTGATGAATGAGGAAAGAAAGTAAGTTGCTTTTTTTATTCGATTTCTAAGGAGAAAGGTTAAGGGGAGCATCTTAAGGAACAAGGGATAAAGAAGAAAAAAGAACCATATTTTTGTATAAAAGAAAAAGATTTTCGTCTACAATAGAATATTATGGTTAATGGTTGATAAAAGGAGCGGGCAAGATGAAGATTTATATTGATGCGGATGGATGTCCGGTAGTGAAGGAAACGATTGAGGTGGCGACTGCTTTTTTGATTCCTGTTGTGATTGTTTGCGATGTGGCCCATGAATTTTTTTTTGACGGGGTAGAAGTTGTGACGGTCATGCGGGGGATGGATGCTGTTGATTACGAGATTATGAATCGACTTGAAGTTGGCGATTTGGTTATTACGCAAGATTATGGCTTAGCGGCGTTGGTGTTAGCCAAGCGTGGTTATGCATTGAATCAAAATGGACGGCAGTACGATGAAAATAATATTGATGAACTGCTTTATCGTCGGCATACATTAAAGAAATTAAGGCAAGCGGGTGAGCGAGTGAAAGGTCCTAGGAAACGTTCAAAGGAAGATACGGCTCATTTTGTAAAAGCGTTGACGACATTTTTGACCGAAATTTGTGAAACCTGTTCTAGATAAACTTATCAAATGGCGAAATTTAAGGTATAATAGTATTTTTGAGACTAAAATGTCAGGTTGAATTAAAAGTTAAAAAAAGTTGGCTTGCTTGAAAAAAGGGGGGGGATTCAAACCAATGGACAACCTCCCATAAAAAATATCCGAATCCTCATATGATCAAGATGGGAAATATGAGGACTTATCAATTGGATTTGAATAAGCATGAGAAACTATCTACTTAACGGACGCCAGTTTTGGAATGAAGATGGTCATTAAAGACTTAGTTGTTTGCAGTGACGCATATTTTTTTAAAAATATCCATCAAATACCCGTCGTTCGTAAGTGAGAGAGGCGTTTAAAACGACTTCAAAAACATATTTCTTGAAAATATAGAAGGAATAAAAATAATTAAAAGGAGGTGAAACCCGTTGCCAATTTGTTAAAACAGCAAATATTATAAAACTCGCAATTCGATGACGACACCGGTGGTAAAAAAACAAGAAGTCATCCTACTTCACCTCATAACGAATTAGAGAGTGAAAACCAAACCTTCTCGTCTTGCTATAGAGATTTCAACTCTTCTTGGTATGATGAGAAATAAACGGTTATCAAAAGCTATTTAAAAGCAAGTCTCCTATGCATTTAAGCGCTAAATTCACTATAACGGTGAAAAGTATCGGGACGAGTTCGTAGAAGCTAATAAGTGCAATCCTTCGTTTAAAATTTGTTCTTGTTGTGAAAATATTAAATCGGAAACGGTGAACAGAGGACCTAACAAGTAAGGATAGAGTTTTATAATCTTTTGGCAACGGCTGTGTGATGCTAACGTGGATGATTGCTTTATCACTTTTTGTGATACAGTTTATCAATTTATGGACCATCTTACGAATGATTTTTAAGCGCAAAGATGAACCTATTTATATTATTGCATGGACATTAATTATGACCTTTATTCCGTTTATCGGATTTTTATTGTATCTTTTATTTGGTCATGGTCCAATCATGGCTAAAAAAGCGACGTTTCTCGATGAGGTAGAGGAGCGGGAATATCAGGAAACGGTGGAGTGGCAACTGAAGAAATTGATGAATCGACGCATTCATTTTCCTTATTTATCGTTTATAATATTTAATTTAAATTATAATAAATCACTGGTGATGGGGGCAAAGACATTTACCTATTTTAACGATGCAAAGGAGAAATATGAGGCATTGCTTGCGGATATATTAAATGCCAAAGATTCGATTCATGTTCTTTACTTTATTATTCGTGGGGATGAGAGTGGGGAACGGTTGATTCAAGCATTGACACAGAAGGCACGCGAAGGTGTACAAGTTCGACTTGTGTATGACGATGGGGGCAGCTTTATGACGCCTGCTTCTTTATTTCGTCCACTAAAAGAGGCTGGGGGGATGGTTGTCAAACACTACCCGGCAAAGTTAAAGATTTTTACCCTCAATTGGAATTACCGTAATCATCGTAAAATTGTTGTTATTGATGGGAAGATTGGTTATTTTGGCGGGATGAACATTGGCGATGAGTATTTATCGAAAAATCCGAAGTTTACCCCTTGGCGAGATGCCCACGTCCGTGTAACGGGAGAGGTTGTTCGTTCATTACAACTTCGGTTTTTAAAGGACTATACAGCTGTTATTGAACGTCTGTCAGATTTAGAACAGATTAAAACGCATCTTTCACGTTATTTTCCCGAAGAAGATCACGAGGATGCTGAAATTGAGTTACAACTTGTTTATGATGGACCGGATCAAGAACGGGACCACATGCGTGCGACTTATATTAAGTGGGTCACGATGGCGAAGGAAAGCATTTGGATTCAATCGCCTTACTTTATTCCAGATAGTGAGTTTTTACATGGATTAAAAATTGCTTCTCATTCGGGAATTGACGTTAAAATTATGATTCCAATTATCCCGGATAATCATTTCGTCCACCGTGCCACGACCTCATATATTAAAGAACTATTAGAAGCGGGGATTGAGGTTTATTTTTACGATGGCTTTTTACATTCTAAAACGATGGTTATTGATGGTCAATTAGCGACGATTGGGTCCGTCAATATGGATGTTCGTAGTTTTAGTATTAATTTTGAGTTGGCGGCATTTATTTATCACGAATCAGTTGCCCATCAGCTAATTGAGCAGTTTAAAGCGGACCAGCAACGGTGCCGTTTATTAGATTTGACAGATGAGAACAATAAATCGTGGTGGATGAAAGCGGAAGAGTCAGTGTATCGTCTTTTATCCATGCTTATGTAAGGTTTTAAAAAGGAGAAGTTTAAATGAAGTATCGTTTAGGGATGCGAACCATTAAGACGGCGCTAGGGGCAACCCTAGCTATTTTAGTGGCGCAGGCACTAGGATTAAAATACGCGCTATCGGCAGGGATTATTACGGTGTTAAGCGTGCAAAATACGAAGCAAAAATCAGTAGAAATAGCGAAATTACGGTTATATTCAACTGTACTCGCTCTGTTATTGAGTGGGATTCTTTTTGTAACATTCGGATTTCATCCGGTTTCATTTGGTCTGTATTTACTGCTATTTATTCCGTTAGCGGTTGAATTTAAATTGAGTGATGGGATTGTCATGAGCTCTGTCTTAGTGACGCATGTGCTCGGTGAGGGATACATCCATTGGAATTTACTCGTCAATGAACTGTTATTAGTCGCTATTGGTGCTGGCATTGCGTTAATCTTTAATCTCTATATGCCCAAAATGGTTCAACAGATCAAACACGATCAAGCTACAATTGAGGAGCAGTTTCGTAAAGTTTTGTTTTGTCTGGCCAAAACGATTCGTAGTCGTTCCGTGACAATTGATGAGGAAGTATTGTTTCAATCACTTGCGGATCAGTTAGAGTTAGCAAAGGTACGGGCTGAGCACAATCGTCAAAATTATTTATATGATGAGATGACGTATTATGCACAATATATGGAAATGAGGCTGATGCAATATCAAGTTTTAATTGGGATGCGTCAGCTTCTTGGAAAGTTGCAGATGACACTCGATCAATCGATTTTACTGGCGGATTTAACCGAGCATATTGCGAGTAGTTTGCATGAATTTAATACGACAGATGAGCTCATGGTTGAGACAACACAAGTGCTTCACATCTTCAGAAATCAATCATTACCAAAAACACGCGAAGAATTTGAAAATCGCGCCATGTTGTTTCAATACTTGAATGATGTCAAACACCTCTTAGAAATTAAGCGTCAATTTGTGATGAATTTAACGGAGGAACAACTTCAGAAATTTAAGCCGGAGGCGTCTTGCTCTTTGGATGAAAAATAAATAATGAATTTATCACGAGTTGCGGAGTTTGGAGGGTAAAAAAAATCATGTTCAATGAAAGGTTGAACATGATTTTTTTATTTATTTTTTAACTGGGATAAATTGACCGTGGCTGACTTGCATTTCTTCAAATTGAATATCAAATTTCTTTTGGTATTTTTTTAAAGTGCTAAGGTCTTTATCGGTAATAATACAAATTGATTTTCCATCAGAGAATCCGCGGGCGGTACGTCCGGCACGATGTAAATATTCATTTGGATTTGACGGACAGTCAAGGTGGATAATGTGAGTCACAGCGGGAATGTCAAGTCCACGTGCGGTCAGGTCAGAAGAGATTAAAAGTTTGATTTTACCGCTGCGGAAGGCGTCTAATGCACGTTTTCGCTCTTCTTTTTTTATATTACCACGCATCATAAACGTTTCTTTTTGGTGATAATTTAATTTTTCTGCAATTTCTTGCATGGAATCGTTTTGGTTAACGAAAATAAGGGCACGTTCTGGATCTTCAGCAACGATCAGTTTACGTAATAATTCGAATTTATCTCGACGATCGCCTTTTAAATAAAAATGAGCAATATTCGGATTCATTGAAATACGATCCGTCATTTTTAAGACGACCGGTTCTTTCATAAATGTTTTCGCTAACTCTTCTGTTTGTGAACTAATTGACGCTGAGAATAAGCATAATTGACGGTCACGTAACGTTGTTTTAATAATATCTTGGATCGTTTTAGTATTTGTATTATCAAGTAAGCTATCTGCTTCGTCAAGGATGATCGTTTTAATGGTATGGGCCGTAATTTTTTTCTTTTTGATGAGTTCTAAAATTCGCCCTGCGGAACCGATAATGAAGTGTGGTTTTTCTTTTAATTTTTTGATTTGTTTATCAATGTTTGCTCCGCCAATAATCGTTGTTGAAGTGACAGGCTCACCCGAGTTAGCCGCTAATAACTTCACTTGGGCATCAATTTGCATGACTAACTCATGCGTTGGGGCTAAAATTAACACTTGCATCTCGCGTTTGGTTACATCGATTTTTTGAAAAAGGGGAAGAAGGAAGGCGAGTGTTTTCCCGCTTCCGGTATGCGATTGAGCAATCAGGTCCTGGTGGTTTAAAATCAGGGGAATGGCTTGTTCTTGAATGGGAGTTGGGGTTGTAATCTGTTGTTTTGCTAATCCTTCAATCAGAGAAGGAGTTAATTGAAGTGTTTCAAATGATAAAGACATAGTTGTTCTCCTTTAATTAAAGTTGGGTGCGACAAGATTATTTATCGAATAGTCCGCCACCTTTGTGTCGTTTAATGCGTTTGCGTGCTTCACCAATTTGTTTATCTGGTCGCTTTAATTTATCTTGTTGTTTCGTTTTTTGTCGTTTTTCTTCAATGATTTTTTTCATTAACTCCATATTTGTTGTCATAATTCATTTTCCTCCATATAAACTAATGATATTCTTTTGGATGACCTCTTTTTATTTTATACCATTTACAACGTTTTATCTATACAAAAACCGACAAGTATTTTTGGATGAGGGGTGTCAGTGGTAAGAATAAAAGGGTGGGCTTAGGCGGGCGGTGTGTGAAAAGGCAACGATTAATGTCTGATGAAAAAAATGAAAGGTGTGGTTTGAAATGAAAATTGGTTGTTTAGAAGTGACGCTCGGTGTTCCATTTGTCACGAGTTTAAAGGAGAAGCGGATGATTGTTCGAAGTTTGGTCGCGAAGATTAGAAATCAGTTTAATGTATCGGTTCATGAGGTTGGGGCGCTTGATGTCCATCAACAAATAGTTTTAGGCGTGACAACAGGATCTAATTCAGAAGCAACGTTGCATTCTGTTTTAGATCACGTCATTAATTTTATAGAATCTAACTATGATGTGAGTGTGGAGGAAGTCATTAAAGATATTTTTTAAATGGAACAGGAGAAACCCATAAAATGAAATCATTCGTTTGGGGTTAGTAAAATTAATGCTTCGAGCATGAGAAAAGGCAACCTTGATCAAGGTTGCCTAAATAAATTAGCCTAAAACACCGGCTTTTTTGCGTGAACTTTTTCCTTTTTGTCCTTTGACCATTTCACGGCTTGGTATAAGTTGCGTTTTTTGATTTGCCGTCTGTTGTTTTTTTTGTTCGAGTAGGGCCTTGATGGCTTGCTTGGTTTGGCTCATAGTGAACGTCTCCTTTGTTTAGTTTATTATTATTTTACCGAAAAATGTCGATTTATCCTAGTGGTTCGTTAAAAAAGATTGATTATTTAATAAATTTTAGATATAATAAATTGTCTATGAGAGTGTAAAAATTACATTATAAGTGTTGAACCCCCACTTTGAAAAAACTTCAAACTGGGGGATTTTTTATGTAAAATGGTCAATACTAAAAAAAACACATGGAGAGGAAAGAGGCGAACGATGAAAAAAGAAACATCATTTTATAAGCGATTATTTATTTTAACCTTGCCGATTGTCATTCAAAATTTAATTACGACATCGCTTAATATGTTAGACACGGTTATGATTGGAAGTTTAGGTGAAGTCCAATTGGCGGCAGTTGGGGTGGCGAATCAATTTTATTTTTTATATAGTTTGTTAGTGATGGGCGTGGGTGCAGGTTGCGCCATTTTGATTGCCCAGTTATGGGGAAAACGAGATGAAGAAAAGATTCATGCCGTGTTAAAGCTTGGATTACTTGGGGCAACTGCCTTTGCGGTTGTCTTCATGGTTGTGGGCTTTTTAATGGCACAAAAAATTATCGGGTTGTTTAATACGGATCCCGATGTTGTACGTTTAGGAAGTGAGTATTTACGCATTTCAATTTTTAGTTATTTTGTTTCAGCCATTTCCTTTGTGTATGCAGGCGCTTTACGAAGTATCGGAAATAGTGCGTTGCCGATGTGGGGAAGTTTAGTTGGTTTAATTGTCAATGGCGTTTTAAATGCGATTTTAATCTTCGGTTTATTAGGGGCGCCTGCGCTTGGCGTGAAAGGGGCAGCGATGGCGACCCTTGTGGCACGTGTGGTGGAGTGTGCGATTATTTTGACCGTCGTCACGATTAAAGTAAAGCCTTTGCGTCTTCGTTTCCAAGACTTTAAAACCATTGAACTTCCGTTAGTGAAATTGTTATATCAAACGGCGTTACCGGTTGTGTTAAATGAGGCGTGTTGGGGATTGGCGAATGTGACGTATACGATGATTTATGGTCATATCGGGGTCAATGCGATTGCAACGACACAAATTACGTCGACGATTCTAAATTTATTTACGATTGTTATTTTCGGGATGGCCCATGCGTCGGTTGTAATTATTGGAAATGAAATTGGGGCCAATCGTGAGGAACAGGCGCTTTTATATGCGAAGAAGATTATTCGTTTATCTGTTGTTGTTGGTTTAGTGATGGCGGTGACGCTTGCGGCCTTATCACCTGCCATTGTCTTAATGTACAATGTGTCAGACACAGTTCGAGCGGATGCGATTAAGATTTTAATTATTTATGCGATTTTTATGTTGCCGCGTGTTTATAACGGGGTGCAAATTGTCGGAATTTTACGAGGTGGAGGCGATGCGAAATATGGATCAATTGCCCAAGGGTTATCGATGTGGTTAGTCGGAATCCCGCTGGCATTTATCGCCGCTTATTGGTTGAAATGGTCGATTTCCTCGGTGATTTTCCTTTCGACGTTAGAAGAGGTCCTTCGTTTCTTTATTTTAAGACACCGATTTAAATCAAATAAATGGATGAATAATATGGTCAAAGATATGGCTTAGTAGTATATTCTACATCCTATTTTCATATCATGCTTGTAAAGATGAGGCGGAGCGTCGCATCCTTACAAGCTTTTTTTATGAAAGGAAAATGGTGTGACGTGAGAGTAACATCAATTTTAAACACGAAGGTTAGGTAAATGGACGTGAATGCAGATGGTAGTAAAAATGAAGACCATGGTTCTTATTGTTTTGAAAACGGAGGGTTTACGTTTAATGGAACAATGGAAGAAATGATTGGAATTTGTGTTCCTCATACGGCCGCTGCAATTTCTAATCTGACGGAGGAAGGCGTAAGAAGAGCCATGCGTGAATGGTTCCCGATATTAAAGCGTTGGGTGTTGAGAGACGTAATGAAAGGTCCATTGATGCAATAGAAGTGTCTTTAGTTTAGCTAGTTATAGGATAAAAGATTTTATTTGATTGATGATAGCCTGAGGGAGGCGAATCTATATGTTCTTTAATAAAATAGGATCTCTCCTTTTGTTAGAGGAGTCCCTACGGTGTATCGTGAGTGAGATTTTTAGTTTTTGATTCCGATTGTTGGATTGAAAGTATTGCAGTTAACGACGTCTGAAATTTCTTTTGCAACCATGTTATTTAGTCTCGGCTATTTATTGTTTAGCTATGTTTTAGGAAGGCTTGCTGATCGGTTTGGGAAGAAACGATTGATTTTAATTGCCTTGGGTGTGGCCTCATTTTTACTTATCTTATGCTCACTGTCCATCGGAGTCGACTCTTTTTTTAAGTGGGAGTATTTTTTGATTGTTTTAGGGATGGGTGTGGCAGTAGTGAGTAAGGAAACAACAATGGGTGCTTGGATTCCTGAGTTGTTTAGTCGTAATGAGTGGTTGAAAGTGAATGGGGGTATTCAGGGAACAAAATCTGTCGCCAATTTAGTGGGGCCGCTTTTAGGTGGGATGATGGTTTCTTCTTTTCAAGTGCCCGTGTCACTGCTGATTCTTTCGGTGTTATTAATAGTAGGAATGGGGATGTTAAGCACGATTAAATCAGTAGAGCGTGAAGAAGTGAAGATAAATGAGGGGACTGAGCCGTTTAGCACTCATTTTTTCAGTCGAGTGAAGCTCGCTTTGAGGGAGCCTTCCCTCCGGGCTGTTTTATTGACAACGGCAACACTTAATTTAGCCATGTCACTTTATCAAACGATTCTTCTTCTTTATCTCATGACGTCGTTGAATTTAGGAGAGTCATTGAGCGGTTTTGTTCTCTCGATTAGTGGGATAGGAGCGATCTTAGGAGCTGTTTTATCTCGTCGTTTCATTCAAGTTGTCGGTTTGAACAGGACGATGTTTTTGATGCCCCTCTTAGGTGGAATTGGTGTTTTATTGATAGCTCTTCCTTTAGGGAAGGCTTGGATGTTTCTTTTGGTGATGGGACAATCTCTTTCTTTATTTGCACGAAGTGTGGGGAGTACAGCCGAACGACGGTGTGGCAATTGAAGGTTCCATCAACGATTCGAGGGGAAATGAATGGAATGATGATGACTTTAACTTGGGGGATGATTCCACTGGGTTCTTTTTTAGCCGCTGTTTTTGCCCCATTCATTTCGTATGCTTGGATGATTGTGATAGCTTAATCATGGGGGCAAGTGTTTGGACGGTTGGCGTGTGGAAAGATTCTTTGATTGCTTCAGCGTCCCTTTCTAGTGAAAGATAAATTAAAAAGTTTGGATTGACTCTTGTCAAGTGAGGGATTTCTCGTTATAATAGTTAACAATAGTAAAGATGATGATAAGAAGGAGTACATTTAAGCGATCTTTTTAGCGAGCTGATGAGGGTGAAAATTCAGTAAGAGTCATTAAATGGAAGCAGTCTTTGAATTGCGCACTGAGAACTAAGAATTTTTCTTAATGTAGGTGTTGCCGGTTGCCCACGTTACGGGTGTCGAGTGGGTCATCGCACGATGACTTATGAGGGTGGTACCGCGAAGTTGTCCTTCGTCCCTTTTGGGATGAAGGCTTTTTTTATTTTAAAAAGGAGGTCATGTCATGGAAGAAATCTTAGAGATTTTAGAACAAAATAGTCGTTATACGGATGAAGAAATTGCCGTTATGGCAGGAAAAACGGTGGAAGAAGTTCGCGAGGCGATTCGTGATTATGAGGAGCGTAGCATCATTGCGGGCTATACAACGTTGATTAACTGGGAAAATACAGGGAAGGAAAAAGTAACGGCCTTGATTGAGGTGAAAGTAACTCCTCAACGTGGTGAAGGCTTTGATAAAGTTGCGGAGCGTTTGTATCAGTTTGATCAAGTACGTGCGTGTTATTTAATGTCAGGCGGTTTTGATTTAACGGTCATTGTTGAGGGTAAAACAATGAAGGACGTCGCGATGTTTGTATCAGAGAAATTAGCGGTGCAGGAATATGTGCTTAGTTGTTCAACACATTTTGTCCTTAAAAAATATAAAGAGCACGGAACCATTTTTAAAGAACGAGAATTTGATGATCGCGAGGTGATTTTCTTATGATGATGGAAGACATGATTTTAGAACGCGTAAAAAAAATGCCCCCATCGGGGATTCGTAAATATTTTGATATGGTGCATGAAATGGAAGGGGTTATTTCTTTAGGTGTTGGAGAGCCAGACTTTGTCACGCCATGGAACATTCGAGAAGCGGGGATTTATTCGCTTGAAAAAGGACATACCCATTACTCATCAAATGCAGGTTTTTTAGAGTTGCGTGATGAAATTTCACGTTACTTACATCGACGTTTTGAGTTAAGCTACCATCCAGAAGATGAGATTTTGGTGACCGTTGGGGGAAGTGAAGGGATTGATCTAGCGCTTCGCGCCCTAGTTGGACCAGGAGATGAAGTTATTATTCCTGAACCAAGTTTTGTTGCTTACCAAGGATGCACGACTTTTACAGGGGCGACACCGAAGGTGATTGAACTAAAAGCAGAGAATGAATTTAAATTGACAAAGGAAGAGCTATTAGCAGCGATAACGCCAAAAACAAAGGTGCTGATCATGCCGTTTCCAAATAACCCAACAGGAGCCATTATGACAAAAGAAGAGCTCCAAGACATTGTTGACGTGATTAAAGATCGGAATATTGTTATTATTTCAGATGAAATCTATGCAGAACTGACGTACGAAACGAAACATGTTTCCATCGCAAGTTTTGAAGAAGTTAAAGATCAAACGTTATTAATTAACGGATTTTCAAAGGCATATGCGATGACAGGGTGGCGGTTAGGGTATGCCTGTGGGCCTAAAACATTAATTCAAGCCATGAAAAAGATTCATCAATACGCGATTATGTGTTCGCCAACTACGTCACAATATGCTGCCATTGAGGCGATGCGAAATGGCGATGCAAGTGTCGAAATGATGGTTAAGGAATATAATCGCCGTCGACGTGTTCTTGTCGATGGGTTTAGAAAGTTAGGACTTGATTGTTTCGAACCGTTAGGGGCTTTTTATGTTTTTCCATGTATTAAGTCAACAGGATTATCAAGCGATGAATTTTGTGAACAATTACTTCTGAGTGAGAAGGTATTAGCAGTTCCAGGAAATGCCTTTGGTGCATGCGGTGAAGGTTATATTCGTGCGTGTTATGCGGCTTCATACGAAGATATTAAAGAGGCACTCGTGCGAATTGAACGTTTTTTAACTCAATTAAAAAAATAGTGCTCAAAGCTCTCCGATGATTTGTGAGAGCTTTTGGCATATTTAAACCGGTCCTTTCATACGTTTGTAAGAGATTGAGATGGGGGGGATGTTGTTGCGAAAAATTTTGTTTAAAACGGTGCTTCATTTATTAGCTTCTGTTTCATTGATGTTCTTAATTATTATAGGCGGCCTTTTTGTTATGCGACAACTCTCCTTTCAATCCACGTTAGCACAAGCTGACCAACTGAACAAACAAGGTGGGATTAGTGAAATGCGCGAAGTCTCTTTAGGTGGAATTTCTCAATACATTGCGATTGAGGGAGAAAATCGGGATAATCCCGTTTGCCTTTTTTTACATGGGGGACCCGGACTCTCGCTTCCATACGGCATAAGTGGCCGTCATCAAATTGAGACGATCAGTTCCCACTGTAATGTTGTTTATTGGGATCAACGGGGTGCTGGGAAGACGTTCAGTGATCAGAAAGGGGACTCTGATTTTACGTATGAACAATTGGAGTCGGATGCAAAAGAATTAATTGCCTATTTAAGAGAGGAATTTGAACAAGATAAAATTTATTTGGTAGGTTATTCTTGGGGAAGTGTATTGGGTCTGCGACTTGCGAAAGCTTTACCGGATCAGTTAGCAGGCTATTTTGGTTTGTCACAAGTTGTTAATCCAAAGGCTTCTGAACGATTGCTTTATGAGTGGTTGCTTGAAGAATTTGAAACAACGGGCCACCATCACTTTATTACGCAACTGCGGCAACTTGGGCTTCCCCCTTATGAGAAGCAGAGTAGTCAACAGGCCTTTCAGGAGTTGTTAACACAAAGTAATGCTTATGTGAAATGGAATGAGGGGCTTCCGAATGTGAATGTGTTACAGTGGTTTTATCAAGTCTTTGCGTGTCCAGATTTATCTATTGGGGAGGCTTATGATACACTATTTCAAGCATCGGATAAGATGTTGAATCAGGGAAACTATTGGAAGCAATTGCAAGAGGTTAACTTGATTGAAGAAATCAAGCAGGTTCAAATACCGCTTTATTTTGTAACGGGAGCGGATGACTATATTTGTCCGGTTTCCTTAGTCGAGGAATTTATGAATCAAGTGTCGTCGAGTGAAAAAGAATTGTTAGTTCTTGAACATTCAGCTCATTACTTTTCGGTAGAGGATGAGACGAAGATGTATGATTGGATGAAAGAAAAAATTAAAGGAGCGCACACTAACGAGGCTTCTGATGAAGAGCAAACGGTTGGGGATGTCATTTCTAACTTGTTACAGTGAAAAATTTCAGGAGCTGTCATGACAGGAATCACGAAATGTTTAAATAAGCCGACACCTTTTGAGGTATACTAAGGCTAAATGAACATGGGGTGATTTTAGTGAAGAAAGTTAATTTGTATTCCTGGGCGATTATTATTTGTTCGCTTCTTGCCGTCATCATGACGGTTATTCAATTGACTGTACCACTGAGTGAGACCTGGAATCGATGGTTTAATCGGATTGATACAATGATTTGGTTGTTTTTTTTGTTCGATTACGGATATCGATTGGTGAAAAGTCCGAATAAAAAGCAATTTATAAAGGAAAATAAAGTGGATTTATTAACGATTATTCCCTATTTTTCTGTTCTTCGTTTATTGAGAATTGTTAGAGTGACACGTGTGTTCTCCTTGTTACATTTTGCAAAGGTGCTACGGGCAAGCGCAATGTTAAGTCGGCTTTCTAAGCGAATGGGGGAATTTTTTAAAACGAATAATTTTCACTATATTACGGGTGTGACATTTATCGTGATTTTACTCGGTTCAGGAAGTCTGTCGCTCGTTGAGGGATTGCCGTTTAAAGATGCTCTTTGGTGGTGTGTCGTAACGGTGACAACGGTAGGATATGGAGATATTGTCCCTAAAACGGGAATGGGGCGAATAATTGCAGCCCTTGTTATGATGAGTGGAATTGGATTTTTAGGGGTTTTTACCGGAACCATTTCAACCTATTTTTTAAATCGTCGGCAGGAGAAGAAAAGACCGGCCTACGTGTTAGACCTAGTGGATCGTTTAGTTCACTTTGAGGAGTTGAGTCCGGATGAATTTGAGGAAATTATCTCTATTTTACGGGTGGTAAAAATGGGAGAAGTCTCACCGACGAAGTCTCATGAGGAGGAGACGATCAGACGGAATACGAATGAGGAAAAAGAAGGAGATTACTGTGAAAAGACAGCCAGAATTGATTGAGATTAAACCAGGTTTAAGACTGAGAACACCTAAGAAGGAAGAGTGGAGGCTTGCCCATCCATGGTATCAAAATAAGAAAGTGATGTACCTTTCTGAGGGAGTTAAAAATAAAACTTATAACTTATCACAAATTTATAATATGTATGAATATTTAAGTACGCGTGGCGAGCTTTATTTTATTGAGGTCTTTGAGCACAATCGCTGGTTAGCGATTGGCGACGTGACGCTTTGGGAAGAAAACTTACCGATTGCGATCGGTGTCGAAGCGTATTGGGGTCAAGGAATTGGAAAGGCAGTGATCAACTGCTTATTAAAGCGAGCGAAGGAACTTGGAATGACAAAAATCTCAGTGCCAGCTATTTACCATTATAATAAAGCGTCCCTTCGCCTTTTTGAATCGTGTGGGTTTAAAAAAATTTCAGAAAATGAAACCGAGAAATCATATGAAAAAATGATTAAATAGAAAGATTGACAGACCAGACATTGGAAATTATAATAAAGAATATCATTAAATAATTTTCTAATTATAGGGGATTGGGGGAGAGCACATGGTAAGCTCATTTGCAATGATCATGATGGGCCTAACAGCCATCATTTGTTTTTTAGTACCACTTGGGACACTCTACTGGATTAGAAGACGGTATCAGGCATCACTGAAAAGTTTTCTTGTCGGAATGGTCATGTTTATTGTGATGGTTCAGATCCTAGAAGGACTACTTCATCTTTATTTATTAAAAATCAATCAAACGACAGCAGCATGGCTGATGCAACCATTCATTTATGCGATTTATGGTGGGTTAATGGCAGGGGTATTTGAGGAAACCGGACGCTACGTCAGTTTTAAATGGTTTTTGAAAAAAGAAACTCGGATTCAAGATGCATTAAGTTATGGAATCGGCCATGGTGGAATAGAAGCCATGCTTATTGTCGGAACAACGTACGTGAATAATTTAATTGTCTCATTTTTGATTAATCAAGGACAACTTTCGATGCTCGGATTAGGAGCAGAAGTTGAGGAACAGATTGTAACCCAATTAACACAACTTCCCCCATTTATTTTTGGATTAGCGGGGTATGAGCGCTTCATGACCTTTATTATTCAAGTCGGTCTTAGCGTCTTAGTGTTTAAAGCGGTGAAGGAACGAAAAAAATATTTTTACATCTTAGCGATTGTCATTCACGCATTACTCGATATTCCGGCAGCTTTGGCCCAAGTTGGCGTATCGAATGTCTATGTTGTAGAAGGGATTGTAACATTTGTCGCTATTTTATTTGTTAGTTTTATGCTAAAACAATTAAAAGTTTATCGTCAAGATTTAAAACAACCGGAGGATCCTGAACTAGAGGGTTACCAAAAGGCGGGATATTAAGAGAAGGTAAAGGAGGTGTCCGTTTGCTAATAGGGTTAGCAGCGGAAGTATTGTGAATAAAGCATTTCAAGCATTAGCAGATCCAACAAGGAGAACGATTTTAAAAAAATTAAATAAGGGGGAGATGACAGCGGGGCAAATTGCCGCGTGTTTTGATATGAGTAAACCCTCGATTACCCATCATTTAAATATCTTGAAAAATGCCAATTTAATTCAGAGTGAAAAGCGAGGTCAATTTGTTGTTTATACGTTGAATACAACAGTGATTGGCGATGTTGTTGGTTGGTTTTATGAGTTTGGGTATCGACTTTAAAATAATGAGGAGGAGTCTAGAGCGGTGCTTTAGACTTTTTTTGTAAAAAAATAAAGGATACTTTATGGAATCACGAATGGATGTTGCCTTTTTTGTTATACTAATTTTAAGAAAGATAAAGGGGGAGTATCATTGGATAATGTGCAGGTTATTTTAGATTATTTATCCGAGTATGGATTGTTTTTTTTGTTTGTCATTGTTTTTTTAGAATATCTTAATTTACCAGGGTTACCTGCAGGAATTATTATGCCAGCGGTCGGTATTTTAGTCGCGGCTAATGATATGAGCTTTTTGATGGCTTTGGTAGTATCTGTATTGGCAGGACTCCTTGGAAGTTATGTCCTATATTTGATTGGGTATTTCCTAGGCCATCCCATTTTGGAATGGTTTTATGAACGCTTTGAGCAAATGCGCCCGGCGATTGAGCGGGCGATACGGTATACGGATCAGTACGGGGATAAGGGAGTCTTTATTGCACGACTCATTCCGGTAGCACGAACATTAGTCTCATTGACGGTTGGGACTGTTCGAATGAATGTCTTGAAATTTACGATTTATTCGACGTTCGGAATTATCATTTGGAATTTTGTCTTTATTTATGCCGGTTATGGATTCGGTCATTTATTTTTAAAATAGGGGGAACCGGGGGAGTTTAAAGTAAGAGGAGGCGCCCCTATCATGGCAATCTTAATGTTTATTTCCCGTGTGATCAGCCTGTTTTTAATGGTTGTCTTAATTTTTTATAAAAGAAAGGAGCCAGCGCTCTTAATGGCCTGGCTGCTTCTTTTAGTCTTTCTTCCTCCAATTGGTTGCGTGATGTACTTATTGTTTGAACGGACCCCCTTGCCGAGAAAAGCCGGACTTTTTTTAAATGATATTAAAGACGAGCGCAGGGGGCGCCAAGCATCGGTTTCCCTCAATGATAAAATAACATCGCTGGTCCATTTTAATGAAAATTATAACAGTAGCCGCCTCTACCTCTATCAAGATTTTATGTATTTTGCAGACGGAAAAAGTAAATATCAACAATTATTTAAAGATATCGAGGGAGCTAAGCAATCCATCCATCTTCAATATTTTATTATTCGAGAAGATGAGGTCGGTCGTCAATTAGTCCAGTTATTGACTGAAAAAGCGGCACAAGGGGTTGAAGTTCGCCTGATTTTTGATAGTGCTGGTTGCTTTGGGACCCGACTTAAATACTTTGCTTCCCTTATGGAGGCAGGGGGACAGGTCTATCAATTTCATCCTCCAACCTTTCGCTTAATTGGATTGAATTATAATTATCGTAATCATCGTAAAATTGTCGTGATTGATGGTCGAATTGGGTATTTAGGTGGGATGAATATTGGAAATGAATATATGTCTTTGGACCCTAAATTTTCACCATGGCGAGATGCTCATTTACGTTTAGTAGGCGATGCTGTTTGGGAGTTACAACATCGCTTTTTAAAGGACTATTACATGGTGTGTGATCATCAAGAAGATGAAAGATATATTAAAGATCACTTAAATCACTATTTTGCCTCTCCTTTATCAACGACTCTGTGTCCAATGCAAATTGTTTCAGACGGCCCTGATACGACGACAGATGATATTAAGTTAACATTTGTTAAAATGATTCAAAGTGCCGTTCATACAATTCAAATTCAAACGCCGTATTTTATTCCTGATTCGTTGTTTTTAGAGACGCTCAAAATTGCAGCTTATTCAGGGGTAAAAGTTGAGGTGATGATTCCAACGATAGCGGACCATCATTATGTGTATCGCACCACGACCTCATTTATTAAAGAATTGCGTGAAGCCAACATTGACGTTTATTTTTATAAAGGATTTTTACATTCAAAGATTATTATTATCGATGAAGAGTTATGTACGATTGGGTCAACAAATATAGATCAACGAAGTTTTAAAATTAATTATGAAATTAATGCCTTTATTTATGATAAAACATTGACGCGTCAAGCGGTTCATCAGTTTCAACTGGACTTAGAAAATTGTTTGTTAGTGGATGATTCCTATGAACAAAATAAATCAGCTTGGATTCGGTTTGAAGAAAAGGTCTATCGACTGGTCTCCATGCTTCTTTAAACAAAGTAATAGTGGAAGGGGGAGAAAAAGATGCTCGTGTTGGTGGTTGTTGCGGTTATCTTGTTTTTTTATAGGGAACAAAATGCCTTCTCGACGACTTTTTATCGATTAACAACGCATAAATTTCACTCTACACAGGGACAGATACGAATCGTCCAGTTATCGGATTTACATTCTAAAACGTTTGGACGGAAGAATAAACGATTAATCAACAAAATAAAAAGGCTAAATCCAGATTTAATTTTTGCAACGGGTGATTTGATCTCATCTACAGATACCAACGGTGGCGCTTTCTTAGATCTTATTGATGGGCTGAAAGGTCAATATCCCATCTTTTATATTGAAGGAAATCACGAAACGACAGCTAGATATGACCAGATGAATAATGAAAGTGGTTGGTATGATGACTTTTTAAGGCAGTTAAAAGAAAAGGGCATTTGCCGATTAGACAATGCTTACCAACAAGTAGAAGTGAATGGGGAGGAACTGTTTATCTATGGATTAACGCTCCCCTTAACGCATTATAAGGCAGTTCCTCAGGCGATAAAAGATCGAGCGAACCACCGTGAGATTACTGATTTATCTGAGGTGTTTTCACCACTTAGGTTAGAGTCAATCAATATTTTATTGGCACATTCCCCATTTTTAGCAACGTTGTATGAAAAGCACGGATTTGATTACACCTATTCAGGGCATGTTCACGGAGGGATTTTGCGACTTCCTTTTGTAGGTGGTGTGCTCTCCCCCGAACGGAAGTTTTTCCCTACGTATAGCTGTGGTATCTATTCCATGAATCGGATGACACTCATTGTGAGTCGTGGATTAGGGAAGCTTCGCTTATTTAATCGTCCCCATTTAGTTGTGGTAGACTTAGTTGCTGATCCAAACAAACCTCGGCACCCAAAAGGTTAGACGCTATGTTTAACGTTAGGGTGCCTTTTTGTCGCCTCCAATTATCGTGTAGGGAACTTCATAGGAGGGGAAAAAGCTCAGAGGATTAAAGATAAAGGTTTAGAGATAAACTTTTATTAGGAGACTAGAAGGCAATGGAGATAGGCATCGGACGCTCGTTCGTTTAATTGGCTATCGGTCGAGCAGTCGTCACCATGTCAGACATCTAGGATTGTCCTAAGGAGGGTTACGTGGAACACTTGATTACCCTAATAAAAGGGTGAAACAACAAAGTTGGAAATAGATACGATATTTTCATAAACTTGGCATACAAAGTTTTGGAAAACTGGTGAACACTAAGGGTGTAACAGAATTTGAAAGGAGATTAAGAAGATGAAGAAATTAAACATGGTTTTTAGTACGGCTTTATTAGCCGCAACACTTGGTTTTACAGCGTATGCTAAAGATGAGGTTAAAGAAGTTCCTAATCATCCTCAATTAACAGAGGAACAAAAAGCGGAAGTGAAGCAACAATTTGAAGCCGATTATAAAGAAATGCAAGAAAAATTTAATCAATTAACAGATGATCAAAAAGAAGAAATTTATGAGTTATATGATAAAGTTAATGTTGCTAAAGTAAAATTATTAGATAAATATGTTGAGCTTGAACTGATGACTGAAGAAGAAGTAGAGGACATTCAAAAACATATGGCAGAAATGTCGGAAAAAATTCGAGAAGAAAAACAATTTATTGGCTTTAAAGCACCTTGTCCAGCTAAACAAACAGAAAAAACGAATTAAAGAGGAACATTATTTAACAAATTATTTAAAAGTTGATAAAATTATTGATTTTATCTGTATAAAGATGAATGATATGACTTTATTTGTTAAAAATAAAAAAGAATGGGGAATGTCACTTGAATCAAGAGACATTCTTTTATTTCTATGCAATGACGAAGAGACCAAAAAGGGGCCTTTTGCATACGATAAATTAGAAAAAAGTAAAGGCGTGTGAAATCATGAGAGAACATCAACCAACAGTAACCAATCAAACAAAACGGGTGATTTCTGCCACAACTCATCATACATTTAAATTAAAATTAAGTGTTGATGAACAAAAAAGAAAAGCCTATTTTGCTCGTATTAGAGGATATCGTGACCGTAAGTAACAGCCACGGTATCCTTTTTTTTGCTCGATAACTAAAAAAATTAAAAATTAGACAATTCTCTAATATTCGATTTATTAAAGGTATCTTATCTTATCCAAATAAAGGGGCGAATTTTTTAAAAAAAGGAGCATTTTAGGAGTAGGGGCATAGTCTAAAAGAGAAACCCTGTCTTTTTAATCAAAGGAGTTATAGGAAAATAGGGACGAAGAGGGCTTTTATCATCAAAAGGGGAGAGAACAATGTTGTATGGGGATCATTTATGGGCTGTGTATCAAATGGCAGCTAAGCAACCGGGGGTCGAGGCGCTCTATTATAAACAGATGATGGAGGGGAACGACCTGTTTTTAATTGTATGCCACGAGCCTGTTTTCTTTTTTTTACAGCTCGATTGGGTCCAGGCAATGGGGCCGTTTTTACACGTGGAAAAGGAGTGGAGTCGAGGGAAACAGTTTCATTGCCGAATTATTTTTCAGTCAGGATGGGAGTGTCTGTTCCAATTTATTGCTCAAAGACCATCGCTAGATGAAGATTTGCGAGTGCTTATCGATCATCATCCCATCGTTTATCAGGAACAATCCTTCAAATTAGATAGAATGGAACAAGAAAAGAAAGCTAATGAATTTGCAAAAGTAGCACACAACTTTTATATGCATGCCCTCGTTTGGGTGCGACATTTAAAAAATGGGTCCCCGTCAACTTGCCTATGGCGAGAGAGGGAGTTAAAGAAAATATATGAGCAGCTAAATGAAAAGGAAAGACGCGCATTAGGAGAGGAAAGGATACAATGGAGTCAACTAACTGCACTTCTTGAATGGGGCGATACGTTGTTAGATGAGGTAAAGCGAAGACAAGGCCCCCTTCCCCAGGAAGGGCAAATTTTCCGTTTAAAAGAACTAATTAGACAACTTATGGGGGATGGAGGGTCATAAAAGGATCGAAATGGTGCAAACTAATCCCATTAAATCTATCATCTCTCGTTTCCTATAAGTACAATTTATGGTAAAATAAAGAGATAAGTGTAGAATGGGAGTGTGAGTAACGTGAACTTAAATCAAACGCGGATTAAAAATCGAGCAGCCAATCCTGCTGTTTTTTCGCGTGCTCAGGCCTTTTATAACAGTGGGGGAAAAATTCAATACTATGTGACGTATGATCCAACTGATTTATATCAGATCTTTGCAGAAGTCGAAGACGATGGACAAACCTATCATATTTTAATTAACTTAGATGACCAGAGCAAGATTCTTCATGACCAGTGTGACTGTGGAACATTTTTATCTAATTTTGGCTCATGTAAACATGCGATCGCTGTCTTATTAAAGGTTTATGAGGATCAAATTAGAAATAAGTTAGTGATTCATTCGGCAGGCGATGAGTCCGATGCCATCATCGATGAATTATTAACGTCATATGAGTTACAATTATCATCGGTTATCCATCAGGAATGGAATGAAAAGGATGTAAGTCTCGTTCCCAAACTTGTGATGGGAGATGAGCATCAAGAATTAGGATTTGAGGTATCGGTAAAAAAGCAACGCGCTTATGTCGTGCGCGATATTTATAAACTCGCGACGGATATTTTAAATGAGAATGTCGTGAGTTATGGCAAGGAGCTTCAGTTTAAGCATTCGATGCTTCAATTTGATTTGCAGTCGCGGCCATTTGCTCGATTTATTTGTGAAATTATCCAAGAATACGATGTTTATGCGAAACAACTACCGACGCTTGGCCCCGTTAAGGCGACCAAGTGCCTAGCTTTAACGCCAAGATGGTTGGACCAATTTTATCAACTGTATCAAGGGCAGACACTAGCCTGTGATATAAGTGGCCTTGCCTCGCAGGTGATGACCTTACATCCGTATGAGCCTACGATTGAATTTCGATTGACGCAGGAAGGGACAGATTACTATTTATCGCATAACTTGGGGCCCTTTCGATTAGGCGCGGGGTTAAACTATTCTTATATTTTTTGCGAACATGAGTGTTTTCGTTGCAGTGAGGCGTTTGTTAAAAAAATATTTCCTATTTTAAGGACATTGACGCAGTCTTCTCATTATGAATTGCAAATGAACGAGGCTCACATGTCGCGCTTTTTATCACTCGTTGTTCCAAATATTAAAGAGTATATTAAAGATACATCATTAGATTTACTGTATGAAACGTTTAAAGTTTATCCCCTAGAGGTTAAATTTTATCTGGATTCGTTAAAACGCGGGGGGATTGGATTAGATGTCCATTTTTGCTATGGTGAAACGATAATCAAGGTTCATGAAACTACTGCGTCAACAGGGGCCATTTTGCGAGATGCGTTAAAGGAAACACAGGCTTTAGCAATGGTGGAACAGTATCAATTTAAGAAGGGAACCTCGAATGCCTATGCACTAGAAGATGAGGAACTCATTTATTCTTTTTTACAAGATGGGATTGATGAGTTAAAAAAAATAGGGAGTGTTTATGCATCTGAAAGTTTTAAAGCGATTAAGATTCAGGAACCGAAGAGTTTTTCCGTAGGAATTCGTCTTAAAAACGATTGGCTCAGTTTAAATTTTGATGACTTAGAATTTTCGGCCGCTGAATATAAAAAAATCCTTGCTTCTTATCGCCAAAATAAAAAATATTTCCGTCTAAAAGATGGATCATTTATTAATTTAAAAAACGACTATGTTGAAAAATTAGCGTCTTTTATGGATGATTTAAGCATTGATGAAAGGCAACTCGATGAAACAGAAATTTTGATCCCTAAATATCGGGCGCTATATTTAGATCAATTAATGAAGGTCAGTCCGACGCTTTCTATTAAACGCGATACATCATTTGATGCACTCGTCGAAGAGTTTCATCACGTTGAAGATGCAGAGTTTTGTATTCCGCCATCACTTGCAAAAACACTGCGCCATTATCAAGAGACAGGTTATCGTTGGTTAAAAACGTTGTCTAAGTATCAAATGGGAGGAATTTTAGCAGATGATATGGGGCTTGGGAAAACATTACAGGTCATTTCAGTTCTTGTATCCGAACAAGAAAAAGGAACAAAACCAGCATTGATTGTAGCCCCAAGTTCCCTTGTTTACAACTGGGAACGTGAGATTCATAAATTTGCACCGACGTTGAAAACCATCATTGTTCAAGGAACGCCTAAAGTTAGAGAGCAACTGATTGAACAAGGGGCTAACGTCGATGTCGTGATTACGTCATATGATTTAATCCGACGCGATATTTCTCATTATGAAAATCAAAGATTTAGATACTGTATTTTAGATGAGGCCCATTATATTAAGAACCATAGCACGCTAAGCTCAAAAGCAGTAAAAAAAATTAAGGCTGAGATACGTTTTGCCTTAACAGGGACACCTATTGAGAATTCATTATCTGACTTATGGTCTATTTTTGATTTTATTTTACCGGGGTATTTTGGGACATATACGCAATTTAAGAAAAAATATGAGGCTCCGGTGATGAAAAATCAAAATTTAAATTTATTGAGTCGCATTCATCAACAGGTTGCCCCCTTTATTTTACGACGTCTGAAAAAGGACGTGCTGAAAGAATTACCAGAAAAAATTGAAACGAGTCTCTATTGCGAGATGGATAAGACGCAAAAAGACTTATATTATGCGATGGTTTACGAAATGAAAGAAGAAATGAACAGTGAAATTAAAACGCAAGGTATCGAGCGAAGTCGCATTAAAATTTTAGCCTTACTCATGAGATTGCGACAAATTTGCTGTGATCCCGCCCTTTACTTAGAAAATTATAAAGGGGAAAGTGCGAAGTTGCAGTTATGCTTACAATTAGTTGAAGAATGTATCGCGACGGGGCATAAGGTTTTAATTTTTTCACAGTTTACGTCGATGCTTGATATTCTGTCAAAGGCCCTTCAACAAAAAGAAATCGAACACTTAATGTTAACGGGTGCCACAAAAACAAGTGAGCGGTTAGCATTAACTGAACAATTTAACACCGACCACACGCCCGTCTTTCTTATTTCTTTAAAAGCGGGAGGAACTGGATTAAATTTAACAGGTGCGGATGTGGTGATTCATTACGATCCATGGTGGAATATGAGTGCGCAAAATCAGGCCACTGACCGTGCCCACCGATTAGGTCAAGAGAAAAAGGTTCAAGTGTTTAAATTATTTGTAAAAGATACGATTGAAGAGAAGATTGAGCAATTACAAAAACGAAAACGTGATTTGACAGAAGCAATCGTTCAGGAAGGTGAAACCTTTATTAATCAATTAAGTAACGAAGAATTGGTTCAACTTTTTGAGGATGATTATTCATTTTAATTGACAAACGATATAATATTGCATAAAATGAAACTAAATATGAATGCGTTGATTGAGAAAGAGTAATTTAAGACCTATTTTAAAGAGAGTCGATGGTTGGTGTGAATCGATAAATAACTTGAATGAATGGGCTCAGGAGCGGAACTTGAATAAAAAAAGTAGGGAACCCGGATAACAACCGTTAACAGTTTGAAGTGAAATAACGACAATCGTTATTTAAATGAGGTGGTACCGCGGTTTTAATCGTCCTCTATCGTGAGATAGAGGGCTTTTTTTATGGCCAGGAAAATGAATGAAAACATGAAATTTATATTGAAAAGGAGTCGATAGCATGTCAAGAATTTTATCAGCTATTCAACCGTCAGGAACATTGACAATTGGAAATTACTTAGGGGCATTAAAAAATTTCGTTGAGTTACAGGATGAGCATGATTGTTTATTTTTCATCGTTGATCAACATGCGATTACAGTCCCACAAGATCGCCTAGAGCTACGCAAACGGATTAAAGAGTTAACAGCCCTTTATTTAGCGTGTGGACTTGACCCAAATAAAGCAACCATCTTTATTCAATCAGAAGTCCCAGGACACACACAATTGGCTTGGATGTTAACATGTAATACCTCAATGGGTGAACTTGAACGCATGACGCAATATAAAGATAAGGTTCAAAAGCAAACGGCTAAAGGACAAGGAATTAGTGCTGGATTATTTATGTATCCTGTTTTAATGGCAGCTGATATTTTATTATATGATGTTGACTTTGTCCCTGTTGGGGATGACCAAAAACAACACGTGGAATTAACGCGTGATTTAGCAGAACGCTTTAATAACCGTTTCGGTGAAACGTTTAAAGTCCCTGAGGTGTGGATCCCTAAAAGAGGGGCACGCGTCATGTCTTTACAAGAGCCAACGAAAAAAATGAGTAAGTCAGATGATAACCCACGTAACTTTGTTTTAATGACGGATGAACCAAATGTGATTCGTAAAAAAATAAAGTCGGCCGTGACTGATTCAGATGGCGTTATTGCTTATGACCGTCAAAATAAACCGGGAATTTCAAATTTATTAGATATCTATTCAGCCTTCACTTCTGAATCGATTGAATCACTCGTCGCACGTTATGAAGGATGCGGATATGGTCAATTTAAGTCAGATTTAGCTGAGATTGTTGTTGCAGAGCTTGAACCGATCCAACAACGCATGAAAGAGTTGCTAAAATCGAATGTGATTGATGAGGTGCTTGATGCGGGGGCAAAAAGAGCTAATCAATTAGCTTTTAAAAAAGTTAAAAAAGTAGAACATAAAATGGGATTAGGACGTAAAAAATAAGAAGGGAAAGCAGCACTTGAACTAAAGTGCTCTTTTTTTATTATTTGACTTAACTCGGCACTGTTTAACGAGAAATAAGAGAGGATGTGCATGTGGGTGATGAAAAAGGTATTAATTATTGGAAGTCCTGGTGCTGGAAAAAGTACATTTGCCAGACGATTACGTACAATCACGGACTTACCGCTTTATTATTTAGATCAAATCTGGCATTGTTCAGATGGGACACACATTTTGGAACAGGCATTTGATCAACAATTAGAACGCTTATTACAAAAGGATCAATGGATTATTGATGGAAATTATAGTCGGACCCTCGAACGGCGCTTAGCAGCTTGTGATACGGTGTTTTTACTTGATTACCCAGTAGAGGTTTGTCTACTGGGGGCAGCTTCAAGAATTGGCCATCAACGGGAGGATTTACCCTGGATTGAACGGGAGTTTGATGCCGATTTTAAACAACACATTTTAGACTTTCCTCAAAAAAGATTACCTTATCTGTATGAGCAATTAGCAGCTGTCAAATTAGAAAAGACAATTATCGTCTTTAAATCGCGGGACGAGGCACAACTTTATTTGAAAAGGTTAGCGAATAAGGGGCGATGCGTGGGAGATAAAAGGGGGGAATAGGATTCTTTTTGTTGTCGAAACAACTGATTAAACGACGTAATATTGCTATTATTTAGGGTTACTGTGGAAGGTATTGACAATAGTAGCTGGCCTAAATTACAATGAGGATAATAGTTACGAAGTTAGATGGGGGCATAATATGGGGAAGATTTTGGTTTTTTTATTTGATGGGATGACGGATTATGAAATTTCATTTATTTGTCATGTTTTGCGCACAGACGCGGGGAAAGATATTATCACGGTTGCCTACGAAGATCGTGTGATTAAATCACAGGCAGGATTTAATTTAGACCCTGACTGTACCTTGTCAGAAGTCGTTGATTTAGATGTTGAAGGATTAATTTTATGCGGGGGGCGCGAGGTAGATATTAAACCTTCATTAATGAGGCTGATTAAACGTTGTGATAAGGAAAGAAAATTATTAGCTGCTATTGGTACAGCGGGAACCATTATGCTAGCAAAATCAGGGGTTTTAGATGAAGCAACGTATACGACGCCATTAACGGCATGGACGACAAAATATCAGTATGTCTATGGGATTCAGGATCCATTTCCTCGAGATAATTATATTGATAAACGATTGGTCCGTGACCGTCATATCATTACCGCACAAAGTATCGCTTTTTTAGATTTCACCTTAGAAATTTGTGCATGGTTTAAGTTATTTCAAAATCATCAGGAAAAGCACGCGTTTGCTCGCTTAGTTAAGGGGGCTTAAAAGATTAACTCTTTATCAAAGAGTTAATCTTTTTTTATAGGGAAAGATTCGACTCTTCAATTTTCTTTTTTTTGAGTATTCTTTTAAAAATATGACAAAGATGAACAAAGTTATACAGCTCAAATAAAACAATCCATTACTTTTTTTAGCGAAAAAAGAGGGATATAAACTAGTTAGGCTCAAGATAGGATATAATGAATGGTAAGAATAAGATGAAATGGGGAGTTTATATGCCAGACATAAAATCGATCTTATTGCTGTGTTCCTTTTTATGCTTTATTACGGGGATTTTTAGTCCAGAAGTGATTATTAGATGGGGGATTCCTTCGGTTAAAACTCGAAAACGCGTGTTATGGACGTTTGGGATGATGACATTACTGCTTGTTGGGATTAGACAGCTTACGGAGTTTGCATCTGTTGAGGATAGCGCGACGAATCATCAAGGGCAAGGGGTCAATGTAGAGACCTTTGTTTTTTCTAGTCCAGAGGAGGAGCAGCAAAAAATTTATAAATTAACGTCATCGGTTCAAAATAATCAGTTAGAGATTAAAATTGTGAATCAGCAGATGGCATCGGATCGTGCGGTAGAGAAGGCTCCTGAGGGCTATGAGTTCGTTCAATTAGACGTAAACATTACAAATAAAATGGATGAACCGTCTACGATAAATCTTGCAGATCTTCAATTACAGACTGAAACATTAGAGTTTCTTCTACCGATGAAAGATCATTTACCTACACAAAAACTGGAGTTATTACCGCAGGAAAGTAAGACTGTTTCACTCGTCTATTTGCAACCGACCAAACAGGAGCAATTAATGTTCTCTTATTTGCCAACGTCATCTGAGGAGGAGACATCTGAAGAAGAGGAAGTCAGTGTGAGTCAAATTGGCGATATAGTGAAAGCAAAGCAGGCGATGATTCAAGTGCACGAGGTTAAACGAGAGGCCTCAAAAAAAGAGGGATATGAGACACTTTTAATTTCCTTAAGTCTTAAGAATTCAACGGATATGACGGTTAATTATTATCCTTTTCACTTTTCACTTGCTGCCGACGGGTTAACCCAGCGGGTGAAACCAACCATTGATATGAGTGAGGTAAAAACACTTGGAATAAGTGAGCTCGTGGGTGGAGGAATGGTTAGTGGGACATTAATTTTTGAAATTCCACAGGGGATTCAACAATTACGTCTTCATTATGATGAACCTTCTTTGTTTTCAACACAATCCATTGAAATTGATTTAACCTCAACGAATGAGGAGGCAACACCGCTACAGCCAGAAGTTAAATTAAATGAGCAGTGGCAAGCGAGCGACGCTCTTAATGACCATCACTTAGAGGTTACAAAGGTGGAATTCGTTAAGGAGACAAAATATACAAAAGCTAAAGATCATCAGCAATTTGTTATTGTCGGGGTTGAGTTGAGTAATCAATCGACTGAAAAGCAGGACTATACTGCCTTTGATTTTAAATTAATAAATGAGCAAGGACGCCTTATTTTACCTAACTTATTGTTAATTGATAATCAGTCAGAGTTAACAAGTGGTTCGCTCGAACCTTCAGAAAGTGTTCAAGGCTACCTATTATTTGAAGATACAGATCTTTATACAACTTATCACCTCTTATATTCACCGTCACATTGGAAATCAGGTGAAGGTCTAATAAAGGAACTTCATCCATCTGGGGAGTAATGCCTCAATGGGGGAGAAGCAAATAAAATTTTATGAGGGAAAATGGTGACCTCATTCATTATTTTTGGACACACCTTATCGTTAAACGGGATGGCATTTGTAGATGAAATAGAAAGGGATTGGGGATAAGAGATGAAACAGCAGTTATTTAATGAATTAGTATTGGAAGAACAACGCCCCTTCTCAAAGTGGGATTATAGTTATTTAAAAGAGACGCAGCGGATGGTTCAGTTTCCTTTAATATGGAAATTCCCCCAGGTGATTAAGCCTTATTTACGGGATGGAGAATGCCTCGTACAGATGAATAGATTAGATGAAACTGATTGGGCTAGTTTCACTTCTTTGTCAAAGAGGACAGTTGCTCTAGAAACGAAGGAAGACCATTTATTAAAGACGAGACAACCTTTAAATAATTTAGGGATTAAGGTAGTCTTTGGTGATGAAGGAGCATTGTTACCTTTTGAGAACGAAACCTTTGATGTGATGATTAATCGCAATCAAAGGTTTCAGGTGGATGAGGTCTCTCGGGTCTTGCGCGAAAATGGGTACTTTATTACCCAGCAAATTGGTGGATTAAGTAATGGTGAATTAAATGTTTGGTTAAACGTGGAACCGACGAGTTATTCCAATTGGCGCCTTCAAGTCGCAGTAGAACAATTGAAAGAGTCTGGATTCACGATTATTGAGGTGAAAGAGGATATCTCTAAAACTCGTTTTTATGATATAGGGGCAATTGTTTATTACCTGAAGACGATGACCGAGCAAATTCCTGATTTTTCCGTTGAAAAATACTTTGATCGTTTAGTCACAATGAAAAAGGTGATGGACGAAGAGGGACATTTAGATGTTACAAGGCATCGATTCTTAATTGTTGCAAAGAAAGAAACGAACGAAAATATGGAATAGGAGATCATAGGAAGGAGCTGTCGTAAAATGACTTATCTTCAAAAGTCATAGAGCGAGAGGCTCTTTTTTTGTGCTCGTTTATAAAGGTGAAGACTATTGACTGAAAATATTCTTCTCATTTTGTTAGAAGCATGCATATCAATCGGAGTTTGTATTTTTGATAGTAGGTAAGCAATTGACTCTGTTGATTACTGGAAGAGTGAAGCTGAGACTCTACTTGTTTCTCTTTGACTAGTTCTTAAATTAATTGTCTAACTTCTTAATCTGTGTGTAATTTTGATAAAATAAATTAAAAGAAGTGAAGGGGAATTTGGTGTAAACAATCATGGCGGTGTTTAAAAGAAGAGCAATAATCTATAATAGATTTAGGTTTATCAATTTTAAGAGGATAAGGTAAGGAAAAGTTAATTTAATAGCACGGGAAAACGCATTTAGAAATGAAATGTTTGATTAATCGATTGAGGGGAATGAATAAATTTTTAGAGAAACGGATTTTTTTACTTAATTTTTAAGGTATAATTTTTATTAAAAGTAGCCAGTGCTAGGAGGACTAACCATGCAATTTTTAAAAGACTATCCCCGTAAAAAAATTACGTTACAGGAAATTGAACAGCATTATCTATTAAAGGATTATCGAGAGTTATATGATTTTATTTTAAGTCTCATTGAACAAGAGGTCATTTCCCCAATTAAAAGTAGCGGAAGGAATGGGAAAAAACCATCATTGTATAAAAGTTATCGCCTTAAGATTTCTCTTGAAAATGAAAAAACTTTACAGGACGAGGTGACGTATGTGTTTCACCCCCTATTAAATCAGGAGTATTATTTAAATCATCTTAAGCAATACCAATTAGATCGAGAATCTATCTTGAAAATAAATGATTTTTTTAAAAATAAACGAGAGTTGTTACAAAAATCTACGTCGATAAACGAACGCAGTTTTCAAATTTTTACCCAAGAGAAGTTTTTAGCAACTGAAGGAAAGCGCCTATTAAAAAATTTAGGTCTTTCTCTAGAAGATTTAAATTTATATGAAACGGCGGAACCGTTAGCTTATTTTAGCTTATCTAAGAAGACACCACAAACCATTTTAATTATTGAAAATAAAGATACCTTTTATAGTTTACGGAAGCATTTGATGTCTGGAAAGACAACCATCTTTGGTGAGGAGGTTCAGACGCTCATTTATGGGGGTGGAAAAAAGGTCTGGAAAGGCTTTTGTCATTTTGAGGAAAGTGTTGAGCCATTTTTGCTTCATGAATTAAATCGATTTTATTATTTTGGAGATTTAGATTATGAGGGAATTTTAATTTTTGAACAGTTATGTGCCGAGTTTTATTGTGAACCCTTAGTGTCAGCTTATGAGGCCATGGTTAAAAGGGGGGCTAGTCTCTCTTTACCAAAAACAAAAGAAGGGCAAAATCGGAATGAGAAAGGTGTGTTTTTTAGTTATTTTGAAGAGACATCGCAGATGAGGGCCATTTTAGAGGCTGGTTTGTATATTCCACAAGAAATCGTAACAATGAGTGATTTTTAGGAGGTCTGGTAAATGCAATATGATTTTTTACGACAGTTTCAAACACGGATGAAAAAAGTTGGAGCCTATGCTGTCCTTTTTAAGAATAGTTTAGCAAAAACAACATGGAAAACGTACGGATTTGAGGAGTCGTTTGAACAAGTTAATTTACTATTTTCCGTGTTGCTCTACATTATGGAGAGTTCTTTAAAAGAAGAGCCTTGCACAATGGATGATATTGCTAATTTTATTGATCAGTTAAACCTCTCTGTTTATCAAAAGGCGTTATCGTATGAAGAAGCTAAGGAATTGGCTAATTTTATTGTGGATGTCGTATTTTGCAACGAGGGGCGCCCGATGTATTTTGAAAGTTATAATTATGAGAAAAAGGGGTATGAACCGATTCATATTAGTTTTATTGCAAATGAGATCGTTTACCTTGAGGAAGGTGTTCGGCGAACATCGTATTCTTTAACGGATGCAGGCTATGAGTTAATGTTATCAACGCTTGAGGTGGATCGTCATTTACAGTTAACGATTCAGGAGATGGTTTTCAAGTTACATTTAGAAAAAGCGACGTATGATAAAGCTGTCGATGATGTGAAAAGGATTTTTGATTTATTACGCATGCAGTGTCAAAGGATTGAAGGGGATATGCGAAAAATTAGACAAAATGCCTTGCTTTACTCTGCCAAAGATTACCAAGAACGGATTGAACAAGATTTAACGATGATTCAAGAAACAAAAACGAAATTTTTAGGTTACCGGGAAAATATTAAACATCGAGTGGAAGAACTTGAAGAAAAAGATATTGCCATACAAAAATTGATGGATGACGAGCGTGAAAACTTACAACACTTAAAAACAATTGAACAGTACTTAAACCGAGCGCTTGATGAACATCAACGAATTTTAAATTCTCATTTTGATTTAAAGATTCTGTATGGAAAGGAATTAGAAGGGCTGATTCAAATGAGTGGGATTCGGCGCTTTAATTTTCGGACAGAGCTTTATGACGTTTTATTAAAAAAACCCGATGTTTTAGAATCGATGGACGATTTTTTAAGACCACTCTGGATGCGCCCCCTTCATAAAACATACGATTTAACGAAAAGTTTTGCCCCTCAGCGCCCCCTTTATAAAAGGAAAAAGGAAGAAGAGTTTTTTGAAACATTTGAAGAGGAGTCATTCGAGGAATTTATGGATGAGCAAAAAAGGCAACGACTGATTCGTTATAAAGAGAGTCTATGTCTAATTTTAAGTTTTGTGATTAAATCAGGAAGCCTTGAGTTGAATGAGTTAAAAGAACAGTTAACACCACAAGATATCCAGGTGTTAATTCCGACGGTTGAAATCTTTAAAGAAATTGTGATTGAATTATTGCAAGCAAAAGAAATCGATATCGAACAATTAAAAAGAGAACAACTTGAGCGGACATTTGAACAAACGTTGGAATTTCAACTCAATCGGTGTTTACTTGATGTGTTAGAAGAATCTTTTATTAATCAGCAGATTCAAAAAATAGAAGTGATGCGAACAAAAGAGAATGAAGTCGTTAGATTTGAAGAGGTCGTAGACGAAAACGGGTGGAAAAAGAGCATTCAATGTTCTAATATTCGATTCGAGGTGAGCTAGATGGATTATACGCGTGAAGAGATACGGCTAAGCCAACAGATTTTTTATTATTTACTAAAACATCGAGAGTTAAATGAACAGAAGGAGAAGGAACTTTATTATGCTTATACGGCAAATGAGGCGGTCATTGAACTGGTTAAAGGTCAAGGTGAAATTGCCAGTTGTCTCATCCAACGTTATGGGAGTAGTATTTATTTAATTCCCGAGGAAGAAAATGAATTTTTAGGTTTTTCTAAGGTAGAATTGAAAAAGCTGTTATGTAAATCTCAGGCAACGGATAAAGATTATTATTTATCACAATTTATTATTTTAACGTTATTAGTTGAATTTTATGACGGACAAGGACAAAGTGCGAAAAGCCGCGATTTCATTCGTGCCGGTGAGTTGCAAAATATTATTTCTGAACGTTTGAAAGAAGGGGCTAGTTATTACGATGAACAGGAGCAACAACAATTAGGAATTGCTTATCAAAATATGCTAGAAGCTTTTGAGTCACTTCGAAGTAGTGATCGAATGAATCGGCAAAAAACCACAAAAGAAGGGTTTTTGTCTGGAATTTTAAAGTTTTTACAAGATCAGCAACTCATTGATTATATTGAAGAAGATGAAATGATTTGGACAACGAAAAAATTAGATCAATTAATGGATTATTATCTTTTAAGTCAAAATAATTTTAAGCGGGTTCAACAGATTTTAAAGGAGGTTTCAGATGAGCCGCATTAATCGAATTCGGATTGTTAATTTAAATTATAATCATCAGGCCTTTCGGATTGATGATGAGTGCTTTGATTTGGCGACTGAAAATACGTTATTTTCTTTACGAAATGGGGGAGGAAAGTCCGTTTTTATTCAAATGATAACCGCCCTTTTTGTTCGTAAAGGATATCGTCATGCGGGAGATCGGAAGTTTGAAAGTTATTTTACGACGAATCAACCGACGTTTATTATGGTCGAGTGGTGCCTTGATCAGGGGGCAGGTTATGTTTTAACTGGAATGATGGTACGGAAAAATCAAGAGATAAAAGATGAGGAGAATAGTCCTGAACTTGAAATGATTAACTTTATTTACGAGTATGAGAGTGAAAATGAATACGATATTAAACACATTCCCATTCTTATTCAAGAAGGAAATAAGAAGTCTTTAAAAGGGTTTCATGTGTGCCGCCAATTATTCGAGTCGTGTAAACAAAATAAACAATTAAACTTTTATTACTATGACATGTACCAACCGGCGAGAAGCCGGGAGTATTTTTCTAAGCTACGGGAGTATCAAATTTATTCAAAGGAATGGGAGACCATTATTAAGAAGGTTAACTTAAAGGAGTCTGGACTTTCAGAGTTGTTTAAAGATGCGAAGGATGAGAAAGGGCTTATTGAAACGTGGTTTTTAAAAGCAGTTAAAGATAAATTGAATCAGCATCAAAATCGGGTGAAGGCTTTTGAAGAGTTAATGACAAAGTATGTGAATCAGTATAAAAAGAATGAAGAGAATTTTAAACGCCAAGAAGGAATTTTACTGTTTCGTCAAGAGATGGAGACGGTACTGACACTTGAGGAGCAACTGTTAAGTCATGAATCGACGATGCTTAAGTATCAAGAGGAGTTAGCAAAGCTATATGAGATTTTAGAACTATTAAGGAAAGAAACGCTTCAATTCAAAGAGGAGGCAGAAAGTCAGTTAACCGAGTTTAAATTACAAACACATCAACTTCTATATGAACAAAGGTCATTAATCATTCATGGGTTGATGGATGAGTTAGTGGAATTAGGAAAGGAACAAAAGCGACAAATTCAACAATTAGAGCAGTTAAAAGCGCAAGAAGGAAAAATACAAAAGCAGGCGTATATTTATGAGGCTGCTCGAAGCTATCAGACGTATGTTCGAGCTTCAGAGGACGTTCAGCGCGCAGAGTCGGCGTTAGAGGTGGCGAAAAAAAGTGAACAAGAGTTGCTTCCACGCCTACAGGATTTGGGTTATAGTTTAAGTGTCGTGTATGAGGAGGAACTGGAGCGAAAAACTAAAGAAGTTGAAAAAATTGGCTGGGATTTAAAAGATAAAGAACAGGAACGATTACGTGCGCAGCGAGAGATCCAATTAAAACAAGAGGAGCGGCAAACCCTTTCGCAAACAATCGGCCGATTAGAGGCGATGCTTTCTCAATTTGAACAAGAAGAAAAGCGATTATCGACTCGCTACTTAGAACCGTTTGAAAGAAATCTAGAGGGATTTTATTTAAACGGCTGGCTCGAGACAAAGGTTGAACAGATTACAAAGGAATTAGACGAGGCGAAAAAGCAAAACAAAAAACTGTTAGAGGAAGAGCTTAAACTTAAGGAACAACACCATCAGGTTAGTCGAGATTTAGAGGATTTAAAAGAATCGTTAGGATTGGTGAAAGCTAGTGTCCAAACGAGCCACGAAAAAATGCAGAGGTTAGAGGAAGAACTTAGAATTCGCCATAACATAGGACGCTATATTGAATGGCCTGAAGATAACGTATTTGATAAAGATGGAATGATTGAGGCCTTCCGCCAAAAGCGTCAAGTGATTGAAGAAGGATTACGTTCTTATGAACGTGAAATAGATCGTTTAAAGCAAGAAAAACGACAATTACAAGCAGGGGATGTGGAAGAATTACCAGAAGAATTATCACAGCGATTAAAAGACGTTGGGATTCAACCGATTCGAGGAATCGAGTGGTTAAAACGAAACGGAAATACGATGGAAGTCAATCAAGCGTTGATTAGAAAAAACCCTTTTTTACCGTATAGTCTCATTTTAAATGAATCACAGATGAAACAATTAAAGGAATTATCCCTTGAAGTGAGCACTTCATTTCCTATTCCGCTTTTATTACGTGAATCATTAGAATCAACACCGGTCTTTGTTCACGCATCAGGTTACTGTCAGTTAGATACTTTTCCATTTTATGTCTGGTTTAATGAAGAATTATTAGACGAGCAACGCCTAGCACAATTACTGCTTGTAAAAGATCATTCCATTGAAGAACTCATGCAAAAGTGTGACAGAAGTCGCGAGACCCTGAATCATTATGACAACCAATTAGCAACTTTAAGTTACCAACAGTTATCGAAAGACAGTTATCAAAAGGCGAAACGGCAAGTGAAAGAGGCCGTGGAGTCTCAAGAAAGATTACATCAACAAATTATTGAGTTACAACAGGAAAAAGAGCGACTAAATGCAACATCTGAATCGCTTCAAAAAAATCTAAGGAGGCTAAAGGATAAAGTTTCTAAGTTAGAGATGAAAGAGAAAGACTTTAGTTTGTTTTTAAAAAGCTATGAGGACTATTTAAAAAATCATCGATTGTATTTAGAGGCGAAGGAGAATCAAGAACGATTAGTTGAAGAATTAGAAGCTTTGGCGGACCTTCAACAAGATCTTCATCAATCGATTGACCGGTTAAAATCGAGCGAGCAAAAATTACATTATGATTTAGAGAAAACAAACGAGTCTTTTACACGATTTGTTATCTATGAAGAAGGAACCCTCATTCAAAAGGATGTAGAAGATTTATTATCCGAATACGATGCGATTGAAAAACAAATGGAGGGCGCATTTAAGCAAACTCAGGATGAGTTATCTCGGGCGAATGCGCGCTTTAAAGCTGCTGAAAGTGAGTTAGATACATTAACTAAACGCTATGAGTTATTAGATGCAGACTATCGTTTTGTAACCTATGATTGTTTGTTAGAAGAAGAAAATTTACATGAATTAAGCCGATTAAAGCAACAGTATGAAGAGCAAAAGCAAGTTATTCATGCGTTGGATATCCTTAAAGGAAAAATTGAAACAAAAAAAGAGGGAGAGTACAGTCGATTAAAACGTGAATTAGGTGAGACAGAGATTTTGGATAAATCACAAGTCATCGTGCGTGATTTTGAGCGGTTATTAGTTGTCAATAACAAACAAGTAGCGTCGATGGAACAAAAGGTCAAGGATCTTGAGAAGAAAGTGGAAATTTACGAACGTGAAAAATCTAGTTTATCTGACTATCAGCAACCGTTGAGTCAAGCGTTAGTAATGGACACCTCTTACCGACTATATGAAGAAAGGGATTGGGAATTAAAGCGAAAATTGCTCATCCGTGATTACCGGACAGAAAAAGAAAGTCGTGGAAAGGTTGAACGTCAGGTTAGTGATGAGTTTCATCGATTAAATCGTCTGAGTTTAGTTGAAGATGAATTTTTCTTAAAGATTCTTTCGCATTTTGATAAATATAAATATAATCCTCGCGTGTTTATGGAACAGTATGAACTGAAAAATGAGGTGCTTGAAAATCTAATGGGTCAATTAGCGGTTAATATTCAGATGATTGAGCAAGAGAAGGAGACAGTCATTCAATTATTACTTGATTATGTCGAAGAAGTTAACCAACAATTAAAGCTCATCGATCGAAATTCAAGTATTCCTATTCGCGGTAAGCGTGTTAAAATGTTAGAAATTGAAATTCCAAAATGGGAAGAAAATGAGCGTCTTTATTATCGACGGATGAACGAGTTCGTTCATTCGGTGACGGAACATTGTCTAACATTAATGGAAGAAAACACGCCGGTTGAGGAGTTTATTGGAACGCATTTGAAAACGACCCTCTTATACGATACAATCGTTGGAACGGCTAATATTAGAATTCGCTTATTTAAAATTGAAGAGCAGCGGGAATATCCGATTACTTGGGAACAAGTGGCTAAAAATTCCGGAGGGGAAGGCTTCCTATCCGCGTTTGTGATTTTAACAAGTTTACTGTCTTTTATGAGAAAGGATGAAACCGATATTTTTTCAAGTTGTGAAGAGGGAAAAGTCTTACTAATGGATAATCCTTTTGCGCAAACGAATGCTGCCCATTTGCTTAAGCCCCTTATCGAATTGGCAAAAAAAAATAATACCCAATTGATTTGCTTATCCGGACTTGGTGGAGATTCCATTTATAGTCGTTTTGAAAATATTTATTCATTAAGTTTAGTTCCATCGAGCTTTAAAAAAGGTTGTTCCTACATGAAAAGTAAACATATTAAAGGGGAAATCGGCCAACACTTGCTCATTCCTTCGCGGGTTTACATCGAAGAACATCTTGAGGATACAGAGGATTTATTATTTTAAGAGTTTAAAAGCATATGCTGTGGTCTAGATTTAACGTTGAATGATTTTGGCATATGTGGCAGCTAGTGAAGTAGGGTTTGATAGATGAGCTTTTCTATTTAATTTAAAAAATATTTAAATGAGAAGAGGAATTTTACGAAAAACTCATTCATCTAGAGGGTAGTTATTGATGTGGAGACGATAAAAAAGGTGACAGTGTTGTCACCTTTTTTTCATGTGTATAAATGGTTAAGGGAGTGGAATGCTAGTAAAATAGGGCTAGACGTAAGGAGAAATAACTAATGACTATCGTTTTAAGTGTTAATCAGTTACAGAAGGTTTATGAGGGAAAAGTTCCCTATCAAGCGTTAAAGGATATAAATTTTAAATTGAAAAAGGGCGAGTTTGTCGCCATTATGGGACCGAGTGGAAGTGGAAAATCGACATTGTTGCAAGTTATTTCAACGATTGATTCGCCTACAGGGGGAAGCGTATTAATAGATGGGAAAAATCCACATCAGATGGTGAAAGAGGAGTTAGCTTCATTTCGAAGACGTGAGCTCGGCTTTATTTTTCAGGATTTTAACTTAATTCATACGTTAACGGTGGAGGAAAACATCATGTTACCGTTATCACTTGAAGGCGTTCCTGCTAACGAAATAACTAAACGGACACGCGAGGTGGCGAGATATTTAGGGATTGAAGCCCTCTTACCTAAACGGACCTTTGAAATATCAGGTGGTCAGGCACAGCGTGTTGCTATTGCACGTGCTGTTGCGTATCAGCCCTCATTAATTTTAGCTGATGAACCAACAGGAAACTTAGATTCTAAGGCGAAAAAGGATGTCATGAACCTGTTGAAAACTTTAAATAAAGAGATGGATAGCACGATTTTAATGGTTACGCATGATGCCTATGTGGCAAGTATGTGTCATCGCGTCTTATTTATTAAGGATGGTCGGATTTACCAGGAAATCGTAGCAGGGGATCATGAATCTGAGTTTTACCAACGTATTCTTGATATGTTAACCTTTTTAGGAGGTGATCACGGTGACGTTAATGCAAATCGCCTATAAAAATATTAAGCGCAGTCAAAGGACTTATTTGGCTTATTTGCTGAGCAGTACGGTGACCATTTTGTTGTTCTATCTTTTTAGCGCGGCAGCGATGCATCCTAATCTAACGGTTATTGAGAATGGATCAACATTATCTATTGCATTGGGGGCCGGAAATTTTATTATTTATGGATTTTCCTTCTTATTTATTGGCTACTCTTCCTGGGCATTTTTAATGTCTCGTGGAAAACAACTCGGGACATATATCATTTTAGGAATGTCCCCAAAACAAATGAAAAAAATGCTATTTTGGGAAAATGTTTTAATTGGACTTGTTGCTATTGCTCTTGGATTAATAGGGGGGATTCTTTTTTCGGGTCTATTCTTTAAACTAGTTAGCAATTTATTTGGAATGGGGGATTTCCAACTTTACGTTCCGATTGTTCCAGTTCTTTTAACAACCGTGTTATTTTTCGGATTGTTTTTAATCATTGGATGGCTAACGCCTCGCTTTGTGTCGCATCAAAAGATTCTTTACTTTTTGAAAAGCGATCGCTCTTACGCGCAACGAATCCAGTTGTCTTTACTAAAAATAATTTTATCTGGTTTGGTGTTAGGTGGTTTAATTAGTTTATTAACCCCAAGTATTGGAAGTCGTTTTGGGGAAATGTGGACTCCGCTTCTTGGAGCGTGTGGTGTGGGATTTATTTTTCTGTTAACTCCGCAACTAGGAGCCATTTATGTGAACGTAAAGAAAAGTTCAAAGGATTATTTAAAGGGAATTAATCTATTCGCCACATCTGAGGTTTCTACTTCGTTGAAGGAAAATACAACGATGCTCTCGCTAAATACGCTACTATTAACGGTTGCCTTCTTAACGATTTGCGCGCTCGGTTCTATGGAACGTAATGTGCTTAAATCGGTAACATCAATTATGCCATTTCCGTATATCTATATTGAACGTCCGGAAAATACACATGCCTTAACGGATATCAAACGTTTAGATGATCAATTATTATCAATGGAAGGAGTGGAAAAAATTTCGTATGAGATCTTAAGAAAGGAATATGGCTATGGATTTTTAAAAGCAAGTGATTTTAATCAAATTCTTATCGCAAAAGGAACCCCTCCGATGGAGTTAGCGTCGCAACGTGTGCTTATATTACCCGGGGATAAGAATATGAAGTTAAAAAATCTTTCATTATTGCCGGAGGCAAAGGAACAATTGAACGAATTTTTAACGGGCGATTTAGAGGTTCAAAAAGTAGAACAAATGGTGAGTCAAACAGGTGCCTATCGTTATATTTATGTGATTGATGATCCCCTTTGGCAACAACTGAAAGATCAAGCGGCAGACAATCTGTCGATTGAATCGTATACAGCCTACCAGGACAAACAGTGGCTGAATCATTTAAAGGTAGCAGACGAATTAGAAAAAGAGCTAGCACAGGACGAAATAGATTGGGATTATAGCTATTCTTTTAGTACGTTAGGGCGTTATTACGAATCAGAATTGTTAACGAAAAAACTATGCCTTTTCGTTGGGGTCTCAATCAGTATTATCTTTTTAGTGGCCTCTGTGAGCCTCATTTATTTTAGACTTTATACCTCGTTAGATCGCGAGCAACAAAAATATCACGCCCTATATAAATTAGGGTTTTCAAGACAAGAGATGTACCAAACAATCGGGCGAAAAGTTCGTTGGCTCTTGTGGGCTCCTTTTTCAATCGCTCTTTCGATGATGTGGCTTGGAGTGTTTTATATTGAGTCGCAGACAGCGATTAGTATTTTAACATTATCCTTGAAATACAGTGCCTTATTTCTCGTCTTATATTTCCTCTTTTACGGAATTGTGGTTCGGGTTTATCGACATAAATTTATTGAAGAGTAGGCGTAACATCACGGTGGGTTATGCCGAAGGATCCTAACGTTCGTTAATAAAGATGTTGAACCATAAGGTCTCACAAGTTAAGCACATTAAAAAGTAGGGGAAGAAATGCGGAGATTAAAGAGAGAGGCTTAGGAGTTCATGAGGTTAATTGATGGGTGAAAGGATAAGGATTTTTTTAACGATGGGCCTTTGGAGTGGCTTGTACAGGAAGTAAAAAATGGAAACTTATCGAAAGAAAAACCTAGTGATTTATTCACTAGGTTTTTTGAGGTTGGGGTGGGTTAAAGGTGTGTTACTGCTGGCAGCTAAAACACCAACTAGCGAATATTTGATGGTCATTGCCAAATAAGAGGTCAATTGATGTTCTTTTCGCTTTTCCTTGTTTTTGATTAAATCAACCCAGGTGGAAACGATAGCATCTGTATAAAAATGGGTTAAAAAATCTTTGTAGCCTAATTCTAAACGCTGATGGGTAACGTTTTCTCCATGTTCAATAATAGAGGTGACAACAGCATAAAAATCGTCGTAAAAGATTTTCTTTAAGGCAGTATGACCTAAAGAGTCATAGGCCCCTATGAGCATCGCCTCATTTTCATCGATGTAATGAATCATAAAAGTGATCGCTTCTTCATATTCGGCAATTAAATCAAACTGATGAAGGATATCGATGGCTTCTTGTTCAAAAAGCCACTTTAAAAGGTGATAAATATCATTGAAATGATAGTAAAAAGTTTTTCGATTGACGTGACAAATTTTAATGAGTTCACTGATAGTAATTTTATTAAAAGGTTTGTCTTTCATCGTTTCCTTTAGCGCATTTGCGAGCGCCCTTTTCGTCATAAATGAATGTTTTTCTTGGTTCATTGGCGGCCTCCTTACAGGTATTTTAGAAGGCTTCCTTTCATTTGGCAATGGTCAATCTAACGAATTTGTGGGGAATTTATGAAGGGTCTTTAAATGACGGGAATTTCACAGAAAGATGTCTTTCAAGTTGAAAAAGGGTGAATAAAGGCATGAAGCGCTGTTTATGATTAGACGGTGGCAACTGATTAAAGAAATTTCGTCCTTAGTTTAGAAAGAGAGGGGAGAAGATGAAAAGGTTTTATGAAAAAATTGTCCAGTATAAAAAATGTTTAGTGGTCTTGTTTACTTTCAGTGCCCTCCTTTGTTTGTGGGTCGGACAACGTGTGGCAGTCAATTATGATATTGCGGATTATCTCCCATCTCATAGTCCATCAAGTCGTGCCTTAGAGGTGATGGAGGAAGAGTTTGAAGGAGGAATTCCTAATGCGCGCGTTATGATTTCAAATGTAACGATTGCTGAGGCGTTGGAGTACAAGGAAAAGTTAGCTCGTGTAGAAGGGGTGGAAGCGGTCACCTGGTTAGATGACGCCGTTAATATTTTACAGCCGTTAGCTACCCTTGATCAGGAGCAGGTTCAAACTTATTACCAAGACAACACAGCCTTATTTACTGTAACGATTAAAGAAGATATGCGTATTGAGGCGGTTCAAAATTTACGTGAGCTGATTGGAGAGGATCAGGCAATGAGCGGAAGTGCTGTCTCAACGGCGATTTCTACAACAGCTACAGTGTCTGAAGTTCAATTAATTTCCGTGTTTGCCGTGTTATTTGTCTTAGTGGTCCTTGTTTTGACGACCACCTCGTGGGTAGAGCCTATCATTGTCTTAGTTGGGCTCGGGGTGGCGATTGCTATTAATAAAGGAACAAATCTGATGTTTGGTGAGATTTCGTTTGTGACCAATGCCGCCGGAAGTATTTTGCAGTTAGCGGTGTCGTTGGATTACTCCGTCTTTTTATTACACCGATTTGAGGAGTGTCGTCAAACAAATAGCGATGTGAAGTCGGCCATGGTTGAGGCATTGGGAAAATCAACCCTGTCTATTTTATCGAGTGGATTAACGACCGTGATTGGGTTTTTAGCACTCGTTCTCATGCAGTTTAGGTTGGGGCCAGACCTTGGCCTTGCTTTAGCGAAGGGGGTAGCCATTAGTTTAATCATCGTGTTTACGTTTATGCCGGCCCTTATTTTACTTGTTTACCGTCAAATCGATCGCACGAAACATCGTCCATTTGTTCCAAAACTCCAATCGCTTGGAAAATGGGTGAGTCGGCTATCGATGCCACTTGTTATCCTCTTTGCTTTAGTCATTGTTCCCTCTTATTTAGCCTCAAATGCCAATGACTACTATTACGGGGCGTCACACATTTTTAATGAAACGACACAGTTAGGAGCGGATACCTTAGCGATTGAAAAAAGGTTTGGGCAAAATGATACCTACGTGTTGCTTCTGCCCCAAGGAGATTTAGCAACTGAAACAAAGCTGTCTCAGGCATTGAATGAATTACCTCAAGTGAAAAGTATCATCTCGTATGTTGATTTAGCGGGAGCAGAAATTCCATTGAGCTATTTAGATGAGACGACGCGAGCCAAATTGATGTCTGAAAATTATAGTCGCATGGTACTTTCTGTCAATGTGCCCTATGAAGGTGAAGAAACGTTTTCGGTTGTGGAGACGATTCGCCATATTGCCAACCAGTATTATCCTGATGATTATTATCTAGCCGGGGAAGGGGTGAGCACCTATGATTTAATGAAGACAATTAGCACAGATATGACGAAGGTGAATTTAGTGGCAATTTTAGCCGTGTTCATTGTTCTAGTGTTTTCATTAAAATCGGTGTTACTTCCTATTTTCTTAGTTTTTAGTATCGAAACTGCCATCTGGTTGAATTTAGCAATTCCTTATTTTTCAGACACACCGATTTTTTATATCGCTTATTTAATTATTAGTTCTATTCAATTAGGCGCAACCGTTGATTATGCAATTTTAATGACGGATCGGTATCGAGAAAATCGGATGCAAGGGTCTAAAAAAGAAGCCGTCATTCAAACGATAATGGATGTAACGGTCTCGATTTTAACATCAGGTAGTACGTTAACAGTGGTCGGGTTATTGATGGGATATATTTCAAGTAATCAACTCCTTGGCCAATTAGGTCTTTTTATCGGACGAGGGGCTATTTTTTCACTCATTATTGTGCTCTTTGTTTTACCGGGAATTCTTTATCTATTTGATCATTTTATTATTAAATCTAATCCTGTCTTTTTAACAGAAAAAGAAGGGGAAGAAGTTGAGGAGGCGCTCGCATGAATCATCGAAAAAAAATAGTGGGAATGTCACTGGTAGCTTGTGTGTCTGTACCTATGCTGTCTCCAGTGTTAGCCTACGAGGAAAATACGAATAAAGAAGAGGTTGTTTATGTGAATTTAAATGGGGATGGATCGGTGGACGATATTTATGTGGTGAATATTTTTAATCCGTCGGAAACCGGAAAAATTTATGATTATGGACGGTATAAAACCGTTCGTAATATGACAGGGACTCAAAAGATTCACTATAAAGCGGATGAGGTGACCATAAACGCCTCTAAGGAACGGTTATATTATGAGGGGCAACTTGAGACAAAGGAAATTCCATGGAAGATTGAAGTTCGTTATTTTTTAAATGGAAAAGAGTACGAGGCGAATCAGGTAATTGGAAAAAGTGGGGAGTTAGAGATTCACGTTTCTATTAAGGAAAATGAGTCACAGGCGTCGAATTTCTTTGATCAATACGCGTTACAGGCGACCTTTTTATTAGATACGAATCGCTGTGAAAATCTGGTGGCTGAAGGGGCAACCATAGCGAATGTTGGTCATAATAAACAGTTAACTTATACGCTACTGCCTGGTAAAGGGGCCGAATTTAAGATAACGGCATCGGTCGAGGATTTTGAAATGGAGGCAATGGCAATTAATGGTGTCCCTTTAAATTTAAATATTGAAGTGGAGGATGAGGAGTTATTAAATAAGGTGACGCAGTTAACGGAAGCGATTGAGCAACTTGATGATGGAGCTTCACAATTAGTTGAGGGATCAAGTGATTTAAAAAGCGGGGCAACGGGTGGATTAGAATCAGGGGTTTCGGCCCTTGAGGAAGGAGCCCATACCTTAGAAAATGGGGCCGCCACGCTAAAAGATGGGGGAACGTCATTAAAAGGGGGCGCCCAAACGATGAGCAATGGAGCGACAACGTTAAATGAGGGCCTTGAATCTTTAAATCAAGGGATTCTCTCTGTTTCGGAAGCTTTAACTACATTAAATAACCAGTCATCATCTTTAACTGAAGGATCTTCTGAAATAAAGTCAGCCCTAGCCCAGATTCAACAGGCACTTGACCAAGTCTCTGTGACAACGGATGATTTGAGTGCATTAAGCAACGCATCGGGAGAGATACAAACAGGAATTGATACGCTAGTTACCGGGGCTAATACGTTAGCACAATCGGTTAGTTATGAGAGTTTCGTTCAAGCGATGGGGCAAAATGGTCTTGATATTCAAGCACTTGGGCAAAATAACATGGAAGTTGCCAATCAGGTAGAGGGACTCGTGGGTGCGTTAACAGCCCAACTAGGGACGTTACAAGAAGCCGGAATGGATACAAGTGCTCTCGAATCTCAAATTGGACAGCTCACTCAAGTCGCGAGTTTATTACGTGCAAATTCTGCGGCCTTTGAGGGAACGAAAACTTATTTTTTAACGCTAAATGGCGCCGTGAGTCAATGGGTTGAAGGGGCAAGAACCTTACAGACAAGCTATCAGACATTTGATACAAAAATCAACGAACTTGTTCAACTTTTAGGTGGCATGGCCTATCAGTTGACAGAACTATCCACGGCAATTGATACACTCGTTTCTTCTTACGAATCGTTAGATTCAGGGATATTAGCTTATACGGATGGGGTTGCTCAACTATTGGCCAACTATGACCAGCTTGTGAAGGCAGCGGGTCAACTTGTTCAAGGAAGTAGTGACCTAGCAACAGGAGGTCAAACACTTTATCAGGGAACTGAAGCATTATTAAATGGCATCACCTCGCTGTATGAAGGGACTGGATCGTTACGAAATGGTGCAGGTGAATTAGATGAAGGTGTCGCCAAGCTTTTAGTGGGAATTAGTCAATTAAATAATGGAACGCACACGTTAAAAGCCGGAACCGAAACCTTAAAAAATGAAACGTCGGGAATGGATCAAGAAATCACTCGTCAGATTGATGCGCTGCTTGAAGAAATCACGGGGGGGGGGAGCGAAGACATTGCTTCATTCGTATCGGATAAAAATACCCATGTTGAATCTGTTCAATTTGTCATCAAGGGAGAATCCTTATTGAAAGAAAAGCAAGAACAAGCCGTTGTGAAAGAAGAGAAACAGACTTCATTTTGGGAGAAGCTTATTCAATTATTTCACTAGAATGGGGGTGGGGCTCATGATGCGTTAAGGATGAGCCCCACCGTCCTCTTAACCCGTTGACTAATTTTGATGAATATCGTGAGAGGAAAGAGGATTGACAACATCGGAGAATGACTTATTCGGTTATTTTATGAGAGATGTGTATGTCACCGTAAAAAAGAACATATATATAGAAGGGATGCAAATGAAAAAATAACATCAATGATTTGCATCAGGATGAAACGAGGGGGGATTCATTTGTTATTATCAGAAATTAAAGTATCCAAGACACCAATGACACTTTCTTTAGTTGAAGGAGACTCGATTCATGAATCATTAAATGGTCTTCTTGACCGATTAGTGGCTACCTTTAATGAGGATGAGTTTTATCAGTTAACACAAGGACTTTCAATGGAAGAAAAGTCAGCATTTATTCAATCGTATATCTTTGAAAACTTAAATGAACAGGGGATTCGAATGAATAAAAAGGAACTTGCACATATTTTGAAGTTATGTCGTGATCTTGTTGATGAACTCGTAGATATGCAAGCACAAGAAGCATAAATGAAAAAGGACACTTATTGGGGAGTGTCCTTTTATCGTCCACGGGATGAGATTTTTAAAATAATAATAAGGGAGGTTCAGTGAATGATAAGAAAAGTGCAAACAGATGAATACGGGCTATTAACCGACTTTTTATATGAGGCCATTTTTATTAAAGAGGGAGATGTCCCTCCAGATCGCGCCATTGTTTATGAGCCAGAACTGTCACTTTATGTTGATAAATTTGGTGAATCTAGTGACGACGAGGCCCTCTGTTATGTCTTAAATGGCGAAGTAGTTGGCGCCATATGGGTACGAATAATGGAGGATTATGGCCACATTGATAACCAAACGCCTTCCCTCGCCATGTCCGTTTTAAAGCCATATCGCCATCAAGGAATTGGTCATCAACTACTACAAGCCATGCTCGATCTACTGGCGAAAAAGGGATATACCGGCGTCTCCCTTTCCGTCTCAAAAGAAAATACCGTCGCCATCCACCTCTACCAAAAACTCGGATTTATCACCCTCCAAGAAAGAAAAGAAGACCTCCTCATGATGTGCTACCTGGGTTCCCTGCGCCACGTGGGACAATCTTTGATTGGCATCGTGGCTATCCCCCACTGGTAGGGAGTGGTCCCCTGGCGTACGAGGCATAGCCCGTACATATCCTCAACTGCTAGGGAATGGGTCCCCTGGCGTACGAGGCATAGCCCGTACATATCCTCAACTGCTAGGGAATGGGTCCCCTGGCGTACGAGGCATAGCCCGTACATATCCTCAACTGCTAGGGAATGGGTCCCCTGGCGTACGAGGCATAGCCCGTACATATCCTCAACTGCTAGGGAATGGGTCCCCTGGCGTACGAGGCATAGCCCGTACATATCCTCAACTGCTAGGGAATGGGTCCCCTGGCGTACGAGGCATAGCCCGTACATATCCTCAACTGCTAGGGAATGGGTCCCCTGGCGTACGAGGCATAGCCCGTACATATCCTCAACTGCTAGGGAATGGCGATCGAGGTTATTTCAGAAATGACGGGGTTAGTTATAAACGATGTTAAAAAGTTAGCTAACAAATCATAGAGTGGATAGAGCCTTCTTACGGGAAGGTTCTTTTTTTGTTTTGAAACGGCATTTTTTTAAAAAGATGGGTATAGGTTGCTAAAATCTGACATAGGTATAAAGAGAATGCGTATTTTATGGAAGATTTTGTGTTCGTTCAATGTCGTGATTCGGCTTTTTTTAAGAATACTTTTTATCGAACGAATTTTTTGATGAAGGATGGACGCTTAATCTTGTACATCAGGGGGGAATGGGTGATGAAATCAACGTTAGTTTCGAAAGATTTTATGTTAGTGGTCATCGGACAAATCATTTCGTTATTTGGGAATGCGGCGTTAAGGTTTGCTTTGCCATTGTATTTACTAAACTTAACGGGCTCTTCGGCAGTTTACGGGACGGTGACAGCTTGTGCGTTTATTCCGGCTATTTTATTATCACCTATTGGTGGAATCGTGGCGGACCGTGTGAATAAGCGCAATATTATGGTTTTGTTAGATTTTGCGACGGCGCTCCTTCTCGTCCTTTTTTTAGGAATCGTCGATGTATGGAATCCTGTCGTTTTGATTGCTCTTACGTTGATGATATTATATGGAATCGCCGGGGCTTACCAACCATCCGTACAGGCGAGTATCCCCGCGCTTGTTCATGAAGATGAGGTGATGGTTGCCAATGCAATCATCAATACGATTAGCTTTTTTTCATCGTTAGTCGGACCTGTCGTTGGGGGGATTTTGTACAGTGTCTACGGATTAAAACTTATTTTATGGATGTGCATGGCCTGTTTTGTGATATCCGCTATCATGGAAGTTTTTATCAACATTCCATTTGAACGACAGGACTCTAGAATGGGGTTGTGGAAGACGGTTCGCGAGGATCTGTTAACAAGCTTTCACTTTATCAAAAAGGACAAGCCCATCATTGGGAAAGTCCTAGTCATGACATGCGGGATTAATTTGTTTTTAGCGTCCATGGTGATGGTCGCCCTGCCTTACTTAATCACCGAAGTATTGGATCTTGGAACTTTACCGGTGAATAGTCTTTATGGATTTGCTGAAGGGGCCCTAGCTGCTGGGGGACTTGTCGGTGGGATTTGTGCCGGAATTTTTGCCAAAAAACTCCCCGTTCAAACGGCGGGAACGATGCTCGTTTGTTGCGTCTGTTGCGTGTTTCCACTCAGTGTGTTTCTTCTTGTTTGCTCCTCAGGACTTGTAAACTACTTCGTTTTAACGGGATGCTGCTTTTTTATCATGATGTTTTCAACGATTTGTACGGTACAAATGATGAGTTTCGTTCAAAAGGAAACCCCTTCTCACCTCGTTGGAAAGGTGGTCGCCCTAATCATGACCCTTTCAATGTGCGCGCAACCGCTTGGCATGGCCCTATACGGAATCCTTTTTGAAGCATGCCAGGGCATTGAGTTTATCGTTTGTCTGATGGCTGGAGCCATTTCATTGGTGATTGCCTTAAAAACTTGTACGATATTTCATAGTTTTGAAGAAGACCTTGGGGCCTTTATTCAGGGAGAACAACGGGAAAATTTTTGAATCGCTCTGTCAGAAAGGTTTAGAATAGAAGATAGGAAAAAATAGGACGGTTTTTTAATCCTATTTTTTTTATTTTTAGCAGTCAACTCCATCATGGGGGAGCAGGTGCTTTTTAAAACGGTGGGTGATGGTAGGTTTAAACAGGTTGTTGATTGAATCTTCTAATCAAGTATGATACGATAATAAAAATTTAGATCAAGGGAGGAATGCGTCATGACCCTTCAACAGGTAGGAACACGAAAGATGGAGACCGAGCGGTTAGTCTTACGCCCCTTTCAGGTACAGGATGCACAACAGATGTTTGAAAATTGGGCGAGCGATGAGGAAGTGACACGCTTTTTAACATGGCCTACCCACGAATCGGTACAAGTAACGAAACAAGTGCTTGAATCGTGGGTGTCATCCTATTCTAATCGGGACTACTATCAATGGGCCATCGTATTGAAGAAAACGGGACAAGTGATTGGAAGCTTGAGTTTAATGAATGTTAACGACGAGACGGCAAGCGCTGAAGCGGGCTACTGTATTGGACGTGCGTATTGGAATCAGGGAATCGTAACAGAAGCCTTCAAGGCTATGATTTCTTTTGGGTTTGAACGGATAGGTCTTGACCAACTAGAGGCTTATCACGATGTTAAAAATCCGGCTTCTGGACGTGTGATGCAAAAATGCGGACTTCAACCGTGTGGTCAATGTCTTCGTCCTAATCCAAAGGGAGAAAACGGCGTCGTATGGTGTGAAAAATACATCATCCAATCACCGAGATAAAAAAGCGAGGTATGCCGCCTCGCTTTTGTTGTCATAAACAGAGTATGAAAATTTTGAGAATTGGATGATGCAACGTCGTTGAATGTGTGACTCGTCACGTATCAATGATTAAAAAATGGCATAGACTAATAATAGAACGCTAACATTCTATTTTATTTGGTGAAAGGAAGGGGTACAATGCGTGGGCTAATGTGGATGATGTATGTTGCCTTACTGACTGGAAGTTGTGTCATGATTGATCTTCATCAATTAAAAAAAAGACGGGATCTTGACGAAGGTGTTGTTGTCGAAGGGATGTACTTAGGAATGTGTCTTAGTGTTGTTTTAGCGAGTGTGCTTCATTTTAATGTATGCCTTGGAATATTCCTAGGACTATTAGTCGGTGGAACGTTTGGAATCTCCTTACAAACGAGTAAGAATAAATAAAGATAAGAAAAAGATGATTCGGGGGGATCATCTTTTTACATTCCAAGGTAGTCCATGTATTCAGGAATGGTCATGAGGGGCTGTTGTAGATTAGTTTTTATTTCTTCAGAGACGTTATTTTGTAACACGAGTTCTTGGCCTGCGGCTTCAACACTTTCTAACCAGACATTGACTTTTTGAAGGACGTCTGGATTTTTGCTTTTTAGTAATTTTCCACAGTTTCGGTAAATTTCAAGAATCGGTTCGGCACACGCAACAGAGGCGCGTAAGACATCAAAGTTATTTTCTCCTGGAAATCCAGAATTAGAGAGGATGACGATTTTTTTAGGGGTTGAGTCTTGATTTTTCATATCGAGGTGACCGTTGGTTTCCATCATTTGTGGGACTTTTAATGGAATGAGTCGATCAATAAAGTTTTTGAGAAGGGCGGTCATATTCCACGTATAAATCGGGGTTGCAAAACAGATAATATCTGATTCACGGTATAGGTTTAATAGATGTTCCATTTCGTCAGCAAGTACGCAACGTCCTGGTGTTTTAAACCAACAGGCAAAGCATCCTTGACATTGAAGGATTTTGTAATCTTTTAAATAAACGTGTTCAATTTCGGCTCCTGCAATGGCTGCTCCTTTTAAAAAAGACGCGGCGATGAGGTGAGTAGCGCTCGCCTTACCTGCAGGGCTACCGTTAAATACAGTAACTTTCATGAATAGTTTCCTCCTTTTTACTGCTAAATGAGCGGTTTGATGAACCTCGAAAAGTATACCATCGACGCATTTAAAAGACTATCCACGGGTCGTAGAGTCATGATTCGTTGCGAGTCGCTAGTGAAGTCGATGTCGTTTTTTATTTCCAATAAAGGTGTTTTGAAGAAAATAGGGGGGGCTAAGGCTGAGTTAGGGTTTTTTATTTTATTTGGGTTTACAAATGATGGGAGAATACTCTAATAGTATTAGGTAACAAGGGTTGCGTAACATTTGTTTCTTAAAAAATGAAGAGGTGAGTACGTTAGGATGATATGAATGAAGAAAGAAGGTGTTTGGTGTGCCACCTAAAGTTAAATATACAAAGGATGAGATTATTTGGGCAGCACTGGATCTCGCACGAGAAGGTGGGATTCGCTCGGTGACAGCAAGAGGATTAGCAGAGCGACTAGGGTGTTCAGTGAACCTATTTTTGGCCTTTTTGAGAACATGGAGGAAGTCCTCGAAGCGGTGCTTAAAACGGCTAATCAGTGATATGAGTCTCGGTTAGAGGCGGGGATTTCTTCGGGTAAGTATCCACCTATGCGATGGGGGCGGCTCTGCTTGCCATCTTCTTCTTTTTACGTCAAATGAGACGATAGGTTGGAAAGATCACGAACCGTTTGAGGAATGTGAGACGGTTGTGAAGAAGTGGTCTTACTTGATGAGGGGTCACTTTTTTTGTAAGAATTTTAATTTTATAGGAGCAAATCGATGTCTTTTCAACTAAAATGAAGAGTTTTAGCATAGAATATAAAGAAACAATGAGTCGTCAAGAGAGATTTTTTTTAAACATAAAGGGTCAAAACTGGATGGAATCAAAGTGGTGAATGGAGAGGATGAAATGTTAGTCTTTGATGAATACGGAAACCGGGAGAATCCGACGCTATTGTTGTTACATGGCGCTGGCGTTTTGGATACCTTTTCTGCTCAATATGAAGCGTTTAATGATTATCATTTAGTCGTGCCTCATTTATCTGGAGCTGGCGAATCGGCCCATCTTCCATATGAACCGAAGCAAATGGTAGCAGAACTGATTGCGTTAATGGATCATTTATCAAAAGAAAAAATCGGCGTGATGGGGCATTCACTCGGTGCCCAACTGGCGTTGTTACTGGTGACGACGTGTCCCGAACGGTTCGCGTTCGCTATTTTTTTAAGCGCCTGGGTGAATCCAAGCGCCTGGCGTGTAAAGATGTATGAGAGTGTCGCTCCGTTAGGGGCAAAATGGTTACATTTAAAATGGGCCATCCGACTTCAAGGAACGTATTTGCATTTAACACAGCAACAAATCGCCTATATGTGTAAGTATTCTCAACACATCACGCCGGCGGTCTATCGCTCGTTTTTTCAGCATACGGTCGTGTTGGCCGACCTTTTGGAGTATGACACGTTATCATTACCGATGCTTGCCATCTGCGGTGATCAAGAGATCCGTGCGATGAAGGAATCCCTTCGCCTACTGGCGAAAAATCCGTGTTGTCAGACGATCATTTTAAAACGAGCGGGACATGATTTTGTCATGAAAAAGGCAACAGAGCTCCATCCAGTGTTACGAACCTTTATCTCTGCCACTATGCAGGGACAGGAGGCATCAAAAGGGGGGTGGTCGCATGAAGCGACTTTATAAAACGCGTAAAGGAAATATGGTTGATGGGGTGTGCGGAGGAATCGCAAACTATTTAGAGGTAGACCCGACGATTATACGTCTGCTTTGGGTGGCGTTTTGTTTCTTTTATGGCGGAGGATTTTTGGCCTACCTTATTTGCATGATTATTATTCCAAGGGAACCGCTCGATGAGGAGAATAAGGGGGAATGAAGATGAAAGTGACGATGATTCATGGACAAAATCATAAAGGATCGACGTATCATCTCGCACACCTATTAGCCGATCACTTAGAGGCCGAGGTGACGGAATTCTTTTTACCGAAAGATTTCAATGCGACGTGCATCGGATGTGGGCAGTGCTTTTTAACGTCCGAGGAAAAATGTCCACATGCACCAAAACTTAAACCAATCACCGAGGCGCTCGATGCCGCCGATGTCATCATCTTAGCAAGTCCTGTTTACGTCTACCATGTGACGGGGGCGATGAAATCATTTCTAGATCATTATGCGTATCGCTGGATGATTCATCGGCCAGAAGAAAAAATGTTTTCAAAACAACTCGTCTGCCTTTCAACAGCGGCAGGAGCTGGAATGAAGCGCACGAATCAAGATTTGGCAGACAGTGCTTATTTTTGGGGAATCGCGAAGACTTATCGTTATGGGGCGGCCGTACGGGCGACTTCGTGGAAAGACGTCGATGAAAAAATGAAAGCACGCCTTGAACGAGATATGAAAAAACTTGCTCAAACCATTAGACGGCGTGATAAAAAAGTTCAACCGGGATTAAAAACAAAAGCCTTTTTTTATTTAGTCTGCAAGATTCATCGTCAGGGCTGGCCGGAGGCCGATTGTGCTTATTGGCATGAAAAAGGGTGGGATATGAAAAAACGACCTTGGAAAAAGCAATAACTAAGGTCTAGCTGATGCAAGGCATCAGCTTTTTTTAAGCAAGCAGGGGTCACACTGAAGGATAAGGGGCATATCTCAATTAGGAGTGGAATACGATAGTAGCAACGGGTTGTTTAAGGAGGTGGCGAGCGGGATGAACCTTTTATTACATGATCAAGAGGCCGGTTCAGGTGAACCTTTGTTGTTACTTCATGGAAACGGGGAGGATGGGACTTATTTTAAGCATCAACTTGCCTATTTTTCTTCTTCGTATCACGTCTTTGCGATTGATACCCGGGGGCACGGTCAGTCCTCACGGGGAAGTTGTCCGTTTACGATGGATCAATTTGTTGAAGATCTAAAGCATTGGATGGCGCATCGGAAAATCAAGTCGGCGATTATTTTAGGCTTTTCTGATGGTGCCAACGTGGCGATGAAATTTGCGCTTCGGTACCCCACTCATGTCCGAGCGTTAATTTTAAATGGAGGGAATTACGATGCGACCGGGGTCAAACGTAGTGTGCAATTTCCGATTGAAGTTGGCTATCGTCTCTGTTGCTTTTTTTTCACGCTATTCATCGGAGGCCCAACGAAACATGGAAATGCTCGGTTTGATGGTGAACGAGCCCCGTTTAACACCTAGGCAACTGGCAACGCTTGAGGTTCCGGTTTTAGTGATTGCTGGCACGCGGGATATGATTAAACGGTCACATACAGAGGCATTAGCTCGGGCCATTCCACGCTCAACCCTCGTGTTCATTCGTGGGAATCATTTTATTGCGAGGAAGGAGCCTGAGGCATTTAATCGGGCAGTGGATGACTTTTTAAGACATCTTCAGGAAAAGGAGGAATGAAATGAAGCCAAAAACATTGACAGTCAGGGGCGTGGCGACGGTTTCACTTCCACCGGATTGGATTGACCTTCAACTTCGCCTAACCACACGGGCCGCAACCTATGAACAAACGTTAGCGGAGATGGAGCATCAAATTCAGGGGGTGGCGACCTGTTTGGAAACCATTGGATTTCTAAAGACGGAAATTAAAACGCAACGATTAGATGTCTCGCTTGATCGCGAACAGGTGAAAAATGAAGCGGGAGATTATGAGTTTGTCATCATCGGTTACGTCGCACAGTGCGTTCAACATCTTTCCTTTGATTTAGACCTTGAGCGACTGAGTCAAGTGGTGTTAGCACTTAAACACTGTTCGGCGCATCCAGAGTTTGACGTAACGTACCGCCTCAAGGATCGGAAGCGTCTTCATTCATTACTTCTAGAGGCGGCGATGGAGCAAGCGATCGAATCCGCTCGCGTCCTCGCGACAGCAGGAAACGTTTCACTGCAATCTATTCATTCGATTGATTATCAGGGAAATGCCTGGTTAGGTGGGGAGCACGGCCGGCTTTTAGCCGTCCAAGATGTCACTGAAAAGATGGAGCTTTATCCTGAGGAGATCGAAGCGAGTGATGAGGTGACGGTTGTCTTTGAAATCGGAGATTAGGGGGGAACTTAGTGATGAACAGAGAATTTTTATACGAAATGATTCAAACACCCTCTCCATCAGGAGCAGAATATGAATTACAAAAAAAGGTGATTCGCTACATGAAACCTCATGTAGATACGTTTTTAAGTGATGCCACGGGAAATGTGATTAGTGTATTAAATCCAAGCTCACCGTGTAAGGTACTCCTTGCGGGCCATGTGGATGAAATTGGGTTAATGGTAACTAAAATAACGGAAAGTGGAAAACTTCGGGTAGTTAACGTTGGAGGGATTCGCGTTCCCCTTTATTTAGGACAAAAGGTGCGTGTCCTGACGGAATCAGGGGTTGTTCACGGAGTGGTTGGTGTGACACCTTCGTTGCTCGATGATCGTTATTTGCAAGCCGATGACCTTTTTGTCGATATCGGAGCGACCACGAAGGAGGAGGCTTGTCAGTTTGTGAAACCGGGAAGCTACCTCGTTGTAGATACGGATTATCGTGAACTCTTGAATGACTGTATTTGTGGGCGAGCCCTTGATAATCGGTTAGGGGCCTTTATTGTGATTGAAGCACTGCGTCGTGCGAAGGAACTGGGCACGACGGTTGGAACTTATTCGGCAACAACGGTCGGGGAGGAGACGACGTTGCGAGGGGCGATTTGGGCGGCTAAACATGTCAAACCCACACTGGCCATTGTCGTTGATGTGACGTATGCAACAGATTATGAGGATGCCTTTTCTGAGGAAGTCGGAGATATTCGAGTAGGGGGCGGCCCTGTGTTAGCCAATGGCTCGATTATTCATCCTTTATTAAATAAAACGTTAGAACAATTAGCCGATCAGTGGTCCATCCCATTGCAGTATGAGGCTGCCCCGGGTCGAACGGGGACCGATGGGGATGCGATTCATCTTCGAAATGATGGAATTCCATTGGCGCTTGTTTCAATTCCGATTCGTTATATGCATTCTGGAAGTGAAGTTGGATCCTTAAAAGATGTCGAATTAGCGATTGAATTGATCGCTCGCTTCTTATTAAGGGTAGAAGAAGGTCTAGATTTGTCGCCTTACAAAAATCTTCTTTAATTTTTTATAAAAAGGCTTGCATTTAGGGGATGAGGATGATATGATTAAGCCATGGAAATGATAAAAAATTTCCTACTCCAAATAGTTAAAAATACTTATCTGTATAATTGTTAAGATATGGTTAACTAGTTTCTACCCACGACCGTTATCTCGTGGACTACAGGTAAAACTTTTGTATGTCCTCATCATACATCCTTTTTACTTGTGAAACACCGAAATGGCCGTCGGTGTTTCTTTTTTTATTTTTTAGAACGAAACGTCACTTAGCTAAACGTTAAGGGCGTATTTTTTTATTGAGGAGACGTTAACACATGAACAAAACGTTAGATTATTATAACCAACAAGCGTCGCTTTATAATGAAACGACGTTTTCGATAGAATTTGACCAAAAACGCGCCTTTTTCTTAAAGTATCTTCAACCGGGCGCTCATATTTTAGATTTGGGATGTGGATCTGGTCGGGATAGTCGAGCCTTTTTAGCCCAAGGGTATCGCGTGACTGCCATAGACGGTTCTATTGAACTATGTAAAATAGCGAGTGAACAATTAGGACACCCTGTTCGTTGTCAACGATTTGAAGAGCTAGACGATGAAGCTATTTATGATGGAGTATGGGCGTGTGCCTCATTACTTCATTTACCGACCCCTGTTTTAAAGGATGCGATTTATCGGGTGGAACGCGCTTTAAAACCGGGTGGGTATTTTTATGTTTCTTTTAAATATGGAACTTATGAAGGGGAGCGGGATGGACGCTACTTTAATGATTTTACCGAAGAAAAATGGAGGGATGTTTTACATGACTTCCCATCTTTAACCCTTCAAGAACTCGAGGTTACAATCGATGTCATTCCTGGACGTGAAGAGATTCGGTGGCTAAATGTCATTATGAAAAAGGCGAGTAAATTAGGAGGGAGATAACAGAGGGGAAACGTTCCAATCGGGAACGTCCCCGAAGTTACCCAATGCTAGGGGATGTTTGTCGTCTTTTTCAACCCAATGGGATTGGGGGAAGGCGAGTCGTAGTAAAGGGTTAAGATTGGAAGAGATAGGAGGAGTTTGAATGCGATGGAAGTTATGGAAAGTAAGTGGGCTTATGGTGAGCCTCCTTGTCTTTTTGAGCGGATGTCAGAATGCGGTTGATCCAGTGCCTGACGAGAAGGTTGAGGCTTTGGAACCTGTACTTGAGGAAAATACGGTCGTTGCTGATTCAGTAGAACCGGACGATGTTGAGGAGGTGCCCACGCAATCAACGGAAGTGGGGAAAATCCATTTTATCAATACGGGCAATTCAGATGCTATTTTAATTGAGAATGGCGGCGAATTTGCGATGATTGATACGGGGGATACGGATGATGATGCAACGGTGGGTGCTTATTTGAGACAGCAGGGTGTGACGCGATTGTCTTATTTAATTTTAACGCATTACCATGCGGACCATATTGGGGGAGCTGATACGGTGTTAAGGGATTTTGAGGTTGAGACGACGCTTGTTCCAAATGGTGATGCGAATACGAACGTTTATCGGGAGTATATTGAGGCACTTTCGATGAAGGGATTGAAGCCAAGTGTCCCGCTAGAAGGGGCAACCTTTCATTTAGGGGAGGCCACGCTGACGTTGTATAATACGTCAGGGGGGCACAGCAATGAAAATAATAATTCGTTAGTTGTTTTATACGAACATGGCGACGATCGGGCGTTGTTTACCGGGGATGCAGAAGCTGAAATTGAGCAGACGTTAGAGGTTGGCACAGTCGAATTGTTAAAAGTGGGCCATCACGGATCTAAAACGAGTTCAAGTTCTTCTTTTATTAATCAGCTTCGGCCGAAATATGCGGTTATTTTGACGGGGCAACCCAATCAATATGGTCATCCACATGAAGAAACATTACAATTATTTGCCTCAAAAGGAATTTTGGTTTATCGGACAGATGAACAAGGGCATCTCGTTTTTCAATCGACCGGACATGGGTTTGAAATAGCGCTCAGCCCGGGATCTTACACGCCAGGTCAAGGGCGTTTAACACCAGAGACGAACCCCTCGAATTCGCAGCCCCCTCAATATAAAGATGATAATCCCAATGGAATTTATGACCAAGAGCCAACAGGGCAACGGGAATCGTATCAAAATTGTACGAAGTTAAGAGAGGTTCATCCCGACGGCGTTCCAAAAGGGCATCCGGCGTATGAGTCGAAGCATGATCGCGATAAAGATGGCTGGGCTTGTGAGCGATAAAACCAGCTAGCTTTTATTAATCATATTTAAGAGGATAGAAGACGCGGGATTTTATGCGACTGAAAATAGTTTCATTTTGATTTAATTATGTCTAATAAAACTAGTTATAGCACGATGAGGGGAGAAATTTTATTGAAAGGTATTCATAACTTTATCCAAAAATATGGTCAATCAATCGTGACTGTAACTATGATCTTACTCATCTTCTCTATAGGCTTTGGGAAAGCGACTGTTTTAAAGAGTGTCGTTATATTTTTACTCGTTCTTTTATTAGCTTTTATGCCTGATAAGTTTTTTGACGATGAAGATAGTGATGAAAAACGTTAATTTATTGAGAGGTTTCTCGAGGTAAATAAAACAGTAAGGATGGATTTTAATAACTCGGTTTAGTTCGTATTATGTTTAACGATAGGTGGGTTATTTGGGATACTTGCTTGGAATATGAAATGAAGATAAGGACGGATCATTTAAATCGTTGACGAACGAAAGAGTGGTGAAATTTTCACCACTCTTTTACATTAGAGACTTTAGTCTGTTGAACACGCAAAGCGTGTGAAACATAAAACCACCCGCTATGCGGGTGGCGAATAAAAGTTTATAACTCCATTAAAAAATCACCTTTTTTCCTATAATAGAGTTGTTCAAGCTACTATTTTAGAAGAGAAGGTGATTTTTATGGCGAATCAAACAAATAGTTTATCGCACACAAAATGGATGTGCAAATACCATATTGTGTTTACTCCTAAGTATAGACGAAAAATAATATATAATCAATATAAAACAAGTATAAGAGATATTTTAAAACAACTTTGTGCCTATAAAGGAGTTGAAATTATTGAAGGGCATTTAATGCCAGATCATGTACATATGTTAGTAAGTATTCCACCTAAAATGAGTGTATCTAGTTTTATGGGATATTTGAAAGGAAAGAGTGCATTGATGATGTTTGATAAACATGCAAATTTGAAATACAAATTTGGAAATCGGCATTTTTGGGCAGAAGGATATTATGTCAGTACGGTTGGCCTAAATGAGGCAACGATAAGGAAATATATTCAGGATCAGGAAAAGCATGATATTGCGATGGATAAATTAAGTGTAAAAGAATATGAAGACCCCTTTAAGGGGTAGCCAGTAGAACGAACACTCCTTTAGGGGTGAGCAAAGGTGGCAATGGCAAGTAGCTTGAACAAAGTGAAAGCTAGCGCCTTGAGACGCTAGCCGGTAATCAGGGCTTATAGCCCTGGAGAAAACTACCCGTTTGACGGGTAGTTTTTATTTACCAGGTAAGATTAAGATTATTTTAAAACGGGACCTGATAATAAAGGACGTCGGATCAATACTTTTCCAATTTTTAACGATTAAGGTCTCTAAAAATTAAATTTCCGTATTTTTATCTAACAACGTTTGTTTTATAATCAGTAAAACTCAAACTAACCTATTTTTGTATTTTTCTTTGAAAAAGAGACAGAGGAGGTTAGTTTTTTTATCATGAAGTGGAACAAAGCACTTCATCCCAAAATCCCCTTCATCGTTGCCAACAGGGGCAGGATCAAGGGGATTAGAAACAGTTAAGAGATTGATAAAAATAAGATTAACAGAGGGGGATGAATAGTTCGTTTGATGAACTATTCAATATATCTTATGAGCGAATAGGCTTTGCGTGACAGTTGAAAAGAAGGTTTTTTATCAAGGTTATTTTCATTGATAGATGCCGATAGATCTTGTCGAATGCGTGCGTTAGCTGTTGGGGAATGGTTGTTAAATCGCAATTGTCGTTAGTGAGGCAACATTTCCTCTAGTTGTTGCTCGAATAGAAGAAGAGGCATTAGTCGTTGATGATGGTGATGGAATGGCTAGTGTAGCGATTAATGGCAGCGTAGTTATGATGGTACTAGACATTGAAATTTCAAAAGTGATGATGGTTATGATAATTCCGCATGAACTATAATCGGCAAGTGGAGCAGGGGCACTGAGTATCACCGTCGATGGCCGTGTAGTGATAACAGTTAATGATTCAAATATGTTCTAGGCAGCATATACAAATATCTCGATGCATGAGCCAAACGGCGGATGGTAGACAGTATTATTTGATACAGCGCACTCGTATGCTCAAACACTCTATATTGAAAACACTAATGATTTACCTATTCAAACTCAGTTAATGGTATCGCGTTGCCCTAGTATTAATTGTGCTTGTTTCTTAGGGGAACCACGAGAGGTAATTCGGATTTTGCCTTTCATAATGATACGCCTACTAGTTATGTAGGGGGCATTGTTATTAACGAATGTCTAGATCAACTTCTTGAGAATCGTGTTATCGTCATGGAATCTCACAAGTCTGTTAGAAATCCAGAGTTGTGATAATACCTGTTAAATGGATGAAAGAGCTAGAGTGCCCCTCATAGCCCTTTTTTATAGATTTATTAAGAAATTAGATAATTGTTCCCGGGTGAGAGGATGAAAAAATCCTGATGTTACATCGACAGATGCATGCTCTTTTCATCTTTATTGCGACTCGTTCGGCGATAATGTGCCAAAACGAATAAAAAAACTAAAGAGAAATTGCAATATTTTTATTTATAAAGACATAAAATGTATCGAAAAGAAGGGGGATTGGGAATGAAAAAGTACTGGTATGTTTTTGTCGCTTTGTTTGTTTGCCTCGTGTCATTGCTGTCGGTATATTTCATCGTTTCGCTTGACGCTTATGATCCTGATGCGCCTGAGGACGAAAAGTTAATTCAAAGGTACGAAAAAGAAGTAGGGTCTGAAATTGATGTTATTTATGACTTTGTTGAGGATACAGGCGATTCCTTTAGCTATTGGATTGATCATGAAAATAGAACCATCACTGATCATGTGACCTTACGTTACTCGATGGAAAATCTGACCGATGAACAAAAGGATAGCCTCGCACGCTTATCCTTAGAACTTGCAACGTTACAGTATGAAAAAAATAAGTGGGCGATAAGAAAAGATTTTCCCGGCTATACGCATACAGTCGAGGTGCTAGTGATTAACAATAGCGATCATATTTATAATTTGCACTACGACTACGATGTCCTCCGTCAAACCATTACAGACGCAAATCGTGAGATGTCTGAGGCCTCTCAATCCATGGACCAATTTTCAATACAATATATCGAGGATCACCACACGACATTGTATTGGCGTAATTATTATTAACGGCTGAGTAAAGAAGCTTTTTTGGGGGAGGAAGAGTAAATTTTGCGTTCATACTAGGAGGTTTTGTGTTCAAATAGAAACACCGTTGTAGGAAGTGGCACCACTCACCACCTGTGAGGAGACTAAGAGTCATGAGTTTAAAGAAATGAAGATGATTTTGATTTAGAACAAGCCGAGTTATTGTTAAGTGAATTGGATTCGTTTTTTTCGGAAAAAGAGATAGAGGATGATTCAATATTGACGAGATTTGAAAACTTAGGGAAGTCATTGTGCATGGGAGCACGAGATGAAAATCAATACAAGAATTAAGGCGGAATGATTCCGCTTTTTTTTATGCTGTTTAGAGCATCAAACGGCTATCAATCACGTGGTCGCAGGCGTAGGAGGACTTCCGTTATCATGAAATTTCTTCTTTAAAGCGTGAGAAGCTTTTTTAAAAATATAAAAATTAGATAATTCTCTAAATAACGGAGAGGATGAAAATCCAAAAGGGATGGGAAGAACTAAAAATTCTACGATGAATAGCCCACAGAACGCTTAACGTCTCCTTATTATTTCCATTATAAGGATTTTAAAAACGAGCAGAAGACTTCTCATCATGCCTTTATTTTTCAACAACTGCTATTCATTGTTTTTTACGTGTTTGAAAGGGTTCTTTTGAAAAAATGATCATAAGTCATATTGAGGGTGCAAAAAACATAAAATTATCATGTGTTTCGACTCACTGTAGGGATAGGATGAGAAGTGATCTGATGATCATATTCGAACGAGAAATTTAAAAATTTGACGAGCAAGGAGGAGCTTTATCGGGCTTCAACAGGGATGTGGCGTGAAAATGATCGTACTATAAATGAGTTTAATAAAGTAGCTGTGAGTTAAATGGGGGATCTCAGGATGGATACAAAGATAGGGTGGGAGGAAATAGAAGTACTCATTGAAGCAATGAACTGCATTAAATCTGGAATCAAGCGCTATTTACTTTAAGATGAAGTTCTTCCTATCGGATGAATATGCCGATAGGTGAAATGTAAAAGGGAGGCGAAGAGATGGTTAAAAAAGTTTTAGTTGCATGCTTACTTCTAACCTTGATGGGATGTCAAAGGCTTAGGGACGAGGTCGTAGAAAGATTAGGGCATCCCAAACAGGAGCAAAGTGAATTGAAAGAGTCAACTAAGGAAGTTAAGGAAAGAAAAGAGATCACACAAAATTTAACGAATTCTGATTTACAGCAGTTAAATGTTTATTTGAGTCATTTAAGTAATAGTGGGTTTGAAACGTATAATAAAGAAAATCTCAATCATGATCAACTATTAGAGTTCGGCCTTTGGTTATATCTAGGAAACATGGTGAAAGTAGAATCTAAAGAAATAGATGGCGTTTATTATAGTGTTTTTAATTATGATGAGTTTAGCCATAAAATAAGTCAATATTTTGATTGTGAATTAGAGAAAAAAGGCAACGATGAATGGCTGTTTCAAGATAATAATTATTATCATCCGTTATTAGAAAGCGAATATCCGCTCAATACGGTCACTCAAGTTGATCGTATATATGATAATGGGGATAATAGCTTTTTAGTTGAAGGGCTGGTTTATCGATTTGAATCATCTATGGACACTCATATTTATGAACAGTATTTGCAACCCAAATCCACATGGAGTCCTTCAATGGAAAGTGAATTAATCGGAAATATCACGACCACGCTCGTTTATTCAGATAAATTAAACCATTATGTTATTGAAGATTATCAAGCTAAGTATTATCCGAGCGACGAAGGGGTAGAGAGTGAATCGAGCAATAACGAAGAATTCTCCTATAGCTATAAAAAGGACTACCTAGATAAACTAGACTTTATAGAAGAAGGCATGAGTGATTTAGATTACCTCTATGATAGTGGAACAACAGTCGACTTCGTTGAGGCAGAAGGAACACGCCTTAAAAGATGGGATGACATGCTAAATGAAATATATAGCTTATTAAAAACTCAACTTACAGAAAGTGAGATGAAAGAATTAAAGAGTAAACAACTAGCTTGGATCGAATATCGAGATAAGACTGCTGAGAATGAAGCAAATGCAGCAGGGGGCGGATCATTAACGACCGTCGTCTACAATAGCACATTAGCTACCCTTACAAAAGAACGATGTTATGAATTAGTAAACACCTACCTCCAATAGATTTAATGTCAATACGAATAAGGGACGATGAACGAACTATCGCTAACGAGAAGATCAAATGAGAGGAAATGACGCCGATAGTTTAAGGATTAAACTTGAACTTGCATCAAGCACTCATCCGTCCTCGTTTTTCAGATTTATAAAAAAACAACGGGTTCTGGGAAAGAGGAATCCGTTGTTTAATAAAAGACGTTTATGGGGAATAAACGTCTTTTTTAATCTAAGAAATTTAGGAAGAGTTAAAAAGTTAGCTAGCAACTTTCTTTTGCTGTTTTCATCGCCTCGTTTAAATGGGCCAATATGATGTTCATCGCGCGAATCAGATTAGAAAAGCGGGTATAGGTGGAACTCCCTTCTTTCGCGCGACTAAGGCCTGACGTACTCTTATTTTTGATAGAGGTAATTTGGGCAATCGCTTGCTCTAGATCCTCCTTTGAATAGGAACATGTTTTATTGAGTAGAAGATTCTGGGCGATGTATAAAGCCTTAATCCTGTTTTTAGAGAGCGAAAATGAAGGAGAACCCTCCTTTAATTTAGGCTGTATTTTTTCACAATTCACAATCGATGATTCAATAACTTTTAAAGTGTCCTTCATTTGTTGTTCTGTCAATGAATCCATCACGGTATCCTCCTTTATTGAAATGTCCCTCTATTATAACAAACATACGCACTTCAAGCGATGTTATGAGGTGGGTTAGTTTTTATGTTGAAGAAAGGTGCCACCTATTAGAAAGCAAATCTCCTCAATCGTTGCGAGTTACCAAGCGATGATCTAGGATAATCTAGTCCTCCTTTGCTAGGACTTATAATAGTTAGGAGGGGTGAAGAGTGTGTTTTAAGTGTTTTTTTCACGAATTTAACAGTCTATAATACCAGGTAAAATTATATACTTTAAACGAATAGTTTAGGACTGATATAACAGATTCTAGTTGATGAAGTTACTTGAAAGGATAGGTGAGGAGTGTCAAAGGAGGTATCGTTTATAAAAAAAGCAGGATATCAAGCTAACTGGATTAATAATTACAAAGGAGATAACTTCATTCTCAACTCATTGGATATCTTAAGTTTCGAGATTTCAAATGTCGTTATTGATGAGCAATGAGCGAGTCAGAGGGAGTGCTGTACTAGTGTATCGGGTAGTATAAAGCCAATTCGCCTTTTATATTTGATCAATTGTCCTGAAAATATTTGAAGGTTAAACTAAATTTGAAGAAGACGTGAGCATAAAATTAAATATATAAAAGGAAAAAAGAACACTACAAACCGACTATTGAATATATGATGTACAGAAAAGAAACTGCGTAGCCGGATATAATTTGTTGATAATTTTGTTGCCTGAGATCCAAGAGTGTGAAAGTTTATTTAAGGGGGGAGACATTTCACGCATTTATGGAATCTATCGATTCTCTTATAGAATGAAAATGGGGGTGCGTTCAATATGGAATATGTAATTATAGGAATAGTCATTTCGGTGGCAGTCGCTATAGGTGTGATGATTTTCTTGAAATCAAAAGAAAATACATCTGCTATAGTACCGGAGCGTTTTGAGCAAGACGAAGAAAAAGCGACAGCTCAGCCGATTCCGACAGAATGTAACTTACAGGAACTTGTTATTCAACTGGAGATGTTACCTGTCGAGGACATCCCGGATGAAAATAAGCTTGTCGAAATCACTGATAGCAGGGTGTTGGCTCATGTCGATAATCTGATTCCCGGATTGGTTCAAGTGGGAAATCTCGCTAATAATGCGAAACAGGCAATTCAAGCTAATAGTCAGGTTCTGTATAAAGCTGTTATCCCGACCGGCGCAAAACTAGCCAATTCAAAGGAGTTGGAAGGCGCCGTTCGAGGGTTTTATCATGGTGCCAATGGTATTGGCGGTCATGCAAATTTTGCCCCCGTTAAGGCTCCAAAAGGTGCAGTTGTAGCGAATACTGCAGCAGCGGCTATGGGTGTGGCTTCTATGATTGTTGGGCAGTATTACATGACACAGATTAATGCCGAACTTGGTGAAATTAGTGACGAAATTTCCAAGATTATAAATTTCCTGGACAACGAGTACCGTAGCAGGGTGTTCTCGCTAGTAGCCCATGTGAAGGAGATTGCGGATTTTCAAGTTGAAATCGTTGAGAACAATGAACTGAGACTTTCGAAGATTTCACAGCTTGCTCGTCTTCAAGAAGAATGTGCACAACTTCTCGGACAAGCTAACTTTGCACTTATGGGATATACTAACAAAAGCGACCTGGATTATGCTACTTATGAAAAGGAACTTTCTGAAGTCCAGAAGTGGTATGGGTATCAGAAGGCACTACTGGATGTGCTTTTTACGATATCAGAACTGCGTTACACCTTGCACTTGGGTACAGAATCCAGAGAAAGCTGTATTTCTGTACTAGATACATGTATAAGTCAGGTTTCTGAAGCAAAGAAATGTTTAACCGAGTGGCATGAGACTACTGCCAAACGACTAGGGATTGATATGTTTAACGTACGCCGTAAAAGGGATGGCTTCGATGGAGTAGTTCATTTTCTTCCGGGTCTGTTCAACGATAATCAGAAGTTTAAATCTATTAAAGAGAGTACCGCAAAAATGATAACGACCCAGTCTGCTAGCGATGTGTATACATATGACACCTCGGATTTGTATGCCAAAGATGTTCAACTGATATCTAAGGGCGACAAGTTGTATTATTTACCAACAGAGGATTAAGACGAGGAAGTTGCTTTATTAGTAAGAATGGGAAAACTTTGTTGTGGGGGTGGAATCTTTGATAGAAGATGCTCAAAATTAGAGAAAAGGATTTTTCTGCATGGATGATGGCTCATAAACGTTCATGGATATACGCATCTGAATCTGGTGACAACTTTTCAGAGGGCAGTAATCTGAAGAATACGTTAGGGGGATATGGTAAAGCAGAGAGTAGAAAATCACGGGGTGATGGAATTCCTTACGCATTTAACAGACTAAGTACTCACCTGTGCACATGATGGGGATTGGCTAAAATATGATTGAATAATGAGAAAGTGCCTCATCGCTGACACATTGCCAGCAGTGAGGCACTTCTTTATGTTAGAGACTTTAGTCTGTTGAACACGCAAAGCGTGTGAAACATAAAACCACCCTTTATGGGGGTGGCGAATAAAAGTTTATAACCCCATTAAAAAATCACCTTTTTTTCTATAATAGAGTTGTTCAAGCTACTATTTTAGAAGAGAAGGTGATTTTTATGGCGAATCAAACAAATAGTTTATCGCACACAAAATGGATGTGCAAATACCATATTGTGTTTACTCCTAAGTATAGACGAAAAATAATATATAATCAATATAAAACAAGTATAAGAGATATTTTAAAACAACTTTGTGCCTATAAAGGAGTTGAAATGATTAAAGGGCATTTAATGCCAGATCATGTCCATATGTTAGTAAGTATTCCACCTAAGATGAGTGTATCCAGTTTTATGGGATATTTGAAAGGAAAGAGTACGTTGATAATGTTTGATAAACATGCAAATTTGAAATACAAATTTGGAAATCGGCATTTTTGGGCAGAAGGATATTATGTCAGTACGGTTGGCCTAAATGAGGCAACGATAAGGAAATATATTCAGGATCAGGAAAAGCATGATATTGCGATGGATAAATTAAGTGTAAAAGAATATGAGGCCCCCTTTAAGGGATAGCCAGTAGAACGAGCACTCCTTTAGAGGTGAGCAAAGGTAGCAATGGCAAATAGCTTGAACAAAGTGAAAGCTAGTGCCTTGAGACGCTAGCCGGTAATCAGGGCTTATAGCCCTGGAGAAAACTACCCGTTTGATGGGTAGTTTTTATTTTGTGGGATGCATGTTTTGAAAAGGGGACTTTGTATCAAAGTTATCCTTAATAAAGATAGTCACAAGATTTATCAGACATCGGTGCCATTGCTTACTAGGATAGATTTCTTAAACAAGGAAACTACCGTTTATAGACTGGGTCTATTTCTTCCAATCAAAATAATCGAAATCTAACCATACAATCCTCACTCATACATGACATACTATCGTATGTCATGAGCGGTGAGGATTGTATTTGTGTTATTATTATAAAGAATAAATTAAAATATAAGATTTTTTACTTTATACCACTATTTAATACATAGTTTATATTAAATTAAATAGTATAGAGAGGAGTGATAAAATGGATGATGTTATCGTAAGAAAAGGAGTCAAATCGAATATTTTTCTTGATTTGAATATTGATGAGAGTGGTTTTGAATTTTCTACATCTATTGCAGATGCTTTGGAGCAGGCAGAAAATGAACTTACCACTTTAAATGAAACGATTAAATCTATAAAAGATTTAAAGCCAAACTGTGACAAATTAGATTATATTTTGGCTGCGAGTTCTGGCGCGTTGTGTGGCGTTATTGACATTTTTTTAGTTGGTAAACCTGGAGAATCTCCTCTTGGTGAGATTACAGATAAGTGGTTTGCCAATAGAACAATGGATTTTGCAAAACTATGCCACCCAAAACATAAGGATTTTGATAGCCTTGAATCAGCACTGAGATTTCTTGAAAAAGAATTTAAAGTTCCTTATGATCAGACGGGACTTGGTGATACAGGAAAGGTAGTATATGACTTAAATGCAAAGAACCATCATTTCAAGTCACTTGCTCATAACCCAAGTTTACTTGGCTTATTTTTCTCAATAATTGACCAATTCACTAATTCATCGCATTTCGTAAGTGACGGTCAACTTATATCTTTGGAAAAGGCAGATGAGAAGTGGGAATTGCGCGGTAACAACATATCGAGTAAATTGTTCTGTGGATTTACAAATTGGATAGGACATCTTATTTCGGATGTTTCTGGTTCACAATCAAGTGCAAGAGCTGGAAAACGTGGAATGGGAATTCCATCACCGCTATGGACATGGACAAATAATATCATCGCAATAAAAGCAAAATTAAATTTACCTGTAATAGAAACAGATAAAGCAATGAACCAACTGGCTTTGGATATTTTTAAAGAAGGTTATGATGCTCGTTTCCAAACTACACAGGCTATTCCTGTCTTTATAAATGAGATGCTTGTTAGACTCATATATTCCGTAAGACGTCTCTTCAAGTATTTCTCAGACACAAGAAAAGAAGAGCGTTCAGTTTCACTTATGTGGCAAAGATGTGAGCCGTTTTCAAATCCAACAGTTAAGAGAATGTTAACTATCGCACATGGAACCTTTTGTTTAGTTGATATTGGAGATGCTGTAGGTAGGTCCTTCGTAGTGGGAGGAGGTACTTTTAATGCCGTTGAATTTGTTTTGCGCCTAAATGTTGTAGGAGTTGGCAGATTTGCTATATCGTTATATGGGGAAACAACGCGAGCATTTTCATATAATTTCGCTAAAAAAGAGGCTGATTTTGCATCAAGAGAAACAGTTATTGTTAAGAACTACATCGAAGGGCTTAAAATTCTGGCACTAAAATATGACGACAAGTTTCTTCTAATGTTTATTGATGATTTCCAGAAAAGTGATGCGTATACAGAAGCCTTTGAAAAAAGCGTCAGCTTAGCAAAATTAAGAGATGTTCCTTCAGACAAAATACTAAAAGATAAAGCTGCTATTGATAGATATTTTGGAGGAGAATAATATGGGAAAAAAATTATCTAAACTTAAGATTGCACAACAGCAAGCAGAGGCTGCTGTTAAAAACACAAATGAAAAAATCGAGGAGTTAGGTCACAATACCAATGTTTTATATACATCGTTGAACACCATTCAATCATTGTTTGATCGGATTCGAAATGTTCCTAAGGAAGAGAGGTTAAAATACGAAAAACTTAAGGCAATTAGATTAGATTGGAAGCAACAAGCAGAAAATATTGAAATAGAATATAAGAAGGCTGAGGTTAAAGCAACCGGACAGGCGGCTGCCGGTGTTGGTGCTGGTGTTGCTGTTGCTGCACTTGGGCCTACAGCAGCTATGGGGATTGCAACAACATTTGGTGTTGCATCTACAGGTACTGCAATATCTACATTAAGTGGTGCTGCAGCTACTAATGCTGCATTAGCCTGGTTAGGTGGTGGTGCATTGACTGCTGGTGGCGGAGGAATGGCTGCTGGAAGTGCGTTATTAGCACTTGCAGGTCCTGTAGGCTGGACAATAGCAGGTATTTCTGTTGTTGCAAGTGGATTGATGGTTCTTAAGACAAAAAGTGATAAAGAGAGATTGGAAGACATCTTTACACTTATTAGTAAAAGAGATATCAAATCTTATGAACTTGCAATTGTAGAGTTAGGTGAACGTATAGATAGAATAAAAAACGAAGGAATCAAATTAGCAGAAGCTATCATTAAAATCGAGTCATTTGGTACAGAATACAATCAGATGTCTGAGTCACAGCAATATGAGTTAGGTGCATATGTCAATCTCATGGAAGCCTCTACTATGTTATTAATTAATCCAATTATGGGATTGAGACCTAAGTATACGGAAGAAGATTTTGAAAAACTCTGTGCATCTGAAACTGCTATTTTAAAAAGCTATTTTGTCAATCATAAAAGTATGGTTATTTCACTTTCTAATCTGCTATACAAAATTGAACTTAATGATAAAGATAAAAAGCTGCTTTATAAGTCGCTAAAGAAAAACAAAGAATTTATGGAGTCAATTAATATGACAAAAAAAGAATTTGATGTTGACGATTTGTATATGATTGAGCGAGCTTTGAACCACAGATATAAAACAAGTACATATTAATAGAATGCCTTTTAACACAAAAAGATAATCCTCACCACCGTAATGATAATTAATAGAAAAATAGCAGGCTATTGATTCTGCTATTTTTCAAATTTCATATTTCTTAATATTGCAATTGCTGAATTCTATATAAGTAAGCAACGTAAATCACGACTAGAGGAGCATGGTTTATTTGAGCTTGATTTACTTGATTTTGAATACTAATCATGCATTCGCATCATTAGCCTTTTTCTTATGAGTTTTATTAGAGGTAAACATAGAAAAATCCCCATTCTTGTTGTTGGGCGGTAACAAGAATGGAGATTGAAAACGATTAAGGGATTGATAAAAATAAGATTAACAGAGGGTGATGAATCAATCGCTTGGCGATCGATTCAATATATTTTATGCTTCTGCTACCGTTTCGTGAGTGTCATCGGGCTCCTTTTTTTACTGTTCATATTCGTCTTCATCGTCGTCTTCATATTCAATCACACAAGGGTATCTCATGATCCGAACACCCATGAAGAGGTTGAGACAACTTATGGCGCCCCAAAATATATCCCATGCGGATGGGGTAGTAAACAATTTGGGAATCCGTAGGATAAGACAAAAAATACTTAATAGGATGATCATCATCCCCATTCGTTTGTTAGACAATGACTGATACCTCTCTTTTCTAAATGCTTGTTCATTTCATTTTATCATAATTTGGCGATTTAGGGTACCATTGTAGGTAGGCGAGTTCAATTAATCTGTTTATTTGGATGACGTTGGTGCGGGGGGATGAATAGGGAGTGTCGGCAGGTTGTTTGACGATGGTGTAGGGGGGACTGTCGGGTTCTTTTTTTGAGTGGCAACCCGGCTTGTTGATGCGCTTTTTTAACCGCTAGGTTGAGAGAAGCCTCCCTGAATCAAAGAAGAAGGTTCATCGCTAGATTCGAGAGGATTTTTTGGGGAAGATATGATTCGTGATTCAAACAAGAGAGCGGATAAGTGGGGGAATCGAATTTCACAAGAAAAGTCATCTGGTGAACAAGCCTCCTCATCTTCAATGAAAAAAATGATTGAATTTGACGAAAAACATATTAAAATAGACATATTGGTGCTTTATTGAAGGAGTGCAACAAGATGTTACGCCATAAAATGGCGGTTTAGGAGAGTAGGTAAAGAATGAGTCGTCAGAAATTGAATGTGAAAAAGCTAGCTAAAGTTAAGAAGCGATATGGCTTAATCGGGGTCATTTTTGTTATCGTGGCAACCCTGGCCGGTAGTTATGTTGAAGATTATCTTTCTTCACGGTCTGCGGCGTCGCTTCAAGTGTTTGAAACGAATGGGATTGAACTTGAGCCGGTGATTTTAAAACGTGTCGTCGATGGGGATACGTTAGTCGTGACGAATGCAAATCGGGAGGAGGTTCGAGTTCGCCTCATCGGAATGGATACGCCTGAAAGTGTGCATCCGGATCAAAAAAAAAATACGGAAGCGGGCGAGTTGGCGAGCCAGTACACGAAGTCATTGTTAACCGTTGGACAAACGCTATATTTGGAGTATGATGTTCAAAAAACGGATCGTTATCATCGCGTGCTAGCCTATGTGTGGTTAACAGATGATGTCAATCCAGATGATATCGCCACGAACATGTTAAATGCGAAATTGGTGGCTGACGGCTATGCGGTGGCGAAAGAGTTTAAGCCGAATGTCAAATATTCGAGCCTTTTAAAACAGTTAGAATCAGCCGCGAACAACGAGCGCTAAATCGGTGATTATAGACTGAAAATCATCGTCAAAAGGTTCATCGTCCGATGGAGGGCGGTGGGCTTTTTTTATTTATCTCATCGGTAAATACGACCATTATTTAGAAAAACCATGAAGGAACGAATTTTTTACTGAGGGTAATCTAACTTGTGACCCACGGGATGCTTCCTATGAAACGAGACAATGTAATCGGGCATTATTTTTTAACCTAGGAACGTCGGAAACGTTTCAAACGACCATAAAACTATAGCGAGAGACCTTTATTCAAGGCGATGGGAACTTTTTACAATCGCTACCTGCTGGGGAAATGTGGCGAATAATCATAAAAAGAGATTGAACATTTGTTCGAATTTGTTTATAATAAAGGAAGAAAAGGAGGGAATTGGATGAAACAGCGGGTGTATATGGCGATTGATTTGAAAAGTTTTTATGCTTCGGTGGAATGTCGTGAACGCGGTCTCAATCCGATGACGACCCATTTAGTTGTTGCCGATGAAGGTCGGAGTGAGAAAACGATTTGTCTAGCGGTCACTCCCTCGCTCAAATCATTAGGCCTTTCGGGGCGTCCGCGTTTGTTTGAGGTCGAGCAAAAAGTTCAAGAGGCAAATGCCATCCGTAAACAAAGAGCCCGTTGTTCATGTTTGACGCAGGCCTCATCTGATGCCCGAGCATTGAGGGCATCGCCTGAACTGGCGATTTCCTATATCGTTGCCACGCCAAGAATGGCTTACTATTTGGAGTATAGTACCCGAATTTACGAGGTGTATTTGAAGTATATCGCACCGGAAGACATTCATGTGTATAGTATTGACGAGGTGTTTATCGATGCCACCGACTACTTAACACTTTACCAAATGACGGCGCACGAGTTAGCAAGGACCATCATTCACGACGTTTTAAAGACAACTGGCATTACGGCAACTGCCGGGATAGGCCCTAATTTGTACTTATGTAAAGTTGCGATGGACATTGTCGCGAAGAAGATGCCTCCCGATGCCTTTGGCGTGCGGATTGCTGAGCTTGATGAAACATCTTATCGAACCTTATTGTGGCATCATCGTCCGCTCACGTCATTTTGGCGGGTTGGAAAAGGTTATGCCGCTAAACTGGAGGCCCATGGGATGTATACGATGGGGGATGTGGCTCGGATGTCGTTAACTGAGCGCGGGGAACAATTGCTGTATCACCTATTTGGTGTGAATGCCGAACTCCTGATTGATCACGCATGGGGTGTTGAGTCGTGTACCATGGCGGATATTAAAGCCTATGAACCTAAACATCACAGCATCAGCTCGGGTCAAATTCTACCGACAGGGTATCCGATTAATAAAGCACGATTAGTCGTCCGCGAAATGGTCGAATCTCTCGTGTTTGAGTTGCTCGAAAAGGGACTCGTGACTCCTTCCGTTGGATTAACCCTTTGTTACGATTCCACGCGCGGTGTTCCTAACGCAAGTCGAGGCACTAAAAAATTGGCGTCGTACACGTCTTCGACCCGATTACTGAAGCAGGCCGTGACCACTTTATTTGATGATATCGTGGATCAAAGACAACGTGTTCGTCGAGTATCTCTTGTTTTTTCTGAAGTGAGGAACGCGCAAGAAATTAACGACGCTCCTGTGGTTCAACAACTCGATTTATTTACAAACGTTCAGGTGTTGCAACAAAAGGAGCAAGAACAGGAGGCAGACCGCCAAAAGGAACGTCGGCAACAAGAGGCAATGTTACAGATCCGTCAGAAGTTTGGAAAGAACGCCATTTTAAAAGGAATGAATCTCGAAGAAGGAGCTACTGGAAGAGATCGCAATAATCAAATAGGAGGACATCGCGCTTAAATGACAACGAATCATTATCAAGATATCATTCATCTTTCTTATCGCAAATCAACCCGCCGCCCTCAGATGACGAATAGGCAGCGGGCGGCTCAATTCGCGCCTTTTGCTGCCTTGACAGGACATGAGGCCGCCATAAAAGAAGTTGCGCGACTAACCGATGCAAAAGTTGAATTAGATGAAACACGGATAGGGGCGCTTCATGCCGCCCTTCATACGGTTGCTTTAACAATAAAGAACGCGCCTTTAGTCAAGGTGACGTATTTTAAGCCCGATGATAAAAAAGGAGGAGGCGCCTATGTGACCGTTCAAGAACGCGTGCGAAAAATTGATGCGTATCACCAACAGCTCGTGTTTAAATCGGGTGCTTTTATTCCCATTACGGACATCTTCACCATCGAATGTCTCGATCCGGTGCATGAAGGCTCGCTTGACTAAGACCCGACCGTTCATTTGATTTGACTGGGGGATGAAGGTCATCACGTTGGGTATGTTAAGGGAGAGGGTCAGTCATACTAGTAAGGAAGGTCGTTTGATGGGTACCTTTTTTAAAACTAGCCGTTAAAGTGGAGAAGGAGTGGATGAGATGAGTTGTACATGTGGCGTGGGCCAATCTTGCACGTATAAGGTGCCTATTTTTCAAGCATTTAATTGTGAAGAAACGAAGGCGTTGTTACAGGTGATTAAACGCAAAACCTATCAAAAAGGAGAGATGGTATTTCGTGAGGGTGAACCTGCCGATACGCTTTGGATTGTAAACGAAGGGAAACTCAAAATTTTTAATTATACGAAAGATGGAAAAGAACAAATTCTTCATCTGTTGGGTGAGGGTGATTTTTGGGGCGAACTCCAATTGTTTCAAGACACGACGTTTAATTGTTATGCCAAAGCGATTGAAGATTGCCGATTCTGTTTAATAACGAAACAGCATTTTCAACAGTTAATGCTTAAAAAACCAGAAATGAGTTTAAAAGTGTTAGAAGTCCTTAGCCAACGGTTGATTCATTTAGAGCAGTTAACACTTATGTTATCGAACCAAGACCCTGAGAGTAAGTTGGCCTATTTACTCTTAGAGTTAGCCAAGAAAGAGGGCGTCCAAGTTGGATCTAAAATGGTGATTCATTTACCCTTTACACGTGAAGAAGTGGCAAATTATACAGGACTCACACGGGAAACCGTGAGTCGAAAGTTACACCAGTTGAGTGAAAAAGGAATCATCAACATCATCGGTCATAAGAAAATAGAAATCCTAGACGTGGCCTATTTGAATGATTTAGTCTAAGTTGCAATCTCCTTTCACATGAAAAAAAAACATCCCTCCATTAGAAGGGATGCATTGTTTATATAAATGAAAACCACCTGCTATGCGGGTGGTTCTTTAAAGCTTTTAGCGAGGTATTAGAAGAAAAAAACCTCCTTATGTCTAAAATAGAAAAGGTTTCCCGACCACTTTCAAATTGACATAAGGAGGTTTATCCATGAAGGATAATAACAGTTTAGCACATACAACATGGGATTGTAACTATCATATCGTGGTTGCCCTAAAGTACAGAAGGTAGATAATCTATGGAAAAGATAGCGTGAGTAGTTAAAATCACCAGTTCAACAGGCGGTTTTTTTATGCCTTTAAGAAGCGATTTAAATCTTCTTCAACGGTTGAAATGCCACCGATGGAAAAGTTTTCAATTAAGACTTGGAGGACATTAGGGGATAAGAAGGCGGGTAAGGTTGGGCCTAGGTGAATGTTTTTCACACCGAGGGCTAGCAGGGCTAATAAAACGATGACCGCTTTTTGCTCATACCAGGCAATGTTATAGGCGATAGGTAAATCATTAATGTCTTCAAGCCCTAAGGCTTCTTTTAATTTCAAGGCGATGACGACTAATGAATAAGAGTCGTTACATTGTCCGGCATCTAATAGGCGTGGAATGCCGTTAATGTCGCCCAGATTTAATTTATTGTATTTGTATTTGGCGCATCCGGCTGTTAGAATGACGGAATCTTGTGGTAATTCTTTGGCGAAATCAGTATAGTAGGTACGCTCTTTATGGCGACCATCACACCCGGCCATGACGACGAAGTTCTTAATCGCCCCCTCTTTGATGGCACCTACGACCGAATCGGCAAGGCTCAACACTTGATGGTGGGCAAATCCTCCGATGATTTCTCCTGTTTCAAGCGGTGTCGGAGCGGCGCACGTTAAGGCGTGTTCAATCACGCAACTGAAATCTTTTGTCCCATCAGCGAGTGTTTTGATCACCTTGAAGTCAGGGTGCCCCGTATTTCCAGTTGTATAGACGCGCTCAGTATAGGTGCACCCTTGACGTGGGGGAACTAAACAGTTAGTTGTAAAGACAATCGGCCCATTGAAGGTTTCGAATTCTTTTGTTTGTTCGTGCCAAGCGTTTCCGTAGTTTCCAACGAGATGTGGATATTTTTTTAGTTCAGGATAGTAATGGGCAGGTAGCATCTCGCTATGTGTATAGACGTCAACCCCGGTATCTTGCGTCTGTTCTAATAGTTGTTTGAGGTCGTGAAGATCGTGTCCAGTGATTAAGATTCCGGGGCGGTTTTGAACGCCGATATTCACCTTTGTTAATTCCGGGTGTCCAAACGAAGAGGTGTTGGCCTGATCAAGGAGAGACATCGCCAAAACCCCAACATTTCCTAATTCAAGGGCAAGCATTGTATAGGCGCTAACATCTAGGTCGGGCTGGATTAAGGTGGCCATGAAACGATGCAGGTTATTAAATAGTTCATCGTCAGTAAATCCTAATTTCTCGGCATGCGACGTATAGGCAGCCAGCCCTTTAAGTCCGAATAAAATCAGTTCGCGTAGGGAACGGATGTCTTCGTTTTCTGTTGTGGAATGAATCGCAACCGATAAGGCTTTTTTAATCATACTTTGTTTATGGTCGACCTCAAAGTTGACGATATCGTGTGTTAAAATAGGAAGATTAGTGTGGATTAAGCGTTCTTTTAATTGGTTTCTTAAGCGGATGCTTTCTTTAATACGTGTGACGAATTCTTCTTCATCAAAATTGGCATTCGTGATGGTAGCGAACAATCCTTCTGTGACAAATAAATCGACTTCGCGGACGAGTTCTTTCTCTTCTTTCACCTCAAGCGCTAAACAAGATAATCCAATAAGGGAGTAAATAAAAGTATCCATTAAGGCGGTCAGTTCGGGTGATTTTCCGCAAACCCCAAACACGGTACATCCTACTCCTTTTGCTGCTTCTTGACATTGATTACAAAACATGGTCATTCTTTCACCTCTTTTTCATTTGTTAAGGTTATTTTATCGATCAAGGAGGAAGTTGAATGTGATTGAAATCAAATTTGATAAAAAGAGGCACGCCTTTTAGGTAAAGGCATAGGATATAGTAACTTGTTGAAGGGTGGGATGGATGTGAAGAAGTGGTTATTCGCTGGAAGTGTTCTTTTTTGTTCGGTGTTATTAGTGGCGTGTGAGTATTTTGATCAGACGAATGATGTGAAAAAGGTCAAAGAGACGCCTGTGGTTCAGGAAAAATCAGAGGTTAAGGATCCGGTCGTTGAGGAGCAAAAACCTGAAGCTGAAAAACCAGCGGCACCAAAAGAGGCTGAACGAGTTAAATTAGGGGAAACCATTGGGAATGATCAAATTGAAGTGACCTTTTTAAATGCTTATTATACGGATGACCGCAATGAGTATTGTGACGTGAAGGCGGATAAAGTGCTGGTTATTGAGTATGAGTATAAAAATTTAGCGGTTGAGAATGGATTTTCGTTATTTGAAGGTATTCATTATCAAGTGTATGATGGAAGCGGGCATTTGTTAAAAAATTACCCATCGATGGAAGCCCGTTATGGTGGAGAGGTCTCAATCGGACGCTCAACAACGGGATCAGATGCGTTGGCGGTCGTCGGGGATCAGACTCATTATGAAATTGAAATAGGGGACGTCATTGTTGAGTTTGATTTAGAATAGATTTAAACGTGTGAAGGGGGAGTGGCGTGCGACAATGGATTAATTTTTATTATTATCTCCCGTTAGAACGTTATGAAGCCCATGTTTTAACGGTTGAACTTGGCAAGGAAGCGATGACGGATGCGCAGGAGTTGTTCGACGTTTATCAACGCGCGCTCGGTATTTTTGAATGTGTGTTTTCAACGGATGATGAGGTGCTGCTTGTCATCAATACTTATCCGTGTGATGGCATTAATCCGCGCCCTCGCTCGATTAAACCGTATCTAAAGAATGAACGACTCCATCGCACGTTGAATGCCTTCATGGAGAAGGGACCACACGAAGAAGACATCATGCATTATTATTTAACGTGTCGATGGGGTGAACTAAAGAATAAAAAACTCATTTTACATTTGTGTCAACATGACCTTGTCAAAGGAGTCAAACCGATGAATGACTACTATTTCATCCAGTTAGAAAAAAAACGTTGTGTTCGGATGCAAGATGACCGGTTTATCGATTTGATTTTTAAGGATGAAACCGATAAAACACGGATGATCGAGCGTCTTTTAGCAAAAAACCTCCTTTAACAATCGTTTAACCGAAAAAGCAGGAGCCCCTATGGGGATGAACCGAAAACAGCACTTGCGATAAGGAAATTCCTTTGGAAAAATCTTTGGTCCTGTTAAAGGCGTCCTCCTTTAAACAATATAAAAAGGCAACCTGATGAACCATCGTCGGATTGCCTTTTAGTTTTGTTTAGCATGCATGATAAAAAACGGAGGTGGCATATCTTAAAGAGAAGGGAGTGGTGAGAGATTATAAAAAAGATTTTGTTGAAGGTAGGGATACAAGATGCATTTAGGGGAAGAAATTCGAGTGAAACGTGAGGCGATGGGCCTCTCGTTAGAAGAGCTCGCCCATCAATTAGGCGTACCCTCTTGGAAAGTGGCAAACTGGGAGGTCAATCAGGAGTATCCAAGCGAGGAACAATTAAGAAATTTAACGACTATTTTAGGAAAATTAGAGGAAGACGTTGCTCACCCATCACCTACTTTGGATTGGAGCTTCATTTATACGCTGCTTTACTTATTTGTCTGCGTTGCTGTGTTAATATCGATCGTTTTTTGGTGGTAGATGATTACTTATCTCGTCAAAAAGGTCCCCTGGATCAGGGGACCTTTTTGAGATGAATTTGTTACTTGGTTGATTTTAGGACGATATTTTTTTCAAAGCCGCCTCGGGCGTTTTTCTTCTCCAAACGTTTGGCTAAAAGGTCTTGTTCCCCATAACCGAGTTTTTGAGCAAGGGCAAATAAAACTTCTAAAACATCTGCCAATTCTTCAAGGTTTTGATCCGTCTTAAATTCGGCAACTTCCTCGTCTAATTTTTTAACTAAATAGTCAAATGCCACTTCATCACTAACGACTTCAATTTCCGCCGTTTTTCCTGAGGCCTGAATAATGTCTGGAATAAGATCGCGAACTAATTTATCATAAGTTAACATGCTATCGGCTCCTTTATTTTCAATTACTTTCATTATAGTTTAATTAGTGGCTATCTGTCAAAAGACCTCAAAAAGTGATAAAATAAAGAAAACAGAAGGTTTGGGAGTGAAAAGATGAGGCAACTTCGCAGTATTACAGGCTATGATGATTATTTATACGACCATTTTAAAGAAAGCTTCAAAAAAGCAAAAAAGATTGATATTATTGTTTCTTTTTTGATGGAATCAGGTGTTAAACTTTTAGAAAAACAATTTTTGGAGATTCGTCATCAACAAATTCCTATCCGTATTTTAACAGGAAACTATTTAAATATTACACAACCCTCTGCCTTGTATCGCTTGAAAGAAATTTTGGGTGATGTTGCGGATATCCGTTTTTTTAATGAACCTCGGCGCAGTTTTCATGCCAAGGCCTATTTCTTCTACTACGATGAAGGGGCCGATATGTATATTGGGTCATCTAATTTATCCAAATCGGCACTCACTGAAGGGGTGGAATGGAATTTTAAACTTGACCAAGACACGCACCCTCAGGAATTTGCCGAATATGCACGGGTTTTTGAAGATCTATTTTATAATTATTCGATTGTGGTGACGGATGCGGAGTTAGATTTTTATTCAAAGAATTGGAAGAAGAATAAGATTTATCAGACTCCGACCTTTTTGCAACAAAAATTAACGGAAGATATTGAGGAGGAAAAGGAAACCTATGTGGTTGATTTGTATCAACCCCGAGGGGCCCAAATCGAGGCACTTTATCATTTGAAGAAAACACGGGATGAAGGATTTGATAAAGGCGTCGTGGTTGCGGCAACGGGAATTGGTAAAACGTATTTAGCTGCATTTGATTCGCGAGACTACCAACGAATCTTATTTATTGCGCATCGTGAGGAAATTTTAAGACAAGCGTACCGCAGTTTTGGAAATGTTCGCCCGCTAAGTGAACGTGGATTTTTTATGGGAGGCATGAAAGAAACGCACAAGGATATTATTTTTGCCTCGGTTCAAAGTTTAGGAAAGGAAGAAAGTTTACATTTATTTGATCCTCATTACTTTGATTATATTGTGATCGATGAGTTTCATCATGCAGTCGCGTCTAATTATCAGCGGATTTTGCACTATTTTAAACCGAGATTTTTACTAGGGATTACGGCTACACCTGACCGGCTTGACAGTAAGGACGTCTTGGCTATTTGCGATTATAATGTGGTGTATGAGGCTCCGTTAAAAAAGGCCATTAATCATGGGTGGTTAGTGCCATTTCGCTATTATGCGATTTATGATGAAACGATTAACTATGATCAATTAACGTATCGTAATGGGCGTTATCAAACTGAGGAACTCGAAGATGCTTTAAATATTCACCAACGTGCAGAGTTAGTATTTAATCATTATAAAAAGTACCGTTCGGTTCGGGCACTTGGATTCTGTGTGAGTAAACGGCATGCGGATTTTATGAGTGAGTATTTTAATGAACAGGGGATTTTAGCTTGTGCCGTTTATAGTGGTGATGGAGGGGCGCAGACACTTCCACGAGAAGAGGCCCTTACCAAACTTTCAAAGGGTGAGATTCAGGTGATTTTCTCAGTGGATATGTTTAACGAAGGACTCGATATTGCCGCACTGGATATGGTACTTATGCTACGACCTACTGAATCGCCAACGATTTTCATGCAACAACTCGGTCGTGGACTCCGCTTGTCGAAGGATAAACAGTATTTAAATGTGCTCGATTTTATTGGAAATTATAAAAAAGCCAATCTCATTCCGTATTTAATTACTGGGACGACTAAAAAAGAGTTCAAACGGGCAAGTGAAGTTATTCGTGAGGAGACGTTGTTACCAGAAGGGTGCTTTATCGACTTTGATTTTCAATTAATTGATTTGTTTGAAAAAATGGAAAAATCAACTCAAAAAATCGAGGGTTTAGTGGTAGAAGAATATGAACGGGTAAAGGATGAACTCGGACATCGCCCGTCTCGTGTTGAGTTTTTTACACTGATGAATGAGGGCATTTACCACCTCGTTAAAAGTAAAGCAAAATTAAATCCATTTAAAAATTATCTGGCGTTTTTACAACGACAACACGATTTATCACCAGAGGAAGAGGCGTGGTTGTCAACCTCGGCGGGGGCTTTCTTAACCATGATTGAAAAAACATCCCTTTCAAAAACATATAAGCTACCCACCTTTTTAGCATTTATCAAAAATGGGAGCCTTCAATTACACATTGATGACGATGATTTATACCGAGCCTTTTTAGACTTTTATTCAAAAGGATCAAATGGGGTAGATTTGGTAAGAGATAAGGGAACAGCTAATTTTAAAGAATGGGGCAAAAAGGAATACGTTAAGCTTGCCCGAAAAAATCCCGTTCACTTTTTATGCCAAAGTGAATCCCACTTCTTTAGCAAAGACGATCAACAGGTCTACCTTCATTCGGACTTAAAACCTTATCAAGATAACCCTTTATTTATCGACCATGTAAAAGATGCGATTGACCTAAGAACCCAAGAGTTTTACAAAACACGCCTTGAAAAACTGAAGGGATGAGGAGGTGAGCTGTCGTCTTTGCGGGATAGCAAATTTAGGAAGAGCGTAGGTGAAGCAACTTGCCTTCTATTAGTAGTAAAAAGAGTAAAACTTATTCGAAGAATCCCCCACTACAACCAAGATACGAAGTCTTTCAGACACAAGGGTTCCATTGCTTTACACCTGAGTTGTCAGTAGGCTTTGGAGGTGTTCTTGTTAGAATGATAGTATGGAAGCGGGGGAGTACGGGATTAATTCTCTTGAAAAAACGAATGTTTGTTTGGATATATTTTATCAGATTTTGCTATAATAGTTTTATGAAGGGAGGTTACTTATGGTAAATAAACATGAAATTCATTGTCTAAAAGGGTATTTAGCTTATATAAAGAGTTTAGAAAATGTTATTGGTGAGTTTTATTATCGAGGGCAATCCGCAGAATATGTTAAAATGCCTCCTAGTGTGGCAAGAGAGAGGAATTTCCTGAATCATGAAGGGGATATTTTTTGTGATGCATGCGTGCTAGCCCCCGAAAAATTAGGTGATCTGAAAACTCCCCTGGAAAAATTGGCGAAGCAACAACATTATAATATTCCTACACGGTTAGTTGATGTAACAACGGATTCGTTGATAGCTTTGTATTTTGCAACAGAGGACAGAGGTAGTGAGCATGGTGCGAATATTTATGTTTATGATTTGAAGGGGGTTGAACCAACGGATGAGCGGGTTCAGGCACTCTCATTAATAGCTTCCCAAAGGGAATACGATTTGAATCAGTTATGTCAGGAATATGAAAAGATATTTGGCGCCTCAATCACTAAAGAGAAATTTTTAGATTTAATTAAGGACCCTGTACTAGTAAAAATGAATGAGGATTTAAAAAATTCTAATAGGCGTTTATCTATTCAAAAAGGTGCCTTTGTCATTTGTGGGAATAAAGTATTGAATGGAAATATTCAAAGGGAGCTTATTTCTCTTGATACGTTAAATCCGATAAGTGTCATACATATCCCATACGAATATAAAGAGCTTATTCATAATGAACTGGATTATAAATATGGAATTAATAAAATGAAAATTTACCCCGAATTACCTTCTGTGGGAGATTATTTGAGAAAAAAATATGGAACGATAAATAAGCCTAATATAAATGATTGTTATATCATTCAAAATGATGAGGATAATTCAACACCGTATATTAAGAGGGGATCAATTTTCGTTACATTGACTAAGAATCTTGGGATTGATGAGATTAAAGGGATAGCGTCTTTAATCATTAAACAGTATGCCGATTCAAATGATGTCGTATGGGTATATATCGCAAAGAACGAGGCAGATTACGTTCAATATAATTGGATTCTTCGGGCTCAGTGGATTAATCCGAGTGCCGATGAGCGGTTTATACCATTGCCTTTAGAAGAGAAGGGAGACGATGGATATTCGTGGTCGTATAGTACTAATTACTATACAATGGGGCAATTTTATGAAGATTACTATGTAGGAGATCATACTTTATTGAATGAGCAGTATAAGATTTTTGCGGAATGCAAAAATGTTTATGGTGAGCTTAAATCGGCAAGTAGGGAATCAGATTTACCAAAGCTAATCGAACTTATACATAATAGTAGTAGTAAATTTGAAGAATTGGATCGTAAGGGAAGCAATATTGGTCTTACAAAAAATAAAAAGTTCCGTGATTATTTAATGAATTATAGGTATTTCACAGGTAGTTTAGATAACTTAAAGTTTTGGGCAGATCTTCCAAACTTGAATGATAGGGGCCGTTTATACCACTTGAATAAGGTCATTAATAGGGCAACTGAATATGCCGAGGTTATAGAGAGAGATTATAGTTATTGGAAAAAAGAGGTTATTAATTCCGGTGGCCAGGAGGGTAAAAAATGAATGTAGAGAATTATTTGCAGAATAAATTAGAGGAATGGGGAGTAGAAGGAGTCCAAAAATTTATTGAATTATACAATAGTGTTGATAGTGAAAGATTAAGAAAATTATTTTCTAAATCACATTATGAGGTAAATAAGCTTTTTACATATTTAAATCAACGTTTACAGAATGGACATTATAATGCAGCTCAAAGTAGAGAGTTAATAGAGTGGATAGAGCGAATAGAAGAGTTGCAGCTGCATTTAAAGGAATCAAACTTAGCCTTTGAAGTTAATGAGTACTATAAAAACTTATTCGAGAGTTGTAATGGTTTTTTGCAACGAACTGGAGGTAGTGCTATACCATCTAACTTTAGGAGAATAGAACTTTATTCTATTGAACCAATTTTTAAACTAGCATCTAATGAAAACGTTACACTTAAAGATGAAAGAAGATATAAATTAAAATTAATTGGTGAAGGATCGTATGCTAAAGTATTTAAATACAAAGATCCAGATTATAATAAATATTTTGTATTGAAGCGTACCAAAACTAATCTTGATGAAAAAGAAAAAGAGAGATTTAAGCGTGAATTTGATGAAATGAAAAAGTTAAACTCGCCCTATATTGTTGAGGTTTATCAATTTGATGAAGATAAATATGAATATAAAATGGAATACATTGATTATACAATTGGAAAGTTTATTAAAGAAAATAATAATAAACTTACTCTTGATGAAAGAAAGAAAATCATATGGCAAGTTTTAGCTGCATTTGATTATATTCATTCTAAGGGCCTTCTCCATCGTGATATAAGTTTATCTAATATTCTTGTTAAATGTTATGAGGATACCAGGGTGATTAAGATAGCTGATTTTGGATTAGTAAAAATCCCAGATAGTAATCTTACAAGCTTAAATAGTGAGATAAAGGGATCGTTGAATGATATATCTGATTTGCAAAGGTGCGGTTTTGATAAGTACACAAAGCTCCATGAAACGTATGCACTGTGTCGGCTGATATCGTTTATCCTGACTGGAAGTACGAAAATTGATAATATCAAGAACGCTCAGTTAAAGGCATTTATGGAGAAGGGGGTAAATCCTCAATTAGATCAACGGTTTAAAAATGTTTCTGAGATAAAAAATGCCCTTAAATTTTTATAGGACTAACGGATCAGGTCTCCGTCAGTAAATTTACTCCCGCTACAAACTAAGACTTCAACTAACCATCAATCCATAGACGCCCTACACGATAGGGGCGTGTGGGCTTGTTGGTTAGTTTTTATGTTTAAGGAAGATGTCTTCCAGTAGCGGGAAAAGAAAATCCCCTCAATCGTTGCGTGGGGAGTCGCAACAGTTGAGGGGATTGATTTTTAATAGGAGGATGAATAGAAAGTTTAGCGACTATTCATTTGATGGTATTAATTGCGTTTCTTAGAAGATGGAATATAAAAAGAAAGTTGAGTCACCTACCCTTATTTCGATGCCAATAAAGGTCTTGTCTAATTTTATTACCGGCGTAGGGCATCTCAAGAAAACTTTTTAACGATGATGGTTATCGTTGCTTATATAGTTGTGTATTGTATTCTACTAATGGTTCTTACAATGGTTAGTTGATTTTTTATTTCTAATGTCATGGGAGTAAATTTTATAGCTTTTTTAGGTATTTTATAAACGGATTAGTGAAATTATTAAATGAAAAATTAGGGTATCTATCCCCTGTGAATTTCGTGAAAATAACCTAAAAAAGTTGTTACCACGTTAATAAATAAGAAGTTTTTCTGTGGGAGTTCTTCCTGCTCTCATAGGAGATTTAATGGGTCCTTTAACTTCATTAGGAAAGGTTAGGATTAGCACTTATATATAATAAAAAGACGTTCATGGGGGGGGAACGTCTTTTTATTATATGAGAAATTTAGGAAGAGTGTAAGCATCTCACTTACAGTATTGTTATGGACTATAAGAATAATATTTATTCAAAAAATTAGGATTATTTTTTAAAAAGTTCTATCTCTCTTCTGAAAGTCACCTTCTTGGGGCCTGTAGTCACTGTGAGGTGTGATCTTAAAGATGGAACATTTCATTCCAGGGGTGCCACGGGATCGATTCGATTGAGGTGCAATCGTTTGCGAGGCGGTCACGGGATTTGGTAAAGTCACTCATATGGGGCAATCTGGTCGATTTCTTTTCTCCGACACAGGGAAGATAAGACGAAAATGCAGGTTAGAGGGTACATTTGACTTCGAAATAGGGGCTTGAGAGGCTATAGTTATACCCTGGACTAATTATAATCGTCTTGGTGTCGGCCTCAATCTCTGAAAACAGTTTACAAATTGCTTTGAACTGGAGGCAATCTGTTTTTTTACAAATGAAAAGGCCTTTGTTCACTTTGATAAGGTTTGGAAGGGGGGAATCGTGTTGATAGATTTCACAGGCAACAAATTTTTTCACGTGCTCGTTGTTTTGCTGGATAATGACGCTGTAGTCGGGTTTAATGGATAAGTTTTGATGAAAGCATTCGTTAAACATGGTCTCAAGGCGTTTATAGAAGTGATCATTCATTTCTTCTTCCTCTAACGGGAGTGCATAATAGTAGGTTTCGTTAAAGGTGAACACTTTGGATTCATCGTCACGATAACTATTAATGCGTTCGATTTCATGTTGTAAATCATTTAAGACGATTAGGTTTTCTTGGAGAGCGGCTATTTTTTCTTCTGTCATTTGTTTGCCATATTCGATTAATTGTTTGTAATTAAGTGTCTGATCTTTTGTGAGGATTAATTCTTTGACTTCTTTTAAGGGAATAGATAAGTTAATACAGATTTGGATGAGCTCGACCATTCGTGTTTGTTCAACGGTATAGTAGCGGTAATGGCTATCTGGATCAATGTAGGTAGGAGGGAGCAGGCCGATTGAATCGTAGTATCGAAGTGCCTTTATGCTACATCCTGTTCTTCTCGCTAATTCTCCAATGGTTAATAAGTTATTTTTCATAGAATCACCTTGACTCTCCCCTAAGGGGATACTTTATAGTCATTATAGAGTGTTATGGCGCTCATGTCAAAGGAGGCGAATGATGAATCAAGAATTTTTTGGAACAATTCCGCCGAAAAAGTTATTTATGAAGTTGGCAATTCCCGGATTATTTAGTATGTTGTTTTCGTCGCTTTATATGATGGCTGATGGGATGTTTGTCGGAAAGATGATAGGAGGGAAAGCGTTAGCGACGATTAACCTTGTTTTTCCTATTATCATGATTGTGTTTGCAGTCGGAGATATGATTGCAGCGGGTGCATCCGTCAAGATAGGGATGAAGCTCGGTGAAAAAAAGAGGATGAGGCGAGTCATATTTTTTCGATGGCCCTGTTACTAATGTTGGTGATTGATAGTCTGTTTATGATTGCGAGTTTGTTTTTTGCGAAGGACCTGATTTTTATTTTAATTAAGGATAAAGAACTTGCGACGTTAGCCTATCAATTTGCTTATGTCTTTATTTTGGCGTTTCCTTTTATCGCTCCTTTTTTTGCCTTGGATAATTATTTAAGGTTATGCGGAAAAGCCACGCTGAGTATGTGGGTCAATATCGCAGTGTCTCTTTTTAATATTGTATTAGATGCACTTCTTATCGGTTATTTTAAATTAGGAATAGAAACCGCGGCTTGGGCGAGTGTCTTAAGTATGTTGATCGGAACGCTCATTTTTCTTTATCCGTTTATCATGAAGAAGGTAGCTTTAAGATTTACTAAACCGAAGGTCGATGTAAAGGAGTTTTTATATGTGATTTACAATGGGAGTTCCGTGTTTTTAGGCAATATCTCAGGATCAATTATGGCCATTATTACGAATGGATTTTTGCTTTATTATGGCGGGCCTGTGGCCGTTGCGGCATTTTCAGTGGTGACGTATATCGATGCCTTAATGCTTCCTATTTTATCAGGAATGGTCGATTCCATCCTTCCGGTCATTAGTTATAGTTATGGAGCTAAAGATTACCGACGGATTACTCAATTTTTTCACCTCACGTGTCGAGTGGGATTTGTGCTTTCTATCGTGACGCTATTGATTATGGTGATGTTTCCAGATTTTTTAGTCGGTTTGTTTTCTTCAACATCGGAGGGTGATCTGATCCAAATGGGGAAAATCGCTTTGTTATTAAGTGCGCCGTCTTATTTAGTTAATTGGTATAGCTTGACGGTTGGGAGTTTTTTAACTGGTATCGAGAAGGCGACGGCATCGATTGTTGTCATGTTAGTGGAGTCTGTGTTGCTTCCGTTATTTTTGATGGTTGTTTTAACAAAGTTCATGGGTGTTTATGGACTTTTCCTCGTCCCAAGTGTTGGCGGATTGGGGGCTGCCGTCATCGCCTGGATGACTTGGAGGAGATGTGTCAAAAAAGAGTTTAATTCGTTTCGATTTGGTGTGAAGTGATCATGAGTTTTCTGCAAGAGGAGTCGGATTTCGTGAATAGTGGTGAAAGAGGGGCATCGGATGGTGAATGCGATCTTAATAGAATCTCATTTTCTTTATGTCAGTTGGTATCTTCCCATCGTGCCATTGATGATTATTTGATTGTTCGTTTTTATTTCGGTTATGATTACTGTTTATTTATCGATTCAACGGATTAAACAGAGCTCGGTGATTGAATTATAATAAAGATAAGAATTATTCGTTAAAAAGAGCGGATAAGAAGAATGATCGGTTTTAAATAAATTTGAACAGGTGACCTAAAAGCTTGAGGAGGTGAATCAAGTTTTTAGGTCATTTTTAGTTGAGTCTTGTCGTATATTGGTAGTAGGTTTAAGAGAATTTGTTGGAGGGGGGCAGACGTATGAAAAAGAGTTTGTGTTGTCAAGCAGGGTTGAAATTTTTCTTTGGGGTACTGATGGTCGGGGGATTACTCTTTCTTGCTGCAGGGTCGTTTCATTATTGGCAAGGTTGGCTACTCATGGCTATTTTATTTATTCCCATGCTAGGGATAGGACTTTTATTGATGGTAAAAAATCCTGACTTGCTCAGAAATCGGTTAAACGCACGGGAGACGCAAGTCAAGCAACGATGGCTGGTTCGTCTGAGTGGGCTGATGTTTACGATGGGATTTATTGTCGCAGGGTTAACCTATCGTTGGCATGGGGTGATGTTACCGGATTGGGTTTCTTGGATGGGGGCTATTTTGTTTTTGTTTGCCTATGGAATGTATGCGGAAGTTTTAAGAGAAAATCGTTATTTATCACGGGTCGTAGAAGTTCAGGATGGACAAGAGGTCATCGATCATGGACTTTATGGAATGGTTCGTCATCCGATGTATAGTGCCACGCTCCTTTTGTTTTTATCGATTCCACTCATATTAGGTTCACCCATTTCTTTTGTTATTTTTTTGATGTATCCCTTTATTCTCGTCATGCGAATTAAAAATGAGGAACAGGTGCTTGAAAAGGAGTTAACGGGATATTCGGCATATAAAAAGCGGGTGCGATATAAACTTATTCCACTCCTTTGGTGATGGAAAAAAGCGTCGCGCGAAAGCATTAAACTTCGATCAGATGATGAATAATCGCAGAAAATTTTCACCCATAGCAGGAGTCGGACTTTTTGGCTCAACCGACGCTGTATTTTTATCGCTCGATAATATAAAAATTAGATAATACTCTAATAATTGAATGTATATAAAAAGCCGAGAAAAAAGCATTTTTTATCTGTTTAAATCATAAAATGTAATATAAGGAAGTATCTAATACTTGAGATTCTCAAAAAAGGGGGATTAAGTATGAGTTTAGGGGAAAAAATTAAGGGGCGCCGTGAAGAATTAGGTTTATCGGTAGAGCAATTAGGCGAAAAGTTAGCTGTTTCTCAGGAGCTAATCATCAAATGGGAGTCAGGAAAATGCATTCCGCATCTATCACATCTCATAACCATAAGTGACGAACTCGGATTAACGCTCGATGAACTTGTAAAAGAGGACGAAGCCGTTAAAAAACACGTACTATCGGCGAAATCGTTGGAAAAATGGTACCTCGCGATTTTAATTTACTTGTTGGCCATTGTCACCTATATCGGCTATTTCGCGATTCATAATCATATTTTTATGGTCGGATTTTTAGTCGCGACGTTGTTTATGTTGTCGTTTGAATTAAAATACTTTATTACTAGAAGAATAAGCCGACACGATCAGAAAGAATAAGATGTAATCCTTAGTTAGAGGAGGCCGCTCCGTAACTAAGGATTTTTTTTAACGTATTGCACCTGAACCCCTATCAATAAAAAGAGAGATAGCGTCTATAAACTAATACTATAATATAAAAATTAGATAATACTCTAAATAATGAAATGATAAATATATAGAAGGCGATGCTTTTTCTTCATCACCAACAAAAGAGTCCCACCTAAAATTAATAAATAAATGAGCTAGTCATAGTAATGCATGCCGCCTTCTTGAAGTAGGGTCACGTACTTTTCTTTATTTAGGTTGTATCGGGGCGTGTCCTTTCCATAAATCAATTCTGCACAGTCAATTATCATTTGGGCCAATTTTTCATCGGTCATTCCTGATTGAGGTTGGGGAAGAGTCCCTGTTCCTGTAATTTCCCCATCATTTTCCCGAATAGAGATTGCAAAGGCAGAGTGGTCAAAGGTTATATTCATAAACTGTTCTTTCTCTTTATGAAGTTCGTATCTCGGTTGGATGCCTTTCAGTTGATAGGTCTCAAAGTCAGCACGATGAAAAGTTTGATGATTAAGAAGTGTCATGAATTTTATTTTATTTAAGGTGTAAGCCTCACTGTCTTTCCCATAAAGGAGTTCCACCCCATCAAGCAACATTTGGACAAATTGTTGATCCGTCATTTTTTTCGTTGGATGGGCAATGTGACTAAAGCCGATGATTTCACCTGTTCCCACTTTCATTTTAATCGTGAAAAAGGAATCGTCAAATTCGACGTTAAAGAACTGTTGTTCATCCTTTTCCATCAGATACGGATCGGTCGTCGCGGCTTGCCCAGTGAGACCACGCATCAATAACAAGAAACCGATTATAAAAAACTGTAATTTTTTCATGATCATTCTCCTTTCTATGTGATTTAAGATACCCGATAATGAAGGTTTTATAAAAGAAGAACATATTTTTTATTTAAAACAACTGAATGAGCAGGGAGTCTCCCACGGCTATACCTGTTATTGATAAAACGTAAAAATAGAATGCTGATCGGGGGAATGTGCTCTAACAGTTAATGGGGATTCGTTGGGGGCGTTTTATCCTTTTCGTTTAACGCCTTTTTTGCATGAACTCTATTAAGTGAGAAAATATAACTGGAGGGGGGGAGTAGCAAGATAAACCTAGTTGTAGAAAGTGGCCGGCTAAACAGCGAGGAGGGTGCTCCTGTTTGAGATTTTATTAATCGCCGGTAATCGGTTTCTATCTTGGGAAAACGATAGATTTTTGTTAAGCTAAAAAGAGGAAAACAAATCATAAAAAAGAGAGGATAGAGGAAATGACAGAGAAAGAAAAAATGTTACAGCAACAATTATATGATGCCAATTATGATCAAAAGTTGATAGAGGAACGGAGCGTAGCGAAAGATCTTTGTTTTCAATATAACCAGTTGTTACCCTCAGATGTCGATGCTCAGCAACAATTGATGAAGAAGTTGCTTGGAAAAACGAGGGATTCCTTTTGCATTATGGCCCCTTTTTGGTGTGACTACGGCTATAATATTGAAGTTGGAGAAAATTTCTTTGCCAATCACAACACCGTCATTTTAGATGGAGGAAAGGTGACGTTTGGAGATAACGTCTTCATTGCCCCAAACTGCGGGTTTCATACAGCGGGTCACCCGATCGATTTTGAACGTCGAAATCAAGGGCTAGAGTATGCATATCCAATTACAGTAGGCGACAATGTTTGGATTGGAGCCGGGGTTCAAGTGATGCCAGGTGTAACAATCGGTAGCGACGTTGTGATTGGGGGCGGTAGTGTCGTTGTCAAAGATATTCCTGATCATTCAGTGGCAGTTGGGAATCCTTGTCGAGTTATCCGTCCGATTACGGAGGAAGACCGTCAAACGTGTTGGAATCGTTCACCTCTAAACAAATGATTATGTGTTGTAGCTAGGTTCTGTTTTCTTGCAGTTATTGGTGCGACTTTCAAGTGATCAAGGTTCCAAATATAATAATAATTCCTATTTTTATTGAATAATTAGATTCTTTATGATATAGTAAAAGAAATTAGGGATCCGGGAGGACGTTAAAATGACTTATTCGATTGTATATAGTAGTGTGACAGGAAATACAGAACAGTTAGCACAAGCGATTCAACAGGCGGTTGGGGCAACTTATTGTGGGAAGCCATCTGATGAGGCGTTAGCGGCTGATACGATTTTTATTGGATTTTGGTCGACTCGTTATTCTTGTGGGGCGAATATTCAAGCTTTCATGAAGCAATTGTCAGGGAAAAAGGTCTTTTTATTTGGAACGGCTGGCTTTGGCGATACAAAGGAATTTTATGAAAAGATTTTAGAAAGTGCGCAAACACATCTTCCAGCATCAAATGAACTAATTGGAAGCTATATGTGCCTTGGAAAGGTAACTGATAAAATGCAGACACACATTAAGGAGGGGGCTCCTGAGTTATACGCGGAGATTAAAGAAGTATTAGCTGAAGCAGCTCATCACCCGAACCAAGCAGATTTGGACGAGTTAGTTGCGTCAGTTAAAAAAGCGTTAACTAAATAATCCCATTGAAGGGGTCTTACGACCTCTTTTTTTTATTTTTCGCCAAGAAGGACTCTTTGTCACGCATTATTCATTTCTTTTGAAAAAGGCTTGCACTAGATGATAAATTATGATATGATATAAGTCCGGAAATGATAAAACATTTCCTACTCCAAATAGTTGAAACATTTACTTGTATAATTGTTAAGATATGGTTAACTAGTTTCTACCCACGACCGGTTATCTCGTGGACTACAGGTAAGAACTTTGTATGTCCTCATCATACATCCTTTTTACTTGTAGAGCATCGAAATGGCCGTCGGTGCTCTTTTTTTTGATTTATAAATAATTCAGATCGTGCATCTGAAAGAACTGTAAACGTGGATCATTATTCAAAGGGGGCGCGCTTAGCCTTTTTATGCGCGTTGTTTAGTTAAACGACATCCCGCTTCCCGATGAGTTTGAATGATGGAAATGGGTCGATTGTTATGAAGTATCACGACGGTTGGAGTAGGTACTTGAAATGTTGCAATTTATGATTGATCATTAATGATACAAGGGAGCCACCTAGGGCTTCCTTTTTTTATTTTAAAAATGAAAAAGGAAATGAGGTATTTTTGGCGTATTTTAAAACGGGAGGATGTTAAAATTCCCAAATATTTATTATAATAACAGATAGGAGCGATTTAAATGACTGAGATAAAACGTCAAAACCCCCACACGATAGGAGTTGAGGAAGATTTGGGACCTGTATTATTACCTCCAACCATGGATTTTGTTTTTAAAGGATTATTTGGAAATGAAAAAAAACCTGAGATTTTAATTTCCTTTTTAAATGCGGTGTTAACACCAGAAGAGCCAATTACATCCATTACTTTCAAAGATCGAACACTCGATAGAAGGTATCGAAAAGATAAGGTAGGGGTTCTTGACCTCTTGGCTCAAACGGATAAAGGAGAACTCGTCAATGTTGAAGTTCAGTTAGCAGATGAAAATGACATGATTGAACGAAGTTTATTTTATTGGAGTCGACTGTTTTCTGGGCAACTAGAAAGCGGGCATTTTTATGATCAGTTAGAACGAACTATTTGTATCAATATCCTTGATTTTAACCTTATGGATACCGATGATTATCATAGTTCTTACCGACTAAAAGAGCGTGATCGAAACGATGAGTTAACTGATTTACTAGAAATTCATTATATTGAATTAAAGAAAATGAAAGATATCAAAGATGTGAGTGAAGTGAAGACTCAGCTTGAAGCCTGGATTGAATTTCTTAAGCATCCAGAAAGTCGTGTGAGTTATGAGTTAGCACATCAACATGAAACAATTCGTGAGGCAAAAGAGGAATTATTGGCGTTAAGTTGTGACCGAAAATACCGCCTTCATTATGAAGCAAGATTTAAAGAGTGGATGGATCGACTTAATCGAATGCATTATGCGGAGAAAAAAGGAATCCAACAAGGCATTCAGCAGGGGATTGAACGTGGCATTCAACAGAACAAGGTCGAAATTGCTAAACAGTTAATGGATGTACTAGATGTCCAAACCATTGCCATTAAAACAGGATTATCCCTTGATGAGGTCCTTCAACTTAAAAAAGAAATGAGTTAATAGGATTATTCTTTTAAATAAGTATTGGAAGAAAGAGACGAGTCTGTCTCTTTTTTCATTAAGAACAAACGGTTGGGGTCTGTGATCTGTTAATCTACTGTGTCCAGAAATCAAACTCCCTGATTTTGCTCATCCTCCAAAAAAGGGTTTTCATTGATAACCCTCTTTTTTTTTCGTGCAATCCCCTTGAATTTTTGTGTTTTTCTGCCATAATAAGAGTACTTATTTAATTTAAAAAGGAGGCGGATGACGTGAAAAAGTTACCGTTAATTGCACGTATTATTATTTGGTTACTCATTGGTATTAGTTTAGGGGTGATTTGTCGCACGACCCATTTTGCAGGACCGATTATTGTCACCGCCACTTTCCGTCAATTAGTTAGTACATTTTTAAGCTTTGTGATTCCACTCATTATTATCGGACTCATCGTCCCTGGAATTGCCTCTCTTGGAAAGCAATCTAAAAAGGGATTATTATTGACAACTACATTGGCCTATTTATCAACGATTAGTGCGGGAATCATTGCATTTATTATGGGATGTACTGTCCTCCCTCATCTTACGCAACATGTTGAAACATTGATGACAGAGGGCGAGGGAGTTACCCCGCTATTCACCTTAGATATTCCTGCATTGATGAGCGTGATGAGCGCCTTAGTATTATCTTTCATTTTAGGGATCGGATTAGCCTCAAAACCTAAAAGTTCACTACTGAAACTATGTACCGAATTTAGTGAATTAATGATGGCCCTCATCAAAAACGTCATCATTCCTCTTGTCCCACTCTACATTGGGTCAGTTTTTTCAGAATTAAGCTATAGTGGTGAAATCTTTGTCACCTTAAAATCTTTTCTTCTCGTTTATCTTGTATTATTTTTACTTCAGGTGGGCTATTTAATTATTTTGTATACTTTAGCGGGGGGAATTAAAGGAAAAAATCCTTTCTCTTTACTGAAACACATGATTCCTGCTTACATTACAGCAGCAGGAACCCAATCGTCAGCTGCGACGATTCCAGTTACGCTTGATTGTGTGAAATCAAATGGTGTGCGTCCAGATATTTGCGAATTTGTGATTCCACTATCTGCAACGATTCATATTGCGGGCGATACGATGACGATTGTATTAACGTCAATGGCGCTCATGTTGATGAATGGCCAAACGCCAACACTTGGGCACTATGTTCCCTTTATTTTGATGCTTGGTATTATGATGATTGCTGCCCCTGGTGTTCCAGGAGGTGGAGTCATGGCTGCTCTTGGATTATTACAGTCTATGCTTGGGTTTGGTGCCCTACAAACGCCTCTTATGATTGCCCTTCACGCGGCCCAAGATAGTTTTGGAACAGCAACTAATGTGGTAGGGGACGGTGCCATGGCTATTTTTGTTGAAAAATTAATGTCTCATGAGACAGTAGAGTCTGTGAGTCTACAAGAAAAAAGATGCTAAAGGCATCTTTTTTTATTTCTTTTTTTTGATTTTCCTGATAAAATATAAGTATAAAGCGCTTTCTTTGATAACTTAGACCAAGTGGGGGGATTCATTAAATGAAGAAAGTTTTCACAGTAGAAATAGATGTAAACAATGTCCAAACAGGAAAGGTAAAGGATGTTCGATATGATCATTATTTAGAAGAGGATTCTGTTGAGATTGAACATGAGGGACAACAAGTTATTGTTTTACGTTCACATTTAGAACTGTATGAGGTAAAAGGAAATCTCAATCGTTATAGAGGGCAGATGCTTGAGTATGTGATAATCGGTTACGATTCCTTACGAAATATTTACTATGGGTCATGCCTTGAGGTGAAGCGCCAAAAAAGGCGCCAGTTGATTAAAGAATTAGAAACGGGAAAACCATATTTAGCAACGATTACTAAATTGACGTATTTTGGAGCTTATTTAACAATTGAAGGTATTTCCGTTATTTTAAGAAATCGTGATTTTGCAGCCGATTACACAACGGTTTCTGATATTTATCAGGTCGGCGATCAACTTGAAGTCTGTTTCTTAAAAGCAAATAATAACCTTAAAATTAATGTCCAAGCTGTTAATAAATATGTTCAAACGTCGACCATTACGATTGAGGATTTTGAACCACATACCGTTGTTTATGGAACGGTCCGAAGTATTAAACCATGGGCATGTTTTGTTAATATTGCGCCTAATTTAGATGCTATTTGTCCCATTCCCATGGTTAACTTCATTAAGGAGGGATCGCCTGTGGCCTTTAGAATCCATCAGGTACGTGTTGAGGAAGGAAAGGTTAGGGGGAAAATCATTAAAATAATGGAAAATAGATCTTCCAACTTACAGTCTGTGTGATAAATGATTGAAATGATGCATAGATAGTAAGGAAGGAAGTTTTCTGAATGAAAGCCGTTCACTCTTCCTTTAGGGGAAGATTACCGGCTTTTTTTGTGATTTATTGTAGGAAATATGTAAGAGGTGTTGAAAGATAAGCTATTATATGGTAACGTTAAAATCTATGTTAAATGGTCAAGTAGGAGGTAGTTAGGGTGAAAGATTTAATCGAATGGTTGATTCTCTCTACTTTGTTAACTTTAATAATGGAAATCATTCGATTTCAATCCGTACGCAAAGCCTTTTGTTTTGTCAAGCGGAGTCCTCGATACGCGCTAATTAATTTGCTCATTGTATCGGCGACGTTAGTCCCTGTTTTTTTCATGTCACGAAAACTTTTCTTTTTAAGTTGTGTCATCTTTTTTTGGTTATTTTTATCGATCGTTAATGCCATCGTGACCTTTCTTCGTGGTTATGCCTTGATGTTTTCAGATATTTTTTTAATTAAGGAGGGGCTGAGTCTTTCTTCCCACTACTTTACTCCACCCGTAATTGGATCGATTCTGATTGCGATGATTGGTTTAATGTTTGCTGGAGGTTATGTGTTTACGTTTCAAACGTCTATTCATAGTGGTTGTGCATTTTTTGCGTTGTTTTATTTGGTTTTTTCAATATGGGGTATAAATCGGTTGGAAAAAAAACGTCTTTGCCATCCTTCGTCAGAGGAATATGCGGCGATGGGATTTGCTTATGCAATGATGAATTCGTTATATCCTTATTTAAATCGAAAACCAACCGCATATAGTGAAGCGACGATGAAGCATATCTTAAAAGGAATGAATCAGACAGTAAAGGTGAACAGTCACGCGATCAAACCCGATATTATTTTTTTACAGTTAGAATCATTTTTTGATCCGCTCTTATTAGAAGGGGTCTCATTTAGTCAAGATCCAATTCCGACGTTTCGGCGATTGAAACGAGCGAATCAAAGCCAAAAGATGCAAGTTCAAACCTTTGGGGGAGGAACAGCTAAAACTGAATTTTCCGTTTTAACTTCTATGAGTGCCGAACTTTTAAAGCCCGGGGAGATCCCACATTTGTCTGTTCTTAGGAAAAAGTCGGTGGAATCACTTGCCACACAGCTTAAACGTCAGGGATATGTTTCAACCTTAATTCATAACTATGAGGGGAATTTTTATAACCGTCATTTAGCTTATGAGAAGTTAGGGTTTTCACGCTATATCCCGATTGAATACATGAGTGGGGTTGCTACGCCACACGATTTAGCACAAATGAATGACCAATGGGTCATGGATTATATTATCAAGACGTTGAAACACGATGAACCAGCGTTTATCTATGGAATTACAGCAGGAACCCATCAACCGTATGATGAAAAACTTCCAGACCACCTTTCTCCTATAGAGGTGTTTGGAGATCTTGAAGAGCCAGTTAGACAAACTTTACAAAATTATGTGACGCGTCTTTATCAACTCGATCTTCAGTTAAACCGTTTAATGGATGATTTAGCTGCCTCTAAGAGGGAAACAGTATTGTTTATGTTCTCTGATCATCTGCCTAATTTACCGATTTTAACGGATGAAACATACTATTCAAAGGATCCCTTTGAAGTGGATTATTTTGCTGCTCATTTCCATCCAAGTTTTGATTTAAATCCGTTGCCACCTTTAAATTGTTATGATGTTGGAACATGGTTAATGAATAGTTTAAACTGTCCCTTATCTATCATTCAACAGGTGCATGAAAGTTATTGTCATGACACTGCTTATCGCGAGGTATTAAGACTCGCACAATATGACCTATTAGAAGGAAAGGGTTATTTAACTCCATCCTTTGATTTATCACCTGAACAACCGATGGTATTTGGGTTAAATGAACAGCATATCAGTGGCTATTCCTTTACTGACGAGGGGTTAGTTGTTGAGGGAACCGGCTTTAACATTGATTCTCAATTGTTTATCGATCAGAAGCGGGTAGAAACTCAATTTGTAAATGAGACTAAACTTCTTGTTAAAATGGAGCCAAGGGAATTTTCCTGTCTTTCTCTCAAGCAATTAAGTCGTCGTCAAGAGGTACTTGGAGAGGAGATAAAACTTACGGGGAAGGATTGACACCGTTTTTTTGATTTGATATAGTTGAAAGAGGAAGAATGTCGATTCTTCCTCTTTTTTTATTGATGTTTGTCGTTAGGGAAAGGATGTAATGAAATGAAGTTAATGAAACATTATAGGCAACATGCCTCCTTTTATAGGGATTTATGGATCATTGCATTGCCAATTGCCTTACAGCAGTTAGTAACCTCAAGTCTAAACATGGTAGATACCTTAATGGTAGGTCGTGTTGGGGTGGATGCGGTTGCCGCTGTTGGGGTATCCAATCAATATTATTTTTTATTGAATATGGTGATGTTTGGAATATATAGCGGGGGAATGGTTTACTTCGCCCAGTATTGGGGGAAAAAGGACCTACGTAATATTCATCGTCTACTCGGGTTTACGCTCGTGCTCGGAATGGGTCTAGCTGTTTTATTTACAGGGATGGCTTTATTTATTCCGGAACAAATTATTCGTATTTTTACTAATGACCAGACCGTTATGGTGTTAGGGGCAAAATACTTAAAGATTGCAGCGTTAAGTTATCCGTTTATGATTTTATCATTCGGTTATAGCATGGGGTTGCGGGCCGTAGAAAAACCGAAATTTTCGATGATTGCCTCGGTCATTGCCTTGACCCTTAATACAGTTTTAAATATAGTCTTAATTTTCGGACTCTTTGGCTGTCCTGCGCTTGGCGTGGTCGGAGCAGCCATTGCAACGCTTGTTTCAAGGGTCGTCGAGTTTATTTTAGTTCTTGGATTTGCTTATCTAAAGACCGATACCATGAACCCTAAGTTATCGGTTTTACTTTCGTTTGACCGATCGCTCATTAATAAATTGATGGTAACGAGCTTACCTGTTGTGATTAACGAGTGTTTCTGGGGGCTTGGAACGACCGCATATATGGTGATTTACGGAATGATTAACGTTGAGGCGATTTCAATTATGAACATCGTCAACTCAATTTTTAATATTTTCTTCATCGCCGCAATAGGGGTCGGAAATGCTTCAACGGTTATGCTTGGGAAAAAACTAGGTGCCGGTGAAAAAGAAAAAACGTATAAAGAAGCGATCCTCTTTTTGAAAATTGGAGTCGTACTCGGAGTTTTATCAGGAATTTTACTTGTCATGTGCATTCCTGTGATGCTTCGCTTATATCGCGATTTTGATTTCTCGACATTGGAAACAATGGCCTATGTATTAATTATCTTTGCGATAGGCTTAACCTTTAGATTTATCAATATTATTAACATCGTCGGAATTTTTCGGGCAGGTGGTGACACAAAATACGCCATGCTTCTTGAACTGGGAATTCTATGGAGCGTCGGTGTCCTTGGAACCTTTATTGCTGTCAAGTACTTCCATGCTCCACTCATTGTCGTTGCAATGATTGTTCAATTCGAGGAAGTCGTTAAAGTCCTTTTAGGAATTGTTCGAGTGAAATCGAAAAAATGGATTAATCAATTGGTTTAAGCGGCTTCAATGACTCAGAATCTGACCCCAATCAGTTCGCACATAAGCCAAAGAAAAAGTCGACATCTGTTTTGGACTATAAAATGGGGTAGGAAAATCCTACCCCATTTTTCATGGATATCATGAACGTGTCTTGGTCAACGATAATAAGATAGATTTGAAAATGATCAATAAGTGCTAGAAAGATGAGGAGTGAAAACCATGTTTTTTATTGGTGTGTTTGGAATCAATCAAAAGATGAGTGAAATTAAAGAATTACCTCCGATGATGTGTAAGTCTTGCCGACAAACGGAACGATTTACGTTAATGAAGTGTTATCAGCAATTTCATTTCTTTTTCTTACCCATTTTTAAGTGGAATATTCGTTATTTTATCCGGTGTTCATCGTGTCAGATGGTAGCAAATATCCCATTAGATAAAGGTCGTTTATTAGAAGCGGGAGAAGCGGTTGAATTAACGCTTTGGGATCAGGAAATCATTGAATCACCTGAAAAAAGAAAGCGACGTTGTCAGGCCTGTCATGAAATTGTAGAAGGAACCTTTATCTATTGTCCGTTTTGTGGGCAAAAATTGTAGCCTAAAAAAAGTGGTCCAATTCAGGACCACTTTTTTATATCTTACTGTAAAACGAGAAAATTACCTTTTCAAAAGGATACTTTCTTCTTTCTCCCAAAAGCGTATTGATTTTGTTCAACATCCTTAGTTTGCGATGTTTCGTAGACACTGCAAATAGGAACGCCACCTAGCAGCTAGGGTCAGTGTTAAATAACGAGGCGTTTGTTTCGAGTGTCAGCACGCGTGTTGCAAGGGTTTGTTTAAACGCCTGATCGTGTTCAACGACAATCATGGTCGGTTTAACTTCTTGAATAAGTTGTTCAATTTGTATTCGTGCATAAAGATCAATAAAATTGAGAGGCTCATCCCAAATGTAAAGATGGGCCTTTTCACAGAGGCTTTTTGCAATTAATATCTTTTTCTTTTGACCCGAAGAATAATTTTCTATCTTTTTTTCAAATTGTTGTCGAGCAAAGCCTAACTTGCGCAAAATAGTTTTAAATTGTGTTTCATCTAGTTGGTGCTCCTGTATAAATGCGCGAAGTGTTCCATTTAAATGATCTGTCGTCTGTGGCACATAGGAAATGATAAGATGAGAAGATCGTTTAATGGTTCCGGTGTAAGAGACCGACGAGTCAAGAATACAACGAAGCAAACTACTTTTCCCGCTACCATTTTTCCCCTCAATGAATAGACGCTCCCCCTCGGAAAGAGAAAAAGAAATGGGGAAACAAAGACGACGGTGATCATAGAAAAGACTAACATCGGATAGTGATAGGAGAGGGCCAGCTGAATAGGGTAAAGAAACTAACTTTAAAGGTTCGTGTTTCTCTATATTTTTCAAAAGCGCCGCTTTTTCATCGATGGCCTTTTTACGCCGTGCCTCAATTGATTTGGAACGCTTCATAAGTTTAGCCGCCTTATGGCCGACAAATCCTTTATCAACCGGTCCAATTTTCGTCGCCTCTTTTTGATGGGACCAATTGGCTGATTGGCGCATCGACTGTTGAAGTCGCAGGACCTCTTTTTTTAATTGTTGATTCCTTTCAAGTTCCTGTTCTTGCTGGTGATTAAAGTTGACAAACCACGATGAAAAGTTTCCAGATTGACACTCAATGGTTTCTTTATTTAGGGCAAGAATATGATCCACACACGCATCTAGAAAATGCCGATCATGAGAAATAAGCATAAATCCTTTTTTACGTTTTAAATAGGCAGCGACGCACGATCTTCCATGTGCATCTAAATGATTCGTTGGTTCATCAATTAAAAGAAAGTTTCCTTCTCCTAAAAAAAGAGCGGCAAGTAAAACTTTTGTTTGCTCCCCGCCACTTAACGTCTGAAACGGGCGCGCTAAAATATCAGTTGAAAGATCCAGTTGCGAAAACTCACAAATAAATTCCCATGTTTCCCTCATCGGACATAACTGTTGTAACACCTCCTCCGTCGATTGTTGAGGAACTGGCACATTCATCGGAAAGTAATCAAAAGAAACAGAATGAACAATGGTTCCCGTGTAGGACTCCAATCCTTGTAAAAGCCGAAACAACGTCGTTTTTCCACGACCATTTCGCCCAATGACACCGAGTTTCCAGTCCGTATCAACTTGCAAATGAAGATTTTCAAACACATAATCGCCACTCGTTGGATAAGCGAAAGTTAAATTTTCAATTTTAATCATGGACATCAAAATTCCTCCTTTGGGTTAAAAGATAACGATTCTTACAGGATGTTCGCTTGTCCCTTGAGGTTCTGATTCCCTTAAAATAAAAAAGGAATCCCAAGAAAGTTCATTCTTAGGATTCCTTTTCACATGTGATGCCCAAAAGGGGGCACTTGATGGGAAGAATCAGATCGAAAGATTACTTTTTTGACGTAAAGACAACGCGTCCATCACAACATAGACCGTTAATTTATTTTCTTTGTCAAAAAAGTTAATCATCTTTCCACCTCTTTCGATTCAAATTAAAAAAAGTCAGCAGGGGCATGTCACTATACATCTACGGTATCCTATCCACGCGGCGCTTTAGAATCAATTTTCATCGGACGCATACTAGGTCTTTACCGCCGATCCCTAAAGTGAGAAAGGCCGATGTTTCATCGTGATTTTGTTTCCCTCAATACACAGTAATTTAACATAGAAAACAAAGCATGTCAATTCCAAACAGAATGAATCTTCTTTTTTTCGTCTGAAACGGTTGCCATTTTAGGTTCTCATTCGAGGGGGGCTTGTCATATATTATAGAAGAGGGGGGTGTTTGTGTATGCTTAGTCAAACAATGTTGCGTATTAAAAGAAATATTGGAACGTGTCTCTCCGAAATCGATGAAATTATTGAGCATTGTCAGGGACTGCTTGAAAACAATAATATAATTATTTTAATTAATGGGGAACTTTATCATAAATTAGAAGGAGAATGTGCCAAGTTAACGAAGGTTCGCCACGCGTTATTTTATATTTACTCCAATTTAGAGACAGAATTTACGTCTTATGTCCTTGATTTAACGTTAGAAGGTCATGAACTGATTAAAAAAATTAATGACATTATTGAATGCATCGAGGAAAAATGGAATGAAGGGGACATAGACATCAATAAATATATATTAGCCCAGGCGATTGTGAGGTTACACTTAGACGGGGATGTGGTGATTGATATCGATGATTTAGAACGCGTCCTTCAACTTCCAAACCATTATTGGCTCTGTCTTTATGTGGTCAACGAGCGGGACATCAGGGTTTGCCACTACTCAGCATGGAAAACGAAGCAGGAGGCACTCCTTTTTGCGATGCAGATGAATGGATGCGGAAAGGATTATGTGATCAATCGATTTGAGTTAAAGATTGTTTAATCATTGAGGAGAGAAGGTGTTCAAATGGGGGAAAGCATATTTGAATATACGGATAAAGATGGGGTAGAGTTACAGGTTTATCACTGTAAGTTATACGATGAATACTTTATTCGAGTAGGGGAGCGGATTGTTGAAGTCGACCCTACTGTCTTAAGTGAGTTGCGCGATGTTTTAACTAAATTAACAGATACAATTTTATAATGAGGCATCAAAAAAGGGGATCTCACTTCGGTTCCCTTTTTTTGATAGAAGGTAAACTGGCGTCCTTATACGTTAGTTGGAAAGAGTCGCATCATAAATGAAAAAATTCATGTCGTGTACGCCCTCTTTAATTGTCACCTTCTTTTTTAGCTCGCAACGGCGCGTCATCCCTTTCCGTTCGTAAAAGGCAAAATTGCAACTTGTATCCGTAAATAAATAAAAGTCGTGTAAGTATTCTTGATGAAGGTAATCTAAAAATGCTTGATAAAGCAGTTGCCCAAGTCCCATTCCTCGGTAACTCGAATCGACCACAAATAGCGCTAATTCAGCTGAATACGTTTTTTTACATTCTTTTAGTAACTGTTGATCAACAGTACTTACGTTGCCAAATAATTGGGCTACCTGGCGTCCTTCTCGTGAGGCATAAAGGTGAAGAATGGCCTGAATCTGTCGCAATCGTTCATAAATAGAACACCGATGGGTAAAACAATTTTTACCTAAAATGATTCCGACCGGGGTTCCTTTATATAAGGCAACCATTGAAAAGGTTTGATTAGCCAAACAACTTCTTAAAAAGACGGCCGCCATTTTACCGGCTGTCTTTGAGTCCGTTAACTGGTCATAGTGCCAAGTTTGTCGAATGATCCTCGTTAAAGGTTTAAAATCTCTTTCTTGATACGGTCTAAAGCTTAAGTCCATCTGATTTCCTCCTTGTTTTTATCTTGAACACTTTATATAATAAAGTTTACAGTTACTGTAAGGTCAAGGAGGAAATAAAAAAATGAAACCATCCCATTTGCTAACGGTCCAACAATTTTCAAATTTACATCAGGTGAATAAACGGACCTTGCACTATTATGATACCATCGGCCTTTTTTCCCCAACACAAAAAGGTGAAAATGGGTACCGCTATTATGACACGACCCAAAGTGTTCATTTCGAGTATATTCAATTTCTCAAAGGATTAGGGTTGAGTTTAGATGAGATTCGCACATATTTACAGCAGCCCAATGCCCAAGACTTTTTAAAGTTGGCGGATGAAAAGTTAGATGAGTTGGCGAGACAGATAAAGCAATTACAGCGTCAATGCGAGATCTTACAGTTAAAAAAAGAGCAAGTAGAAAAAAGTCTTCACCCGGTGGAGGAAAAGATTCAGATCGTTGATTGTCAAGAAGACGCCATTGTTCTTTTAGAGGTGCGTCAGGGATTGGAGGACACTGAATTTTTCAAAAAAATCAAGGAACATTTTTCAATGGAGCAGTTACCATTAGGAATAGGAACGGTTATTTCATTAGATGGCGTGCGTCAACAGGGGATTAATTCTCATGAAGGATTCTTTTTTAGATGCTTTGAAGAGACGATCCCTTCTACTTCATTAAGAAAACCGAAGGGGCGTTATCTTTGTGGGTATCACCGGGGGACGTGGGAAGGGATTCCCGCTGTTTATGAACGGATGCTTCACTTTGCAAAGGAACATCATCTTCAGTTAGGGGCATACGCTTATGAGCGGGGATTAAATGAATTTGTCATTGAGAGAGAAGAGGAGTATTTAACAGAGGTCATGATTCCCATTCTTGAAGAAAAAGTTGAAGATTAAGGGAGAGATCCCTCGTTACGGACAAATCCCGCTCAACTTTCCCTAAGAAAGAAGCTTCCTCGTTTATCAGGCATATAAAAAAGCGATCGCTCTTTATTTAAAGGCGTCGCTTTTTTCTTATTCTTTTTCTTCTGTTCCTAAATGAAAGCTTAAATTTTGAATGGTTAAAGTTAATAGTTCAACCTGAGCTAACATTTTATAAATATGATACTCAAAAATAGGATCGATCGGTTGTTCTAACTGGATAGATTTTTGGCACCCCGTATTAAAGAACTCAATAATTTCCATCTTATTTTCAAAGGTCATCTCTGTTTCTTCATGATTGAGTTTAGCAATACACTTCGCGTGGAAATAAATATCGTGACAGGCATCAATCGAACATTTTAACTGTTGAAGGGAAACGGGATGCTTATGAAATTTTGTATCTTCACAATAATTATGATAAATTGCATTTAAGCGATTTAATTCTAAATTTAATGGTTGCATATTTAAATCTTGATGAATTAAAATATTCTTTACTAATTCAAGCGTTAAAGATTCGATTTTTTCAATCTCTGAGGTGAGTCGCCCGAGGTAGTTAGGCTGTGCAATGACATAATTCACCACAATTCCAACAATAATTCCAATCGACGTATCCGTTGTTCTTAATAACGAGTACACCAGCGGATCGTGATCGGCGGTAATTCCCATAATAATCGATAAGCAAACCGTGGTGGCGATGATAATCGATGCACTGATTTTACTCCTATTACAACAAACAATCGTTACAATCATCGCAATTCCAACAAAGAGGGGAGAGTTTAACTGAAAAAGGGCAAATAAATAACCAATGATTGCACCTAGAACCGTTCCTAATAAACGGTTTTTTCCGGCAACGAGCGAACTTTTCATCGTATTTTGCAATGCGAAAATCGTCCCAATGACTGCATAAAAAGCATTACTTACTAAAAAAGTATGGCCAAGGGCGGCAGTAATCACAACCGCAATTCCCGTTTTAAATGTTCGCATTCCAATAAATGAACTAATTCTCATCTTTTTCGCTCCTTTGACTCCTTTAAAAACTGACTACTTACTACTATATTACTGATTTTTCAAGGAATCAATAAAATATCACAAAATTTTGATAAAAATTGTTTATTCGGCCACACTAACATTGATTGTTTTTACGAAAGGGGTTTTTAGTGATGAATCAGTCGATACCATTTCCTAAAAAGGCGAAGCCACAAGTTCAACATCAACAGCCAGGAATCGAGTCTGTCATGGATCCAGCACCTATTTATGAGCATCCGGACTATCAAAAGGAGGCCCGCCTACAAGATAAAGTAGCGATTATTACTGGTGGAGATTCAGGAATCGGTCGCGCGGTAGCTGTTGCTTTTGCCAAAGAAGGGGCGGACCTTGCCATTGTTTATTATAACGAAACCGAGGATGCAAAAAAAACGAAGGAACAGATTGAAAAATTAAACCGACAATGCTTATTAATTCAAGGAGATTTGGCAAATGCCTCATTTGCGCAAGACATTGTTAATCAGACATTAACAACGTTTGGAAAAATTAATATTTTAGTTAATAATGCTGCCGTCCAATATCCCCAAGCTGATATTACCCAAATAAAAGATGAAGAGTTACATCGTACATTCGATGTGAATTATTTTGGAACCTTTTATTTAACACGTGAGGTCATTCCCCATTTAACAGCGGGAGATAGCATTATCAATACGACTTCTGTTACCGCCTATGAAGGCCATGAGATGCTATTAGACTATTCATCCACCAAAGGGGCATTAACAGCATTCACCCGCTCGTTAGCGATGAATTTAGCACCTCAAGGAATCCGCGTCAATGCAGTAGCACCTGGGCCGATATGGACCCCGTTAATCCCTGCATCTTTCGATGCGAAAAAGGTCGCCGAACATGGAACAAGCGTTCCTATGAAGCGTATGGGACATCCTGTTGAATTGGCGGGGGCTTATGTTTTACTCGCTTCAGTTGAAGGATCTTATATGTCGGGAACAACAATTCATATTAATGGGGGAACCATCACTAACAGCTAAACGAACATTCGTTCACACCTCGTGTGTGAAAAACTATCCCTCAGTGAGCGTTAAACACAAAAAAATCCGGTCTTTTCCCTCCCCAGAACCCAAAAAACAAATGATCGTTCGTGACAGAGGAAGGAGGTTCAACTCATTAACAAACACACGTTCGCATAACAGATATTCATGATGTCAAACATACGTTCGTAAACAAAATCAACAGACACGAAGCGGTAATATGTTATAATAAAAAGGCGTGCAATAACTAAGAAAACAACATGCTGACAATGATAGGGGGCGTTCGTACGTGAAGCCTTATTTATTACCCGTCCTTTTTACTCTCCTTATGAGTGGGTTAAGCCTATGGGTGGAGCAAGGAGCCTACACGCCATCAACCCTTGGCATTCCGACGGTTCAGGTCGCTGATTACTCCGTCGGTTTATTAACGCTTGAGGAGCGATGTGTGGATGAAAAAAACCAGCAGGTGATCTGTCACCAATTAACGGATATTCAAGAAGGAGATATTTTAATCACTAAATCTAATCACACGCTATTTTACCGTCACGGACACGCTGGGGTTGTGATTGATGCGAAAGAGGGACTTGTTTTAGAGGCGCTAGGCTACGGAGAAAGCTCCACGCTTGAACCATTAGAAAAGTGGAACTATTATCCGACAGTTAAAGTTCTTCGATTAAAGGATGCTAGTCAACGGGATCGGTTAATGTCTCAAAACTTCACTCCTTTTTTAGGCATTGATTATCATCTTTTTGCTCGAAAAGCCGATTTATCGGCGACCCATTGCGCCGATATTGTGTGGAAAGTTTTTAATCAGATTGGCATCGATGTAGATAGTAACGGCGGGTATTTTGTGACCCCAAAAGATATTGCGAAGAGTCCTTATTTTTTTGAAATCGCGTCCTATGGTTTTGAAACTGAAGGAGGTTGGTCGTAATTTCTGACTTTTTATGTGAAATTCATACGTTTTTTTCATTAGCATCCGAATGCATTTTAAGTTAAAATAGATGAGGGCAATTTTTATGGGAAGAAGGGGAGTTTAAAAGTGCCATTAGCAGAATTAAAGTATATCGATACTGCTTTATTAACATTAGATAAGAAGCGGGATCATTTTGAAGTTATTTCAAAATTATTGAAAATAGAATTTAATGAAATTATGAAATTGTATTCGAAGGATTTTTTAAATATTACGACACGTGTCAAAGGACATGATAGTTTAAAGGAAAAGATTCTTCGCCAGGGGTACTATAAAAAGTTTGATGATCCAAAACATTTAATCTATCAATTATCGGATTTGATTGGCGTTCGCATTGAATGCCGATTTGAACAAGATGAACGCGAGATTTTTAAAGTCCTTAAAAAACATTTCGATGTGCGAAATAAAGAGGGGGGATATTATAACGAAAATAATCCCCATATTAAGCTTTATCTCGATGAACGACAACCTCAACGTCAAAAGAACGGGTTTAAAATTTTTAGAATTGACGGAGTGATCACGGATACCGATCACGATTTGCCATTTGAGTTGCAAATTAAATCGCTCGTTAACTTGTTTTGGAGTGAAATTGAACATAAAATTATTTATAAAAACTATAATGTGTTATTAGTTGACGATTTACTCGTTGAAATGATGCATTCGATTAAAAATAACCTCGCGTTACTCGATAAACAGTTGCTCTCAATCTATCGAAATGTTGAACAACGCCAAACCGATGGGGATTACCAACGTCGTAATCTCGAAGAGGCGATGGCTAAAATGTGCAATGATATTTTTGCGGCTCAACTGAAAGAGCAATTAGGGATGAATGTAAACATCAAAAAGGCGTGCCAAACCATTATGAAGTATACGTTTTTCCCAAATGGAATGTTTGAGATCCAAACAGTTAGTGATTCTTTAATTAAGGCGCTTGAACGTCTATCAGAAATTTCAAATGATAAGGTTGAATTTAACGTTCCAATTGTGTTTTCACGAGAACCGGTTTATCATTCAACTTTCTCACAACTGATAGGGCCTTATTTTCGAGAGGTCATGAATAAAGAGTTTCACTGGAATTTATTTTTCAAAATCTTATTTGAAATCGAACCACAAGATAGTGTCGATGACTTTGAAAAGTTTTTATCTTTCTTAGAACAAATTTATCAAACATCGCCTGCCATTACACGGTTGAAAAAGACATTATCCTCGCAGTTTGAGGATAAAGCACCACTTATTATGGATACATTAATTGAGACTTTAGCAGATACCATTATTTTAATTGATGATGTAGAGTGTATATATGAACATAATTTAACTAAGGTCACATCTATTATGGCGGAAACTTTACGTGATATTACCTCACAAATTTCCACCTATGATCAATGGCTCGTTCAAGAAGAGACTGTCCTTTTAGAATTTAAGCAAAATTTACTTGAAGAATTATCATAAAAAAAGCAAAAGCGATTTCTCGCTTTTGCTTTTTTTTAATCCATAAAGTATGATTTTATTTCATCATGTTGTTGAGTCACACTCAGAATAAGCATCAGTTGAATTCGAGCCTTTTGACCATTTAAATTACTTGCTAAAATAGCTCCAGCTTCGATTAACTGTGCACCTCCACCCTCATAACCATATGATCCTAACACACGCCCCATTGGACAACGTGAAACAATCACAACTGGAATATCACAAGCCAGGGCGCGCTTGATTCCGTCCATCATCATTGGGGGAACATTTCCGCGTCCCATCGCCTCAATGACAATTCCTTTTGCTCCTTGGTCGACCAAGAAATTTAAAAGTGTACTGTCCATTCCTGAAACAGCCTTCAATAAATGAACATTCGTTTCAATGGCATGTGTATTCACATGTTTCGTTGGAGTAGATTGTTTCTGATAATAGATGACATCATCTTGATCAACAATCCCAATTGGACCAAACTCTAACGATTTAAATGTATCCAGGCTCATCGTATGGGTCTTAGTTACCGATCGAGCACTATTCACCTCGTTATTTAGGACAACTAAAACTCCTTTTTTTCGCGAATTAGGATGAACGGCTGTACAAATAGCGGCTGCTAAATTACTTGGTCCATCATAACCAAGTTCTGATCCATTACGCATCGCACCGACGACAACAACTGGTTTTTCAGAGTCAATGCACACATCTAAAAGAAACGCTGTTTCCTCTAAATTATCCGTTCCGTGTGTCACAACAACCCCCACAATGTCTTCTTGTGACAATTTAGATTCAACGACCTCTTTTAATTCCATCATTTTTTCCGGCGTCATATGCGGACCCGGAAGTTTACCAAATTCGACAATATCAAGTTCAGCCACTTGATCAATATTCGTGACCATTGACATGATATCCTCACTTGACATCGAAGGAATCGCGGCCTTCAGACGTGGGTCTACTTTCATTGAAATGGTTCCACCTGTAAAAATCACTGCTACTTTGTTTGCCATAAAAAAAGCCTCCACGTTCATTAGTTTTTATCGTACTACATAATATTGTACTCATTATACATAGGTGTTGCAACTATTTGTCAAAAAATAGAAAACAATTTCCTTAACCCCTTATTTTTGATAACCAAGAACAAATTCATCATGACGTTCACGAAAAAGCAGCGGGAGAAAAAAGGGGGGGCATAACCATTAAAGGGTAGCAGGCACCGAACGGTGAGCTAAACCGATCACCACATCATCCAGATGGAGTAATCCAATACTTAAAAAGACGCATACCGTTAAATGTTCTCCGCATCGCGCAATGGAAATCTTTCCTCCAGCATTCAGTCCTGTCGCTTTCATTGAAACTTGCATAATTGCATCACGAGCAGCACCTGCAACAGCCCCATCTAACACACAGGACTCCTTTGTCACATGCGTTTTCCGTGCGGCAATAATCGCACGTTCAATGATTTTTGGGATAGACTGAATCAAATTGCCACCAATATCAACAGCTGTTACTTGAATGCCTTGTCTATTTAAATCTTTAATTAGCTGCTCCTCCTCCTGACGACTAGACGTCATTGAAACTCGGACAGCAGCTTTAGCAACATCTAAACTACTAAATGACTTCATCGTGTAAAATCCTCCTTATATTAAATAACTATATATAGACGCCGAAATCGACCCGCGAGCCAAAAAGGATTCTACCTCAATAGCGGTACCCTATAGCTTTATCAGAGCATCAACTAAGTATTATGGGGTCACCTAACATTCATCATTTTATTTTAAAGAACTATCTCTTTAAGATTACACCTTTTTTCAATAAAATACAAAGTTTTTTCGATCTTTTTAAAACAAAAAAAAACACCATTGCCGGTCAATGGTGTTTTAGGAATGTAGGTAAAGATAAGGAGTGTGAGCACAAAATTGGCTCAAATCTATTATACGTTCAATTGGATCAGGCTTCAATAAAATCTCGTGACTGAGACTAAACAAATCTAATGGAATTGGAAGGGGATTCCCTTTTCTTACAACTTAAACTCGCTTTCGACACAAAAAGGACACACTTTATTCTCACCCTTCGGTAGAATAGGGGATTTTGTAGATTTTTTAAAAGAGGTTAGGGTCAATTCGATTGGTTGTAGACTTTAACGCAGAGTGGGCGGGCCCCGATACGACCGTCCCGTTTACATCAAATCGTGAGCCATGACAAGGGCAATCCCAAGTTCGTTCGGCATGATTAAAAGATAATTCACATCCCAGATGAGGACACGTAAGATCAACCATCCATGTTTCACCTTGCTCATCCATATAAACCCCATATTTTCCTTCATCCAGTTTCAAAACAACCGCTTCACCTGGGGTAAGTTGGGATAAGTCTTCTTCCGCTCTTAACTTTCCTTTAACGAGCTCCCACGCCGTTTGGGCATTATAACGAATAAGGTTTTTGATTTGAAGGGCGATGTGTTGACGGTTAGGGTTAAAAAGAGAGGCATACGGCGACTCTTGTCCTAAAATTAAATCTTTCAATAAAAGCGCAGCAACCGTCGAAGTCGTCATCCCCCATTTTTTAAATCCAGTTGCAACAAAAATCTGATCGCCTTGTTTCATCTGACCAATATACGGAAGACGGTCAACGGTGTCATAATCTTCTGTTGACCAATGATACGAAATATTTGAAGGGGCAAAGTGTTGCGTTGCAAACCTTGTCAGCGCCTCATATCGAGTCTTTGTCTCTTTTTCTGTTCCGGTGCGATGATCTTCCCCACCAACTAATAAATAATTTTGATACGTTCGAATGGATCGGGTAGGTTGCCCGTAAGAAAGATACATGCCTTCAGGCATATTTTTTACACCTTCACACGCCATGAGGTAAGATGTTTGTGCCTCCATCTTAGCAAAAAGGAAAGATAAGTCATCATAAAAAGGGTAGTGCGACGTTTGAACAACCTTTTGTGCCTCAATTTCATAACCTAACGACGTGCACACGGTAAGGGTCCCGTCCTTTTTCTTAATATCGGTTGCCGCAGTCTGCTCATAGATCCGAATGTTTGGGTATGTTTGGATTTCTTCTAAAAGAGCCGTCGTGTATTTAACCGGATTGAACTGGGCCTGATTCTCTAATATCAATGCACATTCAATGGGGAAGGGGAGATCCAATGTCTTAACTAATCGTCCCTTTAATCCTAGTTCCTGATAAGCGGCGTATTCTTTTTCAAATAACGGAATATCGTGGGCGTTTTGAGTGTAAATCGCCGAAAACTTTCGTTCAAACTCACAATCCATGCGATGCTGTTTAATGGTTTGGGAGATAAAGTCTAACGCTTCAAGTTGAGCATTTGCATAACACTTTGCATCATAATGGCCGAATGTGTGGATCAACTCATGATAAATTAAGTCATGTTGGGCTGTCACCTTGGCCGTTGTATAAGCTGTCGTTCCGCTTGAAACACGATCTGAATCTATTAAACAAATCGTGAGAGGGGTGTCTTTTAATAAATAAGCCAACGTGATCCCGGTTATGCCGGCACCGACAATACAGATGTCAGTTTTTGTATGTTGGGAAAGGGGGGGATAGGTTGATGTCTTCTGAGATAAAGACCATAAAGACTGATGCATCGGTAAAACCTCCTAACTATTAATCATTATCCGTCTTAAGCTAACTAGACCTGCCATTCATCGTTTATAAGCCTATCTAAAAGATAATCAGGCTATCATTTCCGTCGTCTATTCATCTGGCAACCTCTGAAAAGCGAATTAAGACTTCGAGAGATACGTCCAAAAGAACTGGATCAGACAGACATGTTTATCCAATAGTGTGAAACAAGTCTGTTAAACTATGTATGATCAGTTACTATTTTGCAAAAAGAACATAAACTGAGCGTCTATAAAAGATTTCCCTTTATAAATAACCATTTTTTGATTATCTATCCATAACTTCTCATAAACTTCATTATGTTAACTTACTAATAGTTTTACTATTAGTAAGTTAACATAATATATATTATCGGTAGTTAGGTCTGTTTAAATTTAAATCGCGTCATATCAACGATTATGAGTTCGTTAAATCCGTTAAATTCGCCTATTTTTATAAAAACCGTGGTCAAATTGGGGTCAAAACTCAAATGTTTTAAAATGATTCTACTCTTTTTTTTAAGTAGACGGAGTCACTGAAATCACACCACTTACTTCGGTAATTTCGTAATAAAACGTGCGTAACCTGTTGCGTTTTTTTATTCCCTTGAATGTGGTTCCCTTTATTTAATGATTCCTCCCTTTATTAAGTCGTGGGGAATTCCCTTTAAAGACTCCCTCTTAAACTTGTGGCATACAAAAAGGACCTCCATTTGAGATCCCAATAATCGATGATACACTAATTCATAAAGCGGCCTTTTTCTTCCTTTTTTAATTCGCGCCCTTTGGACACTTCTGTTTTTACGATTTCCCACTCCACCTTCAACATTTTTTGGTATTCATCAAGCAGCTTGCGATAAGCAAAGTCTGATAAGTCAACTTCTGTTAAAACCGCCGTCGTCAGTTCATTCAAAAGAGTTAAAATCTTTCCATCCTGGGCCCAATTTAAATACAACTTTAAATACGCATCCAACTCCACAACTTCCTCTTTAATCTGATGAAGTTGCCCCCTCGATGCTTTCTTATCAGAACTTAACATTCGACTATTTTTATATTGCTCAATAAGCGAACAATACCTCGAAACAGCGCCCTTAATATCATGCATCCAGCGTAACTTCTCTTCCGTCATCCTCGCGCGAGATTGCGCCTCCTGATTCATTTCAAGATTACATCTGACAATAATTAAAATTCCGAATAGTGCTAAAACAATGACTGCGATTTCTTCCATAACTAACCCTCCCTACTCAATAAATTATTCACGGCCCCCCCCATTTATGAACTAATTCGTTTAAAATTATCAGTTAACATGTCATTTCTCTATCACACCCTGCATATAGTAGAAAAGTCGGCATAACTGATTTTTTCACACAAACGATGGGCACGAGTTGTCCATCTTTTTTTTTGAAGAAAATAAAGACCGTTTATTTAAATTCCGCTTCCTGATGTATGACTTAGGACTCTTTTAGGCATACTGTAAGCATATGATTGTTGCTCAAGAGGAGGCACCTAACATGAAACGCAACGGTTTACTTTTAACGATGACCTTCCTATTACTTTGTGCCTGTCACCCCTTAACCCAGGATTCAATATCCCCTACTAATCCTACGCCGCGGCCTACTCAAATCCAACAAACAATCATTCAAATCATTGAACAACAGGAGTATGATACCATCCATTGGATAAGCAAGGAAGATATTCAAAATTTTATCTCTCTCAACCCCTCATTCATTGAAGAGTGCTACTTATCGTATGGAACCGATGACTTAAAAATGAGTGATCTTTTTATTATCAAACCGATTCATGGGAAGAAAAAAGCTGTCATTGACGCATATAAGATTCATCAACAATATCGGATGAATCAAAGTCTTCTCAATCAGGATGAGGCTAACTTTAATAAAGCCCAAAATGCCCTTATTTATGAACATGATGATTATTTAATTTTCCTTCTCTTGAATCACCCACTTCAGGCTCAAAAACAACTGAATGCCGTCCTTGACTTAAAAACAACTAAAAAATGTCAATGAATTCATTGACATTTTTTAACGAATTAAAATCCCTTCTTCCTTCGCCATTAACGTGTATTTAGTTACAAATTCGGATTTAGCTTCAGTATACGCATCCCGGTCGTTAGGATATTTCTTCCATAAAGTCAATTTCAGTTGTTCATAAGCGCTAGCAATTTCGGGATGTTGATTTAAATACGCACAAAAGTATCGTTCATCGTGATCCCCCAATCGACGCAAATGAAGATGAAAGACCTTTTCTGCGAATCCTTCACTCGTGTACCCTTTGTTAAAGGAAATCCTTCCCGGCATTTTTGACATACACTGATATCCTGACGCAATCAATGTCTTTTCAACCTGCACGAGCGCCACATCATCGGCCACCTCTATTAAAAGATCAATAATGGGTTTAGCCCAAATGCCTGAAATGGCCGTGCTCCCAATATGGCTTATCCTCACCTCTTCGCTTAATGAAAGGAGTTTTTTTAAATAATGAGCTTCTTCTTCATACCAGTTAATCCAATGAGGTTGTGGCTCACTTAATTGAATGGGAAAGAGTTGCCATAACTCTTCTAAGCTCATTTCTGATAAGTCTTTTTGCATGTTATTTCGTTCCTTTCTACGTTTTTTTCTTTTTAGGTTTGGGCAGAGGAATATCCGGATACATCACCTCTAATAATCCCGCCACAAAGGATCGAGAATCAAGATGAGGAACGAGAAGCATCGGTTTTGCTCCAGCATAAGGAATCGTATATTCTGGTGTTTGAACATAATTAATGGCTGAGAGGATGGGTTTTACTAAAAATTGATTATTATAAATACCACCGACTAACTTTTGACGATAATAAATGAGATACTCTCCCATCATCGCTCGACAGCGAATGTCTTCTAACTCAGATAATTGTTCTAACACATACTGAACATAAGATGGACTTGATGACATAATTAAAGACCTCCCTACTCGATGGACTAAAGCAACGATTCATTCAAGATATAAAAATGAAAAGTTGACCTCTATTTAATATAGAAAAACTGTTTATTTTTATACAAACAGCGTCCATGCCGTATAGTTTTGTGCCCGCCGGTTATGCTAGTTAATGAAAATTAAGCAGGATAGGTGATAAAAATGGAAAATAACAAGGCAATTCTTAAAGAGTTAAATAAATTTTTAAAAGGAATTAAAATGGGGACCGAGACATTTAAAAAATATGAAGAAAAGGCTCAGGATGGAAAACTAAAACACCAGTTAAGTCATATCCTTTCGATTTTTCATTCACACGATCAAAAAATTTCTACCGCCGTTTTAGAATTGGGCGGAAAAGTCCACGACTCGTTAGGCATTGAAGGTGAAATGGCCCTGATGTTTGAAAAATTAAAAGAGGTCTTTGTAGATACTGATAAAGAAATCCTTGAACATGCCGTTAAAGCGATCGATATGGGAAGTAAAAATAGTGAGAAGTCATTAAAAGCGTTAAAAGAATTAACGCCTCCAACTCAGGTGACTGAAGGAATGACCGAAATTGTAAATGATTACAAAACAACACTAAAAACACTCGAACACTTTAAATTTTAACACCATGAAAAAAAGCAGAGGACATCACTCCCGCTGCTTTTTTCGTTTAATTCCTTACGACGTAAATTCTAATAGTTTCAAAATATGTTGGGCGATATTCCGCTCCACCCCAATCGAAGGATAGGAATGAATATGGATAGCCGGATTGAAGTTCAGTTCAATAATCGCATAAGGGGATTCCTCATCGCCCTCACGTTCAATCATCATATCGACCCCACAAATTTTCGCACCGACCACTTGGGCGGCCGCAACAGCAATTTCTTTAAATCGTTGAGGCATGACATCTGTAAAATCGATACTATCTCCACCCGTACTAATGTTAGAATTTTTCCGCAAATAAACAGTCTCACCTTCTGCCGGAATATCCTGAACCGTTCGATGACTTTGACTTAGGAAAAGCTCAACTTGTTCATCTAATTTAATTTTTTCAAGTGGCGTTTTATACCCTTGTCCGCGTAAAGGATTCTCATTCTTTTTCGCCACCAATTCAGCAATGGTATGAATTCCATCTCCGATAACATTGGCTGGGACACGGTGTAGGACACCTACCACTTGATCATCAATCACAAGAAAACGATATTCTTTACCAGGAATAAATTCTTCAACCAGAACCGTCTGATCATGAGAAAACGCTAACTGTAATGCCTTTTTAAGAGCTTCCTCTGTAGCCCCCGTTTGAAAAATGCTAATTCCAAGTCCGAAGTTCGTCGATTTCGGTTTAATCACAAGTGGATGCCCGCTAAACGTTCCAATCGATTGATAGGCATCTTGCAAGTGATGAAACTCACTTCCTTTGGGAACGCGAATCGCCCCTTGTTCCAAAATTTTTTTTGTGACTAATTTATTTTCCATCATTAAGACAGAGACATAATTATCCTTTGATGTCTTAGTCGCCTGTTTCACATATTCCATTCGCTCTCCCTGTCCAAGAGAAATAAAATTTTCAGAGGCATCTAAAACATCCACGCAAATTCCTTGCTTGATTGCTTCCTTCATTAAAATTTGTGTCGATAACTCAAGATCTTCATACCCTAACAATCGAAATCGGCCATCGTTCGCCTGTTGCTTATACTCCCGCGCTAACGAAAGTGGTGCTTCGACCCCGCCCATTTGTTGTTTGCGTTTACGCATGGAATAGGCCCACGTAAAGGGATAACTTAACGCGCGTTGTTTGATAAGTAAGAATTCGTTTTCCCCTTGGAGTGAGAGTTTTTTGTTTAACTGCTCCATTTCATTGAAGATGGCTAACGTCCACTCCCGTTGACTAATCGTATGCCCTTGGCGTTTTAATGGCGTATTGTAATCGAGTCGTTTAGACACCCGCTCTTGATTTTGTTCTCCTTCTTCCCCCCATGATTCATCGATTTCCTGAGTTAAAAGGTAAATCATAAATAGATGAAGGAAACGAAGATCCCCTTGTGAAATCCCACACGGATCAAAAGGATTTGCTTGTAACTGCTTAATCGTTAAAGATGGCCCTTCCCCTTGAGCGATTTCAATCGTTGAACGAAAGAGAGCCGTCAAAAACCAGCGATAATACCTGGCGCGCTGAGTCATCTGCTGATAAAAACCGTGTTCCTCTAATGACCCCTTCATCAAATGATGTAACGGTTTCGCATAAGAATAATGATACGAAAGTATGCCCTCTTCTCCTTGTTGCAACGTAAGTGGCTGCCAGAAGTATCTATGATGAGGTAACTCTAATAATAATAAATGATGCAAATTAAGTAAAAACGCGTAGCTTGCCTGTGTCCCTAAAAGGGCAGGTGTTTGGAGGATGATTCCCCCATCCTTTGGATCCATTTTAAAATAAGGATGCTTGGTGTGAAGAAATGAGCAGGTTGCCTCAACAGGTTCCCCGTTTTCATTCACAACATATCCCTTTCGCGTCAATTGAATGATCGGTGTCATGTCGATGGTCGGATTGATCATCTGAAGTCGTATCTTTTCCACTTAACAATCGCCTCCTTACGATTCGTCGGTATAAATAATAGGACATACATCCCTTTAATAGACTTGATATTGCAATTGATAACCAAATGCCAGTGACTCCAAAGGGTTTCATGAGTAACAGGGCAAGTGGAATTCGAAGACAGGTAAATATAATGCTGATCAGTGCAGGAATGTTCGGACGCTTAATTCCTGTAAAGAAACCGTTTAATACCATTTCAATGGCACTGAAAAGTTGTGAACAAGCAATGACTTGTAGATAGTGACACGTCATCCTAATGGGGTGTTCCTCTTGAATAAAAAGTAACGTCAAGGGGCGCGGAATCAGGATAAACAGTAGCGATGCCACAGCGGCATACCCTACGGCAAGCCCTAATGCATAGTTAACTCCAATTCGGATACGGTCGTTTTGTTTTGCCCCGTGATTTTGTCCAACAAAGCTTGCAATCGCACCATTAATACCTCCAATAACCATAAACACAATGGATTCTAGTTGGAGACCAATTTTTTGCGCAGCAATCGCCTCTTGTCCGAATATCGCGATGCATTTGGCAAGCACAATATTAACAAATGTAAATAATATGCGCTGTAATGCCATCGGAAACCCAAGTCTTACGATGTCCCATGCCGCTTTTCGCTCAAACCCAATCGAGGGTTGAAAGCGAAATAGCGGACGGAAACGGCTATAAAAAAGAAGCGTCATGACTCCATTAGCTATTAGCGAGGCCCACGCGGCACCGCTCACCCCTTGCCCACATCCGTAAATTAAAATCGGATCTAACGTGAGATTTAATAAGATTCCAATTAAGTTAATTTTCAAAACTTCTTGATTATTTCCATGAGCATTGAGTAGACGGGCGTATAATAAATTAAAGAAGTTAAAAAAGAGCATCGGGGCACTAATTAAGAGATAATGAGTCGCCCCTTGCGAAACGCCCGCATGGTTTAAATCTAAAAACCCAATCAGTCGCTTGGCACTGAGTGTAAGGAAAAGCGCATAAAGCGCCCCCACTATTAAGTTAATGAGCGTTCCAGCGTTTATATAACTTTTAATTTTTATTTTATTCTTTTCTCCGATAGCATGAGCCACGCTAATCCCCGTTCCAATCACGACAAAGGATTGAATCGCATAGCCAAGACCAATGAAAAAGGTTGATGATCCTACACTTGCAACGGCCTCACTTCCAAGGCGCCCCACCCATAGCATATCTACTAATTGATAGGTAAACTGTAGAAGTGAGCTCCCGATAATGGGAAGAGCTAGCGTCAATAGGAGGGTAGAAACCCTCCCTTGTGTCATGTCTATTTTTTTCATGCTACTCCTCCTTTTTTTGCTGACTAGCTCGGTGAGGAGCCTGCGTTTTTTGGTAACATTTTTGTCCCCCTGACAGGTTATAAACGCATTTGAATCCATGATTAATTAAAATATTTTGGGCGGCATTTCCAGTCACACCTTTATTACAATACGTCACGACAGGTTGTTGTGGATTCAGTGTCTTTAACTGATCACGAAGCTCACTTTGAGCGAGGTGGCGCGCCTGAGGAAGATGATTTTTTTCATATTGCGCTCGAACTCGCGTATCAATGACCTGAATTTCTTCCCCCTGTTGCAATCGTTGATGAAGTTCCGTCGGAGTCATCAGAGGACGACCGTGATTTAGAGCATTGTCTAGTGCCATTCCAACGTAATGGACAGGATCTTTTGTTGTTGCAACTTGCGGAGCATAAGCTAAATCCAGGTGGAAGAGTTCGTCGACTGTCGCTCCATAGGTGATCAATGTAGCAAAGACATCAATACGTTTATCCACCCCATCGTATCCAATCGCCTGAACACCGAGCAATTTTTGCGTTTTTTTATCGGCAATCGCTTTAATCATTAGCTCCTTTCCTTTAAAATAAAGAGCTTTATCCGGCTTAATGGTATGGCAGATTTCAAGGTCAAACCCGGCCTGTCTCGCCTCGTCTTCTGAAAGTCCCGTTCGTGCAACTGTTAAATCAAACACGCTCACAAGGCTCGTGCCAAGACTTCCCTGATAACTCAGCGTTCCCCCAGTCACAACATCTCCCGCGATTCTTCCCGTCTTGTTCGCTGTTGACCCGAGCGGATGGTACATCGGTTGTTGCGTTAATCGCGAAAACGTTTCAATGCAATCACCGCAGGCGTAAATAGCTTCCTGACTCGTTTTCATCGTTGAATCGACTTTAATGGCCCCAGTTGTTCCCAGTTCAATGCCTGCTTTTTTTGCTAAGGTCACATTCGGACGAACCCCCGTGGCCAAAAGAACAAGGTCGGCTGATAAAGAGGTACCATCTTGCAACACCACGTGATCTTGTAAAATTTCTTGAATCGTTGTTTGTTTTAAAAAATTCACGCCCTTTTCCAAAAGTAAATGTTCAAAATAATGCGCCATATCCGGATCAAGTCCGATCGACAACTGTTGATTTTTTTCAACCAATGTGACAGAGAGCCCCGCTGAAATAAGTCCTTCTAACATTTCTAACCCGATAAACCCACTCCCTACAATGACAGCCGTTTTAGGATGATAGGACATTAAGTGTTGTTTAATCGTTAAAGCATCCTGTGCGCTTTTTAACGCATAGACATGCGATTGCTCCATTCCTTTAATAAGTGGAAAAGACGGCGTCGCTCCTGTCGCTAAAATAAGTGCGTCATAACGATCCGTAAACTGACGATTTGTTTTTAAGTCTTTGACCTGAATTTCTTTTTTTTCAGGGTCAATTGCAAGAACTTCATGAGCTGTTTTAATTTCTACAGCATAGCGTTCCTTGAAAAAGGTGACATCCCGTGGTGTTAAGGTTTGAAAAGAATCAATATTTCCTCCTATATAATAAGGAAGACCACAACTCGAATAGGAGATAAGCTCTCCTTTTTCATAAACGCTAATCTCAGCCTGCTCGTTATTTCTTCTTGCTTTTGCTAACGCAGACGTTCCCGCTGCTACGGCCCCAATTACAATAATTTTCATTTGTTAACTTTCCTTTCCTTCTTCTGTTATTGAAAGCAGTTGACTTAATTGTCTTAAAAGTTCCTTTTTACCTGCCTCGTTCATTCGATAATAATTCCAAGTCCCCACTTTTCTTGATTGAACAAGACCACAACTAACCAGGATCTTCATGTGATGAGATAACGTCGGCTGTGAAATTTGAAAAAATTCTAATAACTCACACGCACACCGTTCCCGTTGTACTAATAGGCCTATAATCTTTAGCCGATTCGTATCCGATAATGCCTTAAAACACTGGGCTGCCTCTTCCTCCTTCACTCTATCCCTCCTTCTTGAATCCTTAACTCAAGAGCAAATGCTCATTGCTATTTTTATTCATTGATCAATCAACCATTTTTTAAAGCCTAAGCTAATCGATTAAATCCATATATATAGATAATTATCTATATATACACGTCAAAAAGCAACAAAAAAAGCAGATGATTTATCATCTGCCTCCTATTTTTATGATTCTAAAATCCTTAATGCAGTTTCAACGGATTCATAAACCCCTTTTAAACGATTCATCTCAAATAGCGCCCCCTCAATTTCACTCATACTTTTCCCTTCAGAACGTAATCGGTCAATGAGATCCTGCGGGGCCTCATAACGCGATTGTAAATCCCGTTGGGCTTGTAACAACTGTCTTCTTATCTCTCTCATAACAAACTCCCTTAATTATATTCTTCCCCATTTACTTAAAACCAAAGAAGTAAACGATATCATTGTAACATTTTTCACTTATTTTGTCAAATTTGATTTAAAAATAACCTAGTCGGACCCAGTTGACTCATTTCTAAAGAGAAAAAAAGGGAGAGGAGCCCGTTGTTTAAAAAACTTTACGTTTCTTCCCCCTTTCATTAACACGACTAGATGCCCAACGACGACGTTTTACATCACCACTTAAATATTTATCTCCCTCATCTTTGAAGCCTTGAGCCCACCGTACACGTATCCGGTACGGCTATTCATAGAACAAACACGCTTTATTAGATGTTTTAACTCTTCTTTTGACACTAAGAGGATACCTAATACAACAGTCTATCTCCTTACATCTCCTCAACTACTAAAGTTATTAGTCAGGCGAATGCTCAACTTTTACAGTAAGAAACAAAAGACAAGAACTGTTGAAAGGAGATTTGCGCCCGCGTGAATCAAAATACCCGCAAAAAGGCTCCCGTCTGACTTCGTTTTCTTTAACCAGCCAAGTGTCCACCCGATACCGGCCGTTAATCCCACAACTAAAAAAATAGGCCCAATGCTCTGATTTAAGACTGAAAAACAATGAATCAGTCCAAAAATCGTGGCCTGTAACAGATTTGCCCATCCCCAATTGATCCATTGTCCAAACAATTCTAACAAAAATCCCCGAAAGAAGATCTCTTCCGAGAGAGCTGTTTGTATACAAGCCCACAAAACAAGGATTAAAATGTTTTGAACGCTCCACCCACTTTCTAAAAAAGAATCCACAACAAATCCACTATAGGTTAAACATCCTGTCTGATAAAGCCAAAGATACGGAATAAAGACCCCAAGGCCGATAGCTGTAAACAAGATAAACATCCATTTGAGTGGCAATCCCTTACCTATTTTAAGTCCTATCCAAGAAAAGAAGCCGCTAAATGCTCGACGAGAGCACACGTAATAAAGAAATGGAATCGCCATTAGCAAACCGACTTGTAATAAAGCACTTATAAGCTGATTCATTAAAATCATCCTCTAACCCCCTGACAGAAAAATGATCCACTTGATGAAGTGGACCATTTTTTTCTATTCGTTTACTATTCACTTTCGACTAAATTTGATGCTTCATTGTGAACGTGTTGATTTGAATATGAATCTTCTTTACCCGGGATAAAACTCATTACTACCCCAACAACAATGGTTAAAACAACAACTCCCCATCCTCCGGCAACGAGGTGTGAAAGTGGATATCCCGAATAAGGCGTTTGAAGATTTGTGATTAAGTAAGTGATGCTAATAAATAAGAAAATGACAGGGCAAATATATTTAATGGCAATATCCCACCAAACGCCATATTTAAAATCTGTATTTTCATTTAAATACCCGCGTAATTTTTTAGCACCAAACATCCATCCCAAGGCGAGACATTCAACGAAGCCAATGGCGATTAAATTAAAATCATTGACGAAGTGATCGACAATATCTAACCAATAAAGTCCAGCACGTGTTGCAAAAATTAAGCTAGCTAAACATCCGATGACGCATAACCAAAGTGTTGTTTTCTCTTTGTTCCACCCAAATTTATCAACTACTGCTGTAATAATCGCCTCCATAATTGAGAAGGCTGAATCAATCGCAAGCGTGAATAACATAAGGAAAAAGACTAATGAGAATAAAATGACCCCAAGACTTCCTCCAGGCATTTGCCCAAGCGCTTCTGGATAGGTCACAAAGGCTAACATAATTCCCGTATGACTCATATCAGAAATTGCAACACCACTAATTTGTGCTAAATAACCTAAAGTCCCGAAAGCGGCAAATCCAGATAAAAAACTGATTGCGGCATCAGCAAACCCAATAATCATAGCATCTTTAGTTACTTCCGCATCCTTACTTAAGTAACTTCCGTAAGCGATCATGATTGAGAATAAGATACTTAAACTAAAAAATATTTGTCCATAAGCAGCCGCCCAAACATTAACATCGAGTAACTTAGACCAATCAGGTGTTAAGTAGTAACTTAATCCCTCCCAAGACCCTGGAAGCGTCACCGCACGAACAATTAAAATTCCTAATAAAATGACAGGTAAAATAACGGTATACTTCACAATCTTTCCGACTGATGTGACACCATGACGAATACAATACCACATACAAAACCATCCAATCACTAATGCAATAACAACAATTGGACTAAATCCACCTAAGTCAAACATACCACTTGAAACCTGTAAAACATCCCCCGTAAAAACATCAGCAGCTGCTTTTTCCATCCAAGGTGATCGGAAAGATAATCCAACATAATCAATCACCCAAGCCAAAACAACCGAATAGTAGGCACAAATACAGAAGGCAGTAACCACCCCCCACCAACCAATCCATTCAAACTTCTTGTTAAGTTTGGCTAGTGCACCCGGTGCACCAGACTGAAATCTTTTTCCAATTGATAACTCAAGTGCTAATAATGGAATACCTGCTGTTAGCAAGGCCACAAAATAAGGGATTAAGAATGCGCCTCCTCCATTTTGATAGGCAATTCCCGGAAAACGCCAGGCATTTCCGAGTCCGACAGCCGATCCGATTGCCGCCATAATAAAGGTTTGTCTCGAACTCCATTGTTGACGTGCCATACAAAATTCCCCCTTTTTCAATCATTTAGTCCCCTTTTTACAGTAATTCTCTCTTTTCTCAATAAAATTTACCGTTTTAAGGCAACTACGGGTATTGTAACATATCCCAACAAGTTCGCAAGACACAAAAAGGACATTTTTTTAGGTGAAAAGGGTTTTAGCTCGCAAAAAAAGATGTCTCCTTGATTGGAAGACATCTTTTTGCTTTTTTCTAGCGATTATCTACTTTTTCTGGATATAAATCGTGATTCATCAAGCGATAGTTAGCCATTTCTTCGTATTTTGTTCCTGGACGTCCATAGTTACAATAAGGGTCAATACTAATTCCACCACGAGGGGTAAATTTTCCCCAAACTTCAATATACTTTGGATCCATAAGACGAATTAAATCTTTCATAATGATGTTCATGCAATCTTCATGGAAATCTCCGTGGTTACGAAAACTAAATAAATAAAGTTTTAACGATTTGCTCTCTACCATTTTTTGCCCAGGAATATAGGAAATATAAATCGTCGCAAAATCAGGCTGCCCCGTAATCGGACAAAGACTCGTAAATTCAGGACAGTTAAATTTCACAAAATAATCGTTATTCGGATGTTTATTATCGAATACTTCTAAAATCGTTGGATCATATTGATAGACATAGGCTGTTCCTTGATTTCCTAGTAAGGTAATTTCTTTTAATTCTTCTTTTTGACGACCGCTCATCTTAGTTCCCCGCTTTCTTTTTCATTAAATAGTGGTCAAGCCCTCGTTGGCGTAATTGGCAAGCCGGGCATGTCCCACACCCACTTCCGATGATGCCTTCATAACATGTTAATGTTTTGGTCCGAATATAGTCAAATTGACCGAGTTGGTCGGCAAGCTCCCACGTTTCGGCTTTATTTAACCACATGAGGGGCGTGTGAATGACGAAATCCGTATCCATACTTAAATTGAGTGTGACATTTAACGATTTGATAAAGATATCTCGACAATCGGGATAGCCGGAAAAATCGGTTTCGCAGACCCCTGTAATGAGATGTTTAGCGCCTTTAACTTTAGCTAACACACCGGCAAAACTTAAAAATAATAGATTTCGCCCTTCGACAAACGTTGAAGGAAGTTCCCCTTCCGCCCCTGGTGTAATGTCAATCTCTGAACGTGTTAATGCATTTGGAGCTAACTGATTCAATAAAGACATATCAAGCACATGATGTTCAATTCCTAATTCGTGACAGATTTCTTTTGCACACTGTAATTCAGCGATATGACGTTGTTGGTAATCAAATGTAACCGCGATGACTTCATCAAACTGTTTTAACGCCCAAAATAAACAAGTGGTTGAATCTTGTCCCCCACTAAATACAACGACTGCTTTTTGTTTCATGATTCTCTCTCCTTAATTCAGTAGCATAAGCCACTCTTGTCTTAAACTTGCGTCTTGTTCGATTTTGTTCCCTCGATACGTGAGGGTGGTCGTCGAGGTTCCTGGTTTTTTTATTCCTCGGGCCGTCATACAACTATGCTCTCCCTCAATTTTAATCATAATCGCTTCGCTTCCCGTAATTTTTTCGATAATTTCAGCAATTTCTTCCCCGATGCGTTCTTGAAGTTGTAATCGTCGCCCAACCATATCCGCAATACGCGCTATCTTACTTAACCCGATGACCTTGTCTTTTGGCAAATAAGCAACGCTCACCGTCAGGTTATACATCAAGGCTAAATGATGCTCACAATAACTAAAAATCGGAATATCTCGCACGATGATGACTTGATGGGGGGAGTTAGCGACCTCTTCCTCTTCAAAAGTGGTCCCAAATAAGTGAACCATCTCCTCATTACTCACCGTCATCCCGGCAAAAACCTCTTCATACATTTTGGCCACCCGTTTCGGTGTCTCTCTTAGTCCTTCACGCGTCGGATCATCCCCGAGTGCAACTAAAATCTCTCGAATACATGCTTCAATTTTTTCAGTATCAATCTGACGTTTCATGTTAAACTCCCCTCATCTCTTTTGGCCAAATATATTTGTGTAATTGGAGTTGCAAGCGAACATCATTTAACTGCTTCTCTTTCATAAACGCCACCACTTCTGCCGGGGAAATCAAATCCGTGACTGGGCTAAAATAGACCGGGCAACGTGTCGATAACTGCGACTGTTTTATTACCGAAAGCGCGTCCTGTAAGTCCGTCTCACTCGCAATAACAAATTTATAAACATCTTTTTGATCGACAACATTTAGATTATTTAGGCACATGTGACGATTCATTCGGCTCTCCCAACCTTTATAGTCGATAATAAAATGGACGTTTTGTTCCTTATATCGATGTTTTAATGGGGTGATATCGATGGATCCATTCGTTTCAATATGAATCACTAAACGATTATCTTGGACTAATCGATCCAACAAGTGCTCAATGCCGGGTTGAATTAATGGTTCCCCACCGGTTAAGGTCACGTTTTTAACATTCGCCTCTTGAATCCACTGGTAAATGTCTTCTACTCCCATTTTTGTAACACAACTCGTTCCATCCCATGAGTAGGTAGTATCGCACCAAGCACATCTTAAATTACAATCAGAAAAGCGGACGAAGGCGGCTAACTCGCCTGATGTCGGCCCTTCTCCATCAATCGAGACGAACGTTTCAATTACTTTGAACATGAATATTCCTCCGTGTAAATACAACTATTCGTTGGGGTTTCAAATAACTCTACCTCAGTGACAGCCACCCCGTCTGCTTTTAATTTTCGATAAATGTCGCGTGACATTTCCTCAGCTGTTGGTCGATAGGGAACAAAGACGATTTCAAACGCAAGTCCTGATTCTTCTAATTTTTTGGCGACTTCTTTCCCCTCTTCGCTCGCCTCAACGACTAACTTGTGATCAAAGCGATCATGAATCTTTTTAAGGGCTTCTTTGACCGATGAAAAATCATCGACCATTCCTCGTAAGTGACCCGTTTCATGCAAATCTTGACTTGAAACTTTAACGACTAATCGATAACGATGCCCATGAATATTTTTACACTTTCCTTGATATCCGCTTAAATAATGCGCAGTATCAAATTGAATTTCACTTTTTAATGTAAACATCTGTCTCTCTCCTACCTAAAAAAAGTTCCCGTTTATCCTGAACTAGACAGATAAAAGGGAACTTTTTTATTCTAAAGACGCTCAGTGAACGTCATCATTATAAAAAAGGGCGCCTATAGGCACCCGTTGTTTTTATCGATATGAGCCTAGTTTTGTTTTAAGACAGGATGGTCTGAATGAACTGTCTATTAAAATGAACCTCCTATTTATACCATAGTTAGCGAATGATGACAAGTCATTGTGTTTATTTTTTGACAGAAAAAGCCGGTTGATTAACATTCTTCCATCAACCGGCGCTCTTTTATTTTAAGAAGTTTCTTTCTCTGCTAAAACTAAACGTGCAAAGTTATACGCCATATACATATCACTCTCATCATGATTCGTTAAGAGAATAACGGTCACTTTATCTTCTTGATGGCGCAAAAACATTGAATGCCAACCGATAAGATTTCCGGTGTGTGACACGGTATTTTCAACCCCTGCATTGACAAACCATCCATAACCATAAGCCGAGGTTCCGATGGTTGAATACGCCTGGGTCATGAGACGATAACTTTCGCCTGAAATGAGGGTATTTTCCCGTAAGGCACGATCATACTTGTATAAGTCCATCGCAGTTGAATGGAGACCTCCTGATGAATAACCGAACGAGGGGTGTAAGACTTTAGCCTCGTCCCCATTGGCAATATTTCCATTATACGCGGTGGCGAGATGCTCAATTTTTTCACCTGAAACATTCAGTCCAGAATCCGTCATCCCTGCCGGTTGAAAGATGTGTTCTTCTAAATAATCTGAATACGTCTGTCCACTCACTTGTTCAACAATCGCCCCTAACACGTCGTACCCTAAATTCGAATAAATAGACTGGGTTCCGGGTTCTTCGTAATAAAGGTTTGATGCCTTAAATGCCGGTGCAATGACGTCCATCACCGAGACTTCTCGTGAGTAATCGGTTAAATCATCGCCAGAATAAAGTCCCGAGGTATGTGTGAGTAATTGATGAATCGTAATTTGATCGGCGTGAGGCATATCCGGAAAGTACGACTCAATCGTTTGATCGAGGGAGAGTTTCCCCTCTTCGACTAATTGTAAAATACTCACAGCGACAAATGATTTAGAAACCGAGGCAATGTGGAATTGATGATCGACACTCATCGCTTCTTGATTCTTGACATTTGCCATTCCGTAAGGTTGTAATAAAACCATTTCACCTTCGCTTGCCACTAAGGCGACACCATTGAAAGCGCGTTCCTTTAAATAAGCATCCAAGGACTGAGCCAGTGTCTGATAATGACCAGACATTACCGTTGTGGTGTTTTCTTGTTCTTCTACTTGTTTGGACGATTTCTCCCGTGCTTCTTCGTTTAAATGAGTGGTCGTCGCGCATCCTCCAAAGAGGGTCAGGACTGCCACTAAACAAATACACCCGACTCTTTTTTTCATAATTCCTCCCACGGTTGCCTTTATTGGGCCACTCCAGTCATGAGCAATTGGTTAAAGCGTGAAATAATCTCTTGATTAGGGTGAACCGATAAATATTTTTCAAAAACTAATCGTGCGCTTGTGTGATTCATCTCATGTAGCGGGATATCCACCGAAATCTCACGGGCATTCACCCAAAAGGATGCTTGATTTGATTCGCTAGTTTCCATCCCCAACGCGTAAATTCCTAAATCAGAACAAATATAACAAGGACTGTTTTTTGCTTCTTCGCAAAATGGATGAATGTCCCCGTTCAAATCTAATTGTGCTTTGATATTTTCCATCGGATTTAAAAATTCTAAATGGATGTGATGGATTGGAAACATACATCGTTTCACTTGGACTGAGATTTCATTATGAGCGACTTCTTTAATTTCTAAACACACATGATCGTTTTCATAATAAGGCGGATTGTGTCGTAAATGTTCCACCCCGTACTCTCCTTCAACTGATACTGATTTCAAATAATTAATAAACTTATAAATCATTTTCATCACCTCAGATTAAATCCGTCTAAATAAAGAGACATTATCTAGACGCTTGTTGAACTTAAACCCTGTTCCCTTAATTAATCTATGCCAACTTATCACAAACTATGATACTTGAGGGATGAATCTCAATCTTTTTCTTAAGAAAGGAATATAGAAAAGGTGAGTCGCCTTTAACGCCTCACCCTCATCATACACATAATTCGAATCTGCTGTTCTTATCGTGATTCCATCTTCCAAAAAACACTGTTTGCACTAAACGTGACACTTAACATGGACGAACCCATGAAAATTTATAGACTTTTATTCCAGTCGAAGGGGGTAAGACTAGAAGTTTCGTATTATATTTCAAGCCAAATGTATAGGTGAACCATTCGAAACATTAAATCAATGTTTTTAAGGTTACTCCCCCGTAAACATATCATCCATTTTGCTCATCCTTGTCGTATTAAATGATGCAAGATTGAACTCCTGCAATTCACTACAACCATTAAACATATAACTCCTATCTTGTACAGTACTTGTATCTAGACCACTTAAATCAATGATGTTTAATGGTGTTCTGCTAATAAGAGAGCTCCTTAAATCCGTTGTTTCTAACATTACTTTTTAGTAATTAACCGTTTCAAATTTAAGAGCCATCGGTGAGCTAGGAAACTTGTCTTCAAGATATTTTTAAATTATTTTATTTTCTCTCAGACTTCCCTACAATATAAATCTTCGTATCAGCACTGTCTCCCTTCTAGCTATTTAATCCAGCACTATCATCCGAATACTTCCAATCGTGAGATGAAAAAAGGTGATTCTCTCAAGGACGGAATCACCTTTTTTCATCTCACGATTCTTCTTCAGTTAGATTTCTCATTTTTTCAAGTTTTTTTTGATACTCCGCTTGTAACAATGCTCTTTTGGCCTCTTCTTCTTTTTTTAGTTGTTCTATTTCTTTTAAATAGTCTGCTTTTAATTGGAGATTTAGTTCTTGATAGTTTAATGCTTGCTCTTTTTTTACAATTTCGAGGTGTTGATTTAATGCCTCTCGTTCTTTTACGAGTAAGGCTTGTTGTCTTTCTTCTTGCGCTTTGATTTCGTTTCTTTTTAACTCTAATTGAGTCGTTAACCGCTTAATCTCCTCCATTTGATCTGCTACTTCTGCCTTTAGTTTAGCAACTTCTTCTCGTGTGGCCTTTGCTGAGTCAAGAATCACTTTGGTTTGCGCCGCTTCTCGCTCTAATTCTGTATTTTTTTGACGCAACAAATCGTTTAAATCCTTGAAGTTCCTTTCTTCTTCTTTATACGTCGTCACGGTCTGCTTTAACCCTTTTACCTCGTCTTTTAATTGTTGAATAACCTTTTCTTTTTCGCTTAATTGTTCGAGACTTTCTTTTAGCTTTTCAATTTCTTCTTCTTGTTTAATTAATTGTTGATTCTCCTTATTTTTAAGAGCTAACTCCCGAATCTTTTGGCGCTCCATCAGATGAATATAAATATCCGTCATGCGTTTTGTAATTTGTTGTAATTCTTCAACTTCTTGTTGAAATTGTTGGGATTCTCCTCCCATTTGATTCAATTCAAATTGCGCCACTAATAATTGCATTAAATCTTTATTATTAACTCCCGTTTCCTGTGCTAATTCAATAAATCGCTGTTTTAATTCCTCATCAATTCGTACACTTAATACTGTATCCGCCATTTTCTCACCTTTTTTTATTTCTTTTTTCTCTATTATACCTCATTCTTATTCTTTTTTCTACACCTCCACTTATCCGCGCCACAAATGTTTACATACGTAAACATTTGTTTTTGTATCAATATACAACAAGTATACTTATGTAAACAAAAAGTATACACTCAATCCAATAAGTTTTATATTCAATATAACTTTAATTATATTGAATATAATGGTATTAGGATTAATTTTCCAAAAAAAAACAAGGTGGAACGGGGAATGAAATAAGCGAGAAAAAAGTGAAGAGATGAGTTAAATATTGGAATAAGAGAAATAGAGGTTTTTTTATCCCTATACAGAAAAAAACTTCGCCGATTTGAGATTTTCGTGTAAAAAAGGGAATTGGGATAAGTGCGACGTTGGAAACCAAGGATAAACGGTTCGAATAGCGTTGAGCCGTTATACACAGGTAAGAACTTGATATCCGTTGCACAGATTCACTTACACTTCTTTGAGAGTGGAGCTTCTCTAAGTTCAATTTAAACTATACCTCATGAATGACTCTCCCACCGCCTTACCTTGTTTTTAGACGGTTTGCGCGGGTTGTTCCATCACTAAACCGTACCGTTGACTTATAGAGAAATTTACTCCCCATCAAATGGTCATGACTGAAAGTCGAACGAGAGTGAGATTTTGTGTTAACAGGTAGCTTGTTAAATCTAAATTAATGACAATCTCTGAGAGGACACAAACGTGCGATAAACACTAAAAAATTTTATAAGATGTCCTCCCCCTAAACTAACGATTTGTTCATCATTCAAAAAAATGGGCCCTATCCTTTCGTAAGCCGGGGTGTTTTAGCTGCCCCAAGATTGGCCCTTATAACATATCCCGGTCTATAATATGAAATCAAGGCGTGCATCGATTCCATACGTTTCCCATATCACGATGTATCGGAAACGGCATCTAAAAAAATGAGCCCTCCCAGAAAGGGGAAGGCCTCGTAGTCTTTCGCTATTTTTTAGTCTCCATTTCTAGTGATTCGTCCGAATAATTAACCTTCGGATAACCGTCTAAAACCCGTGTCTTGTCTTTTAAGGCCAGATGTCCTCCTTTTATTGAGCGGCCGGACATATTTTAGATCCTCCCCCTCAATTAAGAGGCGTATCAGTCGAGTTCAATAACTGACACATCTAATCCATGATCTCCGTAGTCTCCCCACTTACGTATGGTTCCTGGTTCAAAAAACGCCGAATCATGACGGGAACCTTCGTCAATCAAAAGGAGCTGCGTCTCCCTCGTCAATCGATTTTCTTTTAATGATTGGAGTTCCTTTCTTTCATCTACAAGCATAGGCGATAACACATAGGGTAAGGCGTACTCACAAATGTCCTCACGATGACGTGATGGTTCAAAGAGGAGTCGGACCACGAGCTCAACTGATGCTTCTTTAGACAACACATGGCGATAATTAATCCCTTGGGCAACGATGACCAATTCATAGTCCTTAAGGCTCTGACGCTCACGCCCAAGTGGATAGTTATGATAAACCTCAAGGGGGTAACCCTCTTTCTTAATGAGTTCTCTCATTGTTTTTTGCAACACCCATGTCACATCGCGATGAGTTATAAATTGATAATCTAAATAATTTTCCTTAATTTCTTCAATGGCTCTCCCTAGCAGTTCCTTAGCAGGCGTCATCTTACTTCCCCCCGAAAAAACAAATTAGCTTTCTCTTTAACTTATTCAGCCCCCTGGAAAAAAATAATATACTATTAATGTGCAATTTTTAAGAAAAATTTTCCAAGGAATGAAAATACACTTACCCTATGCAATTTTCAACTCTTCAAAAATGGTTTTTAATTCCACACCTTTTTGAGCTTTATGATAAATTAATTTCACTAATTCTTGTTTTTGCTTTCGTTGACACTGGCGTAAACTGTCACCCAAACAACGATTATTTAACGTTATTCGTTTTAAATAAAGGTAAACGAATTGAATCATTAACATCAATCGTTTAATCCCTTGTAAAGTTCGAATTTGATAGTTCCCCATTCCGAAATTTTGCTTCACTTCTCGGAAGAAAATTTCAATAGGCCAACGTTTAGTATAGTGTTTAAGTAGTTGTTTGGCAGACATTTTCAAATCATGACTCATAAAACAACGTAAAGCTTTTTCTTCCAAAGGAGCCGTTTGGGGCCAACTTAAAATGATTTGGACGACATGTCCCCCTCTTATTCGTCCCTTATATAGATACGTATAATAACGCTCAGATCCGACGGTCACTAAGTCGAGATCATGAAGGGATAATGTTTTCGCAAATTGTTTCAGTTGAATTCCGTTGGGACGGTAACCTTTAGGAAGAATGATTCGATTCGTTTTAATCGCTCCTAAATAATGAAACCCGACTTGCTTAGCCGTTTGAAGGAGAGCTTCACACGTATACCAACTATCCGCTAAGACATAGCCTTTATAGGGAGGTTTGGGTAATTCCATCAGAGCTCTTCGAACGAGTTCGATTTTACTCTGTTTCTCTTTTTCATAGGGAATGATTTGATAAGGAAGAATTAAATCCTCACATTGAAGCATCAAGGCGACAAATTGATGACCATAAACGTGTTGATGATGAAGATGAGAAAAGTGCCAGCTACATCCTTGAATAGGATGTGTTGCCCGTGACGAAGGTTTAGTTTTAACACAAGTCGTATCATCAACCATCACGTAAATAGGTTGTTGAGTTTGATAAGAACGCTGATAGATACAGGATAAAACATAGGTTTGAATCTGGTGACTGATCGCCTCCTCATCCCAAGGACTATCCGTTAAAAATCGTCCAAAACTTGTCCGATGACAGTGTTTAACGGCAGAGATTTTCCCCTGATAATTTTCCTGAATCATCAAGTTTAGAAACTGGTTAACATGATTAAACTGAGGTTTAGATAAGAATAAATCTAAATCAAGTTGTTTTAAAAATTTGAAAATTGAATTTGAATCTGATATAATACTATCCATGAACATTAACTTAATTCCCCCTCGTTAATTGGTTGTAGGAGACTTAATTATACAGGGATTTAAGTTAATGTTTTTTCTTTTTTTACTGGTATTTTATAGCTGGAAATTAATTGGAAGTAGTTTTGCACATTAATAGTAATATACTTAAGAAAATAAAACAAAAGGGAGGTCTATATTTTTGAATACCAGATCATCAGCGGAAAAAACGTGAACGAAGTTTCACATCGGCGGGCCACCAAACTGCCGTATAGCTACCATTCGCTCGGTTCCATAGTTCTTCCACTGGATAATCTGAGCTTAACCCGTTAGGATCCCATCGCAACAAATAATATGTTGGATAGAAGGGGCGATGCTCGTCCTGTGCATTGCTAATGCCATCCGCCAATGCCTCCCGACTTTCATAAACATAATGATTAAGACGTGCTGTTTCATCCTTCGATTGATTTGGAAAACTCCCCTTAATCGTCGTTAGTTCCATCATCGATAATGGACGAACCGTTGAAAAATCGTAATTTTGAATCCCTTGAGAAGGGGCGATTATGATAAATGGAACATCCGATGTGAAGTTTGAAAACATAGTATCTGGAATCGTATTTGCCTTATATTGACCAAAATCAATAATTTTTACCGCTGTACACCCACTAAACATCTCATCCACACTTGGGTCCACAGCCGTTTTGAATCCACTTAAGTCCAGGATTGTTACGCCACTACACCCACTAAACATTTGACTCATATTTGTGATATTCTCGGGTTGAAAATGACTCAAGTCCAAATCGGTTAACCCGGAACATTGGGCAAACATAGAACTCATATCCGTCACTTTTCCTGTATCAAAATGGCTCACATCTAAAGCAGTCAGACGACTACACCCCTGAAACGTAGAGCTCATATCCGTCACTTTCCCTGTATCAAAATGGCTAACGTCTAAAGCAGTCAGACGACTACACCTCTGAAACATTTGACCTATATTCGTCGCATTCCCTGTATCAAAATGGCTCACATCTAAATCCGTTAAACTCGAACAGTCGGAAAACATCCCATTCATACCTTTGACATTTCTTGTATCGAATTGACTCACATTTAAACTCGTTAGGCTATTACAGTAATCGAACATCCCCGTCATATCCGTGACCTGACCTGTGTCAAATTGGCTCACATCTAAACTCGTTAAGCCAGAGCAGTCTAAAAACATCCCCGTCATATCCGTGACCCGACTTGTGTCAAATCGACTCAAATCTAAACTCGTTAAGTTACCGCAATAGGCAAACATGGAATTCATATCGGTCACATTCTTGGTCTGAAAATTCGTCAGGTCCAAACTTGTTAAACCCGCACACTCATAAAACATGGAATTCATATCGGTCACATTCCCGGTTTGAAAATTCGTCAGGTCCAAACTTGTTAAACCCGAACACCCATAAAACATGGAATTCATATCGGTCACATTCCCGGTTTGAAAATTCGTCAGGTCCAAACTTGTTAAACCCGCACACTCATAAAACATGGAATTCATATCGGTCACATTCCCGGTTTGAAAATTCGTCAGGTCCAAACTTGTTAAACCCGAACACCCATAAAACATGGAATTCATATCGGTCACATTCCCGGTTTGAAAATTCGTCAGGTCCAAACTTGTTAAACCCGCACACTCATAAAACATGGAATTCATGTTCGTGACCTGACTCGTATCAAATTGACTTACATCCAAGGATTCCAAAGCACACTCATAAAACATGGAATTCATGTTCGTGACCTGACTCGTATCAAATTGACTTACATCTAGGTTCCTTATGCTACTGCTATTAAACATGTTAGACATATCCGTTACTTTCCCCGTATTAAATCCACTCACATCTAAACTTGTTAATCCCCTGCAGTTATAAAACATCGCACTCATATCAGTAACTTGACTTGTATCTAAACCACTTAAGCTTAAATCCGTCATTTCTTGACAGTCGAAAAACATTTGAGACATATTCGTGACCTGACTCGTATCTAGTCCAGTTAAATTCAGGTTAAGGACCGTCTGGTTATTTTTAAAAGATTCTAATAGGTCAGTGGTTTCTAATTGTACTTTTTTCCCACTCACTTCCTCCAGTTGTAGGTGTGTCATAGAGCTTGGAAAAATTTTAAGATCTTTGACGCTAACTTGGCGCCCACTATATTCACCTGGAATATAGATTTCCGTTTCCGTGCTACTTCCCTTCCACCCATTTAAGATATATTTATCCGGGATTGTGTCATCATAATCCCAATTATCCAAATTAAATGTTGCCATCATATCTCTCCTTTTTCTTGAATCTTCTATCGTATTTATATGGTCAACCTCCCCTTCTCGTGCAAGCCTTGGCCTAAATAAAAAGGATTTCTTCATGTTAAAAGAAATCCTCCTTGGCATTAAATACAAACGACCCTTAACTTGGTCAGCGGAAAAAACGTGAACGAAGTTTCACATCGGCGGGCCACCAAACTGCCGTATAGCTACCATTCGCTCGGTTCCACAATTCCTCCAAAGAATTAGACGCTGATAAGGGTTTAGCGTCCCACCGTAGGAAGAAATATGTTGCATAGTTTGGTCTTTCAGACAAATTTATATCCGGGATTGCTCTTGCCAATGCTTCCCGACTCTCATAGACATATTGACCTGGATATTCCGTTTTTTCTTTTAATCCTCCGAGAAAACTTCCCTGACCTGCCTTATATTTTAAACCTGATCGTGGGCGAATGTTTGAAAAATCATAGTTTTAAATACCGGTAGACGGGGAGATTATAATAAGCGGAATATTAGATTGAAATCCAAATAAATTATCCGCAGTTGTCCACTGACATTGCCCTAAATCAATAATTTTTAATTGAGTACATCCTTTAAACGTATCCCATTTAAACTGAACGTTTTCCAGATTAAATCTACCTAAATCTAAACTCGTTAACTCACTACATCCCTCAAACATGGAATTCATATTCGTGACACTTTTCGTATCAAACCCACTCACATCTAAACCTGTGAACCCGCTACAACCCGAAAACATCCCACTCATATTCAGGACATTTCCCATTTGAAATCCTCTCAAACTTAGGTCCGTTACCCCCCCTCCCCCCCCCCCCCCCGCAATCACTAAACATGTAACTCATATCCGTAACATTTGTCATATCAAACCTACTCACATCCACACTTGTTAACCCACTACATTCATTAAACATACAACTCATATTCGTGACGTTTCCCGTATCCAATCCGCTTAGATCAATATGAATAATCTTACTTCTATAACGAAAAGATTCCGATAAGTTGGTGGTTTCTAATTGTACTTTTTTCCCATTCACTTCCTCTAGTTCTAAGTGGGTCATCGAAGATGGGAAAATTTTAAGGTCTTTTAAACTAATTTGACGTCCGTTATACTCCCCTGGAATATAGATTTCCGTTTCCGTGGTACTTCCCGTCCATCCATTCAGTATATATTTATCTGGGCTTGTGTCATCATAATCCCAATCATCCAAAGTAAATGTTGCCATAGTTTCTCTCCTTTACATTGAGTCTTCTATCTCATTTATACGCTCACCCCATCTTGAGCGTGCCACCCTTAGCCTAAATAAAAAGGACTTCTTCATATTAAAAGAAATCCTCCTTGATGTTAGAAATGAATTATTCTTCACTTTTACCTGTGATGTTGGGTCCGCCCCCTTGAACTATACGGCCACCACACAGCATGGTAGCTTTGCCCTACCAACTCCTCTAGTGGAAGATCAGATAACGAAACATCTGACCTCCATTCTAGGAAACACCGCGTAGGACAAGCCGGATTTTGCGAGGAGCCTACAGTCTCTAATGCCTCACGACTCTCATAGACGTACTGATTAACTTGCATTGATTTTTCCTTTGATCCATCCGAAAAAACTCCATCGTTCGCCTTAAATGTTGCCCAAGATAAGGGACGAATGGATGAAAAATTGTAGCCTTTAATCCCTTGAGACGGAGATATTACAATAAGGGGGGCAGTTGATGAAAAGTTAAATACGTTGTTTGGAACGCTTACCCAATGACACTGACTGAAATCAATAATTTTTAATTGGATACATCTTGAAAACATCGAACCCATTTTGGTCACATTTTCCGTTTGAAACCCACTTACATCCAAATTTGATAAGCTGCTGCAATAATTAAAAATCTCAAACATACTTTGCACATTCTCTGTATTCCAGCCATTTACGTTTAGGCTCTTTAGATAAGAACACCAGGAAAACATTGCACTCATATTCGTTACTCGACTCGTATCTAAACCGCTTAAATCTAAATTAATAACCGTTCGATTTTCTTTAAAAGAGTCCAATAAATCCACTGTCTCTAATTGTACTTTTTTACCATTCACTTCCTCTAGTTGTAGGTGGGTCATCGAAGATGGGAAAATTTTAAGGTCTTTTAAACTGATCTGTCGTCCGTTATACCCCCCCTGGAATATAGATTTCCTTTTCCGTGGTACTTCCCGTCCATCCATTCAGTATATATTTATCTGGGCTTGTGTCATCATAATCCCAATTATCCAAAGTAAATGTTGCCATAGTTTCTCTCCCTTTCATTGAGTCTTCTATCTTATTTATACGCTCCCGCCATCTGAGGTGTGATCCCTCTTGTTTAACATTTTATAGAAAATGAGCTTCCCTCCCTAGGCAAAAAAAGGACTTCACCCGCCGTAGGCCCCAAGCAATTCGTACACATGATTAAGCTAAAACAAAAGTTATGAATAACCTTTAAAGGGGAGTCCCCCTAACTAAATATAACTGTTCGATTCATGGGGGCACAGTGAATTTTTCCATTTAAAAATGGCTCGCATGTCTCCAATCACTCCTGGATCCATACCAGCCATACCATTCAGTTCACCATTAAAACTGAATTAAATCTCCCGCATTTTCTTTCAACTTATCCACGGAGTGAACGTATCGATTCGTTGTCGCAATGTTTTGATGGGCCGCAAAATCACGCACCTTCTCAATACTTGCCCCTCCACGAATCGCGAGAGTAATCGCCGTATGCCGTGTCGAATGCACCTTCAAATGCTTTGAAATCCCCGCCCGTTGACACGCCGTCTTCATCATATAATTGAGCGAACTCGGATCTAATTTTTCATTGTTACGTTTATTTCGTGAATGCCCCACAAACAAATAACTGGATGCATCCTTGTCATAATCACGCCCTGTTCGTGCCACATACTCATCAATCAACGCCTTCACCGGTGCCTGCACCTTCACCATGTCCCGCTTATTTCCTTTTCGTACAACATGAATGACCTCGTATTCCCCATAAGTAGCAAGGTCCTTCAATCGAATATGAATCAATTCCGATTTACGTAGGGCGGTCGTCAGGGCTAAATAGATAATGGCCTTGTTTCTTAACTCGACCAATTTGGTTGTATCAAAAATCGCCAACAACTGCGTGCACTCTTGTTCCGTTAAGAACTCGGTCTCTTTCGATGTCACTTTAGGCTTTTCTTCTTTTAAATTACCAAATGGATTAAACCGAAGCAACGTTGTTCCCGTCTTGTTATCCTGATATTTTAACAACCACTTATAAAGTGAACTTAACGAAGACACCTTTCGATTAATTGTCGCTGTTGCACATCCTTTTCCCCTCAAATCTAACAAGTAGTGCTCCACATCAAACATATTAACCGCAATAATTTGCTCAAGTGTAATCTGTTCTATTGTCTCGACTTGAAAGAAATCTAAAATATCCCGTTCATACGAGATCGCCGTATACCGACTATTGCTTGCTTTTAAATTCAAAAAATGTCGAATAAAGTGAACTTTTTTCTCTGGCCCAACCGCCCGATTTCGACTTAATATTAATTCCACCATCATCACCATCTCTACTTGAAATATTCTCATCATAGCATAATTTTGACGAATATAAAAGAATGAGATCAAAAAAAGGAACCAAATTGGGTTCCCTTTTTTAACGGTATGTATTTTTTAGTTTAATTCCTAAATAAATTTCACCTAAAGCTGTAATGATAAGTGCCGTTCCAATAAAATATGGGGCAGAAATCAACGCCTTAAATGGTTGGAATACGACCAACGCCCCAAAAATAACAAAAATAACATTGGCCGCCGTATAAATATTGAGTCCAAAGTAACCGTTACGAATCGATAAAAACGTTAAATAGATTCCTCGGACTAACACCCAAATCCCATAAACTAACACCAGGACATCGAGCGTTGAAATTGGATAAAGCCATAGCGTTAATCCGAATAAAATATTAATTAATCCATTAAAAATATAAAAGAAACGTCCTTCACGACCCTTACTTCGTACAATCGTCATCACACCGATAACCATAAACATTAACGCGATTAACGCACTCAGACTAATAATACTTTGAAGCGGGAAAATAAAAAAGAAGACGCCAATAATCGCGAAGGCAATTCCTTCTACAAGAAATAATTTCTCTAGATAACTTTGCATCTTATCGCTCCTTTCAATGAGCATGAAAAAACAGTGTATTTTCCACTTGAAAACACACTGTTAGTATGTAACAACATTTCTTATTTATAACCTCACCAAGGATGAATGAGCAAAAATCAAATTCACTTTCCTTATAAAATGGGGGAAAGCAACTATCAACACGGAAATTATTAATCTTACTTGCCGAAGTCTTCATAAAAATGAACAATTCTAAACCCTTTGTCGCTTTAAACCTCCAAGGGATAGGTATCTGGGTGAGTTTCATCATAAGACTCGTTACACCAAATAATAACAATTAAATCCGTTTCCCCAGTATTTTCGATGTGATGAGTATATCCTGCAGGGATATCAATCACCTTTAGGTCCTCTCCATTGACTTCATACTCCAAAATTTCATGACTAAAAATGGAACGTAATCGCACACATCCATACCCACTCACGACCAGAAATTTTTCAATTTTGGTCTGATGCCAGTGGTTCCCTTTAGTGACACCCGGTTTACAACAGTTAATCGAAAATTGCCCTCGATTAGATGTTTTAATAAATTCAGTGAACGACCCACGTGTATCCTTATGCATAATTAAGGGATAACTCAATTCATTTTCAGGTAAGTAACTAAGGTAGGTGCTATATAACTTTTTTACCAATAAGTTATCTGTTTGAATCACCTCTTTTGTTTGACGACTAGTTTTAAACCCCGTTAAGATGTTTGCTAATTCCCCTAGTGTCAAAGAATAAACTGGTGTGACAGTCAACAGGCCACTCTTTTTACGACAATCCTCATGCAAGATTTCTAGAAACTGGTGTAAGACATCATCAATATACACTAAATTTAATAGGAGATTTGGATCTTTAATCCAGATAGGCTCATCCCTTGCTATTTGATAACAAAAGGTGGCGACAGCCGAATTATAGTGGGGCTGTGCCCATTTTCCAAAAACATTAGGTAACCGATAAATATATACTTTCGCTAAATTCCTCTCAGCATAGCGTTGTAACGCCACTTCCGCGGATAACTTACTTTTTCCATAGGCAGTTTTACCACCAGCCTTAATGGATGAAGTAAACAAAATGGGAGTATTTTTCTCATGTGCCATTAAAACATTCGTTATTCGTTTCGTTAATTCCTCATTTCCTTCAAAAAACTCACTCTCATTTAATGGGCGATTGACCCCCGCCAAATGAAAGATAAAATCTGCCTGAAGTACCGCTTGATCTAATTCAGAAGGGGTCCCCCCCTTATCAATCTCAAGGATGTTATATTGTTGATAAGATTTAAGAGTTGCCACAAGATTTTTTCCAATAAATCCGTTCGCCCCCGTTACAAGTACGTTCATTTAAAATCATCCCCTCGATTAGTTTTTAATGCCTCCTGAATATAAGGAAGATTTAACAATTTTTCCTTTACCTCTTCTATAGTTAACCGATACGTATTATGCGACGTATAGGCTTGCTGTTCCACAAGCGATTTGGCCGTATTAACCGACGTATGATAGTTCAAATCCCTTTTATCGCATGGAATTTTATAATAGGAGTCATAATCCACGGCAACAAGCATATCCTCCGACGAAACTAAGGTCTCGTATAACTTTTCTCCGTGTCGCGTTCCTATTATGTCAATGAGAGGATCAACACCAAAAATCTCACATATAGCCTTAGCTAAACATTCGACCGTACACGCAGGGGACTTTTGAACAAAAATATCTCCTTGCTCCCCATTTTCAAACGCAAACATGACAAGCTTAACCGCCTCATCAAGACTCATCAAAAAACGTGTCATATGCGGGTCCGTCACTGTCACAGGATGCCCCTCTTTAATTTGATCAACAAACAATGGAATTACAGATCCACGGGAAGCCATAACGTTCCCATATCTAGTTCCACAAATCACGGTCTGTCCCGCTTCAAGCAATCGGGCCTTGGCAATAAACGTCTTTTCCATAAGCGATTTGGACATCCCCATCGCATTGATAGGGTAAACAGCTTTATCAGTTGAAAGACAAATTACTTTTTTGACCCCACAGCTAATTGCTGCATTTAATACATTTTCGGTTCCTAAAATATTCGTTTTTACTGCCTCAATGGGATAAAACTCACAGGATGGTACTTGTTTTAGGGCAGCCGCATGGAACACATAGTCAACTCCACGCATCACCTCTTTGACACGATCTGAATCACGAACATCCCCTAAATAAAATTTCAATTTGGGATTGTGATACTTCTTCCGCATATCATCTTGTTTTTTCTCATCGCGAGAAAAAATACGAATTTCCTTTAATCCTTGATGAAGAAACGCCTTAACTACCGTATTTCCAAATGACCCCGTTCCTCCCGTAATCAATAATACTTTATCTTTAAACATCGATCTCACATCCCTCATTCGATCAACCTTTTCTTTTCTATTCCTCAAAAAAACCACGTTTAGAATAATCAACGTTGATCCCTTCCTTTTCAAGGAAAGGAATCACCTCACGCGCCCACTTTCCACGAACAATGCTAAATTTATTTTGATGGTAATTTCCAATATCTATAATCGGATTTCTCGTTGCATTAATGTAGTATTTTTTTGTTGTCGAAAAACGCATCAACTCCCATTGCCACGGATTTTGAGGAATTTTTAATTCATTAATGAGCTCTGTTCGCTTCCAAATTCCCGGTTGGCAACTATGTAAGTATGGAGCCATTGGTGGCCGTAAATTAAATCCAGTTAAATCGGTTTTAATATTCGGACTATACTCTAACTCAAAGTTAAACATCACTGTATTTTCTCCAAAATGATCGATGCAATACTGAATGCGTTCCTCATTCACCTGACTCCGAATAAAAAAGTCATCTAATAAAATAATTACATACTTGGTATCAAGTAATTCGAGCGTTTTCTTAATACGCGTTGTCCAAACAGGCTCATTTACACAAAGTGTTGGTATTTTATCATAGCTTTTTGTTTCCGTCGCTAAATAAATTGGAAATGTGCAGTTGGGCCAATATTTTTTGAAACAGTGATAAAAGATATCCCATAAATCATCATAGCAATCACAACTTAATACTAAAATACACGTTTGATTCATCTTCACGCCTCCCCATTCTCTCTCTTCCAATTTTCATATAATTGATTAAACGTTTCTTTTAATCGCGGGTTGCGTTTAACCTTTTGACGGACAGGAGACAGATGGAGTTCTGAAAAATGAAGGTATTGTGTACGGTATTGATCATAGAGTCCCTTCGCTTTTAAATCCAATCTCACTAAAGCTAACGATTCAAAAATTTCAAGACAATGCTCATTTATCACATGGACAAGGCTATTTGGACGTTGATAATAATAATAGAGAGGTTCCTCTAACAACGTGATTTTTGGTCTAGCTAATAGTAAACGCAACGTGATGATGACATCCTCCGAATAAGAGAGTGAGGGAAAATTCAATCCCGTTTCCTTTAAATAAGTATGTTTCATAAATTTTGCCCAAACAGCAGGAGCAAGTTGCGCGTTTAGAAAACAGAAAATTGGATCTCGGTTCATCTCATCCTCAGAAGTAAAAAATATTCGTAGGGGATGATCGCGTCCCCCCTCTTTTAAAAAGGCCTGATAAATGACCATATCTGCCTCAGTTTCTACTGCCTTTTGATAAAGGGTTTCACAGGCTTTAGGAGCCAACCAATCATCTGCGTCTAAAAATAAAATATACTCGCCCGTAGATTGGGCAAGACCGACTTCACGTGCTTTAGACGATCCTTGATTTTCTTGGTGAATCACTTTAATCGATGGATACATTTGTGCTAACTCATCACATAAATTAGCGGTTTTATCGGTCGAACCATCATTAACAAGAATAATTTCAATCTCCTGAAGTGTCTGTTTTAAGACTGATGAAACACTTCTAATCAGATAATCCTCTACCTGATAAGCCGGGATAATAACACTCACCTTAATCACTATCTATTCCCTCCCTCTGCTCAATAATAAACTTTCCATTCAAATATTTCTCATACCAATGCTGATACTGCGAATCAAATGCCGCCTTTAATTCCTGATTTTCTAGACATACTTTTTTTACGGGTGATAAGTGTTGGAACGCAAAGTTAATATATTCTTTTTCATAGCGATCATATAATTGACAACCTCTTAAAACATTAGCCACTTCTTCTAAGGCCTTGAATATCTCTAAACGTGTTTCGTTCACCGAATGCACTAGACTCCCTTCTCGTTGATCATAATAATAAAATCGTTGATCACAAAAGCTAAGCTTAGGATGATAGCGTAGTAAACGACTTGTTACAACAACATCTTCTGCATACGATATGTCGGGAAAATGAATCTGATGTTCATTCAAAAAACTTCGTTTAATAAATTTTGCACACATCGAAGGTTTAATTTTATCCTGTAGGAAATGAAGGACTGGTGTAGCTGCAATCTCTTCGGGACATCCACTAAAAATATTCAGTTCATACCCCTTATTTCCGATAACAAGTACCGCTTGAAAAAGGACAATATCCGCTTCTTCGAGCGTCGCTTGCGTATACAATTTCTCTAAGGCCTCCTTATCGAGCCAATCATCTGCATCAAGAAATAAAAGATATTCCCCCTTCGCCATCTGAACCCCGACTTCACGCGCTTTCGCCGATCCTAAATTACTTTGATGAATAACTTGGATATTTTGATAGGCCTTCGCAATATCATCACTTAGTTTAGCCGTTAAATCAGTCGACCCATCATCAACGATAATTATCTCTACGTCCTTGAATGTTTGCCGTAAAACCGATAACACTGATCTTAAGATATATTTCTCTACTTGATAAGCCGGAATAATAACACTCACTTTATATGGAGAATAATTCACTTGCTTCTTCCATTGAAAATCATCCACAATTGTTTGAAGAATATTTTCAAGTTGGGTGATCCCACGCTCAAAACTTAAAGACTGCGCTGTCTTTAATCCATTTTGAATGAGTCTCTCTCTTAACGCCGGATCCGTAAGTAACCGTGTTAACCCATCGGCCAATTCAGAGACTTGATGCGTTTGTGAAATAAGGGCATTTTTTTCATGTTGGGCGTATTGCATAATCCCTCCACAATTGGTTGCCACCACACATACACCTGAAGCCATCGCTTCTAGTGGCGGCATAGCAGCTCCTTCATAATCAGAGCAACTAAGTAAAATATCCGCCTCTCGATACACTTTTGCCAATTCTAGTTGAGAAACATTTACCTGATAATCAATCTCAAAAGGAACCGGACTAACTTCTGGTTTGACTTGACATGCCCACACTACTTTAAAACGTAATCCGCGATTCCAAACATTAACTAATACGGTTAAGGCTTTGACAAATCCTTTAAATTTTAGCACCGGATTTCCTACTAATAAGATAGTTAACTTTTCCTTTTCCTTTTTAACTTCCGGATAATAGAAAGACGTATCGATATAGATAGGAAAGATATATGAATTTTTTCCAAACCGAGTTTGAACAATATCATGCACGTATAACGAATTCGTCGCATAGTAAATGTCGTGTGAAAATTGTTTTTTTAATCTATTTCTTAAGATCACCTCAGATTGCAATGATTGAACATCACCATATAACGCCTCATGCCCTTGCTCCCAATAAAATACAGGGATGCGGTCACTGACCAATTCTTCAAACTCTCCGGTAAAAGTCGCAAAAATAATATCGGCTTCTAAATCATCAGTTAAGTAAGGTTCGTAAGGACGACGAATAATCTCCTCATCCGGAACGAAATCCTCAACCCATGTTGGTACAATACGATCATAATCTCCACGGATCATCAGTTTAATCCGGTATCCTAGTTTTTGTAAAAACTTCATTTGTTCGTATAAAATTTTAAGTCCTCCGGTTAACGATCGGTGAGTAATAACATAAAGGATCGTTAATGGATTCCTTGATTTCATCATGGGTTGTAAGGGTTTCACCGCTTTAGAAGTAGCGGGATAAATTTTAATTAATTTCTGATTGAGTTTAGGTAATCGATAGAATGAAATATCAAAAGATTTAAAATCCGGTATTGTCCACGTTTGATCCAAATTATCGTCTTTAACTAGGGCATAAATTAAAGAAACTCCACGTTGAATAAGCCAATGTAATAATGCATCCCCCTCCTGTTTACTAAGCGTATTTAGCGCATCGGGAATAAGGACCACATCATACGCTTGATTCCAGTGCGTTTCATGCATCCCCCCTAACGAGTGAAAAAAAATCTTTTCATAATAGCCTAAAACATTGGATGTCATCTCCCCACTATTTACAACACATAAATCAATCTTTTTATTATCTAAAAGATTTACACATCCTAACACCGGAGTGAATAAGGGCGAGGAATGAGTCACCTCAAGGATTCTAATTCCCTCAGGTAGTTCTAAAAATGGGATGACTTCCAAGGCAGCTTCCAAATTTTTCGTTTCCATTTTTTGCACTCCCCTCCTAACCTTCAATATATGACATTATATGAAAGTTCGCCAAAAAGTATCACATTTTACCTCCAAATAAGCATCAATACTAGAACCCTTTCATAAACAAACATTATCAATAACAAACTGAATTTAGCGACCCTTTCTCCTTCTCCCCTACAAGAGTTATCCAGACTCATGAGAATTAAACTCTTTCAAAAAAAAAACACCTAACCCTTCATGGAACGACCGCATTTTTCAATGAGAAATGTCGCTTTCATTTATAAAACAAAGCCCCTTAGTTTCATAGCTAAGAGGCTTTGTTTTATTCTTAGGTTATTAAATATCTTCTAATTGTTTCGCAATCTCTTTGACAATAAGATCAACATTTGTCATACTCAACGATTTTTTCTTGATCTGAGGACAATGTTTATCTAGCTTTCGCGTCATTCCATGATTTAAAATATTTGTTAACAAAATGGCTAATTTTACGCCATTAAAATATTGATCATTATATCGTTTATCAACCTCAAAATACTTACAATTTGGAAGAATCTTTTTTAATTTTTGAACCGTTGGAGTTGCGCCCCCGACAATCATCACCTCAGGGCAATTTATTTTCTCAATGTCGAGCGCCTCATCCACAACAATCTCCGTCATGTGATTCACCGATGGAGACCCTTCCTTTATGGATAGCTTGAGTGTTGCATATTCTCCCTGTAAACTGATTAACTCCTGTTCCAGACGCTCCTTTTCTTTTAAGGTTGTTATGAGCGTCGATTCTAATTCCTTCATTTTTGTTTTATTAGCTTTTTCCAAAGCGTCTTTTTGCTTACCTAATAAAGATTTTAAATCGGTATTCATCTCTTTTACCCGTGTTAATTCGTGTTTAAGGCGGTTCACCTCTTTTTCTAATTGTTTAGAAATAGATGGATCCTTCGTATGGCAGGACTGTAAAAAAAACTCCCGATTTTTTTGCATAATATTACTTAGGACAAAGTACGGTAATAATTCATATAACGATTGTTCAAAAGCGACGAAAATAGGCATCGGTAATACAAATTCACCTAACCGTACCGTCTGCTCCTCATCCGTTCCATACTCCTCATCTTCATCCGTGCAAAGTAGCAATGCCACCAACTGATAAACGTCTGCTTGTGTTAAGCGATAATCCATCTTCTGTGTCCATAACCCTAAATCTTTTAACCATTGAATCACTTTATGAGATTCAGCTGATTGGAAAAACGACTCCAGTTTGGCATTCAAAAAATCAACCACATTTTTCCCTAAATAGTCAGAGTATCCGCGACAAAAGCTTTTAATTCGCTTTGAGAAGAGCGAGTTGGATTTGACCAATTGATTTTTCAAGTAAAAATAACTTTCTTCCTCGAACTCAAAAAAGATTTGTTCCTTTTCTAATACACTCTTTTTTAATGTATTAAACGTGTTTTTTACCTCGTAGTTGACCCCCTGTTTTTCTAGAAAAAAATCAAGCACAGACAAATAAATTAAAAACTCCTGTTCATCAGGTTTTTCTTGATAGATAAATTTTTTAAGCTCTACTTCCTTTAGCACAGGATGCTTTCCAAGCTTGTTTTTTATCTCTTTATAAAAACGCGGATTTTGTTTATATAATTCATCAAATAACGCATTGAAAATAGTCTGATCGTCGTTTGCTGCTTCAAACAAGCAATAGGCAAACTTCACTTTATATTCTTCCTTTAACAATGGCCTTTCCAAACACACATGACGATAATACTTATACTTATCCCGGCGTTGCCAAACAAGTGGAAATCGATGATATAACCCTTCAATTGTTGAAAAATTATATCTTGCTAACACATAGGCCAAAAAGACTTCCCGATTTTCAACCAATCGAGTTCGTCTCATCCTCTCTATCCCCCTTTCTTTTTAACAGTATATGTGTATTCATCAGGTAAATATGCGTTAAATAGGCGCATTTTCCCACTTATTTCAACGGCTCGGTTACCAAAAAAGGACAGTATACGCGATACTGCCCTTAAACGCTTTATTTTTTTAATTTTGGAAATCCGAAAATAATCGCCAAAATTCCGAATACACCCATTAGCATTGGATAATGAACATATTTTACAATTTCCATCGGAGAAATAGCTGCAAGACCTGCCGCCCCTAAAATTTGCGCTCCATACGGAATAAGCCCTTGCCAACACGATGAAAAAATATCAAGTAAGCTTGCACTACGACGCGGATCAATTTCATACTCCTCAGCAATTTCCTTTGCCAATGGTCCTGCCATGACAATGGCAATCGTATTATTCGCTGTTGCTAAATCCATCACACTCACGAGCGTTGCAATACCAAATTCTGCTCCTTTTTTAGAGCGAACGCGTGATTTGATCAAATACAATAAATAATCAATTCCACCATGATGTTTAATGAGTTCTAACACACCACCTACAACTAAACAAAGTAAGGCTAACTCCTGCATCCCCGCCATTCCCTGTGAAATAGCGTCAATGAATTGTTGTAACGTCAAGGCATGTGTCATAAATCCAATCACCCCTGCGAGGGCCACTCCGCTTCCAAGTAAAATAAAGACATTGATTCCCATTAAAGCCCCAACTAAAATACATAAATATGGAACAACCTTTAACCACTCAATTTGATACACAGCATCCAGCGTAACCTCATACTGTGAGGTTAACGCCAGTAAAATAATCAGGGCTAAAATCGCAGCGGGTAAAACAATTAAAAAGTTAACTTTAAACTTATCTCTTAATTCACACCCTTGCGTTCTCACCGCCGCAATTGTCGTATCTGAAATAATAGATAAATTATCTCCAAACATTCCACCACCGACGATGGCTCCAACGACAAGTGCAACATCAATTCCCGTTGCCTGCGCAACACCAAGTCCAACAGGCGTTAAAGCCGTGATCGTTCCAACCGATGTTCCCATAGAAACGGAGATAAATCCTGCAATAATGAATAGTCCAACCACCACTAAATGAGGTGGAAGCAACGATAAGCTTAATTGTACAGTCGCATCAACGCCCCCCATCGCTTTGGCCACACCGGAAAATGCGCCCGCCAATAAAAAAATCATGACCATCATCATAATACTTTCTTGGCCAGCACCCTTACAAAATATACCTACCTTTTCATGAAACGACTGTTGACGATTCATGACGAACGCGGCAATTGACGAGAATAAAAATGCTACAAGAACGGGCATCGAGTAGAAATCTCCTGTCATGATTCCGCTTCCAATGAATAAAATTAAAAAGAGACCAAGTGGCAATAACGCCCATGGATTTCCTTTCCTTTGATCTGATTTCATCACTTTCCTCCTCCTAAGGTTCTAAACCTTTCCTACCAATCTACGCTTCCTTTATCAGACAATGGAATATGAATTAAGAGTGAGAGACGTTTAAAAAAGGAATCTAAACCTGTTTACCTTGTAAACGATTTAGCTAGACCATCCTTTGTCTTGCACATCCTCTATATCGAATCTTTCAGTTGCCATATGAAATGTAGAAAGCACTTCTGTTTATATGGTTTATATATAGTTTACTGATGAGTGTATTTTTTGTCAACATTTGCACCTTAAGTTTCGAAGCGTTTGTCCCATATTTTAAAAACATATGAAGAAAGGAGTATCGATTTTATGAGCATTAAACAAACTATCTTAGGTCGCCTTCATCAAGTGAATCGAGAGGGAATACACGAACTGATCCATTTTTTAACCCAAGAAAGTGATTATTTTACGGCACCAGCGAGTGTCAAAGGACACGGTAACTATCCCCATGGACTTTCCATTCACTGTCATAACGTAGTAGAATTATTACTACAAAAAAATGAGATGTTTCATCTCGGACTTTCACGTGAAACCATCTATTTAGCCGGCTATCTCCATGATCTATGTAAGGTTAACGTCTTTCATCCGACACTCAAGCTTAAAACTAATCAAAAGGGAGAGCGTGAATGTTATTTTACTTACGAGTATATCGACGAACTACCGCTTGGACACGGTGAAAAAAGCGTCATGATAGCCCAGCAATATATTCGACTCACAATTGAAGAAATCATGCTCATTCGATGGCACTCTGGACCGCATACGATATGTGACAACACTTACCGTTACGATCAAGTGCTTAAGCTTTATCCTAGCGTCAAAGCCATTTACACGGCCGATGAAGAAGCAGCAACATTTTTAGAGAAGGTAAAAGACGCCCCCACTTTTCAAATCAGCGTCTTCTATAATTGGAAGAAGAATGGCGTCCTCCCAAAAGTATAAGAAATTCTAAGGTAGAAGAAGAAGGCGTTTTAACGCGTTCATTTAACCGACTCGTTATATCTTTATAAAATACTAAAAACCACTCGTCTGCGGGAGTGGTTTTTAGTATTTTATAAAAATTAGTCCCCCTTCTAAGCGCAGGACAACATGACTTGAATAGATCAACCTAAAGAAATGGATTATAAAAACGTGAACCATTAGAAAACGTAATCCATAAAAAGAGAATCATCAGTCCCCCCATTCCTAAAAGGGCAAATCCATCCTGTTTTCGAAACGGGCGTTCACTATAAAACGTCCGTTTTTTATACTTTCCAAATGAACGTAACTCCATGGCGTAACTAATCGTTTCTATTCGATCAAGGCTTGTTAACACAAGAGGCATTAAAATAGCTCCCATATTTTTAAGACGCTTTAATAATTTTTCATTTCGTGATAAATCAATCCCGCGTGCTTGCTGGGCCTGTGAAATCTCAATAAAATCCCGTTGAATATCTGGAATATAACGCATAGCAATCGCAACGGAATACGCAATTTTGTAACTCACTCCAATCTTATTGAGGGAAGCCGCAAACTCGCTTGGATGCGTCGTTGCTAAAAAAATCAACCCAATTGGAATAATTGTTAAGTACTTTAAGGTCATATTGAACTGATAAAACAACTGTTCCCACGTCAGCGTATACGGTCCGATTAGTTTTACCAGATCATGTCGGGTATGATAAATATGAACCCCCTCATAAGGAGAGAACAAAAAAACGGCTAGATTATTAATCACTAAAAAAGCTAAAATAAAGTAAAACACAAAGGCAATCTCTTTAAAATCGATTCTTGAAATCTTAAACATTAAATAGCTTAAAAAAAGCATGACCATTAACACACGCGTATCGTAACTTAACATCGCTGTCATCGACCACATTAGAAAACAAAGGAGTTTCGTACTTCCCGTCAACCGATGAATCCACGAGTCTTTCTCAATATAAGCGAGTAATTTTGGACTCAAGCTTATCTCCCTCCTTTCTCATGGGTAATAAATTTATAAATAAAGGCTTCTGGATCGACACCAGTCGCGTTAGCCAATTCATAAAGAGAGGTTTGTTTTAAATGAGCCGCCTCTATTAACGCCGGATCACTCATCACCTGATAAGTGGGTGCATCACCAATTAAACGTCCCTCAGCCATCACAAGCGCACGGGTTGTATATTCAAGCATCAGATGCATATCATGTGTAATCATTAAAATCGTCATTCCACGCTCATTGAGCGTTTTTAAAAATTCCATGATTTCAGTGTAATGCTTTAAGTCTTGCCCAGCAGTTGGTTCATCCAAAATTAAAATATCTGGATTTAAGACTAGAATTGCAGCAATACTAACCCGCTTCTTTTGTCCGAAACTCAAAGCGGAAATCGGCCAATTGCGGAAAGGATACAACCCACAAATTTTTAATGTCTCATAAACTCGACGCTTGATTTCCTCCTGATCAACGCCTCTTGCGACAAGTCCAAATGCCACCTCATCAAAAACCATGGTTTTTGAAATCATTTGTCCAGGGTTTTGCATCACCAGACCAATTTTACTTGCACGTTCTTTAATCGTCGCCTGGGTTAAATCTTCGCCCTTAAACCAAATGTGACCGGATGATGGTTGGTAGAACCCACTAATAAGTTTAGAAAGGGTCGATTTCCCTGCTCCATTTCGCCCAACCAAACTGACCATTTCCCCACGGTGAATTTCAAATGAGACTTGATTTAGCACCTGATGCGTCGGTGAATAGCCAAAACTTACCTCATCAAAAGATAAAATAACGTCAGAATGCTCTCGCCCAATCGGTGCTGTTGTTGTTTCAAACCAATCTTTTAATCGATCGATACATCCCGTTAAATCCATGGTGGATAGAGACTGTGGATTCATCGATTCATGAATCTCACAACCTGCTTCTTTTAGCGCACTTATATAAAGCGGTTCTCGAATCATCACCTCTTGAAGCAAGGGAGAAGCCAATAATTGATTAGGCGTTAAATCTCCTACAATTTCCCCATGATTCATCACAATAATACGATCAACCTTCTGCGAAAGAACATCTTCTAACCGGTGCTCAATCATGACAATGGTCTTATTTGTTCGTTGGTGGATTTCCTCAATAAGGGCCATCGTTTTCACTCCAGTTGCTGGATCTAGACTCGCTAACGGCTCATCAAATAATAAAATATCAATGTCATCGACCATCACACCAGCAAGCGTCACCCGTTGCTTTTGTCCTCCTGAAAGTTCATGAGGAGAGGCTGACAATTGAGTATCTACATCGACAAGCTCAGCAACTTGTTGAACCATTTGCTCCATTTGTTTCTTATTGACGTTTAAATTTTCTAATTTAAACGCAATATCTTCTCCGACTGTCAACCCAATAAATTGGTCATCTGGATTTTGTAATACCGTTCCCACAACCATTGATCGTTCAAAAATGGATTGCGTAAGGGCATTTTGTCCTTTAATTTTAAAAGATCCCGTTGTTTCTCCACGGTATACATGAGGAATTAACCCATTAATGCAATGAGCCAACGTACTTTTTCCTGATCCCGATGGCCCAACGATCAGGACTTTTTCACCTTCATAAATCGTTAACTGAATATGCTTAAGGGTTGGACATGATTGGACATGGTACTGAAAGCTAAAATTTTCAAATTCAATCATCGGTTTTTTCATCCGTCCCATCCTTTCTCTCGACTCTAACAACTACATTTAACATCTCTATAAACCATAGATTTTTACCATAAAAGAATAAACGATACACTAAATCAAAAAGAACGCCCGTTTAATTAGCGTCAACCTTCATATTATAACACACCTTTGTCGAATAACACATAATTTTGTTCTTTAAATGCGTGAAACATGGATTTTAAAAAACCATGATAACTATCATCATGGTCAAATGCTTCCTCCTTTAATCACGATTTAACCTTTTAACATAAAAAAAGGGTTCTATAATTTTTGGTGTGGGTGGGATTACTCACACCTTTTTGATTGCCATAAATATTGAGACAAAAAAAAGAGACATAGTCCCCAAAATCCTATACAATGTAATCGGCTAAAACAACACGAAAGGATTGGTTTTATGTCTCATACTAATTGTATCTCAACTTTACTTGATTTAAAAGATAAAAATATTACTTTTTCAGAAAATTGTATCCAGGAAACTCAGATTAAGAATGTTCGTTCTAAACTTATTTTAGGGACTCTTTCTTTTCAACCGACTCATTGCTACCACTGTGGTCATTCTTTTGACTCAAATATCATTAAACACGGCTTCAAAACTTCACGTATTAAGCTAGTCAAAATTTCCGGATTTGATGCTTATCTAGACTTAAAAAAACAACGTTATAAATGCCGTCATTGTGACCGAACATTTACCCTAGAAACATCTCTTGTTAACCCTAATTGTTTTATTTCCACTCCCGTAAAACAAGCCATCTTTTTAGAAGCTAGTCATAAGAAATCCGAAACAGATATTGCACGTGAGCTTAACGTTTCTCATTCAACCGTTAACCGCGTCATTCATTCTTCCTATGAAGAACAGCCGCTTCCCTTTAATTCTCTCCCAAAAGTTCTTTGTTTTGACGAGTTTAAGTCGGTTAAATCGGCCGAGGGAGCAATGTCCTTCATTTTTTGTGATGCGTCCAATGGAAAGCTAATTGATATCGTTGAAGACCGTCGCTTAAGTACACTAAGGACTTATTTTATGCGATTTTCTAAAGCAGCTCGTGAAGGTGTAACCCACGTCGTCATTGACATGTACGCCCCTTATATGACACTCATTAAAGAGGTATTCCCTAAGGCTAAGATTGTTTTAGATAAATTTCATATCGTTCAACTAGTCTCTCGTGCTCTTAATAAAACACGCATTCGTTTCATGAATCAAAATAAAGAGTTTTATAATAAATTCAAACATTATTGGCGACTTCTCTTAAAAGCCCAAGAAGATCTTAATGCCACTCATTACTTCTATTCCAACTGCTTCAAAAAGATGATCTCTCAACAAGAAATTATTGACTTTTTATTAGCCCTAGACCCTGAACTAAAGGAGACTTATGATTTCTACCAAACTGTCCAACAGGCTATTAAACTTCGTAACCTTGAAATATTTCATCATGCCATTCAACATCCCTCTGACCTGCTTTCACACGAAATGAAAACAGCTTTAAAAACACTCACTCATTATCAAGATTATGTCAAAAATACTATCGAAACTCCCTATACAAATGGAGTACTTGAAGGAATTAACAACAATATCAAAGTCATTAAGCGAATCGCTTTTGGATACCGTAGTTTCTACCATTTCAAAGCAAGAATTTTGATTATTCATAAATACACTTTTGAACAAAAAAAGAAGAGGAATCAAACCATCTAAAGAATAGCCTAATTCCTCCCGATTATATGTATAGATTTTATTCACCCACACTATTTGACAAAGAACCAAAAAAAGTGATCCTTTCTTGAAGAATGAATCACTTTGTACTGATGGCTAATCTTCCATCGTTAGACTTCCCTTTTTTACCCGCGTCTTCGCATAAGCATTCACTAAAAGCGAACCTAAAATTCCAACCGTTATCATATTCGCACATCCGGCTACCATCCCTTGTAGATAAACTTTATCCAAAGGTTCAGCATAAATAAGTACATCAAGCGTTGGGGCGACTAAAAACCACCCAACAATATTAGCCATAATTTGCGCCCCATTAAAAAGGATTAGCTCTTTTAACCCAAAATAACCATCCTCAATTTTGAGCAAACGGGATGCCAATCCAAGAACTAGGCCAATCATCGCTGAGGCGATAATCCAACTGAACCAAGGGGACCCAAAAATAAGAACATCCTTTAAAAAATGGCCGATGAATCCCGTCGCAAAACCAGCAAGGGGACCATAAAGCACCGCAATCAATGCTAAAACAGCATAAGCTGTTTCTAAACTTGTATTTGGAATTCCTGAAGGGATGGATGCAAATCGAGAAAGCACAACAAAAATTGCCGCGCCAATCCCAATCGCAACCACGGTTTTAATGGAATGAGTTTTTTTCATATTGGTAACTCCTTTTAAACGACAAATTTCTCCATCTCTATATCAACATCACTATTATTCTACCTTTTAGCTAATCTATGATATAAGAAACTTTTTAAAACTTATCTTTAAGTATAGCTATCCCCTTTTGTTCTGTCAATGCTATCTCACCGAACTTAGGGTGTTTACTGTTCACTAATGGCCTTTGCCGCCAAATAGGCCATCGACATCGCTGCCTGAATATTATATCCACCAGTGTCACCGTCAATATCTAGCACTTCCCCGACAAAGTATAAATTGCTAATCTTTTTCGACTCCATCGTTTTTGGCTTAATTTCTTTAAGGGATACCCCTCCCGTTGTCACCATTGCCACATGGTACCCACCGAGTTCCTTAACTTCCATCTCATATTCGGTGAGTGTTGTCAATAACTTTTGTCGCGTTGCTTTCGTTAACTCCGCACACTTCAGCTCTTCGCCTATTCCACATAATTCAAGAACTTTATCCGCAAAACGCTTCGTTAATGGAAGGTCACGTACCACGGTTTTTACGAGTGTCTTCTTTCCTTCACTTAATCGTTTCGTTAATTTGCTTCTAAACAACTCAATTGAATCGGCTCCAACAAAGTTACACTTAATCACATCCCCCGCTTGCATATAACGCGAGTAATTAATAATGCCTGGTCCTGAGACCCCTGAATGCGTCAATAAGAAGTCCCCTTGATAAGCTCCTAACTTCTTACCTCCACGCCAATGCGTGTATGATAACGCTTCAAACGACGTTCCTGACAAATCAGACCATTCATAATTCTTGACTTTAAGTGGCGTTAACGCCGGTTTCGTTGGAATGATTTTATGGCCAAATCGCTTCGCGAAGACATAACCATCTCCCGTTGAACCGGTATGCGGATAACTAAGCCCACCCGTTGCCACAACGACGACGCGACTCTCAAAGCACTCCTTTGAAGTCCTCACCATAAAAGTCTCATCGTTCTTTAACACCTCTTCGACAGCTTGCTCATAAAGAATCTCAATCCCTCGTCGCTCACATTCAGAAAGCAAGACACGGAGCACATCTTGCGATTTCAATGATTTTGGAAAAACCTTTCCCTTGTCCGTCGTCACAAATTCTAATCCTCTTTTTCTAAAGAAGGAGAGCAACTCCTCATTAGAAAAAGCGAGGAGCGCCTGCTTTAAAAAACGGGCGTTCTCACCATAACATGTTAAAAAATGAGCCATATCTCCTGCTTGTGTAATATTACATTTCCCAGCACCGGCCATCAACAGTTTTCGACCACATGATTTATTTTTTTCTAAAAGGGCAATTCGCTGACCTTTTTTAGCACATTCAATAGCGGTAAATAATCCAGCGGGTCCGCCACCTATCACGATCACATCATAATGTTTCAAGCATCTATCCTCCACCGACATTTGACTTTTTTTATCAACAAAATTTGATGAAATTAGTTTATCATGCACCATCCCTTTATGCAAGAAAAAAACCTAAGCGGGATACTTAGGTTTTTTCAAAAAAGGTAACTAATTGGTCTAAAAGATCCTCGCAAACACGATGAACGTCATTCAAAGAAAGCACATCGAGCGCTTCTAGGTCTCGTTGATTGACTAAATCCTGGGTTAAAACCTTATCCTTCCAACCCATTAGCTCCTGTGAAGTCAATAATGGCATCGCCCATTCGGCAGAATCGATTTCCATAAACCGTTGACGAATTTCATCAATCCACGTTGCTTGAGATAAAACACGTCGATCCAACTGATCCATATCATGATAATAATGTTCATACAGCAGTGACTTTGGCATCTGATCTTTATACGCATGAAAATAAGGGGCATAAACCTGATCACGCCATACATAGTCCGTGTACAAATGAATCAAATAACCCATTAAGAAATCAGCGGGCGAATCTTGAAGCAGTTGGCGGGCCTCCTGCAATGCATACTCATAACTCACGCTTGTCTCTTCATAAAAATGCGTTTTCGCCTTATCCGCCCATGTTTGTTTCAAACGTCTATGAATCGCATCCGGACTAATCACACCAAGCACCAGAGCAGATGAAAGTGGCCGATTCATTAAGCGGCAAAGCTTTACTAATACATCCAAATGAATAATTGGGGATGGCATCCTATCGCCTCTTTTCCTCACTTAATTCAATGGCCGTCACCACCGATACAAAATAATCCTCTAATGCCTGCGAAGTTTCTTTTGGATATAACGTCATCCAATCATAATATAGGAGGGCCCGCTGACTTTTATGCGTTAAATAAGTAAGTGGTTCTTCTAACGCACCAAATTTTTCAGCAAGATATGCACTAAAGGCTACTTTTAAACTATAAGCGACATACCCGTCCAACGTCCGATGGATTGATTTTACTAATTTATATTGTTTCGCAAGCTCTTTATTTTTTCTCAACCTTCTTAGCAATGGTTTTAGCACAGGTTCTACCATGACTGGATTCATCCAACACTCAAGTAGGGAATGGATAAAGGCCGATTGATCAAGACGTAACGACCCAACCACAACATCCCCGACTTTCACCACAAATGAATTGACATTAAAACTTAACAAATAAATGCGTTGCCCTGATAAAAAAGGCGTATGAAATTCCGCATTGACTTTATCAAGCAGTGCCATGACATCCGTTCCTTGTTCATACGTTCGTATTTTATCATTAATTTGTGGCAGGCGCTTTTCAAGCCAAAAACGTTTAAAATTAACGCGCTCTAGCTCAGCTACAATCATCATAAGGGCCCCTAGTAACTCCTGGGCATCCTTAGCCACAAATTTTTTATAGGCTTTCGGCGCCTTCTCATAATCAGGTGATTTTTTATAAGAAGAAATTAAATAGCGATGCCCTTCTAATAACTCCGTCATTTGAAAATTCTCAAAATCCTGATCAGCTAAAATCAGCGGAAGAACAAGTTCAGATACCATTTTATTTTTAGGCAAAACTTTCTGAATACGCTTAATCTCCTCTTTCGCATAATCGCTTAAACAGTCCTCGAAATAATGTAAACATACTTCATCTTCGTCTGTTGTCAATACCGATGGTGGACCCGCTAATAACTCTAAAAAATAGACGAGGTCTAATAAATACGATGGTATAATCTCTAACACCTTTAAATGCTCATTCATGACGCCATCCCCCTAAAAAGTCTCTTATCCCTTTTATTGTATCATAATCTTTACAGAAAAGTGAATTCTAAAATATGAAATGATGAATATAAAAAAGTTTCAGTTATGTTTAATGTTTAACTTTCATAACTTAAAAATCATTATATCCCATTCCATCAACACGTTATTCTTTTTTTCGTACGAAGACTAAGTTAATTCTAAAAAAATTACCCCGTAGCTTCTGTATTATCAAATCTCTACCTATGAATCGCTGAGAAATTATTAAGATAAGGTTCACAGGCAACTCTCATTTACTCTCCCACTCTACTTAAAAGGACCCTTCTTAGATATGAGGACGGAAACAGATAAGTCTTTTAATTAGTTACTTTCTCTGCCACTTTTCTAGCAATTGAATCATTGAGATATTCAGTTCCCCTCCCTGAATAAAATATGCGGCCAATTGTGGTTGAATGCGACAATACGCTTGATATTTCAAATAAACCTGAATAAGCTCTAACCGTTGATTGGTGGTTAAAATTGGTGATATAATCTGTTCAATTTGGTCAATCCACTCCTCTTTTGACCCAAGTAAAAGTTCCTCAATTAAATAATACATAGTCCTCCACCCCTCTTCTGTTAGTGGCGTGACTTCTCGTTTCTCTAAATGGTTATTTATTTCATAGTAAACAGAAGAATAAGATAAGCTTAAAACACTATAATCTTGATTTTTAGTCATAAGATACATTAAATAATAATAGCGTTCCACTGTTTTAAAACAATCAAACGGGATATACTGTTTAAAAAAACGGTCACTTTCCTCATAGTTTCCGCGATAAAATTGATTTTTTCCGTATAAATAAATCAATTGTGAACTTCTTTCTAGAGGACGACTTTTCTCTAAATAACTTTGGGCAAGCTCATAACACTTTTGTTTCATCAACAAATCAATCAACAATACTTGATAACTCACCTGGGTTTGAGGTAAATAGGCCTCTAATTCCCGTGCCAATTCTTTATCCGTCATCCCCATTTTACTTAAGCAGGCGGCGATGGAATATAGAATTTTATATTGACTAGAATCAAGCATTAAATACTTCTTATAGTGATCAAGCGCTAACTCGTAATCATCATAGCGCCCGTAAAGAGTTGCCAATTTTAAATGAGGCCATAACCCCTCCGATGCACTCGCAAACTCAAACTGCACATCAGGTTTTCCAAGTTTTAAGCAAGCTTCATAACTTCGAATCGCTTTTGTTATAAATCCTAATCGCTCTTCAAGCGTGCCTTTAATAAACATTAAATAAGTAAAATGAGGGTATATTTTAATCCCCTCATTTGCTGCCGCTAATGCCTCTTTTTCTTGATGATTCGTAAGGAGTGTATTTATCCTAAAAATCATTAATTTAGGCATATATCCTTGTTGAGGGCTCGTCACCGCGTATGCTTTATTGTAGTATTCAATTGCTTCCTCATAACGCTTTAATTGAACAAGTTCATTTGCATAATTAAATTGATGAAACGGATTATTTGGATCTTTTTTTAGTAACTCCTCCAAAATGGCCTTATTTCGTAACGGTTTATTTTTAGCTTTAACGACCTCTTTCAAATACCCTGTATGATAAAATCCAATCTCTGAAAATTGTGAGTTCACACTCTGATCGGTCACCAATTGTTCATGAATTGCTCCTTTATAGTAAAACCCTTTATCTCGCCGAAAGAGGCGATGGTTTAAATTAATAACACAACTTTGAGGACTATTATCCTCCGTAAAACTGAGCGTTTTGATATAGTAACTATCTACATTTTTTTCACATATAGCTGACTGAAATAACATACGATCACTTTCTCTTAAATATTCATCGGCATCTAACACAAGAATCCAATCTTGAGTTGCAAAGGAAAGCGAGTAGTTACGCGCCTTAGCAAAATCATTCTCCCATTGATAATATTTAATAATAGCGTGATATTTTTGAGCGATTTCGATGGTCCGGTCAGTTGACCCTGTATCCACAATCACAACTTCACTGACCAACTCTTGCATACTCATCAAACATTTCTCTAAACAAGCTTCCTCATTCTTAACAATCATACATAAACTCACAGAAGGCTTTATTTCCATCCAAACACCTCCACCCTAATACTTCCTAGTTTTTTACCCAGGTATCCTCCTTTTATCATATGCTGTCACAATTAAAATGGTTATTATTTCACGTATATAACAAATTACCGACATAAATCACTAAAAATTTAGAAGAAAATTAATTTCTTTAGTGTTAAATATGACGCAACGAAAAGACTCTAAGAGAAGTGTCTTTTTGAAATTTATGGGCAACGAGAAATAATTTAGCTTGGATAAACCTCTACCACTCGTGCACAATATAGTCCTAAAAATTTATTTAATCCTTCTATTTTAACTAACTTTCTTTAACTTCTTTTTTGAACACATATCCATACACCGTGTGGTCTCCTTTAAGGTTTGATGACTTTAGAATTATCATTACTTCATATTTACCTTTCCTTTATATTCTTTTGCAGGGTAACACGTTTTATCCCGGATGTTTTAACCCTAAATGATTCCCATTACCCCATTTCCTCTTAATCATAAAAAATAAAACTCATAGAATATTAACCTAATTACCGGCATATTTCCTACGAGTTTTATAGTACTCAAAGCTATAATGGAATTCACGACGCCATTATAGCCTTTAACTCTATGTAATACTTTAAAAATAATCACCTAATGAGACTATTACCCTTTTTCAATAGGCTCATGTGATTCAATTGTTATAACTGGATTTGATAATGTACTAGCCGATGCACTAGTATCCAAATTGGTGACTTTAACCCCTACTTTACTTGCTGGTGTTGTATTAATAAAGGCAAAGTTTGAATTTTGTTGAATTGGATCCCCTAATGCATAAGTTTCTGTATCACCTGCAGGAACAACAATTGGTTGAATAGAGGCCGTTACCCCCGTTGGACGGATTTTAACAAAAATCGTTTGATCAATAGATTTAGATGTATCAAATAAAGCTTGGGCCTCAGCACCACCAGGAATATCACCTAACTCTGCTGATGCGGTATAAATACCATACGGAGTAAGTTTAATTGGTCCATTAATCGTTACACTTGGTACCCCCGCCACACTTACTGATAACGGTGCGCCTTCCGCTGTTGTTACTGTCATAACTTCTGGGAATTTTACGTCTAATCCAGTAACTTCTACTGCTCCATCAAGGGTTACACTTGATACTCCTGTTACACTCACCGCTAATGGCGCTTCTCCTTCAGTTGTGATTGCCATAACTTCTGGGAATTTTACATCTAATCCAGTAACTTCTACTGCTCCATCAAGGGTTACACTTGATACTCCTGTTACACTCACCGCTAATGGCGCTTCTCCTTCAGTTGTGATTGTCATAACTTCTGGGAATTTTACGTCTAATCCAGTAACTTCTACTGCTCCATCAAGGGTTACACTTGATACTCCTGTTACACTCACCGCTAATGGCGCTTCTCCTTCAGTTGTGATTGTCATAACTTCTGGGAATTTTACATCTAATCCAGTAACTTCTACTGCCCCATCAAGGGTTACACTTGATACTCCTGTTACACTCACCGCTAATGGCGCTTCTCCTTCAGTTGTGATTGCCATAACTTCTGGGAATTTTACATCTAATCCAGTAACTTCTACTGCTCCATCAAGGGTTACACTTGATACTCCTGTTACACTCACCGCTAATGGCGCTTCTCCTTCAGTTGTGATTGTCATAACTTCTGGGAATTTTACGTCTAATCCAGTAACTTCTACTGCTCCATCAAGGGTTACACTTGATACTCCTGTTACACTCACCGCTAATGGCGCTTCTCCTTCAGTTGTGATTGTCATAACTTCTGGGAATTTTACATCTAATCCAGTAACTTCTACTGCCCCATCAAGGGTTACACTTGATACTCCTGTTACACTCACCGCTAATGGCACTTCTCCTTCAGTTGTGATTGTCATAACTTCTGGGAATTTTACGTCTAATCCAGTAACTTCTACTGCTCCATCAAGGGTTACACTTGATACTCCTGTTACACTCACCGCTAATGGCGCTTCTCCTTCAGTTGTGATTGTCATAACTTCTGGGAATTTTACATCTAGGTTGCTAATCTCAATTCCATTTACTTCAAGAGGCCCATTAATCGTTACCGTTGGTACACCTGCTACACTGACCGCTAACGCTAAATCTTCGGCTGTCGTTACTGTTATAGTTTCTGGAAAGTTAATATCAAGCCCTGTCACTTCAACTGGCCCATCAATTGTTACGTTGGCAACACCAACAACATCAACGGCTAATGACTCCCCTTCAGTTCTAACCACAACTGGCGGAATAGTTGCCACATTGACATCGATAGGATATTCAGCAACAATTGTTAATGTCGGATTAATTACATTAACATCTATCACCCCGGGTTGTGGTTCACAATCTATAATCGTACGTTGTGTAACCCATACCCCAGATACATTCCACACAACAATTTCAAATGTATCCTTCTCATAGCATTCACATCGTGACTGATATACCCATTGCCCTGTATTTTGATCCAATTCTAAAACCCCATGACGTGGTTTTTGACAAACAAAAAAGAAGTTACGCGCTGGACAAGTTCCTTCAACATCGACACAACCTGTTATTGGTTGGGAACAATCTCCCTTAACAAAAACAGGAGACTTAACACCCAATTTACAACAAATACAGTCAACTTCAGGTAATTCAACTGTTGATACCCGTTGCCCCATTTCAGGAACAAATAAAATTGTTGTTTCCGTCTCTTTAACGACAACCATTTTATCATTAATAGCCTTTAAAACAGCCGCACGTTCATCTAATTCACGATAAAGATCCTGTGGGTAAACGACTTCCATTACCGCTAATCGTAATTTAGGTTTACCAAATTCATTTTGAACCGCTTTTATTTTAAAAACTGGGGACTCCTCGCGCCCATACTTAGCAAAAAGGTGGCTTCCGCGTGCATTCGAAATCATAATCAAACTATCGATTTGATTACTTCCAAAATTGCTATTCATATATTCACCTCATTTATATATTAAAATCAATCTAGATTAATATGAACCTGTTATAAACTGGTCACAAGATATTATATTAATTAAATATTTTTTCGGTACTAATTATAAAAAATAAACCTTTTTTTCCAAAACAATCACCACGATATTCCGCTAAGGAAAGAGGAAAATAGCCTAAAAAAATTCACTTCAACAGTCAAAAGATTCGAATAAATGAGATAAAAGACAATCATGTCCTCCACAAAAAAATTGAGGGGAATTGACTCCCCTCAATTGCTTCATTAACTCGACTCCACTCCTCATTCAAATGAACTAAATCATACGAAATAAAATTAATTCCCAGATCACATTTGAAATAAGCGAACCGAGAAAAAACATCACACAAAAAACGAAAATTATCGTTGAAAAAGGAGGGATGGTTTCATCTTCTAGGGCGACACCCTTCAACCATTTAGATCTTTTAATGCATTTTTGATAAAAAACAAATCCCAAATAGGCACCAAATGAATTCATGATTAAATCATTAATGTCTGTCAATCGAAGTGTAAATAATTGGGCAATCTCAATTCCTAACGCTAAAAGAAGCCCACTTTTAACTACACTTTGCCACCCTTCATATCGTTTGGGCCAAAGAAGCAGCCTCCCATGAAATCAAAGCACCACTAAGCGTCATGATTACACACACTGAAACCCTTAAAAGGAACCTAAAAAATGATCCTCAGACATTCAACCACTTACACATCCTCGATTTAGAAAGTAATCGGCTCTCAAAATTAGTTAACGATTTATTAACCCTCGCTTCCTCTGATGCGAACAACTGGTCTTTCATCCCAAGTGCCGTCAATATCGACACCTTATTAATCCACCTCTATGAACAATACGAAACTGTCTGCCTCCAAAAAAATATTACTTTAACCTTAAACCTTTCAGATGAAACATACCCCGTCCTTTATACCGATTCAGAACGGCTCCTACAAATTCTTTGCATCTATCTTGAAAGTGCCATTCACCATGCGAAACAGACCCCAAGCATTGAAATCAAAACAACCCTGACTTCTAAACAAATCACCTTCTCTATCATTGATCACGGGGAAGGAATTAAAGAAAAAGATAAGCCCTATATCTTTGATCGTTTTTATTGTGCGGATCCCTCTCGAACCCATCAAAATAACTTCGGACTTGGACTTAGTATCGCTACCGAACTAGCTAAACGGTTAAATGGAACTATTGGATGCTGTGACACCCCGCTAGGAGGGGCGACATTTTACTTAACCTTACCGATAAATTCCTATCAAAAGAAAAAACGTTGACTCCTTTAACAGAATCAACGTTTTTTCTTTTGTTTTAATAACGAGTTATTATCCCTTATTTTCGATTAGGAGCCGCTAAAACTTGCGTCCATATATCATCGTACTGTTTAATAAATTCTCCTGGATCACGGAAGGTTTCCATCGGTAAGGTCGCTAATAATTCTTCCGATGGACTATACGCGTCATTTTGTGTCCATTCTTGGTCAGCCACCATTTTTAAGGTTTCTGTATTTGGCGTTGAATACATCACGTACTCTGTATTCATCAGCGCAATATCCGGGCGTTGCATAAAATTGATAAATTCATGAGCTAACTCCACATTTTGCGCCGTTTTTGGAATAACCATCGAATCAACCCAAATATTTGAACCCTCTTTCGGAATCACATAGTTCATGTTTTCATTTTCATCCATAATGTAGGTTGCATCCCCAGAATAAACAACAGCCAATGCGGCATTTCCGGCAATCATATTGTCGATGACTTGATCCGTCACATAAGCATACACAAGTGGACGTTGATCAATTAATAATTGTTTCGCTTCTTCTAACTCTTCAATATCATGCGTATTCATTGAGTAGCCAAGCAGTTTTAATGCCACCATTAACGAATCTCGCTGACTATCATACATAAAAACATTTCCTTTATAGGCATCATCCCATAAGACGGACCATGAATCAACCGGTTCTTTTATCACCGATTGATCATATAAAATACCGACCGTTCCCCAAAAGTAAGGAACCGTATATGAATTTTCGGGATCATATGGGAGATTTTTATATCTCTCATCAATATATTGAAAATTTGGAATCAAGTCATAATCAAGTGGAATTAACAAATCATCTTTAATCATTTTTTCAACCATGTAATCAGATGGAAAAGCCACATCATAATTGGTTCCACCCGCTTTAATTTTTTGATACATCGTCTCGTTTGAATCGTATAATTCATAAATGACTTTACAATTAAACTCTTCTTCAAATAGATTTAAGACTTCACGATCAATATACTCCCCCACGTTATACACATACAGTTTTTCGCGCGTATCTCTTGAACAGGCGCTTAATAATAAAGCAATTGAGGCTACGAACATCATCAATCCTTTTTTCATTTGATGATTACACCTCCCTTTTCTTTTTAATTGATAAATTATTTGAAATTAAAACTGAGACGAGAATGAAGCTAACCATAATGGTTGCCAACGCATTCACCGTCGGACGAATCCCGCGTTTTGCCATAGAATACACTTCAATCGATAAATTTGTTACTCCATTTCCAGCCGTAAAATAACTAATGACAAAATCATCAATTGACATCGTAAACGCCATCAATGCCCCCGCCATAATCCCAGGTAAAATTTCAGGAATAACCACTTTTCGAATCGCCTGCATCGGCGTCGCCCCTAAATCCATCGCCGCTTCTGCTAAATTCGGATTCATAGCATACAACCGTGGCAATACCGATAAAACAACGTATGGAATACAAAACATAATATGCGCAAGCAACATCGTTGTAAATCCAAACTTCATTTTTAGCGTTTTAAACAGCATCATTAACGCAACAGCTAACACGATATCCGGACTAATCACCGGCAAATAGTTAACATTTAACACAAAAGCCTTCGTCTTTTTTGTTAACTTAAAAATACCAATTGAAGTAAAGGTTCCAACCACAGTTGAAATGGCCGTCGCCAATGTAGCAACAATAATCGTATAAAAAAGTGCCGTTTGCATCTGAGAATCCTGTAACAATTCCTCATACCAGTGCAACGAAAAGCCTGTCCATTTCCCGCTTGACTTCGACTCATTAAAAGAAAACACAATTAAGACCGCAATTGGCGCATATAAAAATAAAAACATAATCGCTAAATAACAGCGTGATAACCATTTATTTACCATGGAAGTGCACCCCCTGCTTGTCCATCTGAATCAAATCGTTTCATTAACCAAATGGATAACAAGATAAAAATCATTAAAATCATCGATAACGCTGAACCAAAATACCAGTTCCCCGTTAATAAAAATTGTTTTTCAATCAAGTTACCAATCATCATGAATTGTCCTCCGCCAAGTAACTGTGGAATCACAAACGTACTCACAGCCGGTAAAAAGACCATAATCACCCCCGTAATAATTCCAGGAAGCGTCAACGGAAACACAACTTTTGAAAACACTTGACGATTGTTCGCTCCTAAATCACGCGCGGCATCAATTAAATTTTTATCGACTTTCGCAATCGCCGTATGAATCGGTAATACCATAAATGGTAAAAAGTTATAAACCATTCCTAAAATAATCGCAAAATCAGTATACATAATATCAACTGGTGCTAAATGAAAGAACTCCAAAATATTGTTTAAGATTCCGTTCTTTCCAAGGATTGAAATCCATGCATACGTACGAAGTAACATATTAATCCACATGGGCATAATGAATAACAGCAATAAAGATGACTGCTTTTTAGGATGACACTGTGCAATGACCCAGGCTAACGGATAACCGAGCAATAAACATGCCAAAGTTGACCATACTGCAATCCATAACGAACGAGCCAGCGTCGAAATATAAATGGGACTAAAAAACTTAACATAATTATCAATAGTCAAGCGAAAGGCCATTGGATTTCCATCGCTTGGATCAATCAGACTATAAAGAAAAATCAAAAGCATCGGAATAATAATAATAATTGAAATCCAAACGATGTATGGATAACTTAACCGTTTTGTTGATTCATGCATAATTAAATCCCTACCTCCATTACATGAATATCAGCCGGTGCGACTATCATCCCAACAACTGACCCGACTTCGGCACTTTGTGTACTATGGACAATGTATTCTCGCCCTTCCACCATGACAATAATTTCATAATGCACCCCTTTAAAGATGACACTATCTACCACCCCGGTAAAGGCCCCTTTCTCCTTATCGACAATTTGTAAGTCTTCCGGACGAATTACGACTTCAACTACCTCATTTGGATTATATCCACGGTCAACACATTCAAAGACGTGCCCTTCAAATTCAACTTTATAATCTTCAAGCATAATGGCATCTACAATGTTACTTTCTCCAATAAAGTTTGCCACAAAACGATTGCGCGGTTCGTTATAAATATCGACTGGCGTTCCAATTTGCTGAATAAGTCCATCGTTTAATACAACAATCGTATCTGACATCGTTAACGCCTCTTCTTGGTCATGGGTAACGAAAATAAACGTAATTCCCATTTCTCGTTGAATTTCTTTTAATTCATATTGCATATCTTGGCGTAACTTTAAGTCAAGAGCCCCAAGGGGTTCATCGAGTAATAATACTTTTGGACGATTGACAAGTGCACGGGCAATCGCAATCCGTTGTTGTTGTCCCCCTGATAATGAGTCAATCCGACGATTAGCGAAATCAGTAAGTTTAATCATTTTTAACATACGGTTTACGCGTTCTGTAATCTCTGACTCCGGCACCTTTTTCATACGCAGTCCGAAGGCAATATTATCAAATACATTTAAATGTGGAAATAGAGCGTATTTTTGAAATACCGTATTAATTTCTCGCTTATAAGAAGGAATTTGAATTAAATCTTTTCCTTTAAACACAACTTCACCCGAAGTCGGCGTGTCAAAACCACCAATAATACGTAATAACGTCGTTTTCCCACAACCCGAAGGACCTAATAACGTGACGAACTCATCCTCGTGAATGGTTAAGTCAATCCCTTTTAAGATAATATCCCCATCGTATTCTTTTGTTAAATTTTTAATTTCAATTAACGGTGTTTTTGTCACACGAAACTCCTCCTTATATCAAACTAAAATGTAGGTGGTGTTGACACCCATAAGACAGACGCTAGCTTCTTAGAATTGTTTTTCAATTTATGATCCACATCCGCTTTATAATAAAAGCTTTCACCTTGCTTCACTTTATAACGTTCATTACCAAGGACTAATTCAACCTCACCTTCTAAGACGTACCCAAACTCTTCGCCGTGATGCGGTTCATCGTCATAGGACATCCCCCCTGGTTGAAGGTCGATAATAATCGGTTCCATCTCATTTTTTTGAGCATTAGGAATAATCCAACGGATGGTCATATTATAATCAGGTTCCTCTTTCACAAAAACATCCTCTTGCTGGAACACGATTTTTTCATCTTTCTTTTCATCCGCAAAAAATTCGCCAAGCGTTGTTCCTAAAGCCTCTAAAATGTCAACGAGGGTTGCAATCGATGGGGAAGCTAAATCGCGCTCCACCTGAGAAATATATCCCTTTGTTAATTCTGTTCGATCCGCTAATTCCTCTTGAGTTAGCTGGAGTTCCATTCGCAAACGTCTTATTTTTCCTCCTATAATCACCTTAACACCTCGCTACACCTTTTAAACTATTTGTTTACTTTTAATAAACTATATTTAATTATAATGGGAATGCTTTTTTTGTCAACATCCGTCAAACAAAAATAAACCTTTTTTAAATATTTTTCACGTGACTATTTAAAATGAGCTTGGTTATCATCAATTTTCCATCAAGAATCTTTCTCTTTTAGTTTCGGGATTCTTATCTATTCTATACAAAAAAAATCCTAGGAATAAAAGTCCTAGGATTTTTCGTCTTATTCAGCGCTACGTTTACGTTTGTCGTATTTTTTACGCTCATTTGTATCTAAAATTTTCTTACGGAGACGAACTGAAACTGGTGTAATTTCTACTAATTCATCTTCATTAATGTATTCTAACGCATATTCTAAAGTAATTAAACGTGGTTTCTTTAAAACAACAGTATTATCTTTTCCGGCAGAACGACAGTTTGTTAATTGTTTCGCACGTGTAACATTAACCGCTAAGTCTAAATCTTTATTATTTTCTCCAACAATCATTCCTTCATAAACTGCTGCTCCTGGTTCAATAAACATAATTCCACGGTCTTCAAGTCCCATTAATCCGTAGTTTGTTGATTTTCCGTTTTCCATTGAGACTAATGCTCCATTTTTACGTTCACCAACTGATCCTTTTTCCATTGGACGGTAGTCTGAGAAAGTGTGGTTAATAATTCCGTATCCTTTTGTTAAAGTTAGGAATTCAGTCATAAATCCAATTAACGCACGTGATGGTACATCATAAATTAAACGAACTTGACCGTTTTCATTGTGAATCATATTTTGTAATTGACCTTTACGGTATCCCATCGCCTCAATAACACTTCCAACATGTTCTTCTGGCGCTTCAATTTGAACATACTCATATGGCTCACATAATACACCATCAATTTCGCGGATAATAACTTCAGGTTTTGAAACTTCTAATTCAAATCCTTCTCGACGCATGTTTTCAAGTAAAATTGATAAATGAAGTTCTCCACGTCCTGAAACCACCCATTCCTCTTTCGTTCCAACACGTTCAACTAATAATGAAACGTCGCGTTGTGTTTCACGGTATAAACGTTCATCGATTTTTGAGGCAGTGACATGTTTTCCTTCTTGTCCTGAAAATGGTGATGAGTTGGTTGAGAACGTCATTTTTAATGTTGGCTCATCAATATGTAAAATAGGTAAAGCTTCTTCTTTTCCAATCTCACAAACTGTTTCACCCACGTTAATATCTGGTAATCCTGCAATGGCTACAATATCTCCGGCTTCTGCTGATTCAACTTCTACACGTTTTAATCCTAAGAAACCAAATAATTTTGTTACACGGAATTGTTGCACACTTCCATCTAAGCGACAAATAGAAACCATTTGATTCACATTCATCGTTCCGCGAACAATACGTCCAATTCCGATACGCCCCACATAATCATTATAATCTAATAAAGCAGGTTGGAATTGTAATGTCCCCGTTGGATCCATTCCTGGATCTGGAATATTTTCTAAAATAGATTCAAAGATAGCTTCCATATTTTCTTCTTGATCCGCTGGATTTGAACTTAAACTTGCTGTTCCGTTTAAAGCTGAACAATAAACAACTGGGAACTCTAATTGATCATCATCTGCCCCAAGTTCAATAAATAATTCTAAAACTTCATCCACGACTTCTTCTGGACGTGCAGCTGGGCGGTCAATTTTATTCACCACAACAATAGGTGTTAATTTTTGTTCTAACGCCTTCTTTAAAACGAAACGTGTTTGTGGCATCGTTCCCTCATACGCGTCAACAACTAATAACACACCATCTACCATGTTCATAATACGCTCAACTTCTCCCGCAAAATCGGCATGTCCTGGCGTATCCAAAATATTAATTCGATAGTCTTTATAATCAATTGCTGTATTTTTTGCTAAAATCGTAATTCCGCGCTCGCGCTCGAGATCATTTGAATCCATCACGCGCTCAGCAACTGCCTCATTTTCACGGAATGTCCCCGCTTGACGTAATAATTGGTCTACTAATGTTGTTTTTCCGTGATCGACATGGGCAATAATCGCAATGTTTTTAATATTCATATAGTCACCTCTGACTGAGTATTTTTTAATTTGTCCTGAAATATTATACAACAAAAGAGGTAATTATGTATCGAAATTTGACTGAAAAATATGAAAAAATTTTCAAAGCCTTTTCATTTTCATCAATTATAGATTAAGGATAAAAATTTCAAGGGCGAGTTCTTTATTTAATACCCCGGTTTTAATCTTATAATCAAGATCGGCTAACTGAAGCAAATACCCTTTTAAAACCTCGGGATTAAACCGGTGGGACTGGCCATGAATTAATTTCACACGGTATGGATGAACATTTAACGTCTTTGCAATATCCGCTTCGCGGTACCCTTTCTGACTCAACTCCACCACTTGCGCCATGAGTCGAAACTGATTCGCGATTAAGATGAGTAACTTTAACGGCTCTTCATTTTGAGTCATCAAATCTTCGTAAATCAAATACGCCTCTTCAATGTTTCGCTTCACGAGCGCATCTGTTAATAAGAACACATTATCTTCAAGCTGTCTTGCCACCAATAAATGAATAACCTCTAAGGTCAACTCCTTAGAAGAGGCCTCCATAAAATAAAGACTAATTTTTTCAATCTCTTGGTAAAGCATATCAATTTTAGCATGCGTCAACTTAATCAATAAATCTAATGAATCAGATTCGCACGTAATGCCTTCTTTTTCTAATTTTTGTTTCGCCCATTCTTTTAATGATTGCTCAGAGTACGTTTCAAACGTAAATACTTCCGTTTTCTTCTTTAAGAGTTTTACCAATTTTTTTCGGTCGTCTAATTTGTCGTACGGAGCATAAATAATCAAAATATTATCCGTTTTAGGATGTTCTAATACGTCTGTGAGGACCGTTAAATCATGCGCTTGATCGGTCTTTCCCTCTTTTGCTGTTAAAAACGTTGGATTTTTAATAATGATTGCCTTTCTATCACTTAAAAAAGCCACGGTCTGCAAATCAAAAATTGCCTTTTGAACGGTCGTTTCTCGCATATCATAAGAAATCGTATCGAAAGGTTTGATTTGATGCTTGTTTAGTAATTCTTGTATCTTCTTCTCACATAAAACAGCCTGTTCACCGAGAATCGTATAAATTGCCATTCTGTCACCTCGCCCTTATTTTAGCATAAATCACGAAGTAAATTCCTGATTTTCTATCCCTATTTTAAAAAATAAGAGGTTTTAGTCTATTAAACGCTAGAAACGTTGAAATATACGTTTAAAGAATTGTCTAATTTTTTATTTTTATCCTCTTTATCTGCTCCTCTTCATTCAAGATATCTTCTAAAAAAACTAGCTATCTCCCGTTTTATTTGTTCAACCATTTTTTAAAACTCTATTTTTAGAGAATTGTCTAATTTTTTTATTTTTATTCTTTCATCTATTCGAAATATTTTTAGACCATTTCCTCATTCTTTATTTTTTATACATTAGATTTTTCTTTTAAAGTTATCATTAAAAAAAACAATTAGGGGGTTTTTCTAATTTTTAAAATTTAAGATTCTTGAATGGCGACTCGAACGGAAGGTTTTTTATTTTTTATGCGGATTTGGATACTTCCCTGATGTTGGGTATTCAATGAGGGAATCTCTAACTGCTGTAAAGTTTCTAACACTTCCGGGCTTGGATGGTTATATCGATTATTCTTTCCACTAGAGATAATCGTTAATTGCGGTTTAATTTGTTGTAAAAAAGGAGCAGAATTTGACGTTTTTGATCCATGGTGCGCCGCCTTATAAATATCGGCCGTTAACTGAGGGTATTGCCTCATAATCTCCGCCTCAACCTGTGCACTCGCATCCCCCGTCAATAAAAAATCAACGTCATCTAACTGCACCTTCATCACAAGCGATCCATCATTTTCATCTTTTGGCATTAAATCCGATTGTAAAAATGTCATAACCTGATTGCCACACCGAACTTCATCTCCTCGATTAGGCGATAGAACAGGTACGCCCATTTGAGTGGCTAACTGAATAATTTCCTTTAAGGTATCGCTCGTTGATCCTTTTGGCACGACTAAGCGTTTCACCTTAAATCGCTTCAGTAATGCGGCGGCCTCTCCCACATGGTCAAAATCACCGTGCGTCAAAATCAAATAATCAATCTCCCGAACCCCTTCGCCGAGTAAATACGGTTCTAATGTTCGCTCAAAAAGAGGTTGTTTCTCCCCTGTAAATGAGATTTTACCTCCAGTATCAATGACCGTCGTACACGACTGATAAGGGGACTGAATAATCGTGCTATCCCCTTGCCCGACATCCAAAAAGGTCACCTGAGGGGGATGATTGAACAAACGAATACTTTCTAGGCTGACGCCTATCACGATTAAAACAAAAAGTGCTTGCCACCCCCCCCTTGGCCGTTCTAATAACCACCCAACCATAAATAATCCGCAAATCACACAAACAACCGTCGTTAAACTTAAACGTCCCGTAATCCACCTCACGTTTAAAACCTGTTCGCTAACTACGACGAGTTGTTCAAATAAGGCCAGGAGCCCCTCACTTAAGGTCGCAAGCGGAGGAATGATTAAAACTAAAAGCAAGAGGGGGATTAAGAAAACACTAACTAACGGGACTAAACAAAGATTAGCTAGATAACTCGCGACGTTAAGTTCATAACTTTGAAACAATTGAATCGGTAAGACCGAGAGCTGAGCAATCAACGGGATAAGCGCAAACGATAACTTACCCTTTAATCGGTTCATAATTGATTGCGTGGCAATTAAACAAAACGTGAGCCAATAAGAAAAAATAAATCCGGTCTGATAAACCTGCAAAGGGAAGACGATGAAATTAACCAAAAAAACAAGTGAGAATACATCTAAAGATGAGAACTTCCACCTCAAACGCTGATTTAAGCGCATCAAAATAGCCATCCCTCCCGCTCGGACAATAGATGGACTCGCCCCGCTTAAGCACATAAATCCAATCAACAACACCATTAGCAAAGCATCAGACAACTCTGAAATCATCCCTAATCGTTTGAATAAATACCCTACCATTCCCACCAATAATCCAACATGAAGCCCACTAACCGCAAATAAATGAATGATTCCAAGATTCGAATAACTCTCACTCATCTCTTCATCCAAATCATCACGAATCCCCAAAAACCAAGCTTGTAAATAAGTGGCCGTCCGAGACGGATACCGCTCCTTCACCCAATCGGCGACTTGACGTTGATACTGCCTTGGGCTCCACTCATGCGCAATCACCCGTGTTTCGTCTAAATAAATCGTCCCTCCCATCCCGCTCGATTGTAAATAAGCGTTAAAATCAAACCCGTGAAATACCCGAGGCTCCTCTACAAATGAAACCTCCTCATTTACCTCAATCCAATCCCCTGGCAAAAGCTTAGGAGATGCTGCCTGAAGCGTTAAATAAAAACAGCCCGATTCCGTCCAAACCTTTGCCGTCTGCTTTGTTGAACTCTGTTTTTTAACCTCGAGCACTTTCGCCTGTTCAATATAAAGGGGGGTCTTTGAAACCCGAGGGAGAGCTAGTAAGGAAAATTCAACATAAATCACAGCGATCACGCCAATAAGGAAATAAATCCAGTATGTCTTAGGAAATCGTTTAAAATAGACAAAACCAATAAAAAGGAGCAAAAAAACGCCTTCCTTTATTAATAATGCGACAATAATAATTAAAACAATATAAATGAAATGGTGTCGAAATTTAAAGTTCAAGATAATCACGCAACTTTTCTAATGTTTTCTCCCCAATTCCACTCACATTCGTTAATTCATCCACTGAGTTAAACATCCCAAATTCCTCCCGATAATTAATAATGGCCATCGCTTTTGCAGGACCAATCCCCGGTAACGTTTGAAATTCTTCTAACGTGGCTTGATTGAGGGAAACCTTTTTTTCTCCTTCGGTTTCATTTACTCTTTCCGCTTGTGGCAAAGGTTCATCGATATGGGGAATATAAATGACCATCTCATCCCTTACTTTTTCTGCTAAATTCACCGCATTCACATTCGCTGTTTCTAAGAACCCCCCTGCTAACTCAATGACATCGTGAACACGGGATGTCGATTCCACTTCATAAATTCCAGGGATTTTCACCTCACCTTTTAAATCAACGACATAAACAAGTGGCTCTAGTATGGGGGGAGTGGGCTCTATCTCTTCACTTACCTCCTCAAAGCTGGCTAGTGGGAGTTCCTGACTTTCTTCCGGCCGTTTCATAAAAAAGAGTAACCCTGTCGCTATCAGTAAACAACCGATGATTATTAATTGTTTCTTCATTAAATCACCTCTTTTTAATATACGCTAATTTTTAGCCATTTCCTTTTTGAGAAATAAAAAAACTATCTCCTTTTTCATCAGAAGATAGTTTTGCCAAACAGTTCTACATGAGGGCAGAATCGGATAAACGAGCAATTGACAAATAACCCGCAGAACCAGATTCTTGACTATTGACAATCCGGATTACCCGTTGAGTCGTATTCACAACGCTGAAGTTAACCTCTTCATCCATGACATAAAAACAATAGGTCACATTTAAAACAGGAGTTGAATGTGAATCATCTTCACAAGCGTAATTACTATAAGGTGCCGCCAATGGACTCGGACCTCCGTTTGACCGCGTAAACGTTAATGCTAAACCATACGTTGAAAATCCTGTTGCAATAGGATATCCCGGATTCAATGAGCCATGTGGATAAAGTTGAATGGTTGAGGACAGTAAATAAACACCTGGTTTCGTTAAAGTAAAGACTCCCGTCTCTTCATTATAACTAATCCACGGATACTCCCAAATCCCATTCCAAATAAGTTGCCATCCATCAATCGATGCCCCATTGTCAATTTCTTTTCCTCCTGTTGTAAAGTCTGGCTGATTTAAAACGTAGTGTACAGCTCCAATTGCACTTGGTCCGGTTGGTCCGGTTAACCCTCGGGGTCCAGTTGGTCCGGTTGCTCCTAGTTCACCTTTTGGCCCTGTTGGTCCTTGCACTCCTCTTGGTCCCTGCGGTCCAGTCGGTCCCGTTGCTCCCGTTAATCCTCTTTCGCCTTGTTGGCCTGTTGCCCCAGATTGTCCCTGAGGTCCCGGTTGTCCCTGAGGCCCAGGCTGTCCTTGGGGCCCTTGGGGCCCTTGTTGTCCCTGCGCTCCTTGGGGTCCTCGGGGTCCCTGTGGTCCTCGGGGTCCGGTTGGTCCCGTTAATCCTCTTTCACCTTGTTGGCCTGTTGCCCCAGTTAACCCTCGTGGTCCTTCTGGTCCTTGCGGCCCGGTTGCTCCTGTGAACCCTCTTTCTCCTTCCGGTCCCATTACCCCAGGTTCCCCTTGTAACCCTTCAGGTCCTTGCGGTCCTTCAATTCCCCTCGGTCCTTGCGGTCCAGTCGGTCCCGTTGCTCCTAGTTCACCTTTTGGCCCTTGTGGTCCGGTTGCTCCCGTTAACCCAGGTTCCCCTTGTAACCCTTCAGGTCCTTGCGGTCCTTCAATTCCCCTCGGCCCTTGCGGTCCAGTTGCTCCCGTTAACCCAGGTTCCCCTTGTAACCCTTCAGGTCCTTGCGGTCCTTCAATTCCCCTCGGCCCTTGCGGTCCAGTCGGCCCTTGTGGTCCTTCAATTCCCCTCGGTCCAGTCGGTCCCGTTGCTCCTGTTAACCCTCGCGGTCCTTGCGACCCCCTTTGTCCAGGTGCTCCTTGGGGTCCTGTTGGCCCGGTTGCTCCCGGTTCACCTTGAGGTCCTTGTGGTCCTTCAATTCCCCTCGGTCCAGTCGGTCCGGTTGCTCCCGTTAACCCTCGCGATCCTTGTAGCCCCCTTTGTCCAGGTGCTCCTTGTGGTCCTGTTGGCCCGGTTGCTCCTGTTAACCCTCGCAGTCCTTGTGCACCTCGTAACCCTGTTGCCCCTTGTGGTCCTGTTGGCCCGGTTGCTCCCGGTTCACCTTGAGGTCCTTGTGGTCCTTCAATTCCCCTCGGTCCAGTCGGTCCGGTTGCTCCCGTTAACCCTCGCGATCCTTGTAGCCCCCTTTGTCCAGGTGCTCCTTGGGGTCCTGTTGGCCCGGTTGCTCCTGTTAACCCTCGCAGTCCTTGTGCACCCCGTAACCCGGTTGCTCCTTGTGGTCCTGTTGGCCCGGTTGCTCCCGGTTCACCTTGAGGTCCTTGTGCACCTCGTAACCCTGTTGGTCCTTGCGGTCCAGTCGGCCCTTGTGGTCCAGTCGGTCCCGTTTCACCTTGAGGCCCTGTTAACCCTCGGGGTCCTTGTGCACCTCTTAGTCCTTGTGGTCCCGTTGGCCCAGTCGCTCCCGTTTCACCTTGAGGCCCTGTTAACCCTCGGGGTCCTTGTGCACCTCTTAGTCCTTGTGGTCCCGTTGGCCCAGTCGCTCCCGTTTCACCTTGAGGCCCTGTTAACCCTCGTGGTCCTTGTGCACCTCGTAGCCCTGTCGGTCCCATTGGCCCAGTCGCCCCTGCTTCACCTTGAGGCCCTGTTAACCCTCGTGGTCCTTGTTCACCTCGTAGCCCTGTTGGTCCCGTTGGCCCAGTCGCCCCTGCTTCACCTTGAGGCCCTGTTAACCCTCGAGGTCCTTGTGGTCCTCTTTGCCCAGGTTCTCCTTGCGGTCCCGTTGCTCCTCGTGGTCCCCGTGGTCCAGTCGGTCCCTCACATGGGCATACGATACAACAACCATATTGATCAGGACAACAATATTCTGATTCGTGGCGGCAATAATTTCTATCATTATTATCTTTTGTATAGTTTGACATTTTCTTCACTCCCTGATCGAAATAAAAATGGATAATTTATCCACTATATATATTATAAAAAAATAAATAATCCGACCCTAAAAACTGCCTATAAACTTAAATTAATAATTATTTCTATATTTATGAAAATAAGATTCTTTATTTACAAGAACATGTCTGAAACGAACAGAATGAGTGAAGAAAAAAAGGATTTGAAAGTTATTTCTTTCAAATCCTTCAAAGAGGAGACACCGATATTAGTCCGGTCGTTTATATATTTCAATGATTGTATCACCTTTATTTTTGAGCAACGAGGATTATTCTTTCACTTTCCTCAGTCGGTGCTTCATCTAAAAAGTCGGCAGAAATTTCTAAAACCTTAAATCCGATATCTTCCATCCATTGCACATATTCTTCTATCGCGAATGTCCGTTGATAATGAGTTTCTTCAAAACGTTCGTAACGATCCCCTTCACGTTTAAAGAAAGTTAATTCATGCTCAATACTATACGGATATTTTCCTTCACAAACGTGCCAAACATAAGTTAAATCAGGATTTGTATCTGCAAAAAGATAATCTTGAAAAATTTCTGTTACCTTAAATAACGAGTGAACATCAAAGATTAAAATGCCCCCGTCTTTTAAACTTTCATAAAGATGGCAGAATGTTTGAAAAACCTCTCGATCATTCTTTAAATAGTTCAAAGAATCAACATAAATAACAGCACCGTCAAACCCACTAAATCCTTCTAAGCGTGACATATCCTGTTGAACATATTGAATACCTAGTCCCTCTGCCAACGTTTTTTCATACGCCAAGGACAGCATTTCTTCTGATAAATCAATCCCTGTCACTTGATACCCTTCCTTCGCTAAAAGGATAGAGATCGTCCCTGTTCCACATCCTACATCTAATATGGAACTACCATGTGGTAAATATTGCTTCGTTTTAGCAATCCATTTATGGTAAGGAACATCCTGCATTAAAATATCATAGTAATATGAAAATGCCTCATATGCCATTAGACTAACATCCCTTCCACATTCACACGTGGAACATCTGCCCATAATTTTTCTAAATTATATTCTAAACGGGTTTCTGGCGTAAAAACATGAACAATGATTGTTCCGAAATCAGCTAACACCCACTCGGCATGATGTGCCCCTTCAATATGCTTTAGGCTTAATTGACTAATCCCATCTAAATCTTTTAATTCTCGAATAATCCCTTGTGCTAAACGATCATTTTTAGCCGTTGTAATAATCATATAATCATAAATTGGGGAATGATTTTTCATATCCAAAACAACAATATCATCTGCGTGTTTATCATCTAAAGCTTTTACAAACTGCGCTAAAATTTCCATATTAATCAACTCCATTATAAATACTGATAGTAATATTCATACGCTGCTAACGTATCTGGATGAATATCCGCTTTTGACTTCTGGCTTAAATAGGCGACAGTATCCGCCAACGTTTTAGCAACCGCCATATTTAAATCTTGCTGGACCAACTCACGAATAGAATCAACACCAGGTTGTGTCCGCCCCGGCTCAATATAATCAGCTAAAAAAATAATTTTTTCAAGCGTTGTCATGTTAGGACGTCCTGTTGTATGATATTTAATTGCATTCAAAATATCCAAATTCTCAATATGGTACTCCTCTCGGGCTATGATGGCTCCTACGGGAGCATGCCACACCAACGGACTATACTTTAAATAATCGGTTTCATTTGCCGACTCAAGCTTTTCCTTCAAACAATCATTTGATAAATATTTTGCAATATCATGTAATAAAGCTGCTAGTTGTGCAGATTCTAATGAAACCTGATACTGCATCGCCAATTTTTCACTCGTTGATACAACACCTAACGTATGTTCATACCGTTTACTCGGCAGCTGCCCTTTAACTTGTTGTTTTAACTCTTCTAACTTCATCACTTACCTCGGTAAAATAATCTGTTTCTTTTTACTCGACTCTTTATAAAAAACGATTGTTTTTCCAATTACTTGAACAACCTCAGCCTCAATCACCGACGCTATCTCCTCTGCAATTGACTTCGGTTCCTCCAAACAATTTTGTAAAACCGAAACTTTAATCAATTCACGTGCCTCTAACGCATCATACACCGTTTTAATTAGGGGATCATTAACCCCATTTTTTCCTACTTGAATAATGGGCTGCATTGTATGTGCGAGACCTTTTAAATAACTCTTTTGTTTTCCTGTTAACATTCTGTTCACCTCTTCATTTTTTCTTATTATTTTATTTATATCGTCCTCAATATGCTTTATAAAAATAAGAAGATCTGACATTAATAAATAAACTACGTATGATTAATTGGCTCTCTTACTAAGCCTCATTATACCGTCCTTTAAAGCTATCTTCCCCTGTAGACAAAGCAGATTACGTATCATTTAGTTTTTTTAAATTAATGATGGTCTAACTAATACACCGACACCTTTTGGTGCATAGACCGTTATCTGCTGACCTGCTCCCATTAACGTTATCCATCCAAGGCCTGAAATAACGAGGTCCGTTTTTTCTTTCCCGATGTGGTACACATGTTTTTCCATCGGAGCAACACCGTTCGATGTTTCAACGATAGGTTTTAAAACATTTCCTGCCTGCGTTTTCCATAGGCAATCTGCTTTTTCTAATTTTGTACGATGAATATGCAAGGCATTTGAAAAATGAGTAATAAAAGAAGTACGCTCCCCTTTGACGAAATCCATTCGGGCTAATCCGCCAATAAATAGCGTTTGTTGCGGATTTAATTGGTAGACACCTGCCTTGATTTCCTTTTTAGGAGTAATTTCCTTTAAAACTTTAGGTGAGACATAATGAGCTAATTGGTGTTCGTTAATAATCCCCGGAGTATCAATAATTGATGTTTTTTCATCGAGAGGAATTTCAATAATATCTAATGTTGTCCCCGGAAAATGAGATGTTGTTATAACATCTTCTCGTTCTTCCGTAAATCGTTTAATAATGCGATTCACAAGTGTTGACTTTCCAACATTTGTACAACCGACAATATAAACATCTCGTCCTTTACGATATTTTTCAATCATTTCCATTAACTCATCTATTCCTAGTCCTTTTGCAGCACTTACTAATGCAACGTCTAGTGGCTTTAATCCAATTTCCTTTAATGAGCGTCTCATCCAATGATTTAGTTTCGTTTTATTTACTGATTTAGGCAATAAATCAACCTTATTTCCTACTAATAAAATATCATTTCCATTAATATGACGCGATATTCCTGCAACCATACTTCCTGAAAAATCAAAAATATCAACAATATTTATAACAAGCGCATCTGATTCTCCAACTTTTTGTAAAATTTTCAAAAAGTCGTCGCTTGTTAATGAAACATCTTGTACTTCATTATAATGTTTTAATTTAAAACAGCGTTGACAGTAAATGAATTGCCGATCCATTTTCTCAATACTTGATTTAGGTGTATAACCTATCTCCTTAGAATTTATTGTTTGAATGGTTGCTCCACAACCAATACATTTTAATTCTTCCATAAAATCCTCCTCGATATTAGTCTAAATACGGTGGAGTTGGTAATTGACGTTTCTTTAGCCTTTTCACGACAAGCTTTTCGAGTTGACGATTTAGCTTCGTCGAACTTTCATCCGAATGTAGATGTACGGGTTCGACTAAAATCATATATAAACCAAGACGTTTAGCGACTAAGACATCCGTCATCAATTGGTCTCCAATCATTACGACTTGTGAGCGATCGTATTGTTTTAAAATTCGGCTCAATTTAACTTTTAATGGTTTCAATGCCTTATGATGAGCAGCTTTAATTTTTAAATCTTTTGCAAAGTATGCGACACGATCTTTGTTATTATTCGATACAATTATAACCTCAAATCCTAACTGTTTTGCCTCATCAAAAAATTTCAAAATTTCAGGTGTTGGAGCTTTAACAGTTGCTCCTACTAATGTATTATCAAGATCCGTTAAGATAACACGCTTTCCATCTTCCTTTAATTTCATCAAATCTATTTGGAATATATTTTTTACATATTCATCTGCTACAAAATAACGAATCAAAAAAAACTCCCCTTTCATACTTCAATACTATTGACCACAAAATCGAATGACATTTTTCTGCGTATTCATTTCATTTTATCATAAATTCACAATAGTTTTAAGTCTATCGACAGAAAGTTACGCATATAATCTACTAAGTCAATCCACGAGGGAGGTTCTTGCTTATGTTTTTGTTTCAATTTATCGCCTCACTCTTCTCAAACCTTGTACCATTAGTTGGTGCGATTAATAACCAGGCCTTTCCTAGCCCATTAACAGCTGAGGAGGAAAAATATTATCTTGAACAAATGGCTAACGGAGACAAAGAGGCACGTGAGAAGTTAATCGAACATAACTTAAGACTAGTAGCTCACATTGTTAAAAAGTATCAAAATCAAAACGATGATAAAGAAGACCTTATTTCTATTGGTACCATTGGTCTTATTAAAGCCATTGACTCCTATTCACCTGATAAAGGAACAAAATTAGCCACTTATGCTGCACGTTGTATTGATAATGAGATCCTGATGCTATTTCGTTCATCCAAGAAATCAAGAAACGATGTTTCATTATATGATCCGATTGGTTTTGATAAAGAAGGAAACGAAATTTGTCTCATTGACGTTGTCAAAGATAATGGTATGAGTATTAATGACGTTGTCATTCAACAAATGGATTTGGAAAAAATCGAAAAAAACTTAGATCAACTTACCGAACGTGAACGAGATATAATTGTTCGAAGATTTGGCCTTGGCCATCATCAAGAAGAAACACAACAGGAAATTGCTAACTCCTACGGAATTTCCCGAAGTTATGTTTCACGAATTGAAAAGCGCGCACTTTTAAAACTGTACCGTGAATTTATTAAAAACTAAAGACGGGAAAAGGGGATAAGTATCCCCTTTTTCCTATAGTCGACGACGATAGTCTGCATCTGATGGCATACGCCAATCCGTCCGTGGAGAAAGAGAAATATCTAATACTTTAGGTCCGTCCGGCATAGCTGAACGTTTAAATTGTTGAGAGTAAAAACGACGATAGAAAATCTGTAAATATTCTAATAATTTTTCTTCAGAAAACTCGTCTTTAAATGCTTCTTTCATTAAGAGATAAATACGATCTTCTGTATCCCCGTTATTAAGCATATGATATAAAATAAAGTCATGAATTTCATATTTACCAATAATCTCTTCCGTATGTTGTGGCGTGTCAATTAATTCTGGTGAAATCGGAGTATCTAACACATCGGCCAATGTTTCTTGCAATAATTTTGCATCTTCTTCATTCATTGTTAATTCCTCTGATTGAAGGCACATAAACTGTTTAACCATAAACTTGACTAGTGTTTTAGGAATCCCTGCATTAATTGCATACATAGACATTTGGTCTCCATTATAAGTACACCACCCTAAGGCTAATTCGGACATATTTCCCGTTCCTAAAACTAAACCATTCATTTTATTCGCTAAATTCATTAAAATATTAGTCCGTTCGCGAGCCTGTGCATTTTCGTAAGTAATATCAATTTCTTTAGGATCATGACCAATTGTTTCAAAATGAGATAGGACAGATTCTCTTAAATCAATATCATGATGTGTAACTCCTAACACTTTCATTAATTGGTTAGCATTTTGATTTGTTCGTTGAGATGTTCCGAATCCTCTAATAGTATAAGCCATAATATTTTTACGTGGTATCTCAAGGAGGTCAAATGTTTTAGCCGCCAATAATAAAGCAAGAGTTGAGTCTAACCCACCAGATACACCAATTAAAACTTTATCCAATTTAGTGTGCTCAATTCGTTTAGCTAATCCTGCCATTTGAATATTCATCATCTCTTCAAATGCATCTTTTAAATCATTTTTTGGAACAAATGGAGTAGAATCAATGGTTTGTTCAAATTTATAGTGTTTATTTTCAACAAGATTAAATGGAATGTGCTTTATATAATCCATATTATCTTCTGCACTTTGTCTAAAAGAAGACGAGCGACGACGATCAAACTGAATATTAGAAATATCTAAATCAGCAAACATAACATTTAAATCTTCGCGTGAAAACATGTCTGATTCAGCTAATAATGTTCCATTCTGGGAAATTAAACTATGGCCACCAAAGACCCCGTCCGTCGTTGACTCGTACACCCCAGATGAACAATAAATATAACCTGCAGCAAGTTTTAAACTTTGAATACGAACTAAATCTTTACGAGTTTTACTTTTTAAGTAAACCTCATTACTCGTTGATAAATTTAAAATAACGTCTGCTCCATTCAACGCTAAACGTTGACTTGGAGACGAGGGAACCCATAAATCTTGGCAAATTTCTACACCAAATGAAATTCCTGATTGATGATGATCAAAAATAAGTGATCCAAATGGAACTTTACGACCTAAAAACTCGATTTCATCATAATGTTTAACAATTTCATACCCGCGTGTAAACCAACGCTCTTCATAAAATTCCATGTCATTTGGAAGATAAAACTTTGGAATAATTCCTAAAATCTTATCCTTTTGGATGACAATAGCACAGTTATATAAATTTCTATGAATTGAAATTGGTGCCCCGACCGCGCACACCCCTTCAAACGGATTATTTATTAATAAGTGTTCAATGGCCGTTTTAACATCTTGCAATAAATATTCTTGAAATAATAAGTCTTGGCAAGTATATCCGCAAATAGATAGCTCCGGAAATACTAAAATTCCTGCTTGGTGATCTTGGGCTACTTGTAACGCCCTTAACATCACATCTACATTTGCCATCGGATCTCCTACTGAAACTTTCGGCGATGAAGTCGCCACTTTTAAAAATCCATGATAAAACATGAATTATTCACCTCTTCCATATAATTGATGTCTTTTAATATAATCGTCGACTGATTCCAATACTAAATCGGTACGATTAGGGTTTTCTCGATACATCGTTGATGAGATATCACGTTGATGAAAAGCATCTAGAACTATAAAACGGTCTTTAAAAGATGGGAATTGATTACTAATCAGTTGATTTACCTCAATATCATCACGTTTAAAGACAATTAATTTAAATGTTTTCATAAGTTGTTCATACTGAAACCAGTTCGGTAAATCTTTTAAATTATCTGCACCGATAATAAAGGCAATCTCCTCTTCTGGATATTTTTTTTGTAGTTGACTTAATGTTTCATAGGTCGTCAACACTTTTTCCGACTGAACTTCGATTAAAGATACAGAAGCCTGTGGTAATTTTTCACACAACAATTCTAACATCGCAACTCGATGCTTTGCCGTAATTAACCCTCTTTTAGGATAAGCGTCCCCCACCGGTAAAAAATAGAATTTTTTACAGAAGTTTTGTTTTAAAATGTGCATTGCTATTTCATAATGTGCGATGGTGGGAGGATTAAAGGATCCGCCAAAAACAACAATCATTAATTATCACTCCTCTTTTCACTTCACTTTATTATGAACCAAATATTATTTTTCATCCAAGGAACCGAAAAGAAAACAATCGCATTTAAATGGCGATTGTTTCCCCTAATTTAAATCATTGATACAAGTTCAGATACCATCTCTGAAGATTCTTTCGCAGCTACTGTTAGAAACTCATTAAAAGAAATATGTGATTCTTTTCCGGCAATATCTGATAACGCACGAACAATTATAAAAGGTTTTTCATAATGATGGCAAACTTGTGCAACAGCTGCTGCCTCCATTTCAATTGCAATCACAGACGGGCAATTTTTTTTAATCAATTCCATTTGATCTAAACGATTAATAAAAGAATCACCTGTTCCAATTGTTCCTAACCAATAATTTTTCCCGATTTTATCCAGAATAGATTCCACTTTTTTCACTAATGAAACATTCGATTCATAAATTGCGGGCATTCCCGGGACCTGCCCATAGGCATAATTAAATCCAGTGACATCTACATCATGATATAATGTTCCTGTTGAAATCACAACATCTCCTATATTTGCTTCCTCATGTAACCCCCCCGCTGATCCTGTATTAATTACATAATCAATATTATAATGTTCAAATAGTAATGTTGTCGCAATGGCGACATTGACTTTCCCTATACCACTTTTTAACAATACAACCTCACGATGATTTAATTTTCCTTTTGTAAATTCTACATGAGCAATTGTTCTAACCTCTTCAACTTCCATTGCATCACGTAATAATGCCACTTCTTCTTCCATTGCACCAATAATTGCAATTGTCATGATTTTCAACCACCTTTTAAAATTTAATAAAAAAGAGCTGCTTTGAGGCAGCTCGGGTTTTATCGGACATTTACGATTGCAATCGTTAAGACACCTTTAGGTGTAGAAACAACTGCCGTGTCACCTTGACGTTTTCCCATTAATGCTTGTGCAATAGGTGATTCATTTGAAATTTTTAAATCAAATGGATTGGCCTCTGCACTACCTACGATTTTATATGTTACCTCTTCTTTTGTTGCATCATCGCGGTATGTTACCGTTGACCCAATCGTAATAACGTCGCTTCCTTCATCCGATTCAATAACAACGGCATTCTTTAAAATATATTGTAATTCTTGAATGCGCTCGTAAACCATTGCTTGTTCTTCACGTGCAGCATCATACTCAGCATTTTCCGAAAGGTCCCCTTGAGCACGTGCTTCTTGTAACTTAACTTTAATTTCTTCCATTCGCACCTGCGTTAGGTGATCTAATTCATCTTGAAACTTTTTAATCCCCTCAAGGGTTAAATGTTGTTGTTTTTCTTTCATTAAAAATTCCTCCGAATCAATTGAAACCAGTAAGATTGATTATTTCAACTATATATTATACATGAACTTCATAATTTAGTAAATATTATACCATTAATCAAATTGAGGTGTACAATTGTTAAGTTAATGTCTTATTTATTATTCCATTTTAAGGATAAATCATACTATTTTTTTCAATTTTAAAAAGTAGTTTATAATTTTTTCATTCTTTCTATGCGCTTAAAATACTATTGATTTTTGTAATTAGTAAGTCTAAAGCTACTGCATTAGTTTTACCGTCAGGTACAATAATATCCGCATATTTTTTCGTAGGTTCAACAAATTCTTGGTGCATTGGTTTAACGGATTCTATATATTGAGCAATCACTGAGTCAATGGTACGTCCACGTTCTGTTGTATCTCTTAATAAACGTCGAATAAATCGGATATCATCATCACTTTCTACAAAGATTTTGATATCTAATAATTCACGGATTTTCACATCTTCTAAAACAAATAATCCTTCCACAATAATAATTTTTGTTGGATCAATTTTTTCAGTCACGTCGCTACGTGTATGCTGAGTATAATCATAAACAGGTTTCTCAATTGAATAACCAAGCATTAACTTTTTTAAATGTGTGACAAGTAATTCATTGTCCATTGAAAGAGGATGATCATAGTTTGTCTTAATTCTTTCCTCCATGGTCATATGACTTTGATCATTATAATAATCATCTTGTCGTAACAATGTAATCGTGCGATCTGAAAAAGCGTCATATAAAATACGTGAAACACTTGTTTTACCTGAAGCTGTTCCTCCAGCAACGCCAATAATTAATGGTTTATTCATCTTTCTCTACCTCATTTATAACAATATTTTTAAAAAAAGATTGGACCGATTTTCTAATCAGAGAATCAAATATCCTATCTTTTTTTTAGTATTTTCTATTCAACATCTTTCAATTCCAAATACGTAGTATACACTATCTTTTTTCAAAATTCAACAATATTTTTACCGAATTCTGTCTTTAATCCTCGGAATATCTTGACAAAAAGCCATAGTTTTTAACTATGGCTTTTTTATTATTTAACGTGTTTTCTCATCATATCGTTTTTATAAACTTTAAAAGGCACCTTGAATTTTAGCACTTGTTTTGGATGCCTAGCTACTTCTAACGCCTCACCACGTTCATCAAATAATTCTTCAATCGTCATAACCTGTGTCTTAATTTTAGGACCGAAAAATTCAACGACTTCACCTTTTTTAAAGTGATTTCGCTGTTGAAGTGTAACTTCTTGTGTTTGTTCATTATAATCAAGGACTAATCCAATAAACTCTTGGGTTGGATGTTCATCTCTATTATTAAACATTTGCTCCTCATGAGACGGAATTCCTTCAAAAAAGGCCGGCGCAGTTTCGCGATTTGCACATTTTGAGAGTTCCACTAATAAGTCTTCATCAAACACAAAATGATCCGGATCTTCACAGTATAAATCAATTAATTTACGGTAAGTACTTACTACGGTAGCAACGTAATGGATCGACTTCATACGCCCTTCAATTTTTAAACTATCAATCCCTAGCTCGATCATCTCGGGAACTGAGCGTAATAAATTTAAATCTTTTGGACTCATGGCAAACTTAATCTCGTCCTCATTAAATAAATGTGTCATCTCATTACCTTCATTTTTTACAAGGTCGTATTCCCAACGGCAAGACTGACAACAACCTCCACGATTAGAATCACGGGCAGTCATATGATTAGATAGTGTGCAACGCCCTGAATAAGCTATACACATGGCACCATGAACAAATGCCTCAATTTCAACATCTGTTTGATCCATAATCTCTTTAATTTCTTCCTTTGTCGTTTCACGAGCTAATACAACACGATGAAGTCCTTCCTGTTCCCAGAACTTAACTGCCATAACATTCATTGTTGATTGTTGCGTACTTAAATGAACCTCAACATTTGGTGCCACTCGTTTACATGTTTCAATAATTAATGGGTCCGCTACAATAATACCTGCCACACCAATTTCTCCAAGTGCAGTTAAATACTCTTCTAGCCCCTCCATATTCTCATTATGAGCAATAATATTCGTTGTAATATAAATTTTAGCTCCATATGGCTTGGCAAATTCTACGCCCTCACGAATTTCTTCTAATGAAAAGTTTTGAGCGTTTGAACGTAGTCCGAATTCTCGCCCACCGATAAAAACAGCATCGGCCCCATATACAACTGCAATCTTAAGCTTTTCAAGGGAACCTGCTGGCGCGAGTAACTCCGGTTTCTTTACAATCACACGTTTTCCATCCACGATGGCTGATACCTTCTGTCTTGCCATAATTACGTACTCCTCTCTCTATTTATTTTTATAAATTGACGGTTTATAGAAAAAGCCACGATCAAGTAATCGAGATACCGGTTGAATTTCTTCCATTTTTTTATACAATGCGCGTCCCACTTGGTTATATTTTGCTGGGTCCTCACAAAATAAATCGATTGCAAAACGATAAGCTTGTGTCACCGACAATAAATATTCACGAGATTTTAAAATTCCGTCCACTCTTAAAGCATCTACACCCGCTTCAATAAACTCAGCCAAGTCGTCGATCATACACACGTCACTTCCATTGAAAATATGTGTACCTTGGCCATCCTCAAATACCGGATAATATAGTTGGCGCTCTGGATCAAAAAGTTGCAACCCTTGCTCACGTGACTGAACCTTTTCAACGATTTGCCCTTGGAACTTCAAGTAATTTCCAACTAAATGGCGTCGCGATTGAAACATACAAATAGCACCATGTACTAAAATTTCAATCTCACCTTTCGCATGATCTTTAGTTTCAATAACCGAATGCTTCATAATTTCAGGTGCTAAAATCGTGCGGTTTACTCCACGGTCATACCAGTAATTAACTGTAAAATAGTTTGTTCCAAGCGTTTCACTACTCCAGTGTAGTGTCATGTGAGGCATAATTTCCCTAGCAAGCATATATGCCCCAGGATCCGAAAAGCGTAAAGCATCAATCTCCCATTTTTTAAGCTCCTCAAGATAGATTCTCAATTCCTTCAATAGGGCATTGGTCATGATCGCATTAATAGCTACGTAAACCTTTTTATGATGACGTTTAATTAATTGAACCGCTTCATATAATTCATCTTTATTAAAATAACCTGCTAAACGCAACCCAAACTTTTCATCACCGATAATAAACGCATCCGCACCGGCTTCGATTAAGGGTTCAATCTCATCAAAATGATGAGGCGTCACAACTAACTCTGGTTTTTTCATCTTATCAACTCACTTTATTATACTAACTTTCAACTTCATCTTTGTTTTCCATATCAGATCTTTCATGATGATTATAAGGGCAAAAGAACCTCTACCCCTTCCTTCTTTTAACATCATGAATCACACATCATTAGGAACACAATTTTCTCCCGCATCTTACTTTTCAACATAAATTTGTTCTAAAACAAATGTGAGATGCATATCTATGATTATAAACTACTTACTTTTTTTTTGCACTTATTTTGGCTTATTTTGTTTAGAATACTGACTTATTCACTAAAAAACACCGCAAACTAGCAGTGTTCTTTCAAAATTTCTCTGTTTTTCTTCATGCTAATGGCAACGCCATCTCCAATTGGTAATAATAAGGTATCATACCCTTCATGTTGTGCTAACCACTCATTGTATCTATTAATCTTACGAACCAACTGTTTCAAATTTCGACTTTGCTTTTGTTGATTATCAAAAATGTGACCGTGGAAGATTAAATTATCGCTAATAATCATTCCATCTTCTTTCAATAAAGGTTCATATTTTTCAAAAAACTTTTGATACTGCGCTTTAGCCGCATCAATAAAAATCACATCATATTGTAATATAGGAAGTTGATTATTTTCAATTTCTAGTGCATCTGCCTCGATTAAAACTACCTGGTTTCCAATAGACGCGCGTTCATGATAAGACACTGCTTCTTGATAACGAACAGGATCTCGCTCAATACTAACAATTTTCGTATGTGGTAAATGTCTAGCCATCATAAGTGAGGAGTACCCAATGGCCGTTCCAATTTCTAAAATAGCTGACGGATTTTTAATTCTTAACAATTGAAGCATCAATTCAAGGCCTTGTTCCTGAATGATTGGTACGTGATGATCCTCAGCGTACTTTTTCATTTCAATTGAAAGATCATCATGAATAATGGTCTTAAAACGACTCATAAGTTGTAATAATTGTTCATTCATTACCTTCTTCTCCTTACTGCTGTCGACATACATTTGTCCCTGCCTCATATGAAGGGAGTAGATATGCGCGATAAAAATTCATGTGTTCCTCATAGGTTTCAAAGAAGTGGGTTTTCCCGTCCACACAACCAAACATATCCGCTATAAAGAATAAATAAGAATGACTTACCGGTTGTAAGACAGCCTTAACGGCATCAATCGATGGATTGCTCACCGGTCCAATAGGTGCACCTGGCGTCACATATGTATTATACGGTGATTGCACACGTGTCATTGCCTCTGTCACTCGTACCGCATGTTCATCTAATGCATATAAAACCGTCATATCGCTTTGTAAGTACATTCCCGAATTGATCCGATTAAAAAAGACACCCGCTACCATTGGCATTTCCTCCGTGTTTTGGGTCTCCCCCTCAACAACGGATGCTAAAGACATAACCTCATGTATACTTAAGGGGCTCGTTTCAAATAATTCACGGATAGGATCTAGTTTCTTTTGGGTCACATCAAGCATCTGACGTGTTAGTTCATCCACGGTATATGCTCCTTTTGAAAATGAGTAAGTAATCGGATAAATATACCCCTCAAGTGGATATTTTATTCCGTCTTTTAAAATATCCTCGGTTAAAAACCAATAATCATTAATCAGCTGATTTATATACTCTGAATTTTTCCACTCGGTTAATAAGTCTTCCGCAGTCAAGGAAACCAGTGGTGATACATTCGCTGCGACGTATTCTAAATCATACCCCTCAGGGATTGTCACTTTAACACTATCGGGTTCCACGACGAGCCCTTTTTCAAATTTTTGATACATTTGCTCAAGCGTCATTGATGGTGTTAACTCATACTCTCCCGCTTGGATATGAGACCAATCATGAAGACGTACAAGTAAATCGGCCATTTTCGGATGTTTAATCAGCCCAAACGCTGCTAACTGTCGATTAACTTTCTTCGTTGTTGTTCCAGGCTCAATTGTATAATTAATCACTGTGTTATCTTGGGAATTGAAAGGTTTAACGGTTGCCTGGTATAAGTAACCTCCATATAAAACGGCAACCAATAAAACGATACATACACCCCAAGTAAAAACACGTACAGCTTTTCCCATTCGTTTTCACCTCTAAAATAAGCAGTGTAAGAGTGGAGGCATCCTCCATTCCTACACTGCTTTTTATCAATTATTCTGCACTTTCAGCCTCTTCGTCAGCTAAAAATGTATTAATTACTTCTTCAATCATATCCCATTCTGCATCTGTTTCTACAGGTAATAATTCTCCACCTTCGTTATTATTACTTGGAATATAAGCTGAAACATGTAAATCAACATTTCCATCAGCATCCTCGTGCTCTGCCCCTACTGGGTAGTAAACGACATATGATTTATTATAGTCATCTGAATCAAATGTAAATAAAATTTCACATAATAATTCATTTCCGTTTTCGTCAATAACTGTTAATTGATTTTCATCTAACATTGTTAACACCTCTTATTTTATTATTACACGAATGAACGTGCCTGGCTTGAATCCAGATAGCTTTGTAAAATGATGGTTGCAGCCATTTTATCAACAACTTTTTTACGTTTCCCACGACTTACATCCGCTTGGATTAATACGCGTTCAACTTGCATCGTCGTTAGCCGTTCATCCCATAAAATTACTGGAACGCTTGTTGCCTCCTCAAGTTTTTTAGCAAACTCTTGTGTCGCCTGACCGCGCTCTCCGATTGAACCATTCATGTTTTTAGGCAGTCCTAAAACGATTTTTGAAACATGTTGTGTTTTTACTAATTGTTGAACGTGTAAAATTGCTTTTTTATAATGATTCTCTTCAAAACGGAACGTTTCGACCCCGTGAGCCATCATACCTAATGCATCACTAATCGCGATACCTAACGTACGTGTTCCTAAATCTAATCCAAGTGTTTTCATTTTCTTGTTTCAACAAATTTTTCTAATAAAACTTCTAAGATTTCATCACGTTCAATTTGTTGGATTTTATTACGTGCTCCCTGATAACTTGAAATATATGCAGGGTCTCCTGAAATCAAGTATCCAACCACTTGATTAATGGGGTTATATCCCTTTGTTTTTAATGCCTCAAAGACATCGACTAAAATTAACTCAACTGTTTCATTTTGATTTAATTTATCCTCAAGTGCCTCATTTAGCATCATCGTATGATTTGAGATCATCATATTCACCACCCATAAATAGTCCTTAATCCTATTTTACAATATTGCATTGAGGATGAAAAGAACTATAAGTTATTTTTTAACCATTCGTCAACGCTTAATAAGGCATCTGCAATTTTAGTGATATCTTTAGCTCCAGCTTGTGCCATATCTGGACGGCCACCACCACCACCGCCGCAAACGCTTGCTACTTCCTTAACAATTTTACCGGCATGGACACCTTGTTTAACATAGTCTGCCGTTACCCCACAAGAAATAGCTACTTTTCCTTCTGAGGCACTTGCTAAAACGATAACAGCTGAGTCTAATTGTTGTTTAAACTCATCTACCATTTGACGAAGATGATTCATATCTACGTCCATTAATTGCGCTGTTAAAACCGTTAATCCATTAACCTCATGTGTATTATGAACAATTTCTTTCATTTTTAAATGCGATAATTTAGATTTTAATGATTCATTCTCACGATGAAGCTCTTTTACTTCGTCTAAAACTCCCGCAACTCGTTCTTCAAGTAGCGCCGGTTTCGTTTTAAGCGTTTCTGATACGTTTGTAAATCGTGTAATAAAGTGATTCATATATTCATACGCCGCTTGAGAGGTTACCGCTTCAATTCGACGCGTTCCGGCACCAATTCCAGATTCAGAAATAATTTTAAACAACCCAATTTCTGAAGTATTTGTGACGTGACATCCACCGCACAATTCGATGCTATACTCCCCAGCTTTAACGACACGTACAACATCTCCATATTTTTCACTAAATAAGGCCATTGCACCCATCGCCTTTGCCTCATCAATCGATTTTTCAAACACTTGAACTGGAAGTGAAGCCCAAATTTTTTCATTCACAATGGATTCGATACGTTGTAACTCTTCAGCCGTTAGACCTTGCATATTTGTGAAATCAAAACGTAAACGCCCAGCTGATACTAATGACCCCGCTTGATTCACATGATCACCAATTACATCTTTTAATGCTTGATGTAATAAATGTGTCGCTGTATGGTTTTTCGTTAAAGCCAAGCGATCATTCACTGTAATTGAGGACTTAACACGGTCATTTAAAGACAGGATTCCCTCAACGTTTATTGTGTGTAAGTGTTGACCATTTGGCGCCTTAATAACATCTTGCACTTCTACCGTTGCCTGTTGAGATACCATCGTTCCTCTATCAGCTACCTGCCCTCCACTTTCTGCGTAAAATGGCGTGCTATCTAAAATCACTTGACCTTGTCCCGATAATGACTCTACAACTTCACCATCTTTTAATAATAAAATCACTTGACCTTCTGATGTATATTGATCATATCCAACAAACGTCGATGGTGTTTTAAAATTCATAAGCGCCTCATTTTGAGATTGCATACTTGCTACATCTTCGCGAGCGTTACGTGCACGGTCTCGTTGAGCCTGCATCTCTTGATCAAACCTATCTTTATCAACACTAAAACCTGACTCTTCCGCATACTCTAATGTTAATTCATACGGGAATCCATACGTATCGTAAAGCATAAAGGCATCTTTCCCTGAGATAATTTTTGTCTTACTTTTCGCCATTAAATCATTTAAGATTTTTTCTCCATCAGCAAGTGTTTGACGGAAACGATCCTCTTCAGACTTAATCACCTTTTGAACGAGTTCAATTTTATCTAACACGTATGGATAATAATCTTTCATGATATCCGCTACAACAGGGACTAACTCATACATAAACGCACGATCAATTCCTAAATTTTTACCATAACGAACAGCGCGGCGAAGTAAACGACGTAAGACGTAACCTCTTCCTTCGTTTGAGAGTAACGCCCCATCAGCCACCGCAAATGTTACGGTTCTTACATGATCGGCAATAACTTTAAAAGCAACAGCCGTTTCATTCGTGTATTTCACACCTGAAATTTGTTCTGTTTTTTTGATAATTGGCATAAATAAATCGGTATCGAAATTAGTTTCTACCCCTTGTAAGACGCAAGCCATACGTTCAAGCCCCATCCCGGTATCTATATTTTGATTCGGAAGCAACGGATACTCACTACGATCTAATCCTTCTTTAGAATTAAATTGTGAAAAAACAATATTCCAAATTTCAATGTAACGATCATTTTCAATATCTTCCTCCAATAAACGGAGTCCAATATTTTCTGGATCATATTTTGGACCACGATCAAAGAAAATCTCTGTATTAGGACCACATGGACCTTCTCCAATTTCCCAGAAATTATACTCTAATTTCACGATATGTTCTGGTTTAACTCCAAGTTTAATCCATAAATCATACGTTTCTTTGTCACTTGGATACACCGTTACATAAAGTAAATCCTTATCAAAACCAAACCATTCTGGAGAAGTTAATAATTCCCATCCCCAAGTAACAGCCTCCTCACGGAAATAATCACCGATTGAAAAATTTCCTAACATTTCAAAGAATGTATGGTGACGAGCTGTTTTTCCTACATTTTCAATATCATTTGTACGAATTGATTTCTGTGCATTTGTAATTCGTGGGTTGTTTGGAATTTCACGACCATCGAAATACTTCTTTAACGCTGCGACCCCACTATTAATCCATAGTAAAGTTGGATCATTTGCTGGAACTAATGATGCCCCTGGCTCGATCATATGCCCTTTAGATTTAAAGAAATTTAAATACATTGATCGAATTTCTGAACCTGTCATATATTTCATCGTTTATCACCTCTTAAAATGAGTATAAAAAAAGCCCTTATAAACTAAGGACGATGTGAACGCGGTACCACCTTATTTTTGTTTTTATCTAAAAAAACAACACTTAAAGGCGATAACGGTGCTAACCGATAGGTTTTACCTACACTCAAGAAGTAGCTTTCGAGTATTTTTCATTAGGGTTTATCTCAGCCTAGAAACCCCTCTCTGTGGAATTACAAATCTCTACTTTCTTCTATCAACATTTTGTTATTCGACTCTATTTTAACGATTTTACGTCAGAGTTTCAAGCTTTTTTTTATATTTCGTATATCTATCGATCAAAAAATTCTTCATTTAATTTAAAAGAGCCTCCCCTAAGGGAGGTTCTTTTAAAATGGCATCATATCATGAAGGTAATCTTGCCAACATCCAATATTTTTTCGGTATTTTTTCATCTGACGTTGAAATTGTTTTTTATAATGACATGGATCTTCTTGATATGCCACTGTTGCAATAAACACCACGATAAATAATAATAGTAAAACCGCTTTTTTCATACCATTCACCTCACTTCAACATGATAGTTTTAGTTTGGTTTATTTTTTATTTTTTATGTTAATATTCGCAAAAGAAAATTTATCCTACATCGTCCATAAAATCATACGGCGTGACTCCTTCAAGTTCCACCTCATCCAAATATTCAAATGGAATCTCATGCTCCTTAAAATAATCTTCAAATGGATTAGTAATTGGTGACTGTTCCTTTTGCATTTCAAAACGTAATTTTAACGTGGTTTGACGTTCATCGCCTTCATTTTTTACCCCTTTATCCAATGCTAAATACTCCCCAATAATAATGAGTGATTTTTTAGCCCGAGTGATGGCAGTATAAATTAATTTTTTTTGAAGCATGACATGATAAGCATGGGTCATTGGTAAAATGACAATCGGGTATTCCGAACCTTGAGACTTGTGAACAGAAACACAATAGGCATGAGTTAAATTTTGCAAATCGCCTTTTTTATAACTTACTTCTTTTGAATCAAAACAAGCAATCAGCTGATCTTCCTTTTCTTCATTTTCATTTTTATAAGAGATCCCGATAACTTCACCAACATCGCCATTCATGACCCCCGTTTCGGGTTGATTAGATAATTGTAATACTTTATCCCCAATCCGAAAAATACGTTGACCAAACGCCATTTCCCTTTTATTTGAATCATCAGGAGGGTTAAAGATTGCCTGCAACATTTCATTAATCGCGTCAATACCACATTCTCCACGATACATCGGAACTAACACCTGAACGTCGTTTGCCGTATACCCTTTTGAAAGTGCATTTTCAACAATCTTCTTCAAGTAAAGCGGTATTTGTTGATGCGGTGATTCAACATATAAACGATCTGGCTTTTTTTCTCTTAAGTCGTTTGGTAGCCGATTATTCTTTACAGCATGAGCTAACGCAATAATCGATGAATCTTGCGCCTGTCGGTGTACTGTTGTCAAACGCGTTAATGGAATGGCCCCACTTTCAATTAAATCCTTTAAAACTTGCCCTGGACCTACCGATGGCAATTGATTATCGTCTCCTACTAAAATGACTTGAGCACCCGTTTTAATACATTGAAACAGCTGAAAGGCAAGCAGTGTATCTAACATTGAACTCTCATCAATAATAATTAAATCATAATCTAATTGAGAAAACTCATCATGTTGAAAAACACCGTCAACACCATATCCAAGTAGCCGATGAATAGTTGAGGCCTTTAATGTCGTCGTTTCCGTCATCCGCTTAGCAGCGCGCCCCGTCGGGGCAGCTAACGCAATTGGAAATTTCTTTTCAGAGGTTGCGTATTGGCTAGGATCAAGTGTGATTTTATGTAGTAAGGAATAAGCCTTTAAAATTCCTTGTACCACTGTAGTTTTTCCAGTTCCAGGTCCCCCTGTAATAATACTTACCGGATATTTTAGAGCCATTTGAATAGCCTCTTCTTGTTCCTTCGAATACGTGATTGACATCTCCTTGACCAACCGTTTCATTACTTCCTCTAGTTCCTTATCATTAATCGAATCTTTTGTCTGTAACCTTAAAATCGATTCAACGATTCCCTTTTCACTATTTACGAGTAACGGAATAAATAAGAATTCGCCTTCAATATAAATTTTTTTCTTCTGAATAAGTGATTGAATTTGTTGGTCAATCTGAGAAAAATCAAGAAGTTGAGCAGATTTTTGATTTAAATACTGAAGAGCACTTTGTACGAGTTGCTTATGATAGACATACGTATGCCCTCTTTGAATAGCGATTTGATCTAGTACATATAGAAGTGCGGCACGAATTCGACGTGGATCATCCAATGAAATACCTAATCTTTTTGCCAATTCGTCTGCCCGTAAAAATCCGACTCCTTCAATATCCTCAATAAGCCGATAGGGGTTCTCTTTAATTATTTCTAACGCCTGGTATTGATATCGTTTGAAAATTTTCATGACAAGTTTCGGACTTAAATCGTATCCATAAAGAGGAGCTAAAATTTGCTCAGTCCCCTGCTGATCAACCAACGTCGCATATAGCTTATCTGCCAATTTTTTTGATAGCTTCGGTACTTTCTCTAACGCTTCGCGATTGTTTAAAATCACATTAATCGCGTCGTCCCCAAGTGTTTCAACAATTTTTTCAGCCGTCTTTTGTCCGATCCCTTCAAAAATATCGCTACTTAAGTAATGCACGAGAGAAGATTTCCCCTTAACAGCGATACTTTCGTAGGCATTCACCTGAAACTGCCACCCATACTTCGGATGTTTGATTAGATTCCCCTTAAATCGATACATTTTATTTTCTGTTAACTTAGGAAAATAACCCGATACTGTCACCTTGTAATAAGTTTTATTTTCCGTTAAACCAATCGCTTCACATACTTTTTCATCTACAACTTTGTACGCTAATTGAATTTGATCCTCGGAACATTGGTGTTCAGTAACTACTATTGTTCCTATTGAAAAACCATTATCCTCGTTATAAAAGATTGAATCTAAAAATATTCCCTGAATTGAGTTGACTTCTTCCATCAACGTCACCCTCTCTTAATACATTCGACGCTCACCGTCTTTAAAGGCTGCCTCGATACGTCCACCACCTAGGCATACATCCCCTAAATAAAAGACAGCTGCCTGTCCAGGGGTTACTGCACGAACCGGATCTAAAAGTCGAACCCTTAATAGTTCCCCTTCCATCCATTCAAGTTCAACTGGAACATCGGGTTGACGATAGCGGAATTTAGCCGTGCATTTAAAAACGCCTTTAAACTTCTCTGTTGGAATCCAGTTGACATTTGATACGTGTGCTTCATCTGCATAAACATATTCATTCTCAAAACCTTGACCCACATATAAAATATTTTTTTCTAAATCTTTTCCAATAACAAACCAAGCATCACCTTTACCACCAATACCCAGTCCTTTTCGTTGCCCAATTGTATAATACATCAGTCCGATATGTTCACCTAAAACTTCCCCGTCTAATGTTTGCATAGTCCCAGGTTGTGCGGGTAAATAGTTTTGTAAAAATTGGGTGAAATTACGTTCACCAATAAAACAAACTCCTGTTGAATCCTTCTTTTTAGCCGTTGCTAAATCCAACTTTTCGGCAATTTCACGAACCTCAGACTTTTGTAATTCCCCGACTGGAAATAACGTTTTACTAAGCTGTGCTTGTGTTAATTGGCTTAAGAAGTACGTCTGGTCTTTGTTGTTATCAACCCCACGTAACATTCTCACCTCTTCGCCATGTTCAACACGCGCATAATGTCCCATAGCAATATAATCGCAGCCAAGCCCCATCGCATAGTCTAAAAAGGCTTTAAACTTCACTTCTTTATTACACATAATATCTGGATTCGGGGTGCGGCCCGCCTTATACTCGTCTAAGAAATACATAAAGACGCGATCCCAATACTCTTGAACAAAATCCACACGATGAAGTTTAATTCCTAACTGATCGGCGACTGCCTTAGCGTCCATATAATCTACTTCCTGTGGACAGACCGCATCATTAACGGTAGGATTTCCTAATACGTCCGAATTTGCGGCACTATCCCAATTTCTCATAAAAACACCTTCGACATCATAACCTTGCTCTTTTAATAAGTACGCAGCAACTGACGAGTCAACACCACCTGACATTCCGACGATAACTTTTTTTCCTTTATTTAAACTCATTTTTGAAACCTCCAATTTTCTCATACTTTACTACGGTTTAATTCATCAAACTATAGGGAATCCCATCTTTATTATAAAGGCTCCTCCACCTAGTACGATACAGCCTCACATAAAAACATTAAAACATTTATAGCGCCACTCATAAAAAAACTCATAATTTTTGATACGAGAAGGGATTAAACCGGATGATAGAAAAATATTCATTATTTTACACGCATTATTTGAGATCATCTTTTGACACATAACCTTTAATTTAATAGGGATCGTTTACTCTATTATCGAACATTCGACCCCTATTCTATTCTTTATTATAAGCAAAATCTTAAAGATAAGCAATATTTGATAAGTTTCGCCTTCTTCAGTACTATAAATAAAAAAGGTAAATAAACTAAACTAGTTAGTTTACTTACCTACCATCCACCCACGATAATAAGCGAGGGGCTATCTTAATTATTAAATTAACGTTTCCCTTTATCGTATGGTTCTCCAGCTGCTTTTGGTCCAACTATATTACGACTAAAGACCATTAGAGCAACTAATGTCATCACGTAAGGTAACGCGTTATAAAATTCCATCGGAATTTCAAATGACTTTAATGTATCATTAATAATCGCTAACTGACCTAATGTTTTCATAAATCCAAAGAAAAACGACGCAAATAAAACTCCCCATGGATTCCATTTACCAAAGATAAGAGCTGCAAGAGCCAAGAATCCAAGCCCAGCTACTGAACCATTGTATTCATTCGATGTCGTTACAATAATAATCGCACCTCCAAGTCCTGCTAAGAAACCAGAGGCTAACACACCGATATAACGCATTTTATAGACGTTAATCCCCATCGAATCTGCCGCTTGTGGATGCTCCCCACATGCACGTAATCGTAAGCCGAATGAAGTTTTAAATATAATATACCACGCTAGCACCACTAATCCTAAAACAATAAAGGTTGTCGCATACATTTTACTAAAGAATAGAGGACCAATAACCGGAATTTTAGATAAAATAGGAACATCTAAACGTGAAACACCTTTAACAATACTTATATTCTGACTTCCTGTCAGTGTTCGCGCTAGGAAAATAGTTAACGCGGGAGCCAATAAGTTAATAGCTGTTCCGGAAATAACTTGATCGGCTTTTAAATTAATACTTGCATAAGCATGGAGCAATGAAAAGGCACAACCAGCCAATCCACCGAGTAAAATACCAATCCAAATCGTTGCATCGCTTCCTGCATAATATTGATTAATAAATAATGCTGTCGTAAATCCACCAACAATCATTAATCCTTCAAGGCCGATATTGACAACCCCACTACGCTCACTAAATAGACCACCTAAAGCTGTCACTAACATTGGCGCTGTAAAGGCAAAGGCATACGGCATCATTGAAACAATAAAATCCCACATTATTTAGCACCTCCGTCTTTTTTCTTAGAAGCTATTTTTTTAAAGAAGCTTTGGAGTAATAATGAAATGGCTGAGAAGTATATAATCGTTGAAATAATAATATCAATCAATTCACTCGGAATCTCAGTCATGGCTTGCATAAATGCTCCCCCAACTTTCATAAATCCAAATAAAGCTGCTGATAAAAAGACCCCAATTGGTGTATTTAATCCAAGTAAGGCTACCGCAATTCCATCATACCCTTGCGTTGGTAACACCCCAACTTTGATATGATCCGTATACCCGACATAAAACGTCGCTCCAGCAAGTCCAGCTAAAATCCCTGCAATGATCATTGAAAGAATTACGTTTCGTGTAGCCTTCATCCCTGCATATTCTGCTGCATGATGATTATATCCAACGGCCTTTAATTCATAACCAAAAGTTGTTTTTTCAAGGATAAACCAAATGATAAAGCAAGCAATAATCGCAAAGATTAATCCTAAATTTACAGCAGAACCACTAAAGAATTCAGTCATAGCAGCCATTTTTAAAGATGCTGTTTCTGCAATTGTTGCCGATTCTGTAGAATACTTTCCAGGAATTAATGTTTTCACCGCATATTGCACGCTCCATAGCGCAATATAGTTCATCATAATTGAAGTTACTACTTCATGAATCTTAAATTTTGCTTTTAAAATTCCGGGAACAATTGCCCAAATACCACCGGCAATCATAGCCCCTAAAATTACAACAATCAAATGAATCATTCGTGGTAAATCAAGCGTTACCCCTAAGTAAACAGCCATAAATCCACCAACTAACATCTGACCCGGAACTCCGATGTTAAACAGTCCCGTTCTAAATGCAAAGGCCACCGATAATCCTGTCAAAACTAATGGGGTCATCTGTAACAATCCATTTCCGAACTGTTTTAAATTACCTGATAAAATTCCTTTAAACCCACCTTGAAATAAATAAGTAAATCCTTCAAATGGATTATACCCAATCAAGAATAAAACGATAAACCCAACTAAAAATCCAAGAATAACTGAAGCAAACGGTGCTAATTTCTTCTGAACAGCATCATCCGACAAATTAAACTTCATGTTCTTCATTACTGTTCACCTCTTTCACGTCCGGCACCCGCCATTAATAATCCAATTTCTTGTTCATTCGTTTTTGCCGCATCTAAAATTCCTACAATCTCACCTTCATAAATAACGGCAATTCGATCAGAAACATTTAAAATTTCGTCTAACTCCAGAGAAATTAACAGGACGCCACGTCCCTTATCACGCTCTTCAATTAATTCACGATGAACATACTCAATCGCACCGACATCAAGTCCACGTGTTGGTTGTGCCGCAATCAATAATTTTGGTGAACGAACAACTTCACGTCCAATAATTGCTTTTTGTTGATTTCCACCCGACATACTGCGCGTAATTGTCTGGCTTCCCTGTCCACTGCGGACATCAAAACGTTGAATCAGCATTTCCGATTGCTCTCTAATTGCTTGACGATTTAAAATCCCACCTTTACTAAAAGGTTGTTGATAATACGTTTGCAAAATAAAGTTATCTTCTAGTGAATACTCTAAAACAAGCCCATGCTTATGGCGATCCTCAGGAATATGTCCAATACCAGCTTCTGTTCTTTTACGTACAGATAATCGACTGATATCCTCTCCACCTAACTTCACCGTCCCCCGATCAGCTGGGCGTAATCCCGTAATCGCTTCGATGAGTTCTGTTTGACCATTTCCCTCAATTCCCGCAACTCCTACAATCTCACCTTCGTATACTGTTAAAGATAGCTGTTTTAAAGCATCTACACCACGGGCATTTTTCACACATAAATCATTAACTTCAAGAACTGGTGCACCCATTTTAGCTTCTTTCTTATCTAGTTTAAATGTCACTTTTCGTCCAACCATTAAATCAGCTAAATCTTGTTCTGTGACCTCATCAACGACAACCGTCCCAATTCCCTTTCCTTTACGAATAATCGTACAATGTTTGGCAATCGTCTTAATTTCTTTCAACTTATGTGTAATGACAATAATCGACTTTCCTTCTGCCGTTAATTGTTTCATAATTTTCATTAAATGATCAATTTCTTGTGGAGTTAAGACAGCTGTCGGTTCATCAAAAATTAAAATATCTGCATTACGATAAAGCATTTTTAAAATTTCGACGCGCTGTTGCATCCCAACAGATATATCCTCAATTTTCGCATAAGGATCCACGTGTAAATTATAGCGTTTTGATAACTCAGCCACACGTTTCGCCGCCTTTTTAATATCAACACATCCGCCAAATAACGTTGGTTCACTTCCTAGAATAATATTTTCTGTCACCGTAAAGTTATGAACGAGTTTAAAATGTTGATGAACCATTCCGATTCCAAGCTCTGTTGCAACATTCGGATTTGTAATTTTTACTTCCTTTCCTCGCACCTTAATACATCCGCCATCTGGCTTATACATTCCAAATAAAACACTCATTAAGGTTGATTTACCCGCTCCATTTTCCCCTAAAAGGGCATGGATTTCTCCTGGCTCTACTTGCAACGTAATATTATCATTTGCCTTAATTCCCGGAAACTCTTTTGTAATATTGAGCATTTCAATTACATATTCCATCGCTTTACCCCTTTCTTTGTACTTTGTCCTGTCCTCGGTCGTACCCTTTATGTTCTAATCCAAGTCTTCTGATCCTACCTGGCAATTTTACCATAAAAGAAGATTGTCGCGATCTCCCTCAATAAAGATCTCTATTCAACCATCAAGCAAAACTGAGTCTATGAAACATTTAGGCTATAGGTGCCATCATCTAAAATCACCTATTCCTATTTATTATAGAATAATTTAAATAGACTAATCAATAAAAAAATAGCGAATCTTGTAAGTTTTTATCACCTTATTCCTCCTATTTACAATTAACTCTAATCTTAGTTACTTTTCCTTCTATTTTTTACCTTAGTACATCGATCTCCTCGTTAAATGGCCGATTTACTCCAGGGAAATATTCCCTAATTACTAATCACATTCTCCAGATGGTCGTTTCTAACATAGTTGAACCAACCCAAATATCCTCTTGAGGAAGTTTCATTACCCTTTACACCTAATACCTCCAAATCCCCCCCTTAATTCTTTATCTATTTTCATTTCAATACTGATTTAATTCAGAAATAGTCACCTTACATTTTCCCTTCTAGGTATCCCGAATCTTAAATAAAACAATCCTAAGCTGCGAAAAAGAGCGATTTTTCATAAATTTATAAACGTTCCCTCCGCCTCGAACATTGTAAGTAGGGGACCTGGGTAGTTTACACCTTTCACTTGTTCAACAAACTTAAACCTCTAATAAAAAAGGAGCCCTAGTAATTTTTTCAAATTACTAGGGCTCTCCCAAAATTTTAACGTATTAATTTTAATTTTTATTTCCCTGATAAATTAAGTGATTCAAAGTTATAACCGTATTCAGCTAACTTATTCTCTACCTCGCTTAATTCATTTGGAAGAACTAAATCTCCAGACTTTAATGAAGCTAAAACTTCATTTAATTTTTCTTTTGAAGATTCTGATAAATTTGGATTTTCTTCTGGTAATCCAATTCCATCATTTTGAGCATTCATTGTAATGACTTTTCCACCTTCAAATGTCCCTTTAACTACTTCATCAATTTTTGTGTATGCAGCATTATCAATGCGTTTAATAGCTGACGTTAAAATAACTGAACTTCCATCTGATAAAAGACCATCTTCATATTGATCAACATCTACACCAATAACATGAACATCTTTCCCAGCTTCTGCACGCTCTTTACCTTCAGCAATAACTCCGTTTCCGACTCCACCAGCCGCTACGAAAATAATATCGATTCCTTTATCGTACATTCCACCTGCTTGAGCTTTTCCACCCGCTACGTCATCGAATGTCCCGTTATATAAATAATCTGCAATTTCAACATTTGTTCCTAAGTTTGCATTTGCGTAGGCAACCCCCATCGCAAATCCATATCCAAAGTTTTGCACACTTGGAATAACCATTCCACCGATAAATCCAACTTTATTTGTTTTTGTTTCTAATGCAGCTGCAACACCTGCTAAAAATCCGCCTTCTTGTTCTGCGAAGTAAATAGCTGCCGTATTTTCAGCAACTCCACCTGTTGGTTGTCCGTCAATGATTAAAAACTTTTTATCTGGGTTTTCAGCTTGTAATTGAGCAATTGCTTCCTCAAATTTAAATCCTGGTGCAATAATCATTTCATGACCAGATGCCAATAAATTATTTGCTGCCTCTAAGTAATCTTGAGTTGCTTCCCCAGAAGGTTTAATATATTTTGATACAATCGTTTTATTTTCCTCTTGGTAACGCTCAATTCCTTCCCACGTTCCTTGGTTAAACGATTTATCATCAATTGTTCCAGAATCTGTCATCATTCCCACTTTAAGTTTTGCGTCTGCTGACTCTCCTTGTGATGATTGATCAGCTGCCCCTTTACCGCAAGCAACTAAACCTAATGTTGCTGCAAGAGCAACTGTTAGCATAGAAAATTTCTTTTTCATTTTTGTATGGCCTCCTCATAAAAAATACACTATTAGTGTAACAAATTCTACTTTCATTGTAAATATATAACTGTATTTTTTTATAGAAAAAGACAATTTTCTCTATTTCTATTTACTTTCCCCAATATATAGCCAAAAAAAGCGATACCCAACATTTTAGGTATCACTCTTTGAAAAATTATTAATTAATTATTTATAATTAATTGTACTCGCATCGTATCCAACTTGAGATAAATAAGATTCTAATGCATCAGCAGTCGCTGGAACAGTAATTTCTTCCGTTTTAATTTGCGCTAAGACTTGATCCACTTTTTCTTGTGTTTCCGTACTTAAATTAGGATTCTTTTCTGGCAGTCCAATTCCATCTGTTTTAGCATCCATCGTGATGATTTTTCCACCAGGGAATTTTCCTTCGCCATACGCTTTTAAAGCATCATATACGGCCGTTCCGACCTGTTTAATTGCCGAAGTTAACACAACAGAATGTCCGTCACTCATTAATCCTTCATCATATTGATCAACATCTACACCAATAACATAAACATTCTCACCATTTTCTGTACGAGCCTTCGCCTCATTAATAACACCATTTCCAACTGCCGCTGCTGCTGAGAAGATGATATCAATTCCTTTATCATACATTCCACCGGCCATCATTTGTCCACCTTGAACGTCGTGGAAAGTTCCTTGATATTGATAGTCAGCTACTTCAACATTTGTTCCAAATGTTGCATTTGCATAAGCAACACCCGCTACATATCCCCAACCAAAACGTTCAACAGCTGGAATTTGCATCCCACCGATAAACCCTACTTTACCTGTTTGTGATTGTAACGCTGCCGCTACTCCTGATAAAAATCCTGCTTCTTGCTCTGCAAAGAAAATAGATAATGTATTTTCTCCAAGAGGTTTAGGTTCCCCTTCTAAAATAACAAAAGAAATATCTGGATTAGCAGTTTGAAGCTCTGTAATTGCCTCCTCAAATTTAAATCCAGGTGCAACAATGACATTATTTCCAGCCATCATTAAATTATCTGCTGCACTTAAATAATCTGCTGTCGTTTCACCACTAGGTTGTACGTGTTGTCCTTTAACCCCTTTGTGGTCTTTCATATATGCTTTAATTCCTTCCCACGTTCCTTGGTTAAATGACTTATCGTCAATCGTTCCCGAATCAATCATCATTCCAACTTTAAACTTCTCTTGAGTCGTTTCCGATGTTGAATCTGAACCACCCTTATCCTTTTGGCAGGCTGTTAACATTACCACAGCAACCATTATTATCACGAACATTGATGTAAATTTTCTCATAATAATCCTCCTAGTTCTAAAATTCCTTGAATAAGTCTATCAAAAAGAGGATGTTTTGTAAATATTTATCGAATATTTACTTTTTTATTTTTCATTACTCTTATTGACAATTAATATTATTAGAAATTTTATCAATTTTTATAAGAAATTTAAATCAATTTCAAAAAATTATTTCCATATTTAAGCTCTACTAACTCTCTCTTCTTTTAATCACATATTATAGATTTGTAATCATTTCGTGATATTGGGTTTCGGTCATGAGAACCTCTCGTGGCTTGCTTCCCTCACTCGGACCAATTAAACCATTCATCTCTAAATCTTCAACAATTCGTGCCGCCCGATTATAACCAATTCTAAATCGCCGTTGAAGAAGTGAGGCTGATACCTTCTTCGTTTCAATAATATATGCTAAAACCTCTCGCATCAGTGGATCCTCAAGGGTTTGGGCCTCATTTTGAATTTGTTCAATGTTTTCTAAAAAGTCTTGCTTCACCTCGTCTACGGCAACTTGCGACTTAATAAATTCGACGATTCGAATAACCTCTTCATCCGAAATAAATGCTCCTTGAACACGAGTCGGATTAGAGGCTCCCATCGGTAGAAATAGCATATCCCCTTTTCCAAGTAATTTTTCAGCGCCTGGCATATCGATAATCGTACGTGAGTCAACTGCCGAAGATACCCCAAAAGCAATTCGCGAAGGAATATTAGCCTTGATAACCCCGGTAATAACATCCACTGATGGGCGTTGTGTTGCAATAATTAAATGAATCCCAGCTGCACGTGCCATCTGTGTTAAACGCATGATACATTCCTCAACCTCTTTTGAAGCCACCATCATCAAATCAGCTAACTCATCAATAATAACAACAATAAATGGTAGAGGAGCTTTATGGCCGCCTTCTCCTTCATTATAACCTCTCACATATTCGTTATAACTTTCAATATTACGTGTTCCGCTCTCGCTAAATAGTTCGTAACGATACTCCATCTCTGAAACAACCTTTTTAAGTGCAAGTGAGGCTAAGCGTGGGTCCGTAACAACAGGGGCTAATAAATGGGGAATCCCATTATAGCCATTTAACTCAACTTTCTTAGGATCAATCATTAACATCTTTACCTCGTTAGGTGTAGAGCGCATCAGGATACTACAAATAATAGTATTGATGCAGACTGATTTTCCAGATCCCGTTGCTCCCGCAACCAGTAAGTGAGGCATTTTATTTAATGGAGAATAAACAGTCTTTCCAGAAATATCTCTCCCAAGGACCATCAATAATTTTTCCTTTTGCTGTTTATGCGGAACCTCTTTAACAATTTCTTTGAATGTTACCAACGTTTGTTTAGGATTAGGAACTTCAATTCCAATCGCTGATTTTCCCGGTATCGGCGCTTCAATTCGAATACCTTTTGCGGCTAATGCAAGTGCAATATCATCCGTCAAATTTAAAATTTTACTAACTTTAACGCCAACATTAGGTAGAATTTCAAATCGTGTAACCGAAGGACCAATATGAACTTCCTGCACCTTAGCCTTTACGTCAAAATTTTTAAAAGTATCCTCTAGTTTTCTCGCCTGTGATTTAGCACTCACCAACAATCTTTGTGAATGATTAGTCTGTTGGTAATCAACAAGTAGATCCAAAGGAGGAAGAACATAATTCTCATCTTTTAACACTTGTATTTCAGTCTCAAGAATAGGTTCTTGTTCAACTAAAGGTTGGTGTTTATCAAACTCTTTAATTTTAAACTCTTCTTCCTCAATATGTTCCTCTTCGTCTGTTTCCTCAACTTCTAACAGTTCCTCTTCATCCACACTTTCATTTAGCAGTGTCACTACAGGTTCGTGAGTCGTTGCATCTGTTTTCCTCACACGCTCTCTACTTGTTGTTGGCACACGCTTTTTATGTCGAACACTTTGACGTTGCTTCATCTGATAATCGCGAGCCTTTTCATAAAAATCTTTCACTGTTAAATCAAAAATCAGTAATGTTCCATAGCAAAGAACAAATAACGATACAATATACAGACCATTTGTTGTGACTAAAGGAACAAGTAATCCGTAAATAATCGCACCCGCCAATCCTCCTCCTGCCGTAAAAGAATTATTTAAAATATCATTTGAAAAATAGTATTTTAACATCCCTTCAAGAATGGGAATATTATGCGCCTTAAATTCACGGTATACCGGCAGATGACTAAAAACGATTAACGAAACGAAAACTAATCCCCATCCTATTTGCTTCGAGTTAAACGGACCAGGGCTTTGTCGTTTTACAATAAAACGCCACCCATAAATTATCATCGCAATTGTAAGTACCCAAAAAAACTCTCCAACTAAAAATAATCCTAATTTTTTCAAAAAAGTCCCAATAATACCTAGTTGGCCAATCATTAAAATGGATAGTAAGACGAGTAATATACCAACTAATTCATACCCTATTCCTGTTAATTTAACTTTCTTTTTACGTTCTTTCCTTGCCATACTCTTACCTCAATCATTTCATCTTTAAAAACTGCTTCTATTATCTCATAAAATTTAACTTTTTTCATGCTCATTCCATAACTATAACAAAAAAACTACCTTTCTTATCGAAAGGTAGTTTTCTCTATAGATTAAACTCTTCCACAATTGGAATAATAATCGGTTTACGTTTCGTTTTATTGAAAAGTAACTTTCCTACTTTATCTCGTAGCTCCTGTCTTAACCCCTGCCAATTTACATACTGTTCTGTCACAAACTGCCCAATAATCTGACGAACTAATTCGTCGAGTAATTTATAAAGTTCCTCGTTCCCTTTTTCATAAACAAATCCTTTGCTCACAATCTGAGGTCCCGCTACAATAGCCTTCGTATTTTTATTTAAATTCGCAATAACAACGATAATTCCATCATTCGCCATCAATTGACGATCGCGTAAGACAACACTTCCAATGTCACCAACACCCAAGCCGTCTACCAACACCTGATCGATTTGAATATGCTCGGTATGATTGACCAATTCACGTTGTTGAAATTCAACAACATCACCATTATCTAATAAAATAATATTTTCAGGACGATACCCCATTTGTTCTGCTACCTTAGCATGAGCAACTAAATTGCGATACTCACCAATAACAGGCATCACATATTGCGGTTTTAATAAATTCATCATTAACTTCAAATCTTCACTACTTGCATGAGACGAAGGTAACAAATTCTTATTAACAACAAACACCTGTGCCCCTGTGCGATAAAGCATATCAATTGTTCGGGCAGCCTTTACTTCGTTCCCCGGAATTGGAGGTGTAGCCACAATCACCATATCCGTTTTTTCAATATGAATTAATCGATCTTGGTGTTTGGCCATTCTCGTTAATGAATTGAATGGCTCATGACGATTTCCTGTTGTTAACACTACCAAGTTTGAAAGATTATTATCGTTTTTTTCATCAATATATAATAGGTTCATTAACATTGATTTTGGAATACGTAAATATCCTAATTTCACCGCAATATCGACGATACGCTGCATTTTACGCCCAATAATAGCAATTTTACGTTTATATTGAACAGCTAAATCAATGACTAACTGAATGCGATAAAGGTCAGACGAATATAACGAACAAATAATACGTCCATTAGCACGTGAAAATGCCTCATCCAACTCATATTGAAGCGCCGATCCCGCTCCGGTATAACCTGATTTATCCGCATTAATACTCTCCGAAAGTAAACATAAAACGCCCTCTTTCGAAATTTCAGAAATTTTAGCATAATTTGTTTGATAACGTCCTTTTGCATTTTGATCAAAAGTAAAATCAGAGGTATAAACAATGACCCCATCCGTTGTATGAATACAAATAGCGACCGAATCAGGAATGCTATGAGTCGTTTTAAAGAAAGTAACTTTAATTTCCCCAAAGAACAGCTCATTATTCTCACGAATTTTATAAAGCTTATATTGTTTATAGTCTAATCCATTTTCCGTTAATGCATCTTCTACTAATGACATCGTTAATCGAGTTCCGTAAACAGGAACGTTAATCACGCTTAAAAGTTGTGGAATAGCTCCTATGTGATCCTCATGACCATGTGATAAAAACACTCCTTGAACGCGAGATGCATTCTCTTTTAAATAGGTAAAATCAGGAATAACTGCATCTACTCCTAATAAGTCCTCTGTTGGGTATTTTAAGCCTGCATCTAAAATGAAAATTTTATCATTTACTTCTACAACGTATAAGTTTTTTCCGTTTTCATCAAGCCCACCTAATGCAAAAATTTTAATTTTTTGTTCTACTATTGATGCCACATTCTCATCGCTGTCAATGATATGAAACAACTTACTATTTCATAGGTTACCTCAGTTGACAACGACCCACCTCCTTTAATTTAAAATTCAACTAAAAACATCTACTGTAACCTCTTTTATTTAATCATTGTAAACAATTCTATCATTTTCATATCCATGTAATAAAAGGGAAGTTTTCTCTCACTACGTCGCATAAACCTCATCTTTAATTAAACATTTTCATATCTATTAGTTTTGAATTTTTCAGACCTTAAAACCAACAACTCTACTCTTAAAGTTATTGGCAAGAACGACTAGTTTTATTCTGTCTATCTTTATTTAGTAATTAAGATCATACCGTCTCTTTTAACTTGCTCCATTTTTTAAAAAATAATGACGATTATTTCATCAACCGTTACGAATTTGTAAAATTAAAAGTTTAAATTAAGAATTCATTTAATTTATTAACGACATAAAAAAAAGATACACTATAACAATTTTTAATCTTAAAATAAAGACCCTGTCCCTCATTTATATCAAACCGAAAATGTTTATCTTCTACCTTTATTATAGTACATCCATTGAAAGACGACAAGTGTTAGAATATTTTTTTACCGAAAAACGGCAGCTAAATTAAAAGCAAAAAAACATCTGCTTTACTCAGATGTTTTTTCTTAATGTCTATTCGTCGAACAGTGGACTTAGTTGCTCAAACAGTGCCTGGCTTTCAAACTGATTCATCTCAACTAGTGGAAGTCGAAGCCCACCTACTTCCATACCAAGTTGATTTAACATGGCTTTAACCGGAATTGGATTGGTGGTCGTAAATAACCCCCGATAAAGGGGATCAAGTTTTTCATTCAACGCTTCCGCCTCCTCTTTTTGACCATTGTTATATAACTGATAAATTTTATTCATTTGTAATCCTGCAACATGAGAGGCAACTGAAATAACACCATCGCACCCCAACTTCAAGGCATTTAAATAGTTCGAATCATCCCCGCTATATAATAGAAAATCTTCTGGTGCCTTTTCCTTTAATGCTTTTAGTAGTTCCAAATCACCACTCGAATCTTTAATTCCTACAATATTTTTTATTTCCGCTAACTCCAAAATTGTTTCTAGCGATAGACTAACTCCTGTTCGAGAGGGAATATTGTATAAGAAAATAGGTAAATCTGTTGATTCGGCAATTGCCTTAAAATGCGTTAAAAGACCTAGCTGATTTGGCTTATTATAATAGGGAGTCACAACTAATACAGCATCAGCCCCCACTTCCTCGGCTAACTTAACATTATGAATGGTTGTTTTTGTATTATTCGTTCCCACACCCACGATAATAGGGATGGTTCCTCCCGCAAAATCAATGGCTGTTTCCCAAACCCGTAACCGTTCAATCGCTGTTAGTGTTGGGGCCTCTCCTGTTGTTCCTGTAACGACTAAGCTTGTTGATCCGTGTTTTAGAAGATGTAAAATTAACCGTCTTAAGCTACTAATATTTAGTTGATTATTTTCATTAAATGGGGTTACCATCGCAGTCATAACTGGCCCAAAACTATTCATAACTCTCACATCCTTCTTTTTAAATTAAATTATAATGTAAAAAATTCAATGTCTCTTCAAGTTTTAATGCGTCAACATAAAATGTTAGTTCCATAGGTGTTCTTTGCTGATTCATCCAACTTACCTGAACATAATTTCCATGCTTTTCGTACGAAAGCCCTTCGTCTTTTAAATACTTTTCAACGGCTTCCTCATCATAGGTTTGTGCATACCAATACTCTCCGTGTTTAACTAGTTCATGACACTCAATAGGACGAACAACACCAAAAATTTCATATCTTGTATATCCAGCCTTATAAGTTAAACTTAGTGTTGTTACTTCCTCATCAACAACATATGTCCCAATATGATCTGCACTTGTCGAACGTAGCCGTAAGTTTACATGGTTCTTTTTCGCTAATTCAATTGCTTTTAAATGAATAACCTTTGCCCCCCGGGCAGCTAAAGCAATTAAGCTATCGTAACTTATTTTTTCCAAAACTCTCGCATTTTTTACTAACTTAGGATCCGCTGTCATGACTCCCTCAACGTCAGAATAAATATCAACGTAAGTTGCCTTTAAAGCCCCACCTAAAGCAACAGCCGATGTATCACTTCCTCCACGTCCTAGTGTTGTAATACTTCCATCATCTGTCGTACCTAAAAAACCGGGAGCCACTAACACATCATAATCATTAAACAAATCCATCATTTTATCTATCTCAACCGTAATGATGTTTGCATTAGTATAGTTAGTATCTGTTTTAATTCCAACCTCACTTGGGGCCAGCGAAGTCACCTTTAATCCTTGCTGTTGCAAAAAGTCCGACATGACAATGCTTGAAAGAATTTCTCCGCATGAAAGAAGTCGATCATACTCCCGTTTAGACACATGATAAGTCACTAATTCTTTCAATGAATCCGTCGCATAGGGTTCGCCATGTCTTCCCATTGCTGATACAACAACAACGACTTTATACCCTGCACTCACTTCACGTCGAATATGTCTAAATGCTTGGTATCTCATTGCCTGATCTCTTACCGAAGTTCCACCGAATTTCATCACTACAATATCCATTTTAATCACCTAACAATCCGTTCTGATGCATATAATACGCAATCTGTACACTATTTAGGGCGGCTCCTTTAAGAATGTTATCCGCAACGATCCAAAAATGAATCACCTGCTCCTCGAACAAATCCTTTCGGATACGCCCTACAAATACCTCATCACGATGCTGTAAATATAAAGGCATTGGGTAGGTTTGATGTGAAATATCATCCCGTAAAACTACATCTTCACACTGTTCAAATAAATCAATAATTTCCATTCGCGTACTCACAGGTGACTTCAACTTAACCGTAGTTGAAATACTATGACCATAGCGAACTGGAACGCGAACACAGGTGGCATTTACCTTTATCCCATCATCGTTTAATATTTTTTGTGTTTCGTTAATCATCTTGATTTCCTCTTTCGTATAACCTGATTCCATAAACACATCTATTTGCGGAATCACATTATGCGCAATTTTATAATAAATCTCATCTGAGCGAGTCGGTAAAATTTGTGGTAGATGATTCTCGTCTGTTAACTCTGCATCATACTCATACAATGCCTTCGCTCCCGCTCCCGAAATAGCCTGATAGGTAGAAACATTCACTGACTCAATTCCGTATCTATCTCTTAACGGTTTTAATGCGACCACAAGTTGAATCGTCGAACAATTGGGATTAGCAATTAATCTTGTTTCCTTTGATAAAATATGAGCGTTCACTTCGGGTACAACTAAAGGAATCTCTGGGTCCATTCGAAAGGCACTCGTATTATCAATCACAACAGCACCTTTTGAGACAGCAATCGGAGCGTATTTTAACGATACACTTCCTCCGGCACTAAAAAAGGCAAGGTCAATATCATCAAACGAATTTTCCGTTAATTCCTCAATCACAACATTACTATTTCTGAAGGAATACACTTTTCCTGCTGAACGTTTAGACGCTAATAATCGCAAAGAAGAAACTGGGATAGGATAACGATCTAATGTCTCTATCATGTTGCGTCCTACCTCGCCGCTTGCCCCGACAATTGCAACACGATATCCTCGTTGGTCCATCACAATCCCCCTTTCTTTTCACTTGAGGCAATGTAATCTCTAACAAAGCGGAATAAATAATAAGCTGCCGTCTTAGGCGCAATAATACTTGGTAAAGACAATGCTAATTCCGATTGGATTCCCAATTCTTCAGCTTTCTTAAAGTTAACACCTCCCGGCTTACTACTCACGTCTAGAACGTAGCAGTCGCGTCTCACTTGAGTTAAATCCTGCTCATCTAGCATCATAAAAGGAACTGTATTTACAATGACATCATAATGATGTAAATCACTTCTCATCAAATCAATATGAATTGGATTTAATCCCATTTCAAATAATCGTGCCTCGTCTTTTTTCTTTCTAAAAGTCACGCTAACATATGCACCCAATGCCTTTAAGTCCCGTGCAATAGTCATCGCTATTCGCCCTGAACCAATAACTAAAATCTCTGCCTGATGAATCGTAATATCTGTGTTTTTTATAATATGATATATCACACCTTCCGCTGTTGGAATCGAATTATAAATTGCGACTTCATCATGGTCGAAAATCACTTCATATTTTCTTGGCACAACTTCTAGCAATTTCAATAATTTTGGATAGCGAATGGGGGTTAAGATAACACAATCTTCAGGCAAATGCCGTAAAACATCCTCTGTTAAATATAAATGGGTACTCGCAATTCTACCATCCTCTGCAATGCCACCGAACGGTAAAATAAGATAATGTGTTTCTTTTAAAATATGAAAATCAAAGCTTGAAGAATCCAGATGATATTGAATCAAATCCATCCCGCTATCACGAATATATTCAGATAAATAATTCATCCGTTTATCATTATTTATGATTAAAATCATAATGATCACCTACCTTCTCTGTAGTTACATAGTATTTTATGACGGGAGAAATCAAGTCGTGACAATATTATCAACAATGTCTTAATAACTCGTTGACATTTGAGAACTCTTATATTACGTAGCGTTAGGTGGATTTTTCTCCCTCATCCACTCTCCTTTAGTCTGTAAACAGGAGCCGATGATCGAGCTAATTTTTTCCTACGAAAACCTTTAATGAACTTATCTCTATCCCGCATTCCTACACTTAATTAACGAGAGTTCATATTTTTCAGCAAGATAAAACTCGTAGAAAAAGCGTCGAGATTGACTTTTTCTACGAGTTTTAATGTCTGATCAAAAGAACAACTCAATACTAGCAAACAATAGCAGTTCTGATATACCTCCCTATCTATCCGGCATTTAGCACACCATGAAAAACTACCACATAACTTCCTAAACTAACAGTTGCAACTTGGCTCCCCCTCACTATAAAGAACTCATTCATCACAAAAATAGATAATCTTAATTTCGTATCAGAGCGGCACGGAAAACTTATCTAAACAAAATAAGTATTTATCACTTCACCCTATAAATTTGCCCTAGGACTTCGGCTTATTTAGTTAACTTTGTCATGACTAAAAAGGCTAATGCTTACTTGCATTAGCCTTTTTAGTCACCATATTCAAAAAATATTTACTATCATATATCAGGTTTTAAACCATGAATCTTACTTTCTATCGACATTCCGGACGGGTCCCCTCTACTATTTCATCAATGGTTTTAAATTCATACCCTTTTTCTTTTAATTGATTAATCATCGGTTCTAAAGCAATAACCGTTTCAGGTTTAGGATGCATGAGAATAAGAGCACCTGGTTGTAGTTTTTTCATAACCCGATTAATTAAAACATCGGCTGTTCCACCTTTCCAATCTATGGTATCTGCCGTCCACATAATCGAATACATTCCCTGATCATAAGCCGCCTTTAATGTTCGATCATTAAATTCTCCTGCTGGAGGGGCAAAATAAGTAATGGGTTCATTAATAATTGACTTCAATACATCATTTGTTTTTTTTATTTCATCTACATATTGCTCATAAGTAAAACTACCCCAACGTGATGGATGTGAGTAGGAATGGTTACCGATAACATGCCCATCTTCGTGTATTTTTTGAACCTGATTTTTATGATTTTCAGCGTATCGTCCCTCAAAGAAAAAGGTTGCCCGAACACCTAAACGATCTAAGATGTTTAACATTTTATCTAATTCTTCCTCACCCCAAGCTACATTTATCAAAAGAGAGACGTAATCTCCATTTTCATTTCCCTTATAAATTGGGGTCTCTCGAAACTCTTCAGGACTTTTTTCATAGTTGATAGCACGACAAACTAATAACGATGAATCGAAACTTCCATTTAATAGCATATTATTATAAGATAACTCATAATCAATTTCTGATCCTTGTAGACCGGGTACAAATCCCCACACACTATCAATACGTGGTTCACTCGGTTCGACGCGATGAGTTTCCATATAATGAACTAACTGTTGGTGAATGTCATCATTCATATTTGAAACCGGGTATGACTTTGGATAAAAATTCATCCCAATTAAAAGCGTGATATAAGCAATAATCCCAAACACAGCTCCTACTTTTTGCTTCACAGCGGTCACCTCTACTCATACGATTTAATCCTTATCAGTTTGCCACACTCATGTATGATTTATACATTTTTTAAATAATTTCTACCATATATTCGTATTTTACAGAATTGCTTTCCAGAAAATAAAAAAACTCGCAAATATGCGAGTCCTTTTATTATTTTAGTTGTTGTTCTTTCATAGCTTCCTTACGTGATAAATTTACACGACCACGATCATCTACCTCAGTCACTTTTACGTAAATTTGGTCTCCAATATTAACAACATCTTCTGTTTTCGCTACACGTTCTTCTGCTAATTGAGAAATATGAACAAGTCCATCTTGACCTGGGAAGATTTCAACAAATGCTCCAAACTTTTCAATACGAACGACTTTACCTAAATAGATTTTTCCAATTTCAACTTCGCGGACAATATCTTCAATCATTGCCATCGCCTGATTAATGTTTTCCGTTTTATCGTGCAAGATATAAACTGTTCCATCTTGCTCAATATCAATCTTAACTCCTGTTTTATCGATAATCTCGTTAATTTGTTTTCCACCAGGTCCAATGACATCGCGAATTTTCTCAACCTTAATTGTCATTACCTTAATTTTTGGCGCATAAGCTGATAAGTCCTCACGTGTGCTTGAAATCGTACTTAACATATGATTTAAAATTTGCATGCGTCCTACTTTGGCCTGTTGTAGAGCCTCTTCTAAAATCTCACGACTTAACCCTTCAATCTTAATATCCATTTGTAAAGCCGTAACCCCCTGAGCTGTTCCGGCTACTTTGAAGTCCATATCTCCTAAATGATCTTCCATCCCTTGAATATCTGTTAAAACCGTATAGTTATCGCCTTTTTTAACAAGTCCCATTGCAATTCCAGCAACAGGCGCCTTAATTGGAACTCCAGCTGCCATTAATGCCATGGTCGATGCACAAATCGATGCTTGTGATGTTGATCCGTTTGATTCTAAAACCTCAGAAACTAAACGAACAGTATATGGGAAATCTTTTGCAGATGGCATCACTTGTTTAAGCGCACGCTCACCAAGGGCCCCATGTCCAACTTCGCGACGTCCCGGTGCCCCATAACGCCCTGTCTCTCCAACAGAGAATGGTGGGAAATTATAATGGTGCATAAAGCGTTTAGTTTCTTCGACTTCTAGCCCATCTAACATCTGGTGTTCATTTAATGCCCCAAGCGTACAGATTGATAACGCCTGTGTTTGCCCACGTGTGAATAAAGCCGATCCATGTGTTCTTGGTAATAAATCAACGCGTGATGAAAGTGGACGAATTTCGTCAATTTGGCGTCCATCAGGTCGTACTTTTTCATCCGTAATTAAACGACGTACTTCTTCCTTCACAATTTTATTTAAAACCTCTTTAACTTGTTTAAGTTCCTTTTCGGTTACCTCTTCTTGTTCAAATACATCAATGACACGCGCGTTTACGGCATCAATTGCTTCTTGACGAGCATGTTTTTCAACCACTTGAATCGCCTTTAACATATCAGCTTCAGCCATTTCACGAACGCGTGTATTAATTGCCGGATCAATTTCATATAAATTTAATTCCATCTTTTCTTTTCCAATTTCCGCAACAATTTGCTCTTGGAAACGAATGATTTCTTTGATCGCGTCATGCCCAAACATGATTGCTTCTAACATCACTTCTTCAGGAACCTCTTTTGCCCCTGCTTCCACCATGTTCACCGCATCATTTGTTCCCGCTACCGTTAAATCAATATCCGATTGTTCTAATTGTTCAACCGTTGGATTTAATACGAACTCTCCATTAATACGTCCAACAACCACTCCAGCGATAGGACCTTCAAATGGAATATCTGAAATAGATAAAGCCAATGATGATCCGATCATCGCTGCAATTTCTGGTGAGTTATCGTGATCAACACTCATTACATAGTTAATGACTTGTACATCATTTCTAAATCCGTCTGGGAATAATGGACGAATTGGACGGTCAATTAAACGTCCCGCTAAAATCGCATGTTCACTTGGTCGTCCTTCACGCTTAATAAATCCACCAGGAACTTTCCCAACGGCGTAAAGACGTTCCTCATATCCAATTGTTAATGGAAAAAAATCAATATCTTTTGGTTCTTTTGATGCCACTGCTGCCGTTAAGACAACCGTATCTCCATAACGAACTAAAACCGAAGCATTCGCCTGTTTTGCTAACTCACCCATTTCAAATGTCAATGGACGTCCCGCTAACTCAAACGAATAAACGTGCTTTTCTGACATATATATTACTCCTTCATTTTCTTCATTTGTATTTATTCTTTTCTATCATACCATAAGCAAATAATTTAAAGCACTAATTTTTTTCATATTCCTCCCTTATTTGCCAAAGAGAGAAGAAAATCTTCTATCATTTATAAAAATTTCATTTATCCGCTGACTTCCCTTCAAATTCTTCACCACCTAAAAAAGAAAATAGACTTTTTATCTATCACGTACTTCATTGAGTATTCAAATCTAACTTCTCTTCCCCTATAGTTTAACCTTTTATTTTTAAATTCATTCCTGAATTTTTCACCATCAAAACAAATTATTAGAAAAGTATCTAATTTTTAAATTTTTAAGTTAATTTTTTGTAGAATTAGTACTCTAAAAAAGTCGCATCAAATTTATCATAAAAGAAGAGGCTAATTTCAAAAAAATGGACAGATGACCGAAAAAAAAAGCGCCTTTTAAGGCGCTTTTTAAGCCACATCAATGGTCGCTTTGATTTCATTTAAATGTGCAATAATTTTTTGAGCTTGACTAAAATCGAATAAATCAAGGATACTTCCCACACTCCTAAATGGATCTTCGGTTAATACTTGGTTATTTTCAACAAAACCATTGGCGGCGATATAATCGATCAGTAATTGAATAAACTTGAGTTGATTGACATTGAGGGATTGATCACTTAAAAATTCAGAAAAAATTTCCTGGGCTGCTTCTTTATCCATCCCCACCAGTTGTCTAACTAACTTTGTCACAGGCGTTTGACCAAATTCTTTTTGGTACTCTTCCTTTGTTCCAAGTTGCGTCCACATAAGTGTCTCTAACGTTTGAATATCTTGAACCGTTAAAGATTTATTATGGCGTAACTTATAAATCGCAAGTTCATCTCGGTGTTCATGTAAATAATGTTCCACCTTTTTACGATAATTTTTCAAATCATTTCCCCCGTAAATCGGGCCTGTTTCCCCCATCTCAATAATTTCATCAGAAAAAGACGTCGTATAAATCACTTGTGTTTGCCGCTCAATTAACTTCACTAAATCTCTTAGCGCTTGTCGAACATGCTCCAACTCAAAGATCGAGGCCTCATCCCAAAATTGTTCGGTTTGTAATCGTTCAATCATATCCTTATGCGCCACCACTTGTGCAATCGTTCCAAGTTTAGCTAACGATTCCGCCGTCTTGACAACGACCTGCACGGCTCGCGTTGGTTTTTGATGTTGTAAGTACGCCAATTCAATTAAATACATCGTATAATCAAACTGTTTAGCAAGTTCATCTTCTTTTTTCGGCATAATTAACGGAGAAATATGCGATTTTATTTCATTGACAGCCACCGCCCCAAGATGTTGCCACGACGCTTCTTGTTTATATTTATCGACAAACGTTAACTTCATTTTTACCCGAAAACTGTCTTCATTTAATGATGAAATATCTTCTAAAACATCTGCAAGTAACGCTTGACGATAGTTCATATAGGGAGCTTCTTGATATGCTAAATCTTGAAGTTCTTTCATGATCTCCATTTTTAAATTAAATGTTTTTTCCGTTAAAGACGCCGTAATCTTTGTCTCCATTCCTTGAGGATTCAAACGGAAAAATTCAAAATTACGACAAAAATCAAAAATTAAAAACTCCTCCTTATCTTGATTTACGCCTAGTAAATCTTTGCACAGGCGCGTTCCTCGTCCAATCATTTGATGAAACTTCGATTTAGAACGCACCTTTTTAAAGAAGACAAGGTTTAAGACTTCTGGAATATCAATTCCCGTGTCTAACATATCAACGGAAACAGCAATTTGCGGATACTTTTTCGCCTCGCTAAAATCATCAATCAGCGTCTCAACATACTTCGTACTGTAATCAATGACTCGGGCAAAATCACCACCATATTCAGGATAGAGCTGATTAAAGCGATTCACGATTTCCTTCGCATGCCGGGAGCTTTTGGCAAAAATAATACTTTTTCCAAGCTTGTCTCCCCCTTCAACACGCAATCCTTTTTCCATCAATTCCGTTAACACTAGATCAATGGTATCGGTATTAAAAATCCACTGATTGACAGCCGAACTATCAATGGTGTCTTCAATCGTTTCATCCGCTTCAAATAGTTCATCAAACTGTTCCTTTTCTTCTTCCGATAGTTGATCATACGTGATCCCTTCTTCCATGACGGCTGATTTCATTTCATAGACGCGATAACTTACTAAATAACCACTTTCAACCGCCTCTTCAAGCTCGTAGGCAAACGTTGGTACCCCATTTTCAAGATCAAAAATCGAATACGTATTTTTATCAATTTCATCTTTTGGCGTTGCCGTTAATCCAATTAAAAGCGCATCGAAATAATCAAAAATCGCTTGATACTTTTTATAAATACTTCGATGGGATTCGTCTACGATAATCAAATCAAAATGTCCGGGTGTAAATAACTTTTTCCCGTCCTTTCGTTTGGCCTCATCAATCGCATTCATCATCGTCGGATACGTCGAAAAAATCATTCGAGCTTGCTCTGGATTTTCTTTTCGATCGAGGAGATTGCATAAGGTTAAATGAGGGAGAAGTTGACTAAAATTCGTTTTCGCTTGTCTAACGAGTGCCGTTCGATCGGCTAAAAATAAAACATTTTTCACATAATGATGTTTCATTAGCACATCGACCATCGAAATCGCCGTTCGCGTTTTTCCCGTTCCTGTTGCCATCACAAGTAACATTTTTCGTTGTTTTTTATCAATCGCCTCACAGACACGTAAAACCGCCTCTTTTTGATACGGACGGTTCGTGATGTGATCTTGAATATCTGAACTTAAGACAGGCGTTATCGTTTGACGACGCTCAATCATTAATTGTAATTTTTCTTTTGTAAAAATCCCTGCCACTTTTCGTTCTGGATAGTTCACATCATCCCATAAATAAATCTCGTATCCGTTCGTAAAGAAAATAATCGGACGTTGCCCATATTGACGTTCTAAACAATCCGCATAAAGTTTAGCTTGTTGTTGTCCCACTTTTGGATCAACCGTTGATTTCTTCGCTTCAACAACGGCCACGGGTTTTCCATTATTTCCATAAAGGACGTAGTCAACAAACCCCATCTGACTCGTTGTTGGCATCCCACTCACTTGAACTTCTTCTAAGGCATCGACCCCTAGTTCAAAACCTGCTAATTTAACCTCTAAATCAATATAACGTTTGCGTGTTTGTTCTTCTGATAAAGGATCGACCTCAAACGAATACGATTTAACGTGTTCTACTCGACGCTCCGTTAATTGTTGACGTAACGTCTCGTTCTCCTTAATCATTTCCTCTAACCGTTTATCTTTAGAACTTAGCGTCTCATAAAGAGTTTGTAATTCTTCCGGACGTGTTCGCTTCTCTTTTCCCTCATACAAAATCGACTCATCAAACGGCGTGGCTGTATACTCTTTTGCATAGCAATAATCAATCCAAGAAATAAATTGATGTAAGTTATGAAGTGAAAGAACGGCCTCTTCTCGTTTGATGCCGCTATTGGTATGCACGGCCACGTTTCCAAGTTTAATAATATATTTAATTAACGGGAACAACTCTTCATCCATAATGTCCCGAAACGAATGTTCATGAATTAAACTCGATAGATTATCTTGATAGGGAACGCGTAAAGCTTCATCGAAGCTATACACCCACTTCACAGCAAGTTCCAATGCCCGACGGCTTAAAATCGCACAATTAGCGGGACTAACGATAATCCCCTTTTCCGCTTCCAAACAGGCAGCAGCAAAACTTTTAAATTCTGTCTTTCCCTCCAAAAACTTAAAATTACCACACATTAAACCCTCACTCCCTTCATCTTCACTTTTTACAGTCAAATCCATCTTCGGGTATTTTTTAATCTTTACTCTATTATACCGTATTTTCGCAAAACATTTCCACCCGAAGAAATTGGAAGACCGATGCATCCCTTCACTAAAAAAAGACGCCCCCAAAAACGGGAACGCCCTCCATTATTCAACGACTAATTCTCCACGAAACGCGCGTTGCATCAACGAATGAAAGTTTGTTTCTAATTCAGCCAAACTCTTGCTTAATAATTCTTTTTGCTTTTCAATATTCTCAACCATTTCAGCAAAATGATTTTGAAGTTCGATAGGTGGGAGAATGACATCTAATTCACCTAATATTTTTAAATTTATATTTTTTTGTGCAGACTCTGGTGCTCCATCTTCAATTATTTTCTGAAGAAAAGACATCCAGATTTGAATATACATTTTATTAACAATATTTTCTTTATTTAAAAAAGCTACTACACTATCTGGAAAACACGCGTCAAAGGTTATAATCGTCGTCTTTGCAATATTAGCAGCAATCGTAATACATAATGTTCCCTTGGACCACAATTTGCTCTGTTTTAATCCCAACTCTGAATAAGTTGTCGTATAATCATTGAGATATAATCCGGCATTTGCAATATCTCCTGTTTGAATTAAAGGGTACGGTCCATTTAACAGTTCTGGAGCATTACGTGGTCTATGACTGGATTTTCCTCTTTTCAATGCCCCTAAATTCTTTAATTTCTCTAGATTCCAAGCCCGGTCATTTATTACCGGATCTCCAAACATGTCATAAAACACACTTTGAACTAACTCATCGAGTAAAGCGATTTGTTCTTTTCGTTTATCGATTAATCTCTGCGCTTGGTCAAGAATATTGGCAATTTTATTTTGATACTGAATATTTGGTAAAGGAATAACCACTTGCTTTAAATATTTAAAATGACGACTATACCCATCATTAGGTAGGCTTAATGTATTGAAGAAATAATATAAATACTTCATATTCACATCACTTATCTTTGCGGATAATAATTTAGTACCATCCGCCCCTAACAGAATAGGAAAATCTACATATTTAAATATTCGCGTGTGATCTCCAAATACGATATGAGGACCACTAGAAGAGATTCCTTGATTTGAATTATAATATCCTGCAATAAACTCTTTCCCTTGATCAATAATGCTATATTCACCTATGAAAGAATACTCATCCTTCTTTACCTTAGTAACGCTACTTGTCAAATCCTCTAATATATCAGAAAAAGCTAGAATATTACATCCGATATTTTGTTGCATTAATTTAATATTATTAATATTCTGATAACCTGGTGCTTTCATTTATTTTTCTCCTATCATTTTTTCTAATTCTTTCAGTCCCTGTTGGATTTCTTCTTCGAGTGTTTGAATTTTCTTTAAAATGATGGATGGGGCTTCATACTCAACCTCTTCGTATTCGATTTCTTTATATTTATTGATGGATAAATCGTATCCTGTTTCACGGATTTCATCCACTGATACGAAGAAGGATTGGTCGGTTTTTTGGCGCGTTTTTTCAGACTCAAGGTTATTAAAGCGTTCAATAATATCTGGAATGTCATTCTCACTAATTGGTTGACGTTTATCATCGAGTGAATACCCATCTGCTTTCATATCATAAAACCAAACGTGATCGGTTCCACCAACGGTTGTTTTCGTCAATATTAAAATGGCAGTTGAAACTCCCGCATACGGTTTAAACACCCCACTTGGTAATGAGATGACTGCTTCTAACTTATGATTTTCGACAATTTCTTTACGAATGTCTTTATGGGCTTTAGAACTTCCGAATAAGACCCCATCTGGAACAATCGAGGCACAACGTCCACCTGTTTTTAAAATACGTAAAAATAACGATAAGAATAAAAGCTCCGTTTTCTTTGTTTTAGTTACTTTTAATAAGTCAGCAGATACCGCTTCATAATCAAGTGATCCTTTAAAAGGAGGATTCGCTAAAATTAAGGTATATTTATCTTCGTCTTTATTTTGTTCAGATAACGAGTCTTTGTATTCAATATTCGGATTATCAACGCCGTGTAACATCATGTTCATCGCCCCAATCCGTAACATCGTACGGTCCATATCGAACCCATAAAACATGTCATTATTGAAATGCTCTTTTAATCCTTGATTATGGAATAAATCGGCATGATTATCTCTTAAATATTGCTGGGCTGACACTAAAAAACCTGCGGATCCCGCTGCCGGGTCAACGATCACATCTGAAGGTGTCGGTTTCATTAATTTCACCATCATATCAATGATATGACGTGGCGTTCTAAATTGACCATTCGTTCCCGCCGTTGCCACTTTAGAGAGTAAATACTCATATAAATCCCCTTTAGTATCCGGTGTTAAGGGCAAGACATCAATCATATCGACTAGCTTTGTTAACATTTGGGGGGTTGGAATTTTAAAAATCGCATCCCCCATATATTTGGTGTACGCTGAGTCTTGATTGGCATGCAACGATTTAATAAATGGAAAAACTTCCGTCGCTACCGTCTGATACATTTGCGTCGCTTCTTCATTTTTAAAACGGCTCCATCGTAACGCTTGCCGATTGGCCGGAAACATTCCGATATATGGGAACCCGAGCAACAACGCTTCACTTTCTTTACGTGTCTCAATTTCATCTAAATTTTTAATAAATAACAAATAAGTAAACTGCTCAATGACCTCTAACGGGTTCGTAATTCCCCCCGTCCAAAAGGTCTCCCATATTTTATCGACTTTACTTTTCAATTCACCAGTTATCATGATACGTTCCTCCCTTTTCTATGTCAAAGACGCTTTATTATCTAAACTCATTAGTTAAAGGCCTGCTCATTTAGTATGAAAATAGGACAGATTCTTTATACACGTTAAAAAAGAGCCTTCTTAGAAGGCTCTTTTAAAATTATCGACGTAATCCTAAACGCTCGATTAAAGTAGCGTAACGGTTGATATCTTTGTTACGTAAGTAAGCTAATAAGTTACGACGTTTACCAACCATGCGTAATAATCCACGACGTGAATGATGATCGTGTTTGTGTTGTTTTAAGTGGTCGTTTAAGCGATTGATTTCAGCTGTTAAAACAGCGATTTGAACTTCTGGAGAACCTGTATCTCCTTCGTGTACTGCGTAAGCTTTAATAATTTCTTGTTTTTCTACTTTTGAAATAGCCATAACTATTACCTCCGACATTTCTTTTAAATACGCCTCAATCCAAGCTATTCGCTGGAGGAGCTAAAAGCATAGAATAAGGACATTTCTAATTCTATCATACTTTTTCATTATTGCAAGTCTAATTTAAAATAACTTCGCACTAATTGTCGATCAAAGGCTAACTGTTCCATTAACTTTTCAATCGATGAAAATCGTTGTTCGTCCCTTAAATAGGCACAAAAGTCTAAAATTAGCTCTTCCCCATAAATGTCAGCATCAAAATCTAAAATATACGTTTCAATACAAATTTGATGATTAAAATTAAAGGTCGGGTTATGCCCAATGTTACACATTCCAACGTAGTGGCGTCCACGCACTTCAACCTTTACCGCATAAACCCCACACTTCGGAATAACATAATCTTCGCTTAACTTCAAGTTTGCCGTCGGAAATCCAATTTGTCGTCCTCGTTGTTTTCCGCTAACAACGACTCCACGTAATCGATAAGGGCGTCCGAGCATCTGTGTAACCTTTTCTAAATTACCTTCAGCTAAATAGGATTTAATTTCAGTCGCTCCAATTTTTTCCTCGTTCAACTCACATTTAGGCGTTACATTTAAACTAAAATGCTTCGAATAATTTGCCAACAATGTTACTTCTCCTTCCCCTCTATATCCAAATCGAAAATCAAACCCTGTTGATACATGAGCAATGGACGGTTCAATTAAATAACGTTGGATAAAGTCGGTCGCTCGCATCTTCGCAAGCTCCTCATTAAACGGTAAAATAATAAGTTCGTCGACTCCTAACTCTTTTAACACCCGAATTTTTTCTTGATGGGGTGTTAAAAGATGAGGACTGTTCAATTTATTTAAAAATTGATTGGGATTCGGTGAAAAAGTCATCACAGCACTTCTAATTTGATGCTTTTTCGCATAATCCACGACTTCTTTAATGACTGCTTGGTGTCCTAAATGTAGACCATCAAAATAACCGAGAGCCACAGCTAGCGGTTGATCCATCTTTTTCGTTAAATTTAATTCAATCACTTTCATCGTTATTCCTTCCTAAAAGAATCCACGTACCGAACGATAAACCTCACGTGTCGGATGTTTTTCATAAACGGCTAAACACTTCCCATCACGGCTAAACAAGGCGACCGGCGAGTACGCTGTTTGTTTTACTTGCTCATGATGAAGTTGAACACCATTACGAACCAACTTTTCAAACCAAGCATCTACCGTGACCGATGGAAAGGCAGACATGGCCTCTTCGACGGACATCAATGTTAACGTTCCTTGTTCAGCTCGTTGTTTAAACTCTTCCATTGTTAAACAACTTTCAATTTTAAAAGGGCCCGATGCGACTCGTCTTAAATAAGACATATGCGCAGGATAACCTAATTTTTCACCAATAGTCACTGCAACGGTTCGGACAAACAACCCCTTACTTCCTCGAACACGAAAGCTGAATTTCACAAGCCCGTCATCTGTCTTCGTAATCTGACTTGTTAATTCAAGAGTTTCAATCGTCACCTCACGCTTAGGACGTTCGACCTCAATTCCCGCTCGTGCATACTCATATAACTTTTTCCCATTAACTTTGACAGCCGAGTACATCGGTGGAACTTGAATACTTGGCCCCATCATTTCGTTGAAAACAGATTTTACATCCTCCTCTGTGATTTCCCCTTCAACGAATTGACGATCGACCATCTCTCCGTCAGCGTCTTCAGTCGTTGTCGAAAAACCTAAGGTCACTTCCCCTAAATACTCCTTTTCATTCGCCGTTAAAAACTGAGAAATTTTTGTTGCCCGACCTATGCACAACGGTAGGACGCCCGTTACATTAGGATCAAGTGTCCCCGTATGTCCCACTTTCTTCGTTTTCAATACTTTTCGCGCAATATTTACACAATCATGGGACGTCATCCCTGCTGGCTTATCTAATAATAAGACTCCATCCATTCGTTACCGTCACCCTTTCCTTAAATAGATAATAAAAATTGTTCAAATACATCATTGGCCATCAAAAGACCTCGCCGTGTTAACTTAATTCGATTATTTTGACGAATTAAATATCCCTCTTTTATTAATTGTTGAAGGGCTGTTCGATATAAAGACTCAACATCTCGTTCATAGTGAGCTGAGATTTCCGATAAATCGACCCCCTCTTGTAAACGTAAACCTAAAAACATCTCCTCTTCTAGATGTTCTTCTACTGTTAAAGTGCGCGACTCAATAATTGGTAGCTCTCCTTTGTTCAACTTTTCGATATAGGCATTAATCGAGCGTGTATTTTGATAACGAACACCCTCAATATAACCATGCGCCCCGAGTCCTACGCCAAAATATGTCTTATTTTTCCAATACCATTGGTTATGAATACTCGGCCGAGATGTTGAAAAATTGCTGATTTCATAGTGATGATACCCGTTCTTTTCTAACGTATTAATCACTAACTCATACATATGGGCTTCTAGTTCGTTATCCGTTAAGGTCACCTGGTCTTTCATATAAGCTAGATAGAGTGGCGTATGCTCCTCTACAATTAATGAATAGGCGGATATGTGTTCAACACCAAGTGAAATAGCCTCCTCTACATCCCGCTGAACTTGCTCGAGCGTCTGCGTTGGAATGGAGTAAATTAAATCAATATTTATATTCGTGATACCTTTTGATCGAAGCAGCGAAACCGCCCGATGCACTTCTTGACGTCGATGCTTTCGTCCAATTATTTTTAACAACTGCTCATCAAACGTTTGAACACCTAAACTAAATCGGGAAACATGATTCGCGATAAAATAGTTCACTTTTTCTTCAGTTAAGTTTTCAGGATTAGCCTCTAAACTAAATTCAACTAACTGATCAAAGGGAAGGGCTTGCGCTAGGTAATCAAATAAAGGACGGATTTGCTCAATACTTAGGGCCGTTGGCGTTCCGCCCCCTATGTAAACCGTCTGAACCTCATCAAACCCTACTTGCTGTTCGTAATATCGAAGTTCACGAATCAAAGACTCCACATAGGCCTCGTGACGCTGACCCTTCGTTAATAACTTAGGAAAATCGCAATAGGTACAAATATGGTCACAAAAAGGAATATGAATATATAACCCTTTAGGCATAAAAACCTCCTATAAATGCGTAATGACATTTAACTTTAGCCGTTTCGCAAAGTCACGCGCCATTTGCATATATTCATCATTTAAATAAGCAGGATCATGACAATCAGAATTCACCATCACCTTAACTTCTTTAAACTCCGTGGCGATAATTTTCCAAAACTTCTCCGATGGATAAGGATAGCGAACACCATCTTCATATTTTTGTTCTCCTCGACGTAATCCATTTGCATTCACTTCTAAAATCACATCGTACTTAAGTGCAGCTCTTGCGATTTGTCGAGTTACTTTTTCACAGGCTTCATCCCATTTAGGATAAGTCGTCATGAAAACATCTGGATGAGCCAAAATTTTAAAAAATCCTGTTGCCATTCCCTCTTCAATACCCGCCGCATAAAGCTCTAACTGACGAGGTTCTGTGAAATGAAACGCATCTTTAAATTTTCCATCAATCTGAATATAATGTTGCGCTAAAATTAAATAATCCGTTTGCTTACTTAATGCCTTAATATCTTCAAAAAGAATAGGAAAATATTCACACTCAAGTGCTTTTAAAACGCGGATCTGGGGATACTTTTCTTGAGCTTGTTCAATATCATTAAAATAATCTGATAGTTCATCATAACTCATTCGACGCGTTCCTAGTTGTTTAAAGTTGCGATGCGGCGTATGACAACTCATTCCAATTTCGTCATAATGATGTAAAACAGCCTCACGTACGTAAGCCTCGACACCACCCTTAGCATGTTTGCAACGGTCATGATGTGTATGATAATTTGTTAACTTCATCGTTCCACCTCTTTTAATGTTTTTCTTTCTTATTCCTCCCGCTTATAAAGCCAAAGGGACAAGCTTTCATCCTATCACATTCACTTCATAAAATAGAAGCTTTTTTTATCCTATTATTACCTATACATCCAATCCTATTTTCATCTTCATAAAGTTAGCTAAACAGGCGCCAATTTGCTATTTCATCTAAGAGAGAAATACTCCCCCTAATAGAGACGTTAAATTATTTTCAGGAATAGGTCACTTATTGCCACCTCTAATGATTAGGACTACCTTTTTCATCTTTCCTATCAAAAATTAGCATACTGCAATGACGCAGCAAATGAATTAACCGCCATTAGGAACCCTCCCTTATTGCTCAACTTTAAACATTTATTTTACGAAAAACTTATCTGGACTTATCTATAGTTTACCTTATATTTTAAAAAACATCATTCATTAGCTGTTTTTTTTATCTATAGAAAAAGAGAGGGCGCCTCCTCTCTTAATCTTCGTCCATTGATAAGACCGCCATAAATGCCTCTTGTGGAACTTCAACCGATCCAACAGACTTCATACGTTTCTTACCTTCTTTTTGTTTTTCAAGTAACTTACGTTTACGTGAAATATCTCCACCGTAACACTTCGCAAGAACGTTTTTGCGTAATGCTTTAATCGTTGAACGAGCAATAATTTTACCACCGATGGCTGCCTGAATAGGAACCTCAAATTGTTGTCTTGGAATAATTTCTTTTAATTTTTCCGTAATAACTTTCCCTCGTGAATACGCAAAATCTTTATGAACAATTAAGCTTAGTGCATCAACAATCTCTCCATTTAATAAAATGTCCATTTTCACTAGTTTAGATGGCTTGTATCCAATTAACTCGTAATCAAATGAAGCATATCCTTTAGTCGAAGATTTTAATTGATCAAAGAAATCATAGACAATTTCACCTAACGGAATTTCATAATTCACATGAACGCGTGTCTCATCTAAATATTGCATATCAATAAATACACCACGTTTTTTCTGACATAATTCCATAATCGGTCCTACATAATCATTCGGTGTCATGATTGACGCTTTAACGTAAGGTTCTTCAATCGATTTAATGGTTTGTGGCTCTGGCATCTGAGAAGGGTTGTCAACAACCAACTTTGTTCCATCCGTTAAATAAACATGATAGATAACAGACGGCGCTGTTGCAATTAAATCAATATTAAACTCACGTTCAATACGTTCTTGAATAACATCCATATGAAGTAATCCTAAAAACCCTGTACGGAATCCAAATCCAAGAGCTTGTGAAGTTTCCGGTTCAAATTGTAAAGAAGAATCGTTTAATACTAATTTTTCTAATGCATCACGTAAATCATTATAGCGAGCGGCATCGATTGGGTATAACCCACAGAATACCATTGGATTTAATTTACGATAACCTGGTAAAGGTTCTTCAGCTGGCTTTGCAACCGATGTAATCGTATCCCCTACGCGTACCGTCTTCACATCTTTAATCGATGCGGTAACAAAGCCTACATCTCCAACACTTAAATAATCAACGACTTTTTCATGAGGGGTATGCACACCAACTTCGACTACCTCATATTCGGCTCCAGTTGCCATCATTCGAATCATTTGCCCTTTTTTAATAGTTCCATTAACGACACGAATAGACGCGATGATTCCTCGATATTGGTCATAAACAGAGTCGAAAATTAACGCTTGTAATGGGGCATCCGGATCACCTGTCGGAGCAGGAACCTTCTCAACAACCTGTTCTAAAATCTCTTCAATTCCGATTCCAGCTTTTGCCGAAGCTAATACCGCGTCATCCGCAGGAAGACCAATGATATCCTCAACCTCTTGTTTGACACGCTCCGGATCCGCACTCGGTAAATCAATTTTATTTACTAATGGTAAAATCTCTAAATCATTATCTAATGCTAAATAAACGTTCGCAAGCGTTTGCGCCTCAATTCCTTGAGCAGCGTCAACAACCAATACCGCTCCCTCACATGCAGCTAATGAACGTGACACCTCATATGTAAAATCGACGTGTCCTGGCGTATCAATTAAATGTAAGATATACTCATTTCCATCTTTCGCTTTATATGTTAACTGCACGGCATTTAACTTAATTGTAATTCCGCGCTCACGCTCAAGTTCCATTGAATCTAATAGCTGATTTTTCATCTCACGTTTTTCCAATGCGTTCGTTCGCTCTAAAATACGATCCGAAAGCGTTGTTTTTCCATGATCGATGTGGGCTATAATTGAAAAGTTGCGAATTCGTTTTTGTCGCTCTTTAATTTGTTCACTATTAATCGCACTCACAAAGCTCACTCCATTCCAGTTTAATATCCATTTTATTTTACTTTAAAATGGCCTGTCTCACAAGAAAAATTTGTTGAATCGTTTGTTTTTATCAAGATTCCAAAAAATTCAGCCCTCTGCGTAGGAAAAAAACCTTCTTCACCAAATAGAAGAAGGTTTTTTCCTACGATTCACTAATCACACGATCAAAAAAACGAACTGTCGTTCTTAACACCTCACGAACGACCGTTTTTAATAGATTTCCAATATCCTGTCCAGCCTTTGAAATATTATTATGGCCAATTCCCCTCATTTGATTTGAACGATCGGTTAAATTTCCCTGCTTTTCAAGAGTTGAGGAGTTTTGTTGTACACTCTTTTCTTCCTGCACAACCTGACTATACGGAACAAATGTATGGTCCTCATCGTCTAAGCTCTCCTCATATTGTTCGATTTGGTCCTCTAGAAAAGTTGAATCAGGGATAGGCGCCGATTGAATCTTGATCGTCTGTCCCCTTAAACTGTACAGAAGCCCAATCATAAAACATGTCACGCCTAATGTTACTGCTCCCCCTCTTTTCATAGCTCCCCCTCTCACTAATTTCCTGTGACGTAATCTGCTAAAACATCTGCAACAGCTTGGGCTGAGTTGTATACCTCTTCATACGTATTATACTCTCCGCCGACTTCAATCAGTAACATCGTCGTTGCAAAGTCTTGATTGTAAACACCATTATATCCCGCGCCCCCATTCGGTCGAATTCCTCGAGAAAGACCCGGGTATTTTTCGTTAAGTTTAGCATCTAACTCTTTAATAATTTGATGATTTTCCTCATGTCGGTCGTTATCAGTCCCAAGAACAAACATAATTTTGGCATACGGTTTTCCGTCAATCGTAATCGCAGAGTTAGCATAACTTACCGAATCGCGATGGAAATCAATAAAGTATTTCAATGTCTCATGCTGACTTGCCGTATCCTCTAAATACACACGTGAAGCTTTATATGAAGACGCATAATTCCAACTATTCTTACTCACATACTCTGCAACTGATCGTGATTCGACTAACGCATTTATATTTCTTCCTTGGAGGGCCTGTGCCACCATATACGAAAGATCGACGACACTTAACGGGCGACCAAGCGAATCATTAACAGCTCCATCCTCATATAATTCCCCGTCATGTGAGTTAAAAATATAGACCAGCGGATTTTCCGTATAGGTCGTTGCGCCCGTCTCTGAGGCCTGATCTGGCACTGCCTCAGCGGCTTTACTTTTATAGGTGTAGCGATAGCCCTCTGCCGACGGAATGGCCGCCGTTGCATTTTGAGAGGGTGATTTCATGTTGATAAAAGCAAATCCGTCATTAATGAAAGAATATAATTGATTTAAGTCAAGTGACGTCATAACCGCCTTAAAATATTCTTGTAAGTTGAACACAACATCAATAATATCGCCTGCTGTTGAAAAATCAAAAATACTTGATAAAATCGGCTCCTGTTGACGATGCTCATCATTAGCATTCCGTTGATTCAGATAAAATAACTGAAAAAATTGGGTGAAAAATAGCGTAAGAACAAATCCAACTCCAACAAGGTATGGCGTTAATTTATTCAGCTTCTTTTTTAATCTTTTTCTTCGTAAACGTTGTTTTCGATTCAAGTCCTCCCGCCCCCTAAAACTCTATTTTCAAAAAGACTCTCTTTTTGTTCATCCCTTTATAAAAATATATAGTCCATTATACAGAAGCGGGAGTGTTAATTCTTGTTGTTTTATGGATACGATTTAGCTAAATTGTACGTTTGTATGAAGAGCCCGATTAATTCCATTGGAAATTAATGTCGCTAATTCTTCCATATCCGTATCAATTTCCTTAGGGGTCACAATCAAATTATATCCATTAGGGGTCAATACTTCAGAGATTAACTGGCGCTTTTCCTCTTCCTCAAGCACGCCTACCTGCCCCATAAATTGCTGGCGAAGTTCGGTTGAAGGTAAATCATCATCCGTATAAGTTTGACGCACCGTCGAAAACGGCACCAGTTTTTTATATGAACGTTTTTCCTCTTTTAATGATTTACCTATGTGTTTCAATAGCAAGTCAATCGTATCACTTGTAATTGAAACTGCGTCAACTACTGTCGGAACCCCAATTGCAAATACCGGGATCCCTAACGATTCCTCATCAATCGCCTTTCTTTTATTACCAACGCCACTTCCTGGAGCAATTCCTGTATCCGTCATTTGAATCATCTTATTCACCCGTTCAATTGATCGTGAAGCGAGGGCATCAACGACAACCAAAAATTGAGGTTTCACTTTTTGAACCAATGACTCGATGATATCGTAGGTTTCTATTCCGGTCATCCCCATAACCCCTGGAGCAAGCGCACAAACTTCCCGATAACTGCGGTCCACTTCATCGGGGCGTAACTCATATAAGTGTCTTGTCACAATAACTTCGTCAACTACCATCGGTCCTAAGGCATCCGGTGTAATATGATCATTTCCTAGCCCAATCACTAAACACGTATCTGTTTCCTTAATTCCACGATGAGCTAATAATTTTGAAAATTGGTCGGCAAAAACCTCCATTGCCACTGTTAATTGGTCGTGATCATGAGTTAGTACGGAAGAGGTATCTAATGTCATATATCGCCCCGCTTTTTTCCCAACACGCTCAACTGCCTCTTTAGCTACATCAATACACGTTACCTTCAATCCGCGAATTCGATCTTCCTCATAAACGACACCTTCCTCATTCGGCTCATCCACCTCACCAACCATTTGTTCAACAGCCTCTAAAGCCAAATCTGACCGACACTGCCACTTCTTCATTTCCTGTTCATTCATTCTAATCACCTCAAAATTAGTGTGAACCAGTTTTCATCATTTCATGAAAAATTATTTGAAAATATTTTATATACCGCCTCAATCCCTCTACCTGCTTCATTTATTGCCTATAAAAAAAGCCCATCTTCAACTGAAGATAGGCTGTTGTAGGTTATTATTTGATGCTTTTTAAAACTTCACATAAGAATTGATAAACGCGTTCTGTTGATGAAATTGATAACGATTCTTTCGGCGTATGTGCTCCTGTAATATCAGGACCAATTGAAATCATATCAACATTTCCTAATTTTTGAGATAAGAATCCGCACTCTAATCCTGCATGAATCGCTGAAATTTGCAATTCTTTCCCGTACATTTGTTGATAAACCTCTTTCATCACTTCACGTACTTTTGATTCCGGAGCAAACTGCCATTCTGGGTAATCCGCAATTAATTCTACCGATGCACCCGTTAACTGAGCGATAGCTTGGATTCGTTGATTAATTTCTGCTTTTAAAGAACTAACCGAACTACGAATAGCGCTGTCGATCGCAATTTCGTTCTCTAACATCTCAACAACCCCTGGATTCGTTGAGCTTTCTACTAATCCTTCAATAGCTGCACTCATTGTTTGCGGACCATAAGGAATTAATTTTAAAATGTATTCTAAATTTGTCGCCATTTTTTCAGTGAAGACTTTCGTTACTAGTTCCCTTTCACTCATCGTCACAACAACCCCTGGATCCGTCACAGAAAATTCAATACGGACCATTTCTTCGAATGCTTGAACTTTGTCTTTTAACTGATTAACCTGATTAGCAGGGAGTGTATAGGTTAATTGTGCACGTTTTGAAATAGCATTCATCTTTTCTCCACCGAATAGTTGTGAAATATATCCCCCTAATCCGTGAAGTTCTGTTAGTAAACGTCCCATTAATTTATTTGCATTTGCACGCCCTTTATTGATTTCAATTCCAGAGTGTCCACCTTTTAACCCGCTAATCACAAGGTCATAAGTTACCATTCCATCTCCTTCAACAGACGTCCATTCAATTGGTAATTTTAATGAATTACGCACCCCTCCGGCACATGAAGTCAAGGCAAATCCTTCTTCTTCTGAATCAATGTTAATTAAAATATCTCCTGGTACGTTTGCTGGATCAAGTGCCATGACTCCATCCATTCCTGTTTCTTCTTCTGTTGTCACTAAAACAGTTAACGCTGGGTGCTCAAGCGTATCGTCTGCTAAAATAGCAAGTGACATAGCTACCGCAATCCCATTGTCCGCACCAAGTGTCGTTCCCTTTGCACGTAACCAATCACCATCAACATAAATTGGTAAAGCATCTGTTTCGAAGTTAAAATCCAACTCATCTTCTTTCACACATACCATGTCCATGTGTCCTTGTAAAATCACTCGTGGCGCTGATTCGTACCCTTTTGTTGCTGGCTTTTTAATAATAACGTTTTTACAAGGTTCTTGGATATATTCTAATTGATGAGTTTTAGCAAAATTCACTAAATAATCACTAATTGCTGCCTCGTTTCCTGATTCGTGTGGGATCTTTGTCATTTCTTCAAAGTAATGAAAAACCTGTTTGGGGTTTAAATTTCCTAATATTTCTGCCATCATGATGACCTCCTGTTTTCTTTATTCTACCATATTTTTGTGTTGAAACAACTGACAGTACCAATCATTTCTTGCAATGACTTTTATGACTATCTGGTCTTTACTATCATTACATTAGCCTTATTTATCCGAATCTTTCACTTTATATTCCGTCGAATCAAAGACTGTCTTTTTTTGTTGTTCCTCTTTTTGCTGACGTTTAACCGTTAATTGATCCGGAATAATAAAAATACATGCAATGTATAAAATAAAACCTGTTCCGAAAGAAAAAATTGTAATCATCGCCCAAAGTAAACGAACAACCGTTGCATCCATGTTTAAATAATTCGCAATTCCTTGGCAAACTCCCGCAATCATTGCGCCTTCACGGACTTTATATAACCGTTTATTCGACATTTTAATCACCCTTTCTTAACGTAATTACCGTTATTATAGCGTAGTTTGGAAACGACTGACAACTTATTTCAAGATATTTTATAGAATCCTAACGAAAATGTTGGTGATAATCTTTGAATATACTATATAATAGAAATATCTTGCCGATAGATAGAAAAAAAGAGAAAAATTGGAGGTTGTCTTATATGTCTTATGAAATTTCTAAGCTACTTCAAGCAAGCGAAGTAACCTTAAAAGAAATACTACGCCTAATAGAAGAGTCACCTAGTCTTTCACTTAAATCATTCAATCCAAACCAAACAGCAATCGTTGTGATCGATATGGTCAATGGATTTGTGAAAGAGGGACCCATGTCTTCTCCAAGAATTCAAACCATTATTCCACCTATTGCTCACTTGATGAAGGCCGCAAAAGAAGGGGCTTTTCAGTTGGTTGCTTTTGCTGATTCACATGAAGAATCATCGGTTGAATTTTCATCTTATCCGCCACACTGTTTATGCGGAACAGCTGAGAGCGAAATCGTCGATGAACTAAAAGAAATTGGGGGCTATCAATTAATCCATAAAGCTTCAACAAACGGCTTTTTAGAAGCTGAGTTTCATGCCTGGCTTCAAGAGCATCAAATGGTTGAAAACTTTATCCTAGTGGGTGACTGTACGGATATTTGTGTCGAACAATTTGCCATCACCTTAAAAACTTACTTTAATACGATTAACCGCCAAAGCCGAATTATCGTTCCGGTTAATGCGACAGAAACTTACGACCTTGGTGCGCATCATGGAGATCTCATGCACCTATTGGCGCTTTATAAAATGCAAATGAACGGAATTGAGCTCGTTCAAGAAATTAATGACTAGAAAGAGGCTTTTAACATGAACTTAAAATCAGTCAATTTAACAATGCTCGTTGATTTTTACGAGTTAACAATGGCACATGGTTATTTTGAAAACGGTATGGAAGATCAAATCGCTTATTTTGATATGTTTTTCCGTCGTGTTCCCGATGAGGGCGGATTTGCTATTATGGCAGGTCTAGAACAACTTATTGAATACTTAAAAAACCTAAAGTTTACAGACGATGATATTGATTACTTACGAAGTAAAAATATTTTTTCAGAAGCTTTTTTAACCTATCTTAAAAACTTCAAATTTTCGTGCGATATTTATGCGATTGCGGAAGGTACCCCTATCTTTCCAAATGAACCTATCCTAACCGTTCGTGGGCCTATTATTCAAGCGCAATTTATTGAGACGATGATCTTACTTAGTATCAATCATCAATCATTAATCGCAACGAAATCTAACCGTATTGTCCGCGCCGCTAATGGGCGTCCCGTTCTTGAATTAGGAGCACGCCGTGCCCAAGGAGCTGATGGAGCTATTTTAGGGGCACGCGCTGCTTATATTGGAGGATGCGTGGGAACGGCATGCACGCTATCAGATCGTGACTTTAATGTACCAGCGCTTGGAACAATGGCACATAGTTGGGTACAAACCTTCGACACAGAATATGAAGCATTCAAAAAATATGCTGAACTTTATCCGCAAAACTGTACCCTCCTCGTCGATACTTACAATACGTTAAAGTCAGGAATTCCAAATGCTATTAAAGTCTTTAAAGAAGTCCTTATTCCGAAAGGATACGCCCCTGGAGCTATTCGTATTGATAGTGGGGACGCCGCATATTTAGCTAAAAAGGCTCGCAAGTTACTTGATGAGGCCGGACTCTTCGACACAAAAATTGTGATTTCAAATTCTTTGGATGAATATATTATCAAAGATTTACTCATCCAAAAGGCACCGATTGATTCTTTTGGCGTCGGTGAACGTCTAATTACCTCAAAAACAGAACCGGTTTTTGGAGGCGTTTATAAAATTGTAGCGGTTGAAAAGGAAGGAAAAATGATTCCTAAAATTAAAATTAGTAATAATATTGAAAAAATTACTAACCCTGGGGCTAAACAAGTCTATCGTTTATACGATCGTGAAACGAAAAAGGCCATTGCTGATGTGATTACCCTCGCTCATGAAAAAATTGACGAAACGCAACCTTATACGATTTTCGATCCTGAACATACGTGGAAACGTAAAGAAATTACTAATTTTATTGCCCGTCCTCTTCTTACACCGATTTTCATTAAGGGTAACCTTGTTTATCAATCCCCTACTCTTGAAGAGATTGTCGCTTATTCTAAAGAACAAATAAATACACTTTGGGAAGAAGTCTTACGTTTTGAAAAACCTCATACTTATTATGTCGATCTTTCAAATGAGCTATGGACGTTAAAAACGAATCTATTAGAAAAATATTCTAAATAACAATAGAATTTTAAAAAAATTATTCGCTTTTCAATTAAGATTCTAACATTTTTCTTACCATTTACTGAAATTTTGTAATTTATTCTTGCATTTTAGACTTTGGTCTGATAGAATGATTTTGTTGTATTTTCAATGGAGGTGAACTAGAATGCCAAATATTAAATCACAAATTAAACGTGTGAAAACAAACGAAAAACGTCGTCAATTCAATGCTTCTTACAAAGCATCTATGCGTACTGCAATCAAAAACGTTGAGGTTGCTATCGAAACTAAAAACGTTGAGGCTGCAAAAGAAGCTTACAATACAGCTAACAAAAAATTAGACAAAGCTGTTGCAAAAGGAATTTGCCACAAAAACTTCGCAGCTCGTCAAAAATCACGTTTAAGCAAAAAAATCAACGCTTTAGGATAATTGTTAATCGGTTGAAAAACCGATTCATTATCACTTAAACATGGTAAAAAAAGACCTTATTTGTTCTCTGGCCAAATTGGGTCTTTTTTTTTATGTCTTTACCACCAAAAAAAGAACCTTTACTGTTTTGAAAACAAGTGAAGGTTCTTTTTAGCATATCTAAGAGTCCTTAGTTATTTTTAACGGTTAAGGTTTTCAAATCACCTACCATTAACGATACCTATTTAATTGATTTGAACTCTACGTGTACATCTGGGTTTGTTGCAAATTCAGTTTTTGCCATCATGATGATTTCATTTGTTTGCTCTAATGTTGGCTCCTCTGTCCCCTCTAAGAAAACTTGAACTGTTTCTTCATTTGTACGAACTAAAACATCATCATATCCTTTAGCTTTAATTAAAGATTCAAGTACCGTTTGATGTTGCGTATCTTTTGTAATTTTGTCTAAATCATCTTTAGCTTCGCTTTTTTCTGTTGCATCAGAGTCTTTGCTTGCAATGATTGATTTTAATTGTGCAACTAATTCACTCTCTGCCTTTTTAACTTCTGAGCGTTGAATTTGAATTGAGCTTGTTTTTTCATCCTTTTTCTCTTCTTTTGTTCCTTTTGCTTCTTTTGTTTCTTTTACTTCTTTTCCATCTTCTTTTGCTGTTAACTCTTCTGCTGATTGAGCGTCTGTTTCTTTCATTTCTAAATTTGCTTGCGGAACAGCTGATGTTGATCCTACTTTTGCATCATTTTCTGTTCCATCCCCAATGCTTACGTAGAAAACTGTTAATAATACGAAAACCACGAATAATGCTGCTGTTACATATGAATTTTTGTTCATTTTAATTTCCCCCTATAGTTCAGATGCTTTTAATAATGTAATTTGATGAATTGGAACGTCAAGCAATAAGCTGATGGCATGTGTTACATCATATGGTGCCTTTATCGTTCCTTGATAGACGATCACCACGCCATTTGAAACCGTCTCTTGACTACTTGAAAAGAGAGCTGAAGAAGTGTCTGCGACTGATTTATATGAGATATTAATACTATCTACCGTTACTCCTTCTATTGATTCAAATAAAGCTGTGATCTGTTCTTTGTGTTTTACTTCGACGGATGTTTGTGCCGAAGATTCTTGATTGTTAGCCAGAGAACCCAATGATCCCATATCATCTTTGAGTAAAGACGTCACCACAAATGCGGCGCCAAGAAACATGATGATTCCCAGTGGTCCAACGTCAGCCATGATTTTTTTTAACCCCGAGCTTATGCGGCCCGGTTTAGTTGATGGCTTCCCTTCCACTTCTTTTACCTCCTATCTTCGGAACTCCTTCCCTCATATTGTCGCTTCTTTTCCATCAATCCCCTCCTTTAAAGATAACATCCTCTTGCTTCAGACCAAGCTGATTGAGCATACACGTTTTAGACTCTGAATCAGTCTTGGCCATCTCTAGTGTGAGTACATCACCAAATTCAAACCCTAAGATTTGAATTCCACACTTTTCACCTGAGGATTCAACCCGCGCCTCCATCTCACTCAATGTCATTTGAGATAAATCAGTTTCAATCAATCCTTGATAATACTGAATGGATTCATCAAACTTCCCTTCATCAAGAAAGGAAACTGAATCGATGAGTGACGTCACCTCATTATTCATTATACTAATCACCGGCTTTAAAATGATAACAATGATAAAAAAGTGAAGATAAAACGTAATTATTTTTTTGTACGAAGCCGGAATCACCAATAAATTGACAATAGCTATCAAGAAAAACATGGCGATAATCTGTTTTGCATATTCATATAGCATATCTTTTCCCATCTCCTCAAAACTTGTCGCATAGAATTAGTTCGTTAATAGCATCATATTTGAGCTGTATAAAATAATGAAGAACGTGAAAATAAACATGACCCCGATAATGATCATAATGACTAACAAGTTCATAAGACCCGTATTAAAGACATCTAAAATTTTAATATAGTCTTTACTTACAATCGGTTGAATGACTCCAGTTAGCAATCGAAAAAGAATCAGACTGACTCCTACTTTAATGATCGGAAAACTAACAACGACCACTAGTGTAATAACACCCAAAAGCCCCACGCTATTTCTTAAGATAGATAGCGTTGATACAACTGAAACGATTGTATCTGTAAAGCGTGTTCCAATGACTGGAATATGATTCATTAAATTTTGCGTGGTTCTAAAGAACAATCCGTCTGCAAAACTTAGTGTCATATTCTGAATAGACATCAGCGCCAAGAAAAAGGCGAAATACCCACCTAATGTCCACAAAGCTACTTTATTAACAAAACTTATTAATCGACCGTATAAATCCTCTACATTAATCTGATTAATAAACCCAAAGATCGTTCCAATAACTGTGAGTGGAAGACTAATGGCATTAATAAAAAAGTACGATGCATTGATTAAAAATACCACCGCAGGTTTAAATAACGTCTGATTCCAAAGCGCCCCCGTAATGGTAATCAATGAGAGCAGCATCGGGAAAATAGCGACCACAATGTTCATATATCTCGTTAAAATATCTAAGACGTAATCATGATAAAAAATGAAGAGTTGAAATAATTGAACCATTAAGATCAGTTTTAAAACAATATTCGTTACTTTCTCATACTTTGTTGAAAAAGTAGATTGAATATTTTGAAAAAGGGCGATGATGATTAAAAAAATTAAAATACTTTTAAACTGGGTAAATCCGGTTGTTAATTCATGCAACGCGTAGTCACCTAACGATTGAAAAAAACCAACCAAATTAAAATTTTCAACTTTTAATAAATTTGTTTTATCTAAATAATCGGCATCCATCAACCAATCATACTGTTGATAGATTTCAGACCATATATTTTCAAATGTCGATAGATCAAATTCTGCTGCATCCATTACTCCCCCTCCTAGTCCATCTATTTTACTAGACAACCGATAAAATAAGCTCAAATAACTTAATAATCATCGGTAAACTGTATCCTATTAAATAAAGTTTCACGATATACTCAAACATTTTTCCGACATTTCCAAGGCTCGTTTCTGCAAGCAAAAAACTTACAAACTCCGCATAATAAACAATTCCGATTAACCGAATAATAATCGTCACGTATTGCTGCCCTATATTAAAGTCAAGAAAGACATTTGTAATTTGACCAATAATACTTGATAAAAGTTGCAAGGCCATCATAAAAAAATACGTCAATAGAACTAAACTAAAACACTTGGCGTATTTAGAACTAACTTCATTTAACAATAAATACATAATGGCGCATCCAATAACAAGTGTGAGTACTTTAACAATGTCAATGACGGCCCCCTCCTTTACAACATAAAGATTGTTCGTAAGCTCGTCATTAAAACTTCAATTAATTGGACGATAAAAACGAGCATATACACGTATCCGGCCAACATTACCAAATCGCTAATCTCTTTCCCCACATCAAATTTTTTGAAAAATAACGCAACAAATCCAAGCAGAAAAGCCACTCCTGCAAACCTTAGTAATCCTGTAACATCAACCATTGGCATGTTCATTACACCTATCCTTTCGTGAGAATTTGCTAGTTAACTTTATGCAGCATCCCCTTAAAAAATGAAACTTTCTACCGATAAAACACATTTTCTTTTCCTACTTCTCTTCAATATTTATCCACCAAGTCAGAAAAAGACAAGAAAACTTACCTACTTCCCATGTAATGTCGAGAAAATACGACTACCGCTTGGTCCCCCTCAAGCGGTAGTTAAAAAATAATCCGGCCCCTTCTTCTTTAATTCAACAACTTAATTATTCCCGTACTTCAAAATCGCCTCCCCAGATCATCATAAAAGTCTCTCCCTGTAAAAAAACCGATCCAACAAACCGACCGATGAGATCATCCATTTATGGTAAACAAAAAAATAAAAGCAATCCTATCCACTCATAAGATTTTTATTTTGATTAGCCTCGCTAAACTGAACGTACATAAATTAAACGCGACTAGCAATACTACTAGTGTAAGAGGCGTTTGTTTAAGAGGAATGAAACAATAGCAAACGTTATGAGTCAATCTCTTATCTCTCAAGAGAAAAGTTTTACTAATCCACTCATTTGGTTCGATCTAACATTAGAAATTATAAATTTCCTTCACACCCAAGAGGTTAAAATATGTATTTCTATTCATTCGACTGATTGGCGGCTTTCAGTATTTATACTTTCATTACTGCTGCTCTATTTCGTCATTACAAATTAAAGGAGGTGCACCGTTTTGGAGAAAAAAACGAATGAGTCACCATTAAAAGCGATAAAAAAAGGGGATGAGGCCAACCGCGACCAAACCGACTCCCCCACCCTGTTAAGTTGTTTATATGCATTTATTCGACTGATTTGGTGGCTTTTGGTGTTTATCCTTTCATTACTGCTACTCTATTTCGTCATTACAAATTAAGGAGGTGTACCGTTTTGGAGAAAAAAACGAGTGAGTCACAATTAAAAGCGATAAAAAAATGGAATGAGGCCAACCGCGAGAAGGCGAATTACACCCGAGGTAAATCTGCAGCTAAAAGCTTCATTAAGAATAAGGCAACATTAGAAGATTTAGAGATGTTAGAGGAAGTTATCCACGAGCGACGCCAGTCATTAAAATAAAAACAAATCCCTACGGCATTTTACATCGCTACTTCATTAAATCACCTATTTTCAAAAAACAAAAAGGAGCTAACAAACGCTAGGAACTCAAAGATAAAGAGTATTCAAATGATTTAAAGCAACGATCGGCCACACGATTATTTATTAAAATAAAGCACCTCAAGAAGATATCGAAGAATTTAAACAGCTTTTAGCGGACCACGAACAAATTTTATAACCTAACATAAAAAAACTCAACGTCGCATCCATCTAGCCTAACCATCAATAAAAAATAGCTCCCTTTGTTTCGTAAAAGTAGCCGGTGTCACTTATTAAACACGCTATAATTAATATCGTTTAGGATTTCAATAAGAAATAACTCCTGTTTTATGTCCGTAAATCAGCTGTTTTACCTTTCTTGTTGAAATTCTTTTTTGTCTCTTGATATCGATAAGGTTTTGAAACCTTCATCAACACTAGCTGTGAACGAAAAGTAGATCCATTTATGAAAGCGGGTCTTACCCCTTCATTTTCAAATAACTCGGCCCATAAAAAAACTAAATGCATTGTGGAAATGATACGACCATTTTCTAAATGATTTAAAATGACCTGAAATACTAACGCTTAGTAATGAAGGGGGCACTATTAAATCAGATGATTCATTGCTAATAAATAACACTGCTTCAACTAAACTTTCATCTCCTTACAGGACCCTTCCCGCTAAACATCGTCCACTCATTCTGTCGCTAGGTTAACGGCCATCTAAAAGCGGGAATGCTTCTCCTTTATCGTTTAGCGTATTAACTACAAAAATAATCGATTCAGAAATTGAAAAAATTCACCCCTTAAAATTATGGCTAATAAAATAATTTGATTGGGATACATGCGGGGTAAAAGTGCAAATATGCATAAAAAAAAGACTTTAAGGGCTTAGATCCTTAAAGTCTTTAAATGTTGTAATTTCAATGGTTTCATCCCTTACCAGCGTATACGAGACGACTGACAGAGAAAAAAGCATTAATTACCCACGAGAAACGTAACGTCCATCGTTTGTATTGATGATTAATTTATCCCCAACTTCAACGAATAATGGAACTTGTAATGAGTATCCTGTTGAAACTGTTGCACTTTTTGTTGCATTAGAAGCTGTGTTTCCTTTAACACCTGGTTCACATTCAACAACTTCTAAAGTTACTTTTTCAGGTACATCTACCCCTAAAATTTCATTATTGAATGTATTGATTTTAACTTCCATTCCTTCAACTAAGAAGTTTTTCTCTTTTTCTAATTGTGCAACTGGAATTTCTAATTGCTCATATGTTTCATTATTCATGAAAACATACTCGTCACCCATTGAGTATAAGAATTGCATAGTTGCTTTTTCGATATGCGCACGTTTTACTTTTTCACCGGCATTAAATGTATTATCAATGACAGCCCCTGTACGTAAGTTACGTAATTTTGAACGTACGAATGCTTGTCCTTTACCAGGTTTAACGTGTTGGAACTCGATAACTTGGAATAAGTTTCCTTCATAATCAATCGTCATTCCTGTTTTAAAATCGTTTGTTGAAATCATAAAAATCCTCCTTGCACACGATACAAATTACATCTACTTTTAGAATTGACATTTCCTTTTTAATTATAACATTTATCAAAAAATTGTCTATGCTATGCTCCCCTTTTTCCCCCTAATTACCCTTCTTTTTTTAAAAGATTCCTACTCTTCTCAACAAATAAGAGACTTTCTTCATATCATGATCATTTTAAGATCAAATTCCACCCATTTAGAAGACGTTGTCGGCGTCTTTTTTAACGATAACACGCGCAAATCGCTTCTCAAAATAACTGGGTAAAATAGGGCTTTATTTTTAATAAAAAATTCTGTAAAATATTATTATAGATTAAAAGATAAGGAGGTTTGGATCATGAATTGGAGTTTAATTATTGTTGCGATTCTTTTAGGTATTGCTTTAGGATTATGGATTATGTTACGCCGCGAATCAAAAAAAGCCGTAACCCTTCTATCAGAAAAAGAGTTTGTAGAAAATATGCGTAAAGGACAACTCGTTGATTTACGCAAAAAAGAGGAATTTGATGCTGGACATATCAATGGGGCTCGTAATATTCCATTCGTTAATTTAACACGTAACCCTGGAAAATTACGTCGCGATTTACCTATTTACTTATACTGTGAAAAAGGAAAAGTTTGTAAACGTGCCGCTCTTGTCCTTTATGGTAAAGGATATGAAAACATTTATCAACTTCAAGGCGGATTAACAAATTGGACAGGACCTTTAAAAAAGACCACAAAAAAATAAAATCTCCTTTTAAACATCAAAAAGATGCTCCCTCTGAAGCATCTTTTTTTATTTTCCATTGTAACCGATCATTTTGATTAATCCCCCACACGCTCAAGTAATGCCCCCACTGAAGCCAAGCGAGATGGCCATCTAAACAAAAATTTAACTCCTACTCTAGTTAAATGATAAACCATGAACTCAATATCTCGGTCGTGCATTACTGTAAAATTTAGATTCTACTATAGTTAAACGATAAACGCCACAAACTTCTAAAAGCAACGACATTCTAAAAGCATTTAGATTCTACTATAGTTAAACGATAAACCCGTTAAACGGGACTAATATTGTTATTTTATACCTCATCAACCTATTTTATTCGTTCGTTTTATGAAAATAATAACAATAATAAGCTTATCTTCGCTTCGATTGCTTCATTTTATCTGTCGTTCCCCCGAGGTTTTTACCTCAAAGGAAGTCGACAGATTCGAAGGCAAACGTCTATGAACCAAAAAGAACAGAATTGAGAGTAGTCCCTATTATATGAACAAAAGTTGATTGATCCATAACAATTAATCTAACGAGCATAAAACATCATCAATAATTATAATTTAAAAATCATCTACTCCCTTATAAGAGGTAATCAAAACTCAATTTGTTGCCTTATACAACTTTTGCATCGATGAATCATTTTGTATGAATTGATCAAAGTCTTCAAACTCTCCAACCAATTCATGACGACTAAACGAAATAACATTATGATCCTCAAGATCAAAGTGTATAGCATCCACATTTTCAATAAGCGAAAATAACACAACTGCATTTCCTTTTAAAACGGTCTCTTGTGAAACTTGTTTTTCCTCTTTCTTACCGATTTTAACATCTGTGTACTGAAAATCTTTATACGCAATTGTTATTTCATATGGAGGCTGATTTGTCTTTAAAGAAAACCCCGTTAAATACTCATTAGCAGGCAATTTATTAAGGATGGTACCGACTGCTGAATTGTTTCCAACATAAGTCCCTTTATAATCAGCCCATGAAAACTCTCTAGGTAAACGAGAGCAACCAGTAAATAAAGCGAAAAACATCACTAATATTAAAATTCGTTTTTTCATCGTTATTCTCCTTTAATATAAAAAAAACACACAAAGATGTGTGTTTTATTTTTGGTTTAAGTAAGCTTTCACTAATGTACTTACTAGGGCACCATCTGCACGTCCTTTTGTTTGAGGAACGATTGCACCCATCAACTTACCCATGTCAGATGGATTGATTGCGTTAATCTTTTTAGCTGTTTCAGATATAATTTGTTTGATTTCTTCCTCAGTAAGTTGCGCTGGTAAATAAGCGTTTAAGTACACTAACTCTTGCTCGATTTTCTCTGCTAAATCTTCACGATCAGCCGCCTTAAATTCTTTTAAAGAATCTCGACGTTGCTTCACTTCACGTGATAGAACAGTTAACTCTTGTTCTTCATTCAATCCAGCTACCCCTAGGTGAATAGCTTCGTTTTGTAAAGATGCCTTTAACATACGAATGACTGATAAGCGATCCTTTTGTTTCGCCTTCATAGCCTCTTTCATATCAGCATTTAATTGATCGAGTAATGCCACTGAAATCACCTATTTAAATATTAGTATTTGTTACGCTTATTAGCTGTTTTACGAGCTGCTTCAGATTTTTGTTTACGTTTGATACTCGGTTTAACGTAATATTCACGTTTACGAGCTTCAGTAAGGGTACCTACTTTAGATACTTCTCTCTTAAAACGACGTAATGCATCATCTAATGATTCGTTTTTTCGAACTACAGTTTTAGCCACCACTAACCCTCCTTCCGCTTCGCTACGATTAACAGTAATATTATACTACATATATCGTCGTCTGTAAACAAAACAAAATAAATTCATTAAAATGATTTTATCTATTTTATGTTATAATAATTACTGACAATTATAGTAAACTAATTACTAGTAAACAATTAAACTATTAAAGGTGGAGTTTTATGAAATTTATAACGAATATACCGGCTGATCGTTTCAATGCATTTGCTGCTAAACATCAAAAAAATCATTTTTTACAAAGTTACGAATGGGGAGTTTTTAAATCAAAGTCACCCGATTGGTCTTTCGATACCGTTGGACTAGAAGACGAGAATGGTCAACTAGTTGCTGGGGCCCTTGTTTTACTTCGACAACTTCCTCTCATTAAGCGTCCATTTATCTACATTCCCCGAGGATACTTAATCGACTTCAGTCAAAAACAACTTGTAGAAACTTTTACCAAATCCATGAAACAGTATGCTCAACAGAAAAAAGCTATTTTCATTAAAATTGATCCTGATATTAAATATATTGACCGTACGGTTGATGGTGAAAAGATCCAAGGTGGACTCGATAATCAGCAACTTGTTCAACATCTCATTGATTTAGGATACCGTCATCTTGGATTTACACAAGACTTTGATTCAAGTATACAACCTAGATACACCTTTCGATTAGACTTAACACCCTCAACAAAAGATCTTCTAAAAGGGTGTCAATCAAAAACACGTTATAATATCAAAGTGGCCCAGAAAAAAGGAATTGAAATTATTGAGGGGACACGCGAAGATTTAAAAACATTTGAATCCATCATGCGCGTTACAGGTGAACGAGACGGATTCTTAACACGTCCTCTTACTTACTTTGAAGATATGTACGATACGCTTGCCCCAAGCGGAATGTGTAAACTTTATTTAGCTAAACTAAATACTGAACAAGCTCTAACGAGTATTAAACAAGAGTTAAATCTCACAGAGAAATCGATTCAAAATTTGCAGGTTCAATTAGATAACGAAGAATTAACAGAAAAGAAGCGAATTAAACTTCAAAATAAACTTGAACCTGAATTAAATAAACAAAAAAACCTCATTCAACAACAGGAAGAATTAAAGAAATTATACGATCAACATCCAGAAGGTATCACCATGTCGGGAATTATTACAACCTATTTTGGTAATAAATCATGGTACTTATACGGCGCAAGTGATAATGTTTATCGCGAGTTTATGCCAAACTACGATATTCAATGGGTTGCTTTCACCGAAGCTAAAGAGGCTGGATATGAAATTTATGACTTTTTTGGTATTAGTGGTAAGACAGATGAGTCTGATCCCTTATATGGACTTTACCGATTTAAAAAGGGATTTGGTGGGGAGTTTACCGAATTCATCGGCGAGTTTGACTACGTTATTTCACCATTAGGGTATTGGATTTGGACTAAACTCCTTCCAGAATTCAAAAAATTCAAGAAAAAATTACGTAATAAAAAACATTAATTCTAAAAAAAGACCTACTAACGTGTAGGTCTTTTTTTCTATCCGATATTTAATCGTTTGCGTAAAATTGTTTTAGCTACTTCTCGATCATCAAGTTCAATATTCCCGCTTTTCCAGTACTGTAACTTTTCATGTCCACGCCCCGCAATTAATACAATATCATTTTTCTTCGCTTTATTAATTGCAGCCTCAATTGCTTTTATTCGATCAACAATAACCTCATAGGTTTGTTGATCTATTCCCTCAGTCATCTCATTTAAAATATCGACAGGATCTTCCGAATGAGGATCATCGGTCGTAAAAATAACATCATCTGCATAATCTACTGATAACTTAGCGATAACAGGGCGCTTTGTTCGATCACGATCTCCCGGACAACCAATGACGACTTTCACTGAATTTTTCTTAATATCATTCACAAATTCTAATACCTTCTCAACTCCATCAGGCGTATGTGCATAATCAACGATAACTGTAAAATCCTGACCCTCATTAATCAATTCCATTCGTCCATCGACTGGAGTTAACGTTGCTATTAAATCAACCACCTGCTGTAGTGGCATTCCCGCTGAATATGCAGATGCCATGGCCCCTAATACATTATGCACGTTAAATATACCAAGTAATGGTGTCTTCACCGGGTACGTTCCCTCAGGAGTAGCTAAGGTAAACGTCGTACCTGAAGTTGTCATCTTAACATCTAATGCCCTGAAATCTGCCTCCGTATTAATCGCAAATGTATAGTAAGAGATTCCATCCTTTTCAAGACGTTTTACTATTTTTTTCCCGTAAACATCATCTATATTAATAATCCCATACCCATCCGGTTTTAACATCGTAAATAATTTATATTTTGCTTCAAAGTACTCATCCATTGTCGGGTGAAAATCTAAGTGTTCCGGCGTTAAATTAGTGAACAGAGCGACTTTAAATTGACAATAGTCAACGCGATGGAGCTCCAATGCATGCGACGAAACTTCAATCGCAACATTTCTTACCCCTGCCTCTACCATGTCATAAAATGTTCGCTGTAAACTTAATGGTTCTGGTGTCGTATTCTTCGGTTCTAAAAAGGTATCTGCATAACGGATTCCATTTGTTCCGATATAGCCAACATGCCCTTCAAATCCAGTTAATAAATGCTCTAAAATATAGGCTGATGTTGTTTTCCCGTTTGTTCCGGTTAAACCAAATAATTCGAGTTTCTCTGTAGGCTTTCCAAACATTAAGTGAGCCAAACGTGGTAATTCTACTTTTGTATCTTTCACAATAATTTGGGGAATCGTTACCCCTTCTACTAAATGTTCACCTACAATCGCCACTGCTCCAGCATCTTCTGCCGCCTTAGCAAATTGATGACCATCGACTGTATACCCTTTAATACATACGAATAAATCGCCTGCCTTAACTCGTCGATTATCAGTCTCGATTCCCATTATCTCTAAATCATAGTCTACATCAAATAATAATTTAATATTCATATGTTCACCCCTCATTAACAACTATTTCACCCTGACAGATCGGATAATCCGCTTTCACAACTTTAACAGGGACAACCTCCCCAATTAAATGAGTTTCTCCCTTAAACTCTACTTTTACATAATTACTTGCATGTCCAACCAAATATCCCTCTTTTGTATGCGACTTTTCTTCTGGAATGACTTGTAATACTTCTCCTTCACACGAACTAGCATACTCTTTAGCTAATTGTTCACTTAAAGCTAATAATTGATTAACACGCATTGATTTAACTAACTCAGGCACCTGATTTTCCATACGTGCAGCAGGTGTTCCATTACGCACAGAATAAGGAAAGACGTGTAGCTCTGAGAAACCAATACGTTTAATTGTTTCTAATGTTTCATTAAATAATTCTTCTGTTTCACCTGGGAAACCAACGATAACATCCGTCGTAATAGCTAAATTATCAAATAACTCTCTTAATTCCGCCACTTTTTCTTCAAACTCAGCTAATGTATACGGGCGTTTCATCCCTTTTAAAATTTCATTTGAGCCCGCTTGAATTGGCATGTGAAGATGGTTAACAATTTTATCCGATTTTTTCATCGCTTCAATGACATCATCGGTTACTTCTGAAGCCTCAATCGAAGAAATACGAATACGTTTAAGTCCTTCAATTTCTACGAGATCCATTAATAGTTGACCAAAACTATAATCTTCTAAGTCTTCCCCGTACGCTGCGGTATGAATTCCCGTTAACACAACCTCGCAGTGTCCATGATCAACAAGTTGTTTCACTTGATCAATAACCACTTCCGGTTTTTGTGAACGAACCGTTCCACGCGCCCATGGAATAATACAATATGTACAAAAGTTATTACATCCATCTTGAATCTTTAAGGTCGCACGTGTACGATCTGAGAACTGTGTAACATTCAATGTTTCAAAACCATCGACTTTAAAAACGTTTTGAATATGTGAAATTGGCTGACGTTCCTCACGGTATTTTTGTACAAGGGCTGGGATTTGATCGCGACCATGAGTACCAATGACGATATCTACACCATCAATATCCATAATTTCTTTAGGTTTGGTCTGCGCATAGCACCCCATAACGCACATAACAGCTTCAGGGTTGCGGCGGATAGCGCGTCGGATCACTTGACGACTCTTTTTATCCCCGGTATTAGTAACCGTACATGTATTAATAATATAAACATCTGCTACTTCTTTAAAATCTACCTTCTCATATCCCTCGTTTTTAAATAATTCCCAAACAGCTTCTGTTTCATAATGGTTTACTTTACATCCTAACGTATGAAATGCTACAGTTGGCATCCACATCAATCCTTTCTCTTCTCTTGTTGTTAGTTAAAGTTCTAATGCATAAGAGATAGCACTCATCACATAGATAGGAGCTGTTTCAGTCCTTAAGATACGTGCTCCTAATGCACAAGGTTTAAATCCGGACTCAATGAGCAATCGCTCTTCGCTTTCACTAATTCCACCTTCTGGCCCTATAATGACTAACATTTTTTCACCTGGTGAAATTTCGGTTAATGACTGTTTTAATTGCGATAAACGTCCCTGTTTAGCAATTTCTTCATAGGCAAACAGACAAACATCATACTCCGAGGCTTTCGCAATTAATTGTTTTAATGAATGAAGAGGAAATACTTCAGGCACCATCTGTCGGTGCGATTGTTCGGCCGCTTCTTTCGCAATTTTATTCCAACGCTCTAGTCTCTTCAGTGACTTTTTCTCATCCAATTTCACCACTGAGCGATCCATGATCAGAGGAATAAACGCAAAAGCACCACACTCGGTAGCCTTTTGGATAACCCATTCAAACTTATCACCTTTTGGCAACCCCTGAGCAATAGTAACATCAATGGGTAATTCTGTTTCCGATGCTACCTTTGAGTCTAATTTAACTTTAATTTCTTGTCCATCCATTTGCTCTATTGTCGATAAATAACAGACTTTGTCCTCATTACAAATAATAACTTGATCTGATAACCCCATTCTCATAACTCTAGAAATGTGGTGCGCATCATCGCCTGTAATAACCGCCATTTGATCATGAAATTGATGATTTTTCAAAAAATAACGTTGCATCTTACATCCTCCAACAGCTAATTTTTTATAATTTTAGGCTGATTGAGGCATAGCCACAATCGCTATCCAACCATTTTTTTCTTTAATTTGACAAATCTTAAATTGATGATGATTTAATGCTTCAACCACCAATTCCTTCTCATGTTCAACGATTCCCGAACAAATAAAAGGACGATTAGATGGTAAAACTTTTTTGACATCAGCTAACATTCCAATGATAATTGGCGCTAAGATATTAGCCACCATAAGCGTCGGTTTTTCATCTAGTGCATTTACACCATCAATTAAATTATTTTTTTCAACACATATATTTTGACAGTGATTTAATGCAACATTTTCTTTCGCTCGAATAACAGCCATCGCATCCAAATCCACCGCATACACTGATTTTGCACCTAATTTAGAAGCTGCAATCGCCAAAATTCCTGATCCGGTTCCAACATCTACGACCACTTGATTTTGATCAACATACTCTTCAATTAACTCTAAACAAAGCTGTGTAGTTTCGTGGGTTCCAGAACCAAAAGCCATACCTGGATCTAACATAATTTCAACTACATTAGGATCAGTTGTTGGTTCTAACCATGACGGTTTAATCACTAAACGCTCCGTAATTTCGATAGGTTGATAATGTTTTTTCCAACTATTGGCCCAGTCCTCCTCATCTAACTGACGAATTTGAAGGAGTTGTTGCGATTCATTTAAATTTAATAATTGCGTCCTTACATATTCTAATTGATGCTCGATATCAGGAGTTACGGCAAGATATCCCTTTATAACAACCCCTTCTTTCGGATAATCATCGGGATTAAGACGATAAATCTCACCAAATTGATCTTCATGCGCCTCTGTTAATGTATGAGAGTCCTCAACTAGAACCCCTTTTGAACCAGCTTCAATAAAAATATTGCTGACTAAATCGTAAGATTCATGACTCGTATGAAAACTTAATTCCAACCAGTTCATTACTTCACCTCTATTTCAAATTATTGAGCTAGTATCACTTACAATCATTTTATAACATTCTAGCCACTTTTTATATTTTTTTATTATATCATAAAATAATCTAAACATAAAATTTTGTCATTCATCGCTTAAAAAAGAGGTTGCAAGATCATTATCTCACAACCCCTTCACTTATTTAAAAGCTTTTTTTAATCGATCCCAAATTGACCCTGTTTTATCCTCTAACTGATCAAATTCATTCAATAGTTCTCTTTGACGATGATTTAATTTCTTTGGAACAACAAGTTTTACTTTAACGTAAAGATCACCTGTCATCTCACGGTTAATGTATTTAATTCCCTTATTACGTACCCTAAATTCTGTTCCTGGTTGTGTTCCTTCTGGAATTTTCAACGCGACCTTACCGTTTAAGGTTGGTACTTCAACCTCGGCACCTAGGGCTGCTTGAGAGAATGAAATTGGAATTTCACATCGAAGGTCATAGCCATCTCTGACAAAGAAGTCATGTGGTAAAACACGGAATGCAACATATAAATCTCCGCTTGGACCACCATTTCTACCTGCCTCTCCTTGACCACTTAGGCGAATTTGTTGTCCATCATCAATTCCCGCAGGAACCTTAACCTCAATTGTTTTTGTTTTATTGACTGTTCCACGTCCGTGACAAGCATCACAACGGTGTTTAATTTTCTTACCATCTCCGTGACAATCCGGACAAACACTTTGTGTTTGAACTCGTCCTAAAATAGTATTTTGGACTTCTGTTACACGTCCGCTACCGTTACATCTTGTACATGTTTCAATATCATCTTTTGAGCGAGCACCACTTCCACCACATTTTGTACACTCTTCTTCACGTGTCACTGAAATTTCTTTTGTTGCACCAAAGGCTGCCTCTTCAAAAGAAATAGTAATCGATTGTTGTAAATCATTTCCTCGTTGTGGAGCATTCGGATTTCGGCGGCCGGCTCCGCCACCAAATCCTCCGAAGCCTCCTCCAAACATACTTTCAAAAATATCCCCGATATCCTCGAAGCCTCCGGCTCCACCGAATCCGCCAAATCCTCCGAAGCCACCGGCTCCACCGAATCCTTCAGCTCCAGCGTGTCCAAATTGATCATAAGCCGCACGTTTTTGTTCGTCACTTAAAACATCATAGGCTTCCTGTACTTCTTTAAATTTTTCTTCCGCATTTTCCTCTTTCGAAACGTCCGGATGGTATTGTTTTGCCAATTTACGATATGCACGTTTAATTTCGATATCACTTGCCGTTTTTGAAACCCCAAGGATTTCATAATAATCACGTTTTGCCACGTCTTTACCCTCCTCTTCTTCTACTTTCCTAACTATATCATAAAAAAAGTCAAAGTCATAGTAGACTTTGACTTTTCACTTTTTTATTATACTTCTTTGTATTCAGCGTCTACAACTGAATCATCGCCTGAATTTCCTTCACCTTGTGCAGCCCCTGCAGCTTCTGCTGCTTTAGAATACACGCGAACTGCTAATTCTTGAGCAACTTTTTCAAGTTCTTCTTTTTTCGTTTTAATTTCATCCACATTACCTTCGCTTAATGCTTTTTGTAATGCTTCAACACCTGATTCAACATTAGCTTTTTCTTCAGCCGTTACTTCGTCACCTAATTCGCTAACTGATTTTTGTGCAGCAAAAATTAATTGCTCAGCTTCATTACGAATTTCAGCTTGCTCTTTACGTTTTGCATCCGCATCCGCATTTTCTTCTGCTTCACGAACCATACGATCGATTTCCTCGTCTGTTAATCCTGATCCCGAAGTAATAGTAATACGTTGTTCTTTTTGTGTTCCTAAATCTTTCGCTTTAACATTAACGATACCATTTGCATCAATATCAAATGTTACTTCAATTTGAGGAATTCCGCGAGGTGCCGCAGGGATATCACCTAATTGGAAGCGTCCTAATGTTTTATTATCGCTTGCCATTGGACGTTCACCTTGTAAAACGTGAATATCTACAGCTGGTTGGTTATCAGCAGCCGTTGAGAAAACTTGTGATTTTGAAGTTGGAATTGTTGTGTTACGTGGAATTAAGACAGTCATAACTTGTCCCATTGTTTCAATACCTAAAGATAATGGAGTTACGTCTAATAATAAGATGTCTTTAACGTCCCCTTGTAAGACTCCACCTTGGATTGCAGCTCCCATTGCAACAACTTCATCAGGATTTACCCCTTTATTTGGTTCTTTTCCTAATTCATTTTTAATTGCCGCTTGAACTGCAGGAATACGAGTTGATCCACCTACTAATAATACTTGATCTAAATCATTTGCTGTCATTTTTGCATCTTTTAATGCTTGGCGAACTGGTCCCATTGTACGTTCAACTAATGGAGCAGTCATTGCATCAAATTGCGCACGAGATAATGTTTTTTCTAAGTGTAATGGCCCTGTCGCATTCATAGAAATGAAAGGTAATGAAATTTGAACAGATGTTACACCTGATAAGTCTTTTTTAGCTTTTTCAGCCGCATCTTTTAAACGTTGCATCGCCATTTTATCCGCTGATAAATCAACACCTGTTTCAGATTTAAATTCTTTAACTAACCAATCAATGATTACTTGGTCGAAATCATCTCCACCTAAACGATTATCACCAGCCGTTGCTAAAACTTCGAATGTTCCATCTGCTAAGTCTAAGATAGAAACGTCAAATGTTCCTCCACCTAAATCGTAAACTAAGATAATTTGCTCTTTATCTGTTTTATCTAATCCATAAGCTAACGCAGCAGCTGTTGGTTCATTAATAATACGTTTTACATCTAAACCAGCAATACGTCCAGCATCTTTTGTCGCTTGACGTTCAGCATCGTTAAAATAAGCTGGTACAGTAATAACCGCTTCCGTTACTGGCTCTCCTAAATATGCCTCAGCCGTTGCTTTTAAGTTTTGTAAAATAATCGCTGAGATTTCTTGTGGTGTATATTCTTTACCTTCAATTGTCACTTTATGATTTGTACCCATATGACGTTTGATAGACATGATTGTATTTGGATTTGTAATTGCTTGACGTTTTGCTACGTCACCTACTTGACGTTCGTCACCTTTAAATGAAACAACAGATGGTGTTGTACGAGAACCTTCTGGATTCGCAATAACCTTAGCTTCTCCACCTTCCATTACAGAGACACATGAATTTGTTGTTCCTAAATCGATACCAATAATTTTACCCATAGAGATTCATCCTCCTAATCTATTTTTATTCGCTTACTTTCACCATCGACGGGCGAATCACGCGATCTTTTAACTTATATCCTTTTTGTAACTCTTGTAAAACAATACCTGAAGCTACACCTTCAACAGACTCCTGCATCACCGCTTGGTGAACAGTTGGATCGAAAGCCACACCTTCTGCTTCGATGACTTCAACGCCTTCTTGTTTTAACGCCTCTACAAGTTGAGCGTGAATCATCTTAAAGCCTGTTAAAAATGTTTTTGTACTTTCATCTTCAACGGTTGTCGCTAAAGCGCGCTCAAAGTTATCAATCGCTGGAATAATGCTTGTTACGATTGATTGGGAACGATACTTCATTTCACGTGTACGTTCTTCATTCATTCGACGTTTAAAGTTTTCAAGCTCAGCAGCATTTCTTAATAATTGATCTTTTAAATCTTCAATTTGTTGCTTTAAACTTTCTGTTTCCGAAACTTCTTCAACAACTTCTGTTGTCTCTTCATTTTCTTGACAACACGTTGATTCATTTTCTTCGATAGTTGTTTCGTCTAATTCCTCAACTGATTGGGCTTCCTTATTCAATCGTCCCACCTCCTATTTATATAAATCAGACATAATGCGAGCGACCTGTTCTAACAGAGGAATAATCTTGCGATATTCCATTCGAGTGGGTCCCAAAACGGCAATCTTACCAAATTCATAATCATTAATTTGATAAGGAACTGTAATGAGTGTACAATCCTCCATCGCCTTAATCTCATTTTCCTGTCCAATTTTGACCGTTAATTGGTGGCTATCTTCATCGGCCTCTATCACTTTAACAATTTCGTCGGCTTCTATCATATTAAATAAATGATAAGCTTTATCTAAATCGTTAAATTCGGGTTGCTTCAGTATATTTGATTTTCCACTTAAAATATAGTTATGTTGATTTAATGACTGAGTCAAAAGTTGTAACATGGCATACATAATCTCTTCCTTATAAGAAATGAAATCATGCAGTTGATTTTCAAAACTCTCAGTCAATTTTTCTTGAACCCGACCGATGTATTCACCGACTAATAATTCATCGAGCGCCTTAATAATAGTCTCCATTCGTGCAATGTCCATATCTTCAGGTAATGTAACTGTTCGGCTTTCAACATGCCCTTGATCCGTAATTAAAACAAATACCGCTTGGCGTGCAGAAATTGGAACAAACTGAATTTTTTTCACCCGACTGTAATCCCTAGAGGGACCAAGTAAAATAGACGTATAATTTGTTAAGCTTGATAGGAGACGCACCGCTTCTTTAATTGTGGTTTCGCGCTCAAATTGTTTTTGTTCTAACAATTGTTTAAATATTCCTACCTCTGGTGTCGTTTCTATTGGTTCTTGATTGATGATAAAATCTACATAATAACGATAACCCTTTTGACTAGGAACACGTCCACTTGATGTATGAGTTTTTTCAATAAATCCTAAATCCTCTAAATCAGCCATATCATTACGGATAGTAGCCGCGGAGAAATTCAAATCCTCCTTTTTAGAAAGGACCCTAGAACCAACAGGTTGTGCAGTCTGTATGAACTCTTCTACAATTGCCTTTAAAACTAATATCTGCCGTTCTGTTAGCAATGTAAACACCTCTTTTAGCACTCCTCATCATCAAGTGCTAATACAATTATATATCTTCCTATTAGCACTGTCAACAATTAAGTGCTAATTTTTTTATTTTCTATTTCATTTTATTCTTTTACCCTATCCCCTCCGTTTAAACATAAAAAAAGAGGCTACTTCTTCAGTATATCCTCTTTTTTCTTTTTTATTATTTATTTGTTTCAATTAATGATAATAATGAAGCTTTTGGTTGGAAACCTACCGTTTGTTGAATAGCTTGACCATCTTTAAACAAAATTAATGTTGGAATTGACATGACTTGATATTCTGCTGCCACTTCTTTACAATGATCAACGTTAACTTTTACAACCTTCGCTGTTTTTTCAACTTCCTGTGCTAATTCGTCTAAAACAGGAGCGATCATTTTACAAGGCCCACACCAATCGGCATAAAAATCAACTAATACTAATCCATCTGCAATTTCATTTGCAAATGACTCTTCTGTCGCATGAATAACTGACATCTATATTCCTCCTCTTATCTTTCTTTCTAAAATTAAGTATAACATATTCCCATGAAATTACAAATACCTTGCACTTTCTTTCCTATTATCTCACAATATTTTAAATCTATCCTCATTCATTAGATGAAATGTAAATCCTACAGCTTTAGATTGATATTGCTTCGCCTTCTCTTTAATTCTTTAATTTAAGATACAGGCAATGGTTCCTCACCCTCAAATACTTATCATTTTCTTCTATACTTGACAAGATTCCTCAGCGGTTTTTATAATAATTTCAATAAGTAAAAGGAGGAATACGTATGTTGACATTTACCGAAATAACACCCCAAGATATTAAGGAATTAGCCCAACTCTTTATTGAGACATTTAATAGTAGTCCATGGAATGAGCAATGGACGACGGAGACCGCCGAAAAAAGATTATCTCAAATGATTCATGTGGAATCCTTTTACGGTTTGAAAGCTTTTTTTGATGGGGAGCTATGCGGCTTAATTTTAGGTTGTATGGAACAGTACGATCATCATATTAATTTTTATCTACGAGAATTTTGCATTAAAAACTCTTTACAAGGGAAAGGAATTGGAACACTTATTTTAAAAACCTTTGAGGAAAAACTGATTCAAAATGATGTTAAAGAACTTTACTTATGTACAGCTAGAAACAGTACTGCTGAACTCTTTTATCACAAAAATAAATATGAGGAAGATAAAAAGTTGTTACTTCTCTCTAAGCAACTCTAATCCCGATTTTCTCTCGATCTTATTCAAAAAGCTGACTTCAACAATGGGTTGAAGTCAGCTTTTCATTTTTACTTTAACTCGACAACCGTCGCACCAGTTCCACCTTCACCAGCACCACCAAATCTGAATGAGGCCACATGTTTATTTTGTTTTAAATATTTATGAACACCTTGACGGAGAGCCCCTGTTCCGTGCCCATGGATAATTGTCACCGTTTGATATCCCGCTAACAATACTTCATCCATATATTTATCTAAACGTAACATGGCGTCTTCATAACGTTCACCTCGTAAGTCAAGTTGAATCCCTATGTCTGTTCGACGCTTATGAATCATTTTACCTTTAGCCGTATCCTTTTTCTTTACAGATTTACGTAAATACTCTAGGTCATCCGCCTTAATATTTACCTTCATCATGCCAAGCTGAACCATCCATTCTCCATTTTTAGTTTGTTCAATTAATTCCCCTTGACGATTGAGTGAAAGTACCATAACTTCATCTCCCGGCTTCAATGGAGCCTTGTTACGGGCCTTACGTTTAAACTGCTCGGCTTGCTTTGCCTCTGAGGCCTTTAAAGCAGTTAACTTCTCTGTTAATTCATGATCCTTTATCGTCAAGTCTGCCGCCTTTTTGGCTTGGCGTAAATCAGCGACAATTTGTTCTGCCTCTTCCTTAGCCTGGCGAATATTTTCAAATGCCTCTTTTTTTATTTGCTCTAATAATTTTTCTCGCTCCGCCTCAAATTTAGCAATTTTTCGCTCATAGTCTAAGCGCATTTGTTCAACTTCCTGATTTTGCTGTTGAAGACCTTGAATTTCTCGATCAAGTTCTAATCCTCGATCCTCTAACTTAGTAATTAAATCCGTTAACTCTGTCTTAGTTGTTTCAACTCGCGTACGAGCTGCCTCTAAAATTGCCTCTTTTAAGCCAAGACGTTTGGAAATCTCAAAGGCATTTGAACGTCCCGGAACGCCAACTAACAGACGATAGGTAGGTGATAAAGTTTCAATATCAAATTCAACGGAAGCATTAATTACATCATCACATTCATAAGCATAAGCCTTCAACTCAGGATAATGGGACGTTGCAATAGTCCTTGCTCCTCTGACCTTTACATAGTCTAAAATAGAAATGGCTAGCGAGGCCCCCTCTTTCGGATCTGTTCCCGCTCCTAATTCGTCAAAAAGAATTAAGCTATTCACCGTCAAGCGCTCCATAATACGAACAATATTAGTCATATGAGAAGAAAAGGTTGATAAACTCTGTTCGATACTTTGTTCATCACCAATATCAGCAAAAACATGGTCAAAAATAGCTAACTGTGAAGAAGCATGCGCAGGAATCAAAAGTCCAGACTGCGCCATCAACGTCAGTAAACCTACCGTTTTTAATGTGACCGTTTTTCCTCCGGTATTAGGACCGGTAATCACAATTGTTGTGTATTCATCACCAATTTCAATGTCATTTGCGACCACTGTACGCGCATCAATCAACGGGTGTCTTGCCCCGACAAGACGTATAATCCCCTTTTGGTTCATCTTTGGACGTATTCCGTGAATAAGGCGGGCATATTTCCCCTTAGCAAACATAAAGTCAATTTCACTTAAAACGTCGACATTAACAGATAATTCGTCCACAAACTTTTTAACCTCTTCTGTTAATGCCCTTAAAATACGCTCAATTTCGCGACGTTCTTCCACATGGTATTCTTGTAACTTATTATTTAAATCCACCACTTCTTTTGGTTCAATAAAATACGTATTTCCCGAAGACGACTGATCATGTACGGTTCCACCAAATGTATTTTTAGCTTCCGCACGCACGGGAACAACGTATCGCTCATTTCGAATCGTTACAATTCCATCGGTTAATTTATTTCGACGTTCAGCCACAACCTGATTTAACTTCTCTTTAATTCGACTTTCCGTTGCTTGAATCGCTCGTCGGATGGTACGCAGCTCAGGTGAGGCGCTATCTAAAACGGATCCCGTTTCATCAATACAATCATTAATGGCTGATTGCAAACGATTTAGTGAGACTAGACTGTCTACCTGTGACATAAAAATTGGGGCCTCAACTTTTATATCTGTTAACCGATCCGAAAACGCCTTAAGTTGAGAAACGGCATATAATAGTCGGCTAATACTTAAAAGTTCGTTTGCACTCAGTAACGCCGAAATTTTAGCTCGTTTAATCGGTTCCGTAATATCACTTACACCCCCGAGCGGAGCCTCACCCAATGCTAAAATAATCTTTAATGCTTCATCTGATTGATTTAACGTATACTCTACCTGCTTCTCATCTGTAGAGGGCATTAATAAAGCTACCCGCTTTAATCCTAGTGATGACGCACATAATGATTCAACTGTCTGTTTAATTTTATGAAATTCTAATATTTGAATGGCTTGTTTCATTCATCTCACTCCAACTGCCTAAAAAATGCAAATATATTATCGATGTTATTTTATCACAAATTTACCTAAAAACCTAGCCATGTCTATTGATGACATCCACTCATTAAAAATATATAATCTCTTTTATTATTTCACTTCATTGAAATTTTTATTCCCGGCCCTGCGTCCCTTACGGAAAAAGATTATATTTTCATAGGAAACATCTCCTTTTTCTGTTAAAATCATACTAGACACTGAAGAAAGGCAGGAAAGACTATGGCCACTATTACATTAACTGTTTCTCAAGAAAAATTAGAAAAAATGTACCTGCATTATAGCAAACATATCGTTAAAATTCCTAACCATACACTATTCCAAGCAAAAACGGCAAACTGTACAATTACAGCCTATCTAAGTAAAAAAGTAGTTTTTCAAGGAAAATCACCTGAAGTAGAAGCTAAACAATGGGGATCTTCTGCTCAATCAACCCCTAAAACAACGATATCACACTCACAACTTCCCGAACAAATCGCAACAATGAGTGCCGTCGGATGCGATGAAGTTGGCACAGGCGATTATTTTGGACCATTAGTCGTTTGTTGTGCCTACGTCCCGCAGGATCAAATAAAAAAACTTCAAGACATGGGAGTTAAAGATTCTAAAGCATTAAAAGATAGCGAAATTTTGCACCTTGCCAAACAAATCGAACCCTATATTAAACACCAGGTTCTTATTCTACCTAATCAAAAATATAACGAGATGATAGACCGGGGAATGAATGCAAATTCAATTAAAGCTTTTTTACACAATCAAGCTTTACTGAAACTTACCGCTTCGCTTAACCCCTACCCAGAGTATTTAATTATGGATGAATTTGTTAATGAAAGAAAGTATTTTGAATACTTAACCCAACTGCCTAAACAATCTCCTATCATTAAAGATCACCTGTATTTTATACAAAAAGGTGAATCTGTTCATATAGCCGTAGCAGCAGCATCTATTTTAGCACGCGCCTCATTTGTCAAATATATGTCCATTATGAGTAAAAAATTAAACTTTGAGTTACCTAAAGGTGCTGGAGATCCAGTTGATGTAGCAGGACGTCGACTTATCCAACAACTCAATACGCAACAGTTTAAGGACCTAACAAAATGGCACTTTGCTAACACAAAAAAAATTATAAAATAAAAAAAGTTCGCGATGCGAACTTTTTTTATTGAACCCATTCATTTGGATCAAGTTTTAAACGCTGTTTAAACACTTCTAACTTTTCTATTTGGTGGGTTTGATAATAATAGGCCATAACACTACGGTTATAAGTACTATAATCTGTTTGACTTGTTAAATAGGCCCCACGGTTAAAAAGCCCCGTGATTAAAATAAGTAAGGTTGCTCCAGCTAAAAATGTACGTGAGATATAATACGACTGTTTGGGCACACCTAAAATACTTGCGATTAAAAAGCCTCCTAAAAAACCTCCTAAGTGTCCATAAACATCAATACCCGGCTCAATTATGATCCAAAAAATTGAAAAGATTAAAATAGGAAACACTAATGTGCGAACAAAGTGCATAAATATTTTTCGCTGTTCTAGCCCTAAAAATAAAATCGCTCCTAATAACCCATAGGCAACGGTAGAGGCACCAATAGATAACCCTTCTACAAAGGCATAACTACACAAATTACCAAAAATAGCGGAGCCAATCATTAATATAATCATTCGCCACCACCCAAAAACGTGCTCTACCATCCGTCCAAATTGATAAATAAATACCACGTTAAATAGAAGATGCATTAAATCAAAATGTAAAAAGGATGGCGTTAATAACCGATAATAATCCCCCGATAATATGAGCGGATTATATTTTGCCCCATAATTAATAGCAATTGGAACGAGCCATTCCTTTATCGGTTGAAGATGTAAAAAAAGGAAGACCGCTGTTAAAACGATTAAAAATGTATACGTGACGATTGCCCGTGATTGAAACATTAACATGTTCTTGACATGAAGTGCCTTCTCTTTTGTCGACTCATGCATCTGAGCCATGACCTGTGCCATGGGTTGCTCAAGCTCAGCAGATTGCAAATGAGAAAAAAGTTGCTGCAACTCGACATTTTTTTTAAAGTCACTCGCTTCATTAATATCAATTACCTTTAAATAATGGCGATCATCATTTAATAAATGGGGGCGTGTAGGATTAATATTAAGAATAAGAACATTTAATCGTCCCATTAAATAACGACGACGAAGGCGAGCACGTATCACATGCACCTGTTTAAAAAGTTGTGTTGTTTGTTCTTCATTAAACATACTCCGCTGATTAAGATAAATGAGTTGTACCGTTGGATGCGATAAATTTTCTAACCAAACATCTCGCTCATTTCCAACATACACATAACCTTCCTCTGACATTAAATAATGGACGATGTTCATCGCTAATTCACTTTGAATTTCTATCCGAATTTCTTTCATCACACCTCGATTTGTCATCTCATCATCACCCATACCTATCCTAATTTTTCAAGGCTCTCAAGAGCTTCTTCAAAATAGGAAGGCAGTTCAGCCGAAAACTCTAAGTACTTTCCGGTTTTAGGATGATCAAAACCTAAAACTGCTGCGTGTAAAAATTGACCCCATTCACTACTAATTGTTTTACGTGGTCCGTATTGTGGATCTCCAGCTAAAGGATAACCGATATATTTCATATGAACACGGATTTGATGCGTGCGTCCAGTCTCTAAACGGCATTCAATTAAGGTAAAATTTTTGAAGCGACGTAACACTTTAAAGTGAGTAACTGCATGCTTTCCACCTTCGATTACCGTCATTTTTTTTCGATCCTTTGGATCTCGGCCAATCGGGGCATCAACCGTCCCATTATCATGAGGAATTTCGCCATGAACAAGGGCAATATACCGACGAGTTACTGTTTTTTCCACTAACTGATTAACAAGCGATTCATGCGCAAGGTCATTTTTTGCCACCATGAGTAAACCTGATGTATCTTTATCAATACGATGCACAATTCCTGGACGTAAAACCCCATTTATTCCTGATAAATTTTTTGCTTGAGCCATTAATCCATTTACAAGTGTTCCACTCATACTTCCTGGAGCAGGATGAACAACCATACCTGATGGTTTGTTCACTACCATTACATAGTCGTCTTCATAGACAATATCTAAATCCATGTCTTCTGGAACAACATCCAACGCTTCTGGTTCGGGAATAGTTAGATGGATTTGATCATTCAAACGGCATTTATAGTTTGCTTTTTCCACTTTTTCATTGATCAGGACTTTTTTATCCTTAATTAATTGTTGAATATACGAGCGGGATAAATCGCTAAATAATTCACTTAATACTTTATCTAGTCGAACACCTACTAACTCCTCTGGTACGATTACTATTTCTTGGTCCATAAATTGCACGTCCTTTCCATAAAGCAAAACTACCCTTTATAACCTCCCCGTTTATCTTTTCATATCATTTTTAATGTTATCCGCGTTTTTTAACATCTAAAACAGCATCAATTCCCATTAATAAAACACCTATACACAAGGCACTATCGGCAATATTAAAGATAGGAAAATCATACCCAAAAATATAAACATTAATAAAATCGGTGACTTGCTGATAAAGCACACGATCAATTAAATTTCCTAGGGCTCCCCCTAAAATTAACGATAACGCAATTAAAAGCAATTTTTCTTTTTTAACATCTAACTTTTTAATCCATAGAACAACCATTGTGACGACTAAAACTGTAACGACATAGAAGAAAATCATTTTACCTTGTAATATTCCCCAAGCAGCCCCCTGGTTACGGTGCGACGTCAAATATAAAAAATGATCAATTAATGGGATAGATTGACCAATTGTCATATATTTCATCACTAAAAATTTAGATAATTGGTCAATAATTAGTGAGGAAACAACGATAAAAAAAGAAAGCCACATTTATTTCACTACTCCTTTATTCTTCATTTTACCTTGACATTTCACCATTATAACAAACAATTTATTTTTTGTATACATTCCCCAATCCTTACCGAGATATCTCGACATTCAGTCCATCTTATTCCTTTAATTCGAGTTGAATAGAAACTGCTATTGTTCCCATTTGACGATAGGTGACACCTGCCGCATCTAACATTCGTTTAGAAGCCAACGTACTATCCGTATTCGCATATTTGTCACTCATAAAGATAATTTCATCAATTCCAGACTGGATAATATATTTTGCACACTCATGACAAGGAAATAACGAAACATATAATCGACATCCACTTAAATTTCCAGTGCTATTTAAAATTGCGTTTTGCTCAGCATGGACAACATACGGATATTTTGTTTTTAGAAAATCCCCTTCACGTTCCCATGGAAATTCTTGATCTGAACACCCTCTTGGAAATCCATTATAACCAATTCCTACAATACGATTTTTTTTATTAACAATGCATGCTCCAACTTGGGTTTGAGGGTCCTTGCTTCTCATCGCCGATAAGAGTGCAATCCCCATAAAATATTCGTCCCAACTTAAATAAGTTTCCCGCATTTATTAAGGCACCTCCAACTCTTCTGTTTTTACTATCTACTCTATGACCACCTTTTGTTGATCAGAGAAAAATTGCTACTATCGATCCTGTCAGTCTTTTTACCTTAGGAAGCGCCTAATGAACAACATCTTCTCAGATATTTCTTTTCCACCATGAATCATAGGCTTATTCTGAATAAATATTTAAAATATTAGCTTCTATTTTATCTTGAGAACTAGTCTTAGAACGTGTTAATGATTGTATTTGGTAATCTAAATTTTCGTTAATTAACGTAAACTTTCCAGTTAATTGTTCCACCTCTAAGTGTTTCAAGTAAAGATTTTCTCCAGTGAAATCACCGTTTACCGTTTCAGCGGATAACCTTCCTCCATCTAAGTCAGATAATTGAAATTCACCATTCACTGTTTCAAATGAAAACTCATCTGAGTCAACTTGATTAACTTTTAAGGCTCCATTCACAGCTTCTAAATCAAGAGATGTTAAAAATTCACTCTTGTTTACAAAGATATGTCCATTTACTAGCTCCAACTCACCTTCTTTAAAGGTAGAACGAGTCACACTAATCTGTCCATTCACTACCTCAACATTTAAATCTCGTCCATCTGCTTCTAAGCAAACATTTCCATTCACCGTTTCTAAATCAAAATCGACGGTATCACCAGGAACCTGTATAGTAATCTTCGCTTTTTTCTCTTTCATGTCACCAAATGGCCAAATGAAAGGTTGTTTTTTTTCTTTGATCACGAGTTCCCTGTCAGTTCTATCCATCCGATAATGCTCTGGACGATCCGTACTGATTTTAACTCCTAGTTCTCCATTTTTCGATTTTTCAATCATAACATCCGCTTGAATTAATTCAACACTTACGTCAAAAGGTGTATCTACCGGCAATGTAAAGTAGCTTTCATGAATAGATTCCCCATTTGACCCTATTTCATACGATAAATTTGTTGTTCCTCCAAATCGAGGATCTAAAAATCTAGATAAAATATGATCAACTTTCATCGGTAAATCAATTACTCGAGTTAAAATTCCCGTTATTATTCCGGCAATAATTACACTCATTAAAATAATAGAAAACCCTTTAATCTTTCTCCCCATATAAATCCCCCCTAAAATACAACATAAGGAACTTGACGCTAAAATGGCCCCTCCGTGATAACACAAATTATTTAAAGTTTCTCTTCATTTTATGCAAAAATAATCAAAAATTTTCCTCTTTATCATTCATTAATAGAAAGGACAATAACCTAAAGGCTATTGTCCATCTGAATTATCCATTAACGACTTCTGAACAACGGTTACAAATTCCCGCTTCATCGATATCATCTACAATTAACCAACAACGTGCACATGTATGCCCTTCTGCTGCTTCGACGATAACCGATAATCCATCAAATTGTAACGCTTGATCTGGCGCCTGACCTTCTTCGATGACTAAGTCAGACACAATGAAAATTTGTTTTAAATCAGCGTTTAATGATTCTAATAATGCTTTCTTCGATGCGTCTGGATATAAATGCAATGATGCATTTAATGATTTACCAATAACCTTTTCATTACGCGCAATTTCTAATGCTTTTAATACGTCATGGCGTAAGGCTAATAATTGGTTCCATTTTGCCGATACCTCATCCGCATTTTCATACAATTTAACCTCCGGCATATCTGTTAAGTACACAGATACCTCAGTGCTTCCTGGAATATATGAATAAACTTCATCCGCCGTATGAGGAATAACTGGTGCAAGTAATCGTACTAAATCGCAAACATGATGGTATAATACCGACTGAATTGAACGTCGTGCGTGGCTATCTTTTGCATCAATGTATAAAATATCCTTTGTAAAATCTAAATAAAAGGCGCTTAAATCATTTGAAATATAGTTGTTAATTGATTTAAAGACATCATCAAAACGATATTCCTCGTATGCTGCCTTTAATTCAGCTGTTAATTCATTTAAACGAATCATCATAAATTGATCCACTTCGTTTAAAGAGTCATAATCTAATAAATCTGTTTCAGGATTAAAATCATTTAAGTTTCCTAATAAGAATCTAAATGTATTACGCATTTTACGATAGCTTTCAGAAACTTGTTTTATTAAATCTTCAGAAATACGTACATCTGCCTGATAATCAACTGAGGCTACCCACAATCTTACAATATCTGCTCCATACGTGTTAATTAATTTTAATGGATCCACTGTGTTTCCAATCGATTTAGACATTTTGCGTCCTTGTCCATCAAGTACGAATCCATGACTCACAACAGTTTTATACGGTGCTTTTCCTGTCATTGCAACTCCCGTTGAAAGAGAAGAGTTAAACCATCCTCGATACTGATCTGAACCTTCTAAATATAAATCAGCTGGATATGGTAAGCCACGCTCTACTAAAACGCCGTGGTGAGATGATCCTGAGTCAAACCACACATCCATGATATCCATTTCTTTTCTGAATTTTCCATTTGGGCTTCCAGGGTGAGTAAATCCTTCCGGTAATAAAGCTTCAGCCTCTAACTCAAACCAGATATTTGAACCTTTTTCACGGAATAAGTTAGCCACGTGGTTAATCACAGCCTCATCTAAAATAGCCTCACCATTTTCCGCATAAAAAACAGGAATTGGAACTCCCCAAACACGTTGTCGTGAAATACACCAATCTGCACGATCCTTAATCATATTTCCTAATCGCACTTCTCCCCATGATGGTAACCATTTTACTTCCTTAATTTGTTCCATCATTTGAGGCTTTAATGCTTCGATTGAAGCAAACCATTGTTCCGTTGCACGGAAGATAATAGGTTTTTTTGTACGCCAATCATGTGGGTAAGAGTGAGTAATAAACTTTAATCCAAGTAACGCACCATTTTCCTCTAGCTTTTGTCCTACAGCTTTATTCGCATCTTCATAGTATAATCCTTCGAATTCCAATGCTTCTTTTGTCATATAGCCGCGATGATCAACTGGACATAAAACTTCTAAATTATATTTACGTCCTACGTTAAAATCGTCTTCCCCGTGTCCTGGAGCCGTATGAACAAGACCTGTCCCAGCTTCTAGTGTGACATGATCCCCTAAGATTAACAATGATTCACGATCAAAAATTGGGTGTTTTGCGGTCATATATTCAAAGTCTGACCCTTTATGTGTTGCAACAATCTCATAATTATCCCAATTAAATTCTTCAGCTAAAGATTTAACAAGCTCTTTAGCAACAATAAACTTACGTCCTGAAACAGCTACTGTCGCATACTCTAAATCTGCATTGACACAGATCGCTAGATTTCCTGGAATCGTCCAAGGTGTTGTTGTCCAAATGACAAACTCTTCATCACCTGACAGAATATCTTTTCCATCCACCACCTTAAAGGCAACATAAATAGATGGTGATTTCTTATCATGGTATTCAATTTCTGCCTCTGCTAGTGCTGTTTCCGATGACGGTGACCAATAGATAGGCTTTAATCCCTTATAAATCAAACCATCTTTCACCATTTTACCAAACACTTTAATTTGCTCAGCTTCAAACTCCTTTTGTAATGTAATATAAGGATTGTCCCAGTCACCTAATACACCTAGACGTTTAAATTGTGTTTTTTGTCCTTCTACTTGTTCTAAGGCATATTGTTGGCATAATTCACGGAATTCTGCTACTGTTTTTTCTTTACGATTAATTTTTTTATTATTTGTTAACGCCTGCTCAATAGGTAATCCATGTGTATCCCAACCCGGAATATAAGGAGAATAAAAACCATTCATATTTTTATAACGAATAATAAAATCTTTTAATATTTTATTCATCGCATGACCCATGTGAATATTTCCATTTGCATATGGAGGCCCATCGTGTAAAACAAACGGTGTTTTATCTTTATTTTTATCTAATACACGTTGATAAATCTTTTCATCATACCACTTTTGTTCAATTTGTGGTTCTCGTTTAGGAAGATTCCCACGCATTGGGAAATCTGTTTTAGGCATTAATAACGTTTCTTTTAATTCCATCGTACAATTACCCCTTTTTATCTTTTTATATAGTTTCATGAGAATAAAAAAAACTTTTCATCACCTAAGGACGAAAAGTTTCGTGGTACCACCTTAATTCACAGTAAAAAAATAAAAGTTTTACTGCCTCTTACCATTTATCGCATGGATAACGTCATGCTTTTTATTCACATGAAAGCTCCTGGATGATTCTATATTATCCTTTTTGCCGATCTTTCACCGTCATCGACTCGCTGAAAAAAAGTTGATATTATAGCATGGCCCACTCATCGCTCATATTTACTATATTTGTATATCATTTTAAATAAAAACGATATAAAAATCAACATATTTTTAGTTTTTTCTAAAACAATTTCGAATGTCATCCACTTTTGTATTTAAAAAATCAATCAGTTCATCTTTAATTTGCAATTGTTGTTGTTCAAAAATTGCTGTTTCATCAATTATTCTTTCTACATCTTCCATCGCCTGTTCAATCATTACCTTAGAGATTTTTTCTGTTTCTTGAATAATTTTAAGTGCATCTCGCTTCGCGTGGTTCTTTAATGTTTCAATTTGTTCTAATTCATTTTTTAAGTGCGATTGAGAAGCCTGTTGCATGAGTTGAACTTCTTTTTTTAAAGATTTATTTTGATTCTCTAGCGATTCAATTTGTTCAATTAATAAACAAAAGACACGATAAAGTTCTTCATCTGAGAACTTCTCCCACGATTTTTTCATCTGAACTTTTAACATTTCTGCCGGTGTCATGTCTTTCCCCCTAACTACACTACTTTTCCTACGATAACAATTTTTCGTCCACTTTTAGTTTGCGATTTAATTTCCAATAGTTTATAGCGTCCATAACGTTTAATTGAAATCATATCTCCAATGTGACATTCCTTAGAATGATTTTGCTCGACCTTAAAGTTATGTTGAATATTGCCTTGCTTGATTGATTCGGACGTAAACGAACGTGACTCCTTCGTTAACGCACAGACAATAACGTCTAACCTCATTGATGAAACGATTATTTCACGTCTTTCATAGGTTTCAATACGCTCTAATTCATTTATTTTTTTCTTCACCAGACTAATCGAGTGTCTTCCAACCTTGACTAAGGCTTGCTCAATAAAAGGTGCCATCTCCTCACATACGGCTAGGAAGATTCTCTTATCTGCTAATATTAAAATATCACCGATAATCTGTCTTTCAATTCCTAAGGACATGATTGTCCCCAATACTTGAGGGTGTCTCAGATCCACCATTTTATGGGCGTATCTCACTTCATACCCTATGACTGTATAACTAAAATCTTGGTCGTTTAGATAAGTTGGAATCAATATAGCCCGCTTTCTTTCTGCATTTTTAAATCCACCAATCCATTGAACCTCAACATCAGAAAACTCATTTACTAGCATCTGAACAATTTCCTGTTCTCGAGGCGTTAAAAATTTCGTTGTCTTTAGTTGATAGCCTTCATAGACTTGGTGGATTAAATCTTCCATCCTTACTATAAAACCGTGCTCCTCTTTTTTAAAATGAGCTAAATTCATAGTAAAATATTTATTAGACCTTGCATCGCAAACTCCAATACGATAAATGCGACAATCGGTGAAAAATCAAACATTCCCAGCGGTGGAATAATTTTTCTAAAAATTGATAAATACGGTTCGACAACTGCACCTATTGCACGTCCAATCTGTGTCGAGCGAGTTTCTGGAATCCAACTCATAAAAATATAGATCAACATTAAAAATTGATAAATCCCTAAAACTGATCTAAATAGTAATATGATGTATGTCATATCTATTACTCCTCTATTTCTTGATGAGGCTCGTTCATTGTTACTTGACCCTCAGTTTCTACACTCTTTGGTGTACATAAAAATAAATTTGTTCCCACACGTTTGATATCTCCATCAATCGCATAAATTGTTCCACTTAAGAAATCAACCACACGCTTCGCTTGAGATTTTTCTAAACGTTGAAGGTTAATAAAAACTGGATAGTTTTCTTTTAAACAATCCGCAATATCCTGAGCATCAGAATACTCATTTGGTTCGCGAATAATTACTTTATTTAAATTACTATCAAATTTTAATCGATTTAATTCATTATTCATTGGCGTCACAACACTCTTTCCTTTACTCGTTGATGTATGAGTGGCGTTTGAAACAACCGTTAAATCAGGTTTAGGCAGCGGTGCCGGCTTAATAACTTCTGGCTCTTCAAACTCCTCTTCAAAATCATCCATTTCATATTCCTCTTCGTCTATTCCCATCATTGTTTTAAGCTTATCTTTAAAACTCATCTTCTTCTCCTCCTATAATTATTTGTGTTTGTGTCTGAAATATACTAGTCTTGAAATAAAATGGATCCGAGTCTTATATGCGTTGCCCCTTCCTCAATGGCAATCATATAATCTTGACTCATTCCCATCGATAAGCGATCGCAAGTTACTCCCCCTTGGTTTAACGTTGCAATCTTTTCCTGTAATTGCTTCAAACCTTTAAAGCAGCGACGTATCACAGTTGGATCATCGGTATTCGGCGCCATGGTCATTAATCCAACAACTTTTATCATTGGGTACGATTTTAACGCCTCTAAAAATGAAATTACCTCATCCACATCAATTCCATGCTTACTCTCCTCTTTACTAACGTTGACTTGAATAAAGCAAGGTAATGGTTCCCGACGGTATTTTTGTATTTCCTTTGCCAACGATAAACGGTCGAGCGAATGGAGACAAGAAATTTCGTTAATAACCTCTTTTACTTTACGTGATTGTAGGGTTCCAATAAAATGCCACTCTATTGGTAAAGATATCTGTGATTTTTTCTCAAGCAGCGCATCTACACGATTTTCCCCCATCATTGTAATTCCACAAGCAAAAAGGTCCTTAATTTGTTGCACACCCACATACTTTGTTGCTGCAACAATATTTACATTTCGTCCATCAGCAGCAACCAATTCAATATTTCGTCGCACCTTGTCGACATTTTTAGAAATATTCATACTATCCACCTATCAATTCATAATATTACTGCATGATACTATAAATTATACCATAATTCATAGGGAATGGAAAATTTTTTTCTTCTCCTTTGCGGATATTATTTGATTACCCACTTCGACACCCTTCTGTAAACTTAAAAAGGAAAGGACAACACGGCCCTTTCCTTTTTTATTCCGTTGCAGATTTACTTTTCACTAAAATTCGTTCAATTGTTGAGCCACATTAACGATAATAACATCCTCTCCAATTTTTAAAATTTGATTCCACGGAACGACAACTGATGCCTCATCTTTAGAAAAAAAACTAACAAATTTCATTGACGGTTGAACTGTAATTGCGATAATTTGTCCAGAGTTCGTATCAATTCTTAAGCTAGATACAAAACCAATTCGCTCACCTGTCACCACATTAATGACATCCTTCTCTTCAATATCACTTAAAGTCATAATTGAATCTTTCATCATTTCCCCCACCTTTATATCCATGTAATTCATTTTATGTCCTTCTTTTCAGAAATATGTAAGCTATCCCTATTTATCTACTCTGATGAAAGCCTATAAATAATAACCACGTGATTTTCATCAAAAAAAGTGTGCTAAGGGCTATTCCCTTTACACACTTTTTTTGAATGAAGCAACAACAAAAGTTAAATTAACTTTTCATCATTTCTTCCATGATATGTAACGCATTCTTTTCTAATCTTGACACCTGGGCCTGAGAAATTCCAATTTCGGCGGCAATTTCCATTTGTGTTTTTCCCATAAAGTATCGATCATGAATAATCCGTTTCTCACGACGACCTAATCGCTTAAACCCTTCTTCTAACATTAACTTAGCACTCCATTTTTCATCCGTAATACTATCATCTTTAATTTGATCAATTAAATGGATGGTATCTCCTCCGTCATTATAAATAGGGGAGAAAATAGAAACCGGATCTGAAATAGCCTCTACTGATAACACAACGTCAATGGGTTCCACACCGATTGCCTTAGCGATTTCCTCATTCGTTGGGTCACGTTGCAATTCAATCGACAATTGATCTTTCATCTGTAACACTTTATATGCAGTATCACGTAATGAACGAGAGACGCGTAAAGAATTATTATCACGTAAATAACGTCGAATCTCACCAATAATCATAGGCACAGCATAAGTAGAAAATTTAACTTCATGAGATAAATCAAAGTGATCAATAGCTTTCATTAAACCTAGACAACCAACTTGAAATAAATCGTCTAAATTTTCTCCCCTATGATTAAATTTTTTTATAATACTTAATACGAGTCGTAAATTCCCCTTAATGAGGGCTTCACGAGCATCCATATCACCACTTTGAAACTTTTTAAATAATTCAATCATTTCTGCATTTGTTAGTACTTCTAACTTTGATGTATCGACTCCGACAATATCAACTTTATGTTTGGACATGATGGTCCCTCCTGTTGCACTACATTGTTCCTACACAGAAGTATGAGCAACATCATGTCAAATCATTCATAAATTATCATTTTATTGTCATTTTCTTTCGACACATTATTTTATTTTTAAAACCTCTTTACGGATCTTATCAATAATTTTCTTTTCTAATCGCGAAATGTACGACTGTGAAATATCTAACTTTTGTGCAACTTCTTTTTGTGTTAAAGGCTCTTCTCCACATAATCCAAATCGCATATACATGATCTCACGCTCGCGTCTTTTTAGGCGATTAATAGCATCAAATACGAGTTGTCTTTCAACATCTTCTTCAATATCTTTATAGACCTCATTTTCCTCAGTTCCTAAAATATCAGATAAGAGTAATTCATTTCCATCCCAATCTACATTTAATGGTTCGTCTAAAGAAACTTCATGTCGAATTCTGTTCGTCTTTCGTAAATGCATTAAAATCTCATTTTCTATACATCTAGACGCGTAAGTGGCTAACTTAATATTTTTATCCATCTTAAACGTCTGCACTCCCTTAATCAGGCCTAATGTCCCAATACTGATCAAATCCTCTAGATTAACACCTGAACTTTCAAATTTCTTCGCAATATATACCACTAATCTTAAATTATGTTCGATTAATGTTTGTCTCGCCAGCTCGTCCCCTTCTTGAAAGTTAGTTAAAACCCTGAATTCTTCCTCCTTAGATAAAGGCTCTGGTAGTGTTTCATTTCCTCTAATATAGTTTACGTAATTTTTCTTTCGTTTACTAATCTTTTCAAACCATTTAATAAAGAACATCATTAAAGCCTGCATGTCATCTCCCCCTTGACTCCCAATCCATCTAGATACTTCTTACTATACTTGGTTGAAGTAAAAAATCGTATTCATAAAATTGATTTTCTACAACCCCTATGAGCACATTCTGTATCACCTTATCATTAATTAATAACAGTGTCGGTTTAAAAACTAACAATCTCTGTTGATCATCATTTATGACCGAGTAACCAGTCGACCATGATGAGATCGATTGCCTATTCAAGAATTCTTCAATCTCCCCTAAACAAAGCATCTCTTTTGGAACCATCATAATAGGTAATGCTGTTTTTTCATCTGTTAAATGATTCCCGGTATCAACGAATCCACTCCCCTTTAGCTCAGTTGATCCACAAAAAATACGCACCTCATAAATAAACTGGTCAATTAACTGCTGACTATTTAACCAGCGAACCTTTAAGATATATATTAATGTCACAACAAACGAAAGCACCATTAAAACACAAATATATGGAACAATTGTTAAATCAAATTTAATAAAATGACTAATCGTATAAATAGAACCACTTAAAATAAAACTCAAGCAATAAAAATATAAGGTTTTGGTAATAAACCCTTTAAGATTCCCCTTTGAAAAGACAATGAGTAAAACAACAATTGGAACACCGCCTGCTAATGCGGTAAAGTCTATCATGAATAACATAGCACTCAGTACTAGACTACTCAAAAGTCCCAAACTTAAGCGGGAGAGCTTCATTCTTTCTTCAGTTAAGATGGCTACACCATTTAAAATGAGATAGTCGTAAATTAAATTTTGAATGATGAACAAATCTAGGTACATCTATATCTCCCCCCTTTTCTATCCCCTCGATTACCTCTACATTTTATCCAAAACCATGTGTAAAATCTGTCAATTCTTTGTTCAATCCTGACTTTATTTAGAAAAAATAACCACTAATTTTGCTTCTTTTTAACAATCGACGTATAAAATAAAGGGGATTTTCTATAATAATATTAAAAATATTTATTTAAAGTCTCTTAGATAATCACGCAGTTCAAACGAACTATGTCTACATAAAAAAAAGAGAGACATAGCTCTCTTTTTATTTATAACGATTCATTAACCAGTTAGGGATCATTTCAACATTATCCCCACCGAATGGTTGACGTTTAGGTTGTGATGGTTTTGGTTGCTCCGGTGTTGTTGGAGCTTCTTGCTCCGCTTGTGGTGTAGTTGTCTTTTTATTTCTATTATCACCAATTAACATTTCTACCGGTTTTGCTGTTGCATTTGTTTCATCAAATCCAGTCGCAATAACCGTTACAATTAAATCTTCCCCTAAATCAGGATTAATTGTAGCACCATAAATAATATTAATTTCTGTTGTTGAGGCATCACGAATTGTTCGTAAAGCTTCATCAACTTCAAATAAGGCAATATCCATTCCACCTGAAATATTAATAATAGCATCTGTTGCCCCATCAATATCATTTTCTAATAATGGACTCGCAATCGCTTTTTTCGCCGCCTCTGTTGCACGATTTTCACCTGTTCCTAAACCAATTCCCATAATAGCTGATCCCTTATTATGCATAACTGTTTTTACATCGGCGAAATCGAGGTTAATTAAACCTGGAACGGCAATAATTTCTGAAATTCCTTGAACACCTTGACGTAAAACGTTATCCGCTTCGCGGAATGCTTCTAACATTGGAGTCGTACGATCTACAATTTGTAATAATCGATCATTAGGAACAGAAATTAATGTATCAACATTCGCCTTTAGTTCTGCAATACCGCGTAAAGCAAAATCTGTTCGGCGTTTTCCTTCAAATGTAAACGGGCGTGTAATAATTCCTACCGTTAAAGCTCCACTTTCTTTTGCAGCTTTGGCAATAACAGGTGCTGCACCAGTTCCTGTTCCTCCACCCATTCCGCAAGTAATGAAGACCATGTCGGCTCCCTTTACTAACTCTTTTAATTCACTTAAATTTTCTTCAGCTGCATGTTGTCCAACCTCTGGATTCCCTCCTGCGCCTAATCCGCGTGTTAAATCACGTCCGATTTGAAATTTACGATCTGCAATTGCTAAATTTAACGCTTGTGCATCCGTATTAACAACGACAAACTCTACTCCTTGCACATCATTTTCAATCATACGATTCACGGCATTACTTCCACCGCCACCTACACCTACAACAATAATTCTTGGGGCATATGTAAATTCATTTCCAAATCCGAAACCTTCCATCCCTGAAACCTCCTCTTTCCTTTTACTTCTATTCTACTTTTTCATCAAATATCATATCGAAAATCCGAACTAAGACACCACTATTTTCTAGCTTATGGTCCATAAACGTCCTCTCTTGTTGTTCCTTTATCTTGGGTGTTTCTTCTACCACTTCAAGTTCCTCTCGACTATCAATAGCATGGACTAGGACATTTTCATATTTGCTAAAGTCAATTATATTACTTTTTTGTCCAGTCAACAATGATATTTCATGAATAAATGTTGCCATCCCAATTAATTTTACATATTTAGCACTTCGGGCTCCTAACATCATTGGCGTACAAATTGTCACCTCTTGATGAAAAATCTTTTTCGCTAATGTGTTAAGTCCTTCTATTTCGCTTGCACCACCCGTAAAAATATAATCCATTTGATCATACTTATAGCAATTTTCCATTAAATACTGTTTGACTAACTTCAAAATATTCTCGTATTTAATAGTGAGACTATCGCTTAACATTTGACGCGTAATGCATGTAAATTGTCCCTCTACTTCATCTGCATAAATAATTTCAGTCGACGAAGATTCAGAACAAACTTTACCGAAATTTAGTTTTAACATTTCTGCTAAGGGTTCATCAATCTTGAGGTTTTCACTAATGTGCTTCGTTACATCTTGACCACCCGTTGACAATGATACCGAAGAAACAATTTTCCCCGAGTGGACAACCGTAATCGTGGTCATCCCCTTCCCAATATTGACATGGCATGCTCCTTTTTTCAATTGTTCCGGTGTTAACACATACATCATCTCTGTGATACTTCCTAAAACAATATCCGCAATTCGGAATCCTGCTAACTCAGCAATATTAATGAGATTATACACGACAGACGCAGAAGCCGTTATTTTTTGTGCATGTAAGACCAATTCTTTTCCAATAATCCCAAGAGGGTTTTGAATTGTATTTTTATCATCTACCACAAAAGCTCGCGGCATCACATTAATGGCTACTTGATCATGATATGTCGGTTGCGTAATAATATCACGGAACAACTGTTTAATATTAGCGTGACTAATTGGTTGATTAGAGTCTAGTTCCAATGATTTAACAACGTTATCAATACGGCATTCTACACTTGGAATAGCTAACACAACATTTTGAATGTCTTGCTTAAGATCCGCCTCAACATTAGCTTTTAATCGTTTTAATTTTTCAACAATTTGATTTACGTTAACGACAGTTCCATTTTCAATTCCAGCCGTTACAATAGATTGTTGTGATAAAACATACAGGCGTTCCTGCCTAATATTACACACCATCAATCTAACTTCTGCACAACCTATTTCTAAGCAAGCATAAATATTATTTTTCACCTCTAACCACTCCACTAACATACGGTTTTATTACCATAATATCATAATTTATTTTACTATATTTTTGAGACGATGAAAAGAGTATTTACAAAATATAATGACGATTAATCACATATTATACACATTATTTATCCACAGTCTATTCCTCTTGCACGTCCTGTTCTCCTTTATTGTCGAATAAAACCGAATTAGCACCCGAATAAGGTTCAAAATAATCCCCTACGTCTAAATAATAGGTTCCACATTGCCCTTCGGACAACTGTCTCACCTGATCAACCATTGTTTGATAATATTTTAACTTTTCAACCATACTGTAGCTATTTACCTTAATCGTATTACCATCCTGTAGAAATAAGGAAAACCGGTTGTTATCCCCATATAAGGGTTCATAGTGGATTTCCTTTATTAAGTTAATTAAAATCGGATCTAGCTTCATCATGGACTCAATAAATAATCCCAAAACTGGTTCCTTTAATGTTTTTTCGGTTAACCCGTAAATAATTGTTCCGGGACAGACAACATCTAACGTATTACTTTGTTCAATCAAATGACCATCACTTAATACATACTGATATCCATCTCCCATATCAACGCACCCAATAACATCCTTTTCCTCTACTAAAATTCTTAATTCATTTAATCCTACCCTTGTAACTACCGCCTTTGTAATGAGTGGATGTTTTTGAATTTGCGACGCGATTTTCTTTGTTTTAAGTTTAAAATAGTCATCATCATAACTAAGATTTGCTAATTGCAAAACCTCAGAACGTGATACGTAATTGAGCCCCTCAAAATACACCATAGATAATTTTCTCAGGGGAGACGTAAAATAAAAAACCCCTCCAATAACGCCCATAACAAAGAGACTAAAAAAGAAGGTATTAAGCCTCTTTTTTAGTCTTTTTTTCGGTTTATTCTGTTTATTTTTTTGACGGTACTGCTCCATAAAAACAACTTTTTTTACATTCATGCTCCCCTTCACCTACCAGTTAAACATTTCAACCTCTGGATGTAACTCGATTCCACTTTTTTCAAATACGACGTTTTGTACGTGTTGGATTAAATCATAGATATCTTGTGCAGTGGCATCTCCTACATTTACAACAAAATTACAATGTTTCTTTGAAACTTCAGCTCCACCTATTCGTACCCCTCGTAATCCTGCCTCCTCAATTAGTTGCCATGAATAATGAGGTAACGGATTTCTAAAAGTACTTCCAGCCGATGGTAGATTAGTAGGTTGTGATTCAATGCGGCGAATTTTACGCATTTTCATTAACTCAACGATTTCTTCATAGACTCCCTGCTCTAATTCTAAAACGGCTTCAACAATTGTCCAATGACGATTCATTTGCATAATCGATGTTCGATAGCCAAAGTTTAACTCATCCGGTGATACCCAATTTAATTCACCCTTATCGTCTAGAATTAAAACCTTCACTAAAACATCTTTAATCTCTTTATTATAAGCCCCAGCATTCATGTATATTGCCCCACCAACTGAACCTGGAACACCTGATATAAATTCTAATCCTGATAAATTTTGTTTAGAGACACGGTTTGCAAGAAGAATCGTCGAAACCCCGGCACCTACTGTAACGTAATTCTCGTTAATCTCAATATGATCAAGTCCTTTATCACACTTAATGATTACGCCATCAAATAAATGATCTGATGGTAATAAATTTGAGCCACGTCCAATCACCTTATAATTCAAATGATACTTTTTAACAAGACTTATGGTTTGGATTAAAGACTCCTTTGCATTCGGCACGACAAAGATACGGGCAGGCCCCCCTACCCGAAACGTTGTATGCTTAGCAAGTGGCTCATTCTCAATTAGTACCCCAAGGTCATTCCCTCTATACTCCTCTATAAAACTTTTAAACATTAAAAACACCTACTTTTTCTCAATAATTTCATTCATCACATTAATTAAACGATGCGCTGCATCTGGAATCCCTAGTTGTTTCGAGGTGTTTTGCATATTTAAACGCAATTGGCAATCTTTCATTATACGATCAATCTCCTGATAGAGTCGTTCTCCCGTTAACTCTTTTTCAAGCAACAAAACTCCCCCGCCATGGTCAGTTAAACTTCGTGCATTATATTCTTGATGGTTAGCCGTCACATACGGTGAAGGAATCAAAATACACGGAACACCTAGTGCCGTCACTTCAGCCAAAAATGTTGCCCCTGAGCGCCCAACAAACAGATCCATATTCACAAGATATTGTGGCATGTTATTAATAAAGGGTAACACGTGAACATTTTTTAACTGTTCCACATTTTCTATTTGATTTTTAATCGTTTCATAATGTTTGTTTCCTGTCACAAAGACGACCTCATAATCCGCTTCCTCGTATTTTTTAATCATAGACAAGACCGCCTCATTAATCGGCTCTGCTCCACGGCTTCCACCACTAATCATTACGGTTTTCTTATGAGGATTTAAACCAAGGGCACTTTTTCCAAGCTTTAATGTTGCCGCTACCTCTGTTGCTCGCGGATTCCCTGTTAACACTACCTTATCTTGCGGAAAATATGAGCGCGCCTCTTCAAAACAAATCGCGACTTTATTCACATATCGTGATAAAAATTTATTCGTAACCCCCGGTAAACTATTCTGTTCATGAATAATAGTTGGTACCTTTAATCTCGATGCACTGTAAACAACAGGGCCACAAACATATCCCCCAGTTCCAATCACAACATCCGGTTTAAACTCTTTAATATATTTTTTTGATACTGAGACAGATTTAAAAAATTTCATAATTGTTTTGACATTCTCAAAAGATAAAGAACGCTTAAATCCAGCTATCTCAATATACTTAAACGGTATTCCCTCTCGGGTCACAATTTCATTTTCTAATCCTTTTTCAGTTCCTATGTATAAAACTTCCAGTTGGTCATCCACCTCTTGCAATGCTCGAATAACAGCAAGCGCAGGATAAATATGACCACCCGTTCCACCACCAGTGACAAGGACGCGCATATTCTCACTCCTTATTAGACCTTATTGTCTTTTTATCATTTTATATTCTAACATATTTTAAACAAAATCTGTTAGCGTATTTTAAAATTCATCGAAATATTATTTAATTTCATTTTTTTCGTTAAAAAAAATTTTTTTTCATTTCCAAAACTTCACCTCATTTATATTTTTTTAATATTTATCTCAATTCCCTTCACTTTCTGTCATATACATTATTATATATTTTGAAGCAAAGGGGAATTCTAATGAAAAACAAATTACCTTCAATTGATTTATTAACCCTACTCCTCGCTTTAAGTATTAGTACCATCGGTTTAATTTTTGTCCTCTCCTCTTCTTATATTTGGGCAGAATATAAATTTGATGATGCTTTCTACTTTTTCAAACGACAATTGTTGTTTGCTGGAATAGGAGTTATCGGGATGCTTGCAGTTTCGCGAATTGATTATCCCATCTATAAAAAATATGCCTCAACTTTTTTCTTCGGAAGTTTAATTTTACTTATTCTTGTTCTCGTCCCAGGAATCGGAATGGTTCGTGGGGGGGCGCGAAGTTGGATTGGAATCGGTGCCTTTTCCATCCAACCTTCAGAGTTTATGAAATTTGGTCTCATCATCTTTTTGGCCAAGTACATGAGCACCTATGTAGAAGATGCAAAAACATTCAAAAAGGGAGTTATTCCTTTACTTTTTTGCATCCTACTGGTCTTCGGTGTGATTATGCTTCAACCCGATTTTGGTAGTGGGATGGTGCTCGTTGGAACAGGGTTTGTCATGCTATTTGTTTGTGGTGTCCCTATTCGTTATTTTATGTACTTTATCCTCACCGGGGTCGCTGGAATTGTGGCCTTAATTATATCCGCACCTTATCGTTTAGAGCGAATTACCGCTTATCTTGATCCTTGGAGTGACCCAATTGGTTCAGGATTTCAGATTATCCAATCATTATATGCCATTGCCCCAGGGGGGTTATTCGGTGCAGGATTAGGAAATAGTGTTCAAAAGTATTTTTACCTCCCTGAGCCCCAAACCGACTTTATTTTCGCTATTGTTTCCGAAGAGTTAGGGTTTATTGGTTCAGTTGGAGTCCTAATTCTATTCATCCTTTTCTTTGCTAGATGTACCTATCTTATTTTAAAAACAGATGATCTTTTTGCAAAATATATTGTCGTTGGAATAATGTCTATGTTAATGATTCAAGTTATGATTAATATTGGGGTTGTTATTGGCCTATTGCCCGTAACAGGAATTACCTTACCATTAATGAGTTATGGTGGATCATCTTTAACAGTCACCTTATTATCAATTGGGATTATTTTAAATATCAGTCGTTATATTAAGTAATTTAAACAATAAATTTAGTAAGTATCGTAGTTCTAACCACTAATAGTTTATTCAAAATGACTTTAAATGCTCCTTCTTAAAAAAACCGCCTTCATCTAAATGAAGACGGTTTTTTTCATGCCCACCATTTTTACAATGATACACGCTTACTGCAAATCAGACCGTACCTTTTACATCCCCCTCAGTCTAAACATTGTTAAAAAAATATATACGCCCACCATACCAAGCACTATTAATCATTTATTAATTTGCCGCGGGTTTTGAAATTGTCGTTTTATCTTCCCTTCCATAAGCTAATAAAAAATAGAAGTCTTTCATTTAATAATCAATTATCCCTCATGAAATGCCACTCCTCAAATCAATCTAGATAGTCAACGAGAAAAACAGGATAGATCCGTAGTAAATACCTATTTATGAGCCTTTTTCCTTGAATCATGTTGTCATATATTCCATAAAAAAACTAGGAGATGGATCGTATCCAATGCTCCTAGTTCAATCATTTAATTTTCTATAAGTTTTTATTTTTAAGTTTCTCTACTAAGTCAATAAAATGATCCCCGCGAGTTTCAAAATTTGGATATTGATCCCAACTTGCGCACGCTGGAGATAAGAGAACATGATCCTTCTCGCGGGCAACCTTAACGGCGGCATCCATTGCCTCCTCCAACGTATCAACGGCTACGCATGGAAGTGAATATTCATCAGCCAATTGTTTAAAACGTTCTTTCGTCTGCCCGAAAGAAATAAGCATTTTTATTTTAGGGAAGTATGGAATTAGACCGCTCAAATCATGTTGGCGATCCAAGCCACCCGCTAAAAGAATGATAGAGTCATCAAAGGCATTTAATGCTGTTTGGGTAGCAATGACATTAGTTGCCTTTGAGTTATTATAATAATCAACCCCAGCAATGGTCGCCACATATTGTAAACGATGTCTAACCCCAGAAAAACGCATTAATACACGTTGAATCGAAGCCGTGTCACATCCGTACAATTTACTAACTGCGACCGCACCTAATACATCCTGTAAATTATGCTCCCCTTTTAATAAGATGGCATCAACATCAATAATTTTTTCACCTTTAAAATAAATCGATCCATTAGATAGATATGCTCCCTCTACCTCCCTGTAAAGAGAAAAAGGAACGCATGTTGCTGCCGTTTGGGTAATTCCCTTGACAATCACCTCATCATCCGCATTGTACACACAATACTGATCAGATGTTTGATTAGCAATGAGATTAAGCTTTGCCTGACGATACTCCTCAATATCCGAATGATAGTCTAAATGCGCCTCCGTAATATTTAATAGCAGTGAGATTTGTGGTTTAAATGAGTCAATTCCCATCAATTGAAAGGAAGATAGTTCGGTAACCAATACCTGATCTTGACTTGCTCCTTCCGCTACCAATGAGGCAACTTCCCCGATATTCCCCGCAATCAATGGATTTAATTGACCTTCTTTTAACATTTCATAAATCAATGTTGTTGTTGTCGTCTTCCCATTTGTTGCTGTAATCCCAATAAAAGGGGCTTCGCTCACATCGTAAGCCAATTGCACTTCTGTTAAGACAGGAATCTGGCGTTTGAGTGCCTCCATTAATAACGGAACCTTTAAATAAGGAATCCCAGGATTTTTAACAATAAAATCAAAATTTTGATCTAATAATTCTAGGGGATGCCCTCCTACCACTACCTCAAATCCCTCTGCTACCATTTCCTTAGCATCTGAATTTTCAGGCAATGGTTGACGATCATTAATCACAACATGGGCACCTAATTTTCTTAAAAGTCTCGCCGCAGCCTTTCCACTTTTGGCTAATCCCATGACTAAGACTTTTTTATTTTTATATTTCACTATTTTTTTCATTTCAATCATCCTTTTCCACAATCTAAGGGTCTCCTACCTTAGATTGCGATAACTAATCCGATTGCGGCACACACTAAAGTAACAGACCACAAGAAAATAACAACCTTCCATTCACTCCAACCGCATAACTCAAAGTGATGGTGAATAGGTGCCATTTTAAATAGACGCTTCTTCGTCCGTTTATAGTATGCAACCTGAATAATAACTGATAATGTTTCAATAACATAGACAAGTCCGATAATCACCAATAACAACTCTTGTTTCAGTAAGATAGAGACGGCTGCAATAGCTGCTCCAAGTGCTAAAGATCCCGTGTCACCCATAAATACTTTAGCTGGATTTAAATTAAAAACTAAAAATCCAAATAGGGCCCCCACAACTGCAAAACAAAATAAAGCAATACTCGGTTGTTGCATCGCAACGGCAATCATTCCGAATGCTCCAAAGGTAATAACGCTCACGCCACCGCATAATCCGTCTAAACCGTCTGTAAGATTAACAGCATTTGAAAATCCGACCATCCAGAATAAAATAAATAATCCATAAAGCCAATGTAAATTTACACTAAATAGATTAAAGAACGATAACTCTGTAGAATATCCACTCTTTAAAAATAAGTAGAAAAAGACTGCTGCTAATACAAGTTGTGCCAATAACTTCTGTTTCGGTTTAAGTCCTTCATTATTTTTACGAACAACAATAATAAAGTCATCAATAAAACCAATGAGCCCAAAACCAACCAATGTTAAAAGCAACATCATTAGTTCGTTTGTCATACCCGTATACTTCGTAAAGAGTACCGCCACTAATAATATAACGACAATCGAGGTAATAAAAATAATCCCTCCCATCGTTGGTGTCCCAGATTTTTTACGATGGGATTGTGGACCCTCTTCCCTAATCGCCTGACCAAACTTTAGCCGATGTAAAAAAGGTATGAAGAATGGTCCAATAATCGTCGCCATAAAAAACGAAAAAATTAATACAAATAAAATTGATTTTAACATTATTATATACCCCTTTTTCTAATCACTTCTTCAACGACTATTTTATCATTAAAAGGAACTACTTTACCATTAATATTTTGGGTTTTTTCGTGGCCTTTCCCTAAAATAACGACTAGATCATTAGGCTTAGCCTTCTCAATCGCCGCTTCTATCGCCTGCTTACGATCCACAATAACCGTATAGTTACGGTGAGTTGTCCCTGACAAAAGATCATAGATGATACTTAATGGATCCTCATTACGTGGATTATCACTTGTAAAGAAGACATAATCCGATAATGTAGAAGCATGATTACCCATGATTTTACGTTTAGCTTTATCACGATTTCCCCCTGCTCCTAAAACAGTGATAATTTCACCTTGAGAAATAACATTCAGATTCGTTAATACTTGAAAAATCGCATCTGGGTTATGAGCATAATCAATAACAATCGTCACCCCGTTTTTGGTTTGCACATATTCAAAGCGCCCCTCGACAGATGAAACATTTTCAATAAAAGGAATAATTTCCAACACTGGATAACCTAACGAATAAAAATAACCAATAACTGATAAAACATTATAAACATTATACTTTCCAAATAAGGGGATTTTTACACGCTTCACAAATTCTCCCTTCACATAAAGCGAAAAGGTAGTATGGTCAATGGCGTAAACAATATCCTCTGCATAAAAGTCAGCCTGCGGGCGACAACCGTAGGTTAAAATACGTCCATTAGTTACTCCAATAAAATAATCTGAATGCTCATCATCGCAATTAATGATGGCCATTCGGTGATCCTGGTAATCATTCATTTGTACAAAAGGTCTCATTTTAGTGAATAAATAATCTTCAAATGTTTTGTGATAGTCTAAATGTTCCGGTGTAATATTCGTAAAAATCAAGCGATCAAAATGAATTTGATCCACCCGATTTTCCTTAATTCCGTGTGAGGAAACTTCCATTACAAGATATTGTAAATTATTTTTAACACTATCCTTTAATAAATAATTCAAATCTAAACTCATTGGGGTCGTGTGCGTAGCCTTCTTTTTACTTCCAACCCACGATCCGTTTGTTCCAATTAACCCACTATTGATGCCCAAGCATTCAAACACATGTTGAATCAAATAGGTGATTGTTGTTTTTCCATTTGTTCCAATAACCCCTACTAAATTAATGTCTTTTGATGGTGTTTCATAATATTCATTAGAAATAACGGCTAAGGCTTTTTTCGTATTAAAAACTTGAAAATAAGGAATACTTAACGTTAAATCCTTCTCCCCTACAACTGCAATGGCGCCATTTTCTATCGCCTTTTCAATATAATCGTGACCATCCTGATCTTGTCCTCGAATAGCAAAGAAAACGCCTCCGTCTTTCACATCTCGTGAGTCATAGGCTAAATTTGAAATTAATTGATTCTCACCCGTAAATCGAATGCCTAACAACTCACTCATCTCTACTAAATTCATACGACTTCCTCCTATCCTTTCCTAATTTCCTAAATATAATCGGACAGTCCCACCTTCGATTGTTCGGGAATATGCCTCTGGTTGTTGGGAAATAACTTTAGACCCTTCCCCGTAATATTCAATTTTATAAAGAGCAGATGGTTCAATGTCTTTTGGTTCCTTACCCACAAAATCTGGAATGGCTACATATTTTGTATCTGTCCATAAATATTTCTTTTCAATTTGTTCTTCGCTCGGTTTCACTCCAATATACGGAAGTGCCTCTGCTAAAATAGAGCGTGCTATTGGAGCTGCAACAACCCCACCATATTGAATGGTATTCTTCGGATTATCAATTGCAACATAAACAACGAGTTCAGGATCATTCATCGGGGCAATTCCAACAAAAGATAAGATATACTCCCCGCTAATATATGCGCCGTCTTTAGCCTTTTGTGCCGTTCCGGTTTTTCCACCGACACGATACCCATCTATATAAGCACTTTTACCACTTCCCTGTGCCCCTACCATTTCTAATGCATAGCGCATCGTTTCAGATGTTTCTTCTGAAATCACTCGGCGTCTCACTGAAGGCTCACGTTCATATAAAATTTCGTTTGTATAAGGATGAATCATTCGCTTAACGATATATGGCTGCATTAAATTTCCACCATTTACAGCAGCACTTACCGCCGTCACTAATTGGATAGGGGTCACTGAGTTTCCTTGTCCAAACGAAGAAGTTGCTAACTCAACATTCCCAATATTATCTGGATTGAAAATAATACCTTGCGATTCCCCTAACATATCAACGCCCGTTTTTTCATTAAATCCATAAGCCCTAATATATTCAAATAATTTTTCCTTTCCAAGGCGTTGACCTAATTCAATAAATCCGGGGTTACATGAGTTCATAATTACCTCAAGCATCGATTGATCCCCGTGTCCCCCTGCTTTCCAGTCACGGATACGAACACCATCAACAATTGCATATCCCGGATCAAAGAAACGATCTTCTAACTTCATAACGCCTTCTTCAAGCGCCGCAGAAAATGTAACAATTTTAAAGGTTGATCCTGGTTCATATGTTGACCAGATTGGAAGATTACGGTTGTAAATTTCTTGATCATACTCCTGATAATTTTCTGGCTCATACGTTGGGCGTGATGACATAGCTAAAATTTCGCCTGTCTTTGGATTCATAATTAAACCGATCATTTGATCAGGACTATACTTTGCCACCGCATTATCAAATTCCCGTTCAAGAATTTCCTGCAAGTGTAAATCAATCGTTAATTCCATATCTAAACCACGGGAAGCTAACGAGTAATCATCAGAAAACTGTGGTAAAAAATTCCCCTTTGCATCCGAGAAATATTTCCACACTCCATTCTCCCCCATTAGATAATCATTATAAACATATTCTAGTCCAGTAATCCCCTGATTATCAATTCCTGTAAACCCTAGTGTATGCGCTAATAAACTTCCATAAGGATAACTACGTTTCACATCATTTACTAGATAAACACCGTCTAAATTCGCTTCTTGAATCGCTTGAACTTGTTCTAACGACAATTTACGTCCTTCGGGTTGAATCCGTTCAATAGAAACCCCTTTTGTCACGTGTTTCTTCGCTTCCTCTACACTCACGTTTAAAATCTCTGCTAGTACCTCCGAAGTATGGTCCACATCTGTCACCTGACGTGGAATAACAATTGCTGAGGGAGCAACCACATTTTCTACAATAGCATCGTGATTACGATCATAGATAATTCCGCGTTGCCCTTCAATTGGTAAATTCCTTGACCATAACGACTCCGCCCGATCAACTAAGGTTTGCGAATCAAAAATTTGTAAATAAGCCAACCGAATCATGAGCGCGATAAAGTAAATTAAAATAATTGAGAGTAACACGACCAATCGTCGTTGGATAACTCCAGACTGTTTCATCTCTTATCCCCCTTGTTAAATAGTCTTAAGATTCATTTATTACTTCCTATACGTCCATAGTAACTATATGATTACATCTTCAAGTAAATACATAATCCTTATCTTAAAACCTTATTTATTCTACTTTATTAAATAAATTCCCATTTTATGATTTTTCTTACTCTGCATTAGGGTGCACATAAAAAAGGACAACTGTGATTTAGAAACAGTCGTCCTTTTTTATCCTTATTCAGAAGAATTAGATGAATCCATAGATGGCTTAGCGTCTTTAGACAATGTAAGCGTCACTTTTAATGAATCTGTAACCATTTCTCCCGCTGCTACAGATTGATCAATAATATACCCCTCACCTTCATAATCCACCTCTAATCCTGTTAACATTGCAAACTGAACCACTTCATCTTTTGTCCATCCAATAAAATCAGGTAACTCATACTCTTTTGAGGTCTGTATAAAAACTTTACTTGATGCACTTACGATAGATGCAGCTTTCGGTGATTGAGCAAACGTCTGTGTCCCGCTTCCGATAACAACGGGCGTTAAATTTGCCTGTTCTATTTTTTCTACCGCAGTCTCTACGGGTTCATTCATTAATTGTGGCACCGTCGAATTTTGATAGAAATCCGAAATATCAACCATCGGGGTTTTCTCAGCCCCTAAATAAATAAGCGAATTTTGCATAACAAATCGATAAAGACTTCCTAATTGATCATGTCCTCCCGTCTCTGGTTGGTTCATAGCTACATACATGACAAGATTGGGATCATCTACCGGAGCAAAACCGATATAACTATAAACATAATCATTTGCTAAATACCCGTTTGCACCATCGGCGATTTGAGCAGTCCCTGTCTTCCCACCACTCGTAAACCCATTTAACGAATAGGCAATTCGACCTGATCCTGTTTCCTTCTCAGTTACTCCTACCATCAACTGCTTGACCTGTTCAGCTGTCTCAGCAGTAATTGGCTTTTCACCTAACTCCCGAGTAAATTGATAAAGTTCCTTTTCAGTATTTAAATCATAAACTTTAGAAATTAATTGAGGCTTAACAATTTGCCCCTCATTCAAAATAGCGGTAATCGCTTGAATATGTTGAATTGGAGTTGTTAACATCCCCTGCCCGAATCCCGCCGTAATTTTTTGCATCGAATCTCGTTGACTTGGTAATGTTCCGGCACTCTCTAACGGCAATGGCAATCCTACCTGACTACCAAACCCGAACTTTTTCAAATACTCAATATTTTCATCCGGAGTAATCCAGTGAGTCAACATATCAATAATAGCCGTATTGGATGATCGATAAAACCCTTCATCATAAGAAATTGTTCCCCATGTCGTATTATAATCTCGAATCGTTGAGCCATTAACGAGTCTCGAACCAGATTCAAATAACTGTCCCCCAGAATATTTTCCTTCGTTAATCACTGCCGCATATGTATATATTTTCATAGTTGAACCTGGTTCAAAAGGCTCGGAAACTACTGGATTGTTATAGCCTTCTATATCTCGAATATTTGGGTCAAAACTCGATCGATTTCCCATCGCCAAAATTTCCCCTGTTTTTGGATTGGCAACAACAGCCACCAGACTACTCGGATTAGCTTGTTCCCAAACCTTATCCATGGCCTCTTCTAAAAAGGTTTGGATGGTGGCATCCAATGTTAAATAAAAATCGTATCCATCCTTAGCTTGTTCAATAACATATTCCGTTTTATTCGGCTGTAAATACCCCTTTTTATCTTTAATATATTGGACTAGGCCATCCGTTCCTGTCAAATAATCATTAAGTGATAATTCTAATCCCATCTCACCTGTCAACGTCCCGGTCTCTTCATCCAATTTAGTATATCCGAGCGTATGTGATGCAAAGACACCGTTAGGATAAAAACGCTTATTGTTTTGTCGAAACTTTATTCCGCTCAATTTTAAATTTTCAATTTTTTCTTTTTGCAAATAAGTTAATTGACGACCGGCATTTCCAAATTCCACCTGACGAGCTTCCCTAGATAGCACATCCACAATTTCTTCCTTTGTTAAATCAATAACTGTGCTCAACTTTTCAGCCGTCTCTTCGATATTTTCTACCACATCCCCATATTCTCTATATAAATTAGCATATAAAGTATAGGATGTTAACTGTTCAGCTAGAGCGTTTCCATCACGATCATATAATGTTCCTCGCCGTCCTGTTACAACATCTTCAACTAAGTACTTTTCTAAGGCATACTCATATAAATCCATGCCTCTTGTTTCACCAGTAACTGCAATTTTTATAAAACACCCTGCTACATAAACAAACAGGATTCCAGAGGTAATCATCGTTCCGAAAATTAACTTTCTTCCCGTATTATTCAACTGTTGTCTTTGTTTCTTTTTCTTCACCTACACCAACCCCATCAATCATTATTTCTCCAGTTTGGATTAACAAATAAAGCACACTATAGCTCTATCACTTACTTTAATTCAGGCATTCCCTCCTATATCAAAGCCAAAGATTTTTACAGCTGATAAACTACATTTTTATAGCGTGATTACAAAGATAGAGAGTAACCGGGGCTACTCTCCAATCGTAATCGTGTTTTCATAGGTTGATAAACCATTATTCTTGGCAACTTCCATTGCCCTTGAATAAGTAGATAGTTCTGAAATTTTAGAATATAACTCTTCATTCACTACCGTTTGTTGGTCTATTTCTAATTTTTTCTTTTCAACACGATAGTGAATCTCATTAATTTGCGCATCTAAATATAATTGACCAATCAAAAGCATAAAAACTAAGACTGAACTAATCCCAATCAATCCCTGTAAAGAATATAACCCCTTTTTCTTTACCTTTTGTTTCTTTAACGTTGACGCTACCTTTTGTTTTGGTATTTCATGATGCTCAATCCTTCTTTGTAATGGACTCATCTAATTCTCCCCCTTATTCTACTTCAAACGCATAGCTACCCTTAACTTAGCTGAATGTGAACGATTATTCTCTGCCAACTCCCCTTCATTAGCAACGATAGGTTTCCGTGTTATCACTTTAAATTCTGGTTGAAACTCTTCCGGAATAATCGGTAATCCCCGCGGAATATCCTTCGATTCACTACGTTTTTTAAACATATGCTTACAAATTCGATCCTCTAACGAATGAAACGTAATAACGGCAACACGGCCATTAACGTTTAACATATCCATCGCATCCTTTAAGGCATATTCAAAAACTTTTAATTCATCATTAACAGCAATCCTTAATGCCTGAAACGTTCGTTTCGCCGGATGACCACCCTTACGACGCGCCGGAGCTGGAATAGCGGACTTGATAATCTCAACCAATTCAAACGTAGTTTCAATGGGTTGTTTTTCACGGTATCGCTCAATTGCACGAGCAATTTGTTTTGAAAACTTTTCATCACTATAGACGCGAAAAATAAATTCTAAATCTTTATACTCCCACTCATTGACAATCTCATAGGCAGATAGACTGGCCTCTTGATCCATGCGCATATCCAATTTTGCATCGTGGTTATAACTAAACCCACGCTCAGGGGTATCAAATTGTGGAGATGAAACACCTAAATCAAAAATAATTCCGTCAATTTTCTCTATCCCACGTGCATTTAACTCTTCTTTTAAATGGACAAAATTACTTTTTATAATGGTGAAATTATCCCCTATTTCCTTTAGTCGTTTTGTCGCATTTTCAATAGCAAACATGTCTTGATCAAATGAGTAAAGATGACCTGTTTTTAAACGCTTTAAAATCTCGCTACTGTGTCCGCCACCACCTAAGGTACAATCCACATAAATACCATCCTCTTTAATAGCCAAATTTTCAATTGATTCATGAAGTAAGACTGAGTAGTGATTGAACATCGTTGAACCCTCCTATAAATCAACTTATCTCTTAAACTGATACAAATATTATTTATAATCCTAACTAAGTAGGCTCTTATATCCACTTTTCAGAACTAATTATACCGTATATAACCTAAATTTAAAATAAAATTTACCGTATTTAGAAAAAAAAGTTCTATCAATCCCATTTTCAACATATAATGTTCCTTCCCATCACTTAACTTAAAATTGCTCAACATGCCGACCCGTTTTAATCCATCGAAAAGTAAAATCACTAACTTGACCGCTCCCTAGCCCCTATAACACTGAAAGACTCCTACATCAACTTTATAAGGGACTAAAAAACGGCATGAGCTCATCCTTCACTTGAACTCATACCGTTTTTTATTTTAATTTTATTCTTGCTCCATTTCAACTATAATTTCGTGGTATTGTTTGATTAAATCTTCAAAAATTTCTAAAACTTCTTCACGCCCCTCGTGTGTTTCAGATGAATAAGCAACAAAAACATCATCTTCATCAAAATCAAGGGTCTCTTTAATAAGCTTTTCTTGTTTTTTGTACTGACTGCGATTAACTTTATCTTTTTTTGTACCAATCACCAATGTTGGAATTTCATAATACTTATATAATCCATACATTGCAATATCCTCAGGTGTTGGTTTATGACGATAATCTACAAGTAAAACTCCTAAAATGAGTTCCTCACGTTCAACCAAATACTCTTCAATCATTCGTCCAAATGATTCCTTTAGTGAACGATTAACCTTAGCATAACCATACCCTGGAACATCTACTAAATACATTTCATCATTTATATTGTAGAAATTTAATGTTTGTGTCTTCCCTGGACGGCTCGAAACACGGGCTAAGTGCTTTCTATTGGTTAGAGAATTAATAAATGATGATTTTCCAACGTTTGAACGCCCCGCAAAAATCATTTCCGGTAATCCATCTGTTGGATAGTGATCAGCTCGAACACAACTTTTTACATATTCTGCTTTATTAATTTGCATATTATTCACACCTTATCGTAACGCCTGCTGTAAAACTTCATCTACTGTAGAAACAGGAATAAATATCATTTCATCTTTAACACATTTTGGAATATCTTCTAAATCTTTTTCATTATCTTTTGGCATAATAACAACTTTTAATCCCGCACGATGAGCTGAAATTGTTTTTTCCTTTAAGCCACCGATTGGTAAAACTCGACCACGTAATGTAACCTCACCTGTCATTCCGACTTCCCGCTTAACAGGTTTCTTCGACAATGCAGATACAAGAGCGGTCGTCATTGTTACCCCTGCAGATGGTCCGTCCTTCGGAGTCGCTCCCTCGGGAACATGGATATGGATATCATGATCCTTAAATAAAAGGGGATCAATGTTTAATCGCTCCGCATTTGCTCGCACATAACTAATTGCTGTCTGTGCCGATTCTTTCATCACATCACCTAGTTTACCAGTCAATACCATTTTACCTGTCCCTTTATAATAGGTTACCTCTACTGGTAAAATATCGCCACCGAATTGCGTGTAGGCTAAGCCAGTGACAACCCCAATCTGATCCTGTTCTTCAAGTAATCCATGAGTAAACTTGTGTTTTCCTAATAACGTTTTCAACATCGTAGAATCGACATGAATGCGGTCAATTCCTTCACCTAAAAGCTTTCTAGCCGTTTTCCTACAAATTGAACCAATCAATCGTTCAAGCTGACGAACCCCTGCTTCACGCGTATAGTGTTGGATAAGCTCCATCACCACCTCATCCGTAAGCGTTAATTGATGAGCAGTTAACCCGTGTATTTCTAATTGTCGTGGAATTAAATAACGAATGGCAATTTGAAACTTCTCTTGCTCAGTATAACTATCCACGTGAATGATATCCATACGATCTCGAAGAGGAGCCGGAATATTCTCTAAATAATTGGCTGTTGCCACAAATAGAACCTGTGATAGATCATACTCCTCTTCTAAATAATGGTCACTAAAATGACTATTTTGTTCAGGATCTAAAACCTCTAGCATCGCAGAAGCGGGATCTCCCTTGTGATCACTGGCCATCTTATCAATTTCATCTAATAGGAAAACAGGATTTATTGTTCCCGCTTTTTTCATCGCTTGAATAAGACGTCCAGGCAATGCTCCAAGATAAGTTCTGCGATGCCCTCGAATTTCAGATTCGTCTTTAACGCCCCCTAAAGAAACCTTGACAAACTTTCTACCCAAGGCCTCTGCAATAGAACGTGCTAACGAAGTTTTCCCAACCCCTGGAGGACCGACTAAACATAGGATAGTTGAGGGATTTTTACCCGTCATCGTTTTTACCGCTAAATATTCTAAAATTCGTTCCTTCACCTTTTCTAGTCCATAATGCTGCTTATTGAGCGTTTCCTCCGCAAATAGAATATCTTTATTATCTTCAGTTTGAACACTCCATGGTAAGGCAACTAACCATTCTAAATAAGTTCGCACCACACCAGATTCACTAGAATTAGCAGGTAGCATTTCAAAACGTTTAATTTCCTCTAACGCTTTTTCCTTTACAGCATGCGGCATTCCAAGTGATTGGACTTTTTCTCTAAACTCCTCACTGACTGCCTCTTTCGAGTATTCGTCACCCAACTCTTTTTGGATGGCCTTCATTTTTTCCCTTAGATAAAATTCTTTTTGATGTTCATCTAACGCTCGCTTAACCTCCTGATTAATTTTCAGTTCTAATTGAGCAATATGTTTTTCTTTCTCAACCTCTTTTAAAAGAGCAGATAATCTGTCCTCAACTGAAGGCATTGAAAGATATTTCATTTTATCTTCTTCTGAAATACGTAAATAAAAAGCAATTATATCCGTGATAGCGATCGCATTTTCAGCCTCATCGATAAGTGAAGCGACATCGGTTGGATGAGCAAACAATAAACTACCATGCTCGGCAATCTCCTCTTTTAACAAACGAAGCATCGCTTCCTCTTTGTCAGAATTCGTTAATAAAGAAGGCATTGTTTGTACTCGTGCCTCAAAATATGGTTCGAGTTGCGTATACTCCTCTATCTCAATACGAGTAATAGAGTTAAACTTCACTTTATAGTGTCCGTTTGGAAGTTTAATTTTCATTGTAATCTTGGCAATAGTCCCGTAATGACATAAATCTTCACTTTGCGGTCTTTCAACATTTGGATCGATTTGTGAAACTAACGCTACATAATTCCCATTCGCTTCGCATGCCTCTAGAGCTTCAATTGATTGTAAACGACCAATCTCTAAACGAACCTCCGTATTAGGCAATGAAACAACACCTCGAACAGGTAACACAGGGAGTGTATGCACCTCAACGTTGTTTACATCTATTCTCATTTCCACTCACCTCACTAGTACTTTTAACACTACATCTTTTAGTCAATAACGAAAATCTTAAAACTTTCTGTTATCATAATAGCTCCGTTTATTAAAACGATGACCGTATTTCCTAAGCGAATATTTTAACTAATATAGAAAAGGAAGCTATTAGCTTCCTTACTCTACCTTTTATTATAGCACAAATCCATTCAAATATATGACTAAATACACATTATGCTACATCATTTTTAAAAACTAATGTTGGTCTTTCATTATGTTCAATTACTTCACGGGTAATGATACATTTTTCAATATTATCCGTTGAAGGGATTTCAAACATAACATCCGTCATAATAGCTTCGATAATTGAACGTAATCCACGTGCACCCGTTTTACGCTCAACCGCCTTCTCTGCAATGGCCGAAATCGCACCTTCATCAAACTCTAAAGAAACATTATCCATTTGGAAGATTTTTTTATACTGTTTTGTCAATGCATTTTTCGGTTCTGTTAAAATACGTACTAAGTCTTCCACCTCTAATGGATTTAACGCACCGATAATTGGAAATCTACCAATGAACTCCGGAATCAAACCAAATTTCAATAAATCATCCGGCTGAATATGACTGTAGATTTCTTTTTTACTCATATTATTAGCGACTGAGTCTGCCCCAAATCCAATAACTTTTTTACCAATACGACGTTTTACAACCTCTTCGATTCCGGCAAAAGCCCCACCTGCCATGAATAAAATATTCGTTGTATCGATTTGGATAAACTCTTGATTTGGATGCTTACGCCCACCTTGTGGTGGTACATTTGCTACAACACCTTCTAAGATTTTTAACAATGCTTGTTGAACCCCTTCACCCGAAACATCTCGTGTAATTGAAGGGTTGTCAGAACGACGTGCAATTTTATCAATTTCATCAATATAGATAATTCCACGTTGTGCTTTTTCAACATTAAAATCAGCGGCTTGTAATAAACGAAGTAAAATGTTTTCAACATCTTCTCCTACGTACCCTGCCTCCGTTAATGACGTTGCATCTGCAATAGCAAACGGAACATCCAACACTTTAGCTAGTGTTTGTGCGAGTAATGTTTTTCCACTTCCCGTTGATCCAAGCAATAAGATATTACTTTTTGAGATTACAACTCCATCGTCACCTTCATGATTTGAAGTTAGGCGCTTATAGTGATTATAAACCGCTACAGCTAGCACCTTTTTCACTGCTTCTTGACCAATTACATATTCATTTAATAATTCATAAATCTCTTTTGGTTTCGGTAAAGTTTTAAACTCTTCGCTTAATTCATCTGACTGTTCATTCTCAATAATTTCCGAGCACATCTGAATACATTCATCACAAATGTAAACCCCCGGTCCGGCAATTATTTTATTGACTTCATCATGACTTTTCCCACAAAATGAGCAGGTAATATCAATATTATTCATCCTTTACACCTCCATACAGTGACAAATCTCATTATTGAGTAACCACTACCAATATATTCAGTGCCTTACTAATTTATTAACATCTATTTTTGACATTTTTTGCAATAGCGTATATTGTGCAAAATGAGGCACGAATATCCGCGCCTCATTAAAAGTAATGTGTTTGTGTGTGTAAAAGCTTATTATTTGCGAACTGATTTTTCAACAATAAAGTCAACAGCTTTTTGAACTTTTAAATCTTCTTTTAACATCGCTAAACTTGGTAATTGAGCCTTTAACTCTTCTAATTCACGTCCATAAGCTTGAGCAATTTCTGCTAATTTTTCATTAACTTCTTCTTCAGTTACATCGATATTTTCAGCTTTTACAATTGCTTCTAATGTTAAATTGTAGCTTAAGCGTTTTTCTGCCTCAGGACGTAATTGTGCCTTAAATTTATCCATATCCATTCCAGTAAATTGGAAGTATAAATCTAAATTAAATCCTTGCATTTGGAAACGTTGATCGGCTTCACGAACCATTTGAGCAACTTCTGAATCAATCATTTCAGATGGAATCTCAAATTTTGCGTTTTCAGTTACTTTTTCAACAACTGTATCAATAACATGGTTGCGTGCTGCTGTTTCTTTTTGATCTTTTAATGTTTTTTCTAAGTCCGCTTTTAAATCTGAAATTGTTTCAATTCCTTCGCGATCTAAATCTTTTACGAACTCATCATCTAAAGTTGGTAATTCACGAGTCTTCACTTCGTGTAAAGTAACTTTAAATGTTGCATCAGCACCTGCTAAATCTGCTGCGTGATATTCTTTAGGGAATGTCACATTGATTTCTTTTGTTTCTCCTGTTTTCATTCCAATTAATTGCTCTTCAAATCCTGGAATGAATGAGTTTGAACCGATCACTAATGGGTGGTTTTCACCTTTTCCACCTTCAAAGGCAACACCATCTTTAAATCCTTCATAATCGATAACAGCTGTATCTCCGTTTTCAACAGCTCCTTCTTTAACAACAATCTCAGCATGATTTTGTAATAATTTTTCTAATTCATTTTCGACGTCTTTTTCTGTTACTTCTGTCGATAACTCTTCAACTTCAATTCCTGTGTATTGTCCTAATTCAACTTCAGGTTTTACAACAACTGTTGCTTCAGCTACTAACTCTTTACCTTTTCCGATTTCTTTGATATCCCATGTTGGAGCAGCAACAGGAGCAATGTTTGTTTCTTCAATTGCATTTACATAAGCTTGAGGTAAGATTGCATCTAATGCGTCCTCGTATAAAGCTTCTACCCCAAATTTTTGTTCAAACATTGGACGTGGTACTTTCCCTTTACGGAATCCTGGAACTTGTAAATTTTTTGATACCTTTTTAAATGCAGCGTCTAATGCTTTATCAAATGATTCTGCTGAAAGAGTAATTGTTAATTTTACTTTATTTTTTTCAATTGTTTCAACTTTAACTGCCATTTCTTCTAACCTCCATTAATAAACGTTTCGTTTACATCCTTGTAACAACTTCTAAATTATAACATAGCCTTTTTCTAATTTCTACATTAATGATGATAAACTTAGGATATACTGACTCATTTTGTATGTAATGTCAGGATTTGTTGGAGCCGTTTCACAGCTATTCAACCCCTCTAAATCTAACCCAAAAACTTGCTGGGCCAACTCCTTTATCACGTCGTCCTCATAAAAATCATCTATAAAAGGAAATGAGTATTGATAAAAATACACAAGTAATTGCTTCAGCTCTTCCTGGATGCACTCGTCTAACTTTAACATCTCTAATCGTTCAATTGCATAGGCATAACACCTCTCCATTTTTTTTAAAACTGCTGGCTCTGCTAAAACACGCCTAGTAACTCCATTAGCTTTAAAGGTAATGACACCTTGTAAATTTTTACGACTCATCAATTCAAATAACGCTGTTTTAACAAAAGGAATTTCACAACTATTGGTTATATCTTCTAATACATGGGTGAATGGCATTAATCGCTCCTCTTCAACCTCATATAAATCTGAAATAATAGAGAATTTCAATTTTAAATTAGTCCCGGTTTGAAGGGTATCTATTTTTTTCACTATCTGTTCATACCAATAATTCTCATAATAATCCTTTAAAGAGTACATTAGCTCCTTTAAATTTTTTATAGAAAATGATGATAACTGATTAAAGTAAAAATTTTCTTTTTGTTGTCGCATTTCCTTTTGGTTTTGAAAAATAGCAACCAATATATCATGTGCAGCAATCGTTAAATCTAAACGTTTCTTTTCAAAAATAGAAGCAATTAATCGATCGACTGCATCAAATTCACGTTTTAGTGTATAGGCCGACATTAATTGTTTTTTTATTTCTGTCCCAATATCAACGCATGTAACGGATACTAAGAAGTCCTCTAACAAGCAAATAGCCTGATCAATATACCCCTTCTCAATCAACTCAATCGATTGTTCAATTTTCGCTCGATAATTAGTCTGTAATTCATAAATTTTGGCCACTCTTACCCCTCACTCTTTACTGCTTACAGAGAAAGCAGCTTAAAATACAAAAAAAGAACTACTTAGTGTAGTCCATCATTATCGTTAAATGGCATCCCGGGAGGGATTCGAACCCCCGACCGACGGCTTAGAAGGCCGTTGCTCTATCCAGCTGAGCTACCGAGACTTAATAGTTATTTAAATGAAATGGCATCCCGGGAGGGATTCGAACCCCCGACCGACGGCTTAGAAGGCCGTTGCTCTATCCAGCTGAGCTACCGAGACATGTTTTCCAATTACACAACTTATTCTAAATCATTTAGTTTCATTTGTAAAGCCTTATTTAACAATTTTTTTCTTTTTTCTTCAAACATTAGAGCCATTATGTTTGTTATTAATTAAAAAGAGGGAATTATTCCCCCTTTAATTAAACAAGATGATGAGCTTTATATGCCCCTTCTAACGTTGGAACATGAATACAACGAATGTCATATTCTCCATACGTCATACTTTCTAATTTATAAATCCATGCCCACGGATCACAAGGAAACATATGAATGACATCAACATATTTTTCATAGAAATCATTTAAATAGCGTCGGCACTCCTCTTCTGTCTGAAACGGCATTACAATTTTAACAAATGAGTTCTTATAGTCGCTCACCTTATCCTTAACAAAGGTTTCAAGTAAATCCCCTGTCAACGAAAGTTCACCCCTACTCCACGCTATAATCTTATCTTCCACCTCCTGTAACTGTTGATTAAAACCATCCTCAATCATCATTTGATTTACTACAGGTTTCCAATAGACGTTCATCGTCAATCCCCCCAAATGGTTTTAGTCGCACTTTCTTCATATTCCTCCTCCCTGCCCTTTAGAAAGCGCTTTACACCTAATCATACGTAACTAAGCTTAAAAAGATGAATACTTTAGATAAATTAAATTATTTTTGATTTTCGAGGCGACTCCACTTAAAAATCATCCTCCCCTTCATTAAACTAAATGCTAAGTCTAATTCATAAACTGAGATGGATGCAAATGGATCCGCTGTTGTATTATATTTCTTTTTTTTGATTTTTTAGCTTGATTAATCATCTAATTATGTTATAATTAAATTGTAAATGCCAGTGTGGCGGAATTGGTAGACGCAGTGGACTCAAAATCCACCGAAGTTTACTTCATGCCGGTTCGAGTCCGGCCACTGGTACCAATATTGCTAACTAACACCCTGAGTAATTAAGGGTGTTTTTTTTTGCATTAGGGCGATTATACAGACATTTTCTCCCCGCCTTCATAGATTATATTGAGGATACCAATTCAAACATCCATCTTAAAAACATCCTATTCATTCAAACATCCAACCTTCCTACACTTTTATTAACAAGATCTATTTACTTAATCACTTTCGGTATCCTCAGTCGATTAAGGACAGTAGAATAACTCTAATTATTCATTCTAATTTACAAATACAATTTCCTATCCATAACTTATCATTCTCCTACATTCTCTCTACTTTTTAAAAGTATTCCTATCCATTTTATACAGTTATTTTTATAAACTATTAAATTTACCACACCATATTACATTTTTTACACCACTATACTGTCACTTAAAAAAGATCTCCTGATTCAGAGACTCCCCTTCTAGGGGATGTCATCGGGAGGTCTTTTTCTTATTCTATCCTTCTCACCCCATCGCGTTTATCTCGTTAAACACTCATTAACCGATCCAACTATTATCAAATCATACAAAAAAAGGAACGCCAGTCAATCTATGAGCAGCGCCCTATAATAGAACATGAAATATAAATTCCTGTAAAGTTAATTTACATAAGGGGGAGAAACATACGATTCTTTGATGTTATCATTTTTATTTTTCTAAAATCACCTACTTATTATAAGTATTCAATTCAAAAGTTAAAAAAAGAGTTCACTTAAAATCCAATAAGTAATACACATTTCAAAAATGGCACCAAAAATAAAAGCTTCTATCGTCATATTAATCACTCCCCTACAAAAATGTCATATCCTTAGTATTTATTTTTTTTTATATTTTACACCATCTTTTTATGATTTTTTATTACTGTGAAATGGATGTTCGATAAACGAAATAACTCCCCTTCTTAAAGCCAATATATGAGTGTACATATCCTAATGTATCATTATGTGAGCGACCTAGAATTCGTTGCGTTAAAACAAGATCATGACCAGGTAGCGAATCCTGGCTTTTAATAGCACTCGAACGACTAACCGGCGCTACGACCCCTTTTAATGTCTGTTTCAGCTCACCTTTTTCATTATAAATAGCTTCAAGGTAATCTTGACTTCGCTTAGAGACATCTACTACCGTTACTTCCTGTGTATTTAAATTTTTAATTTCAACCTGATAATTTGGTAAATACGATACCTGAAATTTAAGCTTCTCCTCTAACATCTTATTACTAAATCCGAGCATCATTTTCGCCTCGTGATTAAAGAAAATGTAATAATCCACTTGGTTTCCCGTTCCACCACTAAAGATGTAGACACCGATATCTAATTGCCCGTTATGGGAAAAATCAACTAAGTCAATTCCTCCCCCCATCCCCTTTGACGTCGGAATAGGGTAAAATTCTCTTTCGCTAGTTACCCCACTTTCAATAACAAGCGTTATATCATGATAAATTAACTGATCCCCCTCCTTCATACCAAGCAAATAAATTTGGTCTACTTTCCCATTCCCTGCAAGTGATATACTTTCATGGGCAAGTTCAACAACTTCACTTCTAACGTACCGATAATCGGATTGATACCCACTAATTCCATATTCCATCTTATCGCCTCACTTTTACAATCTACTTTACTATATGCAAAACGTTCGCCTAACGAAACTAAATAAATCAAAAGGCACCTTATTTCATTTGTCGCCCCTATTTCTAATAATAAAAAAACGACGAGTAGAAAACATCTACCCATCGTTTTTTAATTTTCCCCTCGCACCATTTCCTCAAAAGTTGCTCGATCACTATACTCTATTTCATCGAGTTCCCATTCATAAAGAAATGCTAGTGGCGCACACTCTGTTGGTTTAATCATATTAAAGCGAATATACTGTTCATCCATTGTTTTTATAATGATTGAAGCCTTATTATACGTCTGATTTCCAAGTGCTAATTTAATTTTCATCCGTCTATATTGGTCCGTTTTAGCACAGCAATCCTCGTAATAGAAAAATCGATAATTTTCGCTATCAATAAAACGCTCCGTTAAGTATAGTTTATTTTGTTTATCATATTCTCTATTGGTTTCTTGCCCCAATGGATGTCTCATAATTAAATTCACATGGTAAGCTACGATTTCAAGTGGTGTCGGGTGACTAAAATTAATATAGTTTAACACAATAAGACCTATTATTGTCAACACCAAGACAACATAGTAACACCAAACTTCATTAAATAAAACAGGACCTACTACAATGTAGCGCATTAAAAATGCTAGGGCAATCAATAGGTCATACACAAATAAAAAGGTTCGATTAACTCTAAGCATTATAATCCCCCCTCTATCCTTTCAGGGTTAATAACCCTCTTTAATGCATTATATGAAAAAATAAAGGATATGGAACTTAAACCTATCAATTAATCCATCTTTTTACCTAACTCATTAAAACAACAGATAAGAAAGAAGCATTGATAAAATCATTCCAATAATCGACGGAACAATGGTCCGCTTCACTAATCGATACGGCGCAACCTTCAACATCGATGAAATAATGATAACCGTTGGTGAAACAGGAGAAATACTTTTTACTAAATGAGACACAAATTGCATAGGAATAGCCAACATTAACGGATTGACAAATGGAGCAAAACTTGGCATAAACTCAACACAGGCATAAAAAAGAGCTAATCCACTTCCACTTAGTAAACCAATTCCTAACGCAAGCAAACAGAAAAATAACATTAGAATAAAACTAGCTCCTGCTAATTGATGAATTTCTCCAGTCAGGAAATCAATCACCCCTATTACCTTTAATCCTTCAACAAATGTCATCGCCGCAATAACTTGAATAACAACGGTCGTCAATCCAACCCCCATCCCATCAAAAAAGCATTGAATAGATTCAAAGCCATGTTGAATTGAACGTTTTCTAATAACCTCACATAAAATGGCAAGGACAAAAGAACACAATGTGACCTCAACCATTCCCACATTAACTTTCTTTAAAATGACATTAAAAATAATGAGAATAATTAACGGCAACATTGGTAAAATAGCATAAAATCGTGGGACACAAGTAGCCCCCACACCTGACTCTATAATTTCGGATTTAAATGAAAAGCCTGACGCTTGCTCCCTCTTATCACAGAATCGTTGCCAAAAAAAGTGAATCACCGCTAGAATTAAAATAACGGGTAATGAAACTTTCGCATGATAATCAAAAACGTATGTCCCTACGTCCATTGAAAGTGCATCCGCCGCTAAAATATTATCTGCACCTAATGGAGTCGGTGCAATCGTAGCGGCCATTGCAATGACAGCCCCAACACTGAGTGGAGAAACACCTGCCGAAACTAAAATTGGATAAGCTGTTGTCATCAGGAGAACTGATAAGCTAGAAGCACTTGGGATCATTAGCCCTAAAACATTTCCAATCAAATAAAAAAATGGAATTAATAACGCCTTGTATTTAAGCCTTGATAAAGGACGACTAAATAAATAAACAGTCATTTGGTTAGCCCCAATCTCCCTCATGAAGGCAGTATAACCGAATAATAACATTAAAATAAAACTAGCCCCTGTTAATTGCTTAGTAAACACTTCTCCAATCAACTTAAATAAATCAAAAAATGGAACACCGCTACTTTTTTCTTCCGTTAAAAGCGGGATGTGTAAAAAAATGGCGCAAATCATTAAAAGAATCCCACTGAAAAACATTACCCACTTAATCTCAACCTTCTTTTTAATTAAATAACCAGCGATCATTAGTACCAATAAGGTGATTAAAACGATAATCATATCTCATCTTCCCTTCTCAATTATCCTATAAATAACCTTATTATACTAAAATACTACAAAAAATGCTATAAAAAATCCTTCGCAAGAAGTTTTCTCCTTGGAAGGACCTTATTTTATAAATGCCAATCAATCTTATCCGACTGAGGGGCCCGACATTGCGGACAATATTTATCATTTTCACTCAATTCATAACCACAATTTTCACACGCCCGAATTTGTTTCACTTGGTTAATCTCTACTTGTATTTTTCGAATTTTTGATTTTTGTAATGAAATCTGATGAAAAAGTTCCTGCACTTGTTCAGAATGTGAGAGATCTGTTACTTTATTCGTATAAACAAATTCACCCAATTGCTCAAATAGTTCGTTTAACTCAAGCTTTGCGGCATTTAATGACATTGTTAGCTTCCCAATCTCTAACCATTTATTTGTTTGTTTAAGACCTGATTCGGCCGTTTTAGATACTGTTTTTTGTAGATCATCCCAAAAAGCCACATCATCACCTTCTTCCCTACATTATCATATTAAGCGAATCACTATTTGGTCCATATTTCCTATGATATTTCACATAAGAAGAAGTCAAAAATTTAAACTTCTTGTATAATAAAAGAAAGACCATTACATTTAAAAGGAGGATTCATAAATGGCTGATGCACTAAGCGTTTATTTACTTGATAATTACAATATAACACTTACCCCTGAACAAAAACAGGCGGTTGAAGCCTTAGATGGACCGACCTGCGTTATTAGCTGTCCTGGAAGTGGAAAAACGACAGTCACTGTCATTCGGCTTGCCAATCTAATTGTTAAGGGAAACGTTTCACCTCATCAAATTTTAGCCTTAACCTTTTCTAAGGCTTCAGCTAAAGATATGAATGAGCGTTTCCAATCCCTTTTTCCAACGTTAGCCCCTCACGTGAAATTCTCCACTATTCATAGTTTTGCCTTTCACGTTATTCGACACTTCGAAAAAATAACCGGATCGCATTACCAATTTATTGAGTCGACCGCACCATCTCACATAAATAAAAAACAACTCCTTTCTGCCATCTACCTTGAACAAACCGAACGTTATTTAAGCGATGATGAATATGAGACCTTAACTGGACAAATTAGTCTTCTAAAAAATCTAATGATTTCTCCGAGTCAAACAAATGAAATCAAGCAATACGTCGAAGAGGAACAGGCATTATTTATCCAAATTTATCGGGCATATGAAGCAAAAAAAGAAGCCCACCATTTTCTCGATTATGATGATTTGTTAACAACCGCCTTTTACATCTTAAAAAACCATGATTCCTTACGAAATTTTTATCAACAAAAATATACTCATATTCAAATTGATGAAGCTCAAGATACCTCGAAAATTCAATACGAGTTCATTAAACTACTTGCGGCCCCTTTAAATAATCTTTTCTTAGTGGGCGACGACGATCAGAGTATTTATGCGTTTCGCGGTGCCTACCCCAAACAACTATTAGATTTTAAAAAAACATATCCAGAGGCAACCTTTATCTATTTAACCGATAATTTTCGTTCTAGCAAAGACATTGTCGACCTTTCGTCTAGATTTATTAGTTCTAATACCGAGAGGTACCCTAAGGAGATTAAAACCCCTAATCCAAAGGGTCCCCTTCCCATTCTTCATCATTTTCAAAATGAACGCGAACAATTTGATTATCTCATCGAACAACTAAAGCAAATAAATAATCTTAATCAAGTGGCAATTTTATACCGGCAAAATGTCTCTGCTATCTCACTCATCGAACATTTAGAACGAAATCAATTACCTTTCTGTTTACAAGAGGGACGTATCTCCTTTTTTTCACATCCCATTGTTAAAGATATCGTCGCCTTTTTTCACTTGTCTCTTTATCCTCAAGATGCCGAAGCTTTTAAACGCATTGCAAAGGTGCTATATTTATCGGCCGCCACGATCTCAGCGGCACTTTCGCAGACTAAAAACTCATACCTTGACTTTCTAACCCAGGAAGTTACCTTTAAAACGACCTTCCAGCAAGAGAAAATTAGAAAATTCAAACTCCTTCTTCCAAAAATAATCACTCTTCCACCAAGAAGAGCCATTAACTATATTTTGGATTCCCTTGATTATGAATCCTATTTGGTAAAAAAGGGATTTTTAAAGGATGAAAAGGAGCGTACTTATACCCAGGGAATTGCTATCATTGAAACATTAAAAGGTATCGCAACGGAAACGAGCGATGTCCATAAATTTTTGAATCGATTATCTCATCTCTATCGCCTTAGCCATCAAAATATAACATCTGCTCAAAATGCCGTTCGCCTGCTCACTTTCCACGCTTCAAAAGGATTAGAATTTGACACCGTGTTTCTGATCGACTGCATGGATGGAATAACTCCCTCTTCAAACGCGCTTACTCAACACCTTTTAAAAGATGATGCAGAGTTTGAGGAAGAACGACGACTTTTTTATGTAGCCATGACGAGAGCGCGTCACCAGCTATACCTTCTGAGTATTTCTAGTAAGCATAACATGATTTTTGATCGCTCCATCTTTATCAAAGAAGTCCATAAAATCCTGAATCCTAATCCACAATTCCAATCCAATGAATCTACTAAACGTACATTAAACGGTAAGAAAATAAATGATTTGAAAATTTTACCTGGGTCTTTAGTTAATTTAGATGATTATACGGTTGGAACATTAATTTCTCATCAACAATTTGGTGACGGAATTATTACGGACCGTGAAGGAGAAATTGCTACTATTCAATTTCATTCATCCAAACAAGAAAAACGTATCAGTTTAAAAATTACGGTATCAAACGGAAATCTTACTTTAAAGTCCTCTTAAAAAGGTCTATCCATTACACGGATAGACCTTTCTTTTATACACGTCCCGCTTTAACATGCCCATGTTTTGCTTTTCCCTGAATTTCTGGAACAGGTGGCATATCGTTTTTAGGATGTTTATTTTTCTTATTGCTTTCAGTTCCATGAGGTTCACTAGGATCTGGACGACGCATTCCTTTTTTAGCCATGCGAATCACCTCGCTTTCCCTCATAGTATAAACAAAAGCCAACAACTCATACCTCTAAACTACACACTCGAACCTAGAATAATCGTCATTGTGATTGAGCGAATTTAAGGCGTTCTTTTCCAATCTAGTTTTTTAAATCATTGGCTAACCATAAACGACTAACTTTAAACGTTCTTCCTTGAACATCTACAAAACCTAAATGCCTCAAGTCTTTCAATAAACGACTCAATGTTTCACGACGAATCCCTAATAAATCAGCTATTTCTTGCCTAGAAATCGGAACAATCACTTCAATCCATCCATCAGATCCTTGCGTTTCTTGCTTCAATAAATTAAACAGCCATTTTTTTAGACGCTCTTCCGCCCCCATAAAAACTTGATCGGTCGCTAGCTGTTGGATCCCTTCTAATCGACGATTCAGATATCGAAACCATTCATAGGTCGCCTCTTTTGTTGATAACACCCCTTCCTCTAACACTTGCCGTGGTAACTTCATCACTCGTGCCCGATTAATGGCAACGGCAGTCGCGGGAAACAAATGCGGAGGATTAAATAAAGTACTTAATGCCAGAAATTGTCCTGTTGTATACAGCGAAAGAATTTTTTCTTGTCCTGTTTCCGACACCCTTACAACCTTGACCATCCCGTGATTAACGTAATAAACATAATCGGCAACCTCAGCCTGAAAAAATAGTGATTGCCCTCTTTGAAGTTGTACTTCTTCCATTTGTACATTTAGCTTTTCCAGTGATTCGATAGACATCTTTTTTAATAGCGGATGATTGTTCACCTTCATTGCCCCCTTTACTACAGAAAACTATCATTTTTACTATTTATCTTATCCTTTTAAAAACCTACTATCCCCAAAAACATTAAAACCCCCTTCTGAATATTTCAGAAGGGGGGAGATATTACTTATTCGATGGGGTAAGCATGGTTGCTAGTAAGAAAACTAAAATTGCTGGTAAACACCAACCGAGTCCCATCTCATTAAATGGTAAATAATCTAAAACATCTTTAAGGCTCGTCACATCAAAAATATTAGCCAACGTTGTTATAGTACTTAGCCCAAGAACAACATAAACAGTACTTGCAATCACTCGATTAGATTTAACCATTCGTCCAAGTAGTGTTAATAAAATTAAAACAATTACAACTGGATAAATAATATCTAATGCCGGCCCTGCTAAAGCAACAATTGAATCTACATCATTTGTCGCCATCAAAATACTAATCACCGTTAGAACCACTGCATTCACAGAATAAGGAATACGTTCTTTAAATAAACGGGTAAAAAAGCTTGCGCTTGCTGTTAACAAGGCAATGGACGTTGTTAAACACGCTAAAATAGCTGAAACACTTAAAAAGACTGCTCCAAAAGATCCAAATACTTCTTTCGTAATATACATAACTAATTGTGTACGGGAAAAACTTAGACTTTCAAGTGATGAGGTTTGTGCCCCTAAATACATCAAGCCTCCATAAACGATGGCAAGACCGATAACCGAAATCAATCCAGAAAGTAAAATAACTTTTGACATACTACGGTGATCCTGATATCCTTTGGCTCTTACAGAAGAGAGTATAATTGAACCAAAAATCATAGCGGCAATGACATCCATCGTCTGATATCCTTCTTTAAATGATAAAGAAAAGGCTCCTTCAACGCCGAGTGACGCAACCTCTCCGATTGGAAATACAATCCCTTTAATAATAATTAAGATTAATACTGTTAATAATCCTGGCGTTAAAAATTTTCCAATTAAATCTACAATCGAAGTCGGTTTTAAAACGAAAAATAAACATATAGCAAAAAAGATTAATGTTGTCACTAAGGCATTAGCCCCAGGAAGAAGTGTAGCTACCCCCAATTCAAATGTAGTCGAAGCCGTTCTTGGAATGGCGATAATAGGACCAATGGCTAAAATTAAGATTGTGGCCGATATTTTAGCAAATAATGGACTTACGCGCGATGCCATTAATTCATAAGAACCCTCAGCACGTGAGCAGGCCATAATTCCAAGTAAGGGTAGACCAACGCCTGTCAATAAGAATCCAATTAATGCTGGTAAAAACTGATCGCCCATCATATTTCCTAAAAAAGCAGGGAAAATTAAATTCCCGGCACCAAAAAACATGGCGAATAACGCAAATCCGATAACAAGTGCGTCTTTAAATAACTTTTGATTCATACTTTTTCCTCCTCTAGCTACCTTTACAGATAACCACCTACAATATCTACTAAACTAAAATTAACGACACATCGTAATGTACCGTGTAAATTTTCCTTTAACAGCTGTACACTGTTCTAAAACTTCGAAACCTACCTCTTTTAATTGTTGGTTCATATTGACTTGTGTCACAATAATGAGTTCATCCGCAATACGACGGGCCTCTTTAATAATCATCCGCTGCACTTCAGGCTCAATTGGATTAAAGTGCCCATAAGGTAAATCCAGAATAGCAACCTCGTAATGCTCCTTAATATCTTGAATATCACCAATTTGAATAACCGGCTCATACCCATAGTGTTTTAAGTTTTCAATTGCTTTTTGTGCCACCTTTGGATTTAATTCATTCCCAACAATTTTTCCACCTACCGTTAAAACTTCGAGAATTACCGTCCCAGCTCCACAGCACGGATCAATAATTTGTCGATGAGGATGACGTCCCACCGCAATGTTAGCCACCGCGCGTGAAACGCGTACACTTAAGGAAAAAGAATAGGAATGGGGTTTATTTTCATGACTTACCCACTCATTCGAATTTGCCTCAAGGATTCCAAATAACCAACGCCCTTCAATTACGGTTAATCCTAATACCTGCTTTGGCTGATACATATCCGCTTCCCCGCCAATTAAGAAACCAATATCTTTTAATCGTTTTAAACGCTCTTGATATGAAAGCTCCTGTCCTTTAAACCTTAAAAAGAGACACTTAAATGTTTCAAGATTTAGAGGATTCTCCTTTACTTGTTGATACAATCCTTCATACGTTGGATGCGAGTATAAAATGGTTAAACGCTCTTTAATAAAAACACTTCGGGACGGGTCAATCGCTAGGCTAGAAAATAGATACTTACCTGTTAGCTCTTGATTAAATAGCACCTTCATCTCTAAACGACATAAAGACTCTTCGCCTTCTGCATAATTAATGATATATAAATAACCATCCATCGTTTCTGTCTTCATCACTTGTAAGCCATCCTTTTCTATTTAATCTTACGGTACATACGATATGTTTCATTATAAAGGACTTTGACTGTGATTTGCAACAAAAAAGAAGTTAAACCGACATTTTAGTCATTCCTTGGCAATTTAATAAAAAAGAATGAACCGATAGCTTCCCACTTCTACCTATTCATTCTCATAAAAGTTTTATAAACAATTCACGACCCTACTCGTTTTCGTCTTTTCTCTCTTGAAGGTTCCCAATCCTTCTTTATTCAAGCTACCAAAAAGGGTAAACCATTTCCGCTACCTTACCCAGGATAAGGTATTCAATCTCTTGTCATGTCCTATGAACTAAAGGTCTCCCATTCCTTTTTTTCATGCTACACAACTAAACGCTACCTAGACACTCCCATATAGACAATCAGTCATCTCATTCTGATTTATTCTCTACTCTCCTACCTTCTAAATCCACTAAATATATCTCTTGATTTCTCCTCGATTCTCCCTTAATCGATGAAATCCGATGACTCCCTAAAAATAACAATATAATCATCAATAAAATCCAAATAAAATTCATTTTTATTTTTTCATCCCTCATGTATGCTCTTCATCCTTTAAATCCTACTATTTTTAATCGTTTTATTCTTTTAACTCACCCTCTATTTTAAATCGATTATTCTACTTTACTTATCATCTCACTTACCCTTTCAGAACTCTTTTTATCACGTGTCGAATATATCATATTTAATTTTATTTTTATACCCCTTTGTGCAAACTGGACGATAACTGTAGCAGTTTGGACAAAATCGATCAAAAATTAAAGTTTTATATCAAAAAAAACAAGAAGCAAAGGAATTTATTTCCTCTACTTCTTGTTGAATAATTTCCCTAATATTAGCAATAATGCAATCCAAAAAACTGCAAATACAGGATACAATAAGAAGGTCAAAAGCGCTCTAATCGGTAAAAGACATATCATAGTCCCCATCACAAAAAAGACCATCATTAAAGAAATTTTCCTGTAGTAGACTTTCTCCTCTCTCTGAAGCGGCTTATTAGGGTGTTCAAGCGGAGCCAACCTATAGATGGTGTAAAAACTTAACCCTAATCCCACTACAATTAACCAACGAATCTCCAAAAAGGATAAATAATGAATTAAAATAAGCGTTACTGTATAGATGGTAGCAAATGTTAAGGTACAAAGCAGATAATTTTTAGCATGATAACCCCCAGTAAATTGACGTAACGTGCAATAACATCCTAAAAATAACCCTGTTCCAATCCACTCTCCAAAAATTCCACCCAATACAAACGCAATCAATACATTTACTATAAAATAAATCAAAATCTCAAATCCATAACGATAAATCTCCGCTTCTTGCGACTCAATCATTCCATAACGAATTAATTGTTGAACGAGCATATTAGCCAATGATTGAAACATATAGCCTCCTTAACATGACACTAAAATTTATCGCTCCTTATATAGAAGAAACAATATCATTCAAAAGTGGGAAACCTTCCCGAATGGAAAACAAATTGAAAGTTATATAACTATTGATTCCTGTTGCATTGGATGAACGTATCTGTATTCCCCATTTGAATTCTCATCTTCAGTTATCCGCCTGCCTCCCCTGACTAAGAAACTACAAGTTGTTTTAGAAATCATTGGGCATCTAACTACAAAGTGAGGTGCATAAATAACAAAGACCAAATCCTTTAAAAGCCCCATCTATCTTTTCCCCCCTAAATTAACTCTCCTAACGCAATCGTCAAGGCAGTTTTTAGGCCAGATAGACGATACTTGCTCACGGGAATTTCTATCCCACCCCGCATTTTAAGTGATTGCGACCCTAGAGATTCTACTTGTCTCAAACTAATAATGTAACTATTATGACAACGATAAAATCCGGTACCATCTAACTCATTTAAGCGTGTTTCCATTTCAGCAATGCTCATCCGAATCGAATGCGCCCCATTAAGCGTATGAATAATCAAATTAGGACGTTTAGTTTCAATATATAAAATAGAATGGACCCCGATACGAAAAATAGAATTTTTCTCACGTAAGACTAAATCCTGGGTTGTCTTTAAGCGTCGTTCCCTTATACAGGCTAGTATATGTCTTGATAATTTAGTTTCACTTACTGACTTTAGGATATACCGGTAAGCCCGAACTTCATATCCCTCCGGGGCGTAGTCAATGATTGAGGTTAAAAATAAAATATCAACTTGTGTATCATAAATTCTAATCTCTTTCGCTGTCTCAATTCCATTTAATTGTTTCATTTGAATATCTAAAAAAAGAATATCTAATTTTTTAGGATAATTTTCTAAAAGGTCTTCACCCGATTCAAATTCGTAAATATGATGAAAGATTCCAGCGTTATCTAGGACGCGTGTTAGCATTTCTTTAAACTTTAAACGAAACACAGCATCATCATCACATAAAGCGAGGTAAATCATCATGATTGCCCCTTTCTAATATACAATATAATTTTATTATAACATATTTCGACATCTTTTATCACTTAAATCAATTACCTCTAATGATCAAATTTTGATCGTCCACCTCTTCTTTTCCTCTCCTCCTTCCAACCTATAAAAAAACGCCCCGGGGGCGCTAACTTATTTATGCCTTCTATGTTTAGGTTTGAAAACCCAATTTAGAAAAATAGGGGTCATGACGGTCGTTACAACAACCATTAATACCACAGGAGCAAAAAATGCTGTTCCCATTAGTCCAACTGCCGCCCCTTTACTTGCAACAATTAGGGCAACCTCCCCTCTTGAAACCATTCCAACACCGATTTGCAAGGACTCTTCTTTCGAATAATGACACATTCTCGCACCTAAACCACAACCAATAATTTTAGACACAATCGCAATCACAACGAGCAAAATGGTAAACCAAAAAAACTCATGATTCATTCCTGTCAAATCTACCTGAATACCGATACTTGCGAAAAAAATAGGGGATAATAACATATACGAAATAATTTCGAACCGTGAAGTAATATAAGGAACACAGGGCGAATTCGATAAAATGAGTCCTGCAATAAAAGCACCCGTTATATCGGCAACCCCAAAAAACTCCTCTGCGCAAAATGATAATAACAAGCAAAAAACAAAGGCAATAATCACAAATCGTCGCATATCCTTGTGATAGCCTTTAACCCAATGACTATACACACGGTAAAAGATAATACCCGCTCCAATTGCAAACACGAAAAAAAGAACAATCTTCCCCAATACCATACTGACGTTGACTGAGGCATCTGCACAACTCGTTACAATTGTCAATGCAATAATTCCTAAAATATCATCAATAATAGCCGCCCCTAAAATAGCGTTCCCGGCCCGTGTATTTAAACAACCTAATTCTTTTAAGGTTTCCACCGTGATACTCACAGAAGTTGCTGTTAAAATGACCCCCATAAAGATATTTTGTAAAATGACATTTGCCTCTTCGGGACCACTCTCGTGATTATAAAAAGAAACAAGTAAAAATCCAAGTAAAAGTGGGACAAGCACCCCAAATAGGGCAATAATAAACGATGCCTTTCCTGTCTTTTTCAACTCGGATAAGTCTGTTTCAAGTCCCGCCGTAAACATCAAAACAATCACACCAATTTCAGCAACCTGTTTAATAAAATCCGTTTCATGTAAAACATTTAGCACCGCAGGTCCGAGAAAAAGCCCCGCTAATAACGCCCCTACCACCTGTGGCATTGAGAATTTCTTTGTAAGTAAGCCTAATATTTTTGTACTAAGTAAGATAATAGCGACATCGAATAAAAACTTATACGATAACATCTGTTTCACTCCAATCCCCTAAAGAAAGTTACTCTCTTCCGTTTATTACATCTTTCCTTTTATTTATATGCAATAAAAAGGCATCATCAGAACCTGACGATGCCTTTTTATTAATCTTTGATCTATAAGCCCATTAAAATACCAACAACGGCGCCTAATGCGATAAAGAAAATAGGATGTTTATTGATTTTTGTTGTCATAAAATACATCACTATAAACAATAACGCTGCTTTCCAGTTTAACAAATCAACGACCTGATGGGTAATTTCAAATTGATCGAGCGTTAAGACTGCTATTTTAAAAACTCCAAATCCAGCCACGGCAATAAGCCCAGCTACCGCCGGACGAAGAGCATAAAAGATTGCTTGCACCACTTGGCTTTTTTTAAACTTATTTAAAACATGAGCGACAATAATAATGACAATAACAGACGGTGTGACCAGTCCAACGGTTGCAATGATTCCACCTAAAATACCAGCGGCATTAAATCCTGCGTATGTCGCCATATTAATTCCAATAGGCCCCGGAGTTGATTGAGAAACGGCAATCATATTTCCTAGCATAGCCTCATCAAACCACGTATATTTTCCCGCTAATTCTGATAAAAAAGGTAAAGTTGCTAGCCCCCCACCTACGGCAAATAACCCAATCTTAAAAAACTCTAAAAACAATACTAAATATGTCATTAACGATGTTCCACCTTTCTTCCTTTAACAAATAATCCGATGAGGGCAGCAGCAACCACGATAAAGACAGGTGAAATATTCGTTAAAATTCCAATTAAAATCGTCAAAATGGCAATGAGCAGACAAACTTTGTCTACTACCGCTCCCTTCCATAACTTAATCACCGCTGTAAGAACTAACACACAAACAGCAACACGTATTCCATTAAATGCATGCTGAACAAGCGCAATTTCTGCAAAAGACTGTAAAAACGCAGCTAAAACCATAATAATAACAAGCGAAGGGAAAACAACACCTGAAGTAGCCACAATCGCCCCTAAAATTCCATGATGTTTATATCCAATAAACGTTGCGGTATTCACAGCAATAATCCCTGGGGTACATTGTCCCACGGCATAATAATCCATGACTTCCTCTTCTGTCACCCATTTTTTTGTTTCAACTACTTCCTTTTGTAACATTGGAAGCATGGCATAGCCGCCACCAAAGGTCAAACCTCCAATACGACAAAACGTCCAGAATAAATCAAAATAATCCTTCATCTCTAAACCTCCAAAGCAAAAATTTATTTCGTTGTCTACTCATTTTATAGTCTTTTAACCTCTATTTTATACGGCTTTCCCGTTAAGACTTTCATCAGTTAGAACATAAAATCCTTACTTTTGAAATAAGTAACCAACAATCCCTCCAATTAACACTCCGATTAATTTCATCCATCCAAGATCTAACTCACTGACATTAAACCCATGTGAAACAAGTGATATTAATAAAGTAGAAATAACAAGCCCCCCGATCACACACCGTGACATGTAATCCTTCGTTTCACTTTGTTTATGTTGATCCCTCCGCTTTTTTATTAGTCGTTTACTCTCCAAATAAAATACCTCCTGACAGGTAAATAGATAATTAAGAAACGAAACCATTATAAGCGATATTCCTCAATCTGTAAATATGACAAAAAAAGACACTTAATGAAAACGCTAATTATTTTCATTTTTTATCTTAAGATCCCTTTTTCGACATAGAAAACCACTTACTTATGATCGCCCTGCCTATCCATTGGTGGGGGATTGCCACGATGGTTTTAATCATTCAAAAACTAGTTTTCAATAAAAATAAAAGGAGTCTAGCCCCTCAAGACTAACTCCCTTCAATTCAATGGATAAAAGTTCTACACCTCTCCTCTTATAAAGAATTTTTTGAAGCGAAAAAGGGGACTAAGGATTGGAGTTATAACACGTAGCATCCATTGATTGACGGCTACAGCCCCCATTCCTCTTTTGCAAGCTCACGCATGTAAACAAGCTCTGCATGATGTTGTTCTAATAATTGTTCAACAGTTTCCCGTTCATCGGATAGAAATTGATTTTTCTTCGTCTCTAAATAATTCATATTCTCATCAACGTAGACCTCATACCCGATTCCTTGATCAACAAGCGTCACACCGTATTCTTTTATTTCTTTAGCGAATAACCCAGGCCACATAATAATTGCTAACGTATCCTCTAAATTTCCGATTGCTACATTTCCTGTGAACTGAGGATACTTAGGTAAAGATACCGTATACTGTGCTTGATCCGTTGTTTTGCCATAGGCCGTAAAGTATAAATCATACCCTTCACAATAAGGTTCATATGCTTTTTGATTCACATACCATACCCCATGAAAAATAAGTAGACTAACAACAATTATCCCAATAACTGCATAGACTTTTTTTAACTTCATAACTCAATCACCCGCTCTGCCATTCTCTTTATTTTTTCATCATGTGTCACTAAAATAATCGTTTTCCCTTCTTGATGAAGTTCCTTTAAAATCTGCATAATCCGATTAGCATTTGCCTCATCTAAAGATCCTGTTGGCTCATCCGCTAAAATAATTTCACTTTGTTTAAAAAATAGGCGTGCTAATGCCACACGTTGTTGTTCCCCACCAGATAATGTATATACTTTTTGCTTTAAAACTCCAGAAAGTCCCACCCGTTTTAACGCTTCTTCCATCGTTAAGTTCGTGCGATCTTGCTTACGAATAAGCTTTAAATTTTGTTCAACGGTCTTGTTTTCAACAAGCGCAAAATTTTGAAATAAAAAACCAAGTTTTTTTTGGAAATATTGCATCCTTTGTTTAGGCGTCACAATCGCTTCCCCATCAATCAATAATTTTCCAGAATCAAACGGCTCAATCATCCCAATCATATTTAATAACGTTGTTTTGCCGCAACCACTTACTCCCGAAAAGCAAACAAATTCACCAGATTCTATTTTAAAATTAAAGTTTTCAAATAAAACACGACCTTCAAATCGCTTACTTAATTCAATCCCTTCAATCATATCCGCTCCCCCTTTAAAATGGATGCCATTTTTAATTTTTCTAATTGCTTTGTCTTATATCCGATATAAATCAGTTCAATCACGGTTAGAAAAAGACTCAATCCTATAAAGTAAACGTCTATTTCTATCAATAAGAACTGACCAATAACCATTGCCAGTAAACAACTTATTAATGAAAGAAGTAGTGTTAACCCCACTAAAACTTTTTCTCTTTCAAACAAACTATACCCGAGTGTCTTTTTTAAAACCATTTCCATCGCTTTAAAGCTATATTCTAGCCGTAATACAAATAAAATCATGACACACTCAAGGGCAATCATAAAAATGGACAATAAGGCTGTTAATTTCATACAACGCTTAGCCATCGCCCAATTATACTGATACAACTCATACACATTCGTTTTCTTTAAAATTTGATTTTGTATTCCATAATCCTTAATAAATTCGGAGAATTCCTCATCAGATATATCATACATCACATCATAAGCATAATAGATCGCATTTCCGGTTGGGTCATGTTGAATCGTTGTTTGATTTAAAATGATAACAGGATTTTTTGAATAATGACTGCGATACGTATACATCGGGTCACTAATTCCAAGTAAGCGCACCTCTTCCTCATACGGAATAAACTCAATCAACGACAAATCGGTAAATGCCTCCCCTAAATACATTCGTAGCACCATTTGAAGATACGCTTTAAAACTCGCCTCTTGTTTAATCGATGAAGGGGTGAGAATATAAACCTTCTCCTCCGTACATTGACTTAAAACATCTGCAATCGGACTATTTTGCTTAAGCAACTCATGTTTTGTTTGCTCATTAATTAAACGAACCGTGTGCTCTTCATCTGATAAATCAGCATACATCAAACTCCGATTTTCAAACGTCTGATGAAATTTTTGAATAATCTCACTCGTTCGCTCCCCCGTTAAATCATCTTCTAACCGATAATTAATCTGATAATAAGCATAGTCTTCGTGTGCTTTAAAAAAATCCCGTTGCTGATAATAATCATACCCTTCGACAAAAACAATTAAATTTAACGTGATTAATAACAGTGTAAGAACAAACGTCATAGCTTTTATGCCATAACTCACGAAAAGTAAGCCTTGACCATTTACATCTTTTGCTAAATCTTTTTTTAGCTGATATCTCAAGCTAAACAGCCATAACACACCATTCAGTATCAAAAAGACGGCTAACATCCAAAAACTTAATGTAGACATAAACGTAACATTTGAAACCTTAGATAATAAAAGACTTCCAAGGGCATAACTCCCGCTAAAAACAAATGTATCTGCTAAAATATTTCGCCAAACCAATTGACGAATATCCTCACCTAGCATGTAACGCACCATTCGTTCTTTTTTACTAATTAACATTTCATAAGAGGACATGAGTAAAATAATCGCAAAACTTCCACCCCAAACAAGCACTAAATTCGCTACCGTCTGTTGATCAGAAGAGTAAAGTTTTGGCATCCCCCCCGAATATTTATCAACCAACTGGGTTTTAAAGGCTCGTAATGTTTCAACATCTTCTCCGATAAAATAACAAGATTTCATCTTCTTAATATCAAAAAATTCAGTAATCGGTCGTAACATGACCTCCGTTTTTCCAACAAATAAACTATCATATTCTTGAGTTTTAATTTGGCGATTCTCTAAGCTTTTTAATGCACCTTCTGTTCCATAAATCTTAATTTCCTTTTTTATATCCGATGTTATCTCACCATCTACAAAGAAAAAATCTACATCATAATGTTCGGCCGCTTCTAAAAAATCTGAAATAATCTCTGATGCCTCGGAAGTCGTCTCCTCAAAGACGAATGTTGCTTGATAATAGCTTTCTTGAAATTGATCTAAATGGAAAATAAATAGCTCCCCAGTAAAAATCAAACTCATGGCAATCAAAAGAATCCCAATGAGGTATTTCACCCACTTCACCCGACACACACCCTTCCTTATACACTAAAAGTGCGAATATAACATTCGCACTTTTTCATCTTACCATTCACAACTATAAATCACCGTTTGTCCAGAATGAACCACTTCAAGCTTTGACCATTGACCGCCAAAAGAAGACCTAGAAGTATGAGCCCCTTTTCCATTTTGAATTTTAGCATAATGGCTTGCTGACGGATGATAGGCATACGCCGTATCCTCATTAATTAAAACAGTATTATATCCATACTGCAATTTACTTCCATTACTTCCGGTAGCCGTTTTTTCCCAAGCACTCGTAAAATTGCTAGTTACCGTTTTAGATACTGAACCTGCATGGGCCGTCAACCCCACACCACTTCCTAAAGCTATAACAGTCATTAATGCTAATCCATAGTTTCCGATTTTTCTCATTTCCTAACCTCCATCTTAAATTTTTTAGTTATAGAGTCGTCCTCATTCATCTCTATAACTAAAACCTATCATAGAAACACCCTCATAAATTGTCATTTTATACCTTTTATGATTTAATTTTTTTATTTCATCCTCTAAAAGGAAAGTTTTCTATTCACAAAAATAAAAAACACCCTTCAATCCCTAGAGACTAAAAGATGTTTTTTACTTTATCTCACTAATTAAGCGATGCGATCCATTACAGGAACGATTTGTTTTTTACGAGAAACAACCCCTTCAAGTAACGTTGTATTTTCTGTTAATTCAACGTTGAAAGCTTTCTCAACAATATCTGTACGCTCACCTAAAGCAATAATTTGTGAATTACTATTTAAAATATCTGTGATCACTGCAACAAATAAATTTAATCCTTTTTCATCGATGATTGATTTCATCTCAGCTTCTAATTCTGCTTTACGTGTCATCATATCCTCGATACTTACGACGTTAATTTGTGCAATTTCAACAGTTGATGCTCCCATTGGGAATACTTTTGCATCGATTCCTAATAATTGACCTGCTGTTAAATCTGAAAGATCTGTTCCTGCTTTTAACATTTCAAGCCCATAAGTTTCCACTTCAAGTCCAGCAATTTCTGCAAGCTCACGGCAAGCTTTTTCATCTTGTGGCGTGCAAGTGGGTGATTTAAATAATAAAGAATCTGAAATAATCGCACTTGCCATTAACCCTGCCATTTTAGCATCGATTTCAACGTTATTTTCTTTATACATTTTATATAAAATCGTTCCTGTACATCCAACTGGCTCCGCACGATAGAATAAAGGTTCTGATGTTTGGAAGTTCGCAATACGGTGATGATCCACTACCATTTTAATTGTTGCTTTCTCAATTCCAGTTGCACTTTGATTAAATTCATTATGGTCAACTAAAATCACTTCATCTGCTTCCGTTACACCATCAATTAACTCTGGTGCTTCAACAGAAAAATAATTCAAAATGTATTGTGTTTCTTTATTTAATTCACCTAAACGGCAGGCTTTTACATCCATCCCTAATTTTGTTTGTAAATCCGTCATGACTAATGTTGACGTAATTGAATCCGTATCAGGATTTTTATGTCCGAAAACTAATGTCGTCATTTATTCATTCCTCCTTCTAAAATTTCACTCCTTTTATTTTACACTATCTTCACCTTAAAATTCAATTTTTAAAATAACATTTTAATCTCCAATAAAAATTAGAACCCTCCCGCTAAATAATAATTTCTTAACCTTCCAATAGATGGTTACATAAATGAAGGCTATAAAAAAACGGATAAACTAAATTATCCGTTTTCTATATAATTTCATTTAACCACGTTGTAATTTGAGAATAGACCTGGAATTTTTCTCGTTCATTTAAAATTTCATGTCTCATCTTTGGATATAATGTGTATTGAATATCTAAAAGTCCCGCTTCTTTCATCGCCTCATAGGATTTAAGAACCATTCTTCCATACCCACCAACAGGATCATCTTCTCCAGACAACATAAGAACCGGTAAATCATGTGGCATTCGCTTAATATTTTCCCTATTCGTCATGTATAGCAATCCGGTAAATAAATCTTCAAACCCCGCGGCAGTAAAAATAAAACCACATTTTGAATCTTCACAAAAGGCTTTAACTACTTCATCATCATAACAAATCCAATCACTTGACGTCTTTGCCCCTTTAAGTTGGCGATTAAAAGATCCGTAAGAAAGTTGATAAATTAACATACTACGATGTCGGGATCCCTTTAATTTCTTTATTAATTTTGCAGCAAATTTTCCTAGTTTTAATTGATAGGACGGTTGATGTGCCGTTCCCGTTAAAATTAAACCATTAATCGTTTCTCCATAATCAATCGCGTAATGTCTAGCTAAAAAAGACCCCATACTATGACCAAGCATCACGATTGGCAAGTCTGGATGTTGGGCATGAATCAAATCATTAATGACTTTTAAATCTTCGACCATATCAAACCATCCATTGGTTTCACCAAAATACCCATAATCCTCCGGATTGAGGACAGATTCTCCATGTCCTCGATGATCATTCGCGTACACCACATACCCTAATTCGAGTAAATAGCTAATGAACTGCTCATAACGTTTGGCATGTTCACATGAACCATGCACTAATTGAATGACTCCTCGTGTCCGAACCTCTGATTGTGGCTCGTAAACATAAAGTTCTATATCAAACCCATCTACCATTTGAACCTTCAAGAAAATGGCCTCCTTCGTCTTACATACCTATAATGTACCATAATTCTATAAGGAAACCAACTCCTAAAAATTCGAAATAATTTCATTTTTACCTTTTAACATCAAATGATTGATTTTAATAAAGCCCAGTCAAAAACAAGATTGACATCATTTTATATTTCCCTGTTCACCAATCACCATATCATAAGGAATAAACTTCCCTTCCTGATAAGTTAAATAAATCTCAATTACCCCAAGATGATCCACCATTGCAGTCCCAATAATGACTTGCGAAGATAAAAGACTATAGGCCCCTTTACCTCGTGGCGTCATAATAGGAGATAATCCACCTAGCGGAAGAACTTCCCCTTCTACCCCTTCTCTAGTTTTTCCCTCGCTATCATAATATTTTTGTAAAAATTCTTTATTTTTAAAAGATAAATTGAGTTCATACGTTTGATTAAGCGTATCATTTATGACTTCTACCTGATAATGATCTAAAAATCGAACGCTCCATTCGTATAATTGGTTTAAAGACTGATAATCAAGCAATTGTACAGGCGTTTTATCTTTAAAACTATAAATATAATAATAATTAATATTACCACTTCCACCCGAACTAATTGAGACATAAATATCAGAAATCTCATCTTGATTAAAATCACCTAAAAACAAAGCACTCCCATATCCCCCATTTAGGTCTAAAACTTGCTCAGTCACCTCATTTGTAACCCCATCGACGACCGAAATAGTAATCCCCTCCTGATAAATGGCATCCGGGCTTTTTTTATGTCCAGTTAAATATACAAAATCGTCTATGCCATCTCCCGTTACATCTCCAATCTTGCGATCAAACGTACATATTTGCTCTTCCTGGATAACCATCTCAATTGGTGGGGGAGTCACCGCATCTATAAACATCCTCATCAAATCCTTTCTCATCTTCCATACCATGTTAACAAGAAAATTACCCTCTTCGAAAAATGCCAATCCTACAATCACTCTAGGTGATAAAGTAAAAAATGATGTTATTTTACGGAAGAGAAGAACTTATTTCCTCTTAGAAGTGTGCTTCCCTTTCACACCTTACCTCATGTCATTATAGCAATGGCTTAAAAAGCGCAACAACATTTGGCCTCCTCTTCGAATATAAAATGTCTTTCTTATGCCAATCATTCCTCTGTTTAAGAGCACCGTCACTTCTCCTTTTCTAACCTAGAAAGACAAGTCTTATTCCTTGAAAACAACTGTAATTTTATATAGATTTAGTATGCGCCACTTTAATCCATTTATGAGTCTTCTTCCTATCTTAAATAAAAAAAAGAGGTCTTTTATTGGTTCTATAATATTTAGTGTTGCTGATTAAGCAGCACTTTTTTCATAGGATAAAAAAAGGTTCTATAACTATTAATGTGCAAAACTACTTCCAATTAATTTCCAGCTATAAAATACCAGTAAAAAAAGAAAAAACATTAACTTAAATCCCTGTATAATTAAGTCTCCTACAACCAATTAACGAGGGGGAATTAAGTTAATGTTCATGGATAGTATTATATCAGATTCAAATTCAATTTTCAAATTTTTAAAACAACTTGATTTAGATTTATTCTTATCTAAACCTCAGTTTAATCATGTTAACCAGTTTCTAAACTTGATGATTCAGGAAAATTATCAGGGGAAAATCTCTGCCGTTAAACACTGTCATCGGACAAGTTTTGGACGATTTTTAACGGATAGTCCTTGGGATGAGGAGGCGATCAGTCACCAGATTCAAACCTATGTTTTATCCTGTATCTATCAGCGTTCTTATCAAACTCAACAACCTATTTACGTGATGGTTGATGATACGACTTGTGTTAAAACTAAACCTTCGTCACGGGCAACACATCCTATTCAAGGATGTAGCTGGCACTTTTCTCATCTTCATCATCAACACGTTTATGGTCATCAATTTGTCGCCTTGATGCTTCAATGTGAGGATTTAATTCTTCCTTATCAAATCATTCCCTATGAAAAAGAGAAACAGAGTAAAATCGAACTCGTTCGAAGAGCTCTGATGGAATTACCCAAACCTCCCTATAAAGGCTATGTCTTAGCGGATAGTTGGTATACGTGTGAAGCTCTCCTTCAAACGGCTAAGCAAGTCGGGTTTCATTATTTAGGAGCGATTAAAACGAATCGAATCATTCTTCCTAAAGGTTACCGTCCCAACGGAATTCAACTGAAACAATTTGCGAAAACATTATCCCTTCATGATCTCGACTTAGTGACCGTCGGATCTGAGCGTTATTATACGTATCTATATAAGGGACGAATAAGAGGGGGACATGTCGTCCAAATCATTTTAAGTTGGCCCCAAACGGCTCCTTTGGAAGAAAAAGCTTTACGTTGTTTTATGAGTCATGATTTGAAAATGTCTGCCAAACAACTACTTAAACACTATACTAAACGTTGGCCTATTGAAATTTTCTTCCGAGAAGTGAAGCAAAATTTCGGAATGGGGAACTATCAAATTCGAACTTTACAAGGGATTAAACGATTGATGTTAATGATTCAATTCGTTTACCTTTATTTAAAACGAATAACGTTAAATAATCGTTGTTTGGGTGACAGTTTACGCCAGTGTCAACGAAAGCAAAAACAAGAATTAGTGAAATTAATTTATCATAAAGCTCAAAAAGGTGTGGAATTAAAAACCATTTTTGAAGAGTTGAAAATTGCATAGGGTAAGTGTATTTTCATTCCTTGGAAAATTTTTCTTAAAAATTGCACATTAATAGTTCTATAATATTTAGTGTTGCTGATTAAGCAGCACTTTTTTCATAGGATAAAAAAAAGAGACTTCAAGTCTCAATCCTGTTACAATGTTATCGACTAAAACAATATTGAAAGGATAAGATTTAATGTCTCACTCATATTTTACTAGAAAACTTTTAAATATTAAAGATAAAAATATTACATTTTCAGAAGATTATCTTGAGGAAGTGAAGTTGAACGGAATTACTAGCTTTATCTTTAAAGGTATTCTTACGTATCAACCGACTCATTGTCAAAAATGCGGAACCCTATTTGATTCAAAATTTAAGAAGCATGGATTTAAAACCTCTCGAATTGTCATTCCAAAAGTCTCTCTTCACGATACCTACTTAGACCTAAAAAAACAGCGTTATTATTGTGGGCATTGCCAGTCTACTTTTACACTAAGTACTTCAATTGTTGAAAAGAACTGTTACATTTCTTATCATACGAAACACGCCATTGCTTTAGAGGCCCAAAATAAAATTTCTGAATGTGATATCGCACGTCGCCATCAGGTCTCTCATTCAACCGTCAATCGAATCATCCATAGCTTTTATGAATCTCAAACCTTAATTATTTACCTGAAAATCTCTGTTTTGATGAATTTAAATCCGTTAAGTCTGCTGAGGGGCATATGTCTTTTATTTTTTGCGATGCTGACTCAAAACAAATCATCGATATCGTTGAAGATCGTCGTTTAAACTCCCTTCAAGCTTATTTTAAACGATACACAAAGGAAGCACGTCATCGAGTAAAAAATATTGTGATTGATATGTACGCTCCTTACATCAGCCTCATTAAGGATCTTTTTCCTCATGCCCAAATTATCATTGATAAATTTCATCTCGTTCAACATCTCTCTCGTGCACTGAACAAAACTCGAATCCGATTCATGAAAAAGTTCAAAAAGCATGGTCGTAAATTCAAACGTTATTGGCGCTTATTTTTAAAATCTCACGCTTTACTTAATACCACCACTTATCGATCAGTTTACTGCTTTAAACAACCCATGCGTGAAATTGATATCTTAAACTTTCTACTTGATTTATCTCCTGAATTAAAAGCAACCTATGATTTATATCAAGAGTTACTTTTCGCTCTTCAGACAAAAAACTTAAAACGATTTAATCATTTACTCGAAACGGAACATCCGCTTGTTTCTCCTGAGTTTCAAACGGCTTTCCAAACCTTTAAAACTTATCAATCCTATATTAAAAATACACTCTCAACTCATTACACAAATGGTCCCATCGAAGGAATTAATAATAAAATTAAGGTCATTAAGCGTATTGCCTTTGGATATCGTAGTTTCTATCACTTTAAATCTCGTATTCTCATGGTTCAAAATCTAACAAAGCCTAAAACGAAAATCCTAGCAGCATAGCTACTAGGATTTCGATTTGAATTTTCGTTGTAACAGGTTACAAATTAATCAGCAACACTATTTGACAAAGAACCCTTTTATTAGACCTCTTTTTTGTTAAAATAATGTCATTTGATTGCTTGGTGGACGTGAAGCTGATTTGTTTGGCTTATCCGTTCCAAGTTCCATATCACCAAAGACATTCATCATTTGCATTTTTTCAATCAGCGTTTTAGAAACTTTCCCTCGAGTTTGAACATCCTTAATCGTTTTAAAGGGCTCCTCTTCTCTTGCAGCTACAATTTGTCTAGCCACGTTTTCCCCCAATCCATCCAACGCTGTAAATGGAGGGATTAATGACTTTTTATCGTCAGAAATTTTAAAATCAACGGCCTGTGACTCTTCTAAATTAAAGTTTTGAAAGTAAAAACCGCGTTCTGTCATCTCTAATGCAATTTCAAGTATAGTAACTAAGTTTTTTTCCTTAGGTGTGGCCTCAAATCCCTTTTCATCAATTTCGTCTAAACGTTTTCTAATAGCATCTGGCCCCTTCATCATCGTTTCAATTTCAAAGACATCCGCACGTTTTGAAAAGTACGCACAATAATAATAAATAGGATGATGAACTTTAAACCATGCAATTCGAATTGCCATTAAAACATATGCAGTAGCATGGGCTTTTGGGAACATATATTTAATTTGCCCACAAGACCAAATATACCATTCAGGAATATGATGCTTGCGCATCTCTTCTTCAAACTCTTTCCATCCGTCTGGCACCTTACTCGCCATCCCTTTACGCACAAACTCCATAATCTTAAACGCCAGAGCGGGTTCTAAGCCACCATACATTAAATAGACCATAATATCATCACGACATCCGATAACATTTTTAAATTCAATCTTGCCAAACTTCTCGTATTTCCCAGACACTAAATCGGCTGCATTATTCAACCATACGTCCGTTCCATGAGAAAGACCTGAAATCTTAACTAACTCCGCAAACGTTTTAGGCTTCGTATCTTCAAGCATATTGCGCACAAAAGGAGTTCCAAACTCCGGAACGCCATATGACCCCGTCGTTGAACGAATTTGCTCTGGTGTCACCCCTAATGATTCCGTGGAATAAAATAATTTATAAACTTCTGGGTCGTCGGTTGGAATGTCCTTCGGATCTATTCCTGAAATATCTTGTAAATAACGAATAACCGTCGGATCATCGTGCCCAAGTATATCAAGTTTTAATAAATTGTCATGAATAGAATGGAAGTCGAAGTGAGTAGTTCGCCATTCCGCCGTTGGATCATCGGCAGGATACTGAATTGGTGTCACATCATAAATATCCATATAGTTTGGAACAACAATAATCCCTCCCGGGTGTTGCCCCGACGTTCTTCGCACACCCTCGCATCCTTTTGCTAAACGTTCAATTTCAGCTGTACGCATTTGATGATGCGTATCTTCTAAAAATCCTCTTACATATCCAAATGCTGTTTTTTCAGCGACGGTTCCAATCGTTCCGGCACGGAAGGCAAAGTCATCACCAAATACCTCTCTACAATACAGATGGGCAACCGGTTGGTATTCTCCTGAGAAATTTAAATCGATATCGGGAACTTTGTCTCCCTTAAATCCAAGGAATGTCTCAAACGGAATATCATGTCCATCTTTTCTCATCTTCGTGCCACAATGTGGACAATGTGCATCTGGCAAATCAAACCCCGACTCAGCATTAGCTAAAATCTCCTGAAACTGTTCTTCCTCCGGACGAATTCCGTAGCGATGTTTTTCATCTTCGTTCATTTTAAAGGCCGAAAAAAGACAGTTTGGGCATCGATAATGCGGAGACAACGGATTAACCTCCGTGATATCCATTAAAGTGGCTACAAACGATGACCCGACCGATCCACGAGAACCAACTAAGTAGCCGTCATCAAGTGATTTTTTTACAAGCATGTGAGAAATATAGTAAATAACCGCAAATCCGTTCCCGATAATACTATTTAGTTCTTTAATCAACCGATCAAGAACATACTGTGGCAATTCTTTACCATACCATTCATAAGCTCGTTCATAACACATTTCACTTAAACGGTCTTTAATACTTGGAATCCCCTTATCTTTAAGGAAATCATCTGCCGGTGTAAATAATTCATCTTTAATTGCCTTAATCATTTCACACTGATCGGCGATCATATTTGGATTAATCACAATAATTTCTTTCTGTTTCTCTTCACTTAAAAAGTGAAAATCGTGGTACATTTCATCCGTTGTTCTAAAATGCATACTCGGGATCGATTTTATATCTGGATGATTAAGTGGATGACGCCCTCCCCCAATTGCTGGTGTTCGCGTATATATTTGACGATAAATTTTATCATCACGATTTAAGTGGTGAACATCTCCCGTTGCACAAACTGGAATGTTCAACTCCTCCCCTACTTTAATAATTCGCTCGATGGTCTTTATAATATAATTTGCCATCTCCTTTGAGTTCAAATCAATTAAATGGGAATATACTTCCGGTGGTTGAACTTCTAAATAATCATAGAATTTCGCCTTTTCCTTTAACTCTTCATAAGATTTATTTAAGGCTGTTTCAAAAACCTCACCATTGACACAGCTACTCCCAATAAGTAGCCCTTCTCGATGGGCCTGTAAATAACTACGGCGAATACGAGGTTGCCCATACAAATCGTTTGTCATGGACTGAGAAACAATTTTAAATAAATTTTTAAATCCTATCTCATTTTTAGCCAGGATAGTCACATGCGTTGAATAATCCAATTTAAATGAACTATCATCATCAACTAATTGATTAATTTGATCATGCGTCTTAATCCCTAGTTTCATCATATCCTTTAATAGCAAAATAAAGGCTTGACCTGTCGCACGCGCATCATAAATCGCCCGGTGATGTTGCGTTAACTCTACTTTAAAAAATTTAGATAAAGCTTTTAAGTTAAATCGTTTCATTTTACGCTTAAACTTTTCATCAATAAGGGCATCTGTCGCATAGTTCCAATAAACACCATATTGATGATGATACATGACACGGGCAGCTGCTAGTGTGTCAATCACAGGATTTTCACAGTCTCCTAAATTAAATCGCTCATATGTTGCCTGTAAGTGCCCCATATCGAATGAGGCATTATGCGCAACTAGAATACAACCTTCTGACCATTCCTTAAACCTTCTCATCACATCCTCAAGCTCAGGGGCCTGATCAACATCACTTTGCATAATATGCGTTAACTCAATGGTTTTTAGTGACAGTTTTCGATGAGGATTAGCAAAGTCAGAAAACTCATCAATAATTGATCCATTATAAATTTTTACTGCGGCAATTTCAATAATCACATCATAATTAGTCGAAAACCCTGTCGTTTCCACATCATATACGACATATGTCGCTGAGTTGAGTGAAATATCTTGTTCCGCCCAAGCGATTTTAGGGCGATCTTCAACAAGGTATCCCTCAACTCCATAGATAATTTTAATATCGTTCTTTTTGGCTGCATGATAGGCATCTGGAATGGCCTGAACGACTCCGTGATCGGTCAAAGCAATTGCTCGGTGCCCCCATTTTGCTGCCTGGCTAATATAAGACGAAATATCAGTCACTCCGTCCATCGCACTCATCTTCGTATGGACATGCAATTCCACACGCTTTTCACCCTCAGGTGCTAAATCTTTTCTTTCTTCAACCTTAGCATCAATAAGATTCGCAGCATTGACCATCATGCACAATTCCTTTGAAAAAGTATCAAATTGAATTCTCCCACTGACACGAACCCAGTTTCCCTTTTTCAAAATCTTTGGGACCATTTTCTTTGTTTCATCCGATTTTGCAAACATTTTAATATAAATAGAGTCCGTATAGTCAGTAAATTTAGCAGTTATTAACAGCATCTCACCATTTCTAATATCGCGGGTTTCTGCATCAAAGATATAACCTTCTAACACACACCGACTCATTTCATCATCAATATCTTTACAGTTCATCGGATTCCCTGTAATAGGTCCACCAATCGATGTCTCAGTAACTTCAGGTTCTTTTCGCGAATAGCCTCCTCGTCCTCCTCTAGCTCCTCCTTCATTTCTAAAGGTTGGGCGTTGCGGATTAGGTTCAGTCTCAACACTCTTTTTCACCTCTACGATTGGAGGTAAGGAAGTCTCCCTTCTTGTCAAAATTTCTGCATCAGAAAGAGCATCCTCGGAATAGATAGGACACACTTCTTTTATTGGAAAGCCAAACTGTTCAAATCCACGTTGAATTTTTATCGCGTACTTTTCTTTAATTTCTTGATAATCACGAGCTTCCTTTACTGCAATTTGTAGCTGATCACCTACAACGGTTGCTTTAAAACTTTCAAGACAGCGTATCAATAAATCTTGCCGACTTAAATATTCAATCATTAATGGCCAATACTCCAAAATCTGTTCATCACTCGGACGGCTTAAATAACGAATCGTAAAGCTCGCATGATTAATGGTTGAAATACGACCAAATGTATTTTCAAAATGGGAATAAAACTCATAAAAAGCGGCTGAAACCAATGGTGTATCAAAAGTTAAATGAAAGAGCAGTTCCTGACGTTTTCTAAAAACATCGACTTTTTCAATGAGCTTATTATCGAATAAAAAAAGTTGGTGCTCTGGATATTGAATTTGTTCTAACAAAATTTGCATCTGTTTTTGCATGCGGGGATCCCCCTTTTCTATCTAAACACACAGTCTATATCTACTATATATTTCTCCTATCATCAGATAAGAGACGTCAGATGGTAACTCACCACCCATCATAACTAATCCATTCTATCACTGTTTTCAAATTATTTCATCATCTAATAGAACTGATTTTTTCATGTTTCATTACCATAAATATTTTTTACTTTTTATACCGTATTCATACGATCACATGACCATACACATTAAGTAAAAGCTCTCCTATCACTTATGTATAACATTTCTTCTAGTAGTAAATCATTCAAAAAATTCCTAATTGTATAAATACGACACATGTATCATAGGGCCTATCAGCTTTCATTTAAAAGAAAATATTCTTTCGTTCCTTATATCTTTTTAGGCACACTGCCTTTGACTGAGTCTTTCCGTTTTTTCGATACAAGCCTTAGTTTCAGCTTTATATTACAAAATAGCGACAAATAGCCTTCTAGCCTCTTCAGAGACTCGAATGGTATGTTGGAAAATTTAAGTGCATAAAAAGACACCAAATTGACTTCCATATCCTAATTAATTCCTCATATCAGGCTACTTGTATTAAAATAGCCGATAAAAAAAATTCTCTCAGGGAGAGAATTTTTTAAGCTAATTCCTGATACTTTTCCTTAATAAATGATACAAGTTCTGTAACCTTTACTTCAAAAACTTCACCAGTCTGTCGAATTTTGATTTCCACTAATCCATCACTAATTCCACGACCAACTGTCACGCGAATCGGAAGACCAATTAAATCTGCATCAGAGAATTTGACACCTGCACGTTCTTTACGATCATCTAATAGTACTTCAAATCCAACAGCTTTCAAGTCTTCATAAATTTTTGTAGCAGCGTCTAACTGCTCAGCTTTCTTAACATCAACTGGAATAACATGAATATCAAATGGAGCAATCGACTTCGGCCAAATCATTCCATTCTCATCATTATTTTGCTCAATCACTGCCATCATCACACGGCTAACACCTATTCCATAGCATCCCATGATAATAGGTTGTTTCTTTTGATTCTCATCAAGAAAAACAGCATTCATTGATTCAGAATATTTTGTTCCTAATTTAAAGACATGTCCAACTTCGATTCCTTTTGCATGATCTACCACACCGACACCATCTGGTGATGGAGCACCAACTGGTAAATCTGCAACTTCAATATTTGCCGCGAATGATCCTGTTGTTGAATACACAATTGTGTCTTCTCCAACTTCAGCTAAAGCCATAAACTCCGCTGATTGTGATCCACCGATTTGTCCACTATCCGCTTCTACCATTCTAAATTTTAATCCACAACGATTAAAGATATTAGTATAAGCCTGTACAAATTTATCATACGTTTTATCTAAAGATTCCTGATTTGCATGAAACGAATAGGCATCCTTCATAATAAACTCTCGACCACGCATTAATCCAAAACGTGGACGTGCTTCATCACGGAACTTTGTTTGAATCTGATAAACGGTTAATGGTAATTTTTTATATGAATTTAAATAATCACGTACAACATCTGTAATAACCTCTTCATGTGTAGGTCCTAACGCAAATTCACGGCTATTACGATCAGTTAATCTCATCAATTCAGATCCATAAACAGACCAACGTCCCGTCTCGTCCCATAATTCTTTTGGTTGTAACGCTGGCATTAATAACTCGTTTCCATCAATCGCATTTAATTCTTCGCGAATAATCGTTTCAATATGATGAAGTGAACGCTTCGCAAGCGGTAAATAAGTATAGACTCCAGCTGCAACTTGTTTAATAAATCCAGCACGCAATAAAAATTGATGTGAGCGAATCTCGGCATCACTTGGTACTTCACGCAATGTTGGAATAAACATCATTGATTGTTTCATGTTTTATCCTCCTACAAAATTAAAGATATTTTTACATCCTTAACTTCTTATTTTTTTCATTATCGCATCTTTTCGACCGCTTTTCAATCCTTTTATGCATTAATCAGGCGAATAACATCATTAAACGTCACATAAATGAATAATCCGAAGAATAAAAGTAGTCCCGCCATATGAACATACCCTTCAACACGACGGTCGATTGGACGCCCAATAAGCGCCTCAATTAAAACAAAAACGATTCTTCCTCCATCTAAGGCCGGTAAAGGTAGTAAATTCATAATTCCAATATTAACACTTAAAAAGCCAATCCATATTATTAGCGAAGTTAATCCAAAGGTTGCAATGGTAGATGTCATCGTATAAATTCCAACAGGTCCTGATAAATCATCAATCCCGGCCTCTTTTGTAACAAATAACATTTTAAATGTTTGAAAAATTGATACAAATGCTTCCTTCATTTTAAATACCGCATAGTTAAAACCCGATAAGAGAGATTTTTCATATTCTGTAGAAACCCCAATTGAAGTACTTATTTGCCCCCCATTTTCACTAATTTGAGGGGTAAGCTCTACCGTCTTTGTCTGTCCATCTCTAATGTACGTCACCGTTGTTGAATCCTTGGTAGAAGAAATAGCCTGGGTTAATTCCTCCCAATTTGCTACGGAGTGATTGTTATAAGAAATAATTTGATCACCCGCTACCAATCCGGCCACCTGAGCAGGAGAATTTTCAACAACTCCTCCTAACCTATTTGATCCAGTTGGCATTCCTACTGCAAGACCCACAATAAAAAACAGAACAAATGCTAAAACAAAATTCATTGTAGCTCCTGCGGCCATGGTCGCAAATCGAGCCCATTTTGATTTTGACTCTAGGCAGCGGTCGTACGGGGCAATTTGCTGTACACTTTTTTCAAGGATATAATTTGCATCATGATCAACATCATACCTTTGCACTTCGCCACCTTCTAATGTCAAAGTGATACTTAATGCCTTGTATAAATCTAACTCCTTAATTGTCCCAACGACTTTCTGATTCGTAGGATCTAGAAATATCTTATTAACTTTTCCATTTTGATCAAACTCTAACCCGACGACTTGATCAACCTTAACGATCTCTTTCTCGGCCTCTTCGCCTGCCATTGAAACGTATCCCCCGAATGGGATTGCGCGAATAGAATAAGTCGTTTCACCGCGCTTTTTACTCCATACAAGCGGTCCCATTCCTATTGAAAACTCGTGACATAAAATTCCATAATGTTTTGCAACTAAAAAATGTCCTAGTTCATGAACAAGGATAATAACCCCTAAGGCTAAAATAAAGCTTAAAATTCCTATCATCTATCCATCCTCCATTATTCATACTTTTCAGTTATTATACGACGTGTGTTTTTATCAATCTCTATAATGTCCTCTAAAGCTGGACGATCAACCTTGTGGTGATGTTCCAAAGATTCATATACAACTTTCTCAATATCTAGAAAGGAAATTTTATCTTTTAGAAACAAATCAACGGCTGCCTCGTTTGCCGCATTTAAAACCGTCGGACAACTTCCTCCTTCATGTCCAGCCTCATAGGCCATTTTCAAACAAGGAAAACGTTCAAAATCCATTTTTTTAAACTCTAACATGCCTACCTCTTCTAATTTTAAAGATTTAGACTGTTTTAAATCAATTCGCTCGGGGTAACTCATTGCAAATTGAATAGGAATACGCATATCTGGGGTTCCCAAATGAGCAATAATACTTGTATCCTCAAACTCAACCATGGAATGAATAATACTTTGTCTATGGAGAATCGTTTCAATTTGATCATATGGTAAATCAAACAACCAATGTGCTTCAATGACCTCTAATCCTTTATTCATCATGGTTGCAGAATCAATCGTAATTTTGGCACCCATTGACCAATTTGGATGATTTAGAGCCTGTTCACGGGTTACTTCCTTCAACATTTCCCGTGTGTAATCTCGGAATGAGCCACCACTTGCCGTAATAATAATTTTTCTTATTGCCTTTGCATCCTCCCCCTGTAAACATTGATAAATTGCAGAATGTTCACTATCGACGGGTAACAACTTCACTCCATATTTTCGAGCCTTCTCCATCACTAAATGACCCGCAGTAACAAGAGTCTCCTTATTAGCAATTCCAATCGTTCTACGCATCTCAATTGCTTTTAATGTTGGCAATAACCCAACCGCCCCCATAACAGCTGATAAAACAAAATGCTCATCACCAGCAACTGCATCGTATGTTGCGACATTTATTAAACCTTCATCCCCAAATCCAAACTCCACTTCTTTATATTGTTCAGCCAACTGCTTAGCGGATTGCTCACTAATAACAGAAACATAGGCCGGTCTGAATTCATTAATAATCTTTTTTGTTAACTCAATGTTACGCCCCGCGGAAAATGCAACTAAACGGAACTTATCTGGATGTTGTCGAATCACATCTAGTGTCTGTGTACCAATTGAGCCTGTTGCTCCTAATAAATAAATATTTTTCATTTTACATCACCACGTTCAATCCATTAATTAAAATATATAATGCCAATGACGCATATAGATGGCTATCAAATCGATCCAATACTCCTCCATGGCCTGGAAAGAGATTTCCAAAATCCTTAATACCGAATTCTCTTTTCATCGATGATGCGACTAAATCTCCTAATTGCCCCACAACGGCAACAACTAAGCTTATCATTATTAGAATGCCAATATGAGTTGAAATCCCCGTCAAACTTCCAAATAGGGTTCCACCAATCACCCCCAATAGCGTTCCACCAAATGACCCTTCAATCGTTTTATTGGGACTCACACGAGGAGCCAACTTATGTTTTCCAAATTTTTTCCCACAAAAATAGGCTCCTGAATCCGTTATAGCTACTATTAAAATCATAAATAAAAGAAGATTTAATCCTAAAAAGCGGATAAATAAAAGTGCATGAAATGTTAAGCCCACGTAAAAAATGGTTAAGAGATAATAAGATGCATCTTTTAAACTAAAATCTTTACGAATCATTGAAACAAGTAATAGAACAAATAAAAAGATAGCCGGAATCTCTAACCCAAAAGAGGTAACTGCATGATAGTTTAATTGATTAAAATCAAATGAATAAAAAACAATAACCAATGTTGCAATTATAGTGAACAGTTTAATTTCAATCGGCGTCTTAGTCGTTATATCCTTCATTGAAATCATTTCACGTACAGCTACTAACGATAATCCCCCCCCTAAAATAAGAACAGGATAATTCCCATAAACAACAATAGGAACACCGATTAAAACCATGATAATAGCTGTAATAATTCGTTGTTTCATGAATAAATCTCTCCTTTACTTTTTCTCACTTAATCCACCAAAGCGTCGTTGACGACTTTGATAATCAAAAAGTGCCTCATATAACTGTTGCTCTTTAAAATCAGGCCAGGCAATTGACGTAAAATATAACTCAGCATAAGCTAATTGCCATAGTAAATAATTACTAATTCTTAATTCCCCGCTCGTTCTAATCATGAGATCAAGCGGTGGTAAATCATAGGTCATGAGATAGCGATCAATAAGATCCTCACTTATCTCTTCTACTTTTAATTGATGATCTAGAACATCTGTCGCAATCTGCTGAACTGCCTGTTTAATCTCATCCCTTGAACCATAATTTAGTGCAATCGTTAATGTCATCTTCTTATTATTTTGTGTCATTTCCGTAATTTCTAACACTTTTTTCTGTAAATCTTTAGGCAAATCCTCTACATTCCCAATAACCTTTAATCTAATATCATTCTCTATTAATTCTGGCGCAAAATCATTAAAGAATTTAATGGGTAATTTCATTAAAAATTTAACTTCCTCTTCCGGTCGTTTCCAATTCTCCGTTGAAAAGGCATAGACAGTTAACGCCTTAACCCCAATATTTGCACATATTTTTGTAATCTCACGTACATTCATCGCACCCTCTTGATGACCTGCCGTTCGCGGGAGACCACGCTTTTTAGCCCATCTTCCATTCCCATCTAAAATAATCGCAATATGTTGTGGCAAAGGTGCATTTAAAATGCGATTTTTATCTAACTGTGCCTTTTTTTTCTTTTTAAAGAACATTAAAGAAACCGCCTTTCATATATATAACCTATCTTATATATTTTAATACACTTACTTTCTTTTTTCTACCAACATTCCGTAATTATACAAATAAACTTTAACTCTGTCATAAATAAATACCTGCCTTGAAATTTTTTCATAAAAAAAAGCTACTAAAAAATTAGTAGCTTAATTTATATAAAGCCATCTTATGGTGCCACATATATTTAATGACATTCCAGAAAAATCACTCACTGCAGGCTAATGCTTAAGGGCATGTTGCCGAATTTTTTTCTTTATTCTTCGAATTTCTTCCTTCGTCAAGGGTTGAAGCTCACACCCCATCTCGAGAGTGGAATTTCCTTTCTGTTTATTAAAAGATAACTTAATAAACTTACTATCCTTTCCTTTCATTCGAATTTACCTGCAAAATAATTAGTTACTTCTTTTGAAATATCCATAACGTTGTGCGTTTGTTTTCACCCGAGTTTCTACACTTTGGGCCGCACGTTTTTCGTCGCCAACAAATTCAGCACCAAATTCCGTTTGCATTTTAGAAACATCAGGGATTAATGCATTACGAGCTGACTTTTTAAATTTTTTTTCTTCAACCGTCATGTTGCCGCCTCCTCATAACACCATGTGATGACAATACTATTTTGCATTTTTTGTCGAATAATATACTTGGATGTTGAGTGTTTTTTTTTATTTTAATTTGAAATATCCCATTCATAAATATTAATTTCTCTTACACCAAACATATACATTTCTAAATAAATAGGAATATAATAGGTACCCATCCATCGTGCATTTAGTCGTTGACAAGTTCTATTCGATGGAATATTACTCGGTAAACAACTAATGTACAAGTAATTCATCCCATGTGCCTTAGCCACACGTTTAATAAGCTCACACGCTTTTTGTGCATAATGATTTCCACGATACGGAGGATATATTTCATATCCAACGTTTCCCCCATAAAATGTATTCTCATTATAACCAATACGAATATCAATTTTCCCTATTTCATAAGGGCTTAAATGTTTTTTAATTTGAAAATAGTACGTTGGCGCCTTAAACTTCTCTAAATGAGCAGGAACCTTTCTTTCAATAATTAAATCAATTTCTCCGTCTGTTAAATACCCCACATCCTTGAATCTAATCATTATCCCAACACCCCCCTGAATCTTGTTACATTATTCTTTATAATCATACGTCTTTCATTAGAAAAAAATGAAAAAAAGACAATAAAGATTATCTTTTTGGGGATAAAAAAAGCTACCCAACTTGGGTAGCTTTTTTATGCTAGATAGACATAATATCTTTTTCTTTTTCGTCAGCGACTGCGTCAACTTCTTTGATTTTTTTATCAGTTAATTTTTGAACATCTTCAGTATAACCTTTTAAAGCATCTTCAGTAATTTCACCATTTTTTTGTAATTTTTTAAATTCATCATTGGCATCACGACGAACATTTCGGATTGCAACTTTTGCATCTTCTGCGAATCCTTTAACTTTTTTCGCTAACTCACGACGACGTTCTTCAGTTAAAGCTGGAACATTTAAGCGAATAACTTCACCATCATTATTTGGTGTTAATCCAATGTTTGCTTCATTAATTGAACGTTCAATCGCTGATAACATTGATTTATCATATGGTTTAATTACAAGTTGACGTGCTTCCGGAACTGTAATTTGTGCCATTTGATTAATTGGTGTTGGCATTCCATAATAATCTACTTGAATATTATCTAATAATGCTGCACTTGCGCGTCCAGTACGTAATACTGAAAACTCACGTTTTAAAGAATCAATTGCTTTACTCATTCGAGTATCTGCGTTTGTTAATACACTTTTAGGCATAATTATCTCCCTTTCACGATTGTTCCGATTTTTTCTCCGGCTACAGCCTTTTTAATATTACCAGACTCATTCATATTAAAAACTAATAATTCAATATCATTATCCATACATAAAGAAGCCGCTGTAGAATCCATTACCTGTAACCCTTGATTTAAAACTTCTAGATATGATAACTCATCATATTTAGTTGCTTCTTTATTATAACGTGGATCATCATTATATACACCATCTACGCCATTCTTTGCCATTAAAATTGCATCTGCATTAATTTCTGCTGCGCGTAAAGCAGCTGTCGTGTCTGTTGAAAAATATGGATTTCCAGTTCCACCACCAAAAATAACGATACGTCCCTTTTCTAAATGGCGGATAGCACGACGACGAATATAAGGCTCTGCAATTTGATTCATATGAATAGAAGTTTGCGTACGTGTTTGAATCCCACATCCTTCTAACGCGTTTTGCAACGCCAGTGCATTCATTACGGTTGCTAACATTCCCATATAGTCAGCACTAGATCGTTCCATTCCCATTTCGCTGGCAGTTTTCCCACGCCAAATATTACCTCCACCGACGATAATTGCAATTTCTACACCTATTTCATATGCACTTTTAATTTGTAGTGCAATCTGTTGCACGGTCTCAGCATCAATACCAAACCCTTTTCCTCCTGCTAAAGCTTCACCGCTTAGCTTTAAAACAACGCGCTTGTAAGCCGCCATCAGGACACCCACTTTCCATAACCTTTTAAATTCGAAACAAGGGACACAGAAATGTGCCCCCTAAATATAAATGGTAATTATGCGCGAACTTGGCTCATTACTTCTTCAGCGAAGTTTGCAACAACTTTCTCAATTCCTTCTCCAACTTCTAATCGGATAAATAATTTGATTGTTGATCCATTATTCTTAGCATATTTAGCAACAGTAACATCTCCATCTTTAACAAATGGTTGTTCTAACATACATACATCTGCTAAGAATTTACGGATACGACCTTCTACCATTTTTTCAACGATATTAGCTGGTTTTCCTTCATTTAATGCTTCTTGAGTTAAGATTTCACGTTCTTTAGCTACAACTTCAGCAGGAACTTGATCAACAGTTAAATATTGTGGGTTAATAGCTGCTGCATGCATAGCTGCGTCCTTAGCAACTTCTTCTTTTCCTTCAACAACTGTTAATGCTGCAATACGTCCTCCCATGTGTAAGTAAGAACCAAAGAATTCGTTATCTGCTTTTTCAACAACTGTTAAACGACGTAACGTAATTTTTTCTCCGATTGTTGATGTTGCTTCGATTAACATTGCATCTACTGTTGTTCCATCAACTTCAATTGCTAATGCTTCTTCAACATTTGCTGGTTTGTTAGCTACTAAGATTTTTCCTAATTTATCTAATAATGATAAGAATTGTTCATTCTTAGCAACGAAGTCTGTTTCTGAGTTTAACTCAAAAATAACTGCTGTATTACCATCGATTGCTACTGAGCATAATCCTTCAGCCGCTACACGATCTGATTTTTTAGCTGCTTTTGCGATTCCACGTTCACGTAACCAATCGATTGCAGCTGACATATCTCCATTTGTTTCTACTAATGCTTTTTTACAGTCCATCATTCCTGCACTAGTTTTTTCACGTAATTCTTTAACCATAGCCGCTGTAATTGCCATTATGATTCCTCCTAAGATTTTAATAAAAGTTTAACACCACTTATCGTTGTATCTTTTTGATAATAACAAAAAAACACAAATATTGCAAGCTATTACAATCTTCTTTTTAAAATGAATTCATCTTAAATCATTCATCTATATTCTAGAAGATTTATCTTATATTTATTCATTAAATATAAAACAACTTATTTATTACACATTTTCAAAAAAAATACCTTTAACTCTAATGAGAAAAAGGTATTCATTATCAAATTACTCAGCTACTACTGCTTCTTCAACTACTTCTTCAGTAGCTACTTCTTCAGCAGATCCTTGATTTACTTCAATGATTGCATCAACCATTTTACCAACAATTAAACGTACCGCACGGATAGCGTCATCGTTAGCTGGAATTACATAATCAACATCTTCAGGATCACAGTTTGTATCAACAATACCGAATACTGGAATGTTTAATTTACGTGCTTCTGCAATTGCAATACGCTCTTTACGAGGATCAATTACGAAGATTGCGCTTGGTAATTCTTTCATATCACGGATTCCGCCTAAGAATTTATTTAAACGATCCATTTCTTTGCGTAATGTGATAACTTCTTTTTTAGGTAATACATCAAATGTACCATCTTGCTCCATTGTTTCTAATTCTTCTAAACGAGCAATACGAGCTTGGATAGTTTTAAAGTTTGTTAAAGTTCCACCTAACCAACGTTGGTTAACCCAGAATTGTCCTCCACGGATTGCTTCATCTTTAACAGCTTCTTGAGCTTGTTTTTTAGTTCCTACGAATAAAACACGTCCACCATCTTTTGCGACTTCTTGTAAAGCGTAATAAGCTTCATCTAATTTTTTAGCTGTTTTTTGTAAGTCGATGATGTAAATTCCATTACGATCAGTGTAGATGTATTTTTTCATTTTTGGGTTCCAACGACGTGTTTGGTGTCCGAAGTGTACCCCTGCTTCTAACAATTGCTTCATTGAGATAATAGCCATTGTAAGTTCCTCCTAAGTTCGAATTTGTTCGGCCGCCACATCTTTCAACACAAATTGCCACTATCATAAATAGCACTAGACAATTCGCTCCAGATGTGTGTGTATTTTTATGCCGTTTATAAATTTATCATACTTCGTCTTTTTTTTCAACTATCTTTCAAATTTTTTTATTTCTAAAATAAAATTTCAAGCAAATCCCTCATCATTAAAAACCTTGAGCGAGTTAATGACAGTCTTTCCTTTTCTACTACAATAAAAGCTATTCGTCAGGGGTTAGATGCTTCCTCTTAGATATGAATCAAATAATTTATCACGTTTTACTACCATCTATCCGTCTAAAACCTTATAAACTGCACCAAAAGTATATCCCCTAAAAGCGTCCTGCACCATATGATTACCCTTTTTCGAATTTTAAATAGACAGAAACCTTCATTTACTATAATTAGAAAAAAACTTTCCTTATCAGAAAGTTTTCGGTTCATCCATTTCTTTATTTATAATATTCTAAGTCTGCGTTATCAGCCACACAAATAATTGTTTGTAGTAAAAACGGTGGAAAATTCAATTGACTCGTTTTTATTGTACGAGGTTCACCCACAACCTTCGCACATCGAATACCATCTTGCGTTAAAACAAGCACATATTGCCCCCTATTTATATCCGTTTGCATTACCGCATATGTATAAAAACCACTATATCCTTTAAATTGAACTTCGATTACAGTGACCCATTCATCTACTAATTTTTCCCCCAACACTATCTGTCCATCCCTATCTTCGCAAATTTGCGACTGTTCAGAGTTTGGTATTAATAAGTAAATCAATATCCCTAATCCAATTAAAAAGATGATAATAATGCCACTCACTAGTAAAATTGCTTGCACAATATATCACCCCGTAAATTAATGTCTCTCTTTCGTTCTAAATAAATTTTATCGAATATTGCTAGCAAAATCAACCACTTATATCTTTTTTTCGTTATTTTATGACATTATTTTTGTAGTACTCTCCTTATATCTCAATAACTAATTATAATATCCCCACTTCCGACCTTTTTATACTTTTTAATGAAAAAAGCATCCCATAGATTAAACCTTCTATCTAACCTATGAGATGCCTATTATGATTTAAATTGGTTATTCTTTAATTGTCTTTGACGTTTCCGTTAACGATGCAATCAACCCACTAACATTTTGAATTTCAGATGGAATAATTAACTTCGTTGCCTGTCCTTCAGCTACCTGCGCCAATGCCTCAAATGATTTTAACGTTAATACTTCCGTAGTTGGTTGTGCCTCATTAAGCATCTTTAACCCTGCTGACGTTGCCTCTTGAACTTTTAAAATAGCTTCCGCTTCCCCCTCTGCTTTACGAATAGCAGCTTCTTTTTCTGCTTCTGCCGCTAAAATCATCGCCTGCTTACGTGCCTCTGCTTCAAGGATTTGCGATTCTTTGAGCCCTTCTGCTTTTAAAATGGCTGATGTCTTTTCCCCTTCTGCCTGTAAAATTTTCTCTCGTCTCTCACGCTCAGCACGCATCTGTTTCTCCATAGCAGCCTGAATATCTTCCGGTGGAATAATATTTTTTACTTCTACCCGATTAATTTTGATTCCCCATGGATCCGTTGCTTCATCCAATACAGCACGCATACGTGAATTAATAATATCCCTTGAGGTCAATGTCTCGTCTAATTCCAATTCCCCAATAATATTACGCAATGTTGTTGCCGTAAGATTTTCAATAGCTGCAAATGGGTTACTAACTCCGTATGTAAATAATTTAGGATCCGTAATTTGAAAAAATACAACCGTATCAATCTGCATCGTAACATTATCTTTAGTAATGACTGGTTGTGGTTTAAAATCAATCACCTGTTCTTTTAATAATACTTTATTTGCAACACGGTCCATAATAGGAATCTTAACGTGTAAACCGACGTTCCATGTTGCTGCATAAGCCCCAAAACGTTCAATAACGTAGGCATTTGCCTGAGGTACAACTTTAATATTTGCCATAACTAAAATAATCATCACAATGATAATAGCCAATATAAAATAAAGCATAATTTTCATCTCCTTCCTTCTATTTAACGATGATCGTAACCCCTTCAATTCTTAAAACAGTCACAATAGCACCTTCGGCGTAAGTCTGTTTACTTTCAGACATAGAGCGCCAAAATTTCCCTTCCAGCTTCACCTCACCCGCTACATACGGAAGAATTTCTTTAGTAACAACGGCTTCTTTACCAATCAAGTCATCAAGATTCGTCTTTTCCTTTCCAACCTTCAACATACCAACCGCAAATTTTCTCGTTTTTACAATCAAGATTAAAGAGGTTGCAAGAAAAATAAAAATTTGAATCATAACCGAATCAATAAAAATAGAGGTAAGCATAGCGGCCAACGCTCCAATAGCAAACCAGATAGAAACTATCCCTAGCGTCATTGCCTCAATAATACCAAAAATAGTAGCAAGTAAAAACCATAACCACGGTAAAGGAATAGTTAAACCTACACTTAATAAACTAGCCATTTCCCCTCACTCCATTCTAACCACTACTCTTCCATTATAGCTAATCAACCGTCCATTTAGTACTCTTCCTCAATACTATTTTTCACTTTTTCTTGCTCTAGGATGTGCGACCGCATAAGCCTGTTTAAGGTGCTCCTTCGAAACGTGAGTATAAATTTGCGTACTTGATAAATGCTCATGTCCAAGTAATTCCTGCACAGCTCTTAAATTTGCACCATGATTCAGTAAATGCGTTGCAAATGTGTGCCGAATCATATGTGGGGCAACCTTAATATGCATGGCAGTATTCCGAGTTAACCTCTTTAAAATATCACGAACGCCTCTGTCAGTTAATGGAAACCCAAGGTGATTTAAAAATACAACATCTGTTTCAATATGTGACTTATTCAATAATTGGTTTCGTCCCACTTTTAGATAGCATTGCATCGATTCCACAGCAAAATCTCCAAGTGGAACATACCGGTCCTTTTTCCCCTTTCCGTGCACCAATAACATCCCTGTCTCAAAGTCAAACTGGCTTATAGTGAGATTACAGCATTCCGAAACCCGTATTCCGGTTGCATATAAGAGCTCTAACAATGCATAATTGCGGCTTCCTAGTACAGTTGATCGATCGATTCCTTCGAACAATGCTACCATTTCTTCCTCATATAAAAATTTAGGCAACACCTGTCCTCCCTTCGGTGCCTTAATAATTGAAAAGGCATTGGAAGAGACGACCCCTTCCTTCAGTAAAAAATAATAATAGGAACGCAAAGACGATAACTTTCGACTTACCGTATGACGATTCAATTTTTGTAAGTAACATTCATTAAGATAACTCCTAACATCACCGTATTCCACATCAAAAGGGGGGATAGATTCCTTCTCGCAAAATAACGTCCATTCGACTAAGTCCTTTTGATAATTTGAAATTGTATGCATCGAGTACCTCTTCTCATACATCAGGTATTCCAAATATTTATGAATCAGCTCCTCCACTTTAACCCTCCTTTATGCCAAAGAAAACAGTACCTTCCGTACTGTTTTCTTTACCACCTTCTATAGTAACTCTTTACATTCCTTAATTTTTTCGATAGCACGTGCTGCATACATTGCTTTCTTTTCTTTTTTCTTCACACGACCCTCTAAATCTAAAAACAGCCCAAAATTAGCATTCATCGGTTGAAATCCATCACAAGAAGTATGCGTAATGTAGTAAGCCATTGATCCCATCGCCGTTTCCCTTGGGAATTCAATTAGCTCTTCACCCAACATATACTTCGCCATATTGATCCCTGCAATCATTCCCGATGCAGCCGATTCAACATAACCTTCCACTCCCGTTAATTGACCTGCAAAGAACAAATCATCACGTGTCTTAAATTGATAAGTCGGACGAAGTAGTACCGGAGAATTAATAAACGAATTTCGATGCATCACTCCATAACGGACAATTTCAGCATTTTCAAGTCCTGGGATCATTTGAACAATACGTTTTTGTTCCCCCCATTTTAAATGCGTTTGGAATCCAACTAAATTATAAAGCGTTCCCGCCGCATTATCCTGTCTTAATTGAACGACGGCATACGGTGTTTGTCCTGTCTTTGGATCTTCAAGGCCTACTGGTTTCATTGGACCAAATAAAACTGTTTGTCGGCCACGTTTTGCCATTACCTCAATTGGCATACATCCTTCAAAGAAAACTTCTTTTTCAAATTCCTTAACCGGAACCACTTCTGCATTAACTAAAGCCTCATGCCAAGCATTAAACTCCTCTTCAGACATCGGACAATTTAAGTAGGCAGCCTCACCTTTATCATAACGAGACTTTAAATAAACTTTATCAAAGTTAATAGAATCCTTTTCAATAATAGGCGCTGCGGCATCATAGAAATAAAACGAATGATGTCCTGTCATTTCACGAATATATGCGCTTAAAGCATCACTTGTTAACGGACCTGTCGCCACAATCGTCGGCCCATCGGGGATTTCCGTTAACTCTTCTCGAATAACTTCCACATTAGGGTGTTGACTTAAATAATCTGTAATTTGTCCTGAAAAGCCTTCACGATCGACGGCAAGGGCTCCTCCTGCAGGTACAGCATTAGCATCTGCTGCCTTCATAATAAGTGAATCTAAAATTCGCATCTCTTCCTTTAAAACACCGACCGCATTAGCTAAACCGTCTGCACGCAATGAATTTGAACATACTAATTCTGCAAAATTTTGCGTATGATGAGCTGGCGTATTTTTTACTGGACGCATTTCATATAGCTTAACTTGAATTCCACGTTTAGCAAGCTGGTAAGCTGCCTCCGAACCTGCTAAACCTGCTCCAATGACATTTACATATTTCATTTATACTAGCCTCCTACAAGTTGCGACTGAATATTTCATTACAACTGAAAATTATATCATAAATTCAATCAACTGCTAAGCCCCTTTCGGTGCCCGACTCCTTCACCGACTATCGGTTCATACTTTATAAAATACCCTTGAAAACCCCACCTTTTAAAAGGTGGGGTTGAGATTAATCCTCTTTATAATCACATTCCTTATTTGAACACTGAACCTCATTTTTCTTTCCTTTGACCACAAGTAGTTGCCCACACTTCGGACATTTTTTATCAATCGGCTTATTCCAAAGTGCATAATCGCACGCTGGATATTTATCACATCCATAAAAAACTTTTCCACGACGTGTTTTCTTTTCAACGATCTCTCCCGTTTCACACTTAGGACACTTCACTCCAGTTGAAACAGGGGCCGCTTCCTCTTTCGCTTCTTTTTTTATATATTTACACGTCGGATATCCGCTACAAGCGACAAATTCACCGTAACGCCCACGACGAATAACGAGCGGGCTTCCGCATTCTGGACACTCTTCCCCTATTTCAACAGGGGCAATTTTCTCCATATTTTTCTGTGCCTCTTCAAGCATTGGCATAAAATGATCGTAAAACATTTTCAACTCATCATACCATACTTTTTGACCTTTAGAGATTTCATCGAGGTTATTTTCCATTGCGGCCGTATACTCGACGTTGATAAACTCTGAAAAAAACTCGGCTAACTTGTCACTTGTTAAAATACCTTGATCAGTAGGTTTAAATTTTTTATCCTCTAGCATGACATACCCACGATTTTTCAAGGTTTCCATCGTTTGCGCATATGTAGATGGACGGCCAATTCCTAACTCTTCCATTTCTTTAATCAATTTTGCCTCACTATAACGTGCTGGCGGTTGAGTAAAATGTTGCTGTGGTTCGATGTCTACGAGGGCTAATGTATCCCCTACATTTAGACGCGGTAAAGCTGCATTTTTCGTTTCCTCATAACTATAAACACGTAAATACCCATCAAAAACTAAGACCTGACCATTAACACGAAATAAATAATCATTCGAGCGAACCTCAATTGTTGTTGCTTCTACGGTAGCACTTTTCATCAAACTCGCAACCGCACGCTCCCAAATTAATTTATATAAACGCAATTCATCGCGTTTTAAATACGGCTTCATCTCTTCAGGTGTTCGGGAAACAGATGAAGGACGGATTGCCTCATGGGCCTCCTGTGCATTTTTCACTTTTTTTGTACTCGTTGCTGTTGTTTTAACGTAGTTCGTTCCATAATTTTTTTTAATAAATGATTTTGTTGCATCGATGAAGTTATCAGCTAATCTCGTAGAATCCGTTCGCATATAGGTAATTAATCCGACTGTTTCTGAACCTATATTAATCCCTTCATATAACTTCTGAGCAATCGTCATCGTTTTCTTCGCGTTATATCCAAGCTTACTTGCCGCTTCCTGTTGAAGCGTTGAAGTAATAAATGGAAGTTTGGGTTGTTTTAATTTATTCTTTTTTTCCACCTTTTCTACAACATAAGGGTCTGAAAGCTCCGCCAAAATAGCCTTAACTTCATCCTCGTTCGCAATTGAAATCTTTTTATTTGCTTTTTTCATAAGTTCAGCTTCAATTTTGGCACTTTGTCGTTCAAACATCGCATGAATCGACCAATACTCTTCACTTTTAAACTTTTGAATCTCTTTTTCACGTTCAACAATAAGTTTTAGAGCCACCGATTGAACACGACCTGCACTTTTACTCTTAATCTTACTTTGTAACAATTTACTTAACTTAAAACCAATAATACGATCAAGTATACGTCGGCTCTCTTGGGAACGAACTAAATCCATATCAATCGCTCTCGGATGTTTAAAAGCCTCTAAAATAGCGTCTTTTGTAATCTCATTAAAGACGACACGTCGCTTTAAATCAACATCCAGTCCAAGAACATCTGCCAAATGCCAACTAATCGCCTCCCCTTCACGGTCGGGGTCGGTAGCTAGATAAACGGCATCTGAATTTTTAGCAGCCTGTTTTAATTCTTTTATAATTTTGGATTTTCCAGTCACATTTTTATAATTTGGCTTAAAATGATCCTCAACATCCACTCCTAAACCACCCGGTCCAGTCGTTGCTAAATCACGAATATGTCCGACGCTCGATAAAACCGTATAGTCCGATCCTAAATAATTTTCAATCGTTTTGGCTTTAGCAGGCGACTCTACTATTACTAAATTTTTCCCCATACCTATCACCTTTTCTATCTCAATAACTAACCCAGCTATTCTTTAACTGAGCGCTTTCTCATCTATTATTCGACTCTATTTATAAACTATTCACTAGTTATTAACAATAAACAGTCAAAATAAAACACAAAAAATATTACTGCTTTCCTCTCCTCTTGTCAATCATTTCATTAGAAATTTCATAGAAAGAATCCATTCTTTTTCATTTTTTTACTCTTTTTTCTTTTCTATTCAACACAGCGTTTAATAATTTCCAGAATTATCATATTGTTAGCACAGTCATTCTACAATTTTTTGCACTTAGGCCGATGACCCCTCACTTTTAAATCACCAAGTACAACTTCTACATATGGTTTAACCAAGAAAAAATTTCACTGCAATTTAAAAAACAATGTGCGCCATAGCGAATTAACTCTAAACATCCCCTTGATGAATGAACATTGTACGAAGCGGGCAACGCATAAACAACCTTTCCAACATCAATTTGGCCTTTTAATGAATTTAATCGATAATCGCCTTTCGTCATTTCTATAACAATTAAAACATCACTTAAAGCTTGTAACAAGTGATGCGCTCTATTAAATCGTTGAGCAGACGGGGAAACACCTGGGGGATACTCTGTTAATACCAAGTGCCCCTTTATTAATTGATAATATAAATCGTAGTTTTCTCGAGGGTAAATAACCCAAAAACCAGAGGGCAAAATAGCAATCGTTTTCCCCTCTTTAGTAGCTATTGAATGCGCAACTGTTTCAATCCCGAGTTGTAAATTTCCTACAAGAGTAATTCCCTTATCTAGAAGTTGAAAGCCTAGTTTACGTGCCTCACCTATCCCTGTTTGAGAAGGTCTTTGATTTCCAATTAAAGCAACCCTTTTTCCCTCTAACAAGTTTGGATTCCCCTTGTAATAAAGAACAAATGGAGGAGCCGGCATCTCTTTATAACACTCTGGGTATTCCGGATCTAAGATTGTTAAAACTGATATATTTTTTATCTGCTTTAAACACTCCTTCACCTGATTTTCAGTTATTTGCGTTAACATTTTATCTTGTATCAAAAAATCATACATTTCCTTCCAATTACCTTTTTTTAAAATACTAAGTGTAATTAACTTTTCACGTATATTCATGTTTATCACCCAATATACTATACGAAGAAGGCAATCCCTTTCCTTTTCTAAACAAAAAAAGATTACATTTTCGTAATCTTTTTTTGTTTAGAGCGTATAGGTTCAAACGATTTACGGTGCTCCGCTACGATTCCATAATCCTCTATCGCTTGTAAATGTTCCTTCGTTCCATATCCTACATGGCGTTCAAACCCGTAATTCGGATATTTTTCCCCTAAGTCCTTCATATAGGCATCCCGCGTTACCTTTGCTACGATACTAGCCGCGGCAATTGAAACACTCTTTGCATCGCCCTTTATAATTGAGGTTTGCGCAATGTTCACCCGAGGCAATTGAATGGCATCCAGTAACAGGTGTTGTGGTTGCTGTTGCAAATGATTAATCGCCCGTTCCATCGCTAGCTTCGTTGCTTCATAAATATTCAGACGATCTATTTCTTCACTGGTACAGATTCCTACCCCTATTCCAATCGCATGTTTTTGTATCTCCTCGTAAAAATATTGACGCTTTGCCTCTGATAATTTTTTTGAATCATCAATTCCGAACAACCAACAATCAGTTGGTAAAATAACGGCCGCCGCCACAACAGGTCCTGCTAATGGCCCTCGTCCTACCTCATCAACACCAGCTATCAAATCAATACCATTATAACGAAGCTCATTCTCATAGATAGACATTGTAATAAATTTTTGAAATTCATCGTACTCTCGTTGAACCTTTTTTTCATACTGTCTAACTAATCTCTGAACCCCTATACGGTTATCCTCTTTTAACTTCTCCAAAATAGAATCTTCAACGATATCTTGTTGTAAGAGATTTTTTATCTCACTTATTGTATAATTTTCCATCCGTTAGTCGCTCACCCTTCTAAATCACTAGAAATCATATCTTTAACCCATCGGATTTATATTATCAACTTTCCGATGCTCACTAAATGATGCTAAAATTCACCCTCCTATTTTAACATCATTCCTAAAAGGATTCTAGACTATTTTCCTCGTTTTTATAAAATCCCCCTAAAAGTAAACGATTGTTTCGGATCACCCCCTACGAAAAAGGCCTTAATTACTATCTAATAGTAAATTAAGGCCTCTCTACTAATCCTCTTTTTTAATATCTATCGGACGCTCAAAAGATAACCGCCCTAACTTTAATCCTCGAATTTCACGGAGTAAAATTTCATAAACTTTATCATAATCTACATAGCCACCCGATTGTAAGAATCCGCGTTTCCGACCGATTTCCTCCAAAACAGCAACCTTATCATCAAATTCTCCACTTAAATGATAGCGTTCAATCAATCGCTCCGGATAATTATTTATTAAATAGTCCAATGCATATAAAATAATATCATCTAGGTGCAAAATTGTATCTTTAATTGCCCCAGTTACTGCTAGATTATAACCTACTCGTTGATCTTCAAATTTTGGCCATAAAACACCCGGTGTATCAAGCAATTCTAATTCCTTTTCAACCTTGATCCACTGTTGCGCTTTCGTCACACCTGGGCGATCTCCCGTTTGGGCCGCTTTTCGTTTAGCTAAATTATTTGTTAACGTTGATTTACCTACGTTAGGAATTCCCAAGATCATCGCTCGAATAGGACGTGGGCGTAACCCTTTAGCCTTTTCTTTCTCAAATTTTTCTTTTAAAATCTCCTTTGAAGCTTCAACGATTTGTTTAATCGCATTTTGGTGAAGAGCATCAACGGTGATGACTGGTTGATTTTGCTGCTTAAAGTAGTTCACCCACTGTTGTGTAACGGTTGCATCTGCAATATCAGCTTTATTTAAAATAATCAATTTAGGCTTATGCTTTATGATTTCATTCATCATTGGATTACTCGATGAATAAGGAATACGAGCATCTAATAATTCATAAACAATATCTACTAATTTTAATTTTTCTTGTATTTGACGACGGGCCTTTGCCATATGTCCTGGAAACCATTGTACTGTCATCGTGTCACTCCCTAGGTTGTTTTTACTATTAGATTATCCTGATATGAACATTTCATTCCCACCCTAATAACTTAATTGTCTCTATGATCCATCCATTGCGCCCCAACTACATGACCTAATATTTGATTTTCATGGATAAGCCCAATTTGCCGACTATCCACGCTTAGCGGGCGATTATCACCAAGGACCAGATAGTACCCCGGTGGAATTTTTTCACAAGATTGAAATTGACATACTTCTTGTAGTGTAAAATCCCAAGTAAAGGTATCCCCTGACTTGATATCTTTATCAAGATATGGCTCCGGTACAACTATCCCATCCACATATAGTTGATCTTCTACCACTTCTATACTTTGGCCAGGAAGTCCAATTATTCGTTTAACATAGTACTGTCCCTCACTGACCTCAAAAACAATAACATCAAAGGCCTTCGGTTCATAGCCTAACTTCCATAGAATTGCTGAATCACCATCTTGTAAGGTTGGCAACATTGACGCACCATCTACCTTTACTGGCGTAAATATAAAATGTTGAATCAATATGACCATTACTAATGCAATTAAAAATGTTTTTCCCCAATAAAATCCAAACCGTAATACCCTAACTCTCATATTACTTTCCCCCTTAGTAAGTCCCCCTATTCTATCCTAATTTAATCAATTATTCAATCGGCCCAAAACTTGATAATGGCCACTGAATCCAAACCGCCTTTCCTAAAAGCTGATCCTTATGAACCAACCCAATATCCCGACTATCCCGACTATGTGGGCGATTATCACCAAGGACCAAATAATAATCTTCTGGAATAACAGAACACTCATCAAATTGGCAAATGTCTTCTAAAGTAAAATCCTCAGTAAAAGAACCGCTATACGCTACAACACTTTTCCCTCTTTGTAGATAATTTTCCATAACAGGTTGGTTATCTACATACAATTGATCGTCATAATAAGAAACCGTTTGTCCAGGTATTCCAATGACCCGCTTAACATAATAGACATTAGGAGAATATTCAAATACTACCACGTCAAATGGCTTAGGTTGATACCCTAATTTCCACAAAATAACAGAATCCTCATCGTGCAGGGTTGGATACATAGAAGGCCCATCCACCTTTACCGGTGTAAAAACATATTTATGAACAAGTGTTACTATAATAAAAATAATAACAAATGTTTTTACCCAATCAAAAACTTCTCGCAGTATTTTTTTCATTCCCTTCACTCCACCAATCTATTTTTCACCTAGATTTATCATATGCTATCATAGTCCAAACCAACGGTGCTTATACATTTTACTGTTAATTTTACCATAAAAATGAATTAATAACAAAAAAAAGATGCCCCAAACCGGAGTTTTTTGGGCATCTTAGTTGCAATTGAGGTAAGTGTGTTAAAATTCTAAAATTATCGACGCTCTTTAATACGAGCTGCTTTCGCTGATAAGCTACGGATGTAGTTAAGTTTTGCACGACGAACTTTACCACGACGAGTAACTTCGATTTTTTCAATAATTGGTGTGTGTAATGGGAATGTACGTTCTACACCACATCCGAAAGAGATTTTACGAACTGTGAATGTTCCGCTAATTCCTTTACCATTTTGACGTTTTAATACTAAACCTTCGAATACCTGAACGCGCTCACGGTTACCCTCTTTAATACGAACGTGTACACGTACGTTATCTCCTGCGCGGAATTCTGGTAAATCTGTTTTTAAATATGATTGTGTTAATTCATTGATTAATTGTTGACTCATTAATCTCACGCTCCTTCATTACGCAAGTTCATTCAATTAGATCATCTAATTCAGCGGAACCTGGGGTAGTGCTCTTTGGCACGTTTGAAATCATACCATATTATTTTTACTAATTCAATGGATTTTGAGTGAATATTCGCAAAATTCTTCTTTTTTTGATTTCTAGCTCTTAAAATAAAGCTTTTTTTCCTTTTATTTAGTAACACATCTTAATTTTCCATTTATAAAATTCACAGATAAATCACAGATTTAATCATTTTTTAACGCTTTAAATTGATCAATGAGTTGTTTTTCTTTCTCCGTTAATGACCGAGATTCTAGTAAATCTGGACGGCGTTGATAAGTACGGTAAAGTGATTGTTCATGACGCCACTGTTCAATCCTTTTATGATTACCTGAAATTAGCACCTCTGGAACTACCATTCCCCGAAAGTCAACCGGACGAGTATACTGGGGAAATTCAAGTAATCCTGTTGAAAATGAATCATCTTCATGAGATTCTTGCTTTCCTAAAACATCAGGTAACAAACGAACAACGGCATCCGTCATCACCATGGCAGCAAGCTCCCCACCCGTTAATACGTAATCACCTAAAGATAATTCGTCCGTAACTAAATATTCACGAATTCGCTCATCGAATCCTTCATAATGTCCACAGATAAAAATGAGATGTTCCTCTTTAGATAACTCTTCTGCTTTCGATTGGGTGAATCGCTCGCCTTGAGGACACATCAATATAATCCGTGGCTTCGTCTCTCCAGCCTGACACACTGATTCAACTGCATCAAAGATTGGCTGGGCTGTCAATAGCATTCCAGCACCACCACCATAAGGATAATCGTCCACCTTTTTATGTTTATTTTCGGAAAATTCTCGAAAATTTACGGTGTTTAATTCAACAGCGCCACTCGCTTGTGCCCTTTTTAAAATGGAATCATTAAAAACCCCTGTAAACATTTCTGGAAATAAAGTTAAAACATCTATTTTCATTATAATAACCCTTCTAACACATTAATTGTTACTTTTTTTGACTCGATGTCTACTGATTTTACAACATCTTCAATGTAAGGAATCAGCGCATCTTTCTGACCTGGACGTTTCACAACCCAAACATCATTCGCTCCTGTTTCAAGAATTTCACTAATCTCTCCAATCACTTCATCATCCGTTGTCACTACTTGACACCCGATAATCTCGAAGTAATAAAATTCATTTTCATCGAGTTCGTCTAACTCGTCCGCCGAAACTAATAATGCACACCCTTTAAACTTTTCAACATCGTTGATGGAATTAAGATGTTTAAACTTTAACAAATCGGCCCCTTTATGAACACGATGAGTAGCCACTGTTACCTCAATATGATCGCCATTAAAATCAATCACTAATTGGCTTCCCTTCTTAAATCGATCTTCTTTAAAATCACTATTTGAAATAACTTTAACTTCCCCTTGAAGGGCATGTGTATTAACAATTTTGCCAACCTGTAAAAAATCCATAACCTAAACCTCCTATAATAAACAGGGCCTCTTATTTCAAAGTAAGCCTTTATATCTCTATTATAGCATATCGTCGATAAACTCATACAAAAACCTCCATAAACATTCAAATCCCACCTACCGTTGGACATTCTATCCCCAATCACCTTAAAATAAGCGCATGCTAAGGCGAATGAGGAGGGCTTGTCTTCAAAAATTTACAAAACCATAGAAAAATTCTTAAAAAGAGTGTCTCTTTTGCCATATTTTATTTCCTATTTGGATATGTTATAATATCCATAATTATCAAATTTATAGGAGGGATTTTATGAATTTACGTCTAACAAAATCAACTGTCTTAATTTTCACGTATATTTTTGCGATGTTTTTATTACCTTATTTATCTTGTCAACTACTTGCTAAGATTTGTACAAGCGAAATTGATATTCAGGTGTATGCCAATTTAATCTCTTACCTTGTCCTCGTGGTTGTTTCACTCTTATTCTTCGGATCAGAACTCTCTAAACAATTCAAACAAATTGTATCGGCTAAACACTTCATTAAACATATTTTTATCGGCTGGCTACTCTTATTTATTTCATCCTATATTGCGAGCTTCCTCATTATTTTCTTTACTCAATCGTCAGATTCTTCAAGCAATCAACAAGTCATCACGGATTTAATGGCATTTCATCCAATTTTAATGGGGGGAATGACCATTTTATGCGCCCCACTTGTTGAAGAGGTAGTTTTTCGATTAACTGTAATGAGAGGATTACTTAAATATCCTTGGATTGCGATTTTACTAAGTAGTTTCTTATTCGGACTCATTCACGTCATTAGTTCATTATTCATTGGTGATTTTGCAGATTGTATCTATATTATTCAATACATGGCTATGGGATGCGCTCTTGGGTATGTCTATTATCGTCATCAAAACATTTGGTATTCTATCGGTGTTCACGCTATTCAAAATACATTATCAACCGTTATGGTTATTCTTCTTTCACTTTTAACAGCATAAATACCACCACAAAAATGGGCCCCTCAAATTGAGGGGCCCATTTTATTAAATCTAATAGATAAACAATCCAAGCTGATAAACAATTAAACTCACAACATAGGCAACTATTAATCCGAAGGAAATCATTAACAGGGTTGTCTTAATTGACTTTGTTTCTTGATACATGACCCCTACGGTCGACAGACACGGAATATAAAGTAACGAAAAAACGAGGAAACTAAATGCCTGTAGTGGTGTAAATAAGTTTAAAATTCCTATTTCGGCCCCGCAGATAATCAACATAGACGAGGCGACTAATTCTTTGGCTAAAAATCCCACCACTAAACTACTCGTTGCCTGCCAGGTTCCAAATCCAAGTGGGATAAATAGAGGTGCTAAAAGGCCCCCTAGTATGGCCAAATAACTTTGATCACCCGCTACATGCAACCCTGAGGGTCCCATCTCTTGAAGCAACCATAATAACACAGAACCAAGTACAATAAATTTTCCCGCCGTATGCAGAAAATCATTTCCACGACTTAATGTTTGGCCCATTAAGTTTTTAAACTGTGGCGCACGGTAAGGCGGAACCTCTAAAATAAACTGACTTTGAGTTTTCTTAAAAATCGATACAGATAATAACTTAGCACTTAACAAGGCAACAATAATCCCCAATAAATAAAGCCCCATAATAATGAATGATTGTGATTTTTTAAAAAATAGGCCCACGAATAAAACGTAAACCGGTAACCGAGCCGAACATGACATAAATGGAATGACCATCATCGTCTTGATTCTTTCAAACTTATCAGGAATGGTTCGAGTTGCCATAATAGCGGGAACATTACATCCAAAACCAGTAATAAGTGGAACGATTGCTTTACCATTTAAACCGAATCCAGAAAAAATATAATCCATGACGATAGCAACCCGAGCCATGTATCCCGTCGCCTCCATAAGTGAGAGACAGAAAAATAAAATTAAAATTTGCGGAAGAAAGACAATGACTCCTCCTACCCCGGCTAAAACACCGTCAATTAAAGCCCCATAGATAAAGCCGTCTTCGGGAAGTCCTAGGGATAAAAGCATCGACGAGATAGTAGGTGTTACCCAATTCTCTAAAACAGCTGTAAATCCATCAGAAATTGGATTTCCGAGCCAATCAAACGTTAAAACATAAGTTACAAACATGAGAAATAAAAAAACAAACAAACCAAATACAGGATGTGTTAAATAGCGGTCGATAGGAGTCAATTTTACCTCATTCTCTACCTTAGCCCCGGGAATTGGTTTAATACAAGCCTGATAGACTTGATGAATCCATTCACGTCGTTTATTAAAAATTGCCCCCTTTAAAGAAAGAGCATCACCTGATTCAACAATTTGGCTCTCTGTTGTGCAAACAACCTGTTGAATCTTTTTCTTCTCTTCATCAGATAGAATGGAGTAAATTCCATCATTGCCCTCTAATGCTTGAATGGCAACCCAACGTTTATCCAACTGATTAACCGTCTGGGGAACTAATTCAATAATTTGGGTAATCGCCTTTTCAATGGTCAGTCCATAATATAGTCTAAACGGCTTTTTGACAGATAGGTGATCTAATCGATCCACGACCTGAGAAACTCCCTCACCTTTTCTGGCAGAAACTAAAACAAGTTCATTCGAAACATATTCATTAAATTTTTTTGTATCGAACGTTAATCCCTTTTTATTAAGAGCATCTATCATATTAAGTGTCATCATCATTGGCACATTTGCTTCAAGCAACTGAATCGTCAAATGTAAATTTCTCTTAAAGTGTGTCGTATCAATAATATTAATAAACCCATTATACGATTCATTTATAATAGCATACGTTACTACCCCTTCATCTTCACTACTCGGTGTCACGCTATAGGTTCCGGGTAAATCAATGAGCTCGGCCTTCTTGCCTTTAATGGATCCGACTAATTTATCAACCGTTACCCCGCTCCAATTTCCAACGTGAGCATTCGCCCCTGTTAGCGCATTAAATAATGTTGTTTTTCCAACATTAGGATTTCCAATCAACATAAAACGCAATCTTAAAACCTCCTCAATTATATCCTTTCAATCATAATTTTTGTGGCATCCTGTTTTCGGATACAAAAATCAACATCATCAATCGATATATAAAACAGTTGTCCAAAATTTAAAACACTTAATAGTGTCACCTCAGAGCCAATTGCAATCCCAACATCATATAAACGACGGCTAAAACTTTCAGATAACTCGTTAAATGATGTAATAATAGCACGGTCTCCCTTTTTTAATGTCGCTAACGTCATAGCCATTCCTCCTTTTTCGTCTTACATAACACCCGATAAGCCCCGAAAATTAGAGATTGTTTTCACAGTCAATCTCCCTTCTCCATGTTCGTGTCACCATCTGTCATCTAAAACAAGACATACTTTTAGTAGCTAATTAATACATTCATTATAGGTGATCAAAGATGAAAAATATCATGAAATCTGTTATTCTTCTTGCATTTCTTGCAATTCTTTTACTCCAACCAGCGCCCATAATTGCGGCGACTAAAACTGGTTTTTTAACATGGGCTGATAAGGTCATCCCATCGCTTTTCCCATTTTTTGTTTTAACACGCCTCATGGTGTACTACCAGGTTCCCCAACTCATTGGAAAACTATTAGCACCCCTTTTCAAGTACCTTCTTCATCTCTCGCCAATTACATTCTTTGTTATGTTAATGAGTATGATTAGCGGGAACCCATCCGGATCTAAAATGGCGCGGGATTATTACGACCAACGCCTCATCAGTGACCGTGAGATGGAAGGATTGATGTACTTTTGTAATTTTTCAAGTCCACTATTTATTTTAGGAACGGTCGGCGTGGTGCTTTATCAATCAACAACCATCGGATACCTTCTCCTTATCGCGCATCTCGTTGGATCATTAACCGTCTTTCTAGCATGCTATCCTTTATTACGTAATAAACATGCGCTAAGTCAGGTTAAAATCCAACTGCCTACCCAATCCTTCTCGTCCATTTTAATTGACTGTATTGAGGGAAGTTTACAAACTTTAATTCGTATCGGTGGAATTATTGTTTTCTTTTATATTATATCAGAGGCGCTGACAATCATCCACTTTACATCGTTCATCAGCACCCTTACTTCCCCCTTACTCACCTCAATCAATCTTTCATCTGCCGATCCACTGATTGCCGGAATTTTAGAGTTTACTCAAGGAGTCACAAAAGTTTCCCAATCTTCTGCCTCCTTACAAATTAAACTCATTCTAACTGCTTTCATTGTAGGATTTACAGGACTCTCTGTCCATACTCAAAGTTTTATGTTTGCTAAAAACTTAAAGATCCCTTATTTCAAATATCTTATGATGAGAATCCTCCATGGAACTACGAGTTCTATCATCATGGTTCTGTTGTCAAAAACCTATTTACTAGAAAACATCCATGTCTTCGCACCAATAGAACCATCCACTTATCCACTTCCTCATCCAACCATTTCAATCACACTTTTTCTTCTAGCCACACTCATCATTTTAAAGGTAGGACGTCTACTAAAACAAACATTCTTTACCTTTTCTAACTAACTGGCGTCCATTAAAAAAGCAGTCCGATAGGACTGCTTTTTTAATCTTTCTTTTTTAATTGTTGATACTTTTTTTCCAATTCCACTTGTACAAATGGGGGAACAAAACTTGACACATCCCCCCCAAATCTTGCAACTTCTTTCGTTGTCGATGAAGAGAGGAACATATTCTCCGCTTTTGTCATCAAAAAGACAGTTTCAATATCTGGTGCCAGTCGCTTATTCGTCGTCGCAATCTGAAACTCATACTCAAAATCTGTTACGGCACGTAACCCCCTTAAAATCGTTTTTGCCCCTACTTGTTTGGCAAAATCGACGATAAGTTGATCCGAGCATACCCTCACCTCTACACGTGGTAAATGAGCCGTTGCTTGCTTTAACAGAGCCACCCGCTCCTCAAGCGTAAATAATGTTTTTTTATTAATATTTTCTGCTACGGTGACATATAAATAGTCAAATAACTCGTAGCCCCTTTCAATCACATCTAAATGTCCATTAGTTACCGGATCGAAAGTTCCGGAATAAATTCCCACCTTATGCACGACCTCATTCCCCCACTTTCTCGCTATGATTCACGACGGTAAATAGTAATCGCCGTAATTCCGTAGACTTCTCGTTTACAAACTACAATATCTCCAACCGAATCATGAAGTTCATCCTCTTTCAGACACTCAGCCATAATAATTCCACCCGGACTTAATAATTCATGCTCATGAATAAATTCAATCAACTCATTAATTCGTTGTCCTTTATATGGAGGATCTAATAAAATAAGATCAAACTTTAATTCACGTTTGACTATAGCTTTTAACGCCTTAAAGGCATCATTTCGATAAATTTCAACTCGCTCATCTAATTTTAAATCTTTAATATTTTGCTTAATCGTCTGGATCGCTATATTTTCACGATCAACGAAAATAGCTCGTTCAATCCCACGACTTAATGACTCTATTCCAAGATTCCCACTTCCTCCAAAAAGATCTAGAGCAAGCCCTCCTTCAAAATACGGCCCTATAATATTAAAGATACTTTCCTTAACCTTATCTGTCGTCGGGCGTGTATTGGTCCCTTTAACAGCCTTGATACTGCGTCCTTTTAATGTACCAGCAACCACTCGCATCTTATCACTTCCTAATATTTTTGCTAATTTAATTGTATAAAAATTCTCGTTAATGTCAATATTATAATTGTAGCCAATCGGCTACTGTAAAATAATCCCCCCTATTCTTCTATCATACTTCTCCTCTCCCTTTCACATATGGTCAAAGTATGAATAATAAGCCGCCACTCCCCCTAGGCGGCTTATTTTTATTATATTGCTCAAAAAAAGATTGCCTGTCGGCAATCTTTTTTATATTAGAAACGGAAACCTCCACGTCCCTTTCCTTTTCCTTTTTTCCCTGAACCAGGTCCCATCATTCCAGAAAGCCCTGCTAACGGATTAGACCCACCACGTTGCATCGCTGCGGCCATACGTTCCATTTGGCGTGGATCCATATTTGAAAAACGTTTCATCATTTTACGCATATCCGTGAACTGTTTAATTAATCGGTTAACTTCCGCAAGATCACATCCACACCCTTTAGCAATACGATTTTTTCGACTGGCATTAATTAAATCTGGATTTTTTCGCTCCTGCTCTGTCATCGAATAAATAATAGCTTCAACACGGGCCATTTGTTTAGGATCAATATTAATATCTTTCAATTGATTTCCAACTCCGGGAATCATTTTTAAAATATCTTCAAATGCACCGAGTCGTTTCATTTGCTTCATTTGTTTTAAGAAATCATTAAAATCATACGTTGCATTCATCATCTTATCTGCAAGCTTCATGCTCTCTTCTTCATCAAAGTTTTCTTGAGCACGTTCAATTAACGTCATGACATCTCCCATTCCCAAAATACGAGAAGCCATCCGTTCTGGGTGGAATACTTCTAATGTATCTAGTTTTTCCCCCATCCCCATAAACTTAATCGGAACATTCGTCATTTTACGAATTGATAGAGCTGCCCCACCGCGTGTATCCCCATCTAACTTCGTTAAAATAACCCCTGTCAAATCTAACTGTTGATGGAAAGATTCAGCGACATTAACTGCATCTTGCCCGGTCATCGCATCGACAACTAAGAGGATTTCCTGAGGCTTCACTAAAGCCTTAATTTCTTTTAATTCATTCATTAATGATTCATCAATGTGCAAGCGTCCAGCCGTATCAATAATCACTAAATCGTGACCATTTTCTTTGGCATAAGCAATTGCTTCAGCTGCAATGTCAACTGGATTCATGGATGTTCCTTTTTCGAAAACAGGAATATTTAATTGTTTCCCAATAGTTTTTAACTGATCGACGGCGGCTGGTCGATAGACGTCACAAGCTACTAATAATGGATTCTTCTTATCCTTTTTACGCAAATAAGTTGATAATTTACCTGTGTGTGTTGTTTTCCCGGCACCTTGAAGACCAACCATCATAAAAACTGCTGGCTTAGATGTACCGAAATTTAAATACTCTGCTTCATCTCCCATTAATTTAGTTAACTCTTCATTAACGATTTTAATAACCTGTTGTCCTGGGGTTAAGCTTTTTAAAACTGTCTCCCCTATAGCCTTTTCTTTCACTTCTTTAATGAATTCACGTACTACTTTAATGTTAACATCCGCTTCAAGTAAGGCTAAACGCACCTCTCGCATCATGACATCAACGTCTTTTTCTGTTAATTTCCCTTTACGTGTCACGTTTTTTAACGCAGACTGTAAACGTTCTGATAATGTTTCAAATGCCATCAACTAAACCTCCTATATCCAACTGTATGAATCATCTATGATTTAAGCTACCGCTCATTCTATTTCGTCCGAAACATTTAAAATTTATTTTATTTCTTTTCTTAAAAGCAAGCGTGCCCTCTAACCAAATTAATCGAGCGCCTGTAACTCATCCATCCATTGTCTTAGTCGTTCATCGGTTAAATCGACTAAAATTTGTCCTATAATTTTTTCACGCGCCTCACGCTTACTTAGTAATTGTAATTTTTCCTCATACCCGTCAAGTAATTTTTCCGTACGTTTAATATTATCAAAGACGGCTGTGCGACTCACTTCAAATTGCTCCGCAATCTCACTTAATGATAAATCTTCCTGATAATATAATTCAAAATATAACTTTTGCTTCGCCGTCAACAATGCCTGATAGATATCGTATAATTCATTCATCCGATTAACCTTTTCTAGCACAGTTACACCCCCAGTCTATCTATCCAAAGTGATTCCGGCTCTTTTTCATACCCTCACCGAATACAATAAACCGAATACCTCATCAAACAGAAGGTCTTTTTCCCCTGTCATTTAAAAAGTCCTTAGCCCCGCTTCAACACGTGTATTATTTATACTATGATACAACGGAACGAAACGTTCCGTTGACCGATCAAAATGAAGTCGCATCAGACAGAAAAAATCAACCTTAATAAATGGATTTTCTTTTTATAAATTTATTGAGATTCTCGCTTATCAAATAAATCCGCAAACAATCCATAAATATACTGCTCAATATCAAATTGTACAAGGTCCTCAGGTTTTTCTCCAAGCCCAACGTATTTAATTGGAATTCCAATTTCGTTACGAATAGCCAGCACAATCCCACCTTTAGCTGTCCCATCTAATTTAGTTAAAACAATTCCAGAAACATCCGTAGCCTCTAAGAAAGCTTTCGCTTGGCTCATTCCATTTTGTCCTGTTGTAGCATCTACGACAAGTAATGTCTCGTGTGGGGCCCCTGGGACCTCTCTTTCAATGACACGTTTAATTTTTTCAAGTTCTTTCATTAAATTAACTTTATTTTGTAAGCGTCCCGCTGTATCGCATAATAAGACATCAACTTGGCGAGATTTTGCTTCTTTAATCGCGTCAAACATAACAGCAGATGGATCTGATCCTTCCTTAAGAGAAACAACGTCAACGTCTAAGCGATCTCCCCAAACTTGTAACTGTTCAATTGCTCCCGCACGGAATGTGTCTCCTGCAGCCAGTAAAACTGATTTTCCTTTTCCTTTTAACTGATGAGCAATTTTAGCGATTGACGTCGTTTTCCCAACTCCGTTTACTCCAACGAATAAGATAACCGTTAACCCCTCTTTATTCATTCTCAAATTAGAGTTAACAATTTCACCCTTTACATAAATTTCAAATAATTTATCTACCATTACTCGTTCAAGTTCTTCAGGTTTTGTTACGCCATACTCACGAACCGTATCTTTTAACTGATCGATAAAGTCCACCACCGTTGATACCCCAACATCGGCTAAAATAAAAATATCCTCTAATTCATCAAATAATTCATCATTCACATCTGAGTAGTTAGAAAAAACGGCCTGTAATTGTTTTAATAAACTTCCACGCGTTTTTTTCATTCCTTCTTTATAGTGTTTTTGTGCACGTAATTCTGTTTCAGATACTTCCTTATTTCCTAAAACGATCGATTTTAAGCGATCAAATAAACCCATGGAATTCACCTCAATCATTGTATTATCCTAATATAAATTACTACTTATTGTTACTCTACCATACTTTTTATCATCTGACCATCACTTTTCATCATCCATATAATCAGAGACATTTTCCATTCGAACTGAAACAAGTTTTGTTACCCCGCGCTCCTGCATCGTCACGCCGTATAAAACGTCCGCCTTTTCCATTGTCCCCTTACGGTGTGTAATCACAATAAATTGTGTTTCTTTACTAAAGGCCTTTAAGTAATTAGCATAACGCGCAACGTTTGCCTCATCAAGCGCCGCCTCTACCTCATCCAAAACGCAAAATGGTACCGTGCGAACACGTAAAATGGCAAATAATAAAGAAATTGATGTTAAGGCTTTTTGCCCACCCGATAATAAATTAGATGTTTTTAACTTTGTACCTGGTGGCTGAGCAATAATTTCAACCCCTGTATTTAATAAATCGTGAGGATCCGTTAAAACAAGATCAGCCGTTCCACCACCAAATAATTTTTTAAAGATTTCAATATAATGTTCACGGACCGCATCAAACGTTTCTTTAAACTTAACGGTCATCTCCTGGTCCATTTCATTAATCGTTTCCTCTAAGGTGGCCTTGGCTTCAATTAAATCATCACGTTGAGTCGTTAAAAATTCATATCGTTCCCTTACACGCTCGTACTCTTGAATTGCCCCAAGGTTAATTTCGCCAAGCGCGTTCATCTGATTTTTAATGGTACGAATTCGAGCCTTCATTTCATCAATTGACCCCTTTAATGGGTAGTTTTCATTCGCATGGTCGAAAGTCATTTGATATTCTTCTTCTAGTTTATGAATCAAGATATCCATCTCGACGTCAATTTTTCCAAGTGTGACGTCTAATTGTTTTAACGATTCAGACATTTGTTGTTGGACCTTATGGCTTTCTCTTACCTCGCGTTCAAGCAGTTCTAATTCTTGACTAACCTGAGTTAAATTCATTCTTTCTGATTGAATTTGGCTTAAAATCTCTTCGCGACTTCCCTGATTTTTAACAAGATCGGCCTCTAATTGGATAACCTCATCATCATTTCCACTGATCGCTTGCTCGCTTTCCTCAATTTTGTTCAGTAACTCTTGGAGTTGCTGCTCTACCTGTTGACGTTCATCACTCAATCGTTCAAAAGTTGATGTTTCATTATGCAATGCCGTCTCAAGTTTAGCCACTTCAACCTTTAATTCCGTCATCTGATGTAATAATTGAGATTTTAACTCCTCTTGTTGCTCAATCTGATACTCTAACGCCTCTAGAGTCGCCTTTTCTTCCTCAATACGATTTTCTAATTGTAGACGTTGCTCTGCTAATTCATTATTTTTTTGTACGGCTTGTTTCAATTCCGTCTCATACTCTACCCGCTCATCTTCAAGCATTTGTTCACGCTCTTGTTGGGATTTTTCTCGGTATTCAAAAGCTAACTTTTGTTGATTAACTTCTGCTAATTTATCTTTTAATCGTTCGCCCTCCGCCTGAACTTTTTGTAACTCTCGTTCCGTCTCTTTGACGGTTTCTTTCCATTGTTCTTGAAGTTGGCGCGATTGTTCCACTTCTCCTTCAAGCGTGGCTATTTGCTGTTTACACTCCTCAATCTCATTCTTTTGTCGTAATAAGGATGACCCTTGACGTTTGATGGCTCCTCCGGTCATGGCACCACCCGCATTAATCACATCTCCTTCTAATGTCACGATGCGATATCGATAATTTAACTGTTTAGCTAAATTTTTAGATGTATTCAAATCACGGGTAACAATAATACTCCCTAAAATATTTTCAATAATGTGACGATAACGCTCATCATACTCAACGAGCTCAGAAGCCACGCCAATGACATCGCGATGACCCTGGATTCGATTTCTAACATCACTCGGTAATACGCGTGGTTTGATCACATTTAACGGTAAAAATGTAGCACGCCCTGCATGATTTCTTTTTAAAAATTCAATCGCTCGCTTTGCATCATCATCCGTCGTTGTGACAATTTGCTGCATCACCGGACCTAACACAACATCCATCGCTAACTCTAATGATTTAGGAATCGTTACTAACTCAGCAACTGCCCCTTCAATCCCCTTAATCTGATTTTGTTCACGGGCCTTTAAAATCTTTTTTACCCCTTCGTTAAATCCAGAAAAATCCTTTTGCGCATCTTCTAGCCACTGCAATCGATTCGTTAATTTATCTAATTGATGCGTCAATTGCCGATGTCGGTTTGTCTCCATTTCCGACTGTTTCAACTTTTGTTGATATTCCTTATGTAACGTCTGATATTGATCACGCTTTTCCTTTAGCGTCGTTTCAAAATCACCATATTTTTTTATAAATGCCGATTGCTCTTCTTGTAAGGCTTCCCGTTCTATTCTTATTTTTTCCTCATCTTCAGCAAGACGTGTAATAATGTTTTCACTACGTGTAATTTGCTGACTAATCGTCTGGTATTGATTTTTAACACTTGATAGTTGATTCACATCTTTAAAATAAGACTCTCTTGTCGCCTCCAACTGACTCTTTAAGTTTTCTTCTAAATGCTGATATTCCTCGGATACCTTCGTTAATTGAGACTGGTGATGTTCAAGGGAGTCCCTTGTCTTTGAAACCCGAGTCTCAGCCTCGAAAACGTGTGAAATAGATTGGTCGAGACGCTCCTTTAACTGCGCCTGTTGCATAGCCAACTCTTCTTTATTAAAGGATGCGTTTTTATGTCGTTCTCTTAGCACATCCCGTTGTCCCTGGAGTCGTTGAATACTTTCCGATGTCTCAACTAACCGGGCTTGTAATTCTTCAAGTTGACCCTCTTTGTGCTGCTTTTGTTGTTTTAACTCATCGCGTCGGCGTTCATCCGTTAAGATTTTCGTCTGAATACTTACATGTTCAAATTCAACATTTTTTCGTTCTTTTTTCGCATGGGCTAATTGATCGTTTAAAGTTTTAATGTCGTAAGCTAGCACACTAATTTCAGAATCGCTACATTCTTGTTTAAGCAATAAATACTTTTGTGCCTGATCCGCTTGCTTTCGTAAAGGTTCCACCTGATCTTCAATTTCAAAAATAATGTCTTGCACGCGACTTAAATTATCACTCGTTGACTCCAACTTTCGTGTCGCCTCTTTTTTCCGCATCTTATACTTTAAAACACCCGCCGCCTCCTCAATAATCGTGCGGCGCTCTTCTACGCGTGCCTCAACAATAGCCTTGACTTTGTCCTGTGAAATAATAGATAACGAATCATGTCCGATTCCGGTATCCATTATCAAGTCAATCACATCTTTCAAACGTACTTTCTGCTTATTAATTAAATATTCCCCATCGCCTGTTCGATAAACCCGACGGGTAATACTAACTTCCTCATAATCAATAGGTAAGCTATGGCAACTATTATCAAGGACGAGCGTCACCTCTGCAAAGTTCAAAGGCTTTCTCGTTGAGGTTCCCGCAAAAATAATATCCTCCATTTTAGCACCGCGTAAACTTTTAGCTGATTGTTCACCTAAAACCCAGCGTATCGCATCAGAAATATTACTTTTCCCTGACCCATTCGGACCTACTACAGCCGTCACGCCCTTTTCAAATTCAACGACTGTTTTATCTGCAAAGGATTTAAAACCAATTGTTTCTATTCTTTTTAAATACATATGTTTCTTCCTTTATCTACATTATTAACTTTATTATTATACCGAATGTTTGTCGTAAAATAAAGGGACAAGACGAGGGTTAAGATACGGAGTTTATAAACAGGTTATTAGTGAGGTGACCCTTACCGATTCAAAGCATTATAAAACTTCCCATGAAGCGCCCACACATCATGCTCAAAATTACTCATCAAGGTCATAGTCCGGCACCTTTGACAATCATAGGAACTAATAAAACTCACGCCTGGATGGCTTCCCTGAATAAACGGAAGATATTGATGATCTCCTAACGCCTTTAACCAAACCCCATATCCATACCATTCTCCTTCTACTTGAGGAGATAGCATTTCACTCACCATTGATGGCGACAGAAGTCGTCCCTTTACAAGGCAAGTCCAAAAACGATCCATATCTTTCGCTGTAGTGTAGGCTCCACCTGCCCCGTTTCCTTTCACATCTAAACTATAAATATTACTATAATAGGTTTGCGATTCCTCTTCTAAACAATACCCTGTCGCACAATTTAATGGTAATCGGTCCAATTCGTAATACCCTGTATCCCCCATGTTACATGGAGTAAAAATCATTTTTTCCAAGTAGTGTTCAAATGGTTGCTTCGTCACTGCCTCAATTATTAAACTTAGGACAACATAACCTGCATGATTGTAATGAAACTTTTGCCCTTTTGGATAAACCATGCGTTTATGTAAAAATAAAGGGAGTAAATCCTCTCCACTCCTAATTCGATAATTCGGATAGTTTTCCCACATTGTCGCATAATTCTTCCCTAAGGACTCATCAAAATAATCGGGTAATCCTGAAGTATGTGTTAAAAGTTGACGGATGGTAATTGTTTTATCAATATGATGCCAGTCCATTGGCAATACTTCCCCCAATGTCTGATTTAGTGATAGAAATTTTCCTTCAATTAATTGTAAAATCGCAACGGCGATAAAAATCTTGCTTGCTGATGCCATGGAAAATTTGGTATCTAATCGATTCATTCTCTGATTAGCCAAATCTGACTCACCATAAGCCTGCTTAAATATCCATTTTCCATGTTCCTCAATGGAGATAACCCCTTTAAAATTATCTTGAACCAAATCATTCATTCACAATTCCCCTCCTTTATGCATTGATGACTCTCTTAAAATGTATTAAAAAACAGATTACTTCATGAATAAGCAATCTGTCTTTTATTAAATTTCAAATAAAAATCCTTATTCACCAATTCCTAGCCTTCCCCTTCACTCACATTCCTTTTCGCTCATGATCTGAAGATGATTTTAATATCTCATATTCATCCTCAAGATCACAATCGGCGCGTGATGCCACAACAAGACAACTGTATAAGGTAATTCCTATAATTCCAACGGCGGATCCTACAATAAAACCACTCCAAAACATGCCACCACCTCCCTTCCTCTTAGAGAGATTGTTCCAATCGCATTTATTTCCTACTTTCCTAATATATGCCTAAAGATTAAAAAAGGAATCAGGCAAAAAGTGTGGAAAATGAAGCGGTAGACTTCCCATCTTTTAATTCATCTAAGAGTTGATAAAATTCATAACCATTCATGGTTTCTACACCATTTCGACCGGCAAATAATAAGGCTTCTTCTTCGAAATCACTTGTACTGATAACGAGTGAAAGATCCGCCTGAACCTCATAATCCTTTACACTTCCATAAAATTCACGAATCTCATTTAAAGTGACTAATTCGCCTAAGGCAAATTCCAATCCTTCTGGATTTGTATATATATTTTCTATCATCGGTACCTTTTTGAAAATTTTAACGATCATTTTTTTCCCTCGATGCCAAACTGTTAAGTCATAACCTAACCGATCTGAGGGATGACTAACTTGAATATCAGAATACCCTAGTAACTCAAAACATCGCTTTAACAACTCACAAAACATCTCATCATTCATTTTAGAAAGTTGTTCAAACATGAGTAGCTGATTTAATTGAATTCGTCGTCGATCATTTTCCTTCGCATATTGTTCAACCGCTAACTTTCGCTGATTTTGCTTATACTTAATAACAAGTAAACTCATAATGGTTCCCATTAAGATAATAAGATACCAATCAAGCACCTGCCATGATTTTATCCAATCTGTAAAGCCATAAAAGAAATTAAATAAAACAAATGCAATAATTACATATGAAACATATACTATTCTTTTTTCCATCTTGTCCATCACCCCCTGTATTATAAACATCCATCCAACGTTCTAAACAAAAAAGATAAAAAAAACGCCTTATTTTAAGACGTTCTTCTTACTTCTTTTCCAAAAGGCATCAACGACAGGATGGCAAATTTAAAAGCTTGTAAAGCAAACGGGATTCCTACGATGGTCACCGTTAAAATAACAGCACTAATCAAGTTGGCAATCGCTAACTCTAATCCTCCGAAGACTACCCATAATATATTTAAAAGAAAAGTTCCCCCAGAATCATTTACCGTAACTACCTCCTTACCAAAAGGAGCTAATTGCAACGACGCGAGTTTAAAGCACTGGCGACCAATTGGAATTCCAATAATCGTAATACTCCAAAGAACACCAAAAAAACACCAAATAAGGGCGTTAACAAAACCGCCACAAATAAACCAAATCAAATTACCAAGACACGACATTTTCTCACCCCCATTCTCCATTTTATGCAACTGTACGCGTGTTTATTTCATTATTTTCTTAACCCACTTTACCCGGCTTCCATAAGGGGGAAATACCAAATGAAGCGGAATCTTTGTTGAACGCTTCACCACCGATTTACTATAAGTAAAAGTATCAAAGCTTGCTTTTCCATGATATCTTCCTACTCCAGAAGTACCGACGCCCCCAAAGGGAAGTCGATGAGAAGCCACATGCGTCACCACATCATTAATACACCCTCCACCAAATGAATAGCGATGAATCAACGACTGAGCAAATGAATGACGTTCTGAAAAAATATAAAATGCTAAGGGGCGCGGATGTTTTAAAAGGCAAGCATCAATATCTGTTAACTCCCTATAGCTTATAACCGGTAACAACGGTCCAAAGATTTCTTCATCCATTAGTGAATCTTCCAATGTGACTTGACTAAAAACAGTGGGTGCAATATAACATTCCCAGATATCAACCTCTCCCCCACAATAAATTTTTAAGCGATTCTCTTCGATGAGTGAAGCCAACCGTTTCGTGTGCGATGAATTAACAATTCGTCCATAATCATCATTTTCTAACGGGTTTTCTCCATAAAAACATTGAATGGCCCTCTTTAATTGATCTAAAAAATCATCATAAACCTCTTCGTGAACCAAAACGTAATCAGGGGCTACACAAGTTTGTCCATTATTCATAAACTTTCCCCATGTAATTCGTTGAGCCGCTAATTTTAAATGGGCAGTTTCATCCACAATCACTGGAGACTTTCCACCTAATTCTAACGTGAACGGAATAAGTTGTTCACTCGCCTTTTGCATGACTAACTTACCAACACGGACACTTCCTGTAAAAAAGATATAATCAAATGGAAGTGAAAGTAAGTGTTGATTAACAGTAACACCCCCTGTGACAATGGAGATATAATTGGCATTAAATGTTGAACTAATTAATTGAACAAGAACCCTTTCAACCGTCGGTGTCAACTCCGATGGCTTTAATATTGCCCCATTTCCTCCCGCAATTGCCCCGATTAACGGCTCAAGCAATAACTGTACAGGATAATTAAACGGAGCCATAATTAAAACGACACCATACGCAGATGCATAAACAGTCGAGGAGCCAATAAGTTGCGCACTTTCGCTCCTAACCCGACGAGGACGCATCCACTTTTTTAGACGTTTTAAAGTATAATCGATGGAAGTATACAAAAAACCAATTTCTGCTGTATACGATTCAAAGTCTGGTTTCCCTAAGTCTTCTTTTAATGCGCGCATTAACTCAGGCTCATACTTCTTAATCGCCTCTTTTAAGCGTTTTAAAGCCTCTATTCGGTCAGAAAAAGATAAGGGCCCGTGCATCGATAAATAATTTTTTTGCTTAATTAGTTGTTCATTCACGTTCATTTAATCACCCTTCTTAATAAAAAAACCTCTGCATAGCAGACGTTTCTTTTCTACTTCCTTTTACGGTGGTTTTCCTTACGGTTAATATAAAATCCAGCCATCACTGTAATAATTAACGAAATAATAAATACGATTAAAAAACCGTACGGATTATTTTGAAAAGGAACAGGAACATTCATTCCCCAAAAACTTGAAACAACCGTCGGAACAGCGATAATTACTGAAACGACCGTTAAAAACTTCATTACCATATTTAGGTTATTTGAAATAATTGTTTCAAATACGTTTAAGTTACTACTTAAAATATTTCCATAAATTTTTGACATGTCAATCGCCTGTTTATTTTCGATGATCACATCTTCTAACATCTCGGACTCTGGCGTATCATTTTTCTCTAATTTAACCAAACGCTCTAGTACAATTTGATTAGAACGTAAAGAAGAAGACAGGTAAACTAAACTTTTTTGTAAGTCTAGCATCTCAATTAAATCTTCATTTTTCGGAGAGTGCCGTAGGGCGCGCTCAACTTGACTACTTTTTCGTTCAATAACCCTTAGGTATCCTAAATATTGGATCGAAATCGTATATAAAATTTGATATATATGAGCATTAATACTCGTTGTTGGCATTTTAAGCCTTTTGGTAAAGACATTTAATTCCCTCGTGCATAACGTCAGTAACATATGATTAGTCTTTACAATTCCTAGTGGAACGGTTGAATAATACGTATCCGACTCAAAAGAGACGGGAACGTCAACGATAATCATCGTAAAATTATCTTCAATTTGGACACGTGAACGTTCCTCTTCATCGAGTGCCGTAATCACTGTCTCATATTCTAAATCATATACTTTACACAATTCTTCAACCTCTTGATGGGTTGGATCAATCAAGTTAACCCACTCAAATCCTCCGCTAGCTAATGAATTAATAAAATTCACTTCACTTCTCATCGAATCACCTCTTATCATTTCTCCCGATGTCGATCAAGATGAGCTGACATCTTTAGGATTCGTTTAATTGTCCGTATGGGAATGGAATCTTCCACGTGATGTCACCTCCTCAGAATTATCAACATAATAAAAGAACAAAAACTGACATCTTCCTAGTCTTTGTACCTTTAAAAGAAATATAACAGGATGAATTTCCTTATTTAGTATACTACTAATCTAATGAATTAGCCACTAAAGAAACGACCTTTTTCACTTTTGTCGTATAATTAGACCTCCCCCCCTCCTTTCTTTCTCTTTTCACCGCCAATTAGAAAACTTAAAATCATGAAATAAAAAAGAGTTCTCCTTAACTTTTGTCATTATTTTCGCTATAATAAAGATAAATGACGATAAAGAAAGGACGTGACGGCAACATGAATAAACCATCTATCCCTGAAAAAATTGTACCTGAGGTAACAAGCAACTTGCGTAAAAATTTCGTACGTGTTCCCGATGTCATTCGAAATGCGAGCGGAATCCGAATCTTTGGAAAACGATTAAAATCATTTATTTTTACAACAGATGTTGCAATTATAAAGAATACAAATGCAGATGCAGTTATTGCTGTCTACCCCTTCACTCCACAACCGACCATTACACAGGCCATTATGTCAGTTTCAGATATTCCGGTTATTTGTGGCGTAGGGGGCGGGCTCACCCATGGTACCCGCTCAGGTAATATTGCCTTGCACGCCGAATTCCAAGGAGCCATTGCGGTCGTGTTAAACGCCCCAACACCGCAAGAAACCATTGAATATGTTAAGGAAACCATTGACATCCCTGTTGTCGTAACCGTCGTCTCTGAACATACAGACGTTCAATCACGCATTGAAGCAGGAGCCGATATCTTAAACGTAAGTGGTGGTTCAAAAACGGCAGCGATTGTTCGTAAAATTCGCGAACAATATCCAACTATCCCAATTATTGCAACAGGAGGACCTACTGATCAATCCATCCTCGAAACCATTGCTGCGGGGGCAAACGCCATTACTTATACACCGCCAACTAACGGTGAACTGTTCCGGGTGAAAATGGATCACTACCGTGAAATAGAAAATAGTGTTCAACACCACGAACCGATCGATCGTATTCATGAAGAAGAACTTTCATTAACTGAATAATTGCCTTTTAGAGCCATCGTGACTGATGGTTCTTTTATTTATAGAAAAAAGTGTGGCGATCACCACACTTTTTTTCTTTATTCATGACGTAATGCATCAATTGGATTAAGGTTTGCTGCCTTCATTGATGGAAGCAATCCAAAAATTAGCCCGATTGCAATCGAAAATACAACTGATCCGACAGTAGCCGGAAGACTAATCGCTACCGGTGTTTGTGAAACAACGGAAATGACTTTGGCGAGTATAATTCCCGCTAAAATTCCCAAGATCCCACCTAAGCTCGTTAATACGGCCGCTTCCGTCAAAAATTGGGCTAAAATTACTCGTTTTCTTGCCCCAATAGCTTTCTTCAAACCAATCTCATTTGTACGCTCAGTCACAGAAACGAGCATAATATTCATAACCCCAATGCCTCCGACGAGGAGTGAAATACTCGCAATCCACAACAATTGCTGATTCGTTGCAGCACTTAATTCTTGTAATTGCTTCGCCTGTTCAAGAATGTCAATGGCCTGATAACTTAATGTACTATCCCAAAGCTCAGCATTTAAAATATTCGCACAATCACGTCCTACTGTTCCCATATAATCGGTATGACTCGCCTTAACCGCGACATGTTGGGGTTCATCGTATGCATACACAACCGGCCAAACAACATCTGGAAGAAAAATGTTACCACCTTGGTTTTGATGGTAGGTATAGTAATCATCAATCGAGTGAATAACAGGTTTGGATTGATTAGCCAATTCAACAACCCCAATAATAATAAACGGTTCCCCTCTTATCTCCAACGTCTGTCCAATTGGACTTTCACTTTGAAAAAGACTTGAAGCAACATCCTGATCGATAATCATATTTTTTCTAAATTCCTGGTAATCCGAATCAATAAAGAGGCGTCCCTGACGGATCACATAGCCCATGACGTTAAAATAATCCTCATCTATTCCTTTCACGCTCGGCCCTTCTAATAAGGTGCTCTTATAATAGATTCCATCTGCATAACTTCTACTCCGATACAAAGAGGCACCTTCTACATGCTCTATCGCCTTGATCTCTTCCAACGTAGCGGCAGATACTTCTTTCGTCCCATACGGAATCTGGTCTCCCTCGACTTCATATCCATCTTGACTCAACTTAACCTGTACGACATTATTCCCTGACCCAATCAAATTCTGTTTAATTTGCTCATTTGTCCCTTTAATCGTAGAAACAATGGCAATAATCGACGCAATCCCAATAATAATACCTAACATGGTTAAGAAGGAGCGCATTTTATGTGACCAAATACCTTTTAGTGATAGCCCAATATTTTCGATCATAGTTATTCCTCTCCTTCTAGCATCACCTTAGCTTTTAACCCGTCCTTAATATTTTTAGTATACGGGAAGGCTAAATGATCTTCCTCGTTTACTCCCGAAAGAATTTCGATATACGAACCGTAAATAACCTTTCCTGTCTGAACACGTTCTTTGACTAAACGTTTATTCTGATCCACCTTATAAACAAATTTTTGGCCGTGATCCTCGCCGACATAGGCCATGTCGATGTAAAGAGTTTGTCCTTCCTCCTGCGGCGATTTTAGTGTGACTGACACATTCATATTTGGGCTTAATTGTTGATCTCCTTCAATGGTCGCAACAAATGGATAACGTGACACTTTCGGACCCCAATCTTGATTATCTTCAACAGGGTAGGGATAAATCTCTGTAATTCGTGCTTCATAGCTCATCCCCGTTTCATAAGACTGGATATCTACTACTTGACCGACATCTACCTTAGCCAATTGATATTCATTGAGCGTTCCCTTTAAGTAAAAGCCTTCATCACTTGTGACCACAAGAAGCGGGGTCCCATCGTCTATTTTAGACGGAAGGTCCTCTACCTTTTTTACAACACCGTTGACGCTACTTCGAACGGTCAATTGTTCGATTTCTTTTTTAATTTGTTGCTCCTTTAAGAGCGCTTCTTTATAATCCAACTCCAACCCTCTAACAGCTGACCGTTTCTCTTGAATCAATTGTTGAAGCTCCTCTTTTGAATAAGTATCCTCACCTTCTGTCCCATCTTGAACAGGTTCTTCGTCATCGGGTTGAGCAGCAGGAGGCTCCACCGAAATTGGCGGTTCCTCTTGACCTGGAACCTTCTCACCATCTGGCTCTAGGATTTCATCCTTTATCAGGGATAAGTAGTCTCCCACGCTCATCGAAACAACCCCCTCTGGAATTTTCAACCCTTCTCCATCAATGAAAAACGATTCTTTGTTTCCATCATCTGAAAGAACGATTAAATTTAATTTCATTGGGGCAAAAACGGTGGTTTTTCCTACCTCATCTAATCCCTTTAAACGATATAAAAATGAAACATGTAACCGGTCTTTTTGATGAGCTTCTACTTGATACGTTCCATCCTCTAATGGGAAAAATTCGGAGTTATAATTTAACCCTTCTTTCGCATCCGTTCCCTCTTCCTGAGACGCTGTAACTGCCTTCGCCTGGTTGCTTCCTGTCGCAAAAGAACTCATCGATTGTAAGTTTTTCAACTCTTTTTTTGCCAATTGAATTTGAACATCTAACCCTTTAACTTTAGATTGTTGAACCTGTAATTCTAATTCTTTCAAACTTTGGTCATAAACAATTAAGGGGTCACCTACTTGTACCCGATCTCCCTCAGCAACTAAAACCTCTTTAACTGTTTTAAAATTCTCAAGCATGACCTCTTGGGTCATATTCGAGGCAATATACCCTGAAGATTCTTCTAAATCCCCCCACCATGAGGTACTTAAGTGGGCGACGGGAATCGTTTCAATTTCATTTGAACGCATAAATGTTAGATAGCAACCTATCCCTCCTATTAAAAGGATAAAAAGCATACCACCGAACATAAGTAATTTCTTCTTTTTCACCATTCCCATCTCCCTTTAACAGCCGAATGAATGAGCTCACCGTCTAAAATTGCAATCTGTCGATTCGCTGCCTGCGCTACCTTTGCGTCGTGAGTAATCATAACAATAGTAACGCCTTCATCATTTAATTGTCTAAATAAGTCCATAATTTGTACCCCTGATTTACTATCTAACGCTCCTGTTGGTTCATCTGCTAACAAAAGAGATGGATGATTTACAATTGCTCGTGCAATCGCAACGCGTTGCTTCTGCCCACCTGATAATTGCGTAGGCTTAAAATGAAGCCGATCACCGAGTCCAACCCTTTCAAGTGCCTGTATCGCGCGCCGACGGCGTTCACTTTTAGGAATTTTGGCATACGTCAAGGGTAACTCAACATTTTCAAGCGCACTTTGCGAAGATAAAAGTTGAAAATTTTGAAAAACAAATCCGATTTCATTTAATCGCAAGTCCGAAAGTTCGTCCTCAGATAAAGATAGAACATCTTTTCCATTCAAAAAGTAGTCACCCGATGTTGGCAAATCAAGACATCCTAAAATATTCATCAGTGTCGATTTTCCTGAACCCGAAGGTCCCATAACGGCGACATAATCACCCATTTCAACTGAAAAATTTATATTTTTTAACACTTCTACTTTTAATTTATCCTGAAAATAATTTTTTTGTATATTTTTCGCCTCTAATAGCATTTTTTACCCCCCTATTCCTCAACCTCGGTTAATGAGCCATTTTGCATTTTCTCGCATGCAATCCCTTCTTTAACTTGCTCGTCGGGAAAGGCAATATAATCATCCCCTGTTAATCCATCTAAAATTTCATATCGTTGTTGTTGCTCATCATAAGCTCCTAATTGCACTTCGCGTTTTTCTAATTTATGATCATTTTCTACGTATACGTAGCTTTTATCATCTTCATTCATCAAATAGTAGTCATAAAGCCATATCCCCTCGGATGACTGATCCTGCCCCTCATCTAATTCCACGTAGACGTGTTGGCCTAAAATTAAATTTTCTGTCGATTCTAATTCAACATAAAAAGGATAATTGGTTGCCACCTCTGAACTTCCGCCCATATTTAAATCATTCGGGGTGAGCATATTATTTAAATCAATCATGGTTATTTTTCCTTTCCATGTTTGTTCCTTATTTACCCGTGATCGAACGATGACAGGCTGTTCTACCTGTAATTGTGAAACACTTTGCTCACTAACTGTTCCCTTAATGCGATAGTTGGTCATCGATAACAAGGTCATGTAGCTTTCGCCATTTCCCTCTGAAGCAGTGGCATCGCCCCCAATTGATTTAACAACACCTGTAACTGTACTTTTAACCACCGAATTTTCAACAGATGATTTTAATTGTTCGACTTCAACCTGTTTACTTTTCCTATCATACTCCGCCTGCTTTAGTTCATTCTGTGTCGTTAAAATTTGTGCTTTATGTTCAAGGCTTAATTCGTTTGCTCCTACTGAGGCATTATTGAGTAAACCTACCTGCTCATTTAAATCTGTTATAGATGCACTTAGCCGTTCTAACTCTAATTCAGCATGACTTAACTGTAGCTCGAGTTCCCCCGTCTCATAAGAAAATAGTGGTGTCCCCTCTTCAACTAAATCGCCAACCTTTACGTAAACGTCTTTAATGACACGGTCCATATTTCGTTTTACCTCTGTTGTCTCTTGTGGTTCAACAATCCCGCTGTATCTTTGAAAAAGTCCAGATCCACTCCCTAATTGATGAATAGATGAGACGGATTCAACATACACGATCCCCTCTTCATTATTTTTTAGAGACTTTCTTGCAAAAAAAGTACATGGAATTAAAATACCTAACACGCAAAGTACACAAAGCAAGACTATCTTTTTCTTATTCTTCCTCATTTTTACAATACCTCCTATTTTTTTCTAAATTATATCACTATTTGAGTTTAAGAGGCAACCTAAATTCATCATTATTCCCTTTAATTGAAAGACGATGACCTAGTCTTCACTCACCATGGCCGTAATTTCATCATATGATATAGTAAATTCCCCTAAAATGGAGGCGGTCTTAGTGAAGATTAAATCATTACGCGTTAGTACCCCCAATGGCTTGTGCGTCAACGTCACGACCCCCGTTCCCCTGACGCTACTCGTCGGTCTATCTGGTTCAGGAAAAAGTCAAATTTTGTTTTACATTTATAGCCTGTTTCAGCTCTTAGCAGGACACTCCATAAAAGGTCTAGCAAACGGAGAATACGAAATGTGTTTTATCCTCAATCAAAAAGAGTACCGTTACCTCGTCTACATCAATGATAATTACCCCATCATTCAACACTTATGGAACTCTGCCGACTCCTCATCCCCAACATTTGAAGAATTAATTCCCCTTTTAATGCCTGTAAAATGGTTAACCTCTATTCCGCAATTTCGTCAAACCAACACCATCACCAAATCGTATCTCCTTGCAACGAAACAGCAAACTTCTGAAATTCTCTCTATTTTTCAAAGTATTTTCGACTCCGTTGAAGACATAAAGTTACTCCATCGCCCGAAAAATACTCTCGAACTCTTCTTTAAAGAAAAAGGAGGTAGCTACCTTGAAATCCACAAGATGTCTGATGGAATGCTTAAAACATTATATTATTTAACAGAATTTGTGTTAAGCGAACCGGGTACCCTCCTACTGGTCGATGAATTTGAAAACGGACTTGGATTAAACTGTATGGGTTCATTACTCGAAGAGATGATGGGACGTGATGACCTTCAGCTCATTTTAAGTAGTCACCACCCTTACGTCATTAATAATGTCCACAGTCACTTTTGGCGTATTATCACACGCCAACAAGACACGATTGAGGCGCATACCGCTGAAGAGCTTGGAATCGGGCAAACAGAATATGACAGTTTTTTTGAACTCATTAATGTCCTTTCGTTTGAAGGAGGCGTCTAACATGAAACTCTATATTCTTGTCGAAGACGGAAAATCAGGACATAAAATCATTGATCACTGGATACCCCTACTACTGCCGACCCTAACACGTGCAAAATCTATTGCAGAAATTCAAAATAATCAATACGTTCTCTATAGTGGAATGGGTTATCCTCGTCTCCTTGGAACCGATCGTTCCTCTCCCGAAAAAAACATTCTAGGGCAAACGATTGATACTATCAATCTCTATCAAACTATCGACTACCTTTTAATATTTCTAGATGGGGACGATGATGGCGTCAATCTTCGTCATCAAATCGTTCAACAAAAAATTGAAAGTTATCACCGCCCTCTCAGTTGCCCTTATGTAATCTTTGTCCAAAATAAATGTCTTGAAACTTGGTTACTCGGTAATCGGGACCTTTTCCCCACAACCCCTCTCCCTAACTTTCTCCCCTTTCTAGCCCACTACAATGTTAGCATCGATGATCCTGAACAAATGGAAAAGGACCCAAATTTCGCCTTCGCCTCTACGTCAGCTCTCTATCATGAACGCTATTTAAGAGCAATGATGCAAAACTTAGGTTACCGCTATAGTAAATCACGCCCCTGTCCTATCATGTATACAGAAAGTTTTATTAACGGTCTTAAAAAACGCATAGCTGAAACGCAACACCTTCAAAGCTTAAATAATTTTTTCATTTTTATGGATCAATTAAAGGAAAACCCACCTCATGCACCTACTCCCCCTCCACCTTAATTTAAGCTTTCTATCTTTTCATCCCCTTTTTAAAAAAACTTCACCCATGCATCTTATATCAATGATACAAAATATAGTAAAATACAAGGGAATACTACAAAGATTAGGAGAAATAAAATGAAACCAGAATGGAAAATTCAATTAAATCATACGGTGTATGGTTGCTACCAACAACAACTTATCCTTGAGAATGAACAATTCACTCGTCTAGCTACTACCCAAGAAAATATAACATTCCTTCATGACCTCATGTCGATTGAGTTAGATGACTTAAAAGAAGCTTATCTAATTGAACGAATTGACTTATTTAGGGAACACTTAAAAGCCTTAAATTTTTCGATTGAATTTTTTCATTGCTGGAATGAAGAAACGGCCAATAGCTACACAGAGTATACAAAAATTGCTCACTCTCAAGAAAATGAAATTGTAGTTTGTTATAAACAGGTCACTTTACCTCACGTAACAAAGGAAGGAAAAATAATAGATAAAATTGGTGATCTTCAGTGCATTGACAAAACAAAGTACGAAGTTGCCAAAGATTCAAAAATAGGGTCAATCAAACTACAACTACTTGATATGGGGATATCAGAAATCAAGGCATAAAAAAAAGAGCGTTTCAGTAAGAAACGCTCTTTTTTTAGTCCATTTGAACGGTTTTTCGACCGTAGTAAACCTCTTCATCAATCTGATTAAATGCTTTTCCAACTAAAACGGCTGTTGTTAATGTTCCGTTCACATTTAACATTGTACGTCCCATATCAAGAATTGGATCAATCGCAATTACACCAGCAATCAAAGGAAAATACTCCCCTAATCCCATTCCCGATAAGACAACAGATATTGCCATCGTCGCCGAACCTGGTAATCCTGCAATTCCAAATGAAGCTAACGCGATAACAATAATTAACATCATAATAAATGTTATGTCAATCGGTGTTCCCGTCATATTAGCAACCATCACCGCTACTAATGCTGGATAAATTCCGGCACACCCATTCATTCCTGCATTAGACCCTAAGCTTCCAACGAACGTTGCAGTCCCATTATCTAATCCGACATTCTCGGTTAATTTTTCAATACTCACTGGTAAAGTTCCTAATGACGATCGAGATGTAAAGGCTAAAACTAATGCATCAATTACATTATGTACATAACGAATTGGATTTAACCCTTTACACGCAATTAAAATGAAATGAACTACCATCATGAGCGCGACTCCAACATAGGTAGCCAAAATAAACCCAATAGCATCATTAATTGCAGAGATTCCGCGTCCCGCAATTGTATTGGCCAATAGAGCAATAACCGCATACGGCATCCATTTAATAATAGTCATGGCAACGCTTAATATGATTTTATAAAAGGCTTCAACTAAGTCAATAAATGGTTTAACAATCGTTTCATATTTTTTCATCTGACGCTTAGTCGCTAATCCTAAAAATGTCGCAAAAATAACAACTGCTACAATATTCCCCTCAGCCATTGCCGATACTGGATTAGATGGAATCAAGCCTTGTAAGGTATCAACAAGCGGTTGTACTTCTCGAATAGCGGCATCACCTGTCACTAACTCATATCCAACACCCAGTTTAAATACATTTCCAACAATCAATCCAATAATCGCAGCAACAATCGTTGTCGAAACAAGGGTTAATAACGTATACATCGTTAACTTCCCTAAATTTTCTCCCTGCCTCATATTTAAAATCACTCGAATGATAGAAACAAAAATTAGTGGAACAACTAACATTTTTAATAAATTCATAAATCCATTTGCAATTAAACCATACCATTTATTAATTTCCGCAATAAACGGCACTTCCAATGGATTCGTTGGATATGCCCCAACGATTTGAATTAAGATTCCTAAAATAAGCCCCAATCCAGTAGCTGACAGCATACGTGTTGAAAACTTTACCTTTTTCTTCTCCATGTGTTTCATGACACCAAATAAGATAACGAGTACCCCAATAAAAATAATCGTCCTTATATCCGTTAAATATAAGAAATCTTTAAAAAATGCGCTTTGCATAAACGATGAAATCCTCCTCATTCTATCAAATACTAATATTTTACTTAAAATAATAGTTTTTTACAAGTATTTTACGTGTTTTCTCCCCACAGTCAATTTTTCAACCTAATCTTGTCTTAAAAAAGAAATAAAATCATTAGGATGCATATTATCAATGTATTGTGCGATTAAAAATTCGTCCCGGATTGATGAATGAGAATTAACATACTCTTCATAAATAAGCCTAATCTGATTTTCTACCTCATCCGACTGAACCTCATAAAAGTCTTGATAGCCATTTGAAGTAAACAAATTCGTTCCAATGAACATTTTATTATCGATGAGATACAAGCTTGGCAATAAATCTAAAAAACCATCTTTCATCACCTTGAAATCACAATGTTTCTTTATATTCGAAACCTTAATAAGTGCCCGATGATTTAATAAAATATACATCCAAAAGCACAGCAAAATAACCCCTGTAAATAAAGTGACTTTTAAGAAAAAAGAATGCATGGGTTGAAGAAATAATAAAGAGAACGCAATGATCATGATGAGACAAATAAATTTTTGATATTTAAACTTTAATTCCCTTTTTACATCTATCTCTATCTGTAAAGATTCAAATAAAACATCATGGAAGAAACTTGTAAATTGTTCTGGAGCAAGCATTAACGCCTTTTTAGATAAAATGATTTGAGTATTTTTCAATAGATTGATATCCAGTGTGGAGTAAACATGAGGGTCAATTTTTTCAACATAAATGGTGACATTCTCCTTGGCCTGTCTTAAATGTTCATAAAGTTCGGCTACTGAGCACGAACGCAATGAGTCGTATTTTTTTAAATCCATTTAATGACATCCTTTCCTATTTCTTTTCTCCTATTATGGGTCAAATCTGTCATTTTATATCAAACTAATTACTTTTTTTATTTCATCAGCACAAAAAAAGTAGTGATCCACTCACTACTTATAATTCTATTGATTCCAAGTTATTGTTAGGCTGTTTAATGTGATTCAAGTATAATTGTGTTTCTGAAACAACAACCCCACTTAAGGCAATAATCGCTACTAAATTAGGAAGCGCCATGAGACCATTAACAATATCGGCAATTAACCAAACGGCCTCTAACTGTAAAAAGGCGCCACTTCCAATCATCACAACAAAAATAATACGATAAGGCGTTATACTTTTGACACCGAATAAAAACTGACAACAACGTTCCCCGTAATAGTTCCACCCTAAAATGGTTGTAAAAGCAAATAAACTTAAACAAATCATTAATAGAATAGAACCTAATGGGACTCCCCAAATAGTTGGTAAAACAGTATTAAATGCCCTCTCTGTTAAAGAACTTGCAACTACACCCTCCATCTGCCAAACACCGGTAACCATCAATGTTAAACCTGTTAATGTACAAATAATCAAACTGTCAATAAACGTCCCGGTCATCGAGATAAGGCCCTGTTCTGCCGCCCACTCCGTTTTTGCTGCAGCAGCTGCAATAGGTGCACTTCCAAGTCCTGACTCATTTGAAAAGACACCTCGCGCCACACCATTACGAATTGCCATCGCCACAGTTGCCCCCGCAAAACCACCTGTTGCAGCTGTCATATTAAAAGCCCCTTTAAAAATCATTTCAAACGCAGGTATAATAGACTGATAATTAATAATCAAAATAAACACACAAATGATCAAATAGCTTGTTGCCATAACCGGGACCACTTTTTCTGCTACCTTAGAAATGGACTTAATCCCACCGAATGTAACAATTAAAACAATACCCGCTAAAATAAGACCCACAATCTCTGCTTTAATATGGAGGGTACTTTCAATACTAGATGTAATCGCGTTTACCTGGGTAAACGTTCCGATTCCAAGTAAAGCTACTAAAATTCCACTAAAAGCAAAAAACACCGCTAATGGTTTATATTTTTTACCCATTCCATTCGTAATATAATACATAGGTCCACCCGCAACCTCTTGATTTTCATCTAATTGGCGGTACTTAATAGCTAGAACACCTTCGGCATACTTCGTTGCCATCCCAAAAAATGCTGCTAACCACATCCAAAATAATGAACCGGGTCCACCTGCAGCCAATGCTGTCGCAACTCCTATAATGTTCCCTGTTCCTACAGTAGCTGCTAATGCTGTGCATAAAGCACTAAACGAGGAAATGTCCCCCTCTCCAGAGTTTTCAGATTTAAAAATTAACGTTAAAGCATGTGGTAATTTAATCAACTGAATGAGTTTCAGTCGAATGGTCAACAGTATTCCGGTTCCAACTAATAATACGAGTAATGGTGGTCCCCAAATAAAACTATCTAACTGGTCTAAAAAATTAATCATCTTATCGTCTCCTTTTTCACACCCGGCGGGTTGCCTAAAGAGGGATGTTTTTTTTAAAGCTCTCACGTCTCCTAACCACAAAAAAAGAGTCATCAATAAGATGACCCTGGAGTGGCGTAGGATAAAATTGAGCACGCTTTAAAAAACGTCTCAAAAATCGATCCGATCCCTGTCCTTTTGCCTGAGAGATTGAGCAGTTTGCCTTGCCCCTTCGGCGCCTAAATCAATAGGTCTCTCCAGAGTTCCGTCCACTTTACAGTCCACACTTACAACTAAGTACCTGAGAGTATGACTCCTTCGGTGTTCCACTAAGGGAAGCTCTTCTATAAAGTTTCAACCGGTGTTTATTAATATATACTTATTGTACCCCCCTCGCTATAAAAACGCAAGGTTACATTTAAATATTTTCTCATTTAAAAAATTCCATGAAAAAAGAGAGGTTACTCCCCTCCCCCTTCGTTAGAACGGATAAAAATTAAAGTAGCGCCAACGATAATTAATAAGACCGGAACAACAAGTTCCGCAGATAATAAATTCCAACTAGATAATAACAGGAGTCCTCCTACGGATAACCCTATAACATTCAAACGCTTCACCCCTTCTTCTAGGATGTTGCATAATGAAGGGACAATAATAAACAATGTCCACCACCCGCAAAAGAAAAATTCAAAATTCCAAAGATGTAAGGAGTCACCAAAAAATCCGATTCCTACAGCAATGAGTAGGCACCCCCAAAACATATCGATGCGACTTAATTTCATAAGCATCACGCTCCCTAAGGAAACATATGCTTTGCCTTACATCACTATACCTAATTGAGATAATCAGTCAGTACTTTTTTCACCCATTGATCATCGATATCAAGCTTCCAACCTAAATAAGAACGTACAAAAGGAATTTCTACGCTCAACCGTTTAGTCGGACGATCCTTATCTTTTGTTTGGGTTAAAATCATTGCCAACTGCCGTGTCATCGTTCCCTGCACCCGATCATTCACAAGATCATCAATAACGCGTCGCCAATCAGATAACGTATTTTTCAAAATATCATTGCGCTCATCGATGATTAATTGGGGAATATCAATCACTTCAAACTCTGCCTCTACCCAAGCCTCATTTTCTACAAAATGAGTTTGACCTACCGTGTATTCTAACGTGTTCAAGACTTCTTGCGCAATCACCCTCTGATCCTCATCTAAATCTAATTTATTAGAATCTAAAATAGCCGTATATTCCGTCTCCTTCAAATAATAAAGTCCCCCTCTAACTAACCATTGGGGTAATTGAAAATAGACAACGATTCCCACGAGTAAAATAATTACCATGCTACATAAAATGACTAATCTTTTTTTCATTCCTCACACTCCTTTAATACCTTTAACAATAGGACTCTTTATTCATTTTAAAAAACATCCTCCATTAAAACAACGCTTCTTCCCTCAAAAGGTAAAAATCTTTCCATTTTTCTTCTAAAATTCTTTCCCTAAAACGACATTCTTTAAAAATAAGACATTTTCTTAATTTATCAGACATATCATTTAATAGACAGATCAGATATGACACACAATCCCTTTAACAATTTACCTCACACAAAACATACAACAGATCCATCTATTTCTATCTAATAGACACATCTCATTCTATCAACCATCACGAGAGGACCCATAATCTATCGCCTAGCAATTAGATAGCCGAATTTTGATAGATTATCATTTCCTCATGATAAAGGAGGTCTATAAATGATTAAAATTTTTTCAAGTACAGCAGGTGAAGAAATTTTGGTATCAACAATTAATAAATGGTTAGAAGAACATCCTAATGTTTACATTCAATCTTTTAATTACCATACTTACTATAAAACTTCATTTGCAAGTGAAGATGAATTAGTTTATAGCTTTGTTATTAATTACATGACTATAAATAATTAAAAAGGGGGACCTACACTGTAGGTCTCCTTTTCACCCTTTAACTTAATGGTGCTGAGAGTATCACAAGAATCTGCGCAGGGGTTAGTGCAACCAACTCATGCACCACACGGGCGTCAAATGATAACATCGTTTTTTCAGTTAATTCAAATACACCATCGTCGGCTAATGGAATATTCTCCATTTCAAATGACATTTTCACGCTTCCTTTTAATACAATAACGGTTGCATAACCATTATGACGATGCTTTGATAAGCCTTCTCCTGTCTCAAAATTAAATTGTACACACTTATATTTGTCATTCGTTGTTAATAATTCTTTTCTTGATGATAATTGGCCTAAATCAATAAATTGTACTTTACTTTCCATTTTCAAATGACCTCCATCATGCTCAATTAACCAAAAATCTCTTCTTTAGAATGGCCTTCCCCTTAATAAATATTCTTATTTTTTTTCTTTTTAGGCCTGATGAAGCATACAATTTTAAGAGGACTTTAACGGGGAGGAACACTTATGGATTATCAATTATTTACCGACACAATACTTAGGACACTACTTTCAATGTTTATCGGAGGACTCATCGGATGGGAACGTGAAAACACCCATCGTCCTGCAGGGTTGAGAACACATATGCTCGTATCCGTCGGTGCTTGCGTCGTCATGCAATTAGGCGCCTATAATTCCACGCATATCGCTGCCCAGTTTAACATCGATCCGTCACGGCTTGGAGCACAGGTGATATCTGGAATTGGTTTTTTAGGTGCTGGGACAATCATTAAAGAAGGGACAACAATTAAGGGATTAACGACTGCAGCTAGCCTTTGGGTTGTTGCCTGCTTAGGGTTAACCATCGGAGCCGGAGCATATATTCTCGCCATCGTCGGATCCCTTTCCGTTTTAATCACGTTAACCGTCTTCGAACATGCCTCATCATTTATTCCCTTTGGAAAATACCGACGCTTCTCTATCCATATTAAATGCAAAGAATTAACCGAAACTCTTCAGTTTTTAAATGAAATCTCCCTTAAATATCACGCTAAAATACTTGATCTTGAACTTATCTCCGTGATGGGGGATATTCGTGAAATATCTTTTCATCTTTCCACTAAACGATTAAACAAATCACTCGACTCAACAACCCTATTTTCTGACATGAATCAAAATGAAAAAATCATCTCTATTAAACTAACCGAATATTAAAAAGGAGCTTAAACCTAGTTTAAGCTCCTTTTTAAAGCCATCTAACCTACTCACTATCAAACGAATACCGTTAGAAATAAATTTCCTACAATTAACAAAGAGAGTGCCCACCTTACGCACCTTATAAAAGGTTCTTCCATCATACTGCCACTTTAATGTCATCAACTAAAACTTTCTTGAGGCACCCCCGCCACCCGATTGGCCGCCTCCCCCCCGTGAGGATGAAGAATCAGATGTTGAAGAAGAGGAGACATTAGAAAAAATACTTAATATCACAAATAACGTATCTATAGCATCCAGTCCAAGGATTCGGCAGATAAAGAGATAGATAACAAACGTCACCACAAAGCCCACCATCATAAAAACGGGATGAATTGAGGCCCCCTCATCAATCGATGTAAGATGCCCCTCAAAAATATCTTCATATCCATACTCCTCTTGAACGGCGAGGACCAATTGATTAAAAATATTAGTGATTGCTTCCGAATAGTCCCCTAATGATAGATCATTCATGGAGGCATCAATGATTCGCCCAACTTTTCCATCAGGCAAAATCCCTTCTAATCCATAACCTACTTCCACGCGTATCTCTCTATCTTTTACTGCTAATAAAACGAGCACGCCATTATCATATTGCCTATTTCCGAGTTTCATCATCTCAAACTGATTCACAGCATAACTTTCGATGTCTTTCCCCTCTAAACTATTAAGGGTTACAACCGCTAATTGTGGTTGCTCCTTCGTTTTTTCAAATGCACGATTAATCGTTAAAATATGTTCCTTTGCCTGTTCACTCAATACGTGCGCCTGATCCGTCACATAAAAATTTTCGGATGGTTGAATAGCGGCTTGTCCTTTAAGTGGCCAAAAAGCAGCACAACTGCTTATAAAGCACACGAGAACGAAAAAGCGAATGAACCTTTTGAAATTCCGACATACTACTACATGTTTATTATTTATAATTTGCATTCATAACATCCCCTTAACTACCCGAAAAAAGGTTGCTCTCCATGCAACCCTTCCTTCTTAAAACTCTACATTTGGAGCCTGTTCCGCACCAGATTGTGCCTCAAAATAATCTCGTTTTTCTACACCCATTAAACGTGCAACGACACTTGTTGGGAACTTACGAATTTTTGAGTTAAACATTTTAACCGATTCATTGTAACGATTACGCTCTACACTAATTCGATTTTCCGTTCCTGCTAATTCATCCATTAATGTTTGGAATTGAGCATCAGCCTTTAAGGCCGGATAGTTTTCAGTAATCATCAATAACCTTGAAAGTGCACCTTCTAATTCATTAGATGCTTCAACCTTATCGTTGATTGTCTTTGCACCAGCTAGTTTTGCACGAGAATCTGCGATTGATGTAAAAACTTCTTTCTCATGCTCCATATAACCTTTTGTTGCATTAACTAAATTGGGAATTAAATCAAATCGACGTTGTAATTGAGTTTCTACCGCAGCAAACTGTCCATCTACATTTTCCTCAGCAGAGACAATCCCGTTATAACTTGAAATAAAAAAACCTGCTATAACCACAATGATAAATAAAATACCCATTATAATTGGTGCTGATTTTTTCATCCAAACATCCCCTTTATTTTCAATTTTATATGATTATTATAACATAAATGAAAGTTTATTAAACATCTATTGCCTTTTTTATTAAATCTTTCCCTAAGGAAGGAGAACGCGAAACCAAATGAACCTAACCTAATCCTCAGCCATAATTTTTAACTTAAAAAAGCTAATCTCTCCAGTATCAAATCAAAAGGGTCCCTTTTTATCGCTTTTCTTCTCGAGTGATCAATGACAAATAATCTTGCGCGCCTATTACTTTCACAGGGATTTCATTTAGAGGTTGTCTCCTCTTGTCGTTTAGTGACCACCCTATGTGTGAAAAAGAACTTTATCCCCATCATAAATAGGGCAGGTGCTAACAGATAACTCGTAATTGCCAATAGGGTATATAAAGACGGTTGATACCGGTAAATGTCCTGAACAAACGCAATTGGAATCCGTAATGGTTTCTGGATAATCATCAAATTAGCTTCATAATATTTATTTAAAATAAGGCAAATCATCGTTGCCCCCAAAAAATAGGCACTAAAGTAACCGTAGCTTTTCAAACAAATTAACTCTGGCACATAGCGAAGGTATAAAACATTTAAGTAAATCATGAGAACATGAAATATTAAACTATGAAGACTTAAAAAATGCCAGATGGGATAATTCATCAAAGACGTTGTGGGCATCAATAAAAAACTAACACCCCCAACAATCCCCCCTATTATAATAAACGACTCCCCTAACCTTTTAATAACCCCTTTCCCGTAGCCACTCATAAAAGACGCATAAATAAATAATGAACAAAAGGAAAGAGGAAGCCATGAATCGATTTCAGTATATCCATAATAAAACTTGTACCCTATTTTAACTAATTCTAACAAAGTAACAACCCAAGCAATCACGCGTGTAACTCTTATTAAATGATTTTCAGATAAATAGCGAAAGGACACGCGTAATCCGATGACCAACGCGAAAACACAGATAAATAAGGCTACTAAATGAGGAAGAGTAAACATCCCCGCCGCATCATACTCATGTAAAGGAGCAAAAATAGGAACTTGCATAAACTCCATAAAAACCCGCCTCCTTCTAATTTCAAACCATAACCTCAAAGCTAAAAAAAGTTACCCCTTAAAACTATTCGACCCATAGATTAAGACATAAATTCTTTGTGTTGTTAATGTGCATCCCCCTCCCATTTCCTAATAATTATCCGTATCAGCAGGAGGAAAGAGCATCTATCAAAAATAATATAACAAAACTCGACAAAATACTACTTATTTTAATCCCTAATCATCACGAGTAGGGATTAAAAATGAAAATAAAGTTTGAGTAGGTTGTTCAGGTGAGATGGGATTAAGAATAAATAAAAATATAGATTCCTAAAAGAATTCTCATACCATCTACTTCAATCCTCTACACTACATATAATATGTGTGCTTACCTAATTAATCTACTAAAAAGGAGAATTTTGTCGCTTAAACTTTAAATTCATACTATTCTTTACCTCTCTGAAAAATAGAAGATCTATATGGTTTATTTTTTTATACCTATCCCCTTTTCCTGACCCAATGAGAGCTCGAAAAAAATGCCTACACAAAGGGGACCTAATCCTGGCATTTGACAACTATTCGACTCTCGCCCGTCATCCTCCGTTGAAAAAAGATATTTTTAAAACCGTCTGACTTGAAATCGACAACCCCTTCCTTAAGAATCGTCATTATTAAAAAAAAAGAAGCGAATCAAAGCATACATACTAGAATCCACTTCTTTTATAGATCTTATCAAACTTCACGCCATAAGATTAAATCTAATCACCTTTAACTATTTGGACGAGCATCATATTGAGTACGCATCGTCAATATTAATTGATGATGCATCGGCGATTCAACTAAAGGCATCGCTTTACATGCTACTTTTCGAACATCCCCCTGTTCTTTGTGATGACAACAAGTCGATTTTAAATAACTTAAAAACTCCATATGAGATTTATTCTGACACAGCTGCTGATTTTTTCTAAACGTCAGCTTATTATCTCCCTCCGTTTGGTAAAAAACATCGTCATTTTCTAAAATCCCCTTTAGTTTATGAGCCATTCTATCTCTCCCCCTTTGTCCTACTAATAGCATACGCGAATCCCCTCTAAAATATACGAATCTCGCGGTGAAAATACACTAAATTTTGGTAATAACACTCCGTTATCTCTCATTTTTCTATAAAAAAAGAATCCGTAAAAATTTCTTTCTACGGATTCCTTTTTACTCTAACGTCAAGAAAATGGAGGCATCAATCGGAGTCGAACCGATGCATTGGAAATAATATTCCCTGCCTTACCTCTTGGCTATGACGCCTATTTCTATTTTCTTTTAATGGAGGCGCCAATCGGAGTCGAACCGATGCTCAGGGAGTTGCAGTCCCACGCCTTACCTCTTGGCTATGGCGCCTGTTTCTATTTTCTTTTAATGGAGGCGCCAATCGGAGTCGAACCGATGCTCAGGGAGTTGCAGTCCCACGCCTTACCTCTTGGCTATGGCGCCTTTTCTATTTTCTTTTAATGGAGGCGCCAATCGGAGTCGAACCGATGCTCGGGGAGTTGCAGTCCCATGCCTTACCTCTTGGCTATGGCGCCTTTTCTTCATACTTCATTATATGCATTCAATCAAGAAAATGAACCATTTGTCCTATAAAATAGAAATATTTTTAGGCCTCATTAATTGAATGTCCACTCTCCCCTGTACAATAAAAACAACATAAAAAATGGAAACAGTCCCTGTTTCCATTGTAAGCACGTAATAATAACACGGATACAAAAATAGCTACCACTCCTGTAAACTAAAGGTACAGAGTTGGTAGCTATTATTTTATATTGTTACCGACAAATCTCTTGGACTGTTTTTGCCCATGGCAAAAAGTCCACCAATACGCCTGGATTTCGTATGAAGTCCGTATTAGGTAGTTTTTCAAAAAGATAAGTGAGATATTTGGATGGATTTAGACTATTTTCCTTGGCTGTCTCAATGATAGTATATGCCATCGCATTGGCAGTCGCACCCTTCATACTGGTTGAAAAAAGGTAGTTTTTACGGCCAATCGCGATAGGGCGAATTGCTTGTTCAGCTAGATTATTCGAGGCTTCAAGATTTCCATCATCTAAAAAGCGCAAAAGCTCTACCTTTTGATTGAGGGCATACATAACCGCTGTTTGAAGTTTTCCTTTCATCACATAGAAGGATTCGAGCCACTTGAAAAATTCTTCGATGACTGGTTTGATGATCAGTTGGCGCTGTTTTTGACGTTGCTCAGGAGATAAATCTTTAATCGTCTTTTCAAAACGAAAGATTTGATCGCAGTATTCGACTGCCTTTTTTGCCTTACCATTATTCCCAGGTATCTCAAAAAACTTTCTTCTGACATGAGCCCAACATCCAACTAATTTCACGTTGGGAATATTTTTATAGCCCGAATACCCATCACAGTGAAGATAACCTTTAAATCCTTCTAAGATAGTGGTTGCCACCGCGCGTTCACGTGTTAGATCAGCGTGGTAATAAGCTACAGGATGTTGGGCATTTTTGATGGTTCTAAATAACCAAATCCTTGATTGAGAGGTGGCAGGTTTTCCATCCGCTCGATTTAAAATTTGATACGGTGTTTCATCTGCGTGTAAAACGGTCTGTTGAACTAGTTCATCTCTCAATCGCTCATAAATCGGAAGTAACCAATCATAAGAGGTAGTGATTATCCAATTTGAGAGCGTCTTATCACTCACACTTAATCCATAGCGTGCCCATTCTGATACTTGTCGATAACAAGGAATACTTAAGACATATTTTTGATGAAAAACTTCAGCTAACACACTCGCTCCGGCAAAGCTTCTTTGAATCGGAGCTTTTGGAGTTTCGGCACAACGAATCGGTTTAGCTTCGATCGATGCATCATGACAATCACATGCATACGCGTAACTAATGTATCGCTTTTTATATAATCGGGCTGGAACGAAACAAACTTCGTCACGAATGACCTTTTTTCCTATCCGTTTCATTTCGTTTCCACAATTTGTACATAAGCAGTCTTCTCCATGTAATTGACAATGGATTTCCTCAATCGGTAAGTCCTTGATTAATTCTGCCTTCCTTCCCTTTTGTTTTTTACGTCGATAGGTTATTTCTTCGACGGTTTGGTCTTCAGTTGTCTCTGTCTCTTCAAAAAATTATCTGGATTAAATAATGAAATTTGGCCATCGGCTACTTTAGTCTTTTCACTCGAAGATCCAAATAGTTTTTTAGTCATGCATTGAATTTGTTCATTTAATTGGCGAACTTGTTCTAAAAGTTCTTGATTTTGCGCAAGTAAGTCTTTGTTTTGTTTCATTAATTGTTGTTCAAGTTCTGTCATCAAATTCGCCTGCTTTCAAAAAGGTTTCGTTGTAAGATTAGTATACCTAATCTTACAACTTATGAAAATAGAAATAAGAGATTTTTGTCGAAAATCCCTTATTTCTATTAGTATAAACATCCTGTTTTAGCAGGTTTAATGGCTTTGGGTTGTTGAATGGATAACCCCTCTAATAACCAACGGAGTTCTTGGGCCGTTAATTTCTTAACTTCGTCTTGATCTTTAGGCCATTGTAAATTTCCATTTTCAATTCGTTTGTACAATAACATAAATCCATCACGATCCCAGTACAAAGCTTTATATCGATCCTTTTTTCTTCCACAAAACAAGAAGATGGCATCATTAAATAAATCTAAGTTGTATTTATCCGAGACAACACTAGCTAAACCGTCAATCCCACAACGCATATCAGTATGGCCACAAATGATAAAGATATTTTGAACCGTAGTAAAATCAACGAGCATACTTAGACATCTCCGCTAGAACAGTATGTAAGATATATTTGTTCACACCATTGTAAAACGTAACTTCAGCATCCTTAATTTTAAAGTGACAAACAGGTGTATTTTTATTAGTCTCAGATACTGAATTAGACTTTAAATTAGAGTCACTCAATGCGACTGGAACTATAATAGGATTTTCTTTCATAAAAAATAGACCTCCTTTTCTTTGATAGCTACAGTATAGCTCAAAGATGGAGGTCATAATAGACATGTTTATATTACGTGCTTACTTTCCATTTTAGTGATGAAGGTGTTCATAAACATCAAAGAAAAGTTTAATCCAATGCGAGGGTGCCTTCCCATCCCTAATGTTTTGAATTAACCGTCCAGTTATGTCTTTCCTATAAGGGCTCTGTGCCAATTGCCGGTGAATAGCAACAGGGAGTTCAAATAACCATTCATCTTCAATCATTAATAAGGCTCCTTCGTGGTAATGAATTAAAAAATGAGCCTTCTTATCTTGTTCCATTAACTCCTCGAATCCGTCCTCTCTTAAATACTGACATAAAATCCACTGCGCTACCGTTATTAAATCTTTTGGAGCACGTTGTAAATGATGGTAAATACCATTAGAAAACTGTTGGTAATCCATCTCAATTTGAGCCTCGATTGCCTGTTGAATCGATCTAAAATTAAAGCAAGACTGCCACCTTCTCTCTAATTCCAATACGATCCGCTCACGTACATCCGATAAGGTGATATTAAATAACATAATGAGCTCATCATCCGTTAATTGATTGAGATACATCCTTACAAGTGAAGATAACTCACCATTTGGTCCCGTTAAAAAGGAGGCTAACTTCACATATTCCACGTCCAAAAATTCATGAAGGACATGTCTCCCTACAAAGTGCCGTATTAACTGTTGCTCAATCATCCCCTCAATCACCGGACACAGTTGAGGACGTGACGTTAAAAATTCAAGGCACTCCCCAATCGTGGTAGAGACCATCACTTGACCAAATAAAAAACGAACCATTCGAATCAATTGTTCATCATCCATAGACAATAATCCATACACCTCTAATAGTGTTTGCCTCATTCTACAAATTCCCTGCTCAATCTCTTTTGAAAGCGCCCGATTCGTTAATAAAGAAAAAACTTGTTGACCATACTCTATTAATTCATCCACATGTTTTGTCTGTAAACGCGTGATTCCCATTCGAGCGATTAAACTTTGAAGTTCTTTACGGCTCATATAATGAATCATTAAATAAAGGGTAAACGAATCAAGTTCTTGAGCACCTTGCATCAAACGCATCTCTATATATTTTTTATATAAGTAAGTCACCTCCTGACAATGATTAATGACTAACTTATTTTCATCAATAAATTCAAATAATTCTTGAATTTTAAATTGCACCTGCTCTAATTGAGAAGACCCCTTGGTCAAATCATCCGTTAAAACAAGTACCTCATTTAAATACTGATTAATAAAAGAAAAATTACTCAAATCAGCTAAAAAAACATACTTTCTCTTAAAACTAGCCGGCAAATGATAATAGAGTAATTCCAAATTCAGCTGAGAAATCTCATCAGCAACCCCTAAACCCTCTTCCGGCGCTAAACGCGAAACAATTAATTTCCCTACGAAATACCGATTAAACTGAGCTAAAAAATAAAGTAAATAATGTCGGCTCTTAAACGCCTCAACAGCTGTCTTCTTATATAAATCGTAAGCGTAGGACCAATTACCATGTCTAAACTGATAGTAAGCTCGATGATAGTGCTGCCAACTCCCCCCCTCGTTAACACAACATTCCGATAAAATACTCGTATATGGTGGCATTAAATAATTTTTTTTATTGTTATTGAGCTCATACACCTCTCCATCCCTAGAAAACACGCGGCTAATTCCCGCTTTTTTTAATAACTCAAAGGTTTCATCTTTGAGCTGACTCGTTTCTAACAACGTTAACTCTCCTAATTCTGAAACTTTGTCCTCAATCAATAACCTTAAATCCTTTAATCGTGCCCGTTTCAGCTCAATCAGTGGACGCAACTGATAAGTTAATTTTTCTTCCTTTGACACATGTTGATACATATTTTCTAAATTTAACGAAGAGAGTGTCCGAAAAAATGAGCGATAACGTTCTAGATACGGATACTTTTCTGCCTCTTTTAGAAGATAATTCACATCTATTACATGAATACCTTGAGATTTATAATAATCAAAACTATTATGATCAAGCATCTGTTCTAAATAAAGCAGATAAACGGGTTGAAAACTACTTCCTTGTAATTCCTTCACCCAATTTAAAATCAATTTCATATTACGGTCATTTAATGAATATCCAACAAAGAGCGTCGTATTCGATGCAATAATTGATTTGACCATCGTTTCAATGAGACGAAACTGGCGGCTATAAGAAAGATAGTCGTTTTCTTTTAAAACAACATTCTGATGCCGAACATCTCCATGCATCTTAATTAAAAACTTCTTTGTTCTCGTCTGAGAAACTTCCTCATCCTTTGCAATCACATCATAAAATAAGCCTCTAGCATAAATAGCCTGTTCTAGTAAATCATCATAATTAGTTGTGATTAAATGGACCGGATTTAGTTTTAAAATCTCATCATGAATCAAATTACTTTGTAAATCCAAATCAAAAATATCCCGCAATAAATCATAATATTCTTTATGCCCGCGCAAATTATAATATTTTTGTGGAATTCGTAAATATTCATTTTGCGAGTACTTCTCTTTTTGTTCAGAAAAAGGACCGGCAAATTGGTCAATAACCTCCTTCCACGAAGGAAAATGAGAGAGCATCGACACCCCCGCCCCAACAACAACCACTAACTTGTTATCTTCTGACGCCCTTTTAATAATCCTTAAACTCTCTTGAATAAATGGTTCCATTTGTACCCCCATCCCTGTGTGTCTTCTAATCAATGCCTACATGACGCTCATCCCAATATGCTTAACGATTCCATCGATGCCTAATCACTCACGGTTTATCTCTCCTATTTTATGAGGAATCTCCTCCTAGCATACCGTTCGTTCATCACAAACTAAATTCTTTCAATTATATTCTTTTGAAAATAGGTTAAACTAACAGTAACTATAGGAGGGATTCTTGTGAGCCTAAAAGAAACATATGATGATTTATTTTTCAAATCTTCGGAAGTCCAAAAGAATTTAGAAACATTAAAACAACGAATGGAAGAACTCGATACACAAATTCAAGTGATTGAACGAAACCCTAATTTTTTAGAAACAGACGTTGAACCATTGTATGAGTTACTTTGGAAGGCGAGAATAGATTATAAAAAACAACAAACCGAATTTCATACTTTAACGCTCCAACTCCAACAGCTCAACCATATTCTTGAGGATCTCCACTAGTCCTCTCTCTTCACCATAAAAAAAGCATCCTATGATGCTTTTTTATTTCAAGTAAATCGGATGATAAGAAGCAATATAACCACTGTCACCATTAGGTTCAAAAACGACGGTAGCTGCTCCTACCTTGTGGCAATCAACAGTCATGGACCACCCTTTATCTAAAATCAGTTGATCTCCTAACATCCTATCCTCTAATTCATATAAATCTAAATCAATCGTATAAGTCCCATCCTCATTTTGCTGACACTGATAAACCTCAGGATAAATCGCATCTTTATGAACAGGAATTTCTGGACGTGCAACATAATCCCCTAAATCAATATAGATATTATCAATGACAAGGTCTTCATTAAAATAATGATCAATTAATGACTTCATCATCTTTTTATCGAAAGCGACATACACCTCTTCATTTTTAAACATCTGTTCAACCATGGCTGGATACTCAAGTTCAAGCATATAAGAGGAAAAGTTCAAAAGTTGAAGCGTGTGTTCCTCATCCGCTTCATAATCTAAAAAGTGTGTCACCGTTAATGCGCTAAAATACTCATTTAACTCACCCACCTGTACATCAGAAAGCGGAATAACCCATTCCTCTTCGGTTTCAACAGATACTGCCTTACTGTTTCCAAAGCTCAATAAAATAACTACACATAACATCGCCAATGAAAACCAAACCATACCTAACACCTGTTTCATTAAAAATTCGCTCCTTTAATCTGTTCTCATAAAGATGATTTTGTTTATAAATGCGGATTCAACACGCTCTCAAACCCTTTGAGTTAGAGTGAGTTAAAATCATCTTCATCCATCGAGCAGATTTTTAAATTTACCTTGCTAGATAAAACCTTATGCCTGTGCAGATAAATTTTTACGATTCTTAAAACATGGATGGCGACACCGGCAACTTTCTTACCATTACCCCACCATCAGAAGGAAGCACTGGTTAAAATATAAAGACCATTTCCATTTGATAGATTTGATGATTAAACCTGTTGCAACGCAACCCTCTCTTCCATCATGCGACAAATTAATGATTGATATCTATTATAGTTTATTCCACAAGCCTAAAAAAGTTGACAATGTAAAAGGCTATAACTGGGATCTGTTATAGCCTTTCGTAGTGATGTGATTAATTATTTAGACATTCCCATTCACATATATATGTCCTTTAATCCCTAGATAGACCTTTAGAAGAAATAAAAGTTAAAAGTTGACCGATTTATTCACCCCTTCAATGGTTACACACCATCGATTAATAAACCCACGCCCGCATCGCCTACGATGCCCATTCCAAACAGGACCCTAGCTTCGGAAGCCTCCCTCTGTTTCTACGTTTTAGTGCATAAAAAAATGTCCAGTAGGTGATAAAGTTATCACATACTGAACATCTGCATGAAATGGCCTTGAGACTTCTAATTCAAATTTTCCATACGTTGATTCCATAGTCGTCAAGGTTGCATTTTGTGGACTCGGGGTTGAATGAACCTTAAAGGATTTAATAATAGTCTCCGTTACCTCAAGCGTGTTTGTAAAATTTCCTGTAAACGATACGGTAATCTGTAATAATCGTTGATGTGAAATCAAGAATGCACGCGTCACAACCCCCAACTGCTTTACCGACTCCCGAATAACAAGTGCTGGATGACCATCAATCACCGTCTCCACTAACTCATCAATTCCCACCTGGTTTAATTCACGTTTTACCAACTGTTTTAAAAATTTTCGTTGATCCGATTTCGTATGAAAAGAGGCCAAATCTAATCGTCGATTACGAATCGTTACCACCAATGGAGCAAGCATATAATCCTGACATTGGCTTCCCTCATAAGCAATAAAATCATACCCGTCACGATAATGGTCCACTTTTAGATGATTAGGCACTAAAAGACTATAATTAGATGCCCCATACGCTTCTAATTGATGATAGACATACTCGCGACAAGCGTATTTTCCTAACAACTCTTCTAAATTTAACCCCTGAAGCGTTGTGCAGAATTGATGATTTAATCTCATGAATCCATTTCCCCTTTTATCAAAGATATTCGATTGTAGTCGTCTTTTTTACTACATTGTCATTGTATGGGCCAAAGTGGTTTTTTAGACATTATTTTTTTCACCCTTCACTTTAGCCTCCCTTATCTATCTCGCTTAAGACGATTAAAACCCCCACCTAAAGATATTCATTTATACAAAAAGACATTCCACTCTTCTCTTTCCACTTTTTTCATAGCATGCGAATCTGTACAAAAACACTGTAACGCTTCAACACCCCGCCGCTCTCACAAAAGAAGGGGGCACTAAAATTCAATTGAAAACGCAGTAACATGACGGTATACTAAAGGTTATCTATTTAAAAATAGGTTCTATTTCCAATCACTCATTAAAGAAATAGAACCCAACCATAATAAAACAGAGAAAGGATGGTGAATCCGGTTGTTCATGTGATAAAATGGCTACCTCTCTCTAAGAGATGGCGGGTTCGGGGGCAGCTTGTCCCATCACGCTTCATGTAAAAAGAAGTCAACTGACCTGAATCAAATGTTGTGCCTTTTATTCGATGATGACAACCTTATACGATGTGTACAGCAATCTCAATCAAGCATCAAACAGACCACGCATTTTTAGCAAGAAACTTTGATTATGATTCGACCAGTCAATTAAAGTTAGCTAAAATTCCAAGAAATTATAGCTCCCCGCTTGAACCAACGCTCAACACCTTTAAAACCCGATATTCGATCATTGGCATGATGCTATGGCATGAAGGAACCCATGTCCTAGTAGATGGCATGAATGAAAAGGGGCTATCAGGTGCCATTTTAAATTTACCTGACGCCTGCGTGTGGAATAAAGCCCTCATTTCCGATGGCATCAATCTCTTACCTACCGATGTCTCCTTCTATTGTTTATCGCAGTTTTCTTCTGTCACCGAATTAAAGGCGGCCATTCATCAACTCAATATTGTGGCCCCCGAGGATCATCCCTTTGCTAAAACCACTCAAATTCACTGGATGTTTTGCGATAAAACTGGTGAGTCAATCGTCGTCGAACAAACGGAATCAGGCCTATGTATTTATGATAACCCTATTGGGGTTCTAACTAATGGGCCAACCTTCGATCAACAATTAATCAACATTTCCCCCTATCTCAAAGATAGCCAAACGGCTCCTCCCCTCCCAGGAGATGATTCCTCTCCCTCACGCTTTATCCGGGCGGGGTATTTAAAACACCATCTTCAATGGACTCAACAGCCGCTATCGACGGTAACTCATTGCTTTCACATTCTAGGAAATGTCGCCCTCCTTCCTGGGATTTTAAAGCAAACACAAGGAGAAGAGTTTGAGACGCGTTATACAGCTTGTATGGACCTTAAACACTTGCGCTATTACCTGAAATGGTATCATCATCTAAAGACTCAAATCATTGACTTAAAACAAGAGCAGGATGAAAGCAAGACGCTGACTTTTTTTGAGTAAATCAAACGGTTCCTTTGCTCCTCACTTCTTTTGTCTAGTTGTGTCATCTTTGTCCTAAAAGAGATGGCGGCGGATATACTTTAGATATATCCATGTATATCTTGCGTTCAATTATAAGAAGAGAGGATTGACCAACGTGAAAAAATTTATTGCTATTTTATCTGGATGTATCACTATTCTACTTGTTGCCTTTTTCGTATACAATCGTTTAGGAGCTCAAACGACACAAGAAGCGATGACCATTGCCGGGTTAAATACTCTTGAAGTCCTTTACGAAAAGAAAACAAACGATGGGTCGATTTTACTTTATCGGACACCTGGTGAGGAGCAGCTATCTCTCGCGTTTTTAAATCGGAATCTTTTAGGATACGAATACATTGACAGCGCGATCCAATATGAAACAACTTCACTTGAGGAGCAAGCGGGGTTAACGTATGTTTCCCTAAAAAAATCTGATGCCATCCCTTATACCATTTACGCCGGTGTTACAACAAATCCTGACCTTTTCGAAGTATTAGTCACGGAGCCAACCTTCCAAATTGCTCACAGTGCTAAAGTATTTGAATCAAATATCGAAGGAACTTATATCTGGATGGCCTACTCAACTGATTTTACAGGAGAAAACTTTTCTCTTATTGGTTTAAATCAAGAGGGAGACATCATTGGAGATTTAGAAACAGTCGGAACAACCGTCACCATTCACCCTGTTGATACGGCAGAAGCAAATTAAAAAAAAACATCTTTACGATGTTTTTTTTTGTTTTGCTGGGGGCAAAAAGTCGCCCCCGTCTATGTTTTTATCTCATTTTAATAAACAAAATCGGTATGCGTCCACTGACGGAAAAAATTAATATCTCGAATACTTCCATCGGAATTTAAGACGCCTAAATAAACACCGTCATTTCGTCCCACTTTGAAGATAGCATTCGCGGTTCCTTCTTTAGACGAAATCCCCATGTCCTTCACACATTTCGCAAAAATCTCTTTCCCTACCCCATACGTTTCAGTAATGTAAGCAACTAAATAAATATCAATCGCACCGGCACCCAGTTCTCTTGGGTCTTTTCGCAAAAGATGTTCCTTTATAATCTCAGGCCAGTCCTCCTGATAACTCTCTAATAATAAGTCTTGAATTTCATTAATGCAATACGCCTTATAGCAACGTTTCTCTCCCTGTTTTAACATCGATGCATCGCCATTTAAGTCAACTAAATGGACTAACATCTTCTTTAATCCACATAAAATGGGAATGACCTTCGTCGTTAATGATCGCCCTTGTAAATAGTCCGGTAAAATAATCTTTAAATTCTCATCTTTCATAACCTCTCCCCCAATTAATGTAAACCCTTTCTAATAGTTAATTCACGTCTATTATAGGTCCTCTTGCTAACTTTTTCAACATGAATTGCTAAATTTTTGAAAATTAATGGATATAAATCCCAACTTCTCCTTTTTTATCAGAGATACCGACCTCACGTTCAATATATGAGCCGCTTCTTATTTGGTGTCACTCCACAACCAAGGAAGCACGACAAAATAAAAAAGGCTAACTAGCCTTCCTCATTATTCAACACAACCGCTTTATTCTTTAGTCCCACTTTCCTGAATAATGGCTTGATTAGACCAAAATTTAGAAATTACTTCATCAATCATCAGGTTGGCCCCAATTGCAATCATACCTGGTAAAATAATAATCAGACCGGGAATATAGTACAACAAAATAAAAAAGGAAACAATCATGCCAAATAGTTTTAACGAATTGGAAAATTGAGTATGGGTCAACAAAAAAGAGTCTCGTACCATTTTAAAGCAGCTGATTTGATAATTCGAAAAAATATACACTAAATACGTACTAATGAGCGTACACTCAAAGAAAACAATCCCCATTAATAAAAACTGCAAAATAGAATCACCAGTTGATCCTCGATGAGAAACAATCAAATAAGTTAAACTTAAAAACCATAAAAGGGTCAAAAAAAGAGTCAACCACATGGACTGCAACAAATCTGCTCGATAACACTCTAAAAAATCATTAACGAGTTGATACTCTTCTTTTAAAGCTTTTTTCCTCCCAATATAAAACAACGCTTTCGTTGAAGCTGCTATCGTAAAAATAGGTAAACAACCAATTAACCATAAAATTGACACAACCGCAAGATCACAAATTTCATCTATCACTTTAAAGACAAAATAACAATCCGGTTCCTTTTTCATTAAAAATCCCTACCTTTAATTCAAATATTATTCAATCATCCACAAATCTTTTACCATTATATTATAAAATATAACATTTTCATCTTTTTTTCAACAATAAAGTCGTGAGATACCGATTACACGATTAAAAAAACTAGCCCAATTAACAACGGCTAGCCTCTTTATCCCAAATTATATGAACGATCTTCCTCAATAGACCCGCTTCCTGTTCCTGACCCTCTCTCAACCGTCATTCTTAAAAAATGTCCTCCCCCTATTTGTTGAACGTCATTTTAGAAAGAATCGCTCAAACCCATGGGTCGTTCTAAAAAAAGAGCCTGTTTTTTAACAGCGAATAGAACCCATCCCTCATGAAAAAATAACGTTCAATCAAGCAGTTGACTCTTCCATAGGGTCTGACGATTATTCTTTTATAACCACCACCCACTCATCTAACATGGCAGAAGATTACCGCTTCACTATTTTTCATAAAAAAAGAGGGCGTTCGTGCCCCCTTTTAGCAAACAGCTCCACCTGTTTCCTTAACGTCTTCCTCAACGCTAATGACTGTTTTGATAAGTGCGGTCAATCCTTTCACAATTTCATCTTGTGACATCGATGGCATCGTTGGCTTGTCAACGGTTTGCATCGGTAAATAAGGAATGTGAACAAAACCAGCCTTTAATTTTGGCGCCTTCGTTGCGGCGTAATGTAAGGCACCGTACATCACGTGATTACATACAAATGTTCCTGCTGTATTCGAAACCGCCGCCGGAACAAAGGATGCTTTCATATCACGCACCATCGCTTTAATCGGTAACGTTGAAAAATAAGCAGCCGGCCCGTCTTCGAAGATGGTACGATCAATCGGTTGTGCCCCTTCGTTATCGGGAATACGCGCATCATCTTGATTGATGGCCACGCGTTCTACAGTAATATTAGGGCGTCCTCCCGCTTGTCCCACACAAATCACCGCATCAGGTTGTTCTTCATCAAGTAAGGTGTACAAAACATCAAGACTACGATCAAAAACAGTAGGAATTTCACGTTTAATAATTTGAACCCCTAAAATTTCATCCGGTAATTGTTTAACTGATTCTGTCGCCGGATTAATCGACTCTCCTCCAAATGGGTCAAATCCTGTCACTAATACTTTTTTCATAAAAACACTCCTTTAACCTCTATCTTCTTAAAAAGCTAAATATCGCATTAAAATAATATGAATGACTAACATAATAATCGCAACCGGCGCTTGAGCCTTTATCACGCCGTATTGATTTTTTAAATCCAAAATGGACGCCGGTACGATATTAAAATTAGCCGCCATCGGCGTTAATAAGGTCCCACAGAATCCAGCTGTCAAGGCTAACGAACCTGCAATCACTGGATCAGCGCCTAAATTAAAAACAAACGGAACCCCAATTCCTGCAGTAATGACCGAAAAGGCAGCAAAGGCATTTCCCATGACAGCTGTAAATAACACCATTCCGACGCAGTAGGCAATCACACCTAACCAAATATTATGAGTAGGAATAATTTGACTCACACCATTAGCAATCACATCCCCAACTCCTGCCACCGTAAATAACGTTCCAAGTGCCGCTAAAATTTGAGGTAAAATAGCAGTCGGTCCGACTTGACTTAAGAGACGGTTAGCCTCTAAATTCGCTTCTTTAACTGACGATTTTGAGATCATCATAATGATAATTAGCGCCCCAATTCCACTTAAACCAATGGCGTTATAGGCCCCTAAGTTTGTAAACTGAGCAATAACAAAGGCTAAAAAGGCCAACACAAGAGCTGGAATAAATAATTTATTTCCAATCTTTTGGGCAGATTCCTTTTTAAACGCTTCACTCGTTGTTTCAAAATGAACCATTTTAACTTGTTTCGTCGCTGATAAAATGGCCATGACAATGATGAGTCCTCCCACCACGTTAGCTGGAATATAATCTCCAAAAATAAAGATAATTCCTAGAATAAACCAAAAGAGGGCGGTTCCCCAGCGCGCTTCCTGCCCTTTATTCACAAGGGAAAAAACACCTAATGAAATACTAATTAAACCAATAATGGTATAGATAATAAATAAAAGGATCTCTGTCACTCCTATTTCCCTCCTTTTGACTCTAACGCCTCGTGCATACGTTGCCGTCTTTTCTCATTTAGTCTAAATTGAATAATCCCAATGATTAATGCCAAAAGAGCAATCGGTAACGTATAAAGGGCAATAGTTGTCGGTCCTTGCTTTTCATCAACAGGAATCCCTAATTCCGTCAATGTCCCTACAATAAGCATGACACCTGAAGCTCCAATGAATAAATTTTGACCAAAGAAATTTCCATAGTTCTCTGCGGCAGCTGTTAACCCTTTAATTGACTCCAGATCGTTCTCCGTTACCTCTTTATATTTAGAACGCGTCGCCCCTTCGGCCATCGGCAATACAAGCGGTCTCCCAAATTGAACATGACCTGACATCCTGATACTAAGGGCCGCCATCACGAGACGGAACGCTAAATAAATACTTAAAACACCGTCCGCCTTCGCATTTTTCAACCGCCCAATTAACCAAGCAGCACGTTCCTTTAATCCATAACGCTCCATTAACCCAATAACAGGTAAGGTAATGATAAACAATGTCATATAACGGTTGGCAACAAACGCCTCCCCGAGCTTTGTTAAAATTTCATTAAAATCTAGTCCACCAACAAAACCTGTAGCGATTCCCGCTATCACAACAATGGCAAGCGTGTCAATTTTCAAAATAAAACCGATAATAATAATAAAAATACCAATTAAGCTTAACACATAATCCCTCCTTCACTATCATACATATCTTCTATTATACCATACTTTTCAAGCTGTCTTTCCTTTCATTTATTTGGCAATTTTAAAAGGCTAAAAGGTCCTCCCTTTTAGCCTTTTCCTGTAGACCCTATTTTTTAAAATAGGCACAACTTCCAGTCCCATCGGCCTCAACGACTAATTTTACTGGAATTCGTTCTTTTAACTCATTAACATGTGAAATAATTCCGATTAAGCGGCCATGATCTTGTAAATCCATTAAAATATCAATGGCTTGATCCAATGATTCCGAATCTAACGTTCCAAATCCTTCATCGATAAACATCGTATCTAACTGAATCCCTCCGGAATTTTGTTGAACGACATCGCAAAGACCAAGTGCCAGTGCTAATGAAGCTTTAAAGCTTTCTCCACCCGATAACGTATTAACCGGTCTTTGATTACACGTATGACTATCATAAACGTCCAGGTCTAATCCTTTGCGCCCTCCCCCCTTAACCTCTTCGCGACGCAATAAATAGTACCTTCTAGCCGTCATCTTCTGTAATCGTAAATTGGCCGCAAACAATACTTCATCAAAGTAACTCGATAAAACGTAAGTTTCAAAAGACATCCTTCTACCACTTCTTCCGTTGGCCAAGGCATCCAGTTCACCGAGTGTGGCATACTCTTTTTCTTTTGATTGAATCACTGCATATTTTTTGGTCACCGAAGAAAGGAGGCGCTCATTCTGTTCCCGATTGGCTTGAACCCTCGCACGCTCGCCTTCTAATTCCGAACGTTTATGTGAAAGGTCCTCCATTCTCTCCTTTAACGGAGTAAGATCTGTTTGAACTGCACCTGCTAATTCATCACGTAACGCTTGTTCGATCGACACGGCTGTATGGCGCTCTTGGTAATATTGAATAACAAATTGCTCCAACTTATCCATTGCATCTATCCATGATTTGGCCTGCTCATAAGTCTCCCGATTAAGAAATGTTTGGACAATCTGCTCCTCTAATGAAGTGGTGGCTGTCTTAAGTTGCGATTCATACCCCTCTAATTGATTAGTTAACTCCTGTCCCACGGTCGTTAATCGCGTCAATTGTGAACAAACACGTTCATAATCTTCTTGACTTTTTTTGATGTGTTGTTCGTGAGTCACTAAACAGGTACTTATTTCCTCAAGGCGTGACATTAAAACGTCAACTGAGCGATAATCCATCGGAATCTGTTCCTCTAAATCCTTAACCGAACGTCGCTCAGACTGATAAAGATCGCGCTGATCCTGACGTTTCTGTTCTTTCTGTGCAATTTCTGCTTCAAGGGGGGCCATCATTTCCTTCTTTTTCACCAATTGCGCCATCTGTTCTTCAAGCTGTTTCACCTGAATCAATACTTGAGTCTTTTTGCGCGTCAGTTCAGACTGCTGATTCAAAAGCTTTGATTTTAACTGTCTCATGGCCACTAACGTCGCTTCCTCATCTTCACCTAGCAGACAACGTTGAATTAAGCTCGTCTTCAAGTGATTCAACTCCTCTGCTAGCTTTTGAAGCGTCACGCGTAAAATCGAACATTCCTGTTCCTCAGATCGCCCCCTTTCTTCGAGTTTCTCAACGTCTACACGATACGCCTCTAACGCGGCCTTTGATAAAATACTTTCCTGGCTACGACGAGGATTCGGATGATCACACGATCCACACACGGGACAAGGTTGCCCAACTTTCAGTTCATTGGCTAACCGAATAGCTGCTGCATTAATAAATAATTGTGCTTGATGCTCATAATCCTCCCGTTTAAGGCGTGCCTCCTCTAAATGGGTCGTAGCGCTTGCTTCTTTATCTTCAAGGCTCTTAGCCGTCTGCTCATACGCCTCTAGTTTTTCACAAAGTAACGTGACGTTCTGCAGCTCCTCCTGTCCTTTCACTTCCCTTAATTCTAATCGATGTTGTTCTTCACGTTGCTTCTCTTTTACCACATTTAATGGATCAAGCTGCTCCACTTGATCCTTTAAAGCCGCTAATTCTATGTTTCGACACTGAACCTCCGCGGTAAGCTCACGCTCTGTCTGCTCTAATTGTTGCAGTTGCTTCCGTTTTTGATCTAATAGCTTGACCCCTTCAACATAGCGTGACAACTCATCCTTTTCCCGATTCATCTCGGTCATCTCTTGACGTAAGACATCAATGGCGTCGTAACATTTTTTGACTAAGATATACTCTGTCTGACAATCCGTTAACTGCTTCTTAAGATGAGCCTGCTTTTCTAACGTATCCTGCTTAAAAGCTTGATATTTTAAACATTCATTTTCAAGATTAATCAGGCCTTGTGCCTGCTTCGCCTGACTCACCTGATGTTCGTATCGGGTAATGGTGTCTTGTTGCTCAGTGAGTTGATCTAACCGTTCTTTTGCGGTCGCATACTCTTCAATTTTTTCATTGATTTTCTTTTTTAACTCATACTCTTGTTGGCAACTACTTAATTGCTCAGCTATTTGTTCCTTTTGTTGCTCTAATTGATGTTCTACCGCTTCAAATCGCTTTTGTTGATGCTCAATGTCTTCCATCACTTCGTGTAAAGGACGTTCTAAATCTAACGCCTGATTTTCGTCTGTTCTTACTAATTGAAGTTCTGCCGTCATCGCCTGTTGAGTTTCAAACACCTCGGCCTTTAATCGATTAGCTTGCTGAGTTAACTGTTCCTGCACAGCCTTATAAAAATCAGTTCCGAATATTTTACGTAGAATTTCTTCCTTATTCGTTGTATTAGCCACTAAAAACTCTTTAAAATCTCCTTGCGGAATCATGACAATTTTTCGAAACTGTTCAATTTTTAGCCCAATAATTTGTTGAATTTGTTCACGAACTTCACTTTCTTTAGTCAAGGGCGGATAATCGCTTGCCACCTCTAAAAATTCGACCGTCGCCGGAACTTCGCGAAATCCCTCTCCCCTTTTTTTCTTTTGAAGTTGTTGCGGTGATCGCGTGATACAATAAGTTTTCCCATTCACACTAAACGTAAAAGAAACCTCCGTTTTAATCTCGCTTTCCTTTACAAAATCACTTCTTAACTCTTTTCCAGAACGACTTCCCCCACTTGTTTCTCCGTAAAGCGCATAGCAAATCGCATCAAAAATTGTCGTCTTTCCCGCACCTGTTGGTCCCGTCACGACAAAAATATCTTGTTGATCTAAATCTTCTTTAAAATTTAAAGTCAGCGGCTTGGCATAAGGTCCGAAGGCAGACATTTTCAATAACAATGGTTTCATTCACAAGACTCCTTTCGCACTTCTTTAATAATTGTCTGAATCGATGTTTTTGCGGCCTCTGACAACGCCTCTCCTTTATGGTGTTCATAAAAATCACTAAATAATTGTTCCGCCGTTTTTTGTTGACGCGCCTGTTTTGTCAATTGACTTCCCTTAAACGCTTGATTATTTTGTTCTAACTCTAACATCATCACATAAGGAAAATTTTTACGAAGTTTGGCCATCGGCTCAATTAATTCACCTTTATCTAATAACACAATACGCAAATAATCTTCACATCTTGGTAAAGCTAGAAGTTCCTCTAATGTCCCTTTGATTGTTTTCATGTCCCGAAGTGGTGTTAACGGCAATAATTCACAAGAAAGCTTCCCTGCTTCGTCTAAATCAATCATCGTCACAGATTTGTGATACTGTTCTTCTGAAAAAGAATATTTAAGTAAGGAACCACTATACCTGATCTTGTCACTTCCCACTTTTTGTGTTCGATGTAAATGACCTAAAGCGACATAATCAAACGCCTCGAAGTAGGCACTAGAAACTGACTCTTTCCCTCCTACCACTAACTTTTTTTCCGAATCGGAGATTAAAATCTCCTCACTTTGACCCACAACAAAAGCATGCGTGAGTAAAACGTTTCGCTCTGTCGCATCAATCGGGTTAGCAGCCAGAGTCACTCGCATCGCATCGTCTAATGATTTAACCGTCTCATCCTCGTGGAGCTCGCGTACAACGGCATAATCGGCAAATGGTAATAAATAAAAATTAACCGGTCCAAATTCGTCTCGCAAGACCACTTTTTTGATCTCCTTCGTATATCTTCCCGCGACATAATAATGAGCCGCCTCAAATAACTCATGACCAAAATTAATGAGGTCCGCCCCATCGTGATTGCCCGCCACCGCCAAAATTGGCGTTTTCAATTCAACGAGCACTTCCTTTAAAAATTCACTATATAAAGCAACCGCCCGAGCGGGGGGCACACTGCGATCATAGATATCGCCCGCTAACAAAAGCGCATCCGGTTGATACGTCTTAATATATGATTTAACCTGTTCAAGCACATAGCGCTGATCCTCAAGCATGGAAAACGAATTAACTACCTTACCAAAATGCAAATCGCCTAAATGTAATAACCTCAACGTCTTATCCTCCTAAAAAGCGAATGTTTGTTCTCATTATAAGCCTTTTTTACAAGAATCGTCAACCCAATCCCTAACGAACTCATCGACAAGATTTTCGGATTATTTCCAAGGAAATACACGTCCCCCTATTATCGTCCATAAAAAAGATAATTCGTGCAAAAAAAGACAAAAAATTATACAATAGAAACAACTTAAAGAAATCATCCCCTAACACGTAAAAAATAGGAGGTTTTTATGCTAAACCCAAACTTACCAAAATATCTTGCCATTGCCGAATGGATGAAAGAAAACATTTATAATAACACCTTTAAAGCAGGCGAAAAACTAATCAGTGAAAATAAACTGTGTCAAAAATTTGAAATCAGCCGTCAAACCGCCCGGCAAGCAATCGCCGTCTTAGAGGAAGAGGGACTCGTCATCAAAAAACAAGGAAGCGGAACTTACATCAACCCAATTAGTCTCAAAGCCAGACTCAACACCAAAACCATCGCCCTCATCCTACCCGAACTGTCAAACGATCAAACCCCTACGATGTTAACCGAGATGGAGGACCTCTTTTCAACGGCGGGCTATCAGCTAACAATACGCCTCACCCACCATCAAGTGACACGAGAGCGCGAACACTTATTAGCCCTCTTAAACGCAGATATCGCCGGTTTAATCGTTGAGGGAACAAAGTCTGCTTTACCTAACCCCAATCTTGACCTTTATCAGGAATTTTTAACTCACCATATCCCCTTACTCTTTATTCATAATTACTATCCCGGACTTCCTTGCCATTTCATTATGACCGATGATACGGCCTGCGGCCAACTCGCTACCCGACACCTCATTCAACAGGGGCACCAAAAAATTGGAGGATTGTTTCAATTCAATACCCTTAAAGGTAACTTTTTTTATAAAGGGTTTTTAACAGAAATGTACGACCACCATTTAGGGGTCGATGAAAAACATCTCATTTGGTACGGAACCGAGACGACTGAACACTTATTTTCACAGGGAAATCTTTCAAACCTACTCGATACCTTACGTCGTTTTACCGCCATTCTTTGCGATAGCGAGGAAGTTGCCCTAAAACTGATTCAACACCTCACTAACGAAACCTCATTAAACGTTCCAAATGATCTTTCGTTAGTGACGCTAGGAAACACAAAACTGAGCCAACTCGCTACCCCACCACTGACAAGTATTGACCCCTGCCGTCCAACGATTGGAAAGTTGACCGCAGAAGCTCTAATTCAACAGATTGAAGATCAAGAAACGATGATCAATCATATTTGCCAACCGACACTCATTCCTCGTCAGTCGGTAAAACACCTCCTAGACAAATAAAAAAAGAGCACTTGGCTCTTTTTTTATTTCTGTTTTTTCTCCATCAACTTACTGAATTGTTCCAAACCAATGATGACTGCTCCACCGATAATAAACCACACAAGGTTAAACGTTGAAAAAGACATCGGTGCTTGAGCTGTTTCAAGCGTTGTTGGTCCCATAATGACCGCATAAATCGACCCGATCATTAATCCTAAAATTAAGTAAATCATTTGTGGACGTGCTGTCTCTAAGAAGTGGCGAATTAATTTAATCGTTGATAAAATCCCAATAATAACTCCAAGTCCGAATACGATTAAAATAGGAAGGGCCGAAAAATTAAACGTTAAAACTTCTTTAATTGAACTAATAATTGTTGTATATAACCCAAAAATCAATAATAACGTGGATCCCGAAATTCCTGGTAATACCATCGCTGAAATCGCAATCATTCCTGCAATAAAAACATAAAGGATTAATCCAATATTTAAATGGCTAAGAGAAATCTCCATTCCACCTCCGCCTGATACCGGATTAAACACAGTAATCGCCACAACAATCAAGATTCCTGTGACCGTCCAAACGATATTTAAATATTTATTTTTAATCGTTTCTTTTTCCGCTTTGATAATTAATGGGATGGAAAATAAAATAAACCCAATGAACACCGAACTAATACTATAAATGTGTTCTTCAAAAATCGAACTTAAGAAGAGAACCGAAAGAATCATTCCAAGCGCCCATCCGATTCCAATTTTTAATAAAAATTGAAGAGCCTGTCCTTTATCTTCTCTGCTACTCTTTGAAACAAGCGTGTTTAAAGAACCGATAAACTCATCATAAAATCCTAAAATAAAAGCGATCGTCCCTCCTGAAACACCAGGCACACTATCGGCAAGCGCCATAAAAAAACCGCGAATTAAATTGATTATAAACATATCTTTCACCTTTACCTATTCTATCTCATCCATTTTCCTAAGAGAAATCATCCATTATTTGTAAACGGATAATAGCCTTTTCCATTCTAATTCTAGCATAAAGCCTTTTAAACTTCAACGAGAGAAGAAAAATTAAAAACACTTACAACCTAAGATAAAATTAAAATTCTCATTCACACATTAGGCCCTTTTCCCATAAACTACTAGTGAATCATCCATCATTACTTTATGGGAGGTATTTAAATGACTGCAACTATTAAAAGCTATTTTGTCTGCGCAAATAGCTCACGCGGATTTTATAATTTCTTTGACTCAAACCTTCAAGGCGTTGATCACTTATACATTTTAAAAGGGGGACCAGGAACAGGAAAATCGACATTAATGAAACGAATCGGTGCTGACTTTTATGACTTAGGCTATGACGTTGAATTTATTTATTGCTCGTCTGATCCTCATTCACTTGATGGAGTCCTTATTCCCCAATTAAAAGTCGGAATCGTTGACGGTACTGCTCCCCATGTTATCGAACCAACGGCACCTGGAGCCGTTGAACAATACGTTAATTTAGGAATCGCCTGGGATCGTGCAAAACTTGTCCCTTACAAAGAGGCAATCCTTGATTTAAAACACCAAATTAGTACTTGCTATGACTTACTTTATTATAAATACGCCGAAGCCCTCAAAATTCATGATCAATGGGAAAAAATCTATATTGATGAAATGGACTTTGACCTTGCCCCACGATTTAGAGCGATCCTTTGCGACGCCCTACTCGACTATAAAAAAGAGGACCATCTCCCTGTCGTTAAACACCGCTTCTTCGGTGCCTCTACCCCTAACGGATCCACTGATTACATCGAAGATCTAACTCGCGGATTTAAACGATACTTCATTAAAGGTCGACCAGGAACAGGAAAATCAACCCTCTTAAAAGAACTCGCTAAAAAAAGTGAATCCCTCGGATACGATACCGAAATTTATCACTGCTCTTTCGACCCTGAATCACTCGACATGGTCCTCATCCCTAAACTAAATGTCTGCTTCTTTGACTCAACAGCTCCACACGAATATTTCCCTAGTGTTGAGACCGACGAAATTATTGATACTTATGAGGCACTCATTACACCAGGAACCGATGAAGCCAATGCCGAAGCACTTAAACAAATTGAAGCAGACTACAAAGCCACTGTTAAATTAGGAACCGTCGCTTTAGGACAAGCTAAAGCCCTTCACGATCAATTAGAAGAAATTTATATTCAGGCCATGAATTTCGACATTATTGAAGGAATCTACGTCCAACTCAAAGAAGAAATCATGGACCTCATTCAATAACTTTTTACAATCAAAAAGATGAGAGTTAATCCTCTCATCTTTTTTACTGCCGCCAAGAAAACAGCCCTCTTCTCTGACACCGCCCGTCCCTTAACGACGTTTCGATTTGTTATCTTTTGTCGCTTTCTTAATTAATAAAGCCTCCATTTTTGATTTAATTTGATTATACGTTACTTGATCAAACAATAAATCATTCCAAATCTTCACATGATTATCACGCATTCCGGCAATGGCTTGCTCATGCGTTGGACGCACAATCACGGCCACACCTTCTTTTTTCTTAATCTCTACCACGACTTTTTCCTTTTGTTTCGTTTCAAACGTTCCTTCAGCACCATTAACTGTATCTTTCCACATGACGATTCCCCCCATCATATCACCACTTTGGCAGTGACCTCTTTTTCAACTTTATGCGACCTTCCCTAAAATATGAAAAAAAGTGAGCTCACGCTCGCCTTTTAAAAAACAACTCATTCCGTTCATTGACAAGACATGATAAAATAATACACGATATTTATCAAAAAATAGAACTTTAACATCATGACCACTCACATTTAAAAAGGGGTTTTATCAACTTATACGAGGTGAATTATGTTCAATAAAGCTTATATCAAGAAATTTATTCATGACTCATGGATCGCACTCCGGCCACTTTCTTTAACACTGGCCATCGGTTCCACCACGCTAGGAATCCTAGCCGCTTATCAAATGGGGGCCATTCACTTTAACGATCCTTTCGACCTTCTTCTTATCTTTCTCATTACAGTTGCTGGATTACTGGCCCAGTCGGGTGCCAACTTAGTCAATGATTACTTCGAAGGGTCGTTTCGTTACTATCGTCCGGGGGGGCGCCAAATCAAATTTTTAGGGGTAGTCCGCACGTATTTTGATGTTTACGTCTTTTTATGGGCCATGGCTTGTTTCGCCATCGCCGGACTCATTGGTCTTTTTTTAATTTACATCACCAATCTTCACATGCTAGTCATCGGACTGACAGGGCTTTTCATTGCCTATGCCTACACAGGAGAACCCTTTGTCCTCAAACGCAAAGGACTTGGAGTCATCATCTCCTTTATCGCCATGGGACCATTAATGGTATTAGGCGCAAGCTTTCCCTTTACAAAAGAATTATCTTGGTATCCCGTCCTTCTGGCATTGCCTGCCTCGCTTTTCATTCCAGCTCTCATGATTAGTAATGAAATGCGTGATTTCACACGCGATCAACGGTTAAGTATCGGAACATTAAGTGTGCGCATCGGGAGTAAAAACAGCACCTACCTCTATCGAACACTAGTGTTTGGGGCCTATGTTTTAACCGCCATCTATGTAATCACAGGACTTTACCATCCCGTCGCCCTCATCGTCTTCTTAACCCTAAAAGATGCCCTTACCGCCAACCAGTCCGTCACAAACTTTGAAAAACTCGGAATTCCTTATACCAACCGTCTGCACTGGAAATTCACGCTTTTACTGATTATTTCCCTACTGTTTTAAGGAGGTTTTATGAAGCTAACGATTTGTAATGAAACATTTCACGTGGAGGTTCAATACGCGAAACGTAAAAAAATAAAGTTAGAGGCGACCCCTGAGGGGCACCTCACGCTTAAAGTTCCGCGGCACACGAGTGAGGAAGACATCGTGGCCTTTCTTGAATCCAAAAGCGAATTTTTAATGAACTTACGTCAAAAACAAAAAAATAAAAAGTTTATTTCGAATCAAAAATCCTATGCGGACGAGGAGTTATTTCTTTATCTTGGTCAGGCACTCCCTCTTTCTCAATTGCTTGAGGAAATTCCCGAGGAAAAAGATCAAATTCAACAAGCTCTTCAACGATTTTACACTAAAAAGACAAAACAATACGTAAAAAAACGAATTCCTCATTTTCAAACCTTGATTGGCGTTAAAGCAAAATCGATCACCGTCCTGGATTCCCCTCGAACATGGGGGACCTGTAATTCAAATCGAGAATTGACCTTCAACTATAAACTAATCATGGCACCCCCGATTGTGATTGATTACGTCATCATTCACGAACTTTGTCACATCCACCACATGAATCACGACCGCTCATTTTGGAGAAAAGTTGGAATGTATGACCCTAATTATAAACAACATCAAGCCTACCTTGAAAAATTCGGAGGTGTCATGACCATCTAAAAAGCAGCCCATCGGCTGCTTTTTTTATTATTCGATTTGACTGAGGAATCAACCGCTAACAGATCCCTCCTCTTTGATGAAGTGATAGCGAATCCTATGATAGCCCCCCGTCTATATATAAAAAAAGGCCCTTCCTAAAAGGAAAAACCCCCTCTCTTCATTAACCCTTCATTGTAAGAAGTCGCATTTGTCGTACTTCCTCAACCTCTAATCCTGTTGCCGACGCAATCGTCTCATCATCTAAAACATCCAATAAATTCTGGGCGATTTCTACTTTTTCCTCTTCCTTTCCTTGTTCAATTCCTTGTTCAATTCCTTGTTCAATTCCTAATTCGATTCCTTGCTCAATCCCTATTTTAATGCCTTTTTGGAGTTCTCGTTCTTTAATCTCCAATAATGTCATATATTCCACCTCCAACCTTTTATCCTGCTTAATCCGATTGACCCTATCATGTAGTTGATGCATAGGCTCAGATGTTGCCTGAGAGATACTTTTGTTAGAGAAGATTCATTAGTTTTCATCTCGTATTCGTCGAACTTCCTCAATATCTAATCCTGTTTTTAACGCAATCGTCTCGTCATCTAATATATCTAATAAATTCTTGGCGATTTCTATTTCCCTTTGTTCAATTCCTATTTTAATACCTTTTTGGAGTTCTCGTTCTTTAATCTCCAATAATGTCATGTATTCCACCTCCAACCTTTTATCCTGCTTAATCCGATTGACCCTATCATGTAACTGATGCACGAGTTCAGATGTTGCTTGAGAGATACTTTTGTTAAAGAAGCTTCATTAGTTTTCATCTCGTATTCGTCGAACTTCATCAATCGTTAGTCCTGTTTTTAACGCAATCGTCTCATCACCTAAAACATCTAATAAATTCTGGGCGACTTCTATTTTGCCTCGTTTAATGCCTTTTTGGAGTTCTCGTTCTTTAATCTCCAATAGTGTCATATATTCCACCTCCAACCTTTTATCCTGCTTAATCCGATTGACCCTATCATGTAACTGATGCACGAGTTCAGACTTTGTTGAGGGGGATTTTTATAAAAAAATCAATTACTTATTTTCGTTTCGTAATCGTTGGACTTCTTCAATCGTCAGTCCTGTTTTTAACGCAATTGTTTCATCATCTAAAACATCTAATAAATTCTTGGCGATTTCTACTTTTTCCTCTCTTTTCCCCTCTATTTTTCCATCCTCAAATTCTTCTTTAAAAATTTCGTATAATGTCATATATTCCACCTCCAACCTTTTATCTTGCTTAATCCGATTGACCCTATCATGTAACTGATGCACGAGTTCGGACTTTGTTTGAGCAACATATGTATCTGTTGAATTCTCAACATAGCTTAATAATTCCTTCATCTCCTCGTCCACGTCATCCATAACCCCACGTGTATTTAAAAAGATTTTTGTTGTCTCATCATTTAATTTTAGCGATTGATCTTCTATACAATAGTTTTCAAAACTGTAAATATGTCTCCCTTTGCCAAAAGGATCAAACGTGCAAATAAAGATGACAAAACTTTTACAAAGTTCTAAATAATCACTGCCCTTTTGAATAAAGTCCAAATCGACGCTTCCTTGATAATATCGACTCCTCTTCGCTAGGTTTTTATGTTTTCCTCTTTGCATCTCTACATTATAAATGGTTTCCTCTTCATCTTGAACATAAATGTCTAACCGAATCGCTTTACTCTCCATTACTAAATCAATGGACTTTTGGCTTTCCACAAATTTAATGCTTTTAATCTTAACCTTCAAAATCTTTTCTAACACTTGCCGGCAAACCTCTGCATCTGAAAAAACTTTAGAAAACAAAAAGTCATCCGATAAATTTAATTCTTGTAACGTTCTTTTTCGTTGATAGGGCATTTAACAAACCTCCTCTATTATAGCATATTCAAGATTACAACTAATCCCCTCTCTTATAAATACGCTCATTAGAGGCCATTTCCTTTTTTTGATTATCTAAAGTTTTGATGATTCTATTATCCATTTTAGGAAAATGTTATTTCGCCTATCTTAAATTGCAAAAAACGGTAAATAAGTTTACCGTTTAAAATAATCATGAGGGTTCTATGCTGGGGAGAAGCGATTATCCACCGTTTAATCTGCCCTAAAGCTCAAATTATTATTTAATTTTTCCTAATTCTATTCCTGTTGATTCAACAAATATTGAAGAGTTTCTTTCTTTGAGCAAAAGCATTGTCGATCACATTGTCTTACATGTTTAAGGTTAAACCCATTGACATCCTTTTCATTAATAAATATAAGTCTTCCATCAATTATTTTACAACCTTCGTAAATAAATTCTTTCGGATAAACAGCAACCAGAAGTTTAGAAGAAATCGGATAATACACACAACTATTTTCTAACCCTTCCCCAAAACCTACATTTCCTGTTCTGTAATTTAAAAACATAACAGGATTATCACTTGATATAAAATGCCCTTTTCCTGTAATTCTATAAATACACCAATAACGATTCGACAAAAGGGTAACTATTTTACTTATTAGCTCTTCATTAAGTGTTCCACTCATAAATGACCAACGACGCAAATCATCAGAGATTTTATAATTCTTTAGTTGGTTATCTAACTTCTCATCCCCTTTTCCCATAAACAATTCCTTTATCTTATCTAACACGTTTTCTTCTATATCTGGGGCAATCGTTAGTAAATAATCACGCGCCTTTAGGCAACGCAATAATTGGAAGGTTATAATAATTGATAAGCTCATTTTACATTCTTGATTAATAATATACGCATTATCTTGAACCAGATTATTTGTTACCTGTTGAATAAGCCTCTTAACACTAGTCCCCATCATAGGTTCTATATGTGTAGCATAAAAATTTTCCCAGGCATATTTATTTGCGCACAAGTTTACCGTATAAAAATCCTTTTCTACCGCTATATCTTTTATATTAGCCTCAAATATCTTTCTCGTCTTCATATCCAATGTGTATGTTTTAAATTGCTCCCTTTTCTGAAAAGAAAAGTTTTTCAAATAAGTTTGTGGAACATGATGCTGCCGAACTGGGTTTTTAGACATCCGTCATTCACCTCTTTCTCCCATATCAGTATCGGAAAAAATCTATTTAATTTTATTTTAGTAATTCATGTTTATTATTTCCAAAACGGAATATGGAATACATAGATAATCTATAAAATAAGTACGAACTATCTTATAGAAGACGAACTAAATAAATTAAATAACTCCTGTAGGAACCGTGCAACCTTTACGTTCAATAATTAATTCTTGATAAAAATTTTTTTACCTTTATTCATATCATCCTTGGTAAATGAACAAAAGGTGCGAAAATCTTTTTTCTAATACTCATCGGGTACTATATCTACATAAAAAGGATAATTCGTTCTTTCTCCGGTCTGCTCATTTTCAACAACCAAGGTAATCATCTCATTTTTTTTATAGCGTTTATTCATGAGTACGAGTTCAACCTTATACATACGAAAATCTATTTTATCTGCAGTGCTATCAGCAACTAATCGTACTTCACTTGAAATCACTCGCTCTTCTGAGTCTTCAAAGTAAACCTTACAATGAAACGGGAGAAGATCTCCCCCTACTTTATCTGTTTGCATCAGTTGAATTGCTACATCATAATTCTTAATTATATTATTCAGGTTTCGACAAATAACATTAACTGTTTCAATATCAATAATTTCAGTTACTTTGTAGTGTAATAATGGAACAATGAATTCTTGTGGCATTGCTCCACCATGAACATAGTTAACTCCCGCTCCTTGAGTTTTGAATCTCATATTTCCTCTTGGGACAGTTGCGTACATTGGTGTATTGACAGTCGAGCTAATATCAAACGTCAATGTTCCATCAATGTTAAGTGGCTCTTTTGAGAGCATATAACGACGTTTCTCTTTAATTACATTTAATTTCTCACGTGACAGTTTATCAATTTCAGAAATTGGACTGACTTGGTATAAGAAGCCATGATCAGACGTGATGTAAAGTTGTTTAATTCGTGATATTTTACCTTGATTAATTTTAGCAATTAATTTATTTAATTCATCAAATGTTTGATTAACAGCTTTAAAGACGTCCTTTTCACTTGCTGCATGATCACCCACTGCATCAATCGTATTATGATAAATATAGACAATCCCTTTGTCTGTAAATAACTTTTTAAAGTCTGTTCGATTTAAATGAATAATCTCATCATATCGATAAGCTGTTCGCTTCAATTCGTCGTTTAAGATTTTTTTACGATTCTCAAGGCCATTTGAATCTATGTCAGCAATAAAGACTTTTCCATGGTCATTCATTTTTAATAGATTTTGACGTGGTAACATGGCTGCCATTCCTAATTCAGTAATCGAAGGCATCACTGATTGCATCGAAGTAAGCGTTAAACTACTTGGACGAATCTTACCTTGTTTAATTAATTTATCTTTTAATTCATCCGCTGCTTCGTAACGTAAGCCATCAGAAATGATTACGACGCCGCATTCTTTTGGCTTTTCTGTTTCACGAGGCATATGTTCAAAGAAGAAGTTCTTCTGGTATTTAACATCATCGATTTCCCATTTAGTTCCTCTGCTACTAAAAGCCGTTGACCACTCAAGACTTAATTTTGATAAATAGTCATTCACATAGATGGTTTCAATTAAATTTTTTAATGTTTCAAAATCATCACTCATCGTTAACTGATCATAGGCATCATAAAATTTACGGTAAGCTTGATCCACTCGATAATCCGATTCTAAATAACGGTTATACAACTTATTAACAGTTGATTCATTTGAATGAGGTAAATGTTCAAAGAACTCAATGGCCGACCAAATACTTGTATATTCTGCTTCATACTGTTGAAAGAAATGAAGCGATTGACGTTCAGCAATGACCGATTTAATAACGTCTGGATTATAAATACGTTGTACTAACTGATCTTTTAAATGACTAAGAATAAACTGATCAAATTCTTTAAATGTCCCACTATATTGAATTGCTTCAGTTGAAGCATCGTTTAATATAGATTGAATTTTTAAGTGTTCATACATTTTATTCGCTAGGTCATCATAGTCAACAGGTTCATACTTCATTAAAGTTTCCATAAAAATACGTGTATTTTGTTTATTGATTAATAATTTTTCTGGCAATTCTGACCCGATTTCTAATGTTGTTGTTTCATTGATATACGTCATAAATAATAATGAAATAAATTCATTCAATGAAGGCGTCTCTGTGATATATCCAAAACGTTGTTGGAGAACAGTCCACAAGTAATCACCTGCCTCAAACTTTCGTAGTAAAGTAATTGCTTCATTTGCACCTTCAGCTTCTACCTCATGTTTAATTAATGTCATTAAAACTTCATTAAAATCTGCTGGACAATTTAATAAACTCCCTATGATACATAGCTGTATGATATCCTTATTTAAATTAAACTGTTTCTGAACTAACTTTTGAAACTTCGTTTTTCGTGATTTATTTTTAAAGAATATAGCGTATTTTTCAATCGTTGAACGGTACTCCTCCGATAAATTTAATGAACGTAATAAAATAGCGGTTGAATCACTTAAATAAAACTCACTATACAAATAAATATCCATTAATGGATCATCTTCCGATTCATCTTTTTTATCATATGGCACATATAATAAAATATTTTGATTAGCATATTCCATTTCAATTTGATAACGCACTTTAAACGCATTGTCATAATGGTATTGAATGACTTTTACGTAAGCACGTAATATAAACATGTCTATTATGACCTCCATCTTTGAGCTATACTGTAGCTATCAAAGAAAAGGAGGTCTATTTTTTATGAAAGAAAATCCTATTATAGTTCCAGTCGCATTGAGTGACTCTAATTTAAAGTCTAATTCAGTATCTGAGACTAATAAAAATACACCTGTTTGTCACTTTAAAATTAAGGATGCTGAAGTTACGTTTTACAATGGTGTGAACAAATATATCTTACATACTGTTCTAGCGGAGATGTCTAAGTATGCTCGTTGATTTTACTACGGTTCAAAATATCTTTATCATTTGTGGCCATACTGATATGCGTTGTGGGATTGACGGTTTAGCTAGTGTTGTCTCGGATAAATACAACTTAGATTTATTTAATGATGCCATCTTCTTGTTTTGTGGAAGAAAAAAGGATCGATATAAAGCTTTGTACTGGGATCGTGATGGATTTATGTTATTGTACAAACGAATTGAAAATGGAAATTTACAATGGCCTAAAGATCAAGACGAAGTTAAGAAATTAACGGCCCAAGAACTCCGTTGGTTATTAGAGGGGTTATCCATTCAACAACCCAAAGCCATTAAACCTGCTAAAACAGGATGTTTATACTAATAGAAATAAGGGATTTTCGACAAAAATCTCTTATTTCTATTTTCATAAGTTGTAAGATTAGGTATACTAATCTTACAACGAAACCTTTTTGAAAGCAGGCGAATTTGATGACAGAACTTGAACAACAATTAATGAAACAAAACAAAGACTTACTTGCGCAAAATCAAGAACTTTTAGAACAAGTTCGCCAATTAAATGAACAAATTCAATGCATGACTAAAAAACTATTTGGATCTTCGAGTGAAAAGACTAAAGTAGCCGATGGCCAAATTTCATTATTTAATCCAGATAATTTTTTGAAGAGACAGAGACAACTGAAGACCAAACCGTCGAAGAAATAACCTATCGACGTAAAAAACAAAAGGGAAGGAAGGCAGAATTAATCAAGGACTTACCGATTGAGGAAATCCATTGTCAATTACATGGAGAAGACTGCTTATGTACAAATTGTGGAAACGAAATGAAACGGATAGGAAAAAAGGTCATTCGTGACGAAGTTTGTTTCGTTCCAGCCCGATTATATAAAAAGCGATACATTAGTTACGCGTATGCATGTGATTGTCATGATGCATCGATCGAAGCTAAACCGATTCGTTGTGCCGAAACTCCAAAAGCTCCGATTCAAAGAAGCTTTGCCGGAGCGAGTGTGTTAGCTGAAGTTTTTCATCAAAAATATGTCTTAAGTATTCCTTGTTATCGACAAGTATCAGAATGGGCACGCTATGGATTAAGTGTGAGTGATAAGACGCTCTCAAATTGGATAATCACTACCTCTTATGATTGGTTACTTCCGATTTATGAGCGATTGAGAGATGAACTAGTTCAACAGACCGTTTTACACGCAGATGAAACACCGTATCAAATTTTAAATCGAGCGGATGGAAAACCTGCCACCTCTCAATCAAGGATTTGGTTATTTAGAACCATCAAAAATGCCCAACATCCTGTAGCTTATTACCACGCTGATCTAACACGTGAACGCGCGGTGGCAACCACTATCTTAGAAGGATTTAAAGGTTATCTTCACTGTGATGGGTATTCGGGCTATAAAAATATTCCCAACGTGAAATTAGTTGGATGTTGGGCTCATGTCAGAAGAAAGTTTTTTGAGATACCTGGGAATAATGGTAAGGCAAAAAAGGCAGTCGAATACTGCGATCAAATCTTTCGTTTTGAAAAGACGATTAAAGATTTATCTCCTGAGCAACGTCAAAAACAGCGCCAACTGATCATCAAACCAGTCATCGAAGAATTTTTCAAGTGGCTCGAATCCTTCTATGTGATGAAAGGAAAACTTCAAACAGCGGTTATGTATGCCCTCAATCAAAAGGTAGAGCTTTTGCGCTTTTTAGATGATGGAAATCTTGAAGCCTCGAATAATCTAGCTGAACAAGCAATTCGCCCTATCGCGATTGGCCGTAAAAACTACCTTTTTTCAACCAGTATGAAGGGTGCGACTGCCAATGCGATGGCATATACTATCATTGAGACAGCCAAGGAAAATAATCTAAATCCATCCAAATATCTCACTTATCTTTTTGAAAAACTACCTAATACGGACTTCATACGAAATCCAGGCGTATTGGTGGACTTTTTGCCATGGGCAAAAACAGTCCAAGAGATTTGTCGGTAACAATATAAAATAATAGCTACCAACTCTGTACCTTTAGTTTACAGGAGTGGTAGCTATTTTTGTATCCGTGTTATTATTACGTGCTTACACTTTTACACCATCAATTTGTAAGTCATTAATATTTTCCAAAAACTCTTGCTCTGAATCATGCCAAATAATAATTTTTCGTTTATATCCATCTTTTAATGGTTGTTGAAAGAGTTGTTCTAACTCTGTAATAATCCCGTTTAACTCCATACTACACCTTCTTTTCCAAATAAAAATAGAGTCTTTCGACTCTATTTTACTATACTTTTTCATTCCTATAAATAATTACATCTTGACTTTGTATAATAAGTCACCTTTTTTAGAGTTTGATGAACTATCTGTTGTCAACTCAATATTTTGGAACTTTTGATAATTTACTTTCACTCCATCATCTAAATCTAAAGGAATACGTTGATGGGCTACATGGGCTAATAATAAATCATACTGTGTACACTCATCTAATTGCTTATGAAGCTTTTCTTGTAACTTTTTCGCTTTCCCTTTTTCAGAAGCCGAAATATTATCAAAGTTAATTAAGTGATCTAAACGCTCAAGTTCTGCTTCATACTTACGTTGTAGGGGATGCAAATAATCTGTACGCACCTTAGCTACCATATCTTCATTATAACGATACATATAAATTAAAGCTTTAAATCCATTTTGTTTTCCACTATCAAACATCCAATAAATTGGACGCCTTTGATATACCTTCGAGTGATCCTCCATAAATCCTTTTAAGAAATAGCGACGTAAGCAATCACGTGAACTTTCAGTAGATTTACGTTTAAAACATTCTGTATCTGCAATAAAGTTTAAATTCTCCTCAAGTGTCTCTTCACCGTAAACAACTTTCACAAACGCAACAAACCGATTCAGTAAATCGTCTTCAAAATATTCTGTATCACTAATTAAAATTATCCCATCCTCATCTGCTTTAAAGGTTTGATATTTACTTTCATCAAAATCCCCACCTGCAAAAATCAATCCTTCTTCATCTAATGAATAGCGCCCCATAATACACCCTACAGCATAAGAGATAAAAGATTTTATTTCTTCATCAAAATCCCCCCTTTTAAGCTTAATATCATTTAGATTTATTTCAGAGGATAATTTCTCTTCAAAATTATATGCTTTAATAAATATACGGTTCAACTCTTCCTCATTGGTTTTTAACTTTTGGGTTTGATTAACTAGAAATAAGGAGTAATTCTTAAAAGACATTTCTAAATCATCAGATTTAAAAATTAACAAACCATTTTTCTTAAAATTATACGATATTTCTGATAAATCCCAATCGTATCTTGAAATTTCAATATTTTCCGAAACAAGTTGTTCTACTCTCTCTTTAATATCTACTTCTGCTAGAACCAAAGGAGCGATAGACTTTATATGACCACTTTCAATCTTATTACCTTGATACATTTCAAGCCTATTCTTCTCTGCAACTATCGAATTATAATATCCCAACAAATATAATTGATTGGTTACAATAGCTGGCGAAGTATTATCAAATGCACATTCCTCGTAATATCTTAGGTTCATCCGTGAAGATACTCTTGTCCAACTAATATGCGGCTTAAAATAGTAATCTTTACCAGATAGGTTCCCGTTATTTTTCCTAACAAACTCTCCGTCTTCACCATATTTTAAGACCCATAAATTATTACCATACCATTTCCTATATAGCCCTCCCTTATTATATTTTACATATGGAAAATCAAGTTTCTGCTCCCACCAATATCTAATTAAGTTGCTACCTGGTTGGCTTCCAATTTTGGTTTCTATATGTTCTCTTTTTAAATTAGAATCAGTGGCCGTCAAAAGACAATCACCATCACACTCTAATTTTCCAACCATACAACTTTCCTTATTCGATGACTTAGCAAAGGAGATAAACTTATCCTCTTTTTCATTTGTACTTTTATATTGGGTTAAATCAAGGTATAGTAATTTATAGTTATATTGTATCCAATTTTTTATAGTAAATATAACTGATTGCACCACTTCCCCTTTAATTTCATCAAATGTTCCTGCCCCAAGTTTAACTAAATTTTCAAACTTTACATTTTTCAATAGATCCATTCTAATTGGTTTAAATTGAAACTTAAATAAAAAACTCGACTGTGTAATCATTGAGGTATATCCATTTTTTTTTGTAAGAGAGATACAACGCTTAATAAATGCTGTATATAAATCATTCTTATAATCCTTATATTTTTCCTGAATAAACCGATCTAATTTAGGACTTAAATCTGATCTCGTTTTATAGGGGGGATTACTCACGCATACATCATATTTTTTACTTAACAACGCTGCTTGCTTTAATAAATAATTTAATTTAATAAGGATTTCATTATTATCAAATAGTATAAGTTCCTTATTTGTTAAATTACTTAATGTATCCGTTAAATAATCTAAATCTAAAGAATCGACTTCTATTAAAGACCCAAATTCTTTTGCATTCACAAAAGAATTTACTAAGTGCGTTAAATTACGCTCTAGTAAGATATTACTAGTTGTAACTCGTTTAATCTCTTTTTTTGTGATTTCAGTACTATCTTGAATTGAAAAAATATTAATTTGAATACTATTTCTTTCTATATCTTTAAATAATCGACGGGAATAACTTCTTGCTTTCATTATTAGTGCAAAATATGCTAATTGCCTGGCACGATCATCAATATCTAATCCATAAATATTTTTTTCTAAAATTAAACGTGGGATTTCTTTTTCTGAATAACCTACACTTTGATAAATCTGATATAAAACATCAAATGCATAGACTAAAATATGTCCACTCCCCATAGCTGGATCAATGAGGGTTAAATCCTCTGGTGTTAATATTTCCTTTTCCTTTTTTATTTTTTCTAGCCCACTTTTAACAATGTCTTCTTGTTCTGATTCTTCTAAATAATATTTCCATTTTGATTTTAAATCCTTATTTGGATGCCCTTCTAACCAGAGGCGCCCTAATGAATTTTCTACCATGTATTTTACAATCCATTCAGGTGTAAATAACTGAGTAGCTGCTGGAATATTTTCTTTTGTAATCTTTTTATTTTTTTTCAGATCTGCGAATACTTGATCTTTTTTCTCAGAAATGTAATATTGATATAACCATCCGATAATCTCAACTTGGTTTGTCCAATCTTCTTCTGGTACTAACTCAATCATGTCTTTAATAACTGAACCATTTGAAATCATCACTGATGGTAATAATAATTCCGTATAATCTTCAATTTGCTCAAACATAACGGGTAATACTTGTCCAAAGTAATTACATACTTTAATAAAAACATATTTAAATAATTCTTCCTGCCTATTGTGCTCTTTTAATTCAATTACTTTATCTCGATTCAATTCTAATTCTTCGATATGATCGGCAATCTCTGTGATAATATCAGGATCAACTTTTCCTGGAACGTCTGAAGATAAGACACGTGTTCTAAATGGAAGATAGTCATTGACTTCCATATAACGAATCGCAATAATACGATTAAACCATGTATATGCAATTTCTTCTACAAAAGGTTCATAGCCTTTTTCCTGAATTTTTTGTATGATTGTATCTCGATTTTTCTTTTGAGATTCAGTTAGAGTTTGTGTTTTAATAGTATAAACTCCACCTAATTCGACTAACTCTACAACTTCTTTATCTGTGATTCCTAGTTCTTCTAAACATTCAATCACACTCTTTATTAATTTTTGACGCGATTCTACCGCAAACTTTTTAATCGCTGTTTTATTCATCTTTTCACCTCATTTTTAGAGCATCCAAAATGCTTTGGATGCTCTTTCTTATTACCATAATTCAATGATTGTATCATCTTGTAATTGGGCTTCTAATTCTTTCTTTAATTCAGTTAAAATAACATCAATATCACGTTCGGTTTCAATGGTTTTTAATTTTTTAGTAATTTCATTTAATCGATAAATTTTACGTTTTTTCTTCGATACAACAGGTTGTGTTTCTTCTTTAATTCCTGCGGATTGGATTCGATTTTTATTTTCTCGATCCAGTGTTACAGTGATTTCTTTATATAAATTTTCTTTTAATGAATCGAGTTTATATTTTTCAGCAAAAATCATATCAAATGAGGTTGGATTTAATAAACGTTGCTCTGATTCGTCATATCGAGAATTAATTTTAGAAATCACAGCTTGTTTTGATTCTAGATTATTGGCATAGGTCAATAACGATGCTTTGTCTTCCTTTATTTGATTGAGTAATGGCTTTGCCTGCTCCTCTGTCGCTAGTTTAAAATTATCATCAAATTGTTTCTTTAACGCATGAACATTTTGAATTTTATTGTATGGCTCTTTTACACTTGTAATTTGTTTAAGTTGTCCGATTGCTTCTGCAATTTCTTCGGTTTGTAAATAGTCTGAATTTCGTTCATACAATTTAATAACATTTAATGCTTTTTGATAGGTTACTAGTTGTTCTCCTTGATAGAATGCTTTAATCGATTCAACATCGTCATGGTAGTCTAATAACTCATCTTCTAATTTATATACTAGTTGATAAACAGATTTCAAATTCTTTTCTTGTAAGATTCGTTCGCACAATTCTTTTCCATCTAATAACGTTTCATAGCCAGGGTATACTCCCTGTTCCGTTTTATCAATTAATCGTACAACCGTATTTAATTCTTTTTGAACCTCTTGTTTAAAATCATTCATTAATTGATCTTCATCTTCCGTTACAAATAAATCAAACAATTCTTTCATTAATCCTTTAACCACTTTAAGTAGTTTAGTCTCAATGAATTCGCGACGTTCGATAGCCACACGATTTGTATAATTTGAATTCGTTAATAATTCAATAAACTTCTTAGGGTTTTCTGTATTTAAATATTCATGATTATATTTAAAGTTAAGTTGTTTATCTTTATATAATGAGATAAGTTGTCCCACTGTATCTAACTCTAACCATCCAAATGGTGGCTGTGAAAATTTATCTAGGACCTCTTTAATCGTTAAGGCTGATAGTTTCATTTGTTGAGTTTGAATATATTGAATCAATTCCATTTTACTATTTGAGGTTAGCGTACTCATGTGGTGTGGTTGAACTAACCAATCTTCTAGTTGTTTTGAACTTTCAAAATGCTGTTCAATATATCCAAGCTTATTAAATAATGCATCAATCATCAGTTTTAATCCATCATTAATTCTCTCTTTTGGATCTTTAGCATTAATTGTTACTTCTTGCATATTTGCATAAACTTTAGCTGACTTTAAGGCTTCTTTTAAATAACTACGGGCACGCTCACATCGTTCGATTTTTTCCCTATCCTTTCGTGTGACAATACTTTGAATTTCAGGACTTAAATTTGTTCCACTTTTTAATTGAACGAATTTTTTAATTTTTAATGACTCTTCAATCTCGTTTAAATAATTAATCGTATCGGCAGGTAACTGAATAATCAAACAATGTTCACGTGTTGATTTTGATTTTAAATCAATTTCTCTGTAATCTTCATAATAAGGTGTAATAATATTAAATCCAATTTCATATGTTTTTGGACTTAAATTAATATCGTCAATTTTGCGGGTTAAGTTAAAGTTATAATACTTATTTAAACGATATTTAGGATCTTTATAAATTTCTTCAACAATTATCTCTCCGACTTTTTTTACAATTGCTGTAGAATCAATGGAAATGTTTTTAATTTCACGATTAATATCTTGTTCATCATTTGTTAGGAAATCATAAATTTCTCCATTTTGTTGAATCAAAGTTTCATGTGTAAGACGCTTTAATGATTCTTCAATCTTCTTACCTAACTCTAATTTATCTTCATGAATGTTAGATATCATGAGTGTTGTAATATTTTCTTTCTTCGCTTTAATTTCTTTCGCATATTTCACTAAGAATAACACTTTTAAAACTTCAACATCAAAATCTGTTAAGCGTTCATTATCTATTGCATTTGCAATCGCACGTACAACTGTTGGTTCTAAGAAGGATTCAATTGTTTTATAGAACGTACTAAATGGAATTAAATAACTTAATTCTTCATTCATATTTTGAATGGCGGATTCTTGGAAGGCACTTAATAATGAACGTTCTCCTTCTGATAAATGCTTTCCTGAAGCTCCTTTAATACGAATCCCATTAAAAACTTGCTGAAGTAATTTAAATTGATATGGAATAAATGGATAGAAATCAATAAATTCTTGAGCACTGCTATAAATCTTCATTTCAGCCGTATCGCTACTGAACGTTAATAGGTTTTTTAAGGATGATTGTTGTTGAATAAATAAGTCATTCAATGTTGCTTTTGCTACTTCATTTTTTTCTAATAAACGTTTACGAATCACTTCATCAACGTTTCGACTTGATAAGCTTAAACGGGTATCAAAACGTCCTAAGATTTTAGAGAAATCGTTCCCCTTGACTTTTTCAGCGACTGCATCAATATCTTGTTGACTCGTAACTAAGACCCAAACACGACCGTGACAACGTAATCCTAACTCTTCTACTACTGTTTGAAGATTTAGCATTAGCTTAGAATCTTCTCCAATGTATTGGCCAATCTCATCGACTAAAAAGACAATTTGATGGGCAGGCCCCTTCTTTTCTAAGTATTCATTAATTCGTTTAGCAAATAATTCAATATTTAGGGTGAAATTCTGTTCGGCATTTTCAATCCAGTGACGTGCTGCTTCTTCTGTCACACCTAATGTTTTAACGTAAGCTTCTACGATTTCATCAGCAATATAATCGGCATCTTCTCGGCTTTCAACCCACGAACTTCCATAAATATCTTCAAAATTTACTTTAAATTCTTCATATTTCTCTTTTTCTGTCAAATAACGCTCGAAATCCGCTAACCACGGAGTAATTCCACTAAATCCTTGCATTTCATTAAACACGTTATTGAAGACATGAAAAATAGCTTCTTTATCATTTTTAGACGTTGCTGTACTTTTAGCATCAATGTTAAATAACATCACATCTGTTGTTAAATTCGATGCGAACGTCATATCTTTAATAATTGTTGTATCCGTAATTTTATCTTTAAAAAAGTCTAACGTTGATTTATGATCCACTGTTTTATTAGCTAAGGCATAAGATAAAATTTTTAAAAAATGTGATTTACCTGATCCAAAGAACCCTGAAATCCAAACACCCATCTTATCCGTTTGCTGTTCTACGCCACGATGATAGGCATTAAAAAAAGTTTCAAAATGTTTTAATAATTCATCAGTTACAACATACTCATCTAATTCTGTATAAATATTTGACTCATCATCCTGTCCAACTTTAATAACCCCTTTAATATCACGATCAATCTCTTTTAAATATAATTCACTTAACTTCAATTTCTCCATCTCCTTTACCTAGTGCTAATCCACTAATCGAAATGCACGATAATAATTATCATCCTTTATTAGGTTAAATAATGATAAACTTTGTCCATCATAACGGCCAGGGAAAAACATCACTAATGGATTTTGATCTAATACATGATGCAAATTATTCAAAATACTATGTGAACGAATAATAGGATAAGCTTGTCCGACACCTGTAATAAAAACAATATGATTTGGCCCTACTTTTTCTTTAATATAGTTAACTAGTAAATCATTATTTAATGTTAATCGCAAGGCTTTTCTCGTTTTATCAAACACAAACTCTGAACCTTTTTTTTCTTCAAACTCAAAGTTTTTCTCTAAAAATCCCTTTTCATTTAAGATATCAATAATGGCTTGATATAAATTAATTTCAATTATATGATAAGGTTCGTGCGCTTTATTTAACTTTCGTTTAATAAACTCAATATAATCCCGAACTAACATTTCATCTTTTGGATCATAGTCAAAAATATGAAAATTCAATTCATTCCCTAGTTGTCGTCCCTCAAAAAAACCATCGGATTTAATACGAGGAATGATTTGTTCTAAGCGTTGCTGTAAAATTGTCATTATCTATCACCTAACATGGCCTTAACATATTTTTCATCACCTGAACGAACTAAATGTTCCTTAATGTGTTCTGGTAGATATGCAGGCGTTACTTTTAATTTACTTTTTTCTTTTGAGGCGGCGCCTCCTTCAACCATTGAGTTACGATAACCACTCAATAAGCGTTTAACTGTTGCATCACTCCAATTGGCAACTGTCTCACTTTCCATTGACTTTTCTCGAATAAAAGCTAGCATCTCACTAGGTTCTATATATTCTTGTCTTAAAAGTAACTTTTGCTGATACACCTCATACATGAACTCAAAGAATAACGCATCTGTTTTCATTAGGGCATATAAACAAAGTAATCGTCCGATCTCAGAACCAGATTGACTAATCTCTCTAACTAAATAACTGTCTAGAGCCCCTATTCTCTTGCACACAAAACTACTAAACTCCTGTCTGCGTTTAATACTAGTCGTTTGAAACGTATTTTCTTCCATCGTATATTGGTAAATCTCATCAATTAATTTGTTTTCTAGATATAGTCGACATCCTTTTTTAATTTCTAAAAATAAAAAAGGAATATACGCTTGATTAGTTGTATACTGTATTTGACTCATTTGAAGCTCCTTCCGAGCAATTTAAATAATCTTAAATTTAATCATAAACAGATTTTCTAGATTAGCTCCCTTGTAACTAGATTTACGTAAATCTGACATCATTTTTCGGCGCTGCTCATCAATTTCATCTTCTTTATCCCCTAGTTCATCACGCTTACGTTTTAATTCCCTTTTTATTTTACTAATTTCAGCATCTAATTCTTCCATCTCTACGGTTGTTTTCGCATTATCAAATTGACGTTGTTTATCTTTAATTTGTTTCCTTAATGAACTGATTTCAAGATTTAAACTCTCAACCAATTCATCTGCCCATTTAGTAATACGTTTTGTTTCTTCACGATAAATCTGATTATTACATTCAATGACTTCATTAGTAATCGTATTTCCATAAATCTCAGCATCAGCCCCAAGTCGTATTCTCATTTCACTAGGTACTGAATCCTTTTCAATAATTTGACCATCTAACCTAAATAACTTCTCACCTAGTTCCGTATCAATTGTCTCACCATTATCAAGTAACCCATTAATGAAGAGATATTCTTCAACTTCGTACGATTGAATACTTAGTTTATTTAAACTTAAATATCCAGTTTGGCCTACTAAATTTTTCAAAGCCGTAATATTATATGGATAGTTCGTAATATCAAACGTCACATAATCTTCATTTTCCATCGCTTGAAGTGCTGTATCAATGACATATTCACCTAAATCACTATTCATTCTATAGGTACGATAATCATCGTTATCAGCACCTTGCTTTGAAATTAAAGTATATGCCCCTGTTGCATCACTAATAATATCCTCATTTATTGTAAACGTATAATCATTACTAAATGTTGCTACATCTTTTAATTGATACCGTGTCAATTGCCAAAAATCCTGCTCAATATCTTGTAACTGTTGTTGGGTCTTTTCGACCGTATTTGCAAACTTTGCATGAACATCTTCATCAAAGTTGTCAATAAGAGCTTGGCGTGTTTCTTTAATCTTTGAATCGATATCGTCTTTAAACATCTCTTGTAACTCATTAAATGCTCGCTCAATTTCCATTGGAGTACGACATGAGGTATAAATTTTCATTAATTCTTTTTCAATATCAGTTCCGTTTTCTAAATTCCCAAGTACTTCATCAGATGAACCAAAGACCCCTTCAAATAAATGAAACTTAGCAGTCAATAAATCATATACTCGTTGATCAATTAAGTTCTTGTTATTTAAGAAGTTAATCACAACAACATCACATTTTTGGCCATAACGGTGACAACGACCAATACGTTGTTCAATACGTTGAGGGTTCCACGGTAAATCATAGTTTATTAGAACTGAACAGAACTGCATATTCAACCCTTCTGCTCCAGCCTCCGTTGCAATCATTATTTCTGCTTCTTCTTTAAAGTAATCAAGAAGAGCTTGTCTCATATTTGTTTGACGAGTATTTCGTTTAAAGTCGGCATTTTTAGGATTTTGAATCCAGTTATTATAAATTTGAATTGCTTCTTCCGTATTATTTTGTCCTGAGAAACGAACAATTTTATCATACCCATTTTCTTTTAAGAAGGAATATAAATAATCTTGTGTTTTACGTGATTCCGTAAAAATAAGAACTTTACGGTTCGCCCCTTCTGTTTTTTCTAATTGTTCAAACGCATAATTCAATGACTCTAATAATTTCATTGCCTTACTATCGACGGTGATACGCTTAGCAATCTCAATGAATTCATCGATTAGTTTAATTTCTGCTAATAGTTTTTCTGAATCAAGCGACTCATCCTGCTCTTGATTCTCCATTTTAATAAACTCATCTTCATCAAAATCATCCTGATCACGTAGCTGCTCTAACCAATCATTTAATTGATCTTGATCAGCTGTTTCATACATTAATTGAAGACGTTGTTTGAATCCCTCTAACGTTCCGATTAATGCATAAGTTGAAGATGATAAAATTTTACGTAACACCATTTCAACTAAATGACGTTGACGCTTATTAATTCCATACGTTTCTTCATCCTGAATATAATCCGTGATTAACTCATATAAGAGTTGCTCATCTTTACTTGGTGAAAAACTAAATGTTTGTGCTTTACGCTCTGAATAATTAATGTATTGTGTGACTTGTTTACGTAATGTTCGATGAACAAAATAACTTAACCGTTCACGCAACTCATCCATATAAATTTGAGAAGCGTGCATATAACGATGTTGGAAATACTTTTTGTCTCCAAAAATATTTTCATCGATTAACATTGATAACCCATATAACTCAATTAGTGAATTTTGTAATGGCGTCGCCGTTAATAGAATTTTCTTACTTTTTTCAGTAGCCTCTTTAATATTTTTAGCAATTTGATTGTTTTTCATATGAACATTACGAAGTTTATGCGCCTCGTCAATAATGACTAAATCAAAGTTTGCTAATTTCACTTTGTCCTTCATATTACTTACAAAATGATGAGATGCAATAATCACTTTATTCTCCTGTACAAAGGGATTATAATAATTTTCCTTTTCATACTTTCTGAAAGCCTTGGAATCCATGACTTCACTCGGAATATTAAATTTATCAATTAACTCTGCCTGCCACTGCTTAACTAAAGATGCTGGTGCAGTCACAAGAATTTTACGTTTCATTTCACTCCAATATTGTGAAATAATTAATCCCGCTTCAATTGTTTTTCCAAGACCAACTTCATCAGCTAAAATAACGCCCTTACTAACTGGAGATTTAAAAGCAAACATTGCTGCTTCAATCTGATGTGGATTTAAATTAATTGAAGCATTAAATAACGTATTTCCTAGACGCTTCGCATCATTACCAGGATTTCGTAACGTTAACTTATTCGCTAAATACTTCGCATGATACGCTGTACTCATAATTTCTCCCCTAACTCCTTATTTTTTTCAAAACTCATTAAAACATATAACTAAATTATAATTTTACACGAGTAAAAAAAACTATTCAACTCCTTAATATGCCAATATTCATTAGGTTGCGACCGATTTCTCATATCCATTTTTTTAAAACAACTATTATATTCCTGAATAATTCTCTTCAAATCTTCCATAATGAAAAGGTAGATACGGGATATCTAACATCTACAATGGGAATCTTCCCTGATTCCCACGCTAAAATATCTTTCACTGATAAAAAATTCACCTCAAGGCGAGGTGAATTTTTTTATGGTTTATAAACGACCTGAAACTCTTCACAGACAACAGGCATCTCATCATGAAAGTGAAGTCCCATCTCTAAAAGTTCCTTAGAAAAAAAATCGCGGTGAGTCGTTCGCCACGTCTCTAGGCGTCGATCACCTTCCCCCTCTTTAAACGCATGCTCCTCAGTTACTTCATTAAACGGAACGATACTCACCTTAATCGTCTCCACGATACAAACGGCCTCTTCTCGTCCGTTTAAAATAATGTTATAATCGGAAACTTGCGGTAACCTTTCCTCACCTCTCTCATACCAAACATAAAGAGAAGAGGTTGCACATTTCTGTCCACTTACCACTAAATTAGCCAACTCATCTGCCTCTACCCCAAATGACCACGCCTGATAGGTATCTCCAATCATTGGATTAACGAATCGGTAAGCTTCCCATAACTCATCCTTTTTCATCCCATCTCTCCTTAGCTATAAAAAAAAGTCCTCCAACCTTGTGTGTTAGAAGACTTTCTATTATATGAATTCCTATAATTAGGATTTTCTCTCAAAGTGGCGCGCCTGGCAGGAGTCGAACCCACAACCCTCTGATCCGAAGTCAGATGCTCTATCCAATTGAGCTACAAGCGCTAATTAAATTATTCATTTCCTTACATTTCTTATTATATCGCTTTTTTTTCCTTTGGTCAACCCTTAATCCCTATTTTTTTAAACCTTCGGTTGAGGGTTTACCTTTTTAAAAGCCCTCGAATTGATCGAGGGACTTTGAATCTTCACTTATTTTTTCTTCAGCTGCGTTTGATAAACGATCTGACACCCCAACTTCCTTGGAATCAATCGATTCAAAAACAATAACACACGATTTGAATACCCAGGAATAATCAGAGTCTTCCCCTTCATCCATTCGTAATAGGCATACTTCGCCACCTCATGTGCAGTCGGCACCTTCATTGCAGATTTTGCTACTTTGATCTTTGCCCGCTGCTGAAACCCTGTGTCAACAGGGCCCGGGCAGAGGGCACTTACAACAACCGATGCCCCTTTCGCCTCTAACTCCTTCGTAATCGCCTCCGTCAGCTGCAACACGTACCCCTTACTCGCGTAATACGACGCCATCAATGGGCCAGACTGAAAAGCCGCGGTTGACGCCACGTTTAACAAATAGCCGCGATCCTGTGCGACAAATCGTCTTAAAAATAGCTTGCTCAAATAATGAACGCTCTTAATATTCAAATCAATCATATTAAATTCATCTGAAATATCTAATTCTAAAAACTCTCCGTATAACCCATACCCCGCATTATTGACTAAACCAATGACGTCGTAGGCTAAACACGCCTCATACAATCGACAAACCTCATCGGGGTTCGAAAGATCCATTGGCATCACCACAACCTGGCATCCTGCATATTTCTCCAGTCTTTCTTTTAACGTTTCCAATAAAGATTGACGTCTGGCTACTAATATTAATGAATGCCCTTCACGGGCGAGTACTTCACACATTGCCTCCCCAATACCTGAGGAAGCGCCCGTCACAACAAAATACGCCATCAACCATTCACTCCTCCAAAGAAAAAGGCAAAACTCTTTTTTCCTAAGTTCTGCCTCTTCCCATTATTTTTTTTCACATGTTTTTGCTAAAATTTCAATCGCACCTTTAGCAGCCTGTTGCTCTGCTTCTTTTTTGGTTTTACCCATTCCACGACCTAGCGTAATTTCATCTAATAAAACTGCCGCTTCAAATAAACGGTTATGCGCCGGTCCGCTTTCTGATACGATACGATACTCAATCGCTTTTTTAGAATCAGCTTGAACAAGTTCCTGCAATGTACTCTTATAATCAAAAACATGCATCACAGTTCCTTTTTGATACGCCTCATGAATAATCTCATGCACAAATGGATAGACAACATCCATTCCTAGGTCTAAGTAGATAGCGCCTAAGAAGGCCTCAAAAGCATCGGCTAACACCGTTGGACGTTCACGACCTCCTGAGTTCTCTTCCCCACGACCGAGTAACATTAATTGTCCAATATTAAGTTTACGTGCGTAAGATTCTAAAGACGGCTCACAGACTAATTGGGCCCTGATCTTCGTCATTTCCCCTTCAGATAACGCAGGTTTCAAATTAAATAAATAATTAGATACCGTTAGTTCTAAGACCGCATCACCTAAATATTCTAAGCGTTCATTATCTTCAATCTTATAACGACGATGTTCGTTCACATATGATGAATGCGTAAAGGCTTGACAATAACGATCAAGTTGTTTAAAAGGTATCTTATTTTCATTTAAAAACTCCGTTAATTGATCTAAATACGCCATACAATCTCACCTCCATTCAATGTGAAGTAATTATAACCTTTTTCCTGTTATTTCTCAAGCCATTCAAATCAACATCACAAAATTCGACGAAAATAGAATCTATTTTCGTCGAAGAAATTGATTAATTTGATTTTAACGCCTCACTAATTTTACGCACGACGTCTTTGGATACCGTTTCACGTGCCTGACGAATGGCATTCATTAACGCCGTAGCATCCGATGATCCGTGTGCTTTAATAACTGGAGCCGATACCCCTAGTAAAATTCCGCCTCCAACTTCAGATGCATCCATGCGTTTTTTAATACGAGAAATTGCCGGTTTTAATAACAACGCTCCAATTTTTCCACGCGTCGTTGATAAAAACTCTTCTTTAATTAACGATAATAATGATTTTGAAGTTCCCTCAACCGATTTAAGAGCGATATTTCCTGAATAACCATCTGCCACAATAATATCGACCTCTCCTGCAATCATGGTTTTCCCTTCCATGTTTCCAACAAAATTAATCGATGGGTCCGCTGAAATAAGGGCAAATGCTTCTTTTTGTAAATCTGTTCCCTTTCCATCTTCTGTTCCAATGTTCAATAGGGCAACCGTTGGATTTTGAATATGCATCACCTCACGTGCATAAATAGAGGCAATTTTAGCATTTTGATATAAGTATTGTGGTTTCGCATCGCTCGTTGCTCCAGCGTCACATAAAATCGTATATTTGTTCTTTTTAATCGTTGGCATTACCGGTGCTAATGCCGGACGCTCCACTTCTTTTAAACGCTTCACCACTAAGGTTCCCGCTGCAATTAAAGCCCCAGTTGCTCCAGCCGAAACAACTGCATCAATCGCCCCCGTTTTTGCATCCTTACATGCACGCACCATCGATGAGTCTTTGAATTTGCGGATAGCCATCGCTGGGTCTTTAATATCCATTGGAATCACCTCTTCACAATGAACGATTTGAATTCGATCATGAGGCTCCTTCATAAATTTAAGAATTTCAGATTCAATTCCATATAAATAGACTTCAATATCATCAAACTTTTTAACGGCTTGATATGCGCCTAACACTGTTTGCTCAGGTGCAAAATCGCCACCCATCGCATCTAATCCGATTTTTATCATGTACCTATCCACCTATCTCTTTATTTTTACTTATAATTATAAGCTATTTCTTCCTAAAAAGAATCCCTTTTTAGTCAAATTGATGCATTTCATTGGCCACGGTCTCTTGAATATAATCACGTAACCCCAAAAATTCGTTATTATATAAAAATTCATCCGAGCTCACTAATGCATAAGCATCCTGCATCGCTACTTCTAGTATGTTGTAGTCTTCGACTAAGTCAGCCATTTTAAATACCGGTGCCCCTGATTGTTTCTCACCAAAAAAGTCTCCCGGTCCTCTGAGTTTCAAATCAGCCTCTGCAATCTCAAAACCGTCCGTCGTTGACGTCATGATTTTAAGGCGCTCTAAGCTCTGTTCATTTTTAATATCACTCATCAATAAACAATACGCCTGCTCACTTCCACGACCGACGCGACCTCTTAATTGGTGGAGTTGTGAGAGTCCAAATCGATGCGCATCGTAAATGAGCATCAAGTTCGCATTTGGCACATTAACTCCGACTTCAATAACGGTCGTTGAAACTAAAATTTGCGAACGATTTGCGACAAAGTCTTCCATCACAGCATCCTTTTCAGCTTGTGAGAGTCGTCCATGCATTAATCCAACTTTTGCCTTACCTAAAAAGTGATGCTGCCATAATTGATGAACTTCAACTGCATTTTGAACATCGAGTGCTTCTGATTCTTCGATCAGTGGGGTAATGACGTAGGCTTGTTGGCCGTGGTCTAAAATGGTTTTTTGAATAAAGTCTAAGGCGCGATCGAGTTTAGCGCTATCGATGAGAAAGGTCTCGACGGGTTTTCGGCCTTGTGGCATCTGGTTAATGATGGATACATCCATGTCTCCAAATGCTGAAATCGCCAACGTCCTTGGAATCGGGGTTGCTGTCATCATTAAAACATCAACAACGTCTCCTTTTTCACGAAGCATCTTTCGTTGATTCACTCCAAAGCGGTGTTGTTCATCCGTAATGACAAGCCCAAGATTATGAAAAACAACGTCTTGTTGGATAATCGCATGGGTTCCGACAATGAGGTCGATGTCTCCCGAGGCCAACTTGGCTAAAATTTCACGGCGACGTTTTCCTTTTACGGAACTGCTTAAAAATTCAATTTGGAATTCTTCATAAGGTTTAAATAAGTCAACGAGGGATTTAAAGTGTTGTTGGCCTAAAATTTCAGTTGGAACCATTAATGCCGTTTGGTATCCTGAGAGCATCACCATTAGTAGGCTAATTGCAGCAACGACTGTCTTTCCGGATCCAACGTCCCCTTGCAGTAGACGATTCATTCGACTCCCAAGCTTTAAGTCCTCTTTAATTTCTTGTAGTACCTTTTGTTGAGCATCCGTGAGTGTAAACGGAAGGTTTTTTATAAAGGTTTCGACCCGCGTTTCATCAAAAACTTTCTCAGCTCCTTGGCGTTCGATTTTTGTCTGATAACGTAAATATTGTAATTTAAGTTGAAATTTAAGTAATTCCTCATATTTAATCCGACGTTTAGCCTGACGAACCTGTTCTTTATTTTGAGGAAAGTGAGAGAATAAAACCGCCTCCTCCGCCGATATGAGTCGATATCGCATTCGGATTTCATGAGGTAAGTCATCATTCAATGACGCCCCATAGGTATCATACGCCTCTTTTAAAATTTTTTTAAATGTTTTAACGGGGATTTCTTTTAAGGAGTAGATGGGTTCAATTTTTTTACCATCTACGGTTCCTAGTTTTATATCCGTCGCCGTAATCACTTTCCGTCCGAGATCCCATTTCCCTGTCACTGTGACAAGTGTATCGAGTTTTAGTTGATTTTTTAAAAACGTTCGATTAAAGATGACTACCTTCACGATTTCTTGGTTGACTAACACATTAAAGCTTAATCGCGACTTCATCTTTCCGTAATACTGCACCTGACACGCCGTCACAACCTTACCTAAAACGGTAATTTTCTCTTCATGCATGGCACGGTGAATATCGATCAACTCAAAGCTATCATAGCGGTAAGGAAAATACTCTAATAAATCCTTGACGCTTTCGATTTTTAAATGCTGTAGTTTTTCAAGAAGAGACGGCCCTACCCCTTTAACTTTTCCAACTGGAACCGTAGCTAGTGACATCTCATCACACCCTTTCTATCCTCGGTGAACAAATTTATTGAACAAACGTTCTTTAAATCTTATTTTATCACAATTTTCTTCATTCGCTCTACCTCCGACAAAATTTTATCTCTTTTATAGCTTTTCTTGTTTTCAATGATGACACCATTGAAGCGTTAGCCTCTCCATCATAAGAATAACCTCCTTTAACTCTAACTAAAAAGACTCTCCCTTAGCTGCGAAGCATTCACTTATGCATACATTCCCCATTCTTCCCATCATAACTCTTCATACTACTTATAAAAACAAAAAAAGATGAGAATATTCATTCTCACCTTTTTTAATTATTCAACTGAAATAATATATGAATAAACAGGTTGTTGTCCGTTAAAGATTGTTACTTCCACATCGTCATATTTATTCTCAATGTATTCTGCTAATTCATCAGCTTCATCTTCATCGACACCTTCACCATAAAGAATTGTAACAATTTCGCTGTCTTCATCAATCATTTTATCGGCTAAAGCGCAGGCACTTTCAAAACGTTCTGGAACAGAAATCACAATATCTTTGTCTAAAATTCCGATAAAGTCATTTTGTTTAATGTCAACACCGTTCATTTGTGTATCGCGAACCGCGTATGTGACTTGTCCAGATTTAACTTCTTTAATTGCCGCTGTCATCTCTTCCTCATTATCTTCAATCGGTGCATTTTCATTAAACATCATTAATGCCGTATATCCTTGAGGAATCGTTTTTGAAGGCACAACAACAACATTTGCATCTTCTGTTACATCTTTAGCTTGATTTGCCGCCATAATGATATTACTGTTATTCGGTAAAATGATAATGTTCTTCGCATTCAACTCTTTAATTGCCGTTAAGAAATCTTCTGTTGAAGGATTCATCGTTTGTCCACCTTCAATCACGTAATGGCACCCTTGTTCTTCAAATAACTGTTTAACACCTTCACCAGCAACAACTGAAATAATTCCATACTCAGCTTTCTCTGCTTTTGCAACCGGAGCGTTTTGACCAATGATCTCATTATGTTGCTCCGTCATATTTTCAATTTTTAATTTCACGAATTCACCGTGTTTTTGTGCTAAATTCAACGCATCCCCTGGTGTTAAGGTATGGACATGCACTTTAACGATATCTTCATCTTGCACCACGACAATTGAATTCCCTAACTTTTCTAATCGTCCACGGAAAACATCTTCTTTAAATGGTCGACGTCCTTCCTCTAAACGAATGATGAATTCTGTACAATATCCAAACTCGACTTCCTCACTTGATAAAGCCGTTTGAGCAGCCTCTTGTGTGGTTGTCTGTTCTTCTAATGCGATTGTTTCTCCTTTTAATGCTTTTAAGAAACCTTCAATAATATAAAGTAATCCTTGCCCACCACTATCAACAACACCAACTTCCTTTAAAACCGGAAGTAATTCTGGTGTACGATTTAACGACGCTTGCATTTCATCAACCACTATCTGATAAAGAGCCTCCATTGTTTCAACTGTTTCATAATTAGCAACTGCTGCCTCTGCAGATTCGCGTGCAACCGTTAAGATTGTTCCTTCAATAGGCTTCATAACTGCCTTATATGCCGTTTTCACACCACTTTCTAATGCCATCGCAACTTCTTCAATATTTGCTTCGTCCTTCCCCTCAAGTCCTGTCGCAAACCCTCTAAATAACTGCGATAAAATAACTCCTGAATTTCCACGTGCACCCATTAATAATCCACGAGATAATACTTTAGCAACCTTTCCGACTGAGGCTTCATTTAAGGCAAGTAATTCTTTAGCCCCTGCCGTCATCGTCATGCTCATATTCGTTCCCGTATCACCATCTGGAACAGGGAACACGTTAAGTTGGTCAACATATTTAGAATGATTCGCTAAGTTATTAGCCCCGTTAATTACCATTTGTTTAAATACGATTCCATTAATCTGTTGTAACGACATGTTCAATACTCCTCCTAGCGATCTAAACCTTTAACTCCTTGTACAAACACATTAACTTCTTTAACGTGTTCACCGAAAGTTTTTTCGATCACATATTCTACCTTCTTCTGAATTTCAAAACATACTTCTGATACTTTAATTCCGATTCCAACAATAACATATAAATCTACAATTAATTTATTATTTTCATCTGCGCGAAGTGTAACACCTTTACTATAGTTTTCCTTTCCTAAAACAACGGCTAATCCATCTTTAACTAAATTTTTTGAAGCCATCCCCACAACACCATAACATTCCGTTGTTGCATTCCCAATGACTGTTGAAAGAGCCTCTCTTGAAATATCAATTCGACCATATTCATTTTTAATTTGGACTGTCATCTGCGACAAACCTCCCTCAGCGCTTTATTCTTAACTTCAATTTTACTATATATTATACACATTGACAAATATAAAATGCCCTGAAAGCCAGGTAAAACCACTTTAACATGACTATTATCCGCAATTATTTCAAAAAAACTTGCTAATCAACAAAAAGTATGATAAATTTATAGGAGTCTCAGATATGAATGTGAAGTAAGGAGGTTTTTACTAATGGCTCGTGTTTGTACAGTAACTGGACGTCGTACTAAAACTGGTAATGCTCGTTCACACGCTATGAACGCTTCAAAACGTACTTGGAAGTCTAACGTTCAAAAAGTTAAAATCTTAGTTAACGGTAAACCTAAAAAAGTATACGTTTCTGCTCGCGCATTAAAATCAGGAAAAGTAGAACGCGTTTATTAATAACATAAAAAAGGTTATCTCTTATGAGATAGCCTTTTTTATGTTATTAACCATCTTATTCTATCCAAATTCTTGTTTTTTCCGTTTGGGTTAAAATATTCACAAAATCGCCCAGCGCTTTTTTTTCGATAAATAGAAGTAATTGATCATAGTCAATATCAGCATATTTTAAAAGCTCCTGTTTAACCACCTCAATTTTTAAAACCGAACTCGCTAATGAAACAGGAATTCGAAAGGTCATCAAACTTTCTGTTTCCTCGAATTGATTGATATTAATATTTAAATATCGATACGTTTGTCCATTTATGCTCTCATAACTTTGTTCAATTGTTTTAATCAATTGTTGGGCCTGCTCGGCCGTAATGATCCGACGCTCGACCATTTTTAAAATTTTAATTAATTCCTCACTCTTCATAAGGCCCCCCTTATTGTGTGATGATACGGACTTGGATTTCTTCCGATTGTAACCGAAAAACTTCAATTGGCGGATAGTCTGCCATTAACTCAACAATTTCTTTTAAGTGTCTTAGAATTTGTGACTTCTCCTCCTTTGTTAACGGATTTGTTGATTCCCCTTGTTCAAAAGTAATAAAAGGGGCACATAGTTTTAAAAAAGGGGTAACAAATTTCAAAGAAACAGCGGGTAATAAATTTTTTTTCCCTCGATGAGTCACTAACAATTTAATTTTACAGGCGCTTTGCTTCTTTAATTTAGTGCCTCGTTCTATCTCCTTAATTGCTTGTGGAACATTTAATTGGCCGGATTCTATCTTTTCTAGTACCGCTAAATAGTTCAAGGCTCATCCCCCTCTCTCCCCTTCATCTCCCTATATTGTATTCAAAAAAACATTTAAAAATTATGTAAAATAAAAAAATAGTTGTCGATTAATTCGACAACTATTTTTAGTGTTTCTTGAACACATTCATAATACTTTGAATAATAACACTGATCCATTTTGGTAGTTTGATTGTATAGAATCTCATCTTTATCCGCTCCCCTAATCAAAGATGTTAATTACTGTACACTATATGAGGGGAAAAATAGAGATATGACTAAAAGTTAATCACAACTCGAAATCATTAATAAATAACCCGATTCAAATTTTACTTGATAGTCTGCTCCAAGTGTTTCATTACTAATACATCGAATATCATCCTGTGCTAATGTATAGTTTACGAGTGGGTATTTAACGTTTTTTAACGTAAGATGAGTCACTGTTGATTCTAATGCAAAAAAGGAAAGGTATTTAAAAGCAGTTGCCTCTAAGTGATGCTCTCCCTTAGAAAGAACCGTCAACCTATTTTTCTCACCAACAAGTTGAACGTAAAGCCCCTTCTTGACAAACTGAAGTAATAATCGAATATTGGCTAATGTATGATCAATGCGTCCTCCTAGCGCTCCATAAAGAGTCACTTCCGACGCTCCCCGATGCAAAGCTAGATTTAATGCAGCCTCAGTGTCTGTTTCATCCTTTTCGCAAGGAAGATGAATAAGCTCTCTTGTAGCTTGAGAAACTGCACCATACTCTTCGGGTGTCACGGAATCAAAATCTCCGATTGCTAAATCCGGTGAAATTCCCCGTTCAAGCAGATGAAAGGCTCCACGATCCACCCCTATAATAAACTGATCTGCTAATGCCTTTTCATCTAAATATAATTCATGAGAACCACAGATAACGGCGACTTTCATGGGCCATTAACCTTTGATCTGTTCGATGGCAACGCGTCGATTTGGGGCATTAAATACCGCTGAACCCGCGACAACAACATCGGCCCCAGCTTCCTCACATAAGCGAGCTGTCTGTTCATTTACCCCACCATCAACTTCAATTAAGAAAGATAACTCTAACTTTTTGCGCCATTCATTTAAAATCGCAATTTTATTTAATGCCTCAGGAATAAATGTTTGCCCTCCAAAGCCTGGATTAACAGACATAATTAACACCCAATCTACCTCATGTAAGACGTGTTTAATCATCTCAAGTGGCGTGTGAGGGTTTAAGACGACACCGCATGCCATTCCATTTTGTTTGATTAATTGTAAAGTACGATGTAAATGGCGACATGCCTCCACATGTACCGTAATAATATCCGCCCCAGCTTCTTTGAAATCTTGAATAAATAAATCAGGATTTTCAATCATTAAATGAACGTCAAAAGGTAATGACGTATGAGGACGTAAGCATTTAATTAGACCCGGTCCTAATGTAATATTCGGTACAAAGTGACCATCCATTACGTCAATATGAATATAATCAGCTCCAAGCTGTTCCACACATTGGACTTCCTCCGCTAATTTTGAAAAATCAGCAGCTAAAATTGAAGGTGCAAGTTTTAACATCGGTTCGACTCCTTTATTCCTTAATACTTCGGTTTACGGCTTTTAATTTCTGTCAAGAATTGTAGATAATTTTCGTATCTTGTTGGCAATATCTCTCCTACCTCAACCGCTTCCTTTACCGCGCAACGCGGCTCATTGACGTGTAAGCATCCTCTGAACTTACAATCTTGTGATCGTTGGTAAAATTCAACAAAACACTCCGATAAATCATTAGGTTCTAATTGGTCTAAGTCTAACGAACTAAATCCCGGCGTATCTGCAATTAATCCATCACTTAATTTATGAAGTTCGACATGCCTCGTCGTATGTTTTCCACGTCCTAACGCTTTCGAAATTTCATTCACCTGAATATTTAGTGTTTGATCCATTGAATTTAATAACGATGACTTCCCAACTCCCGATTGCCCACAGATGACGACAATCTGATTGCGAATCAAATCCTTAATCCCATCTAACCCAAACTGTTGTTTCGAGGAAGTTTCAATGACTTGATAACCAATTTCTCGGTAATACTGAATGATTGGCGCTATTAAAGACTGCTCCTCAGACGTTAACAAGTCCATTTTGGTCAAAACGATAATAGGCTCGATTTGATTCGCTTCAATAACAGCTAAAAAGCGATCCAAGAGTTTAGGACTAAAGTCAGGTTCTTTTACCGAAAAAACGACTAATGCCAAATCAACATTTGCAATGGGTGGACGAACCAACTCATTTTTACGGTTTAAAATCTCCATGACATACCCATTCCCATCGGGCTCTACAGTAAAGTGAACAGAATCACCAACAAGCGGAGTAATTTTCTTTTTTCGAAATAATCCACGACTTCGACATTGAATCAGTTCTTTCGTCTGTAAATCTTCAACGTAATAAAACCCGCTTAATGCCTTTAAAATAATTCCTTTTTTCAAACTATCACCTTCTAAATGATGAAACGATTTCATCATTTTTCTTTGTTGTCTATTCTTTCTTATTTGTTTTTTTCTTTTCCTTTTCAGGCTCTTTTGCCACATAAAGGGTTACATTCGATTTAACCTTCACACGTGTTCCTACGGCTGGTGAAGTTTTAAAAATATCCCCGTCTTCATATTCCTCGTCTTCAATATAAATCACTTTTCCATATTTCAGATTCAGTTTTTTCAATTCTTGTTCTGCTTCTTTTAACGTCTTTTGGGTAACATCTGGGATATAAACCTCTGCAACTTTACTATGCGCTGGATGGTAAATAATAATAAAGTAAAGTAACATTGCACCGGCTAAGAAAATAGAAAATGAAACTAAAATGGCTGAATTTAAGAAACCAAACTTCTTTCCGGTATTGGTTTTTCGTCGCCTTTTAGTTTTTTCTGTTGGCTGCTTCGCCATTTTTTCCGATACCTCCTTTTTAAGGTCCGTCATCACCATCGTTTTTTCAAGATCTTCCTCTTGTAAATCAGTGAGTAGAGGTTCATCAACACGATCCATTTGCAGTGCTGAACGTAAACTGACAAGCAATTCATCTACACTACGATAACGTTCACTCGGTTGTTTTGATGTACAACGGCTAATAATATTATCTAGACTATTTGGCAATTGATCGTTCACTAATTTAATAGATGGCATCTCTGCCTCTAAATGCTGTAACGCGATATTAACGGCTCCCTCTCCTTTAAAAGGAACATCGCCCGTCAGTAACTCATATAAAATGATCCCTAACGCATAAATATCTGAGCGCTCTGTAGCTAAATTACCACGGGCTAATTCTGGTGCTAAATAATGCACTGATCCCATAATGGTATTCGTTTGAGTAATATCGGCCTCGTTACTTGAGAGTGCAATTCCAAAGTCAGTAATTTTTACAACCTGATCCTCTGTAATCATAATATTTTGTGATTTTAAATCACGATGAATAATCTTATTTTGGTGAGCGTATAGGACCCCTTCCGCCAACTGAGTCATGACATGAATCGCAGTTTGTGGATCTAGTGCCCCATGCTCACGCAAATAGTCTTTTAATGTTTTACCATTAACATACTCCATGACAATAAACGGTTGTTGTTTATAATCACCCACGGTATAAACATGAACAATATTCGGATGATCTAAATTAATCACCTGAGCCGATTCGCGTTTAAACCGTTTAATAAACCCCTCATCTTTTGACAATTCATAACGCAACATTTTAATTGCTACGTGTCTTTTTAACGTACGATCGTACGCTAAATAAACATTAGCCATCCCCCCATCGCCAATTAACATTTTAATGTCATAGCGTGAATTAATCGTTGTTCCGATTATCATAAAGCTTCACTCCCTTCAAGACGTTCACATAAGGCAATCGATATATTATCTTTTCCGCCCTTTAAATTCGCCATTTCAATCATTAAATTAACTTTTTCTTCTGTTGATTTATCTTGACTTAAAATCCCAAAAATCTCATCATCATCCACCATTGAGGTCAAGCCATCTGTACAAAGTAAAATGGCGTCTAAATTATAATGTTCAAGAACAAGATAATCAAACTTGACATCCTTATTTACCCCTAAAGCATTCATAATAATATTACGATGCGGATGATTTTTAGCTTCTTGTTCCGATAGTTTTCCTTCATCCACTAATTTGCGGACAAACGTATGATCTTTTGTAATCTGTCTTAGTCGTTGATGTGATAAAAGATACGCTCGACTATCTCCAATATGCGCTAATGCAATAAAGGATTTCGTCATCACTGCTACAATTGCTGTCGTTCCCATCCCATGTGAAAGTTGGTGATCGGCAATATACGTCAAAATTTCTTGATTAATTTGATTTAATAGTTGCTTTAACCATTTCCTTAATTCTTCAGGATCCTCAAACTTTAATTCTTCGTCAAAGTGATTACTAATCGTATTAATGACCATACCACTTGCTACCTCGCCCGCAGCATGGCCCCCCATCCCATCAGCAATCACCATCATCGAACAATGTTGGTTTTTATATCCTTTAACAGCATCTTCATTGTGTGGTCGGACTTTTCCGACATCCGTCTTATAACACACCTGATCAAACATTTTACAAGGCCCCCTCTTTAGCTCTTAATTGGCCACACGCCGCGTCGATATCACTTCCTAATTCACGGCGTACTGTCGCATTAATTCCTCGCTTTTTCAATGTCTTTTCAAATTGTTCAATATGCTCAACTGGTGTCCGGTCAAATCCACGTTCTGGAACATAATTGACCGGAATTAAATTCACATGACAATTCATTCCTCTTAATAAATCGGCTAACTTTTGCGCACACTCCACCGTATCATTTACATTTTTTATTAACCCATACTCAAAGGTAATTCGACGATTGGTTTCATTAACATAAAATTTAGCCGCTTCCATTAACTTTGCCAACGGATACGCACGGTTAATTGGCATGAGCTGAGAACGCATCTCATCCGTTGGGGCATGAAGCGAAATCGCAAATGAAACCTGCGGATGGTGTTTAGCAAAATCATAAATTTTAGGAACGATCCCGCTTGTCGAAACGGTAATATGACGCGCCCCAATATTTAATCCTTGCTCCGCGTTTATAATTTCAATAAATCGCGTCAAGTTCTCATAATTTTCAAATGGTTCACCAATTCCCATCACGACGATATGGCTAACACGTCCCTCTGATTGGTCGAGGTACTGTTGAACACGTAAAACCTGGGCAACAATCTCACCAGCTTCTAAATTTCTTTTTAAACCGCTTAACGTTGATGCACAAAACTTACATCCAATGCGACACCCTACTTGCGTAGTCACACACACTGAATAGCCGTAATGATGGCGCATTAAGACCGTCTCAATCAAGTTTCCATCCGACAACTCAAAAAGAAACTTTGTTGTTCCGTCACTTGCTACCTGCTTTTTACGTTCTGAAAGAGTTGTAAAATCAAATGTCTTACTTAGTAACTCTCTTAAGTCCTTCGGTAAGTTATTCATTTCATCAATGGACTGTACTCTTTTTTTATAGAGCCAATCAAAAATTTGCTTGGCACGAAATTTAGGTTGCTTTTGATTGACTAACCACGTTTGCCAATCCTCAATATCTAAACTAAAAATGGACTTAAACTCCATCCAATCACCACCATTTCTACTAAATTCATCATCTATTGTTCACCCTTAAATTAAATGGAACATCCCTTATTTCTTATTATTCACCAAAAAATATCATTTAATCGATGATTCTTCTATCCCCTTACGCCTTTCTTTTTAAACAGGCGATAAAAAATCCATCGGTTTGATAATCGCCAGGAAACAGTTGAACCATTCCATTTTTTGTTTGAGCGGCTAATACTTCAGGTAATCGAGAAACTAAGGTTTGATCGAGTTCAAACTCCGGATGTTTATTTAAAAACCATTCAACACGTTTATCATTTTCCTTACGATTAACCGTACACGTACTATAAACCAGCGTTCCCTGCACCTTTACTAAAGGAGCGACCGCTTCTAAAATATTTTCTTGGATTTTAACAATCTCATCTAAATCTGAGGGTTTCTTCGTTAATTTAATTTCTGGATGTCTTCTTAAAATTCCAAGTCCTGAACATGGGGCGTCAACCAGAATGGCATCAAAACTCTCTTTGTCGTAACATTCATTCAACTTTGTTGCATCTTGAAGCGATGTCACAACATTCGTCAATCCTAAGCGTTTGACGTTCTCTTCAATCAATTTAAGTTTGTGCTCATATATATCATGGGCATAGACCTTACCAGTTTGCCGCATCATTTCAGCAATATGTGTTGTCTTCCCACCAGGGGCCGAACAAGTATCTAATACTCTCGCATGGTGTTTAGGTTTTAACGCGCGAGCGACGAGCATCGATGCTTCATCTTGTACATAAAACCATCCTTGCTTAAAGGTTTGAGTCTTAAGCGGATTCCCTTTTAAAACGATGAGAGCGTCCTCACTTAAATATCCCTCTTTGCATTCCACGCCTTCAGCTTGTAACCTTTGCTTCAACTCCTCGCGTGTTCCACGAACAGCATTGACACGAATCGCCATTTTCACCCGCTCATTATTAGCGCGGGCCATCTGTTGTGTTTTTTCTTGACCGAATTGTTTACTCCAAAGTTTAATGAGCCAAAGGGGATGTGACGTTTCAATGGCTAGTCTCTGTGTTTCGTCCTCTATCGTATCAAGGCTCGCCAAAGGAGAGCGCGTCATTTCACGTAAGATTGCGTTCACTAATTTTCCATGAAACTGTCCACCACGTTTCTTCGCAATAGCTACCGCCTCAGAAACCGCCGCATGCTCTGGGACTCCGTCTAAAAATAACATTTGATAAAGCGTCATTTGAATTAAAATACGCACCCATGCTTTCACTTTCCCTTTAAAAAAAGGAGCTGCATAAAAATTCAATAACTGTTCATTTTGCAATGTCCCATAAACTAATTCTGCCATAAAATTTTTATCTTGCACCGTTAAGTCATTTTTTTCAATTTTATCATTTAGGGCATGATTACTATAGGCCTGGTTAACTAAAATATCCGTTAACGTCTGTAAGGCTAGCTCACGAGCATTTGCCATAATACCACTCCGTTCTCCTGCATTCTTGATGTTTATAGAATGATGTCATTTTATATTATAGCATAATCTACCTACTTTCATCTGTCATTTCACACAATTCTTGCCTAAATTCCCCGCGATTTTAACAATTGATTAATAAAAAAAAGAGGATTCATCCTTTACACATCGATGAACCCTCTTCACTTTTATGCCTTATCAACAATCTTACGATCGAAATTCCCCTGAATTTGCGTGCTTTGTAAAACATTCGTAAACGCGCGTGGATCAACTTCAGATAACAACCTTAAAGCAATATATAATTCATAACTTGAAACGACCATCATTAATAAACTACGATTTTGATGGGTATAAGCTCCCTCTGCATTAATAATCGTAATCCCACGTCCTAGACGATTTTGCAAGGTTGTAATCACCTCGTCTTGTTTATTGGTCACGATGAAGACAGTATAACTTTGATGAGGGGTATGAATACGGTCAACAATTTGCATTTGCACAAACATTAATAAAATCGTGTAAAGAGCAATCTCCCATCCGTCAAGAAATCCTGCAATGGTAATAATCACGCAATTTACGGAAAAGGAATACTGACCAAAAGAACCATGTGTTCTCATCGATAAAATTTGAGAAACAATATCAATCCCTCCTGTCGATCCTCCGTATTTTAAAATGGTTCCACTACCAACAGCATAAATCATTCCCCCGACAACAATATTTAATAAAATATCATCAGAAAAAGAAATCTCAGGAATCACATTTAAACTGATTGTCATGAGAGTAACGGTATAAAGCGTATGATAGGTGAATCTTTTACCTATAAACTTATATGAAATAAGTAATAATGGAATGTTAATCGACCAAATCAATAGCCCTAAATTAATTTTAATTCCCCAGGTACTATACAGTAATCGGCTAATAATCTGTGAAATCCCCGTTACACCACCTACGTATAATCCCGATGGGTTAATAAACCAGTTAATTCCGATTGCAAACAGGATAATCCCCACTGTAATCATCCCTAAACTTCTACATTCTCTTTTAAAACGTTCTTCCTGTGCAAAGCTCATCCTTAAACTCCTCCACTTCCGCTCCTTTTGGATAGTCGTTTTTGTATGGATTTCAATCTAATTCTTGAGAAATTATAACATGTTTTAGGCAGATTAGAAACGGGGAAAAGCAAATATTTTACTATAATTTTTACTTTTATTTTTAGCCCATCATTTAATAAAAAAAGGCGTCCAAAAGGACACCTCATTTAACGATAAATAACCATCGCCGAATAACTATAAACTTGCGATTCCTCATCTTTAAAATGAGAAATCGCATATTTAATATCAATAAAAGACTCTTCAGGTAATGTCATTAAAAATCCATTCACCTTTTCCTCTAAATCTAATTCGTGCTCTTCATCAAAACATTTAACCGAAATAGCCATTAAGCTCCCCCTCCAAACTGAATAAGCTGACGATCCGTTAATTATTTAATTTCCTTCTTCACAAAATGCCCTTGAATCATCTCACTACGAACCACATTGGTAAAGGCTTGCTCATCGACCATTTTGATTAACTCCAATGCTTCATATAATTCATAGCTTGATAAAACCATCATTAAAACACTTTTATCATTTTTCGTATACGCACCTCGGCCTTCAAGAACAGTAATTCCCCGGTAAAGATGCTGATGAATCGTTTGAATCATCTCGTCCTCTTTCGTTGTGACAATGTACAACGTTAAATTTTGATGCACCGTATGAATACGGTCTACCACAACAGAAGTAATATAAATAGAAATAATCGTGTATAAGGCTGTTTCCCATCCCTGGATTAATCCAGCTAATAAAATAATAACCGCATTAATCATAAATGAATACTTTCCAAAAGAACCGTCACACTTCATTGAAATATATTGAGACACAATATCAACGCCACCCGTTGAAGCCCCAATTTTTAAAATCAAGCCAATTCCAACCCCGATTAAAACTCCACCGAATACAGCATTCAATAAAATATCATCGGAAAAACGTCCCATCGGTATAACCTCTAAAATAACGGACTGAAGGAAGACAGCTACAATACTTAAAAAAGCAAACCGTTTCCCAATTGAATGCCACGCTAAATAAAGTAACGGAATATTTATAATAAAAATAAGCATCCCGAGACTCAAACTCACACCAACTGTTGAAGAAACGAAAGCAATAATTAATTGGGCGATCCCAGTTACCCCACCTGTATATAAATTAGCAGGTGTAATAAACATATTCATCGCCAATCCATAAAGAAAGATTCCTAAAAACATCATAACGACATTTTTAGCTTTGATGGCAACCGTTTCATTTTTTAATAGATTCATCCTTTAAATCCCTCCTAACCTTTTAACAGTCACTCAACTTAAATGTCCTCATTTTCTTCTTTTAGATATGTCCATCCATCCTCTTGATACACTTTACCTTCTTTCATTAAATGCCCAAGTGCTCGTTTAAACGATGCCTTACTCATTTTAAAAACGCGTCGGATATCATCTGGTTCCGATTTATCACAAAACGGCATGGCACCTCGGCGTCCCATTAAATAATCAAAAATAACCTCGGCATCTTCGCCAATAGCGAATTCTTTTTGTGGAATGAGTGACATATTAAATTCGCCATTTTCCTTGACACGAACAACGCGCCCTTCCACTACTTCTCCAAGGCGTGGCTCTTCACGACGCTCACTTTCATGAATGAACCCCATATATCCTTCCTCAGTAATGACATTCGTTCCAATTTTCCCTGTACGAATAACACGTGCCTTCACTTTTTTTCCATGCAATGATTGAGGGGCTTCTTCCTTAACTCCTCCAAATTCTTGCGGACGTGCTAAAATAGCAAACAGATAATTCGATTGAGATTCTTTTAAATAGCAATACACATAATCTCCGATCTGTGGCCATAACGATTCAAAAATAGGTAAATCAGACGGCGCAATTAAAATATTTTTATTAATTCCGATATCGACAAATACCCCTAAATCTTTGCGAACATCTACCACTTCAGCCCAACCGAATTCTTCTGTCGTAATTGTTGGTTCGTGCATGGTTGCTGTCAAACGCTTTTTCGCATCATAGTAAAGAAAAACCTCCACATTTTCCCCAACCTCAAGTGGGCGTGTCACCTCTGCTTGATGTAAGAAATATTCCTCACCATCTAAAACTAATGTATAACCAAGGGGCGTCTGACGCTCCACTTTCATTTCATGAAATTTTCCTGCTAACATCTAATCACTTACTTTCCTTTTAAAGTCAATATATTATAACATGCACCAATTTTTGTGAAAAGTGGGTTTTTACTTTTCTTCCTAATTATTCGGCGTTTTCATGGATCCTCTAAAAGATAGTATCACCGATTCCAGTTAAAACCATGCCCGTTATTAATAGAAAACAAAAAAATGACGCGTATGACTCACCTGTTGACTAACCTAGCGCCTTGAAAAGGTAGACAACACCACTTAAAAAAAGCAAATGAACGGGGTAAAACCAATAGAAAAAATATCGATGAAATCGAGGGGACCCCTTCTCTCCCGTATACAACGAAATGGGCCATAACGCCAGCAAAGAAAAAAGCTGAGCAATGTACTGCAAGTATAGACTCGCCTGCAAGACCAACACCCATCCGCTTGTTAAGGTTAAACCGTAATAAACCTCGATAAAACTAGCATCAAAAGGAAAAGAAAATAAGTGCGGTCCATAAAGTAAAACATTCAAAAAAATAATCATCCCATTCATTTTTTTACGGTCATAAAAGAAAAGGTACATTAAAAAAATCATAAAGACGCCATATGAATCATAATCAGCCCTTAAATAAAATGCCACCAACCCAAAGCATAAGACAAGTCCCCCTCCTAAAAGTTGCGATTTTTGACACTTCGTTAATCGATCGTATCCCCAAATGGTCATCAAACCAAGACAAAGCGTAAAAAACACATTTTGATGACCCCAATTCAATAACGAAGAAGAGGTTGCTAAATCAAAAAAGGGTTCCGAAATAAAAGCGAAAACGCCAAGTCTTAAGACATATTTTTTTCGGCTATGCGTGTGGTAAAAACCATTTACAATTAAAAATGCAAAAATAGGAAATGACAATCGGCCGATTAATCGCATCCCTGTCATGATTCCCTCCAATAAAACAATGACCCCCGGTTGCGTCGTACACGACTGAAGATAGGGAACGATAATCGCACCCACATGATCAATAAACATGGTGATGATAGCGATCATCTTTAGCTCAAAGACCGTTAATCCCCTGTTCAATGATGAACTGTCCTCCAAAGACGTGTCTGATTGTTTTAAACTGTCCATTTAGGCCCACCCTTTCTATTTTTTTCTTAAATTATACCACAGCCTTTCTAACATCTATACCTAAATAGCCCTGTCTTTCCCCTTCCTAGCAAACTTAGGCTATCTTATAAAACATAAATGCACGATTAAGGCCTCCCGCTAAAGGTTATTTTTTATATAACATTTTTGCTCGGCATCGGATGATGGGAGCCAACCTACTAAATGAGGAAGACGTATTTGCCACCGCGTTTTCTTTCAATGCCTTCATCTTTATCTGAACCAAAAAAGGGAATTCGCCTCTGCGAACTCCCTTTTTGATTAATCTAAATCACACACTAAACGTCCCTCAAGCAGGCTACGTCCAATTGATTTTCCAAGTGCAACTGCATCTACTAATTTTTCCTCATCCGGTTTAAAACATAATTTCACCGGTTCAAGCATCTTTAACTTTAATTGGGTTAGACGCGTGTGAACATTGTCGACAGCTTCTCCACTCCAACCATACGATCCAAAGGCAGCACCAAATTTTCCACCGTGAGTCACAGGATTCATTCCTGTTAAAACATCCCAAACAATAGGTACAGCATCTTTATTAACCGTTGTCGCCCCAATCGCAATCGCATCTGCTGCGTAAAGGTCATTAAATAATTGATCCTTAACTTCTGGGAAAGATTTTATATCTAAGTCATATAGGCGAACCGAAACCTGAGGATTAACCATTAAAATTCCCTCTTTAACCGCTTGTGCCATCGCCTTCGTATAACCATAGGCCGACGTAAATGGAATAACTGCTAACTTATCTGTAGAATAATCTTCTGTTGACCATTTTTTATAGATTCCTATAATTTCTTCAATACGCGTATCAAGAACAGGTCCATGTCCTGGACAAATCATTTTAATACTTAAACGCGATAAAGATGCAATCGCTTTCAGAACATATGTTTTAAACGGTGCAAAAATCGGATTATAGTAATTTAATAAAGCATCCATATAATCTTCATTTTTTGTTTCTGGAAGCTTTGACATCAATACATCATCAAAGGCATAATGGCTTCCAAACGAATCGCATGTAAATAAGATTTCATCCTCTACAAGATAACTGTAAATAGTATCTGGCCAATGTAAGTTTGGCGCGGAAATAAATTGAAGTGTACGCCCCCCTAAATCTAACGTATCATTCATTTTTACAGCCTGAGATTTAAAATCTATATTGACAATATTGCGTAAGTAACGAATCGCTACAGCTGAGGCAATGACTGTAATATTCGGATTAAGCTTAATTAGCTTTTCAATTGATCCGGCATGATCAGGTTCCGTGTGATGAACAATAATATAATCAATGTCCTCAATCGATACTAATTTTTCAATTTTTTGAAGGTAATCCTCAAAATAAGGCGCTTTCACCGTATCAAATAAAGCAACCTTCTCTTCACCTCTAACAAAGTATGAATTATAAGACGTTCCATACTTTGTTTCCATTACAACGTCAAATACTTCAAGCTCATGGTCTTGTACTCCTAACCAGTAAACATTTTCAGTTAGCTTCAAACTCTCCATTTAACTGACATCTCCTTTATAAAACCTGTCATCATTGATATAGACTTTTACGTTTCTAATTTTAACATACTATCCTTTTGTTGCCTACTTATATACCCCTTTTATTTTAAACGTTATTATCTTTTAACTTAGCTTTCATACAACTCAAGCGGTAATCCATCAGGATCATTGAAAAACACGTATCGCTTTTGTGTGTACTCGTCAACTCTAATCTCTTGTGTTTGAACCCCTGACTCATTCAAATAAGAGACAACCTGTTCAATATCTTCTACACGAAAGCACAGATGTCTTAACCCACAAGCCTCTGGATAAGAGGGACGCTCGGGGCTATTTGGAAACGAAAACAACTCTATTTCACTCGTTCCTACCTTTAAGTCTAATTTATACGATTGACGTTCCGCCCTGTAATTTTCCCGAATGACCTCCATTCCTAAAATATTGACATAAAAATGCTTAGAACGCTCATAATCTGAGGCAATAATTGCAACATGATGAATCTGATTAAACATCGTTAACCCCCTCCTTTTTCTCCCCTATTGTACTAGGAATACGCGACAAAATCAAATCACAAAAAAGGAGTTAAGCCGACAACTTAACTCCACTTGTAATCTTTATAATTTGTTTGGTTCTTCGTAGTCAATTCCCTTTGTGTCAACCGTTACTGTTTTCATCATTTGACCAATCACCGGTTGGTCTAAATGGTTACATTCCACACTTGCAATTTGATCAACCACATCAATTCCTTCAATGACTTTTCCAAAAGCGGCATAGCTTCCATCTAAATGTGGTGAATCTTTATGCATGATAAAGAATTGTGATCCGGCAGAGTTAGGTACATTCGTACGAGCCATTGAAATCACTCCGCGCTCATGTTTCACAGGGTTATTAAATCCATTTGAATTAAATTCCCCATAAATACTATATCCAGGTCCACCAATTCCTAATCCTTGAGGATCTCCTCCTTGAATCATAAATCCTCGAATCACGCGATGAAAAATAACCCCATTATAAAATCCTTTATTCGCTAATAAGATAAAGTTACGTACGGATTGCGGCGCAACCTCTGGGTATAATTCGATTTTAATTTGACTTCCATTTTCCATTTCAATTGTTGCAATTGGATTTGTATCCTTTGAATATTCTGTTTGTCCATTGTATTGTTTTGCCATAACAAAAGCCTCCTCTAGCACTTAATTAAATTGTTTCCCAACTTCAAATGGATGTGAACCATTTAATAAGCTTGCAACATCCATTCGCTTTTTACCTGATAATTGTAAATCCGTTAACTTTAATCCGTGTTGATCCCCACAAGCAACAACAACTCCATCTTTTGCAACTTTCACAATGGTTCCCGGAGCTGCATCATATGTTACTTCCTCAGGTTCAGCCCACCATACCTTAACAGTTAAATCGTCTAACTGCGTAAAAGCAACAGGCCATGGATGTAAACCACGCACTTGATTATATAATACACGTGCCGGTTTTGACCAATCCATTCGCTCATTTTCTCGCTTAATATTAAAAGCGAACGTTGCCTCCTCATGATTTTGCGGCGTTGCCACTAAACGTCCCGCTAATAACTCTGGTAAGGTCTGTGATAAAAGTTTAGCACCAGCCTCACTTAACTTTTCAAACATCGATCCCGTATGGTCCTTTTCTCCAATCGGAACAACAACCTTACTAATCATGTCTCCTGTATCCATCTTTACATCCATATACATGATGGTAACACCCGTCTCTGCTTCACCGTCAATAATGGCTTGATGAATAGGCGCCCCTCCACGATATTTCGGTAATAACGAGGCATGAACATTAATACATCCAAACTTCGGAGCATCTAATAAAACCTTAGGAATAATTTGTCCAAAAGCAGCCGTAATAATTAAATCTGGATTCCAATCAAGAACTGTCTGATAATCCTCTCTAATTTTTTCCGGTTGAAAAACAGGAATGCCATGCTCCAGTGCCTTTTGCTTCACCGGCGTTGGCGTCAAGAGGCGCTTTCTTCCCACTGGGCGATCAGGTTGTGTCACAACCCCGACAACCTCATATCCATCCTTAATAATTGTTTCTAAAACAGGAACCGAAAAATCTGGTGTTCCCATAAATACAACACGTGTCATGCCAGTCCTCCTCTTTAGATACTAAATTGACTCCCCATCTCGGGTAACCATCTGTCCTTACCGCAGAAACATTTTGATTATTAGCTAAAACCAACCCTTTACTTCCAATTAAAAAGCGACAAACCTAATTGACTAAAAAGCTCATCCACTTTTTAAACGAAGACAAAGGCCTTTGATAAAACCTCATAAAATGTTTTACAATCGACATCGACTCTAATTATTATTAGCACATCTATCGACATTTTACTACTACCATCCTCATTTTTTTAACTAAATTGATAAGGAAAGAAGTCAAGTGATAAATTAACCGTTCCTTCTTGGAAGTAAGTCAATAACTGTACTAAAACGCCCCTTAATCTAGGCTCCTGCTTATATTTTATCATAAAATACATTCTAAATCGCTGATTAATACGACCCACATAAGGCATCGTTGGGCCAATGATCACACAACTATGTCCCAGTTGATTCCTTAAATATTGATTCACCTGATCACAGGCCTTAATTAACTCATTGTAATCTTCACTATTTAACATAACACTTGCCAAGTAGTAATACGGAGGATAACCAAAACGACGACGCATTTTCATCTCCTCGACATAAAAGGCTTGGTAATTTTGTTGGACCACACATTGCATCACATAGTGATCAGGACTATACGTTTGAATCAAAACCTCACCCTCAAGTTCATGCCTTCCGGCCCGACCTGCAACTTGGGTTAATAGCTGAAACGTCCGCTCTGCCGCTCGAAAATCTGCTAAATGCAGCATTAAATCCGCAGCCAATACGCCAACTAATGTCACATCCTTAAAATCTAATCCCTTCCCGACCATCTGTGTTCCAATTAAAATATCTGCTTCCTTTCGTTCAAAGGCCTCTATTAACTCCTGATGGGATCCCTTCTTTGACGTGGTATCCACATCCATTCGCATCATCTTAGCCGTAGGAAACTCTTCTTGTAAATACTCTTCCACCTTCTGCGTTCCTAACCCAAAAAAGCGCAATTCATCACTCTGGCAAGCGGGACAATGTTTAAGTAAAAACGTTTCAAATCCGCAATAATGGCACTTGAGTTTCTGATTTGATTTATGATAAGTTAATGAAACATCACAATTTGGACAATTGACTACCTCGCCACACTCACGGCATTGCAAAAAGCTTGAATAGCCTCGGCGATTCAAAAGAAGCACGACCTGCTCCTTCCTTTCTAAACGGGTCGCAATCGCTTGACGCAACGCTTCACTTAAAATTAACTGATCCCCTTTTGCACTTTGTCTCATATCTACAAGCTTTACGGTAGGTAAAGTTGCTAAAGAAACCGCACGTTGCGAAAGGGTCAGCAAACGATAGACCCCCTTTTGTGCACGAGCAAAAGACTCTAGGGACGGGGTAGCACTCCCAAGAACAACAGGACAGCGATGAACCGTTGCCCGCCACTTAGCCACCTCGATGGCATGATAGCGCGGAGCCTCTTCCTGCTTATACGTTGCCTCATGTTCCTCATCAATAATAATCACACCAATATCTTTAAACGGAGCAAAGATCGCCGAACGCGCACCAACAACAATCTGAACCTCCTGCTTTAACACTTTACGCCACTCATCATATTTTTCCCCCATCGATAAAGCACTGTGTAAAACAGCGACCCGATTTTGAAATCGGCTCTTAAAACGGCCCGCAATTTGAGGCGTAAGTGCAATTTCTGGAACAAGCATAATCGCCTGTTGTCCCCGATTAATCACAGATTCAATTACCTGTAAATAAACCTCAGTCTTTCCGCTTCCCGTAATTCCGTGAAGCAAAAACACATCATGCGACTTGGATTCAACAGCCGATAAAACACTTTTAACAGCCACTGCTTGTTCTTGATTTAAAGGCAACGCTTGGGATTGAGGATAAACATGATCCGCATACGGATCGCGATAGGCCTCTACCTCAATTTCTTTCACCACTCCCTTATCAATCAACGTTTTTAACACCGCATGGGTGACTTGCAATTCAGACATCAAACGCGACTTTAAAACAGGCTGGTCGTGTTCACTTAAATAAGACACGACCAACTTCTGCTTATTCGCGCGATTAAACATTGAAAAATCTACTATCGGCTGTGTTAGTGCCACATATTTAACCATCTTTTTGCCTAACTTATCTTTAACCTCATAAATAAGTTCTACTTCATTTTGTTCAAGTGCCTTTTTCACCTCTTTCAAAAGCCCCTTAGGAACCTGATCATAATCAACTAAATCCGTATGAGAAAATAATGATTGTATCGAGGGGTGAGTCGGTTGACTTAAACACAGCAATTTCTTTTTATATTTAGCACGCATTGCATTAGGAATCATCGCCTCAAAACATTGAATCATCGTACTGCCCGTTTCAACACTTAAACTCATTCCTAGTTCTTTTAACTCCTCATTTAAAACAGGAACCACATCAATTAACTCTTGAATAGGTCGAAGTTTCTTTAATTCGGTTCCCTCTTTTAAGGAAATAACAAAGCCCATAACTGTTCGTGGACCAAAAGGAACAAGCACCCTAACACCTGATTGAATGACATCCCTTAACTCTTCGGGTACTAAATAGTCAAACACCTTATTGACAGCCTTATTTTTGATATCGACAACAACCTCCGCAATCATTTACAGCACCTCCGACCACTCTTCCTCTTATTATAGAATATCTCATCCTTTATAATCATTTCAAAAATAAAAACCTTAGCGTTGGCTAAGGTTTTTTTCAGCTTATTGTTCTTTTAATTCAAAATCAACAACATCATTTAAGATTTCTTCTAATGCTACCCCTACCGGTTTAGCACATTTCGCTGTCGGTAAACCATCAACATAATCTAATTGAGATTGTCCATCGTTTACAATTTGACGTGCACGTTTAGCCGCGATATAAGCAATTTTATATTTTGAATCGACTTTATCTAATAATTTATCAATTGATGGGTAACGCATTCCTGTCATTCTTATTCAACCTCCACGATGTTTTTATTGTAATACTCTAATACACGATTTGAACGTGAGTGTTCAGCCTCAATAATGACCATAATACGATCACGCGCATTTTCAACCGTATCATTAATGACGATATAATCGTATTCATGAGCAAGTCCGATTTCAGACTCCGCTTTTTGCATACGTTTATTAATAACTTCCATCGCCTCTGTTCCACGCGTCATAATACGATTGCGAAGTTCTTCCATACTTGGAGGCGCGATAAAAATAAAACATGCATCCGGCATCACATTTTTTACTTGTAACGCCCCTTGAACTTCAATTTCAAGGACAACATCTTTTCCTTCATCCAACTTTTTCTTCACGTAATCTAATGGAGTTCCGTAATAGTTTCCAACAAATTCAGCCCACTCCAATAATTGACCTTGATCAATTCTATCTAAAAATTCTTCTTTTTCAACAAAGAAATAATCCACGCCATCCACTTCTCCAACGCGTGGCTTTCTTGTTGTCATTGAAATCGAATACTCTAAATTATGGTTTTCTTGTTTGAATATTGATGCGCGCACAGTTCCTTTTCCTACACCACTAGGACCTGATATGACTATTAGTACGCCTTTTTCTACTAATCTCATGCATTCACTTCTCCTTAAACTTTCATTCCACTATAATAGCATGAATTTAAATAAAATTAAATAGTTCCATCTCGAATTTCTAACGAATTATTATCTCATTCATTGTAGACATTTTTTTAATATCTATACACTATCTAGCATTATTATGATATTTTTCGGTGTTTTTATGTCTAATCATTTTAAAAAATGCTATACTTTTAAATATAAAATTAGTGTTAAAGAGGTGATTTTTCAATGGCTTTTGACGGTCTTATGACATCAAGCGTTGCCACGGCGTTAAAAGAAACTTTAACCGCCGGTCGTATCAACAAAATTTATCAGCTATCCAATCACGAAATTCTCATGCAGATTCGTGCTGGTGGAAAAAATCAAAAAGTCCTATTTTCCACACATCCCGCTTATGCCCGCGTCCAAATTACACACCTAGACTATCATTATCCAGACGAACCACCGATGTTTTGTATGTTTTTAAGAAAACATCTAGAAGGGGGAATCATTCACCATATCGAGCAAATTAATCACGATCGAATCATTAAATTTACGATTCGTCATCTCAATGAACTAGGGGATCAAATGGTAAAATTTTTATATATTGAAATCATGGGAAAACACAGTAACCTCATTTTAACAGACCCTTCCCATCGCATTCTTGATACCATTAAACACATTTCACCCCTGGTGAACCGTTATCGCTCACTTCAACCAGGGGCGACTTATATCCTCCCGCCCCTTCAAGAAAAACAATCACCTACGCCTGTTAGCTTTGAACTTTTTTCTAAGCTCATCACCGATCAAGAACGTTATGATAAACAACTTGTCGCTCAATTTCAAGGATTATCCCCACTTATTGCCCGTGAAATTGTTTATCGCAGTGAAACAAACGCATTAAAAGACCTTTATCAGGCGTTTACTGACACGATAGAACAAATAAAACACGATCCCTCTTACCATTTAATGCTAGGAGCTAAAGAAAACTTTTATCTTATTCCTCTCTATCACACACATAGCGAGCTCATTTTATGTGAAACCCTCTGGGAGATGTTCGATCGCTTTTACTTCGGCAAAGATGAACGTGACCGAATCCGTCAACAATTTTACGATATCGAACGTTTTATCCGTCAAGAATATGAAAAAAATGCAAAAAAATGTGACAAGTTAAATCAAGAATTAATAAATTCTGAAAAAGCGGACGAGTATAAACAATTAGGGGATCTTATTTTGGCGAATATTTACCAAATTCAAAAGGGAAGCACGTCTATTCGAGTGCAAAACTTTTACTCAGAAACACTAGATGAAGTGACCATCGCGTTAGAGCCTATGTTAACTGCCTCAGAAAATGCTCAAAAGTATTTTCAAAAATATACGAAGGCTAAAAATGCCGTCAACTATATTATTGAACAAATGGATCATGCAGAAAAAGAAATGGCTTACTTTGAGACGCTAATGTTACAAATGGAAACTGCAACCTTAAAAGATGCCTATGAAATTAAAGAGGAACTTGAACAAACAGGCTATTTAAGAAAAAAACAAACAAAAAAACGCAAGACCTCTTCAAAACCAAGTATTGAAAAATACTTATCAACTGATGGGGTTGAAATTTTTGTCGGAAAAAACAATCTTCAAAATGATTATCTTACTCATAAATTTGCACGTCGTCATGAATGGTGGTTCCACGCAAAGGATATGCCTGGATCGCACGTCCTTGTTTGTAGCGACGCAGATGAGCTAAGCGAAGCAACTATTCGCTCGGCTGCACAACTCGCCTCTTACTTTTCAAAGGGTCGACTGTCATCAAGTGTTCCAATTGATTATACCCGCGTGCGTCACGTCAAAAAGGTGCCTGCTGCACATTTAGGCTTCGTGACTTACGATAACCAAAAAACGATCTATATTGATCCAGATGAGCACTTTGTAATGAACTTAAAAAAATTAAAATAATCACCATAAAGGGAGGGGCTAATTAGCCCCTCCCTTTATTTTATTTGGATTTCTTTTTATAAACACTCGTATGCAAAAATTTCTCATAGACAACCTCACCTTCCGCATTATAGCCATAAAGCGTCGTATCGGCCTTAAGCCCATGATCATAAACCACCGTCTTTGGCTCATAACGAATCCCATGTAATGCATCAGCATTCGACCAAAGCTCAACGGTCAAGCTCCCATAAGCCGCGTACGCATAAATATAAATCGGATAATCGAGCGTATTAATAAATTTTAAATCCACCGAATAATCTACCATGGTCGCATCTTGTCCTAATGGAACATAACTCACCGGCAAACTATGGTTTCGACGTTCCGTTGCCGTAATACCCGCCAAAAGGTGCGCATTATATAACGTTGACGAAACTTGACAAATCCCTCCTCCAACCCCCGGAACAGGTCGACCATTAAAAAAGACGGTGGAATTAACATAGCCATTTTCAATACTTACCGGAGAGACTTTCTTAGCATAAGAAAACTGTTCTCCTGGCATCAAAATGGTCTGACTAACTTTCGAAGCCGCAAGTTCTACATTTTTAGCACGCGGAATTCCTGGTAAATAAGTCGTTGAGTAAGAAGAAATTTTCGCATTAATCTTTCTCAACTCTAATACATCGTGTTCCCGAGGATCCGTTAAAAGGTTCGCTTTAACTTCAATTGAATCACCTGTCGCCTTCTCTAATGTTTCTATGATTGAATCACGAAGCTCTTCTGCTAAAATTAATTGCCCATCTCTTCCCTCGTTAAGAACTAATTGATTATACCCCTGCATGTCAAACGTCGGTTCAATTTTTTCAATATACACCTCTTTTTCAATGAGACGTACCCATTCTTCAATTAATTGCTGATCATACTTATATTCTAATGAAAGGTCATATTGTATCGGTTCACGAAGCTGTGTCGCCCATTCTATCGATTCTAACTCTTTGAACTTTAAAAGAAGATCATCAACTAATAACTCACGCTGGCGTTTTAGTTGCGGATGAAACGTCGATAGCTTGGTCTCAAACGTTTTATCTCCTGCTAAAACAGTTAACTTTCGCTCTGATTGTTGATCTAATTTATTTTCAATCACTGACAAAATTCCTTCATGATCGATACTTGTGATTTCTTGCCCATCAATAAAAAAACGTGGCATAGCCCCGCCCTCTTCAGCGAAGGCAACGATTTCCGTCATCAGACATCCTAATCCTATCGTTAATAAAAGAAACAACGTATGAAGAAACAGGACTGCCCTACACATCATCCGCCACGCTATCGACTTCCACATCGTTTGACCTCCTCAATTATTCTAACCATCATCTCTTATTAGAATGTTATAAACAACTCTTGTTTATTCTCAAAAACGACAAGATCTCCTATTTTTTGTTGTGAGAATGATTGTTTTATTGCCCCATAACGCCGATGTTGTCTCTTTTTTTCATTTCTTTTTTCAAAATTAAAAATGGATTGCCCACACAACAACGTTTGCATCCTAAAAAAATAAATTTCATTGGACAAACCTAATCGCCGTTGTCTTACCCGTTGAATTTCCCTATTCAAAAAATGCAGGATAGGTTCTGAGGTCAAAAGCATTGTCTGACAAATGTCCTCATAACAACGTTGTGCCACCTGATATCTATTAAAATTTTCAATTCCCCAGCAAATCACATCGCCTTCATATCCCTTCATCTTCAACGTCGCCGCTTCAACTCTAGCCGGTATAAACACTCCCTCACCATTCACGCGATATTCCCGGCTTCCTCCCCCTTTATAACCAGCTCTTTTTTCTGAGTATTCTGGTTGATGCTGGCGCAGACATTTTAATAAAGTTTCTTTAGTCGATAAAACCTCTAATTCATAAAGTCCTTTCGCTATTTTCTCTGATGCATCTGGTGGAATGATTTGAAAATGGGTTAACTTTAAGCAAGATAAATCAATCTCATCTAAGGAGGCATCGAATGGGCATGGTTTTAGAAAGATGCCGTTCTGTTTTAATTCCTGTCTCAATTTATGCGATAGCCGACAGGTCAAGGTCTTCTGAACAAGTTCACCATTCTTAATTAAATCATACGTCCGGTAAACATAAGCCTCCCGCTTTGCATCCCGATGATTTTTTTGTACGACTCCGCACAGTTTAACCGTAAAATACACGTTCATTTTTGTTTGACTCGCCTTAACCGTAACAACCCGGGCAGGTTTTCCTAAAAAGGAGGCGGTAAAACAGAGATCATTTCGACTGTCAGAGACGACCAAAGGACGTTCAGCTCGATAATAAAGTTGGGTAAACGGATCGTCTAATAGCCGCTTTAACACATCAAATACAGAAAACCTTGAATTTAACGAATCGCTGATTTGATGGCGACTGGCTCCTTCATCAAGATATACCAAGCTTTGCTTTAGTTCATTCACTGAATATCCTTCGTAAACAACAGAGAACAAGGAAGTTTCGCGCAATAACTGGCTCGCCTCATGAATAAAACGGTGTTTGAGTAGATAGTAACTATATGCTAAACGAAACTGTTCCTCCATAGATTCGGAGATGACTGAAGGATTTATTTTTATAAGCTCCCCCTCTAAACTAAGCGCTCCATCAAACGTAACAATAAGTTGTGAGACCTGCTCAATCCGTTTAGGATGGCGAACCCGGTTCGTCTGTCCCATTAAAAAATAATCTTGATTTTCAATGACCCACTGGCGATTTTCCTGCGTTTTCAAACAAGAAATCCACCGTTTTAACCGGCGACGATAGCGAATGGCCTCACAGTAAGGATAAAAATCCCCCGTTTGCCCCGTTTTAGCAAGGCGAACTAAAAAGGGAAGATAACAGTTCCCCATTCCTACAACGTAAGTCATCACATGATGAGAAAACAAATCTAACATCCAACCATAACAACGCGACCATTCTATCGAAAGCGGGTACCGTTTCGAATAAAGATGTCCTGTCGTGACAATAATAACCTGCATCTTTTCGAAACTGCTTCTTTGGGTTGCCCATAAAAAAACTTCTGCTAGAGCCTCAGATAAAACGCATTCCCCGTCTCCACAACATTCCTCTAACTGTCGATGCAACTGATCAATTATTTGTTGTGGTTCTTCGAGGGTGGCCTGTTCAATTAACCCAATCAGTTCACCTTCCCCACCAAATAACAGAAGGGAGAGTTTGTGTTTTTTTCCAATTGACTTAACCGTTTCCGTCACTAGGTCCTTAAGGTCCTCTAAGTGCGCGGCCATTAAGGAAGAACCATCGATTAATAAAATGGTATGTAAAGTCGCACGTTTTTGAATAGGCGACACCATTTCATAAAAATATCCCATTTTTCTTTCATTAGGTGATAACTGTACTTCCTTCTTTCCTAAACTATAAACCCTTCGTCCACTCACGCGTTCCACTGAACATCCCTCCACCCATTGATTGTTATCCAATATATGAAGGGGTCCTTTATATTATTCAATGAACATCATCAGGAACCCTCCCTCTTTAATCCCTGATATTTCTTCTATGACTTTCCTTTCATTTATGTTAATCTCTAAACGATCCCCTCTTTTCATACAAAGATGGAAATATAAAGGAGAATATTATGAACTTTGTCGCTATTGACTTTGAAACCGCCAATGAAAAACGGGCCAGTGCCTGTTCCCTTGGACTTGTCGTCGTGAAAAACAGCCAAATCGTCGACAAACGCTATTACTTAATCAAACCGAAAGAATTACGCTTCGCCCCTATGAACACTCGAATTCACGGCCTACGGGCAACCGATGTTAAAAATGAAAAGGAATTTAATGAGCTTTGGCCCGAGATTAAAGATTTATTTGAGCATCAGTTTATTGTGGCACATAACGCCTCATTTGATATGGGCGTCTTAAGGGCTACCCTTGATCTCTACCACATTCCCTTTCCTCATTTTGACTATAGTTGTAGCATGCTACTCTGTCGAAATTACTTTCCCCTTCTTGAAAATGCAAAGCTAAACACGGTCAGTCACCACCTAGGCATTGCCTTTAATCACCATCACGCACTAGCCGATGCCCTAGCCTGTGCAACCCTTTTATTAACAGTCAACAAAGAGTTAGGGTCTCCTTCCATCAGGGCACTCTTTCAACACGTCGGTATCACCCCAGGATCTGTATTTGAAAAAGGATACCAAGCACCTAAAAGGGGAAAATCGATGGTAACCTCTCAAGCCTCACCCCATTCAGTTACTTCCTCTCTTTTCAACAGCCAAACTGATTTTTTCAAACATCAAACCGTTGTCATCACTGGTCCCCTCCAGTCTATGACGAGAGCGGAGGCAATTGCTATCATCAGTCACCTTGGAGGGACGGTGGGGAGTTCCGTTACCAAAAAGACAAATATTCTTATAACTGGGGGACAAAAAATATATGAATTATCCCCTGAGGAAATGACTACTAAACTAAAAAAGGCAATCACGCTTGTTTACCACGGACAAGACATTCTTTTTTTAACCGAAAATGAATTCCTCTCCATTTTAAGAGGCGAATAATTGGTGATCATCTTATGATAAAAAAGGTTCCTACATTTATAGGAGCCTTTTTATTTTTTCACACGCATCTTAGGGCCGTCTTCTTTCATCGTTCATGGACTAAAAAACATGATTCCCCCTCTTTTTCTAAAAAGAGATATTTCCTCCCCCTCCTTTTATTTCCTAACTTTTCGACACGCTATTTTTAGTTATTTCCCAGCACCACTCATTGGCGATAAATATCGACACAACATTTCCCGACATGTTTTTCAATTACCGTGATGCGACATCTATTTCCCGACAAAATCAGTGTTGTTTTTGGGAAATAAAAAAGAGTGCAAATGCGCACTCTTTTTCCCTTTTGTTGGCTACAATTCGTATTTTTCCTGACTATTCAAATCGTCATCTTCTTGTATAGCTTGACTTTTATCTGGTGTTTCCTCAGAGGGAGTTTCCTCTTTCGGATGATTCCGTTCATCTACTGAATCATCACCCTCACGGGACGACTCACCCGATACATCTTCGTTATCACCTAACTCGGATTCATCCTCTTTTGGTTTAGCTGAGGAATCTTGTTGATCGTCTGCTTTGTCCGCCGGTGAATTTTCTGACTCCTGTTGATTTGGAACATTTTCTTTATCTTGGTCTTGTTTATCGTCCTGTTTATCTTTACGATCAACGGCAGCGTCGTCGTTATTTTCATCCTCTTCGTTTGAATTTGATTGATCAAGTATTCCATAATTTAAGATATAGTCTTCAAGCGTCCAATCTTTATCATGGATTTCAGTCGCTACTTCAACACCTACATAGCGAAGATGATAAGGTTCATAAAAATAACCCACCTCGGATTCCCGATTTTCCGGATAACGAAGGATAAATCCATATTCATGCGCGTGTTCTAGTACCCACTTTCCTTCGTCGGTATTCGCAAATTCAAGGGAAAGTTCATTATTAATCGTTGGTGTCGTAATATCAATCGCCAATCCGGTTTGATGTTCGCTATGACCAGCACGACTATTAAAGGAATCCGCGTATTCAAGCCCCATTTCATAAACATCTTGATCGTAAAGGTTTTTTTGGACCTCATATGAAATATATCCGTTTCGTAAGACTAAATCATACCCCGCTTCTTTCGCCTTTGCAAAGAGTAATTCGGTTGCATCAGCAGCGTCACGACGTAAGTAATTCGTATTCACTAAGGAGTGTTCAGTTAACGGGACCTCTACCGGAACAAAATCAGTAGGCGTATAATTAGCGGCAAGTTGATAGTTTTGATTGACCAAAACAAGTAGGCTATCAACATTTGGCGTTTGAACAATATCCTGATAGAAATTTGATTTAACATTAGGATACTTAGCGTATTGTAGGGCATAGGTCACCGAATAATTTTTCTCTAAACTTAAAATTTCATCATAAATAGAAAAACGAGAGGGATCAAAGCTACTTGACTTCATTAACTCAAGGGCCTGCTCAGGTTTAATCTCAGTTTCCATGAGCGCCTTCAAATTAACTAATCCGAACTTTTGAAATAACTTCTCTACTTCCTCAGCCGCATACCCTTTTTCCTTCAATCCAGGTAAGACAACATCTTGGTATTCATCGACCATCGCCACAACTTCGGTTGGCTTAAGTGTCGCATTCTCCTTCTCATAGGCGACATAGCCAAGTAATGTCATCATATCTTTTTTCGTTTCCTGCGCATAATTTAATAATCGATTGAGGGTCAATACGTCCACTGACTCCACATAAGTTTTAAACTGCGGATCGGAAAACCAACCTTTAATAACATCCTCTTCATAACCCTGTTGAAGTAATGTTGGAAAAAATACATGGTCTAAAAAGGTTGCTAAATAAACAACCTCATTGGTCTCAAGATCTTTATAATGTTTAGAAAGCTCGACATAAGAATCATAGCAGTCGTAATTAAACCCTGAAACTTCTAAATACTTTTCTAAATCTTTGCTGCTTCGATGATCATCAATTAAATCTTGAACTAACTGAGGATGATTTTCCTTCAACTCCTGAATTAGTGAGTGATCATAACCAAGCCTTCTTAACACCATTTCATCACTCATCATATACGAGTAAAAAAATACACCGCAACCAAGTAAAGTGGCTACCCCAACTGGGACTAATACTTTTTGCATCTGACATTCACCCCTTTTCAAATCTTTCTTAGTATGTACCAACTTTTTAAAAATAAACCTAAATTTAGCAATTACAAGAAGGAATTTAATCAACTATTTTGGGTTTTTTAACTAAACGTTGCCCTTTATCTCACATAAAGTAATAGTGTACCTGGAGGTGATTATATGAGTTGTGAATGCAGTACTTCATCCACAAATACGAACTCAAATACCAAATATGCAAATTGTGTCGCAGACACTGTGCGCTTCATTAATCGATTACAACAAGCTGTTGTTCCTACTGAAATTGGTTGCAATCGTTGCAATAACCCTGTTTTAGGAGAAACTTCACGGGCGAATACCCGTCCATTTATTCTCTATCTTAAAAATGGGGAGGCATTTAAACCGGCCTTCTTAACAGATAGCCCACAAGCGCCACTTCCTATCTTTCGAGTTGAAGATGTCTGCGGAAATTGCGCCACATTAAGAGCTTTAGCAAGAAAACACCCTGGTTGTATGAGCGAAGGATTCGAATTTGACGATTGTTGCGAACATCATCATGATGAATTAGTTCCAACGCGCACTTGTCTCATCGTTAATTTGAATGATTTCATTGCCATTCAATGTCTTGACGATGTCTTCCTTAATTTAGAAGTTTGCGATTGTGCGCGTTTATAAAAAATAGATGGTTAGAGAGGGTCTTAAACGTAAAGGTTAAGACCCTTTTTGAATAATCATCCCCTTGTTCAATTCCCCTCTAACATTTAAAGTTAAAAAAAGGGATAAATCCAAGACTGGATTCACCCCCTTTTAAACCTCATCTGTTATCTATTTCACTTTATTTTATATAAATTTATTTTTATACTAAAAACCTCGTATCTTTTGCTCGCGTTCCCTTAAATGAATTTGGAACTCTTCAATATCTTCTTGTGTCGCTTTATTTTTAATCAATGATCGTGACACCGGCCGTTGTTTTAGATAATTTGAATACTCCTTATTTTTAGCTTCCTAACGTTTATTAGCTTTAGTTTGTTTAGTTATTTTCATTTGAATTATCCTTTCTAAAATAATAAAGTATAAAAAAGAGTAATAAAATTCCACTAAAATACGTTTTCTTAAACATTAATAAAATTGCCATTAATATAATTAAACAAATTCTTAACATATTATTCTGCTAGATGTTATAATAGGAAGAGGGTGGACCTAATCACCCTCTTAAACCTTAGCGTTTTTTATTTCGCTTGGGTTTGTTAACAGTTGCTTTATATGCGATGGAAGCAACTATTATTGGACTTATGGGTGTGGCGAAGTTATAAAAATTTTCGCTACACTCTTTTATTTTATCTAGCATTTCCTCACCTCCTAAATACGTTATAATGCGTGCAGTAAGAAAAAACAAGTATTTTTTATAAAACATATAAAAAAAGTAGCAAGTGATAAAAATCACTTGCTACTTTTTATTTAAAACTTGATTAGCTTATCCATTAAATTTTCAGATCTAAATAAAGAGTTGAAATCAGAACAACTGATGGAAACCATTCAAAAATATCTAGAGCTAACTTGGTCACCCGAACAAATTCCTAATAAGGTTTTAAAGATTGTTATTTCATTTAAAACTATTTATCGTTGGATTTAGGATGGAACGATTTTATTAGGAGATTTAAGTTGTTTAGGGCAAAAAGGAAAGCGTCGAAAACCACGAGAAACACGTGGACGACTTAACATTAGAACCTCGATTCATCAGCGTCCCAAAGAGGTAAACAAACGTCATACATTGGGACACTGGGAACTTGATATGGTTGTTTCAAGTCATGGTAAAAGTAAAGATTGTTTAGCCACCTTTGCTGAACGTCAAACACGCTTTTATGTGACTATAAAAATAGAAAATCGCTCGGATTCAGAAATGTATCGAGCGATTAGTGAGTTATATGAACTCTTTCCTAAAGACACCTTTAAAACCTATACGGTTTGATCGAGGAAAAGAGTTTGCTTATTATTCCAAAGTAGAAGTTGACTTAAAGGTTCCTGTTTACTTCGTAGATGCCTATTCATCTTAACAAGAGTCAGTGATGAAGAAATTAATGAGGCACTCTGCCTCATTAATCATCGACCACGAAAATGTTTAGGTTGGAAAACTTCATGAGTCACCTACCCACGCAGTGACATCCACATTTAGTAGGGAATCGAGCTATTTCATGAGAAACTATCGCATTTGTATTAACAATTCGTCATGTTGAAAAAAACATACTCTATGTCAGAGTTAACTTCTACTTTTTCAACAGATGTCGTAAAAAAAACATCTTCATAACATTCAATTATCTCCCTGTCAATAATGCTACTATGATATTAGTTAACGGCATCTTCAAGAAATTTCATATTAATTTTCCCCTTAAAGATGTAGAATACGAATACCTTCAATCTCTGCCACAGAAATGACCTCGATTTCATCTTTGAGATTATCAATCGTAATATGTCGATCATCTTTTAGCTCAATCATCCCTGATTTTAAACTCCCATCTTTTTTTACAATCTGAACGATAGGTGCCTTCATCAATAACGGACGATTAGTTAATTCTTGAATAAATGTTAAAAGTTCTTGTTGCTTCTCATCTAACTCAACAACGGCATCTTGTGGATCTTGCACGTCATTAGCCCCTTCATCCTCTAAAGTGACCTCTGATGGACTCTCCTCTACCACCTGATCAACAATCTCTACCACTCGCTCCTCCATCTCTTCCGTTGAATCTACAGCCACGCCTTCAACCTCAATCTGAGGTTCACTCGCCTCTACTTTTGGCACAGGGCATGAAGTTGATTCACTTTCCTCTGACACTTTTGCAGGTTCTTGATGATAATTAACAACAATATTGACCGTTTCATAGGGACAATCATCCGACTCGACCACAGATTCCTCATATGTATTTTCCTGCATATCATCTTCCTTTGGAACAAGCGCCTGAAAATGACTCTCCTCTAAGCGATCAAAACTATGTACATAATTTTCGGCCACGATATCTTTTGGTTTTTGAGTGGGCGTTTTAAAAAAGCTTTGCTCTGTAACCCTACATCCTTTATACGTCGTATCAACAAATAATAAGGGTCCCCTTTCATTTGATTTTGCCATATTAAACAAACCTCCCTTACGTTAACCTACTATAATCTATGCAGCACATTTTGAAGCGGTCACTCCCATCTTCTCAAAAAAAGAAGGCGCAGCTTTTGAAGACTTCTCCCGTTGTTTGAAGAGATTAAAACGATTCCAAAAAAAGAGCCGACTCTTTTAATCCCGAACAAACTCCTCCTACAAAGAGCACCATGACCTTCGAAAGATGACGACTTCGTCCTTAACTTAAGTCGCTTACATCAATCGTTTGCTCCTCTAATCATCAAGAGGAAACGCGCGCCTCCCTAAAAAATCATCTCAATGGCTTATCTTTTCTCATATTATCTGATAAAATAGACATGATATCTTGACGTAATAGGTGATAAACGTGAGAAATATTTTAAACAAGTTTAAAGTTTTATTTTATAATCCCATTATTGTTTACTTAATTTTAATTATCGGAATTGGGGTGGTTGCCATCCAATCGGCCTCCCCACTTTTTAAAATTAATTATGCGGCTACGCATGATAATAATGCGTTTAAGCAATTACTCTTTATTGGAATTGGGGCCGTTATCGCGGTATTTATTATCATCATTGGTATTGAACGAATTCGCGCCCTTCGGTGGTGGATCTACGGTTTTTGGATGATTCCGCTTCTTGGACTTTTCGCCTATAAAAAGCTCCACCTTCCGATTCCCTTCGTTAAAGATTTAAATGGAGCCGTTTCTTGGTACGAGCTTCCAGGAGGGTTAGGGACAATCCAACCTTCGGAGTTTATGAAAATCGGGCTTGTTCTCGTCGTGGCAGATATTATCCAACGTCACAATGAACGGTACCCACATATTAGGCGAACCTTCAAAACAGATTTAAATTTATTGATGAAAATTATGGCGGCTATTTTACCCCCATCTATCTTAATTTTCATCCAACCCGATTCAGGGGTAACCATGATTATCCTTTTCTTCATTGCCATCATGATATTTTCTTCTGGCATTCAATGGCGTTACATTTTAACTGTCGGAGGCATCGTGATCGTGCTCATTGCAACCTTCATTTTACTCGTTGGGGTCTTTCCTGAATTTTTAACCGGAACACTCGGAATCGATGCCTATAAATTAAGTCGTTTCTTCGGTTGGTTTGATCCGTTTGGAACGATGGATAAAGACGGGATGCAACTGGCTAAGGGATTACTCGCCATCGGGTCTGGAAACCTCATTGGAAATGGATTTCAAAGTGCCCATGTCTATTTCCCTGAAGCCCACACCGATTTCATTTTCGCCGTCATTGGAATGGATTTCGGATTAATCGGAACGCTTATTACCATTACTTTATGCGGTCTATTTGACTACGAAATCTTAAATACAGCAACGCTTAACCGCGGACATTACAATAGTTACGTTTGTATTGGAATCTTTGGAATGCTATTTTTCCAACAAATCCAAAATATTGGGATGACCATCGGTCTTCTTCCGATTACCGGAATTACCCTTCCTTTTATTAGTTATGGAGGAAGCTCTTCACTTTCCTACATGATTTTATTTGGAATTGTTCTAGCGTCCTATATTGAAGGCATCAAAATCAAACATAATGAAGTCGATTACCATGAACGAACGTTATATTTAAAAACAAAAGCGTATATTAAAGATAATGTTAAATTTGATGATTAAAAAAAGGCTCATTTCTCATAGAGGAAATGAGCCTTTTTTTCGTTCTAAGCATAAACGATGGCTTCTTGAACTTTAAGGAAATAAACATAACACGACACTGTTTTAGTGGGATAAATTTCTTTAATGGCTTTTGAGTAATATTTCATCTGAACAGTGTAACGCTCTTTTAGTTCTTCATATTGCTCCTTAAAATCACGCACGTAATCTGTCTTATAGTCAATAATTAAAACTTCATCCTCAAATTCTGCTAGTAAATCAATAACCCCTTGTAATAAAACTTGTGACCCTTTATCTTCCGTCAATTGAATTAAGGTCATAAAGGGAACTTCTTTTTTAATGGTGATCGCCTGGGCTAACCGGTGATACAACGCACTCTTCGTAAATTCCAAGACGTGGTGTAGGTCAATTTTATCAGCCATTAGCGGGGTCATCATTTCCTTCTCAATCACCCGTTGTTTCATCTCCATTAAATCCGCTAACGTATAATCTAGACGAATCGGTAAATGTTGCATAAACTGGTGCAATGCCGTCCCTGCCTCAGGTCCACTTACTTGCTTTTCCTTCATAAAAGATGGCCGATCATAGGCTACCGCACGTTTCACTTCTGGTACGCCCTTTATCAATGGGGTTGTTTCCTCTTCCTTTCTTTGGGAAACGGATTGCTTCGCTTGGATTTCTACAAGAGATTGATAAGGATATTGGCGTTGAAACACCTTTTCAAAATCAATGACCGGTGGTGTCACTCCATGATGTTGATCATTCACATCCGTCTCATTCAATTCCTCGTATGCGGATACGACACGTATCTCCCATTCACTAGAATCATCAATCCATAACGGTTGTTGTTCGCAATATATAGCACTAATTTCCTTTGAATCCCGGTGGCGAAGAACCGCTGGAATCAACCAATCTCCGTAACTTTTAGCCTGCATTCTAGCTGTCATAGGCAGTCGATCCCCTGACTGCATCACGATCTCACTCATCGAAGCTAATTTTTTTTTTACGTCAAAAACACCTGTAAAAATAAGCTTCGATTGGGCTCGTGTCATCGCAACATAGAGCAGTCGCATCTCCTCGGCTAACATTTCTTTATGAATCATCGCTCCCACAATATTTTGGGCCATCGTCTTTTGTTTAAGACGAAGATGAGGATCGATATATTTCACAGCGACTCCGTAGTTTTTGTGAACTAAGTAATTTCCGAGTTCATCTTGGCGGTTAAACGTTTTATGAATTTGAGAAACAAAAACAACTGGAAACTCTAATCCTTTGGACTTATGAATCGACATCACACGAACCACATCTTCCGTAGCCGTCACGGTTTTTGCCTTTGCGAAATGTTTTCCTAAAGATTGCATCCGTTCAATATACCGAACAAAGCCGTAGACACCTTTTTTCGTTGTCGTCTCATACATTCGTGCCTTATCTACAAAGACATCCAAATTGGCTCTTCTTAAATATCCGTGAGGAAGCCCTAAGACAAATTCATAATACAACGTTTGCTCATAAACAAGCGTAATCAATTGCGAAAGGGGCATCGTCTTCGACTTAAACCTCCATTGCTCCACACATTGAACAAAATGATTCGCCTTTTCTTTTAACAGGGAATCCTCTCCCTCTTTAGCATAGTGACGGACAAGATCATAAAAAGAGGTCGCCTTACTAAACACCCGAATCATCGATAATTCCCGCTCACTAAAGAAAAAGAGTGGCGAACGCATCAATCCAGCGAGTGGAATATCTTGATAAGGATTATCAATTACCTTTAAGCAGGAAACTAAATTAATAATTTCTATAGACTCAAAAAGATCTGTGTTTTGCTCCGTAAATAATGGAATATGATAGCTCCTAAACACATCTTGAAAAATCGTCACACTTCCTAACGATCGCATTAAAATAACGATATCCTGATATTTTAAAGGGCGATAACTTCCCTTTTTGCGATCATAAATTTCTTGCCCTTGGCTCATCCACTGTAAAATTAATCGAGCAATATGATGAGCCTCCACTTCCACCGCACTTAAATCCACGTCGCTTTCCTCATCAAATTGAGGTTTATCAATTAAATGAATCTCACTTTTATTAAACGCATCATTCGCTTCATTTAAAACCCCAAGCTTTAATTGAGCTGCTTCATCATAAGCAATTTCACCCACTTCTTCGTCCATGACCTGCGTAAAAACATAATTAGTAGCGTCTATCACTTGTTGATGTGAACGGTAATTTTTCATCAAGTCTATTTTATTTCCATCTGGTTGAGGAGTAGAAAATCGATGATATTTTTCTTGAAAAATACCTGGTTCGGCTAAACGGAAGCGATAGATTGATTGCTTCACATCCCCTACCATAAAGATAGGAATCTTTGGTTTAGCGACACTTGCAATTGAATGAATAATATATTCCTGCATCGAATTTGTATCTTGATATTCATCAATCATAATTTCTTTAAATTGGCGATACACTTCTTTGGCAACTTCTGTTGGCTTCCCACGATCCGTTAATAATTGGAGAGTGTTCCATTCTAAATCAGAAAAATCTAACATTTGTCGCTCATGTTTGGCTTTCATAAAACGTTCATGAAATAAAAAGACGAGTTTTGATAGGGCGATGACAAGGGCTTGGCTCGCTTTAAAATGTTGATGATGTGTTTCATTCGTATATACAAAATATTTTTCTTCGAGTTTGCCAATTCTCTTTTTAAAGGCATCGCGGGCCTTTTTACTTTGCTCATGTGCCTCTTTATCATATTGCTTCGCATTAAACCTTGGGAAAGTAGCTAACTTTGTTCCCTTAAACGCCTCGCGTAACTCAGCATACGTCGCCTGGGCTCCCTCTTTTAAACGATTTAAGTATTCAAGGTCTTGCGGATAAACATCGGTTGGATATTTATGTGCCACGCCCATCACTTCCGCATCTTGCGCAAACGCATATGCCTTTTTCAAATCTAATAATGCCTCATCAATAACAGGTGACATCAGGTGATTTAATTGCTGATAATACCCCCACGTGCTTAAGTCATCGCCCTCCCACTGATATAAGTCAGGCAATTCCTTAAGCCACTGCTCCATATGAGGATTTGATCGAGCGAGTTCATAAACTTTTAAAACCATCGTCTTTAATGCTTCATCATCTCGATCACTATTAAAACTCTCACTTAATTGCACATACGCTTCATCGTCTTGTTCCGCTAACTCATCAAATAGCGCCTCAATCACATCATCTTGCAAGATTCCTACTTCAATATCATCCGCAATCTTAAAAACAGGATCCAGTTGTAACAAATAATAATATTTTCGAATCAACTTATTACAAAAAGCATGAAAGGTTGAAATATTAGCCGATGCAATCTTATTTAATTGAGTTGCTAATAACACATCATGCGGATGGAGTGCCAGTTCCTGCTCAATCCGCGAACGAATCCGTTGCTTCATTTCAGCAGCGGCCGCTTCAGTAAAGGTTAGAACTAATAGTTCATCAATATTAATCTGATCAATTAAAATCTTCTGAATCATCCGCTCGACTAATACTGCTGTTTTACCTGAGCCAGCACCTGCTGAAATTAATAAATCATGCCCCTTTTCATAAATCGCTTGCCATTGCTCATCATTCCAAATGGCATCTTGAGGCTTCTTTGGTAAATTACTCATCATCACCCGGTCCTCCATCCTCTAATCGACACTTCATTGCCTCTAGGGCAACCTCGGTCTTCATTTTAGGTAATACACGCCACTCATTTCCAACAAAGTCTAAATCAAATTGGCAAATCCCTCGATATTGACAGTAATCACACGCCGTCTTTGATCCGTGTTTCGTCGGATTAATTTTTAAATGGCCCTTTGTAATCTTGATCGCTGAGTCCTCAATCATTTGGTTCGTATACTTGCGTAACAACTGAAGTGAATCATTCGCTAAAATAGCATTACCTCGGGATGAAAAACTCCCATCTTTCTTTAACGTAATCGGAACAATATCACTTTTACTTTGCTCCCCTAACCGTTGATCACTGAGATGTACAACATCATAGTCCTCAGGTAAATAGCCATTCATTTTATATTTTTCATACTGTAATTGCTCTACCTTTTGTTCATAGGCTTCCTGACGCAGTAAATCATCTATATCATGACTAATAAATGGCCGATGGACGTGAAAATAAAGCAGTCCCCCGACCTCAGCTGGTAAATCAATCAATTGCAAGGCATTTGAAACCACGATATCTAAATAAGTTAATAACTGGAGGCTCAATCCATAGTACACTTTATCCAATTCTAATTCTTTATCACTTGATTTATAATCAATAATCCTTAAATAGGCACGGTCCCCCGCTTCATTTTTAGCAACATCCACGCGGTCAATAACCCCTTTTAATGATAATCTAAACCCATGAGGTAACTCCCGTGCCTTCAGATGAATCCCAGATGTCCCATGAACATCAAATGGTAATTCAAAAAATAGCGGTTTAAATAAACTATGTTGGCCTTGATACTTTAAGCCTAGCAAGGTTTTAGACACAACTTGAGTCAATCGTTCCGTTAACTTCATCATTCGTTTACTTTGACGTAAAACCCTATAGAGTAATTGTTCACTTAATTCATCTGCTACTAAGCGAGCTAACGTCTGACATTCCTGAACACTTAAGTCGGAAAATGAGCGATTTTCTCTTTTTATCATTTCAGATATTCTCTTTAATGCTTCATGATAAAGTTCCCCAATATGAGGTAAATCCAATTGATACGTCGGACGCTCTTTTAAACGTAATCCATATCGTAAATAATGGGCAAACTCACATTGATTAAATAACTCTAGTCGTGAAACACTAGCTACAATTTCCTCACTATACAATTGTTTGGTTAGTTGCTCATCTAATGAAACCACATCATTTTGGTAATTCAAAATATTCATAATCGTCTGATAGATTAACGGTTGCTTCTCTTTATAATAATTCAATAACGGTTCATAATACGCTCGCTGGCTGGCATCCTGTTTTAATACAGCAATTAAATGTGCAACTGTTTGGGAGTGGGTCGTTAGATGTTCATAGACATCTTCCTCCGATTCACGTCCGATGTGTTGTTCAACCGACTCCTTAAACATGTTTTTTAAATGCGTATAGATGTATGAGGGTAAAAATTCTTTTCCTTCATCATTACTAGTTGCATAAGAGAGCGTTAACGAAAGTTTAGGGGAAGTGAAAACCGTATATAAAATAAATTGTTCATCTACTTGTGCCTGGATTAGACTAGGTGAAAGCTCAATTCCAAACGATTTTAATGCCTCGCGTTCAGTCTCGCTCAATAGACTAATTTCGGTTAATGTTTTAGGAATTTTCCCTTCGTTCACACCAAGGACAAATGCATGTTTAATCCCGTATTGGGAAGGGTCGCTTAAATCCCCCACCAATTGATAACGAGAACGACGAAGTTCACCTACTGCCACTTGATCTAATCGTGGAGGTACCGTCGCATAAACCATCTCTTCAAGTCCGGCCTTAAAGATTGGCACAAAATCATCTAAACTTACTGTTTCCTCCTGCCCAATTTCCACAAGTTGTTCAAAAAGAGACAGAAGTTTATTCCAAACTTGGGCGTGACGCTTATACAGTTGCAAATCTCCAAGTTCCTCCGCACTCTCTTCAAATAGGGCTAATTTTTGTGGAATGTGGCAATCCTCTAAAAAGGTGAACAATGCGATCGCGTAATCTTTATACGTTTTCGCTCCTTTAAAGGCGTGTTCAAGTGATAAAATGGCCGTACTAATCTCATTCTTTAATTGGTTGATTTGTCGTTCCAACTCTAAATCGTCGTCCGTTTTGACGTAACCACGCCCAAGTCCCTGATAACGATCATAATTCCATTCTTCTTCACTGATCCAATCCGCCTTCTTTAAATTTCTTGTTAAACAATAGTTTTCAAGTTGATCCACTTGGCGTTGGTAGGCTTGATAGGCGGTATAAAAAGACTGCCCCTTTTTAAATCCTTCAACATTCATAAAGAGCCCCGTTTTAATCACCGTAAAAAGCGTATCATGACGCCAACGTGATAAAATAACATCAAAAATATGATAAATCAGCATCATCAACGGATGATGAAGCATGGATTCTTTATAGTCTAAGAAAATAGGAATTTCAAATTTGGGGAAAATAGCCGCGATTAATTCATCATAAGCAGCCGCGTCCCCCGTATAAATCGCAAGATCACTATATGCATATCCTTCATTGTGAACGAGATGATAAATTCTTTTGGCAACCTCTTCAACCTCTACACGTTGATTAGCTGCTGCAAAAAAGGAAACCCCCTTTTCATTTGAAGGAGATAAAGGCGCTTGTAAAAAATGCTGTTCTAAATGTTGAAGTGCAGGCGACTGATGAAAACGAGACTTGGCATTCGATGATATTTCAACGATTTCATAATCAAGTCCACGTTCAGTCGCCCCTGCTTGTAAACGTTGCAACGTACGTCTTGGTAACTCAAACACTAGGCTTTGATCATTTAGATCATGCGTCAATACAATCGTGACAGACTTGGCATATTTCATCAGTTGAAATAAAATGAGTTCTTCCTGCTTATTAAAGATATGATACCCGTCCACGTAAAAATCGCTAGTCGCAACCGTCTGGCTGTTCGCAATTTGCTCGCTTAAAAGCGTATAATAATCCTCGCTCATTAAATATTTATTCCATGAGACATGTTCAAAGTTTTCATATAAAATCGCTAAGTCATGAATTTTTTTTAACGATTGAAGTGAGCCATTAATCCCTTCCTTTAACTCGTTAGCACAAGCAAATAGCTGAGACGGGCTTACACAATAACTCTTAAATTCTGAAATCATTTCACTAATTTTATTAATAAAGCCCGGTTTATTTGCATAATACGGAAATAATGCAAGATCATCCTTCTTTTCCGTCATGACTTTTTGCAGTAAAATCGCTAGCCCTACCTCATCTAAATGATATCGGCTTAACCCGCCTGTTTCCTGTAAAATACGATATGCAAAACGATTAAAACTAAGTCCCTGTACGCGCATCAGGCTCGGATATCGACTTTGTTTTAATAATTGATATTCCATATGAAATGACATTTGGTCAGGAATTAACACATAAATGGGGTCACCTTGAGGTAACTCATCGCAGGCCTGTTTTATTTCATCTAAAATAACACGGGTTTTTCCAACACCCGATCGTCCTATAATAAAACGAATACTCATCCTCTCACCTCTTATTTCTTTTCCTATAATATGGCTGATTCTAATTCCCGTTAAACACGGCTTCTGCAAACAACTAGCCGATTAAATCTATGGATTTTCCTAATTAACAGCCACCTCTTTTACCGATTCAGACATTCACTTCCTCTTAGGCGGCATTCAGTCACATGTCTTGGCATCCTCATGACACGACTTCATTCACCTTGATGAGGGCGGAAACATGTCTCCTCATTTCCTCCAATCATTATCGTTATATTTAAACCCGACGTTCATGTTACCTTTTATAAGTCTCCCCTAATTAGGCATCCTTACACGCCCTCAAGTCTCCTATCGTTGAATGAAGTTCGACTTGAAATAGGTTGCATTGGCTCATCCGATGGAGGGTCTACCTTATTTCTCGCCTCCTGATGTATAAAAAAGACAACTGCCAATGAGTTGTCTTTTTTATACATTATTTTAAAGCATCTTTTAAAGCTTTACCTGCTTTAAATGCTGGGTATTTACTCGCTTCAATTTCAATTGTTTCTCCAGTATGTAAATTGCGTCCTTGACGAGCAGCACGTTCACGAACCTCAAAAGTTCCAAACCCTACTAAAGCAACTTTATCATCCTCTTGTAATGCTTCAGTTACTGTTTCAATGTACGCACTTAAAAATTTATCTGCTTCTTTCTTTGTTAACTCCGCCTTTTCAGCGATTTTATCTACTAATTGAGAACGATTCATAAATTTTAAATACCTCCTAAGATGTTTCATTGCAAATAAAAGTTTACCATACCCTCTAGTGAGGTTGCAAACATTTATTTGCCTATTTTCCTCTGACATACTATTTTATCCTATTATGTAATAAATTAATGATTCCTAGTCACTATTTTATTAAATTATATTAAAAATTCTCTCATCAAGAAGACGATGAGAGAATTTTTTGGATAAATTATAGCATAATCGCAATTAATCCACCATTACCTTGGTTAACAATCTTGATTAATGTCTCTTGTAATTTCATGCGTGCATTTTCTGGCATTGAGTATAATTTAGCAGAAATTCCATCGCGGACAATTTCGCTTAAACAACGACCAAAGATTTCAGTTGACCAAATTGATAATGGATTTTCATCTACATCTTTTAAGATGAAATCAATTAAATCTTTACTTTGTTGCTCTGTTCCGATGATTGGTTCAAAAACAGATTCAACATCTACACGGATCATATGAATTGATGGGGCAATAGCTTTTAAGCGAACTCCATAACGTGATCCTTGTTTTACAACTGTCGGTTGACTTAATGTCATATCCTCAATTGATGGTGTCGCAATACCATATCCTACTTGTTTCACCATTTGTAAAGCACTCGCGATAGGCTCATACTCTTTTTTAATGTTTGCGTAATCTTGTAATAAATACATTAAATCTGCTTTATCTTTGATTGGACCTACTAATTCAGTTAAGATTTGATCATATAACTCATTTGGAACTTTAATTTCTAATTCGGCTAATCCAACCCCTGCATCTAACGCGCTAATATAGCAATCTTCAATGACATCTTCTGCTTTTAACTCTTCAGCTAAATAGTTAATATCACGAAGTTTATAGAATTCGTTTGTACTTTGGTTAATTAATTTTAAGAAGCGTGCTTTTAACCAATTGTCATCACTTAATGCATCTACCCAGCTTGGTAATTTGATATCTAATTCTGATACTGGGAATTCATATAACGCCTCAGTTAAGACACTATAGATATCTTTTTTCGTCATGTTTTCAACACTTAATGGAATAACTGGCACTCCATATTCTTCTTGTAAATCATTACGTAAAGCCGCTACATCTTCTGTTTTTGGATGTGTTGTATTTAATACAACGATAAATGGCTTGTTAATCGCTTTTAATTGCTCAATAACTAACTGTTCAGCCTCTAAATAATCTTCACGTTCGAAGTTTCCAATTGAACCATCAGTTGTCATAACGATTCCAATGTGTGAATGATCTTCAATAACCTTTTGTGTTCCAATGGCTGCAGCCTCAACAAATGGGATTGGTTCTTCATACCATGGAGTGTTTACCATTCGTGGACCTTCCTCAGTTTCATAACCAACTGCACTTGGGATAACATAACCCACACAGTCGATTAAACGAATACTTGCAGAAACTTCACCTTCAACTGTTACATTAACAGCTTGTGCTGGAATAAACTTTGGCTCAGTCGTCATAATCGTTTTTCCGTTTGCACTTTGTGGTAATTCATCAACCATACGTTTTTTTACATTTTCATCTTCAACTAATGGAATAACAAGTGATTCCATAAATTTTTTGATAAACGTAGATTTTCCTGTACGAACCGCTCCTACGACACCTAAATAAAACTCTCCATTTGTACGGGCAACAACGTCTCTCATCAGTTCATTAGTTTCCATAGTGTAAACCTCCATTTTCAATTATATTTGTCACTAACAATGTATGATGCTTATCCTCTACTTTATGAGAGAATTTAAATAAAACTTTTATTTTTTGATCCGACGTTTGAATAAGTCCAAGGATCTTTTCTCACCTAACTCAACAATGAATCAGGTTGCGTTTCCTTCGAATTATATGCACCATTAGCTTAAAGATATGATAACTTTTTTCCAAATTTATCATTTGCTACATCGTGGGGAATAAAAAAGAGGGTGCGTTTTTTGAAACGCACCCTCTTTTTTATCTTTTTAAAACAAACTCCCACTTACATCATCATTTTCAATAATTGATCCATATCTGTTGGAACTTCACCATTAAGAATCATTTTTGTTAACTGATCTTCTACTGATTTATCCACTTTACGACCAACAATTGAACCAACACTTTGAATTAATGCACGTACTTGCTCTTCATTTTTCAAATCCATTCCTGAGGCTTGATCTGCAATATTAAAAATTTCATCTTGATTAATATTTACATCTTTCCCACAACGTCCAAAAAGATTATTAAACATAAATAAAACCTCCTCATGTCTCATGTTCAATATAACATATGACATCAGGAGGTAATTTGTGACTAATGACCTATTAATTTAACTTTCCTTCAAAAAAAAGCATCTCATTAATAAAATTCTGGTTTCATCTCGCGACTCATTAATTGATTAATGGCTTCACGAGGATCTAATTTATTAAAAATCACTTCATAAACCGTTTCTACAATTGGCATTTCAATATTTAATGCCTGCGCCATCTCATAAGTTGCCTGACAAGTTCTAACTCCTTCAACGACCATCGTCATACTATCAAGAGCCTCTTGAAGATTCGATCCATTTCCAATTTTATATCCAGCTTGCCAATTGCGACTATGTACCGACGTACAAGTTACAATTAAGTCTCCAAGTCCACTAAGACCACTAAATGTTTCTTCGTTCGCACCTACAGCAACCCCAAGACGTTTAATTTCTACAAGTCCTCGTGTAATTAATGCCGCCTTTGGATTATCACCATAACCAAGTCCAGCTAAAATTCCTGCCGCTAAAGCAATCACATTCTTAATCGATCCACCAATCTCTACTCCGATTAAATCATCCACACGATAAACGCGGAAATAATCATTCGTAAACATTTTTTGAACCTCATTCGCACGGTCTACGACTGTCGCCGCACAAGTAACCGTCGTCAAAGAACGTTGAATAACTTCCTCAGCATGTGATGGTCCTGTTAAAGCAACAAACGCCTCTAAATAATCGGCATTAATCTCTTCCATAACAATCTCAGACACACGCTTATGTGTCCCTGGCTCAATCCCTTTACTCGCATTAATAATAACAACCTTATGTGTTAATTGCGTATTAATCGTTTTTAAAACGTCACGAATCACTTTCGTTGGAACAGATAACAAAATAAACTCTGCTTCTTTTAAGGCCTCTTTCAAATCAGTTGTCGCTCGTAAAGAAGATGGCAATTCTACCTCTTCAAAAAATCGAGCATTACGATGATTTTCATTCACATCTTTGACGATGTCTGCATTTAAATCATATAACATCACCTGATTTTTATTATCACATAAAACTTGCGCTAAGGCTGTTCCCCAACTTCCAGCTCCCACTACTGTTATATTTTTAACCATTATAAATCCTCCTCATTATATACCTGTTAATCCCTATTTCTTGCGATAATATGAATAGGTGTTCCTTCAAATCCAAACGCCTGACGCATACAGTTTTCTAAATAACGCTTATATGAAAAGTGTAATAACTCAGGATCATTAACGAAAACAACGAATGTTGGCGGTTGAGTAGACACTTGAGTTGCATAGTAAATGCGTAGACGTTGTCCATTATGCGTCGGTGTTGGATTCATCGCAACTGCATCCATAATTACATCATTTAAAACATGAGTAACCACACGTTTTTTATGATTTTCTGCCGCCATATTTAGTGGTTCAAATAACGTGTGTAAACGTCGTTTCGTTAATGCTGATAAGAAAACAATCGGAGCATAATCTAAAAACGCCATTTCGGTACGAATTAAATCTTCCCACTCTTTCATTGTTTTATCTGTTTTTTCAATCGCATCCCACTTATTAACAACGATGACAACTGCTTTACCAGCCTCGTGTGCATACCCCGCTACACGTTTATCCTGCTCGATTAATCCCTTCGAAGCATCAATGACGATTAAACACACATCACTGCGATCAATGGCGCTAAGCGCACGAAGAACACTATATTTTTCAGTGGTCTCATACACTTTCCCTCGCTTACGCATTCCGGCTGTATCAATTACAACATATTTTTGTCCATCTTTCGTAAATTCCGTATCAATGGCATCACGAGTCGTCCCAGCGATATCACTTACAATAACACGTTCTTCCCCTAAAATGGCATTTGTTAATGATGATTTTCCAACATTCGGTCTTCCGATGAGTGAAAATTTAATCACATCTTCTTCGTAATCTCGTCCTTTTTTATCCGGCATTTGTAAAACGATTTGATCGAGCATATCCCCAAATCCAATACCATGAACAGCAGATGTTGCAATCGGATCACCTAATCCAAGTGAATAAAATTCATAGATTTGATCTCTGAAATTAACATCATCCACCTTATTTACAACAAGAATAACTGGTTTGTTAGTTTTATATAGCATATTTGCAACTTCTTGATCGGCCTGAGTGATTCCGTCGCGAGCATTCGTTACAAATACGATGACATCCGCCTCATCCATTGCGATTTCCGCTTGATGTTTAATTTGTCGAACAAATGGTTCATCACCAATTTCAATTCCACCTGTATCAATCACGTTAAACTTACGTGTTAACCATTCCCCGCTACTGTAAATACGATCACGAGTAATTCCAGGTTCATCTTCTACAATCGACACACGTGATCCTACAATTCGATTAAAAATCGTTGACTTTCCAACATTTGGTCTTCCGACAATTGCTACTACAGGTAATACCATGTTGTCACCTTCTTTCACCTTTCCAAAAAAAATACATCGTTAATATTATAGTAGTTTTTGACTCCATTAGTCAAATTTTCAAGAATAAAAATAAAAAGGGGGAAATCCCCCTTTTTCCTATCGCTATCTTAGTAAACGTTAATCCATTAGGAAGCTTGTCTTTTCTTAAAAAATCTAAGCTCAACAGTGAGATGTCATAAAAATCTTACGTTGAAGCGTATTTCATGTTCTGATGCCCTCTTGTAGTTGGCTCAATCTTTCAAGTTAACAATCAAAAAGATATTATAATAAATTTTTTAATGCATCCCCGAATAAGTCCCCTAATGTTTCGTTTTCCATCGCCTCTTGTTTTTGCATATAGTTATTAAATTCTTCACGTTCTGCATCTTCAACAATACGGCGAATGCTTAATTCTAATTTAAATTGTTTAGGTTCAAAACGAGTGACTTTAACCTCGACTTCTTGCCCAACTGTTAATACGTCTTCCACACGAGAAATACGTTTTTCCGTGATTTGATTCATTGGTAGAAAACCAACTACATCTTCTTCGACTGCAACGAATGCTCCGCGGTCATTAGTCGCCACAACCGTTCCTTTCACAACATCTAATGTTTTAAACGTTACCGATTCCCAAGGATTTGATTTCACTTGACGTAACGATAATCCTAAGCGATGTTTTTTCGCATCTAATGAAATAATTTTAACTTCCACTTCATCCATTGGAGCTACCATCGATGCCAATTTCATCTGAGGATTCCATGATGCCTCTGTGTAATGACATAATCCTTCAATGTATGGAGCCACTTTAATAAATGCTCCTAAATCTGTCACATTCGTTACTTGTCCCTTAATTACATCCCCAACCTGATGACCAAACGCCACCCATGGGTCTTGCTCTACTTGTTTAATTGACAAGGCAAGGCGATGATTTTTATTATCCATCGATAGGATACGAACGCGAACAGTTTGACCTTCTGACACTACCTCATCTAATTTTGCCTTATGATCCCATGATAATTCAGATAAATGAACTAACCCTTCAACACCTGCTGTAACTTCTACAAAGGCTCCAAAATCCATTAAACGGACCACTTGCCCATCTAATACATCTCCAACTTGGTGTGTTGAAGCAAACTGTTCAAATGGCGTCATTAAAGTTGCCTTAATTGATAATTGTAATTTTGTTCCATCAATTTTAATGACTTTCGCAGATACCTTTTGCCCGACTGTTAAGGCATCCTCAACATTTGCCACCGGTAAATGAGAAATTTCAGAAATATGAACTAATCCTTCTAACGAACCAAAGCGAACGAATGCCCCATATTTTTCGATACGAACAACTTCACCTTCAACGATTTCTCCAAGTGCTAATGTTGAAAATTGTTCATCGCGTGCCGCTTTTAATTGTTCTGCAATCACCATTTTACGTGATACTTTAATTTTACGGTTGCGAGCGTTAAATTCAACAATTCTCACAGGAATCTCTTGTGAAACGTATTGATTTAAGTCAGAAACGTATTTAACATCAATCATATTAGCTGGTAAGAACGCCTCTAATCCAATATTTACAATTAAACCGCCCTTAACAACACGTTCTACTTTCGCGACTAATGTTTCACCTTTTTCAAAAGCCGTTTTTAATTCTTGGAAACGTTCGTATTCAAGTAAAGCACGGCGCGATAATAAAATTTGCTCGTCATCAACTTTCTTAATCATCGCTTTTATTTTATCACCGATTTTAACTACATCTTTGGCAGAATCCACTTTATCTAATGTTAATTCATTTAAATAAATCGTTCCTTCTGTTGCTCCATGAATATCAACCGTAACCTCTTGATTTGTTACACGAACAACTTCACCTTCAATGACATCATTCACTGCTGGTAAGTCAAAATTAGCCATTGATAGAACTTCACTCATCGTCATTTCTTCTGGATTTTGTTTCATTAAACTTCCCCACCTTTTTTTACAATATTTATAATTGCATCAACCGCCTCATCAATTGTTAAATCAGACGTATCGACGACAATTGCATCCTCTGCTTTCGTTAAAGGAGAATGTTCACGTGTTGAATCTAACTTATCGCGTAATTCGATTTCTTCTTTTAACGTTTCAAAATCACACGCAATTGATCGGCGTAAGTTTTCATCATAACGACGTTTTGCACGAACATCCACCGATGCTGTCATAAAAATTTTATAATCGGCATTTGGTAAAACATTCGTTCCGATATCGCGCCCATCCATTACCACATTATCCGTTTTAGCATATTCAATTTGACGATTTTTTAATTCATCTCGAACAAATCGAATAGCTGAAACAGCTGATACATTTTGTGAAACAATAGGTTGTCGAATCGCATCTGTTACATCTACCTCATCTAAAAATACTTTTTTATCATTCGTTAAACGAATCGTTGTATTTTTAAGCATCTTCGCAATTGTTTCTTCGTCTGTTACATCCACTTTTTCATTTAACGCCTTTAGCGTTACTGCACGATACATCGCTCCTGTATCGATATAAATGTATCCTAACATTTGAGCTACTTTTTGAGCAATTGTACTTTTTCCTGCTGCTGCTGGTCCATCAATTGCAATTACTTTAGAACGAACCATATTATCACCTCGACTTGTCCTTATTTTATCACATTATTTTACTTGTAAACAACCACAAAATGGGGACTTCTCACAATTGAACCTCCCCCTTATAAAAATAAACTAAACAAAAAAAGAACAACCTTCCGTTTTTGTTTAGTTTACATTTAACTAGCCCTCCGTTATCGTCTAGGCAAGGGCCTTTTCGACCAAGAGGTAAAACACAATCTTAAGTTTTCCATCCAAACTAGGAGTAAAGCGATGCCGTTTAAAATAAAAGTTGTTTTCAACTCTAAATCCATTTAAAATAACATCAAACATGCGATGATTAAAAGTAAAATCATTCCTGCTGATAAAAAATAAATGAACAAATAATTGACGCGATCCGAACGTTTAGGCAAGCTTAACTTACGCTCTTCATTTAGTGCATCTACAACAGCATCTTGATCGTTTAAGTAAAGAGCTTCTAATGTCGTTGATACCGATTTATCCACTTGCTCTTCCTCATTTTTTTCATCAGCAATCGTAGATTGCTGTAACTCAGACCATGCACAATCATCTAAATCCACTTCGGAATTAAAAATCAACTCAATATTCTTATTAAAAATATCGTCTTGATAATTAGAATTCGACGTTTGTTCATTCTCGATAATATCGCTAAAAATAGAGCTAATACATTCGCCCTCTGTCTGTAACCTTTTTAAACGACCATAATCATGTTGAACAAGTGCATCCAAATAATCTAAATCTGTATCTATTATCTCTTCTAAATCTGTATATTCTTCAACTTCGTTGTCTGACATTATCAATGATACCCTCTCTTTAGTTGGCAACTCATCTTCAAGTGGCTCGATTGGAACCGATAATAGTTCCTGTTCTAATTGTTCCCACTCACTAAAATCCTCATTTTTAATCATTTGAGTAATTTTCGAATAAGTCGTCACCCCGTACTTTTCTTGTAACAGTCTCATCATTTCCTGAGATCGTGTCGCTAACTCTTTTCTTCCCGGAGCCCGTCTCATTTGTAAACTTTCATTGGCCTCTAAAGCTGATGACATAATTTCTGATAATCGTGAGGAGATGGACTCTTGTAAGGCCTCTGATTTTAATTCTAAATTAGAGGCTACCGAATGAGACGGTACGTCCTCTTCACATGCATTAAAATAAACCTTTCTTAATTCAGAATAATCTGCTTTCTGTTCCATCTCACTCACACTCCTTTTTATTCAAAATACCGTTTATCTAACGGATCGTTACCTTCAAAAATAAAATTTTCATGACCATCTCGCTCGCCTAAAGGACAAATAGTCATTGATATATAGGAATCGACGAATTGTCGAAGCTTCTTATCACTTTATTTTATATTTTGTAAAATATTCACTGAGGACTTAGTCATTATATCATAAATTTATTTTATTTAGCGCATTAAATTTGAATTTTTTTGTCTTTTTAGTTTATAATATACATGTAATTCAAATGAATTATATATTCTTAATCACAATTCTTGTAAGGGGGATAAATTAATGGCTAAATTCACAAAAGTTAACAAAGATGAATGTATCGCATGTGGTGCTTGTGGTGCCGTAGCACCAGACGTATTCGGATATGATGATGAAGGATACGCTGAAAACATCCTTGAAGGAGATAACAACCAAGGTGTTGTTGAAATCACTGATTTAGAAAGCGATGTTATCGACGCAGCTGAAGGATGCCCAACTGAGGCAATCGAAGTTCAAGATACACCTTTTAACTAATTAAGCCAAATACTACGTTATTATGTAGGATTTTTAAAAACTTATACAAAAAAAGCTTATTATTTTAACAATAATAAGCCTTTTTTTATTAAAGGCGAGAGAAACAAAAAGAATTTAATCCTTTTACTTTCCTACTCACCTCATAAAAGGGTATGAAACGGGCGATAAAGTTTCTAATCATGAGAACTTTATCGCCCGTTTTTTGATGTTTATCTTTAAAATTGACGCATTTTTGTAAACTTAACTTTTGGCTTCTCTCTCTTATCATTCGCCATTGAGACTAATGTCTTTACCTCATGTGGTGTCAACGGACGGAACTCCCCTGCCGCAAGACCAACCACATCGATGCAACCAAACTGCTCACGACGTAATTTTTTTACAGGAAAACCAATCGCATCAAACATTTTTTTTACCTGATGATACTTCCCTTCATGAATGATCAATTGAACAAGTGACGATTGATTCTTTTTATCCACTGAAATTAAACGGGCGCTCGCAGGCTTGGTCTTATAACCATCAACGACAATCCCTTTAGCTAACGGTTTTAAACTTTCCTGTGTAACAATTCCCTTTACACGTGCTAAATAAACTTTATCAATTTCCCCACTCGGATGCATCATTTTGTTCGCAAAGTCTCCATCGTTGGTTAACAATAAAACACCCGATGTATCGTAGTCTAAGCGTCCAACAGGATAGAGTCGTTCCGAAACTTTATCTTTAAAAAAATCTAAAACAGTTCGACGATTTTTCTCATCAGAAACAGTACTAACAAAACCACGTGGTTTATGTAAAACGTAATAAACCTTTTTTTCTCGTTGAAGCGGGATTCCCTCAACTTCAATTTTTTCTTTTCCTGTCACCTTAACGCCTAATTCGCGCACTACTTTATCATTAACAGTTACTTTTCCTTCTAAAATTAATTGCTCCGCCTTACGTCGGGAAGCAATCCCTGCATGGGCAATAACCTTTTGCAATCGTTCCATGTAAAACCCTCCAATCAGAAATGACGCTAAATTCGACAAGAATCTAGATGTAACACTCATTTTACCTTTATTATAAGTAAAAATCAATGTTTAATCCTATGGAAGAGAAATTTCACATGCTATTTATCTTTTATCCAAAGAAAATAGAAACAGACACAATAGCAGCAATAAACCCAATTAGGTCAGCCGTTAATCCTAATTTTAGCGCGTGCTTCATCTCACTCAACCCTACCGCGGCAAAATAAACAGTAATGATATAAATCGTTGTATCTGTACTTCCCTGCATGATTGAGGCTAGACGTCCAATACCCGAATCAGGACCATAAATAGAAAGTAAGTCTGATGTCACACTAAGGGCCGCTGATCCTGACAGGGGCCTTAAAAACATCAGAGGTAACACGTGAGCATCCACGCCAATGGCTGTTAGAATAGGATCTAATAGATTTGCGATAGCGTCAACGATTCCTGAGGCCAAAAAAACCTTAATTCCAACAATCATCCCGACAATATTAGGAACTAAAGACACCGTTGTCCTCATCCCCTCTTTTGCCCCCTCTACAAAGTGATCAAAGGCATTCGTTTTGTTCACAAAAGCCATGACAAAAACAGAAAGCAAAAAGATTGGTAAAATGTATACACTGATTGCCCCCATCTACTCACCCTCTTTCCTGTCGTTTTCTAACAACACCCTCACCAGAGGAAGGAATCCGTTTCATTCGACTATAAATATTATGAATCAACAATCCCCCAATGGTCGTAATGCCAGAAGCAAAAAGAATGGGTAAAAAAACCTCACTCGGATTTGTTGAGTGATACATATGACGAATCCCAATAATCGTTGTTGGAATTAAAGTAAATCCCGCGGTATTCATAACGAGCAACGTATACATCTCAAAGCTCGGACGTGCAGGATCAGGATTTGTTGCCTGCAACTCCTTCATGGCCTTAAGACCCGTTGGAGTTGCTGCACTTCCAAGCCCTAATAAGTTACTCACCATATTGGTCGTTAAATATTTCAAAGCTGGATGTCCCGCTTTAAGCTTAGGGTATAAAAACCGAGTCACTGGCGTTAAAACCTTGCAAAGCAAATCAAGCATTTTTGCATGATTTGCCACCTGTAAAATTCCTGTCCAAAACACCATGATTCCTGCTAAATAAATAAGCAAATCAATCGCTTCCTGGGCACCTGCCAAAATCGCATCATTGACTGCTGAAGTTGTTCCACTAAAAAAGCCATAAACGATTCCAATTGCGAACAGTCCCATCCAAATTTTATGAATCACTAGAAGCTCACCGCCCCTGTGAACCAATTAACCACTTTTTCAAACCATGATTGCTTTTCAACTTTTGGTTCGATTGCTTTATAAACAGGAATTTCCTGTACCAGCTGCTCATCAATAAATACCTTTAATTGTCCCACTTCTTTTCCCTTCGCTTTCTCATAAAGCGATAAGTCCGTCGTCACCTTCTCACTTCCATCTTTTGCAACAACAACATCGACTTGTTTTTCAATATATAACTTATCTTTAAGCTCGCGGTTTTCTACGTGAATCTCCCCTGGCGTCATTAACGTCTTAACCTCATAATGGTCAAAACCATAATTAAATAAACTCATATGATCATTCCAATCATCACCCGCTTTTAAAGTGACAACAATTAACTCCATCTCATCTTTGCGTGCTGAAGTCACAAGCGTTCGTCTGGCCTGCTTCGTAAAACCAGTTTTCCCACCAATGGCATAATCATAGTAGCCCGTCACTAACTTATGTTTATTATTCCAAACATAAGTGGTCCCATTTTTCGTTGTTGCCTTATGAGTCTTTGTCCCTGTAATTTCTCTAAAAATAGGATTATTCATCGCATATTGCATGACTAATGCCATATCTTTTGCCGTCGATAAATTATAGGTTGTCTCATCTAATCCAGAAGGATTTTGAAATACACTATTCGTCATTCCGATTTCTTGAGCCTTTTCATTCATCATCTTGACGAATCCCTCTTCATCTTCACCCACAAATTCAGCAATCGCCATCGCCGCATCATTTCCTGAGCGAAGCATTAATCCATATAATAAATCAATAAGCTTAACTTGATCCCCAAGCGTTAAATATAACGCAGATCCTACTTGTTGTGTAACGTTCTCCGATACTTCTACCCATGCATCCAAATCCGCATTTTCAATCGCCACAATCGTTGTTAAAATCTTCGTAATACTAGCAATATACATCTGATCATTCGGACACTTTTCATAAAGAACCCGTCCAGTTGATTGCTCCATTAAGATTCCACACTGAGAACTAATTCCCATCGCAGAGGCACGATTTGAATGACTTGTTAATAGGAGTAAAAAGATCATTAGCGTTACGAATATCTTGTTTTTTTTCATTTTTTACTCACCTCAGTCCTGTAACTATTACACTCTATGAGTAGAAGACAAAAAATATCCTTGAATAAAAACACCTGTTATGACAGATTTTTAATAATAATCACGATTTACCCCTTTGGCATCCCTCGTAACAAATCGTCCTTTTGATTCACACTTATCTCTTTTCTTCTTTTTCAAATCATAAAAAAAGGATGAGAATTCATCCTTTTTTGTTCGTACCCGCCTATTTAATCAATTGATAAAACAGTCCATGTTCCTTACAGTAAAAATAAACACGAGCATATTTACGCTTTGGCATCCTAAATTGTAATTGCCACTCCGGATATTGTTTTTTCATGATGAGCGTATCTTCAATAATTGCGGCCGTAAACATAATGTAATGCTCTTTTGTCATCTCATGCGATGTTGTCAAGTAAAATTCACCGTCTACTTCCTCGACCACTAACTCATGCCCTTGTTCCGCCTTACGCGGTGTGAGGGGTTGTAATAATTGATGACAGCACGAAATCGTAGCTTCAGAAATCGATGTTGCAACATTACCGCATTGCGGGCAGACATAAAATTTTGATTGTTTCATATTTCCTCCTATTTGTTCATTTAAGTTTAATTCCCCTGATAACAGGTAATCGACACTTACATTAAAAAATTCTGCTAACTCCGGCAAAACAGAAATATCTGGACAGCCTAGTCCACATTCCCATTTACTCACTGTTTTATCACTTATATTTAAAGCGTTAGCCACTTGTTTTTGGGTTAAATCTCGTTCCTTCCTTAAAAAATAAAGAAGCTCACCTATTTTGTCCACTTGCATCCTTTCCACTCCTTCCTATATAAAAGTTAAGACTTTCTTTAATCTATGACCTCTTCCTTTTCCTTCTTAAACGAATTCCGCTGTTATCCCCCCAGTTAGTTTATCCGCTAAATGAGCAAACAAGGACACTTCCTCCCGCAGGGGCAAGTCGTCTTCCCTTTTACACGATTGATTTAACCTCTTTTCTATTTTAACATTCTCGCTAGCAAATACAATCCACGCTCCATAGAGTTCATCACGTGTAAACTAAAGAAAGCTATCAAATCCCCTTTGGGCGTTTGATAGCTTTCGCATTAAAATCCTTGATTAGTTATAAGTTTTTTTAGGTTTTTTCCCTTTTTTAAGACGTGGCTTTGAATCATCCACTACTTCAGCTGCGATTTCAGCAGACATCGTATTCTTCGCAGCTTTTGCATTTGTGACTTTTTTACTTTTAGGGTCTCTTGGCATCACATTACGCCTCCTTATAAACTAGGATACCTTTTTATTATGCCAAAAAGGGGAAAAAATATTTATTCTTCTTCATCTTCTGAAAAATTAAATAAATCGGATTCTTCTTCTAAGTTAAAATCCGGAGTAATAAACGGTAATTCAGGAAGTTCCTCTAACGTTTTAATTCCAAAGTAATCCAAAAATTCATCCGTTGTCTTAAATAAAATAGGGCGACCTGGTCCTTCTAGACGTCCTCCTTCTTCAATTAATGAAAAGTTTAATAACTTTCTGAGAACATTGTCACTACTAGCTCCGCGGATATTTTCAATTTCATGGCGCGTAATGGGTTGGCGATACGCCACAATGGCTAAGACTTCCAATGCAGCATTTGAAAGACCACGTTGATGTGGATTTTGAATCAGTCGCTTTAAATAAGGGGCGTGTTCCTTTTTCGTTGTCATCTTATAAACCCCTGCCACCTCAATAATTGTTACACCACTACTTATATTTTGATAGCGATCTTTTAATTCCAATAATAAAGAGTTTACCTCGTCTTTATTAACCTCTAATACGTACTCCACTTGTGCAGGTGTAATTCCTTCATCCCCTACCGCAAATAATAATCCTTCTAAAATACCTAAACGTTCTTGCTTAAACAACCTCATCACCTTCTAAACTTGAAATATAAATGTCCTCGTAGTAGCTTTGTTGAGAAATACTAATCTGATTACTTTTAACCAGTTCAAGCAATGCTAAAAAAGTAACAACAATATATTCTTTATCAAATCGCTCAAATAAACTCGCAAAGGCCACTCTTTTTTTATATTTCAATTGCTGACTTAATGACTTCATGCGCTCTTCAACAGAAATATTTTGTGGCACAATTCTCGTCTTTAGGGGCTTTGTTAACTTATGCCGACGTAAAAGCTTTTCAAATGCCGAGATTAATTGCTCAACTTGAAGATTTTGTGGCAACTTCTCGACATGATCAATATAATCAGAAAAATCAATAGGCGGCTTCGTAAAAAATTGTCCTCGCTCTTCCTCTAATTCTCGCAACTCCTTTGTTACCTCTTTATACTGTTGATACTCCACTAAACGTTGAATCAACGCCTCTCTCGTATCCTCTTCATACTCATCTTCTATTTCAACAACCTGTTTTGGCAATAAACTCTTACTTTTAATCTCAATTAATGTCGCAGCCATGACCAAATATTCAGATGCAATTTCAAGTTTCAACTCTTCCATAGCATGTATATAATCTAGGTACTGGTGCGTGATTTCAGATATTTTGATATCATAAATACTCACTTTTGCTTCTTTTAATAAATGCAATAATAAATCAAGTGGCCCTTCGAATGCATCAATTCGCACTTCGTAACCCATAACCCACCTACTTCCTACTAAATACCCTTTCTCTATAAAAACAAGTCACTTTTCTCATAGTTAAGAAAAAAGAGCCCCCTTATAAACCATTGAACGACAAAAGTCTCTCTATAAGTACTAGTTAACCCCCGTTGTACAAAAATAAGCCTAATCTCCCATCTTCATTTTAACGAATTTTTTTATTTTTCTCAATCGTTCTCAAAAAAAAATCAATAATCCTTATATTTCATCGTAAAAACCCCCTCATCATCCCATTTATCGGAATTTCATAAGGGGGCAACAATTATTCAGGTTGAGAATCTTTTTGGGATTGTCGTTGGCGACTGTTATATCTATACGGAATCGGATAGCGAATAATGGCTTTCATTAGCGCCTTAAAGTTAAATGGAACAAGTGGATAGAGATAAGGTTTTCCAAAACTTTTCATCGTTGCTAAGAAAATAAATCCCACTACAATCGCTCCAATATATCCATATAGTCCTAAAAGAGCGGTCGCGATAATAATAAAGAGTTTAAACATCTTATTAGCAAGCCCTAATTCATAACTTGGGGTAACAAATGCACCGATTGCACCGATTGCCACGCAAAATAAAATTTCCGGACCAAATAGACCTACATCAACAGCAACCTGACCAATTAGAATGGCCGAAACAATCCCAAGCGCAGAAGAAATCGCCGTTGGGGTATGAATGGAAGCTAATCGTAAGAATTCCATACCGATTTCACCTGCTAACACCTGAATAACAATTGGAATACTTCCTTCCTCCTGAGGAATTAAAAAGCTCATAAAATCAGGTAAATATTCCGGATGTAACACGAGTAAAAGCCATGTTGGCATTAAGAAAATGGAAACGATAATTCCTACATAACGAATAAATCTTAAAAATGTTCCCACCGCTGGGGTTTGGCGATATTCCTCTACACTTGTGAGGTGATCAAATAACGTAACAGGACCTATCATCACACTTGGTGATGTATCGACAATAATTGCTATCATCCCCTGATAAAGATGGGCCGCAACAACATCCGGTCGTTCTGTATACCTTACTAACGGATAAGGATTATAAACCTGTCCAGTAATGAACTCTTCTAGTTCTTTATCCGTCATTGTTAATCCATCAACCTTCACTTGTTCAATTCGATGTTTCACATCGTCAACCATTTGTTGATCGGCAAGCCCCTCGATGTACATTAAAACAACATCCGTTTTTGATTGATCGCCGACCTTTAAAATAACATTTCTTAACTTACCTGTACGGATTCGGCGACGCGTTAACGCCGTATTAACCACAATATTCTCAGTATACCCATCCCGAGATCCTCGTACGGTTTTCTCCGTATCAGGCTCAGCTGGGCCGCGTCCAGGATAACTACGGACATCAATAACAAATCCCTCTGCTTCGCCATCAACAATCATAGCCACTAGCCCACTCAAGACACTCGTACAAATTTCGTCAATTTTATCCGTGGGTGTGACTTGTTGGTGAACCAATCGATTATGTACCGTTTGTAAAACATCATTGCCGGGGTGCGGTAAGCTGTTGAGTAACAATAATTGTGTCATTAACTCGACTAATAACTCGGAGTCGACCAGACCCGTTACATAATAAATTTGAAGACGACGTCCCATGACAACAATCTCACGCTGTCCGACATCAAAACTTTTACCAATCCCAAGCTTTTCCTCTAATACCTTTTGGGTCTCATCAATATTCTTTTTTATGACTAAATCAGCCTGCGTCGTTTTATCTTCGGCCATAGTATCCCACCTTTCCTCATAGTCATTCATCCATTACCAATCAGCCTTTCGGTTTAAATACGAGAGCGATAATAAAGGCAAATAAAATGGCTGCCGTAATTCCAACAGCGGTTAAATCAAACATCCCCATTCCAATTCCAATAAACCCTAACTGTTCGGATTTTTCCATAGCTCCATGAATCACTGAATGTCCAAAACTCATGATAGGAAGTTGAGCTCCGGCACCGGCAAATTCAATTAATCGATCATAAAGTCCAAATACATCTAGTGCCGCTCCTGTCACGACAAAGCCACATGTAATATGCGCTGGCGTTAACTTAAAAAAATCTAAGATAAATTGTCCGAGGGCACAAATCAATCCACCAACCACAAATGCTTTTAAGAATATCATCTCGACAATCGCTTCTTTCCTTTTATATTTTAAACAACACACTTATTTATTAATCCGCCGAACAGAGTGCAACAGCATGAGCGATACATGGAATTGTTTCCTTTTGTTGCACAATTAAAGGATTTAACAAGGCCCCAGTCGCCACAACAAGAACCCGTTTTAATCTTTGTTGCTCTAATAATTTTTTAATATGACCATACGTCACAACTGCACAGCAACCGCATCCACTACCACCAGAAAAGACAGGTTGATCCGGTGAAAAAACTAGTTTCCCACAGTCATTATGCTGTTCACTGATATCGTATCCCTCCTGTCTTAGGATATCAACGACGATGGGACTTCCGCAACTCGCCAAATCCCCTGTCAAGATGAGGTCATAATAAGAAGGATCAACTCCTAAATCCACAAAATGTTGCTTAATAGTGTGTGCAGCAGCGGGGGCCATTGCTGCTCCCATATCATTAGGGTTATTTTGAGCCGCATCAACAATAATTCCCGCTGTCGCCGATTCAATACGAATTTTTGTTTTTTTATGACTGACTAACGCCACGCCCGATCCCGTCACAGTATATTGAGCCGTTTCTGGTTTTGGACCACCGTATTCTGTCGGATTACGATACTGACGTTCTGCAGAAGAGTTATGACTACTCGTCGCTGCCAACGCGATTTTGGCATTATCACTGTCTACCATCAACGCGCTCAACATTAGCGATTCCATCGATGTAGAACATGCCCCGTAAATACCGAAAAAGGGAATATTTGTCTCTCTAAATGTGTAATGCGTTGGAACAATTTGATTCACCAAATCTCCAGCAAAAGCAACGGATATTTCATTTTCTTGAATTTTAGCTTTTTCGATTACTTTTGTAATAGCGCTACGCATTAACTGAGACTCAGCTTGTTCCCAAGATTTTTGACCACAATAGGGCTCATCAAACATGACATCAAAATCATCTTTCAGTGGTCCCTGCGACTCTAGTGGACCAACTGCTGTTGCCGTTTCTAATAAGTATACGTCATTAAATTTCCAAGATTGTCTTCCGGCTTTCATTCCTATCATCCTTTTCTAACACGATCAATCTGACTAATTTTTTACACGGAGTCTGTCGTTAAAACGTTGGATACGACACCCCTTTAATAGAACTAAAGCTTCACCTTTAAGCACCCTTCGTCGCAAGGTGGCTTATCATCCAATCCATATTTTTTTCTAGCCTAGTACATTAAACTCTATTAATAAATAGCGTAAAATTCCGAATACATAGGCTGAAACAACAGCAAAGACAATTACCGCTCCCGCTAACTTAAATAAATTCGTCGCAATTCCAAGTACGACTCCCTCACTTTTACTTTCTAGGGCAGCCGAAGTCAATGAATTGGCAAACCCTGTAATAGGAACAAATGCCCCTGCCTTTGCCACTTGACCAAACTCATCGTAAACTCCAAGTCCTGTCGCCACCGATGCAATTAAAATCACCGTTACGAGCGCAAGCGTACTTGCTGTTTCACGCACAAAACCAAAAAAATGAACATACATCTCAATAAGCAGCTGTCCACCAACGCAAATTAAACCGCCAAAGAAAAAGGAAACTAGAGCATTTTTTAAATAATTAGGTTTTACTTCATGATTTTTAATAACCTCTTCATATTTTTTCGTTTTCACAGACGTCACCACTCCTCAAAAAATGAACTCTACACTTTAATATGACTTTATTTCTAAAAATTATAAGTTCTTCTCACAAAATTCCCCATAAAATCATAAAATTAATCGACTAAAATAATTTTTTTCATCGCTTCTAAGAGGGGCAAATACTTTTGTCTTAGTATCAACATTTAATCCCGTTACAAGCTTCCTTAGCTCCTTTGATTAAAGCGAGTCCTTCATCAATTACTCACCTATCTACGTCCATCTAACAAGCTCTCCTTATTTTCCTTAAATAAAAAAAACGTCGCCCCAACCTACGTTTACCGTAGATTGAGACGACGTTTCACTAACTTGTCATCTTTTCTTTTAATTCTTTTAATATTTTCTTTTCAAGACGGGAGACAGCTACCTGATTAATTTCTAACCGCTTTGCGACTTCCGATTGGGTGTAACCTAAGTCAAATCGTAAATAAATAAGCATTCTTTCGGTCGAATCTAGATCCGATACTAGCTGTTTTAACACGATTTTTTGCTCAAGTTGCATTCCTTCACGATGATTTGGAATCCGCTCAATAAGTGGCATATCCTCTCTCTCATAATTATCTAATGAAGAAACATTCGTCGGCGCATTTAACGCCAAAATAATTTGCTCTTCCGTTAGCTCGGTTGCCTCGGCCAATTCTTTCATTGTGGGCTCCCGTTCAAGCGTTTTATTAAGCTGATCCTTTACCTCTTGAATTTTATGAATATTACTTTTAATACTGCGGCTAATTTTGATTGGACTTTGTTCACGAATAAAAGCTTTAATCTCACCAATAATCAGTGGAATGGCGTACGTTGATAAGGTGGTATCATAAGAAATATCAAATTGGATGATAGCCTTTAGCAATCCCATACAACCTATCTGAAATAGGTCATCCTTTTCAACCTCTAAGTGCCCAAATTTATGAACAACAGACCAAACTAAATCCATATGATTTTGTACTAAAATTAGCTTTGCTTCTTCATCACCACTTTGAGCCTTTCGTATTAGCTCCTGAATTTCTTTTTTATTCATCCAACCATCCCTCATGCCTTGTCATTTCTGTCTAATGTTTGCCATGTTACTGCGCCGATGAATCTAAAGGTAAAAACTCTTTTTCAAATGAAACCACTGTCCCAACTCCCACTTCCGAATGAACCTCAAATTGGTCACTAAATGATTCCATAATCATAAATCCTAACCCACTTCGCTCTTCTTCCTGCTTTGTCGTATAGAGTGGTTGTTTTGCCAATTCAATATTTTCAATTCCTTTTCCAAAATCTTGAATAGTCACACGTAAGCGACGCCCAACAAGCGTAGCTTTCATATCGATCATTCCATCCTCATTATCCTCATACCCGTGAATAATCGCATTAGTTACCCCTTCTGAAACAATCGTTTTAATCTCATTTAATTCTTGTGCATTTGGATCTAATGGTGCAATAAAGCCAATAATGACAAGTCGTGCAAAACTTTCATTAATACTTTTTGCAGGAAATTGTAAATGCATCTCGTTATTCATATTATGCAATCCCCCTAATGGCAGACTCTAATTGTGAGTCATCTTCAATAACTTTAATAATTTTTGAAAGACCAGATAATTCGAACACCTTTGAAACTAATGGTTTCATTCCAATAACCATAACCGTTCCATTCACTGATTTTAATTGATTATATCGCCCTAAAATAATTCCGATTCCTGAACTATCCATAAAATCTAAATGTTTTAGGTTAAAAACGATATGCTTAATCTGTGATTCCCCCATCACAGTATTTAGACGGCTACGCAATTGATCGGATGTATGGTGATCTAACTCACCATTTAAATTGACGTATAACACTTGATTTTCAACATAAAGTGAGACAGTTATACTCATAATAATCCCCTTCCCATGTTAGATTGACTCCATTTTAACCGATTAAAAAGATTCATATTTCCTTTTCGACAATTGTAGTGTTTTATTTTTTTCACCCCTTCCGCAATCGCTCCTAAAATTATCATCCTATTTGTCTTAAAAAATAAAAAAAGGAGGAAAATGCATAAACTCTGTTATGCATTTTCCCCAAATAACATTTGTGACACAATATAGCCGAGTAGTCCAATAAAACTATTTTTTTCAACAGGCTCTTTTACCGTTAAGGCCACTTCTTTATAAACTTCACCATTATAATAATAAGTTAATGTCCCAACTTTATCTCCAGGTTGAATCGGTAACTCCATATTATCGTTTAACGTTACCTCATAATTTGTCTCCTGTTCAGGATCAGTTTTCTTTTTAAGCAATGTAATTGGTTCTGACGTCACAATATCAAATTGACGGTTTTTGGCTAATAAATTATATCCAGTTGAAACTAATTTTTGATCCTCTAATTTTGGAACTAATTCATATTGTTCATAAGCATATTCAATTAAACGCGCCACTTCTTGGTTACGAATATCTGACTTACTTGCTCCCATAACAACAGCAATCACGCGCATATCATCGCGGTTAGCTGTTGCTGTCAAACAATATCCCGCTTCTTTTGTATAACCCGTTTTTAACCCATCAACGCCATCAACATACTTTAATAACTTATTCGTATTAACTAACCAAAATGGAGATTCCGTATCCTGGCGAATATAATCTTCGTAAAGACCTGAAAACTCCGTAATCTCAGGATAGTCTTGGACTAAATGACGTCCAATAATTGACATATCATACGCCGTTGTTAAATGTCCTTTTGTCGATAATCCCGTTGGATTTTTAAACTCCGTGTTCTTCATCCCTAATTCTTTTGCCTTCTCATTCATTTGTTCAACGAACTTTTCTTCTGTTCCGGCTACACGTTCAGCAAGTGCCGTTACCGCATCATTCGCCGATGCAATAGCAATACTTTTGAATAAATCCTTTACGGACATTTCCTCACCTGGTTTTAGGAAAACCTGTGATCCCCCTAGACTAGCCGCATGCTCACTGACACGAATCACTTCATCCCACTTCATCGATCCATTCTCGATTGCTTCTAGGATTAAGTACATCGACATCATCTTCGTCATACTCGCGGGTGCGAATTGTTCATGAGCATTTTTCTCATACAAAACATTCCCTGTTTGTGCCTCAATTAAAACCGCTGCCTTACCATCTGATACTAACTCATCTGCACGAGCCACAGTCACATGAATAAAGCAACTCAACGTAAAGCATGCAACTAAACTAATTAACACTTTTCTTATTTTCATTTTTACACCTCTTTTTCTTCCTGTGGCGTTACTACACATTTATGTCTCCCAAATTTAAAATATACCTTGTGACAGAAAGGTCACCTCCTTTTCACTTTAGGGCACCTTCTTCTTTTAGCAGATAACAACGAAATCCACCTAATCTGCCCTTGATTTGTTATAAATTGTTGCATTTCCTCCATACGTTTTCCTACAAAAAAAGTTAGCCCGTAAAGACCCCTCGGTCTTAGCAGGCTAACCTTTTCATTGACTATTTTGTCACATAAAAAAACGATTAACTTAGGCAACGACATCATAAATTAAAGTAGGTGGACACACCGGGTCCTTACAGATACAATACGCCTTCTGAATATAGGCGATTGCCTCTTCATTATCAACACGATTCGCGTGAATATAAGCTAATACATCTCCTTCACCCACCGAATCACCGACTTTTTTATCGAGAACAACACCGACAGCCATATCGATCATATCATCTTTCGTCGCACGTCCCGCTCCAAGTTTCATCGCTGCAAGTCCAATGGATAACGCATCGATTTGGTGAACGTATCCTGATTGGGAAGCTTTAACCGGAATAATAGAATCTGCTTTAGGCAATAAATCAGGATTCTCGATTTGAGCAACATCACCGCCTTGAGCTTGAACAAACTCTTTAAACTTGTTAAACGCCTCTCCGCGATGAAGTTTCTCTTTAAGTTGCTCATAAGCCGTTTCAACATCCGGTGCCTTTTTCGCTAATACAACCATTTGACTTGCTAATTGAAGCACAAGTTCCTCTAAATCTTTTGGTCCATGACCCTTCAACGTTTCAATGGCCTCCTTCACCTCAAGCGCATTTCCAATGGCTAACCCCAATGGTTGATTCATATCTGTTAAAAAGGCCACCGTCTGGCGTTGGGCATCGCGTCCAATTTCAACCATCGCTTGAGCAAGCTGCTTCGCATCCTCTAATGTTTTCATAAACGCCCCGGCACCAAACTTCACATCAAGAACGATCGCATCAGCACCCGCGGCAATCTTTTTACTCATAATAGAAGAGGCGATTAACGGAATCGACTCGACTGTCGCTGTCACATCTCGTAGCGCATATAAATATTTATCTGCCGGCGCTAAGTTTCCAGTTTGGCCGATAATAGCCAGTTTAATTTCATTAACTTGCTCGATAAAACGTTCCATATCAAGCTCAATCGTCATGCCTGAAATGGATTCTAATTTATCTAGCGTACCACCTGTATGGCCTAATCCTCTTCCACTCATCTTAGCAACAGGAACTCCCATTGAGGCAACCAACGGTCCTAAAATTAAAGAGGTCTTATCCCCTACTCCTCCCGTTGAATGTTTGTCAACTTTAATTCCCTCGATGGCTGATAAGTCGACAACTTCCCCACTGCCAACCATCGCCTGTGTTAGAGCTAAACGTTCAGCAGGCGTCATTCCATTAAAGACAACCGCCATTAAAAAGGCAGACATTTGGTAATCCGGGATTACTTTATCTGTATAATTTCGAATCATCCATTCAATTTCTTCAGTTGTTAATTCAATATGATCGCGTTTTTTAGCGATTAAATCTACCATTCGCATGCTAATCACCTATTTCCATTTATGATAAAAACACTTTCAATTATACCTTAAACAGGGGGGCGGATGAAATGTCTCCATGAAAATATCTATTAAAAAAGCGTTTTTTTGAATACTTCCCATAAGTCGTGGGAAAATATAAATATAACTTGATATCATTGGGGTGAAAATATGTTTCGACAACACAAAATCTTATGCGAAAATAAAGAAACAGTCATCTATCTTTTTCTATACGATCAACAGATTGACTTAGAAACAATGAAAATTATCTTTGCTCAAATTTCAAGTCAAAAACTCGAGGCGCGAATTATTGATTACTTTAAGCAATGTAACATTAAATATCAAGGGAATCATGTGCGACTCGTTTATCGTGAAACCATCATTCGAGACTTATATCTCAGTCATTATCACCAATCACATACGGACGCAACAAATGTCATCCATCTTTTTTAATATATTACCCACTTGGGACGTAAAAGCTGTAAAGAACATTCTTTACAGCTTTTACTTTTTCTCGGATGTTTTTGATTTTTTAAACCAATGAAATTCCTGTCCCATCTCAGTTGATAAATCAACGGGTGAAAGGAACGATCCAAAAAGATAACGATTCATCTCTTGTTCCCATGCTGTTGTAAAAGCATCAGGATAATCAATTGGCTGTCTCTTTTTCTGTTTCATGACAACCCTCCTTTTATGATAACATCCCCGTTAAACTCGCAAGTAATACAATAATCACTAAATAGATTAAAACAGCGATTGAAAAGTTCCGTTTATTCGCATTTAAGCGCCGATTAAAACAAAAATAACCAAAAACGATGAAGTTAATAATAGGAAGCATCGCAATTAAAATTAAAAATAGCCACTCTTCAATTTTAACTACGGGTTCAACCGATGTCTTCTCACGTTCCGCTTCCATCTATCCACGCCCTTCCCGTATCAAAGATAAAAATAGTATTTGAAAAAAATTGATTTTTATACCCTATTTTACTTGTGCTTATCAAATAAACGACGCTCAGAAGGGAAAAGATTACGGCTTTCTACCCTCTAGTCTTCATCTCATGCAAAACAAGGCCTGTCCTTAACCTACTAGCCCCTTAGGCCATCAAAAAAGAGGTGATCCGATTGGTCACCTCTTTTCAATTCATCTCTATTAATCTAGCTTAAAGGCTTTTTAATAAGTGCTTCAACTTGCTCACACACATCATTTGTTGGCAACTCGGCATAAGTCTCATAAGGAATAGGATCGTGAACCTCTAAACGAATCACAGTACGGCGCGGCCAACGTTTTGCCACCTCATAACTATTATAAATCGTTACGGGTATAATGGCAGCCTTAGCCTTCTGGGCTAACTTAAAACTACCTGCTTTAAATGTTCCCACTTCAGCCCGAACCATACGCGTACCCTCAGGAAAAATCACCATTAAATGACCTTCCTTCACACTCTTAGCCGCAGCCGAAATCACCTTAACCGATTGTCTCACATCATTTCGATCCATAAACTGACACTGGATTAAACGCATCGCATCGCTTAGTAAGAAAATATGATCCAATTCTTTTTTAGCCACATAGCCATGTGGACGTTTAATCACCTTTAACATGGCGACAATATCAAGGTTACTTTGATGATTCGCATAAATAACCCCATGCTCGATTGTATCTAACTTTTCAAGCCCCTTTGCTTCAACTCGAACGCGAAAAATAAGTGGGATCGCCCATGAAACAACCCAACTAATAAAGTTAAAACGCTCAGTATTAGAGTATTGATCCCCCTTTAATTGCTGTACTCGTGCATTCACACATAAAACAACAATTACAACAAGTGCTAACGCCGTGAGTAAAACGCCTAGCACAATCCATAAAATGGTTAACATTATTCCTTCACCCTTTCATAAATAGTAAAACGTAATTCATGACTTACTTTCTCCTTAACTTTCACCCATTTCGAAAAGTCTAGCGGTGGAAAATAGCAATCTCCCTCAAATTCCCTTTCAATATGTGTGATATAAAGACGCTCGACATAAGGAAGAAACTGTTCATATATTGAACGGCCACCTATAATAAATAACTCTTTCTCTTTCGGATAATGTTCGATAAACGTGACACCATCTGTAAGCGTCGTTACTTCCTTAAAGTCATAACTTTTTATCGTCGTTAAAACATAGTGATGTCGGTTTGGAAGAGGAACCCCTTTATAGGAGAGGATAGATTCAAAGGTTAAACGTCCCATTAGTAAATCGTGTCCTGTTGTTATTTGCTTAAAATAATCAAGATCCTCCTTATAAAACCAGGGTAACCGGTTCTTCGATCCAATTAAGTGATTCTGATCAAAGGCAACAATCAAGGAAATCATAGGCTGTCCGCCTTCTTATTCATGTCCTCAATCTCAATCACACCATAAAAAAAGTGACGCTTTTGATTTTGTCGAGAAATAGTAAACCCGAGCTTTTCAATGATAGGATTTTTATAACCCGATTTTACTACTACGCGTTTTTTAGCGACACGAATGGCCTCCTTCACATGGTCCTCCGTCATCACATCATAAGCAACGACCGGCTTAATGACTTTAATGCCCTGAGAACTTTCTACAGAATGATGAAACATAAAATCAAAATAAACGACATCGAAGGCATCATTTTCACAAGTGCGCAAATAATCTAAATTATCTGCTCGCACTAAAGAAACTCGGTCAATCAGCGCCTTCCACTCCGGCTTTTCATACGCTGCAAAATAAGTAAGTCCTTCCCTAACCAAAACAAATAATGGGAAGCTTTTTTCTAATGACACCACTTTCCCCTGTGGTCCTACTTGATAATTAGCTACGAGCGTATCGCTTGCTAGTCCTAGCGTACAATCTAAAAAACTCATCCCCTCTTTAAGGCCACATGCCGTAACTAAGCTATCCGTTTGCCCACGTTCAAGCTGTTTAATACGGTGCATTGCCATATTAGGGTGGAAAAAGACCTCTTCTTGACCTTTCTCATAGTAACTCAACCCTCTTTGGTTATTCACCACAAATAGTTGAGAATCCAAAGAATCAAGTAATGACTTTACGGTTTTTTTTCTTCTTGGCACAAACGGAATCGATAAATCATCTGCGAGGTGTTTTGCCCTTTGAACTAATTCCGCTGTTTCATCAAATGCTGTTGTAACAATCACCTTATCACCACTCTTTTTAAACTCTTATCTTCTTATTGTGACAGATAACAGGCAAGAGTTCAAGTTGTTTTAGATGGGAACTAAAAAATCGTCCTTTTACTGGACGATTTTTTCATTTATACCGAAGCTTCCTCCACTTTCATCTCTGTTAGTTCACTACTTTCTTTTATCGTTGATGTTTTCGTTTGAATAAACGATACCTTTTCTGCCACTACCTCGACCACCCGCAATGACTTATGATTAGGAATTTCATAAGTTTTGTGAACTAACCTTCCTTTAATTCCAATAATCGCACCTTTTCCACAATATTCTACCACGTTATGTGCTAAACCTTCCCACAAACTTACATTGATAAAATCAGTCTCATATTCGCCCGTCACTGAGTTTTTAAATGAACGATGAACCGCTAATGTTACCGTCGTCACTCGTTTCCCTTCCTGAGTCTCCATTAATTCCGGTTGACGGACTACCCGTCCAACTAAAACAACATTATTAAGCATCAATATTCTCCTTTATTTTGTGTCTTCATCTAACTATACGCAAAAAAACGACGATTTCCTTTTTTAATTTAACCTTTTTTATTCACTTCGTTCTCATAGGCTAAAAATTATTGAAAACGTATTCTGTCGATTTTTCTGCAAAGGACACAAAAAAGACATATTTTCTTGTCGAATTTTGATATAATAACAACTGTATTCATGAACATCCCCCCCCGTTCATGTAATACATTCCTTTCATTATTGTTTTTCATTCCATTTTTTAATTTTTACATCCCCTCATCAAACAAATGTATTGGGTTAAATTTTAACAAACTTTTTTTGTTAAAATTCCAAAAACCTTATACTATTCCCCTCTGGGAGAATTAGTGCCCCCCACTAATTCTCCCCTTTTTTTATTTTCCTGACTAAATCTATTAAAATGCAACCTTTTGATAGGATGAAATAAATCTAAAAAAAAGCTCTCATATGAGAGCTTTTTACGATTGTTTAGGGAGTAATTTAAATGTGCTCATGCGATCTTCAATAAAATATTCTTTCGCAATCGTTTGCAAATCTTGTAAACTTAACTCCTCTAAAATATCTAAGATTGAGAATAATTGAACACCATTAAAAGCATATTGTGTAAATTGATTTGCAATAAACTCAACTGAGTTTAAAGCTGATAGGAAGCGTCCAACTTTTTTATTTTTAATTCGTGTAAATTCAGACTCATCAATTGACATGGTTGGAATGGTTAAAAGCTTATCCTTAATACTTTTAGCCAATTCATCAGGGTAGCGTGTATCCCCTCCGACAATTGAAAATCCAAATGATAACTCACAATTTGTCTCATATGAGAACGTATCATTAATATAGCCTTTATCTAATAATTCTTCGTAGTACGTCGATGAACTACCAAATACTAAATCAAAGATAATATCTAATGCAACTTCTTTTTTCAATAACGCACGTCCATCCTGATCGACGCTTGCATCTTTTACCCCAACAAATACTTTTGCTGTCCCAACTTCCATCTCCAACGTGCTTTCCTCACGAAAAACTTGTGGATTTTCTTTCGGATACTCACGAGGAATTGGGTCTTCTTTTTGATAATCTTTTTTCGCTTGATTTTCACGAACAAGTGCCATCATTTCTTCAACATCAAAATCCCCGATTACAAATAAAAGCATATTTGATGGGTGATAGAATGTATGATAACATTCGTATAATAATTCAGCCGTAATGGGTTGAATCGACTCAACCGTTCCGGCAATATCAATTCTCACGGGATGAGTTTTAAACATGTTTCCAATGATTTCATAATATGCTCGAAAATCGGGATTATCATCGTACATCTTAATCTCTTGTGCAATAATTCCTTTTTCTTTTTCAACGGTTTGCTCCGTAAAATAAGGAGATTGGACAAAGTCGATGAGCGTCGTCAAATTCTCTTTTAAATCACTCGTACATGAAAATAAATAACAAGTTCTTGTAAACGATGTAAATGCATTAGACGAGGCACTATGTGCAGAAAATTTTTCAAACACATCATAATCTTCTTTTTCAAACATTTTATGTTCAAGGAAGTGAGCAATTCCATCAGGCACTAATTTCATCTCATCTTGACCAATTGGAATAAAATGATTATCAATTGAACCGTATTTAGTCGTAAATGTCGCAAATGACTTATTAAAACCTGGCTTTGGAAGCATGTAAACTTCTAATCCATTTTCTAATTGTTCATAATATAATTTTTCTTTTAATTGAGGAAACTCTTTAAATTCCATTACTCGGCCACCTCTTTTCCTGTTAAGAAGAAGACTGTATCCTCTTTAATTTTTTTGGCTACTGCAACAACTTGCTCAGCTGTCACGGCATTCACCGCTGCTACCCATTCTTCAACACTTAATGGATGTTTTAATAATTTATTTAATGCTTCGTGAGCCATCATTCCTGAAGCTTGATCCATAGATTCTAATTTTGAATTAATTAAAGATTTTTTCGCTAAGTCTATTTCTTTCTCACTAAAATTACCAGACACCATATCTTTTAATTGCTCATCAATGATTTTAAGAGCCTTGTCATAATTTTGTGACTCAATCCCTGAGTATACATACATGACTCCTTTATAATTATCTAAGCGAGAGGCACAGTAATAACAAAGCGATTCCTTCTCACGCACATTCATAAACAATTTCGAGTGCGCATATCCTCCAAAAATTCCATTGAATACGAGCAATGGTAAATAATCATCATCGTCGATTCGTGTATGCGTACGATATCCGATATTTAATTTACCTTGTGAAATATCTTGAACCTCTTTAATGACCTTCACTTCTTGGATGACTTTATCTTCATGATCAATAACTTCTTGATTGACGCTTCGGTGAGCAAAGTTAAACTGTTTACTAAATATTTCATAAACATGTTGTGAGTCAATGTCCCCAACAACTGCAACGCTAACTTGGTTATTGTTTAACATTTCCTCATACGTTTTCATTAAATTTTTCCCGTTAATTTCAGCTAAATCATCGGCATATCCAATCGAATTGATACTAAACGTCTCACCTTGACACATGTTTTCAACGAGCTTTTGTAAAGAATATGAGACTTTATCATCATAAATCGACTCAATATATTCTTTTAATAAACGTTTTTCAATGTCAACCACTTGCTCCTTAAAAGCACCATCTACCAGCAATGGCTTTAAGATAACTTCTTTTAAAAGCGCGACTCCCTCTTCTAGTAAAGGCTCTTGGTGACCTAAAAATTTCTCATTTGCTAAAGAAAGATAGAATTTAATATTATGCGTTTTCCCTCTTTTCTCAACTGTCGTTGATAACGAAGCTCCATAGAGCGATTCTAGGTAAGTATTTAACGCCTTTTTCGAAGGATATTTCTCTGTTGCCCCACGTAAAACATAAGGTAATAATGAACGCTTCGTCACTGTGTCACGATTGATCTCCGACTGGAATGAAACTGAAATAAGATTCGTTTTAAATTTATCCGTTTTTATTGTTGTTAAAGTATAACCTAAATCATCAAATTGACGAACTTCCATAGAGTCACCACCTATTTTTCTAATATGAATTAATACACGTATGTTTTGAAGAGAATTCGGCCATTTTATTAGTCCATTGATTGTTGTTAACAAAAAAAGCCATTTTAAACTAGTGGGCACACCTCACCTAAATCTCTTCAGATTTTCCTCATTAAACACGATAGAGTACACGTTAAAACTCACTCTTTCACTATTTTATGATTTGTTGCCTTCTTTTAGTCAGAACTTTCACTCTTTTTTAAAATTTTTCTTTTCATAAACATTCTTAAACTTGATACAAAAAGAACAACCCCTTAGAGGTTGTTCTTTTTAATTAAGATTACGCTAACTCTAATGCAATCTCCATCATTTGCGTAAACGTATTTTGACGTTCTTCTGGAGTCGTTGCTTCATGTGTCACTAATGAGTCAGAAACAGTTAATAAACATAGCGCATTAACTCCTGCATAAGCCGCATTCATATATAAGGCAGCAGCCTCCATTTCAACCCCCATAACGCCCATTGCGCCCCATTTTTTCCATGAGTCTTTTTGAGCGTCATAGAATGTATCTGAAGATAAAATGTTTCCTACTTTAACTTCGATTCCTTTTTCTTTTGCAACATTTACAGCTTTATTTAATAATTCCCATGAGGCAATAGGTGCGTATGTTCCTGGAAGCCCATATTGAGCCGCATAGTTTGAATTTGTACAAGCACCCATTCCAATTAATACGTCACGAATTTTAACATCTTCACGGATAGCCCCACAAGAGCCAATACGAATTAAATTTTTCACACCGTAAAAGTGAATTAATTCATAAGAGTAAATACCAATTGAGGGGATCCCCATTCCAGAACCCATTACAGAGATTTTTTTCCCTTTATAAGTTCCTGTATACCCAAACATATTACGAACAGTATTAAACTGTACCACGTCTTCTAAATACGTGTCGGCAATAAATTTAGCACGTAAAGGGTCTCCTGGTAATAAAATAGTTTCGGCAATTAAGCCAGGTTCACTACATTGAATATGCGGTGTAGGAATTGTCATAAATCTCGCTCCTTACTTATGTATAAATTTTAGTATGCTGTCGTATTATCTTTTCCTTGAACTAAAGCAACTCCACCTGAAGTACCAATACGGTTTGCTCCGGCTTCTACCATCGCTTTCATATCATCTGATGTACGAACACCGCCAGCTGCTTTTACACCTACAGTTTCTCCAACTGTTTGACGCATTAAACGCACATCTTCAACAGTTGCTCCGCCAGTTGAGAATCCAGTTGATGTCTTCACAAAGTGGGCACCTGCTTTCACTGACATCTGGCAAGCTTTTACTTTTTCTTCATCTGTTAATAAACAAGCTTCAATAATTACTTTAACTAGTGTACCGTTGGCTGCATCAACAACACTTTTTACATCTTCGTACACTAATTCCCAGTCACCATCTTTCGCTGCACCAATATTAATAACCATATCAATCTCAGTTGCCCCTGCTTCAATGGCACACTTTGTTTCGAATGCTTTAACTTCTTTAAACGTTGCCCCTAAAGGAAATCCAACAACTGTGCAAACCTTTACGTCTGTTCCTTTTAACTGATCGGCACATAATGAAACCCACGTTGGATTTACACAAACAGAAGCAAAATCATGCGCTTTTGCCTCTTCACATAACGTTAAAATTTGCGCCTTCGTTGTTTCAGGTTTTAAAACAGTATGATCGATATATTTACTCGCCTTCATAAGGTACCTCCTCATTACATTGATCAAAAACGATCTAAGCCTTCTTTAGTATAGCTGAAGTTTGAAAGATTATATCAAAAAATAAAAATATTCTTTGTTCTGTTCATTTTCCCGTCTTTTAAAATAAAAAAAATGAAGACGTCTTACAAACAACACACGCTTCATTTTACCAAAAAACGTTTTATTTTAAAACAATTATTACAAAATAATTACAAAATCCGCCTAAGTCTTCCACCTATTTAGTTCCTCGTTTTATCTGAATCGCGTACGTCACTAACGTCCGTCCGACAAGAAAGACAGGAATTGCAAAAAAGATTCCCATCAGACCAAAAAAGCTTCCCGCAAGCATCATTAAAATCATAATAAACAGGGGGTGCATATCTAAATTTCTACCAATAATAAAAGGTTGTAAAAAATTCCCCTCGATTGCCTGTAAAATTCCTAAAATAATAATTACAACAATGACCTTATTCCACGAAATAGACAATGCAAAGATAATAACTGGAATCGCACCGATAAATGGTCCAATGAACGGAATAAAATCGGTAAGACCGATTAAAAACCCAAATAATAAAGCATAATCAATGCCTGCAAACATTAAGAGGACTGTTGCAATCAAAGACACACAGACCATCACTAAAAAGACCCCTCGAATATATTCACCTAGCGACCGATCTAAAAGTTGTGAAATTCTCACGACATGAGGACGATATTGACTAGGAAAAACACCGACCAATCCTTTAACTATTTTTTCATAATCCTTTAAGAAGTAAAATAATGCAATTGGTACGATGACAATAAACATGAGCGAACCTATAATGGAGAAAATTAAATTAAAGGTAAAGCTACTTACTTCCTGAATATGTTCAGAAATTGCCCCCATCCAAGAAGGATACTGACTAAAAAAGAACTCACTTAAATGAAGCCCCATCTCATGATCAAAAAGAAGTAATTGATTTTGAATGGCCGTTAAATAGGTCGGTAAATTTAAAATTAAATCATGAACCTCACGTATCAATGTTGGCAAAAACCAAGAAATACCTCCATATAATCCCCCAAAAACTCCCCCATAAAATAAGGTAACTGAGATTACACGAGGCAATCGTAATCGTTCTATCCATAAAATAAGCGGATGAATTAAATAGGCCAGTAAAAAGGCCACGAAAAATGGAAATAGACTACTAAATACTTCTCCCCCAATTTTTTTCCATACGGCGGATGTCTGAATGAATAAAAATAGGATTACTAAACTGACTAAAAAGGCCACTGAATATAAAACATAACGTATCATCCGATGATGTTTATTAAAAAATTCATCCATCTCTATCACCTCATTAACTCAAATCATTGCTACCCTTGTCTTTATATTATAAGTTTATCAACCTCAATTATGCTTATTTTTCTCTATATCCATAAATATCTCGTTTACTAAGGAGCACAAGCTCCTCCGATAGTCGTAAAAAAAATTTTCTACTCCATTCCCTTTTTTAATAAACACCCTTATTAAAAAGGCCCCACCTGGTAAAGTAGAGCCTTCATCTAAGTTTCAATGGCGGTGTCCTCACCCCAACCGCTTCATTTGACCGACTAAAAAAACAAGTCCTTGTAAGAGCAGAAGCACCAAATAAGGAGCAATGACAAAGTGTACAAAATAACAACCAACAGCCGATAACACCGCTGCACCTACCACATAAATATATTTAAATGAAACAATTCGAGAAAAGGTAACCGCATCTGGTAACAGAAAAATCCCACTTAATACGATCGATCCATTCAGTAAAAAAAGTACCGTCAACCAAAGGGGTTGTCCGATTAAGATTCCCATTAATCCACCCGTTAAAATGTAGCCTAAAAAATAAACGACGACAACCCGCCACTCAATGACGCGGCGTCGCATTAAAAACAAGGCACTAACACATAACGGAATAATTAACGTATAACTCATTCCCCCTTCAAATAAACCAAAAATAACATTCGTCATCGAATAATAATGCTGTTTAAAAGCAGTCAATGATGAATGAAGCTCATAGACGGTCGTCCTATATGGGGCTGTCAATGAAGGTGAAATATCAGTTAATCCTAAATTATATTGAGTTGCCATAAGGCCAATTACACCTACTACATAAGCAATCAAGACCGGGTGAAAGGTATAATAGGAATATCCATGACGGGTATTTTGTGAAAAAAGGGCAACAACTGTTATGGCCACACAAAAAACAGAAATAGGTGCGTCTAAGGAAAACATTAAAATTAATAACATTGTGTTTAAAACCGTTGGCCTATGAAGTGGAAAAAGTAATCCTTCCTTTAATTGGCGCGGAAGTGTTCCCACTAAAAAAGCAGCTAACCAGTCTATTAGAAACGCATAACCCACAATCCCCCCAAACTTCACAACGTGTACTTTTACTATTTCAAATGCTATCTTTTGACCTAACTGGCCAATCGTGGAATAATAAGCAAATTCCACAAATATCCCTAATAGAATTAAAAGAACAGTCACCATTAAAAAATGTTGCGTTTGGCATTTAACATAAACACGTCGCTCTTCATACTCCTTGGCTTTTTTCTTTATAACTTCTTGAATCCTTTTCATGTTCGAATCAACTCACTCCCTTTTCAATCCATTCAAAATAATTATATTCTATCACGTTAATCCTTTTTTTGGTATATAAGTTGATGACTATTTAAAAAAAGATTAGCATGGCTAATCCTTTTGAATAAATCTTCTTTCAATCATCAATGGAGACTCCTCATCTAACTTAACTTATTTACATAAAGAAGCCCTTACTGTCCTTTACGTTGAATCGGAATAGATTTTGTTAATTCTCGAACCACATAACTTGCTGCAATCAACCCTGCAACACTTGGAACAAAAGCATTTGAAGCAGGCGGTAATTGTTGTTTACGAACTTCGCTCTCCTCCTTACCAACAACTTTCAACGTGTCTTCTCGACCAATAATTGGACTCTCTGTTGAATAAATAACTGGAATTTTCCCACTGATCTTTTCCTTCTTCAATTTTGTTCGAATCACCTTAGCGACTGGATCATACGATGTTTTCCAAATATCTGCGATTTCAAACCGTGTCGGATCCAATTTATTAGCGGCTCCCATTGAAGAGATAAATTTAATCTTACGTCGCAAACATTGCTTAATTAAGTGAATTTTGAACGTAATCGTATCTGAAGCATCAACGATAAAATCAATCGGATAGTCAAAAAGTTGCGGTGCTGTTTCCTCATTATAAAACATATGGAGTTGAACCACACGGCAGTTTGGATTAATCTCGGCAATTCGTTCGGCCATCACTTCAACCTTTGGTCTTCCTACCGTCTTAAGTGTCGCATGAATTTGACGGTTCACATTCGTTATATCTACTACATCCTTATCGATTAAAATGAGGGTTCCAACTCCTGTACGTGCCAATGCTTCCGCGGCAAAAGAACCTACACCACCAATACCTAAAATCGCAACTGTACTATTTTTTAAAATTTCTGTTCCCTCGGGACCGTAAACTAATTCATTTCTAGAAAATTGATGTAACATATTTGTGATACTCCTTACGCTTCTATTTTTATAAACCGATTATACCGTTATTATCTTCAAATTACTACATATATACAAATAAATCGTCTCATTTTTCACCTTCTTTCTTCTTGTAAAACAGGATGGCCTCACCCACACTAAATAGTTCATCATTTTTTTTATTTTTTTATCATAAAGATGTATTATTTTAAAAGACTCTGCTCATAATAGTATTGTCAAGAAGAGAAGTAAATAGACAGTGAGTATTTATTGAAGTTAAAATACTTATATTTCGGATTTAGAGTATGCAATATCAAGTCGCTGCCTATCCAATAATTTTATATATCGTTGATATGTTCAATTCATTATTGCCCTTCTTGATGACGTATATTCTGAATTTCCCTACGTGGATTGTAACGAATATACTCTTCTACTTAATCATCCCTAGATTGTGCGTATAGTGATTAGTTGTTGAATCTGAACATCTCTGATAAGGGAATCTGGCGTTCTAATATGGTGTTGAATGCTTAACCACTTCTTTGGTTAAGACTCCTAATATATTAGACAGGATACCCACCTGCTACCTTAGCGGGTTTTTATCCTAACACTTACGGCAATTTGGGCCCATTAAGTTAAGCACGAGAAATAATTCTCGTGCTTTTTTTAGCTTTCTTGAACCCTCTATAAAATCATTTATTTATATCTGTAAACTCTTGTTTTTTATCTCAGAACATGATAGAATTTAAACAACATCTGAGGTATGCGTAAGGTGATTAGTTCTTTAAATCCGAACACTTCTGATAAGGGAATCCGATTCGCTAATACCGTGTTGAATGCCTAGCCTTTTCCGCCTAGGACTCCTAACGTATTAGATACGATGCCCACCTGCTAATTTAGCGGGTTTATATCCTAACACCTACGGTACTTCGGAGAAAACACAAGCCCCGGCTTGTGTTTTTATTTTATCTAAAAAAAGAAGGTATCTGTCTAAATGACGATACCTTCTTTTTTATTTTATCTTACAGTAAACCCAATCAATAATCTCACAATCGACATCACTATCAAACTTGCGAGCAAATAATTCTGGACTATCGAGCAGCAAATCGGCATCTGACATCGTATACGTCTTAGGATTAGCGCCACCATCCCATTGAATTTCCCGAAGTGTTCGATTAATCACACTCTCTTTAAAGGGTGAATTTAAAATAAGGGTCTGTATAAAGTGCTCATCTGCACAAATCGTATGTTTAAACTGGCGAATAAACTCCGGATGTTGTTGTAAATAATCAAGCACATACGTCACACAATCACCCGATAATGTAAACCAGTTTGCCCCCTTGTAAACAGTAAACCCCTTTAAGTTAGGACGCATCGGAAATCTTTTATACAGGGAGGAAAGGAACGCATTCACCTTGGCAAGCGGACGAGCACGATTATATTTACAATCTGTTAATAGATAATACCCCTTCACCCGCCAATAATCCTGATTTTTACGAACCTCTAAAAATTGATGCCCAACATATTGTTGAAGAAAACGTGTAACCTCTTCCTTTGATTTAATAAATAAATCTTGTCCACTAATTAGGTGATAAAAATCATACGTTTTTCCTCTGGTTTGTTTTAATAACGCCACCATCGCTAAAACCTGAGAATAACCACCCCAATGAATACTAATTCGTTGTTTAACAAAAAATACATGAGGATTTTCATTAAAATATTGACTTAACGAAACAAACATCTCCTCACTTTTTTGATCAATGTGAACATAGACCTGATGGTTTTCATCGGCAATCCATTCAATGAGCCGCTTCGTTTGCTCTTCATTTTTGTGTGCCATCATTAAAAAAGCTTGCTTCATTTTTCTCACCCTATTTTAAATATTTATCTAATCGTTGATCAATGAGCGATTCCATATTGCCCTTTTGTTGAAACTTTGCTGGCGTAAATTTTTTAGCACGCTCATACAACTCAAGAAAGTCCTCTCCGTCATGGTAAGTTAAAATACAGCCAAGTTCCTCTAATTTATTTGCCAACTCAATTTGATGGTCGTTTACATGCTCCTGGTATTTTTTCAACCGCGGAACAGCAATAATTCTTTTTTGACTTTTCACACCTTGTAAAATCGAACCTGCCCCTGCATGCGTCACAATCAGATCAGCTTTCTGATATAACTTTTCCATCTCATCATTTGACGTAAAATCAAATAATTTCATTTTATTCGTTTTGTACTGATTATGCCCGGCTTGCACCACGACTTCTTCCTGATCGGCTACCTGTTCAACTAAACGGAGTAATCGCGTAAAATCTTGCTTTTGAGTTCCACATAAAACTAAAATCAAAATAAACACCCTCCTACAATAGCATTCGGATAAACTTCTAATAATTCTTCCCATTGAATATAAAAATCCGTCGCAATCTTATACATCAATTTTCCACTCATTGACGGGCTATGAACATTGGCAACCGTTTCAATATAGATAACCTTCCGTCCGAATAGACGACCATAAACACACATCGGAATAGTTGAATGAACACCCGTTGAAACAATTACTTTTGGATTGTACTTCATAAAATAAATAAATGAAATGAGCCAAACGTAGAGATATTCAAAAATATAAATCCAACCATCATTCTTCGAACAATACATTAAATACTCAGTTGGAAAAACACTATCCTGAGAAATCTTCGTTTTCTCCGTGACAATCACGCCGTGATATTTTTCGATTAAATGACTTAACTGCAACAGCTCCGTATAATGGCCGCCTGCACTTGAACAAAATAAAACTTTTCCTTTTTTCACGTCTAATCACCGCATTATTTTTTAAATTTAACCTTCGTCAGATAAATGACCCTTGATAACATCTGATAAAACAATCGATTCGTACACTTGTAATATAGATGTTTTTTATCTTTTTTACTCATAAGATATCGATTTTTCTTCCAATTGGGAAAACATTCATTTAACAAACGCCATCCCTCGTTTAAAATCCGCTCTCGGTCTTTTTTATCTCCTATTTGAGACGCCCTTAAAAATGAACTTCCTAAAAAATACTTTAATGTTAAATATTCGAGCTCCTCATGATATTCTTCCTCAAGACCATGACACTTATAAAAATCAAAAATATCATAAAAAACAGTTAACATATCGCCCACTTTTGCATTTTGCGTATAAGTAATCGAATCTTGTCGTTGAACATAGTAAACAAGGGGTTCGGAAACATAAGCTATTTTTTTTATAAACGGGGCTACCCGGATGGAAAAGGAACTATCTTCATACCTTAATCCAACTGGAAATTCAATTCCTAATGTTTCAAACCAACTTCTTTTATAGAGCTTATTCCACACCGTAGGCATCATCTCAACGAGCATCTCTTTTGAATGATGGTAAGGTCCATCTATTTGACGCTTGAGTTGATCGGGGTATGCCCAATAAAAATCACACGTCGTTACCTCAGCATCCGCCTTCATCGCCGCGTCGTATAGCTTTTCAAACATCGTCTCATCTACGTAGTCATCACCATCAACAAACCCAAAATAATCTCCACGCATATGTTTCATTCCATAGTTTCTTGCATCTGATAATCCACCGTTTGGTTTTATTAAACTTTTAATCTTATTTGGATAACGTGCTTGATAGCGTTCAATAATCACATGCGATTCATCAGGAGATGAATCGTTAACAACAATAATTTCAATATCTTCGAGCGTTTGGCGAACCAACGATTCTAAACAACGCTCTAAATAGTTCTCCACATTATAAACGGGTACAATGACACTTACCTTGGGCATGATTTCACCTTATCTTTCTATATTAACATTTTTTACAGAAGTACATAAAAATAAGGTCATCGCAATAAATCCTAAATATAAATTGGTAAATAGTTCATCTATTACATGACCACTATAGTAAGCAGCTCCAAGCCCAACCCCTACCGATAAAAGAAGCATTAAGTTACTAAACTTAACAACCTTCTTAAACTGGAGTAATGCTCTAATGGTTGAAAGGAACACCAGTAATAAATAAGGACCAACAAATAAAATAACTCCAACGAATCCCATTGTATAAAGTTGGCGCCATCCATCTTGTTCAAGGATCAATTCTCCTTCACTCAATCTCGAGAAGCCCATTCCTAACATTTTTTCTTTAGTATCCATCATATCCCATTTATACTCTGCAAATAATTTTTGTAATTTTCGTCCATCGCTTCGCTTTTCAAATGGTTCATTTAACACAAAGTTCCAAAATTCTGGATCAAACTCAATCGGATAACTTTTATCGTAATAAATAGATGGGAACGTAAATAAATATGAGTTTTCCCTCAATACGGCAATCAACACAGCGTCTTTTCCCTCTTTATCATCGACGTGTTTTTGAAGTTGCTCCACTTGATTTGACATTTGGTTAATTCCGTCGGACTTCTCTTCTTCTTCCTTTAAATTTTTAATTAATTGCGTATTACTCTCCTGATATTTAATGGCTGGCGTATACGGATACACAACAACTGTTAGAGCAATCATCGCAATAATAATCATAAAAAACTTTAATCTAAAGGGGTTTAACCTTAAAACACTGCATCCAATATAACTAAACAATGCCGCAACAGCAACTAAAACAACACCGAGTGTAGCCACGCGTGTTCCGATCATCATCATACAAAGTGAATGTAACATGATGAGTAAAACAATTGGCCATTTTCGTTTCATCTCGTATAAAACCTTATACAATAACGGCAATAACATAAATAATAAGGCCCCTAACACGTTGGCCGCAGGGTACCAACCTTTTGACATAAGTAACTTAGGATCTAGTCCCTCACGATAACTTTCCGTAAACCACGAAATAAAGTTAGCTTCTGTCATTCCACCATAACTTCCTAGTGAAACATGACAAATATTCGTTATAAAGATAACAGAACATGTAATAAGTGAGACACTGATCACTAATTTATTAAGTGTCTCTTTTGTAAACTGGGCTAAATATGTGCAATACATCATTAAAAAAGGCAGCACCAGAATTAAAATGTATTTAATCTCTATTTTAAAGTCAGCCCTAAAATTAGCCGGTAAATGAATATCTAATTTTTTCATTCCAATAAGGTGAAAAACTGAATAAATTCCAATGACAAGAGCACAACCCAATAGGAATGGAAAAGATTTCTTCTTATTTTTATCAATAAAAAAGAACCCTATCATTGCTAAAACTGGAAGGCCTAAAAAACGAATAATCGTTGATGGAACGATAAGCCCATATCCCTTTAAAAAATCGTTTGCAAGATAATCCAGCTCAAGAATGGGCTGAATCACTAACAATACAAATACCGCTACTGAAAAAAACTTAACTCTATCCATTTCTCTAAACCTATTTACCATATGTCCCCTCCACTAATTGATTAAATTGATCAATAATAACACTGTTTTTATAATGATAATTTTCTAAATTTTGACGCATTGCGGTTAATAAAGACGGATTTACTAACACATTTTTCATTGCCTCATAAAATTTTTCCTCATTATTTTCTGTAACAAGCCCATATTGATCTCCTTTTAATTGTTCTTCGATTCCTGCAACCTCAGTTGCAATAACAGGCGTTTTGCAAATAAATGACTCAAACACAACGGTTGGTAACCCCTCATACCTTGACGGAAGTAAAAAACAGTCAGCAAGCTTAAAATAAGCAAATGGATTTTCCTTAAATCCAATGAGTTTGAAAGTTTCTTGACACCCAAACTCTTCTATTGCTTGACGAAGTGCCGCTTCATCTTCACCACTTCCAATAATCATAATCTGATGATCAAACCCCTCACTCATAAGCCTACGGTGAATGTTAATTAGGCGATCGTACCCCTTTTGTTCAACCAATCGACCAACACTTATAAATGTTAACGCGTCACCTTTAAATAATTTGACATATTCCTGTGGTACTTCTTGTTTTGATTTTTCTTTAATCATTTTTTCTTGAATGACGTTATGAATGACTTTAACCTCTTCTTTTAAACCAAAAACCTCTTGATAAGATTTCGATGCAACCCTTGAAACAGCCACATTTTCATCGATCAATTGTAACACCTTTTTCATTAAAGGCATATGATTGGCTGAAAAATTTTGTTTTTTATAGTCTAAATGAACCCAATTAATCTTTTTACGACTATTCCCATATGCCACAAAAATGGTACAAAAACCTTCCTTAAATGCGATTTCTACATCGTAAGAATCTAATTTCATTTTTTTCCGCTCAGCCTGAATTTTTTTACCTATGCTTCCCGTCTTCATTAAAAAAAGTAAATATAATTTATTTAAAATTAAACGAAGATTTTTACTTTTTATCACCTGATTTAATGGTTGATCAATGACCTTAAAGAAAGGCGACCCCTCAATAACACGAATGTTCGCTGGAATATCCTTTAACATCTCTCCGTGTTTATGTAAGACTAAAACATCTATTTCATGAGAGGTGTTTGCCCCTAATTCCTGCAATAAATTATTTAATACTCGAGAGACGCCTCCAAGTGTCATTTCATCTGTTACAAATAAAATTTTCTTTGACATCGTTTCACTTCCTATCTTTGATTTATGACAAGGCGTAGCCTATTTCAATTTCTTTTTTAAGAAGTGTTTACCTGCTAATAACCATCGAACAAGAAAAAATAATTTATACTTATACAAAGTTAAAATTAGACGATCTTTAAAAGAATACGTTTTAACATATTTATTTTTTAACCAATTTGGGTAATATTCATGCATAAAATCAATCGCTCGATTTAAATACTCCCCTGCATCTTTCACATTTAGTTGACGTGAACACCCATAAAATATTAAATTTTTGATGTATAAATATTCCACTTCTTCTTGATAATCCTCTTTAAAATGTTCTTTAATTAAGCCAAGTGCCGTATAGATATCCAAGCTTTTTGTTGAATACGTGTTCATGATGGATCCTTCACGTTGAAAGTACTGATAAAAAGGTTCATTAATCTTTACAATCTTAGAAGCGTTAGCTAAAACCATCGGGATACAACCTAAATCCTCATACCATATTCCGACTGGAAACTTAATATCTTCGAATAATGATTTTTTAAATAACTTATTACACGCACTGTTGTCAATCGTCAATAAAGAGGGATGAGTCTTCACACTTCCAGACTCAAAGTTCCCACAAGATACCGTCTCAATTCGCCCCCCGTCATAGACATTATTAAGATCACAAACCACAATATCCGCTTGAGTAGATAGAAGTAATTGATACATCTTCTCGCACATGTCGTGACTAACCCAGTCGTCACTATCGATAAAGAGCACATATTCTCCTCGAGCGTAATGAAGACCGTGATTTCGGGCATCCGCTAGCCCTCCATTTTGCTTAATGATGGAGATTACCTGCTTAGGATAATCTTTAACAAATTCATCAATAATCACTTGGGATTGATCAGGACTTCCATCATTGACACAAATAATTTCAATTTCCTTCATCGTCTGATTGACTAAAGAGTTTAAACACCGAGCAAGATATTTTTCTACATTATAAATTGGAACGATAATACTAATGATTGGATTCATTCTTTTATCCTACACTCCCTTCATTTACAACAGTTTTTTTAGCTTACCTACAATCAAGCAAAACTCACTTAAATAAGAGGTCGCATCGACTTGTTTTATTGTTTTGATTAAACAAGACTCCGTATTCCTGACCTTGTCTTATATATACTCTACTTACAACTATATTTCCGATGAACTAGGACCTAACCGATTTCACTTTATTGACGGTATGTTGTTTAATAAACAAAATGGTTTTTAAAATGAGAAAATGTTTGTGATACAATAACTTGAACACTACCTTTTCTTTTTTAGATTGTTTCTGAATATACGGGTTCTCAACCCATTTTGGAAACTTTTTATTCATATAAGAAATCGCCTTTTTCAAATAAAGGTCACCATTCTCAAACTTTCGCCAATTCAAAAGACTAGTTAAAATAACGTGTTCAACATAAAGGAATTCTATTTCATCCTTATATTGATCGTAATATCCATTTGATTTATAATAGTCCTCTATAAGCTCAAGTACTTTATAAATATCTAATACTTTTTCATTTAAGGTTGCCATAATAGACCCTTCACGTTGAATATAGTGAACAAATGCTTCTTTAACATGGGCAATTTTATTCGTATTCATGATAAGTCTTAACGTCGTTGCTAGATCTTCATACCATAATCCCTTTGGATAACGGATATCTGTCTTTAAAAATAAATCTTTTTTATATAATTTATTCCAGGCAGATGGACCGCTTAACAACACGTTCCTCATAAAGTCAGTAGATTCCTGTCTTATCCCTGAAATATACAGACTTTCTTTTTCCTTCGTCTCCCAATCCATGACAAAGTCACAGATTACTAAATCAGCCTCTTGCTCTCTCGCCGCCCTATACATTTTTTCAATCATCTCAGGTTCAACCCAGTCATCACTGTCAATAAAGGCAACGTAATCTCCCGATGCAAGATTTAATCCATAATTTCTTGCATCACTTAATCCCCCATTTTCTTTTAAATAACCTTTGACAAGGTGAGGGTATTTTTCGACGTATTCATCAACGATTTTTTGTGATTGATCAGGACTTCCATCATTCACACAAATAATCTCTATTTCTTGAAACGTTTGTGACACTAACGATTCTAAACACCGTTTTAAGTATTTTTCTACTTTATAAATAGGAACAATAATACTTACTTTCACCATTATAAAAGCTCCTTTAACTCTATCATTTTTATTAATCATTATTTATTTGCGACGGAAAAACGGAATCTTCATTCTCCATACAAACTTTCTAAAATCTTCAAATAGGATATAGTACATCAAGGTATATAGCAGAGTAATAATTGCCCCAACCCCACTTGTGACGATAAACCACATCAGCATATTAGAAACTCCGTTTGGAAATAGTCGTTTCCAAATAAACATTCCAACTAATGTTAAAATAAACATCAATGCCGTCCGATTCATAACTAGGCGATAATATTTTTGCGCCGATAGTTCAAATACTTTAGGATAAACTAATTTCGCTGTCATCATTAAGTCAATAGCATAATACATGACAAACGTTCCTAATAAAATTCCTACAATTCCTAATGGCTTAATCAGAAGCAAAGAGATTCCAAGATTAACAATAACAGATAAAATCGCAATCATTCGTGTTTCTTTAAATAAACCATTAACATCGCGAAGAATCAATAATGGCTCCCGAGAAACAAGATAATAGGTATTCATCGTAAATAAAAATACCCCCGCGTAAGATAACACATACATATCATCTTTCATCCATAAGCGAACAAAGTCATTTGCCGTAATAAATAAAATACTTGAAACAATCGAACTCAAAAGAAAAGAGAAATTGGCATACTGCAAAAATGTTGAATACTTATGATCCTCATCACTTGAGAATAAGTTTCCGAAACTATCCGCTGGCGCCTTAATAATACTATATAAAATCTTAATTAAACTCGAACAAATCATATTATAGGCATTATAGACATTTGTCATTAAAGGCGAAATGAAATAAGTTAACAATAAAGGATCCGTATTTGATAAAGCGACCCCGGCAATTCGATGAACAAAAACGTGCTTTGTATTCTCGAGCGTACTTAAGTCGCGGCCTTCCTTATTATCCCTCAAATAAGGATATAACTTCAACGCTTTCTCCCTCGAATAAGCATATGAAATGACCGTTAAAATTCCATCAATAATTAAAACAACTTCAAAAGGAAGCCCCATTAACGCAATCACAATTGAAAACAGCGAACGTAAAACCGTAATAATTTGAATTCCTAAGTTTATTTTATAATATTGTTGGTCAGCCTGTACGACGATATTGGGTCCCATTAAGAAGTAAGAAATAACAACTGGGATAAGTAATAAAAAGTAGATACTATAAATCATAAAGGCTGAAATAGTACCATCCTTTTGACTAATGAATAACGGTTGGACAATCCCTATAATAAACCCTAAAATTCCAATAACCAGCCCTATTTTTCTAAACAGAAATACTGCACCATTATAGAGCTCAGTCACCCGCTTGTCATCTTTCTTTGCTAAAGGTTGATAGAGAATCTGTTGAAAAGCAATCCCAAATCCCCCTTCAACTAGACTTAAAACCCCCATTAGTTGAATCATTGTAGAGTAGAGCCCATTTATTGATCCACCATAAATACTTGAAAATAAACTGAACTTTATAATCCCCATAACGGGTAAAATTAAATTCGGTATTGTTGTCACAAGCATATTTAATAACGAATGTTTCATCCGCATAAAATCACCTCTAATTCTATAGTCTTTCCTATCAAATGATTAAATATTAAACATTATGAAAATGTGTGTCATAAAAGAATCTATGACACACATTTTCATTTTAATGTTCTTTAATTCCCTTCTACGCCTAAAACACCTTGAGTTTCTCCTGATCCTGATGGCTGTTCCTGATCTGGCGTTAGAGACGGTTGATCGTCAGGTTGTACGGGTGTTTCATCTGGTACGACTGGAGTACTACTTTCTCCTCCATTACCTGTTGTTGGCTCATTAGTCGGAGGGGTACTTGTATCTGGTGTGACTGGTCCTGGATAATTTCCTCCACCTGCACTCGGCTTATTTGAGACATTACCTGAATCAGTCGTCCCATCTGTTTTATTTGAAGAAGCGTTCGATCCACCATGCGATGATGAACTTGGCACCTTGTTTAAAACGGGCGCATCTTCTTTTGTCGTACTATTTACTTTTTCAATATCTTTATCTTCCTGATCGAGGTCACTTACACTACGATCCTCTTCTTCAAACGGCATTGTTTCATCATAATAAGATTTAATCCATCTTCCATCGGGAGTTTCTTTAAACCCATTAAATGAGAATGTCGGTTGAATCGTTGGCGATTGCTCTCCTAAGTTGATCATCATTTGCTTACGAGCATCCGCAATTGCCCCTTTGTATGGGAAGGCATAGCTTAATTTAAATGAGTAATATGGATTAGATAAATAACCATATTCTGCACTTAATACCATGCTTTTAATATAAATCATTTCTAACGGATTTAGCCCTGTTGAACCTGAAAGTAATCCTAATAAATATTGAATACCTGAAGTCATTTGATTCATTGAAATATTTGTTTCAATATTATTTCCTAACACATCTAATAAGTCTAAAAACTCACCTACTGTATCCATTTCCGTTAACATCTGATTAACAATACCTTCAATCACAAGTTGTTGATGCTCTGCACGGCCTAAATCACCTTTTGCTAACGTCTTACGATGACGTGAAAGTGCTAATGCCTGCTCTCCGTTTAATAATTGATAACCTTCCTCAACCTTGATTAAATGCTCACCAAATTGACGATTACTGTCCTGTTCCTCAATAGTTACCGGAACATCCACATAAATTCCACCAATCGCATCAACTAACTCAACTACCCCCTTAAAGTTAATCTTCACATAATAGGGGATATTTAGGTCAAACATTTTCTCTACTGTTTCCATTACACACGTTGTTCCCCCGTTATTTGAGTGGGTAATTTTATCTTTCGTGTTATTAAAACATGGAACCTCCACATAAGAATCCCTCGGTATAGAAGTCATCGTCACCGATAAATTTTTAGGATTGACTGTCGCTACAATTAAAGAATCTGCCAATGAAGCAGCACCTAACCCTTGTTCAGTTGAATCGACACCAATTAATAAAATCGAGAACGGATTCTCAATTAACGATGTATTTGTAATTTTCGCATCTTCCTCTGTCGCTTTAAGCACTGTTTCTATCGTTGCTAACACCTTGGTCTCTTCTTTAATATTTTCAAAGCCTGATTGTCCAGAAAATAAAGTCGCATAATTATCTCCTACAATAATTGCATCAATTTTTTCAGAATATAAATCTTGAAGCATCGCAATCGGTGAATTATACTTTTCTACTTCCGCCTCATCACTCAACTTATTTTTCTCTAAAAATTGATCAATATTGTCTGAAACCTCTTCTTTAGTCATATTTAACGTTCCGATTTTATAACCCTCTAAATCTTTGACCTTTTCAAATGATCGATTAGATAGGGTTACTAAACTATAATTAACCGTTGATTCATTCATTGTCATATTTGTCAATGAATTATACACGCGTGTATTAACATAGCCACCGTAACCTCCTAAAAGAAGTCCGATTACTGAAAGTGTTAAAAATACAACTGTCCCTTTTTTTGATTCAACTTTAATTGCGTATAATCCGAACATTAATAAAGATAAGTATAATAAAATTAAAACTAAAATCACGTTGACACGTAATGAAAAATCAAACCCCGAATACTTATTAAGATAAATCGCATTCCAAATAATCGGAACGATTGGAATCATCATAATTAATCGATAAATCCATTTTAATCCTTTTTTATTAAACATATCTGCCCCTCCCTACTCTGATAAAATTGCGTTAATGAATAAATCACCATCAACCTTGGTTAAAATAAATGTCGCTGTTGTTTGAAGACTCGTCTCCTCAGCAAGCCCCATCGGTTCATATGACCAATTTGCCTGAAGTGAGATACAATCAAGTTGTTCCATTTCATCCTCGTCGCCTTCGACTTCAATAACATCATTTAAATTAACATTTGTGATTTGCACCTTATTAACGCTCATCAATGAAGAGGCATCTTCATTTTCCAAATAATAGTCTAACGTTTCATAATAACCATCAATCGCTTGTTTTTTAAACGCCGAACGCATCTCTTTATCAATAAATTGAACACCACCTACATCACTATGATTAACTTTATTGGTCCACGTGTAAAAGTCGGCAATAAAGTTTTTAACAATAGCTGTGGCATATGCTTGCGTCGTTTGTTCCGTCTGACTGTTCTGATAATCTTTTTGCGCTTCTAACAACTCATCAAAAATTTCCTTTTGATACCCTGTTGCAGTTTTTGATAAATGATACTCTCTCTTCTCATTTTCAACCACCGGCGTACTAGGTTTTAATGATTCATTTGGTCCCCCGGCCATTTCCTTGACCTGATGAATAAGCATACCAGTTAGCACCATTGTTGAAACAAAAAAAATACTCCCAAAAATAATAAATGGCTGTTTAATGATTTTTCTCATATTCATGCCTACACCCTCCCTTTAAACTCTGCCTTATGCTCTATGTCTGTTTGTTATTATAAATTACTTTCGCTATTCCTATAATGCAAATGCGATTATAAAAACGTGAGACATTACATGAAGAGAAATCATCTAGCACCATTTTACATGATTTAATGCTATTTGAAAACACTTAGCCATTTTTTTACACAAAAATGTACAATTTTATTCATATCCTTGCAAAAAAAGAGTGCCATCAGGCACTCTTTTCGTCGATTTAAATCAAAAATTTTATTATTATAGGAAATCCTATTTCTTCAACTGAATACGTAACTCATCTAGTTGTGCTTCAGAAACCACACCTGGTGCCTCCGTCATCGGACATGATGCAGATGCATTCTTAGGGAAGGCAATAACATCGCGTAAACTTTGAGAACCCGTTAAAATCATCGCAATTCGATCAAGTCCTAATGCTAATCCCCCATGTGGTGGTGTTCCATATTTAAAGGCGTTCATTAAGAATCCAAATTGTTCCTCTGCCTCTTCCTCTGTAAATCCAAGTGCCTTAAACATACGCTCTTGAATGTCTTTTTGGTAAATACGCAGTGATCCTCCACCTAATTCATATCCATTTAAAACGATATCATAAGCTTGAGCCTTTGCCTGATGACCATCTGTATCAAACGTCGCTAATGTATCCAGACTTGGCATCGTAAATGGATGATGTGCTGCAAAGAAACGACCAAGTTCCTCGTCATATTCAAATAGCGGCCAATCAATGACCCATAAGAAGTTAAATTTCGATTCATCAATTAAACCTAATTCTTTTCCTAAATGTAAACGAAGTGCTCCTAAACTATCAGCAACAACCGATTTTTTATCAGCGACAAATAATAACAGGTCTCCTGTTTCAGCTTGCGTCGTTTGTTTAATACGCTCGATTTCTTGTTCACTGAAGAACTTAGCGATTGGCCCGTTGAATCCCTCTTCAACAACTTTCATCCATGCTAAACCTTTTGCTTTATATTTTTTTACATAATCGGTTAATTTATCAATGTCTTTACGTGAGAAACGATCCGCAGCCCCTTTGACACATAAAGCTTTAACTTCGTTTCCTGCCTCAATCGTTTGCGCAAAAACTGAAAATCCGCAATTTGCCACTGCATCATTTAAAGCAATTAATTCCATTTCAAAACGTGTATCTGGTTTATCAGACCCAAAACGTCCCATTGCCTCTTCATAACTTAAGCGTGGGAATGGACGTGGAATATCTAAACCTTTCACATCCTTCATCATCTTGACTAGCATTTCTTCAATCATATTCATTATCTCTTCTTGCGTTAAGAATGAGGTTTCAATGTCAATCTGCGTAAACTCAGGTTGACGATCCGCACGTAAATCCTCATCACGGAAGCAACGAGCAATCTGGTAATAACGTTCAAATCCAGATACCATTAATAACTGTTTAAAAATTTGTGGTGATTGTGGTAGCGCATAAAATTCCCCTTCGTGCACACGACTTGGTACTAAGTAATCACGCGCCCCCTCAGGAGTTGATTTATTTAAGTAAGGTGTTTCTACCTCAATAAAATCGTGTCCGTCTAAATAGCTACGAATTGATTTTAAAATATTGTGACGTAAAATAAAATTTTTCTGCATAACAGGGCGTCTTAAATCTAAGTAACGATATTTTAAACGCGTATCTTCTAAAGCATCCGTTTCATCAGCAATAATTAACGGTGTCATTTCCGCCTCAGAAATAATCGTCAACTCATCTAAAACAACCTCAATATCTCCCGTCGGCATATTTGGATTTTTACTTTGACGCTCTGTAACCTCACCCTTAACAGCAACAACATACTCATTACGTACCTTATTCGCAGCTTCCAACACCTCTGGTTTTGCTGTTTCTGGATTAACAACTAATTGTGTCATTCCATAACGGTCACGTAAATCAATAAAAATAAGTCCACCTAAATTACGTGTTTTGGCAACCCATCCTTTTAATTCAACAATCTGGCCTACCTGTTCAATTCTTAATTCTCCGTTATTATGTGTTCGATTCATTTAATTCACCTCTTACTAATGTTGACATCCGCAGCTTGAACCATTTCCATGGCCCCCACAACATTCATAATCCTCACCGTGTCCATGACCTCCACAGCAACCTGCGTGATTTTTCTGCTGATCTTCTAAAATATAATCAATAATTAAAGCAACCGGAATCGTTTGTTGTGTTCCCGTTTGATTATTTTTTAGGTTAATCATTCCTTGTTGTAGTTCATCATCACCTAAAATCGCAGTATAACGAGCATGGTGACGATCTGCTTGTTTAAATTGTCCCTTTAAGTTTTTCCCTAGATAATCTGTTTCACAAATTAATCCGCGTGAACGTAAGTCTAATAATAAACGAGACCCAAACATTTTAGCATCTTCACCTAATGTTATTAAGAAGAAATCTACTGCGTCATCACCGCCTACTTGAATTCCCTCGGCCTCTAAAGCAAGTAACAAGCGTTCTAACCCCATCCCAAATCCAATAGCTGGAACTGTTGGTCCACCAAGTTCGGCAACCAATTTATTATAACGCCCTCCTCCACACAATGTATTTTGAGCTCCAAATCCTTCAATATCAGCTTGAATTTCAAAAATGGTATGCGTGTAATAGTCAAATCCTCGAACTAGAGTCGCGTCGTATTCATAGTTAATTCCCATTGATTTTAAATATTGTTGCACCTTTAAGAAGTAGGCACGATCCTCTTCGACTAAATGATCGATTAATTGAGGTGCGGTTTTCATAATCTCCTTCTCACGGTCTACTTTACAATCTAAGACACGAAGGGGATTCTTCTCCAAACGAACTTGACAATCCGCGCATAATTCATTCTGGTGTCCCTCAAAGTGATTAAGGAGTGCCTGACGATAATTTTCACGGCTTTGGGTATCTCCTAGTGAGTTTAGTTTTACTTTAATATTTCGTAATCCTAATACTTTATACAACGTAACAGCCAATGAAATAACCTCAGCATCTAGTGCTGGATCCGCGCTTCCAAATACCTCTGTTCCGAACTGGACGTGTTGGCGATAGCGTCCCTTTTGTTGACGCTCGTAGCGGAACATTGGCGCAATATAAAATAGTTTTTGTACCATTTGGTCTGCATATAACTTATTTTCGATATAACTACGTACAACGCCCGCTGTACCCTCAGGACGTAATGTCATCGAGCGATCACCACGATCTTTAAAATCATAAGTTTCTTTTGAGACAACATCCGAAGTTTCTCCCGCTGAACGATGATAGAGACCGGTACTTTCAAACATCGGTGTACGGATTTCCTTATAATTGAAAATTGAACAAATTTCTCGGATAAGACTTTCGATATTTTGCCAACGTGCACTTTCTTTCGGTAAAACATCGTAAGTTCCCTTTGGTTTACTAAAGTTCATGTTAAAGCTCCTTCCTAGTTATTACTGATGATGACTACTTCATTATTTGGTACTCCTACAAGTTAAGCATAAAAAAAGCCCCTAGATAAAATTCTAAGGACGTAATATACGCGGTACCACCTTAATTGCCATCGTCTATCAAACGACAACCACTTTCAAACGTTAACGCCGCCTACGGATATCTCTACTATAACATTCAAGATACCTTCTCACAAGTGTCTATCTATTATGTATTCGTCGAAGCTTCCAGCCTAGGCTTCGTTCTCTGTTACGACTTCCATTCTAGCCTCTCTTGATCATTGAATTTATATTTATAGTTGACCATTTTCTTTATTATAATACATTTTCTTTTAAGATTCAATCATTAACGTCGTTGGACCGACATTTGTAAATGAAACATTCATCATAGCCCCAAACACACCAGTTTCAACAGTTATACCATACTTATCTCTTAATAACTGATTAAACTGTTCATACAAGGGTTGGGCTACTTGTGGAGGAGCCGCTTGAATAAAGCTAGGGCGATTCCCCTTCTTTGTATCTCCATATAACGTAAATTGAGAGATTGAAAGAATTGATCCCGCTTCATCTTGAATTGATTTATTCATCTTACCAGCCGCATCCTCAAAAACTCTAAGATTCGCTACCTTCTTAGCACAATACTCCACATCCGCTAACGTATCCTCATGTGTCAATCCGACAAGTAAAACGAATCCATAATCAATTGCACCTACTACCTGATCATCGACCGTAACACTTGCATTTCTTGCCCGTTGAACGACTACTTTCATTAAAACAAACACCTCACTACTGTAAAATACGCTCTACGCTAAAAACATCTTTAACACGTTTAATCGTATTAACAATTGATAACAATTGTTCAATATTACGCACCGAAAATGACATATTGATAATCACTGTATCCGCAGATGCCTGCGCGTTCAATTCCGTAATATTTGTATTGATGGTTGCTAACCTTTGAATAATATCCCCTAAAACATTTTTACGGTCAAGTGCGACAACCTTAATTTTAGCATTGAACGTATTTCGATGCTCATCATCCCATTCAACAGGCACCAATCGACCATTCATTTTTGCATTATGACATTCCGCATGATGAATTGTGATCCCGCTTCCCTTTGTAATATAACCAACAATCGGATCACCTGGAACTGGATTACAACATTTAGCAATGCGTAAATCAACATTGTCTAATCCATCGACAATAATTCCAAAACGATTTTTTGCTTTTTTACGTTGTCCCTCTTTGACTTTCGCAGCATCATTAATCTGCTGAATAAGATCCGTCTCATTAACCTCTTTTCCATCCGATAAATAACGTTCTAAAATTGTCTTCGGAACGAGGCGACCACGACCGATTTGATAGTACAATTCCTCGAGTTTATCAACATTTTGTTTTTTATAAATTTTTAAAAGCTTTTGAGTATCAATGGAATTAATGGATAAATCCTTTGACGCAAGCTCTTTTGCAAATAATTCCTCACCTTTACGTGTATATTCCTCACGTTTTGTTCGATTAAAGTACTGACGAATTTTATGGCGCGCCTGCGAAGTTTTCACTATATTTAGCCAATCTTCACTCGGTCCAAATGAATTACGTGACGATTTAATTTCTACAATATCACCTGTTTTTAATTGATAATTTAATGTCACAATTTTTCCATTTACAATCGCCCCTGTTGTCTTATGCCCCAGGTTTGTATGAATTCGATAAGCAAAGTCAATTGGGGTTGATCCAGGTGGAAAATCAAACACATCACCATTTGGAGTGAATACATAAACATTCGCATTAAAAATGTCATCTTTAACTAATTTCATTAACTTTTCAGCATCGTTGACTTCTTCTTGATAGGCAATCAGTGTCTCATACCATTTTAATTTGTCTTGAATTTCCTTTTGTTCCTGCTTAGCCGTCACTTGACGATTTTCCTTATACGCCCAATGTGCAGCAACCCCTTGCTCTGCAATTTCGTCCATCTCTTTTGTTCGAATTTGCACTTCAAACACATGGCCATTTGGACCGATAATAGTTGTATGTAAAGACTGGTACATATTAGGCTTCGGCATTGCAATATAATCCTTAAAACGATTTGGAATCGGTTTAAAATTTGCATGAATAACCCCTAGTGCCGAGTAACATTCAGGAAGCGAATTAACGATTAAGCGAAGAGCTAACAAGTCATAAATTTCATCAAATTCTTTTTCGCGCGTTTGCATTTTCTTATACACACTATAAATATTTTTAATACGTCCCTTAATTTCAAAGGGAATATGATACTCCTCAAGAGCGGCTTTTATCTCTTCTTCCATCTCTCGAATTTGTTCCTCACGCTCATGTTTCTTTTGTTTAATTAATTGAGCAATTCGATAAAAATCTTCTGGCTTTAGAAAGCGTAACGACGTGTCTTCAAGTTCTGCCTTTACTCGATACATCCCTAATCGATGCGCAATTGGAACATAAATTTCCATTGTTTCATGGGCAATTGCACGTTGTTTCTCTGGAGGCAAAAATTTAAGTGTTCGAATATTGTGCAAGCGGTCGGCAAGTTTCACTAAAATAACACGGATATCCTTACTCATAGCTAATAGCATCTTCCGATGATTTTCCGCCTGTTGCTTTTCTTTTGACTTATAGGTTAACTTTGTTAGCTTTGTGACACCATCAATAATTTCGGCAATTTCATTATCAAATAATTCAGCAATTTCTTCTTTAGTAATATCTGTATCTTCTATAATATCATGAAGCAATCCTGAAGCAATCGTTCGTGGCCCCGTTTGCCATTTCGTAAGAATATGAGCCACCTCAATGGGATGAATAATATAAGGTTCGCCTGATTTTCGTAATTGATCTTTATGTTTCTGAAAGGCAAGTTCAAAAGCACGTTCAATCACCGCAATACTCTCTGGATTTTTAATATACGTTTTAGCTTGCTCTAAAACATGATCAATAGATATCTCATATCCGTTTAATTGATACATAAACATTACTCCTATTATTTAATCTACTTAATTTTATTATAAAGCTAAATTTGTCATTTGTTTCATGAAAGACATAATTTTTTAAAAATATTTACTAGGATGAAAAAAAAGGATGATTATTCATCCAACCTTTCCTATCATTTAATAATTTTTTCATACTTTTTAAAAGTTTAACACAAAAAAAAGGAAGAATGCAACACAAAATGTGCCATTCCTCCCTTAGCTTTTCAATTATTTTGAATTAATATTTCATTAATGACAAAACTTCATAGTTTTCTAACAATTTTCGACCGTTTAACTCTTCTAATTCAATTAAAAAAGCACACCCTACAACAACTCCACCTAATTGTTCAATTAGCTTAACTGTTGCTTCAACCGTTCCACCAGTTGCTAATAAATCATCTACAATTAAAACACGTTGTCCTGGCTTAATTGCATCTTTATGCATACATAATGTATTTGACCCATATTCGAGATCATAATTAAAAGACACCGTTTCACGTGGTAATTTTCCTGGTTTACGAACAGGGGCAAACCCAATTTTTAACTCATGGGCAACCGGACATCCAAAAATAAATCCTCGGGCTTCAGGTCCAACAATAACCTCGGCCTGCTGTTTTTTTGCAAATTCAACCATTTTTTGCGTCGCATAATTATATGCCGCGCCGTCTGACATTAATGGTGTAATATCCTTAAATTGAATTCCTTCCTTCGGAAAGTTAGGTACATTCGCTACATAGTCTTTAAGATTCATCAGTCATTTCCTCCCTAGCTGTTGTAAAAATATGTTTTAATTCTGTCCACGTTGTTAATTCAAAAAATTCAAGCATCTTCAATTTTGAATTTTGGAGTTGATACGTTGCAGCCTCTGATAAATCGCGCTTTGCGATGCAATCGGGTAAAAAAACAGAACCATTTTTTATTATAACAAGTTCCACTTCAAAAAACACCTGTAAAATAAATAATAATTCATTTTTGCTAATTCCCAGTCTTAAAAAATAATTCATCATTTGGTGGTTTAGCGTGATAGGGGCATGTTGTTTAATCACCCGATAAACGGTGACAAATTTCTCACGACTAGCAAACGTTATATTCGAATCGATAGGCGCTATAACAATATTATTAGGCTTTTTCTCTCGAATGAGTCCTATTAATTCTTCCTTTGAATTCGGTAGTTGATCAATAACTAATGTTTCAATATGATTTTCATCTTTCGCCTTTGCATAAGACGTTGCCAAGAACAAATCATCTTTTCGTTGTTCATACGCCTGTTTATTACGCAAATCGATTAATTGAAACTCCTCACACAAAACGTCAACAAAGTGAAATTGAACATTTCGATGCCCATTCCATTCATTAATTTTCAGTTCTCCTACAAAACTAAACCGTGTATCTTTCGTCAAATAAGTCGATAAATGGGCTTGATTAAAGGCAATGCCTTCCAGACAATTTCCATCTTGTTCGAGTGTAAATTTTAAATGCTGCATTTTGTTTCCGATGACTTTTACGTTGCTTACATATACATCTCGCATTTCAAATAAGGGTGGGCGATTCCCTTCTCCAAAGGGAGCCAGGCACTGCAATTGATCAACGAAAGAAACATCTAAATCTGAGATAGGTAAGCATAAATCAACGGTAAGAGAGGGCTTAAGATCCGTATCTTTTAAAAGTTCATTCATTTGATTTTCAAGAGGTTGAAGATTTTTTTTATCAAATGTAATTCCTGCTGCCAAGGCATGTCCACCAAAGCGTTCTATCAGTGATTGACATTGCGTTAATAATTCAAATAAATGGTATCCTTCTACCGCTCGTGCCGACCCTTTAATAAAACCTTCGTGATCATCTGTCACTACAAAGACAGCCTTCTGCCACTGCTTTGCTAAACGCCCAGCTACAATTCCAAGTATCCCCTCATGCCAATGAGGAGCATATAGAATTAACGCCTTTTTCACTGCTAAAGTCTCCTGATCTACCATTTTCATCACTTCTTCTAATACTTGTTGTGTTGTCTTTTGCCGTTCGGTATTAATTTGTTCAATTTGTTGAGCCAGCTCCGTCGCCTCATCTTGATCCTCACAAATTAAACACTTTACAGCTAGCGTCGCCTCATCCATACGACCAGGAGCGTTTAGGCGGGGACAAATCTCAAACCCTACGTTAACCTCTGTTACCTCGTTCTTATTCGTATTGGCCATCTCCATAATGGCATTCAATCCCTCAATCTCTGTTTCCTTTAAGGCGGCAAGACCTCTTTTCACAATCGATCGATTTTCATCAATTAACGGGACAACATCACCAATGGTTCCAAGCATGGCAATAGCATAATAATCCTCAGGAATGACTTCCTCTAGTAATGCCTCCGCTATCTTCAACGCAACCCCCGCGCCTGATAAGTGATGAAACGGATAATTTTTATCAAGCTCCGGATGCAAGATAGCATACGCGCGGGGAAGTGTTTCCTTTACCTGGTGATGATCTGTAATAATAAGATCTACCCCATGTTCCATCAACAATTCCGCCTCTTCAATTCCGGCAATTCCATTGTCTACCGTAATGACTAATTGAAAACCATCCTCTATTGCCTGCATAAACGCTTCTTTATTCGGGCCATATCCCTCATAAAATCGATTTGGAATATAATAATCAACCAAAGCTCCTAGCTCGCGAAGACAACGAACTAAAATAGATGTTCCAGTTACCCCATCTGCATCGTAATCGCCATAGACTAGAATCGGTTGTCCCTCATCTATGGCCGTATTAAGTCGCATAATAATTTTAGACATTTGCGAAAACAATAACGGATCGTGGTGAACCGGCACTTGATGGTTAAATGTTGCAAGATTTTCCGGTTCTACTAACTTTCTAGATAAAATAAGACGTTCAATCGCCGGGTGGAGTTCACCTCTCTCTCCCTGCATACTTTCGTCTAATATGTCACATTTTCTCCAATTCATCATCGATTTAAGCAAAAGTATCTCCTCACCTTCATATTTTAAAATTCTTATTCATAGACTTAAGCAAAATCATAACTAAAGTATAGGTGAAAAAATTATGAAAAAACAAAACGTCGTACAAGGAACATTTATTCTCGTTATAGCGGGACTCATCACCAAGGTCCTAGGAATGATTAACCGCGTCATGGTGACACGTCTACTTGGTGAAGATGGAATTGGAATCTATATGTTAATTGGGCCAACCCTCATGTTACTTACAACCTTTGCAAGTATCGGTCTTCCAATTGCTATTCCAACCCTTATTTCTCGCGCCAACGAACGCCAAAAAAAGGTTTTATCTGTATCACTCATTATTGCTATGGCTTCGAGTTTACTCATTAGTATCTTATTGTTTTTTATTGCCGAACCATTAGCCGTTTATTTACTCAAGGATGAGCGAACTTATCTACCCTTGATTTCCATTGGTCCACTACTCTTTTTTGTTTCACTTTCAACTATTTTCAAGGCCTATTTTCAAGGAGAACAGAATATGTTCCCATCAGCCATTTCAACCCTAGTGGAACAAGTTATCCGGATGGTTTTCTCTGTTCTTTTTATCTCATGGCTACTTCCACACGGAATTGTATTCGGAATTGTTGGAACAATTTGGGCATCAATTGCAGGAGAGTTTTCTTCTATCTTAATTCTTATTTTTCTATTCTTTAAAAACATCAAGCATAACCATCAGGGGGCAAACTTAAGACCGATTCATCTAAGCCCTCAGAACTTTAAAGATGTATTAGCTATTTCATTACCGGCAACAGGAAGTCGACTCATCGGATCATTCTCGCATTTTCTTGAACCCATCGTTGTTGTCCAATGCCTTTTCAAAATTGGTTATAACAGTGCACAAAGTGCGAAATTATACGGAGCCGTTTCCGGTTTTGCCCTGCCTATGGTTCTCATGCCTTCGTTTATCTCAAATGCAATTACTCAAGCAATCGTTCCACCAATTAGTCAGGCATTTGCTAATAAAAGATATGATAGAATTTATTCGCATCTTAATAACGCCTTCTTGATCTCATTCTTACCAAGCGGAATTTATACCGTTTTATTGATGCTATTTCCAACCGAATTAATGAATCTACTTTATGGCTCTTCAACCGGGGCAAATTACCTCATTCTAATGGCCCCTGTCTTCTTACTCCTTTACTTTCAAGCACCACTCACTTCTACCTTACAAGCAATTGACGAGGCGAATCAAGCGATGAATACGACTTTCATCTCCTCAGTTATAAAGATTATTATGATGATTATTTTGCTTCAAATTCCAAACCTAAATATTTATGGGTTAGTTATTTCTGTTTTGTTTAATGTTATATTTGTAACCGGATGGCACTTTCTTCTAGTAAGAAAACATATCGGTTACCGCATGAATCTACGTTCCGTTTTCAATGCAACATTAATCATCGGAATTACGTTCATGCTTGGTTCCTATTTAAAATTAGCTTATACCTTCCATACCAATCAATTTCTTAATATGATTATTATTTGCTTTATCGTGGGCATTTCGTACTTATTTTTACTTTTTGTCTGCGGTCTATTTCCCACTCAGGTCAGTGATGGAAAGCGGATCAAACGACAAGCTAATTATAACACGAAATAACAAAAGAAGTAGCAACTTTACTTAAAGTAGAAAACGTCGTCAAAATTAACGGCGTTTTTTTTCATTTAAATTTAAGGATTCTCGCGTAATAAACTGAAGTTCCTTTCCATCAAATGCAGCATAGTAAACCTCTTTTACTCCAAAAATCCCTTTTTTATCCATTTGTTCTTCTACCCATTTTTCCGTTTTATGAATTTTTAATAAATTTTCTTTTTCAATACCTCCGGATGTAATAATAGGAAGTGGACAATAGGTAACATCTTGCCTTTTAAAGGAAGAGAGTTGTCCATTTGACTCTAAAATGGCATACTCAACCTCAAAAACAGATGAAATATTATTTGCCCGTAATTGGAGCATGAGGTCATCAAAAGTATATCGTTGTTTTCTCATCTCATGGATATTAATTCTTCCCTGATGAATAAGAATGGACGGCTTCCCATCAACAAACTCCCGAATTTTTTTGTATCGTAACGTAATAAAGGCGGAAGTAAATTGCAAAATTCCAAGTAATCCAATGGCTAATAAAACCTCATGAATGGGACGTTCTAGATTATCAATTGCCATTGCTGCAATCTCCGCCATTAAAACAGAGACCACTAAATCGAGCAACGTCAATTGACCAATTTCCCTTTTTCCCATTAACTTAAACACGATTAATAGGACAATATAAAAAAGCGTCGTTCTATATATCACATTATAGCAATTAAGATCCATATTTTTCCCTCTATTTCAATCTTTTATCCTTAAAGTTACATAATCATTTCAATTGGTTCATAAAGTTACTAATGAATACACATAGTCATAGGAGTTGAGAATATGTCAGAAAAACTAGGAAAAGCATTACTAGACGGATTGGCATTCATTGTTATTAGTATCCTCATTTTCGGTCTACTTATAACAACAATTGCTTATTTTGGATGGGTCTCAGTCGGGTTACTCGGAAACATCATCTACGCTGCTTTTGTTATTACCTTTTTCACGGGGACTGCTATTATTTCTAAAAAATTCGCTGAAAAAGGATGGTTAATCGGTATTTGTGTTGCTTCGGTTATGGTATTATTAAGCCTTCTATTTTATACCATCGGTGTTGAGGCACCTTTAAGCCTACAATTTTACATTCGAAGCATTATCACCTTTGTCATTTGTATTGCAGGGGGAATGATTGGGGTTAATTTACCAACTAAAAAATAAAAAGAGGAAGAGCCTCGTATCAGGCTCTCCTCTTTTTATTTTTCTACTTTACGAGCGATTGCGTGACGTTCAAAAATCCATTTTTGACCCTCGTCATTAATTAACGTCACCACTTCTTCTTCAATTGAATGAATACGTCCATGAATTCCTCCAATAGTTACAACTCGATCCCCTTTAGATAAACTATTTTGCATCGTTGTTACTGCCTTACGACGTTTGTTTTCTGGGCGAATCATAAAGAAGTAAAAAATCGCCCCTAATAACACTAGTTGAATAGCTAACATAACTGTTTGATTCATTATAAACCGCTCCCTTTCTTACTCGTCAACAAACTTATCATTGATGACTTTATTTATCTATCTCCATAAATCACTGAAACCTTTCAATGACACATGGCCTATGCTTAAAATCCTCGTGATCCTGGCAAATTAATCCCATATTGTTCAAAGAATTCTTCACGGAAATCCAATAAACGATCTTGTCGGATTGCCTCTCGTATCTGCTCCATTAAATGGATTAAGAAATGTAAATTATGATACGAAACTAATCGTTGTCCAAACGATTCATTCGCCTTAATTAAGTGGCGAATATATGAACGTGTATAATTCTTACATGTGTAACAATCGCAGTTTGGATCTAACGGCGTAAAGTCGCGCTCATAAACTTTATTCTTAATAACCACACGTCCGACTGAAGTCATGGCTGTTCCATGACGAGCGATACGCGTTGGTAAAACACAATCAAACATATCAATTCCGCGAATAGCCCCATCGATTAAGTCGTCTGGTGACCCTACTCCCATTAAATAGCGTGGCTTATCCTTTGGCAAATAAGGAACAGTATATTCAATCATTTTTCGTGCGACATCCTTTGGTTCCCCAACTGATACCCCTCCGACTGAATAACCTGGGAAGTCCATTTCTACTAATTTTTCAGCACAATACTTACGTAGTTCAGGATATTCTCCTCCCTGAACAATTCCAAATAAAGCTTGGGTTTCGGAATTTTTATGCGCTTTTTTTCCTCGTTCCGCCCAACGAATCGTACGATCAACTGAATTTTTCATATATTCAAATGTCGCAGGATATGGGGGACACTCATCAAAAGACATAATAATATCAGCCCCTAATGAGTTTTGTACTCCGATTGAAATCTCAGGTGACATAAATAAAGGAGCCCCATTACGATGGTCGCGGAAAGTTACTCCCTCTTCAGTAATTTCACGTAATTTGCTTAAACTAAAAACTTGAAATCCACCTGAATCGGTTAAAATAGCTCCTCCCCAATTTTCAAACTTATGAAGTCCACCTGCTTCCTCAACAATCTTCTCACCTGGTTGTAACCAAAGATGGTAAGTATTCGCTAAAATAATTTTAGCTCCCATCTGATCAAGTTCTTCAGGAGATAACGTTTTAACAGTGGCCAACGTTCCTACCGGCATAAAAACTGGGGTTTCAAATGTCCCGTGTGGGGTGTGCAATTTACCATAACGAGCACCTGATTGTTTACATTCATGTATTAATTCATATTTAATCGCCAACAGAGGCACCTCACTTTTTCTAGATTCTAAGTTGTTATTCTTCAATAATTAACATCGCATCTCCAAAGCTAAAGAAACGATACTTCTCCTCTACCGCAATGCGATAAGCATTCATGATAGATTCCTGTCCTGCTAGAGCCGAGATTAACATAATTAATGTTGATTTTGGCAAATGGAAATTAGTTAACATCCCATCAATTCCTTTGAACTCATAAGGAGGGTAAATAAAAATATCTGTCCATCCTTCACAAGCCTTAAATGTTTGATGATTACGAGCGATTGTTTCAAGTGTTCGCGTCGAAGTCGTTCCTACGGTAATAATTCGACCACCCTTTTGTCTCGTTTCATTTAATAAATCAGCCGTTTCCTGTGACATCTGATAAAACTCCGCATGCATCTCATGTTCTTCAACACTCGTCGCAGATACCGGTCTAAATGTCCCTAATCCGACATGCAAAGTAACATATGCAATATTTACCCCTTTGCTTTTAATTTTCTCTAGTAACTCTGTCGTAAAATGTAATCCGGCAGTAGGAGCTGCGGCAGATCCAATTTCTTTAGCAAAAACGGTTTGATATCGATCACGATCGTCTAGCTTTTCCGTAATGTAGGGCGGCAGTGGCATTTCACCTAAGGAATCCAATACCTCATAAAAAATTCCCTCGTATACAAATTTAAAAATTCGTTTTCCCATCTCGCCCGTTTGAATACATTCAGCTTTTAGGCGACCATCACCAAACTCAACCACCGTCCCAACTTTAACTCGCTTAGCCGGTTTAACTAACGTTTCCCAACAGTCGTCTTGTTCCTGTTTTAAAAGAAGAACCTCAATATGAGCCCCCGTATCTTGTTTTTGACCCATTAATCTAGCCGGCATCACTTTTGTATTATTTAAAACAAGCGTATCATTCGGTTTTAAATAATCAATGATCTGATGAAAAACCTCATGTTTGATTTCACCTGTTTTTTTATTTAAAACCATTAAACGCGACATATCCCGGTTTTTTAAAGGGGTTTGTGCAATTAACTCTTCTGGTAATTCGAAGTCGAATTGATCTACGCGCATAACACACCAACTTTCTATGTTGCAAAATTTATCACTATGTATAAATTATCTACCAAATATCGTTATTTTTCAATCTTTATTTTAACGGATACGGGACGTTCAAATGTTCACAAGCTTGAGGAGTAATCACCCGACCACGAGGGGTTCGCTTGACAAATCCTAATTGTAACAAATATGGCTCATAAACATCTTCCAGTGTTTGGGGCTCCTCCCCAATTGACGCCGCAATAGCCTCAATTCCACACGGCCCTCCATTAAATCGTTCAATAATCCCCATTAAATACTTGTGATCAACATAATCTAATCCTAGTGAATCTATGTCTAAACGGTCCAATGCTAACTTTGCAATATCATGTGTAATGATACCATCCCCTATAACTTGTGCATAATCGCGCACACGTCGAAAAAGACGATTAGCAATACGTGGGGTTCCTCGCGAACGCCGCGCTAGCTCTAAAGAAGCTTGATCATCAATCGGTGTATCATAAACAATCCCTGTTCGTTTTACAATGGATTGGAGTTGCTCTTCCGTGTAGTATTCTAAACGATTCATAACACCAAAGCGGTCGCGAAGTGGAGCTGATAAATCCCCTGCACGCGTCGTTGCACCTACTAATGTAAACGGAGCCAAGTCCACACGGATAGAACGGGCGGAATCATCTTTTCCGACAACGATATCGAGCACGTAATCTTCCATCGCTGGGTATAAAACCTCCTCGATACTTTTAGGTAAACGATGAATCTCGTCAATGAATAAAACATCTCCAGGTTCTAGAACCGATAAAATAGCAGCTAAATCACCACTCCGTTCAATCATCGGCCCTGAAGTCGTTTTAATATTAACTCCCATTTCATTTGCGATGATCGTCGCTAAAGTCGTTTTTCCAAGACCTGGTGGGCCAAAAAGCAACACGTGGTCTAATGACTCATTTCTACTTTTTGCCGCGTCAATAAAAATTCTTAAGTTCTCTTTCACAGCCGTTTGGCCAATATACTGATTTAGACGCTCAGGGCGCAAACTTAATTCTGATTCATCTTCTCTCATTTCATCCGGCGTCACTAAGCGTTCCTCTATCATCATCTAACCTTCTTTCCTATTTATTTTGGCACATTCTGATAAAACAATACCAAAATTTTCTTTTAATAATCGTTCACCTTGATCGGTTAAGTAATATTTAATTTCATGATTTTTATCCATCTCTAAGTGCAAAATGCCTTGATCAAGACAATATTGAACAAAAGCTCCCCCTATTCCAAACGGATTAACTTGCTGTCCTTTCCCCATTTTAAATATCCCCCTTATTTAACCAATAATTGCAATCCCTTTTTAATAATCTCATCAACGGAAGCCGTTGTATCCTTGAAGGCCGTCCTTACCTTCGTTAATTCCTTATCCCCATAACCAAGCGCCTGTAATGCCTCAATGGCCTCCGTTAAACCAGGATTCGTAAATAATGGACCTTCTGGAATCACAAGCTTCCCTTTTAAATCCAATATAATTTGTTGGGCTGTCTTCGGACCAATTTTAGGAAATTTGCATAAATACTTCGCATCACCATTTTCAATAGCCTGACGTAAGCCATTCATGTCTTTCATCGCTAAAATTGCACAGGCTGTCTTCGGACCGATTCCACGAGCACTAATTAAATTAATAAATAAATCATGCTCCTCTAGGGTTCTAAACCCATACAAACTAATTTCATTCTCGGATACCACCTGATGTGTAAAAACCTGAACAGCTTCTCCCTTTTTAAACTCATACGGATTCGCTGTATGAACCTTATACCCGATTCCGTTAACCTCAATGACAACAAAATCCTTTCCACCATACGATGTGTGTCCCTTTAAATAAGCGAACATTTCAAATCACCTCTTTATCGCCCATTATAACATAAAAAGAGACAGCTAAAAAGAGGAGAAAAACAAACATTAGTTCTATGGTTGCAAGTTATAAACTAAAAAAAGTGTTAACTCAATCACGGACTGAATTAACACTTTTTTTATAATCGATTTAATGATTTTTATGTCTATAAGAGTGAATGAAATTATAGTAATATGGAATAACGATGACAAATCCACCAATAATGTTACCAATTGTTGCAATAAATAGGTTCCAAGCCATCCCTGCATAAGAAGCATCTGCCCCTAAAACTTTCCCCATTCCTAAAACAAACATATTGGCAATACAGTGTTCTACTCCCATTAATGCAAAGACCGCAACAACTAAAATACTTAAGATACATTTACCTGCCACGTCTTTAGCCGCGTATGCCACGTAAACTCCACCAGCAATTAAAATATTACATAAAATTGCACGGAAGAAAATTGCTGATGTCGATAAGCTAACTTTTGCTTCTGCTAAATGGCGAATATTCTCAGCAACATGAGGGTTCACACCATTTGTAAATAACTCTGCACCTGCTAACAAACCAATTCCAAGTAAAACTCCCAAGAAGTTTCCAATCCAAACTAAAACTAAATTTTTAATAAACGCACCTAATTTTACTTCTTTTTTAAAGTAAGCCTTACCGATTAATGTATTTCCAGTGAACAAGTCAGCTCCTGTTAATAAGATTAAAATTAAGGCAACAGGGAATAAAAATGCCCCCACAATTTTTCCTGCATATGGGTCTGTCATTTGTCCGTAAACAAGTAAATAAACCGTATACCCTAATGCGATAAATAACCCCGCTAACATTCCCGAAACAAGAACGACACTGTCTTTACGCGCTACCTTATACTTTCCAACTTCAACAACTTCATTTGCAATTTCCTTAGCCGATAACATACGTGGCTGTTGCATACCAATTCCTCCATTTACTAATACATTAACTTTTCTTTTTTATAATTCCTTTAATAAAATACCACTTTTCCATCATTTTTTCAAATGTATTTGGCTACTTTTTTATTCGTAAAGCGCTATTTTATACTTTTGAGGACGATATACCTAAACTTATCTTTTTAAACGTTTCTTTAACATTAACTCATAAACCTCTTTCATAACCGCCGATATAGGAACAGCCAAAAAGACTCCGATAAAACCAAAAAGGGATCCCCCTAAAATAACAACAGAAATAATCCAAAGAGGAGATAAACCAACAGAATCCCCCATAATTTTAGGTCCTATCACATTTCCGTCCAGTTGCTGTAAGACAAAAATGAAAATGGCGACCCAAATCGCACGAATGGGATCGATCATCAACGTCATACCAATCGGAAAAATCGCTCCAATGATAGGACCGAAATACGGAATAATATTGGTGATAAAAACAATAAAAGAAAACAATAAAACATAGGGTACCTTCAAGACCGAAAAACCGATTAGCGCAAGCAGACCAACAATTAATGAATCCAATAACCGGCCTACCATATAATCTTGAAACGTATGATAAGTAAATCGGGTAAAATAAAGAACCCGTTCTTCTTGCCTTGGAAAATAGCCTGCTAAAAAACGTTGGAACGAACAAAAAACCTTCTGTTGATCGATGATTAAATAAATTGAAATAGTAAAACCTAAAAACCATTGTAAAATCTCGGCTAACACGCCTATCAGTGAGGACCATAAAGAAGTCGATAACTGATTCACAATGCGAAATGTACTTTGACTAATACTTTGGATATTTTCCTCTATATATGCCAAAATCTCATTCCAATACGGAATTCTCTCTATCACCTCATAGCCAAACTGATTTGAATCTAAAGATCGAATATGTTTCGTGATTTCCATAATACACTCAGACACTCCAACTAAACACGATGGGATAATTAAGCCAACACAACAAAGGACTCCCCCTACCATAACCAAATACGCATTAAAGATACTTAACCCACGAGAACATTTTAGCCGTCTTTCAAACCAAAGGACAATAGGGTTCGTTAACGCGACTAAAATAGCTCCAATCAAAAATGGCTTAAAAATCCCTACAACGGACCCTATCAGACGATAAAAAAACTCGGGATAGCCGGTTAGGCGATAAAATAAAACCCCAAAAATAGTTAAAAATAGACTATACTTTACTGTTTCCTTCGTCATCCCTCTCACCTCTAACTTTATTTCCTGTATTATGGTCAAAGAAGAGAGGGTTAAATCAACTGCTTTTATTTATTCAGCAAAACACTGCAGGAAACCCATTACAAAAAGTTAACGAATTTTATTTTCTCACAATTTATTACATGGCATAACCTTCTATTTTTTCACCCGCACGCGGTTTGGCGACTGAGGATTCTCCCTCAACACACGATATAAAATTCGATACGCATCCTCACTGCCTAAATCCATATAATACTTCAACACTTCCGGTCTAAAATCAAACGATCCATAAATTCCGTTCCCCAGCTCTTTACTCGGAAAAATTTCAATAATTCTTTTTCCTTCAATCGAGGACTTTCCAATTCTTGAACGTGGATCCAAATAAACAACAATAATAGTCTCACAATCCGTTGATAATAAGGGGCGAAGAGGAGCCAACTCCGATTTCATTGGATCAACATAATTAACCCCTTCAATCGAAACAGGTTCGTATAATCCTGGCACGGCAGTTGTCGCTAAAAGAACACCTTTCATCTGGTGATAAGAAAGATCATTCAATTTAAAAAAACGTCGTCGTGAAGACTTAGACTCCTTACAGGCAATATAAAGATCACGATGATCCTCTTGAATTGAAACAGGATTTAAATAATAACGAAAAACTTTATCAAACCCCTTCCTTTTTAAAGGTAAGCCAACCTGATTAGCCATGCCTGCTAGATTCATCATCCCCATAAAAGAAGGGATTTTTCGATAATTTATAGAATCTACAATTTGATTCATTCGATTCATATTTTCTTTGCTGATTGAAAAAATAGAAGACCACGGGCAATTGAGCCAAAACTTTTCCATTTCTTCTGGCGTATATTGCAAAAATAACGCACCATTGACTCCTCCAATGGAAGATCCTGCCACGGCATGGATATGGGATAATAGTCCAAATTCCTCAAGCACACGCAGAACACCAACCTGATACGCGCCCTTTGCCCCACCTCCGCATAAAACTAAACCTATTTTTTTCATGCTATCCCTCCTTTCCATCTAACATAAAATATGACAATGTTCACCTAACAGTACCTACCCGCCCAAACTTTTTTAATGTTCTACCTCCACCGCACATAAAAAAAAGTTAGTATAAACTATTCGTTCATACTAACTTTCCTGTTTTGATAATTTTCCAAGCACAAAGGCATTGGCTACTTTTTTCATTTCTTTTGTTGAATTGAGCGTACAAAAATGTGGTTGCCCATTAAAGAAGGCCGTTTGATACCCCACATGCTCATCTTGCAAATATTTCGATAACTCTCTTCCAAGAGGCCCACTTGCAAACTTCATCACAAATATAGATTGACCTTGCCATCGGTTAGCGCGTTCATCCATTGATTTAACATACGTGTCAATCTCATCAAAACATCCGAGACACCCCTCACACTGTTTCCGCTTCCCGCTTAAATGCCGCGCAATACACGGCGTCGGAGTTAAGGCCATTAAATGATTTTTCTCCTGAAAATGGTGACAATACTTTACATAATCAAAAATAGCCCTTTGTGACAGCGAACGATCCCCCTGATATTGCGACTTTAAATCCACCGTTTCTAACCAAACGGCTACTCGGTCTGGTAATAGATGATAGTTGAGGAAGGCGTAAAAGTGGTACGGATGAAACCATCCTCGAATTGATTTCTCATTCATCCATTTAAACCCATGCATCAAATCAAACTTTTCAACACCATACGGAGTAAAACAGCGGTCCTTTAACTCTTCCTTTAATCCCCGCAACCCTGGCTGTATCACCGCGGGAATTGGAACTAACTGAACCTTATTTGCGATGAGGTTGCCCTCGATATACCGTTTAAATAAATTAGTTTGGCTTTGAAGGGCATCCTCATTTCCTTCAACAGAAAAAATATGAATCGTTTTACCTTTAAAATATTTTTCAAAGGCATGAATCAAGCCGAATACATCGCCCCCAGACCCGGTGGCCATCGCTAAAACATTGATTGTGTCTAACGAATGATAAACCGAAAAAATTTCAGATTGATTAAAGAGGTCACTATAAACTTCGTAAGATTGACGATAACTCATCGGAAACTGTTCGATGAGACAAGCTACAATTTTTTCCTTTGAATTATGTAAATTGTCTCGTGTATTCCCTTCTCTTTGCACCTCGTAATCAATCGGCAAATCATTTGCCCATTCTTGAATCACTTCATATAACGTCGGATTTAAATGTCTCATGGTTCCTCATCCAATCTCTTATTCAGCCGCTCTTAAACGGTCGACTTCAAAATACATCGAAACTTGAACAAACCCTGATTGATTCGATGGATTAATTTCATTATAAGGAAAATAAGCCGTCATTTCATTATACAGAGCTGTTCGCTCCATCGCAAACTCAATCTGTTGCGGATAATTAATTTTTGCTAATTTACAAAAATAATTAAATTTATCCATGGCACCTAATGGATCCGTATAATAACGATCAAAATATACTTGTTCATCGGGTTGCACAACAACAACGCGAACACGTTTAAAACTTCTCTCCATAATTTACCCTCCTTCTTTTAACCTGACTGTATTATTATCCTATTGTTTAAAAAGAAGAAATATGCCCCAAAAACAACGAGCTTTTTCTTACACCCTCACCCTGCATCAAATGAACGGCATAAAAAAAGGCGAAGAAATTCTTCGCCTTCTACCTATACCAATTTTTATTACATCGCAATTTCATCCCATGATGGAATAGAGTCTAACGCTCCCAATTTTGTTGTTGTTAACGCACCTACTTTATTCGCATTTTGGGTAAACTCGACTAACATTGCTTCATCCGTTAAAATTTCTTTCGGATTGTTTAAGTTCGCAATTTGGGATAATAGTGCTCCGATAAAAGCATCACCTGCTCCTGTTGAATCAATCATGTTAACTGGGACACTCTCAACTTTATAAATTTTATTAATTGAGATGAGGGACCCCTCTTTTCCAAGTGTTAACGTTACAATTTTAGCCCCTAACTCATGCAATGCTAAAATCATTTTCTGATGATCCGTTTCCCCCGTAATAATCTGTCCTTCTTCCTCTGATACTTTAATCAAATCAACCGATTTAATTACTTCCTTACAATGTTTAATAAACAATTCCTTTTTATCATGATAAAGTGCCTCGCGATAATTTGGATCAAATGAAATAAACTTATGATTCTCGATAGCAAATGAAATAAATGACTTATAAACCTCATAAAGTTTATCTCCTAATAAGGCCGTTGCACTCCCTAAATGAACAATTTTACAATCCTTAAATGCTTCAAAGTCAATTTGATCAGGTGATAGATTTCCATCTGCCCCTCGCATGAACTCAAAATCGCGTTCCCCTTGCTCATCGATTGAAACATAGGCAATTGTCGTTCCAAGCGTTTCATCCTTAATCACGTGTTTTGTTCCTACTTGATAACGCTCAAGTGTATCCATTAAAAACTTACCGAACGAATCCTTTCCAACCGCACCCACAAATTCAGCCGATGCACCTAATTTAACAAGCGCTGTTGCTACATTTGCAGGAGCCCCTCCTGCCTTCTTTTGAAAACGTTCTACGTCTACTAACTTCTTACCATTTTCAAGCGAAATAAAATCAATTAACACTTCACCTGGACAAATTACCTTTGCCATTATTACACCTCTTTCTAAACATTTAATCCCCATTTGGTTGTCTTCAATTGTACCATTCCATCCGTAAAGAATTCAATGCCTGCGCTTTCAATTTTTGTAAAAATTCGTGTAGAAAATACTTCAAGCCCATCATTTACAAAAATTTCAATAGAGGAAACATCAACAAAAATTTGTAGTTTCAATTGTTTTTCATCAAAGTGACATTTTCTCACCGTTCCATATTCATCCCCACATGTACGTCCTGATTTTGAACGATCTAACACAAGTTTTCGATTGATTAAATCGTAATAAAAGACCGTTTCTTCGTTATCACCTTTACGAAGTTTAATCCCGACAACTTGAGCTTTAATCTCGGTAAACTCAGCCGTTAGTTCATAAACAATTCCGTTAATTTTTTCAAAAGAGATTGATTCCTGTTGCAAAAGGTGCGTGACGGTATGCGCTTCTTTTCGCAATTGCTCTAGTTCTTTTATCGGACGTTGCCATAATCTATTCTCCTCCACGATTAATTCACGTGGAATCGTCAAACAATGTGCCCAACCATTTTCATCACTCACACAATCAACACCTGGTAGACCAAACCAACCAACTAAAATCCTTCTTCCACTTGGATCTTGCATCGTTTGAGGAGCGTAAAATTCAAATCCACGATCTAACTCAACAAAACTCCCATGTTTAAATACACCATTCTGCCAATCAATTTCTTCCCCAATCAAATACCCCGATTGAAAAATATTATTATAAAGATCTCCCTGTGATTCCATTCCCTGCGGTGAAAGAATCATGACCCCCTTCCCGTTTTGGGTGAAATAGTCTGGACATTCCCACATAAATCCATTTCCTTTAAATGAGGTTTTCACCTCACCCTTGTAGGTCCATTCCACTAAGTCTTTTGACTGATAATAAACAACAGTTCCTTGATTTCCTTCTAGCTCAGCACCAATAAGACAATAATACATGTCTCCTACTTGAAAAACTTTTGGATCCCTAAAATGCTCGGTTACCTGATAAGGCCTATTTTTAATTACCGGTTCCTCATATTTCATTATCTTCCCTTCTTTGTTCATCACTGCCAAACATTGCGTTGGATACCTAACCCAATCTTTATCACGCGCATTTCCCGTATACATTAAATACAACTGGTGGTCCTTTTCAATGGCCGTTCCTGAAAAGACGCCATGACTATCAAAAGGACGATCAGGTTCTAAGGCGATTCCTTCGTTTCTCCAATGAACTAAATCCTTCGATACTGTATGATACCAGTACTTCACCCCATGAACGGGTCCTAGTGGAAACCATTGATAAAACAAATGGTACTCCCCATTGAAATAACTAAATCCATTTGGATCATTTAATAACCCTGTGACGGGCTGAATATGATACATTTGTCGATACGGGCAATGTTTCACCTGATCAATTAATTTCCCATATTCTTCTTTCGAGACTTCTTCAATTCGTCGATAACGTTGCTCTGTTGTCCACTCCATCTGACACACTCCTTTGCAATCTAACCTTTGACTTTTTTATTAAACATTCGCGCTAACATGAGCGTTGCGATAAATCCAACGACAAATGCGATACCTAAAGTCACCATATATTGAAACATTGATTCTGGACGAATAACGATCACACCAGGTAACCCAGCAGGCCCTGGTGAAACAGATAAGACCTTCATAAAAGTTCCATAAGCCGCTGCTACTGCTGAACCAACTAATGCCCCAATAAACGGATATTTTAACTTCAGATTAACCCCAAAGACTGCCGGCTCAGTAATACCAAGTAACGCCGACACTCCCGATGCCGAAGCTAATCCTTTCATTTTAGTATCGTTTTTCATCAAATACATCACGGCTAACGCCGCTGCTCCTTGGGCGACATTCGAGGCAGCAACGACAGCGAAAGTAGGTGATCCACCTAGTGTCCCAATATTCGCTAAAATCTGAGTTTCTGCTGTAACTAATGAGTGATGCATTCCCGTAATCACTAATAACGGATAAGCTACCCCATAAATAGCCCCTCCAACAGGACCTAAAGAGAAAAATAACCACATGACTGCCTCAGTTAATCCGTCCCCGACGATTCGCATGATAGGACCTATGACGATAAACGTAAGAACAGCCGTTACTAGCACAGCAACTAACGGGGTAATAATATTATCAAACATAGCTGGAACGATTTTTCGTGTTTTACGTTCGACTTTTGCTAACACAAATGCCGACACAATAATTGGTAAAACTGTTCCCTGATACCCCACCTTTGCGATTTCAAATCCAAAAACATTCCAAACAGGTATCGTCTGATCTAATAAAGCCTGTCCATAGCTATAGCCATTTAATAAATCCGGATGAATCATAATTGCCCCAATGACGGCACCTAATACGGGCGTTCCTCCAAAAATCTTTGCCGCTGAAAAACCAATTAAAACAGGTAAAAAAGTAAACGCTGCATTTGAAAATAAATTAATCATCTCTGCCAAGTCTGCCATTTGCGGATACGACTCAATTAAAGACTTCCCTTCGATAAACAAACCTTGTGCAGTTAAGACATTATTTAATCCCATAAGTAATCCCGCCGCAACTAAGGCAGGTAAAATAGGGACAAACACATCGGCTAATGACTTAAGCATTCTCTGAAATACGTTCATTTTTGTCCCTGCTACCTCTTTTAACTCCTCTTTTCCCATCTCTTGAATCCCACTCTGCTTCAGAAACTCTTGATAAACTTGATCTACGATTCCAGTCCCAAGTATTATTTGAAACTGTCCCCCATTATTAAAGGTTCCTTTCACTAAGTCTAACGATTCAATCCGCTCAACATCTATTTTTTGATCCTCACAAACCACAATGCGTAAACGTGTGGCACAACTCGCAACGCGAACAACATTATCTTTCCCCCCGACAAGGAAAAGGATTTGACTCGCCGTTTCTTGATATTTTTGTTGTTTCACATGATTCCCTCCTCTAACTCTCCAAAAGTGAAACGTTTCATTTCAAAATCAAAAAAATAATGAAACGTTTCACTTTTTATATTTTCAGTATACTATGGGAAAAGTCCCCCTGTCAACAACAAAAAACAAAACGCTTCCCGTTTTTTTAAAAAAAGAAAAGGATACCCTGATTAACAAGCTATCCTTTCGTTGTCTTTCCTTGGAAAAGCTGAACAGGCAATAATACCTCATGGGAAACCTCTCGTTTATTAATTAAGGCGATCACCCCATTAACGCTCATTTTAGCGATTTCTTCAATCGGCTGACAAATCGTTGTAATTTTAATTTCATCCGTTGCTGAAGATTTAATTCCATCAAAACCAATAATCTGAACATCTTCTGGAATCCTCTTCCCATTTTTTGTTACGTAGTCTATCACCTGAAAGGCGTAATCATCCGTTACTGCAAATATTCCATCAATCGTTGATGTTTCGATGACCTCTTTTTTTAAAAATAATTCTAAATTTCTCTGAAAGGTTTCATGATGCCCCTGATCATCAAATATCAGATAGGATTTTTGATGTCTTTCGCAATAGTCAACAAAACCTTTTCTCCGATTTCTTGTGGCATTATCTTTCTTTGATCCGTGCCCAATAAAACAAACGGATTGACAACCTACATCGTCTAAATGCTTGGCCGCCAAAGCTCCTCCCGAAAAGTTATCACTACTCACATAGGGAATGTTATCATTAAAAAAACGATCAATACTAATTAATGGTATACTGTTAGAAATATAAGACTCAATATCACTATAAGTAACCGTAATAATTCCATCCACCTGATTTTGTTTCGCCATTGTAAAATAAGCAAGTTCTGTTACGTAATCTCCCTCTGAATTACAAAGAATCATTTTATATTGTTTTTCCCTTAAATAACGTTCAATATGAAAAGCTAATTCCCCATAAAATGGATTCCATACTGTTGGAATAATAAGTGCAACAGTATGAGTACGGTTAACTTTTAAACCACGTGCATAAATATTAGGTTCATAATTTAATTCTTTAATAGCTAGCTCAACAGCCTGTTTTGTTTTCGGCTTCACCGCGATATTATTAATTACCTTTGACACTGTTCCAACAGAAACTCCTGCTCGCTTTGCTACCTCTTTAATCGTTGACACGTTAAACTCACCTTTTTCTGACTTTATTATTAATTAGATTATACCATTCCTCACGGACAAACATTCAGAATATGTCATAAAAAAACACCAATCGCTTATAAAAAACGAATTGGTGTCTTAACTATTTTATCGTCCACAACATTTTTTGTATTTTTTACCACTCTCGCATGGGCATGGTTCATTGCGACCTACTTTTGTCGATTTAACTGGATTAATCATCGGTACAATCATTGGTGCACTCTCTGATTGTTGACTATCTTTTAAGTCGATTTGACGGAATCCTTTGTTTTCCCACGTACGGGCGTGGTTATAGGCATCCGTTAATAATACCATTAATTGTTGACTTGTCCCATATGCACCAATTTCAACCCCACGGTCCTCTAGTAACATAAAGGCGTATTTAGGTTGATACTCGTAGGCAAAAGATACGCCAATTGCATCTGTAATCTCATGTGCCTCCTGATCATTATGAACAATATGCTCAAAAATAAACGCTTCTACTTTTTCAAGCTCCTCTGTCCAATCTCCTTGATCCGTTCCGAATTTTAAAACTTCCTCTTTGGTCGGCATATAGTATGGCTTATCTTGATGAAGATCGTATAACTTAACCGCCTCCATCTCTGAATCCATGAGTAATGCGTCGCTCACAAATAAAGGCCCAAACGACTGAACATCCCCTTTAAAGGTTAATTTACAAAACAGCACATTTAAGGCTTCCTCAGGGGTTAACTCTCCCTCTTCGTATTGATTAAAGACAGTTACTAATTGATTAAACTCACACACACCATATAAATTAACAAGAGCCTTCATATAAAGATAAATTAAATCTGCACGGGCTTTAGTCGCCTCTAACGTTGTTAAATCAATGGCTTTGTATGCCTCTTTAACCACTTCAGGCATGACATAGACAACTTCCTTATCTTTCATCACCGGCAAAACGTAACCTAAACGATATAACACAAGGACACATCCACTTAATGTCGCATCTTGTGTTACATACGCTTCGTTTGCTAACATGACAAAATCACTCATCATTAATTCATCAAATCCGCAAAGAATATACTCAAGTCGGTTAGCATCACTAATCGTCTCTTTAATACGCTCGATGAGTCCACCTTTCGCTAAAGCCGAACACCCCTTTAAACCATGGGCATCCACAATTGACTTTAACTGTGTTTTCTTTAATTTATTTAAAATCGTCTCGAAACTTTCTGTATACTCACATTTAATGACATTCGAAACCATTGATTCTTTCACCATATCATTGATATTTTGCATCAGTAATCCCACCTTACAAAAGAAAAGTCAACTCAACCTAGCGAACGTTAAACATCCGCCCTTTTGAGTCGCAAGATTCGTTAGCAATCGCCAACCTCAATCACCATGATTAATGCATAGCACGACTCAACCCAAACGATTCCATTTTTAAAATAAGACATTGACGTCTTAATCATTTCCCGGATTCTTTTGGTTTTGATGGCGCACACCTTACTTCATGACCTTATTTCTTTATACAACTCCAAAACCAAAACATCGACTTGTATTTCTTCATCTATGTTCTGATGATTCATGCCGTGTACAACACTTGATAAACGTGCCAATTATCCATTAAAAAATGAAAACTAATCGTATTATACAAAAAAAAAGACGTTAAATAAATGATTTTGTTGTATTTTTTTGAAATCTTATATCACTTTTTGTAGAATAGCGAACAGATTTTCCATTTATTTCATCATCCCAACGAACATTTATCCAAATAATCTAAAATATAGGAATATCCCCCCTCCCCTAAACGTCATGATTACTAAAATACATGCATATAGTATAGTAATATCACCATAAAAAAAGGGGGGGAATTTTATGGCCGTTTTTTGGTATGTTTTAGTTGCTTATCTGAGCATTTTTATTCATGAACTTGGACACTATACATCAGCCTATCTTTTCGGTATTAAGGCCACAGACGTTATTACGGGAATGGGATTTAAATTCTTCACGTTTAAAACAAAATCCACGACATTCCGATTCAACATTATTCCTGGTGGAGGCGTGACCATCTATCCGCAAAATCAGGAATTAACTCTTTCACGTTTAAAACAGTTTATCGTCCTAGGTTCTGGAGTCACCTTTAACTATATAGCCGCTGTTTGTGCGACTACACTCTACCTTAAAACATCACCGATTGCTGGATTTTTGGCTTTTAATCAAATGATTATTAATTTTATAAAGACACTCTTTACCCTCTTTTCTATCGATCATTTTTTGGCACCCCATGTTGGAATGGCAGAATCAATTGGAATGATCGCCAATCAATTTACAACGGGACAATTTGTTCTCTTCATTTTTATTTTTATGAATCTTCTTCTGTTTCTCTTTAACTTACTTCCTATTCCTTACTTTGACGGAGGACAGATGATTTCCCTTTATACGGATCCGATTCTTCAAAGGATAGGACTTTCAGAAGCAGTGTTAGAACAAATTAAAATTTTAATTAATCAATTAATCGGAATACTACTTCTCATCGCTGCCTGCTTACCTTTAATCAACGAGGCCTACCACCGTATCATTAAAACATATTTATCAGAACATGACATGATAAAGTGGGCCCTGATCGTCGTTGGGTTCTTATTGATTAAACGACTCGTTTCACCACTTATCTCATCACATAAAAAGAAAAAAAGAGTCTGAGTTTTTTACTCAGACTCTTTTCATGACCTTAGATAAAATTGGAAGTAAAAAGATTGTAGCCAGAAAAGTGCTCACACCGTTTCCAACAGACGTCTGAAATCCCAATAATAAGTGTATCCCTAATGCCCTACCTGTCATACCACTTAAGAAAATAAAGGGAAGGTCAATCAGAGTCCCCGATAAAAAGGCACCTAAAAACCCTAAACACGCAACAACATATTCTGACCTTAGACGCCGGCCAATCAAATGATAGATAATCGCGTAGGTTGGAAAAATAAGCACATACATCAGCGTCCATGGTTGGGCTCCATAAACAAGAACAATGAGTAAACACGCGATTAAGACAGATAAAATAGCTTGTCGTTTAGGTAAAGATATCCCATAAAGTAAAACGGTAAAGTTAAACAGTTCGACATAGAGGACCAGTGAGCCACAATGATAAATGATAAATAGCAAGGAAGCCAAAGCGGAAATCCTCGCAAGCTCTCTAACCTTCATTTTCGCCCCCTAGCAGGGAACTATAGTGGAAAGTCACCTCATCTTTATCAAAAAGGGGAAGTTGATCAGCACTAGGGGCCTGACCAAGAGGCATGACGATTCCCTGCTCTTTTGACTCATATTGATAAAGCCAAAAAGGACCCGAGGGACCATTGTCTTTCGCACTCAAACCTAAAATTCCTGTAATGTATAGTCCGTATTTAGATTCCTCAGCCTCTAACTGTAATGCTTCATGATTTTCTCTTAAAAATTCACCCAAGGAACTTGCATTTGTCTTAAACACTTGATGATCAAGTAAAACCGATGAGGTTTGTTCATCAATTACCGTGAGAACAAGCTCCTTTTCTTCTCGTTCACCATCAGTTGGCGAGAAGGTATAAGTCAACGTAACCCCGATCACGATAACCGCGAAAGCGATAAGTATCTTTTTGAAGTTCAACACAGTCACATCCTCTCCTAAAATAAAACATTTGACCCTAAACTCCCTTATTATAGCGGAACAACGAAATATACACAATAATAAATACTTTTTTCAATCAAACTGTATGTTTATTGAAAAAGTGAACCATACTAAAGTTGGTACACTTTCATATTTTTCAATGTGTCACCGGGCGATGAGGCGCTTGTGTTGACGATGAAATGCTTCCTTCAAAAAAACACTGATGGGATTTTCAGTGTTTTTTTCTATTCCTCTTTAAAGTATTGATCAAGACGAACATCATAGACAACACGCACCCATTGTCCTTTATCCTGATACGTGTAACTCACCCGTTTAAATTGATAATCCTTCCATTTTTTCTTTGATAAATTTGACGTTGTTAATAGGGAGCTTTGTTGATTCCCCCCAATTTCTAATGGGTGATAAAGGGTATGGGTCTCACCTAAATCGTCCTCAAATGTATACATTATATTTTGAATCGCATGTGAAGAATTGTTCTTTAAATACGTTTGAAGCTTAACCCCTGCCCCTTCCGGTGCAAACGTTGGATTAACAAATTCAATATCGTCAACTTTTACCTTAGGGTTAATCGTCTCGCGTTCAGTAGATTCACTATACGTATAAAAATCGCGTCCGACATCATACATCACCACGGTCTCTTGATTCTCCTCATCAATCATTTTAATAGTAAAGCGAGTCTTTTTTAAATCTTTCAATTTTAGACTCTGTGGCCCAACGCAGCGAATCCATCCGCTCGTATCCCCAGGTTTTAACGTATCCTGGGTCACAATGGTCGTATGTTGCCCATCTTTTAGTTCAACCTCAATGGTCACACCTTGAACCGTGTGTTTTGAACGATTTTTTATTTTTGCTTGATAAACGGCTACCTCGCTTCCTTCTTCTCGTTCAAGTGATACATCAACTAGTTCAATTTCTTCAATCTGAATATAATGACGATTCGCCTTCCCGTCCTCTGCCTCCATCTCACATCCAAACAAAACCAAGATTAACATACATGCGAACGTAAGATATATCCATTTGAGTTTCATCCCTTTTCACCCCTTTTTAGCCTTTACTATTAAAATGACCCTAAATCTTTTTTTTATACTCACCACAAATATAAAAAGGTAGGAACATCGGTTCCTACCTTTTTATAACAAATGCTTTCCTAATCCACTATTATATAAATGATACCACTGCTCTTTAGTTAACGAGATACGTGTTGCCTCACAAGCAGCCTTTATACGCGATGGGGTCTTTGTTCCCACAATCGGCTGAATATGAGCCGGATGGCGAAGTAACCAGGCAATCATAATAGCCTCAAAACTAACCTCGTATTCCTTTGCATAACGTTCAATCGTTTGAACTAATGTAGGATACACTTCTCTCCCTTCCTTCGTTGCTAATTGCCCACCTGCAAGGGGAGACCAAGCTTGAATCGTTAATTGATTCAAACGGCAATATTCAAAGGTTCCATCATTTCGATAATTTCCGGGATTCACTGCACAATTTACGTTTAATCCCTCATCAATAAGTTGAGACTGAACTAACGAAAGCTCTAATTGATTCGTCACAAGCGGATCACTTAAATACGATTGTAATAAAGCTATCTGGGCTGCATTATGGTTACTCACCCCAAAATAACGGACCTTTTGTTGTTCCTTTAAATCACGAAATGCTCTCGCTACCTCCTCAGGTTCAACTAAGGCGTCGGGACGATGAAGTAATAACGTATCTAAATAATCCGTTTTCAAACGTTTTAAAATACCATCAACCGACTTCATAATATAAGCATAACTTAAATCATAGTGGGGAGCAGAGCCCATAAATAAGTCATCCGCCAATCGAATCCCACACTTAGATTGAATATAAATTGACTCTCGGTCCACAAGATTAGCCTCCCAAATCGCAGAAAAGGCGCTTTCCGATTTGCCATTTTTATAAATATCCGCATGGTCAAAAAAATTAATTCCTTGCTCAAGTGCTGCCTCTACCGCTTTAACAGCTGTTATTTCGTCTTCTTTTGTCATCCCTTCACTCTTATTCCAAGATCCCCCTAGTCCCATACAACCGAGGGCAATTTGAGATACCATTTGGTCACTCATTCCTAGTTTAAATTTTTCCACGTCTCATTCCCCAATTCTTTCTCTATTTTTATTTCATCTGCTCTCCTCATCATTCACCATGATATGATTCTTCTGTCGCCCCTTCATGATGTTCCTGAACGGATGGTTCCTGTTGTTCCTGATTTTGATTCAATTGATTTAGCATAGAATCTGATTTATACGGAACACGTCCCGACGGAATCAATTGAGAAGCTGGTCCCACGTGATGATCTTGATCATCAAAAAAGATATGAGCATTAAAGGCCTTCAATACTTTATCCTTTGCAACCCCTCCTAGGAAGAACATCTCATCAACCTTACATCCCCATTTACGTAACGTTAAAATAACGCGTTTATGCGCTGGAGAATTTCTAGCCGTAACAATCGCGATTTTGACAAGCGTATCTTCTTTTTCTTTTATTTTCGATAATGTTTTTAAAAGTTTGGCGAATGGCCCTTCATTCATTGCATTTTCCGCATTTTCATTTTCATTTTCATAAAAGGCCTCCAATCCCTTTTGCTTATAAATTAACTCCGATTCATCCGAGAAAACAACAGCATCTGCATCGAATGCAATACGGATTTCTTTTTGATTAGGGTGGTAATCTCTTGGAGTATCATAAACAAGTGCTGCTGCAACCCCCTGATCAATGGCATCTTGAACTTCCTTTTCATTTCGTGATAAAAACAGATCAATATTAAAAGCTCCTAAATAAGGATGTTTTGCCTCACCCCCAGTAAATGCCCCACGTACAATATCTAACTTATACTCTGCAATACTATTAAATACTCTTAAGGCAGTTTCCGGACTATTACTTGATAAAATAATCACCTCAACGATAGGCTCTTCGAATTTCTCATTTAAACCTAGTAACGCCTCCACCAATGGAAAGGCCGTTCCTTTAGCTAAAACAGTATTCTCATTCTCTATTTGATAACGCGTATAGGCCTCAATTCCTTCTTTTTCAAAAATCGTATTTTCATATTCTAAATCAAATAATGCTCGACTTGAAATTGCCACAACTAACTTGTCACTTAAATCATACGCCATCTCAATCACCTCTTTTTACATTTTATGGGATAACCACTTAACCTTATTATAGCGATTTCTTTTTACTTTATCAACTCATGCTAAAAGGCAATATTTAAAATACACTCTGCATTAGGGAGAGGTTTGAGCGCCTCTTGAGAGCAGGCGGAAAAATAAACCGTCGGCGAATAGAGTTCAATTAAATCCTCTCCCTTTCCTGATGCGATAAAACACATCGCATTAATCTTACAATTTGATTCTTTAAAAAGTTCTAGCACCAGTCGGTCAACACTACACGTGCGTGTCGTCATTAATTCAACCGATATCGGATACTTTTGTTGCTGTAAATATCCAATGAGAGGCAACCACTTTCCAAGGCCCGGATACGTTATCTCATCTAAAAATAACCGATGATCAAAAATAAAACTTAAGGTTTCCTTATATCCCTGTCTCGTCAAAAGTCCAGAAAGAATTCCGCTTTCTTTCATCTGCCTAATACCTTTTTCATCAAATGACAAATAAACCTCAACTTCAAGCGCGTGTAAATATGAAACCGTCGACTCCCCCCCGGTAAAAATAAGCTGATTAATATTTAACCCGTAATAAGATAAACTGTCAAAAACGATAGAGGAAATGGATGGATCGTGCATGGAGAAGACAAACAATTCAACAACTTGATGATTTAAACCCATCAACCGCTGACAAAAAGGCAATAAAAGGCCTGGATTATAACAATTGTGTTCATTAATCTGCATCTCAAAAATAGCATCTAAATCTACGCCAATATTCAATCTCTCCATCTATTTTCGCTCCTCTAAACTATGTATCATAGTATATGATAGCCCCTCTCTCCTTTAGAACATCCATTTAAAAATATCTGTCATGGCTAAGCATTTAACCTTACTTTCGCGAGTGACTAGCAGTTTTGTGAAAAAAACTCATGACGGCTACTACAATATAAAAAAGCCTAAGACGTTTTATAACTCTAGAATAAATCGCCTTAGACTCATGAAAAATTTTAATGACGTTTACAATCTCTATTATTGTTCAAATGTTTCACAACTTGCTGTTACTTCGTTAATTTGAACATCATGCGCATGACATTTATGCTTTTCATTATGTTTGCATTGGCATGCTCCGCATTTAATATTAGTTACGCCTGCTTTTTTAGGTGCTGCATTAAATTCCATTGCAAATTCAGCGTCTGCTCTTAAATCTTGATCGGCAAAACTTTTACACATGGTTTCATCTGTTGTCACCGCGTGTGCACCACGTACATTTACCACACCCGCATAACAGTTTCCGTGATTATCATTATGTACACAATTATGTGCTCCACATTTAATTGCCATGTTAAAACCTCCTATTTAAATAAATAACCTCACGTACATTATCTTCCCTTTTTTTTTACTTTTTATTCTTTGAACTCTCTATATATTCGACAAAAAAACGTTTTATTTTCAAAAGCATCGCCCTTTTCAAACCTTTTATGAAATGCTAAAATAGACTCACTTTTATGAATTTAAACCATGAAGTAGGTACTGTAGGTGGGTAGGTTTAAAGAAGTATAAAAGGAAAGAGGAGTGACATGAAAAAAGATGTCAAGTAGAATGGTAGGAGGTTTTTTTATGAGTCAAGAAACAATAACACAAAAGCGTGATGGATTTAGTTCACGGTTTGGATTAATTGCCGCCGCTGCAGGATCCGCAGTTGGTTTAGGTAACATTTGGAAGTTCCCTTATATTGTTGGAGAAAATGGGGGATCTGCTTTTATTCTCATTTATTTAATTTCTATTCTCGGAGTAGGGCTTCCTGTACTATTAGCAGAATTTATTATTGGACGACGCGGTGGAGCAAACGCCGTGCGATCATTTAAAAAATTAGCACCAAATACGAAATGGCCTGTTATTGGATGGTTGGGTATCATTGCCGCTTTTATGATTCTTGGATTTTACACCGTTATTGCAGGATATACGATTCACTACTTTTTATTAAGCTTAACAAACGCTTTTTCGGGCATGTCTTCTGAGCAAATTACCCAAACTTTTCATCATTTTTCATCGGGACATACGCCTATTATTTATACGATTATATTCACTCTCTTAGCAGTTGTCGTTCTATTCGGTGGAATTAAGGATGGTATTGAAAAATATACTAAAATTTTAATGCCAGGACTAGTTGGAATCATTATCTTACTTGTGGTGAGAGCTATTACACTTCCTGGTGCAGCTGAAGGGTTAAAATTTTTATTTAAACCTGACTTTAGTGAAGTGTCGATAAATTCTATTTTAGACGCACTCGGTCATTCATTCTTCTCTTTAAGCGTCGGGATGGGAACGATGTTAACTTATGGATCTTACATTAGTAAGAAGGAAAACTTATCAACGGTGACTTGCTCCATAGCCGTGGCCGATACGATGATTGCTCTACTCGCAGGGGTAGCTATTTTTCCGGCTGTCTTCGCATTCGGAATTGATCCAACGGCCGGACCAGGTCTTGTATTCATTACATTACCAAATGTCTTCTTACAAATGCCAGGTGGAAATATCTTTGGGGCCCTCTTCTTCTTACTCTTATTTATCGCCGCTTTAACCTCTGTTATTTCGATCTTTGAGGTTATTATTACGTATGTGACCGAAGAGCTAAATGTTAATCGCCAGAAGGCCTTAAAATTAACCAGTATTGCCGTCATCATTATCGCAATCTTCTGCTCTTTATCACAGACACCAAATACAACCCTTTCTTTTAATGGGAATACATTATTTGATTGGATGGATTTATTATCGGCTAATGTGATTCTGCCGATTGGAGGGTTGCTTATCATTAGTTTCCTCGGATTTATCATGAAAAAAGATGAAGTAGCCGATGAATTACAGCAAGGGGCCTGCTCCATTAAAACAACGATGATTTATTTAACAATCACTAAATTTATTGCACCGCTTGCGATTGCTATTGTCTTCTTAACAGGAATCCAAGCCCTCTTTTAATAAAAAGCGAATTTATACGGTATGAAGTCTCTATTCAACGGGACTCATACCGTATTTTTTTGAATGCGTTTGGTATTATAAGAGGTTATGGGCGATGCTTGAACTTAGGCTTAGGTAAAACACAGGCTAAGGGATAGTTACGCCTAATACGACGACTGCATTTATGATTAACAATCCATCCGTATTTGTTAAGTAATGCCTGTTTAATTCTTCTTACACCCTAGATCCCATTCGAATCATTAAACACGTCTAAAATTAAACGATAAAACTCCTCGTCACGATCAACACGGGGTGTAGCATATCTTTTTAAGCAAGTATAATAGCCTGATGACGAAACAAAGGTTAAGCTAAATAAGACGGCTAAGGGAAAGTTCTTTGGCATGCTCATGAATAAATTCAAATTCATCTTGTGTCCTTAGCCCCCCTTTTTTTTCTCTTGATTGACTTTTTTAATAATAAATGGTGTTCACGTAAATATTCCACTTCTTTTTCAAAGATCCTCAGTTTTGTTTTAGGACGCCCTGTGGCCTTTTTGCCTCGTTAGTCAATGAAAGCCAGTTCACCTTGATCCTAATAAACTTTCGCCCAAACATAAATACGCTTTGGATCTTGGATTTTCAATTGTTCACAAATAAAGTTTAACGGCATGAAGTTTTAATTCCTTGGAATAAGTAAAGTGGCGATTAATCTTGTTGGCTTGCATAAGAAAAAGTACCTCCGTAGTAGACCCAAAAGCGATTCTATCATCATTGATAGTGTCGCTTTTATTTTTTTGTCTACGATGAAGGTACTAGACCCTATCTCTTCTTCATTCCTTTTAAAAGTGCCCCTTTTTTGAGGTGTTTGACTACCTATAAAAAGAAGAAGGTGGTGTAAAACTAGCCCCCAATTCTTCTTTACCATTGATTATTTTGAGACTTTTAAGTCGTGATTCAGACAAAGTTGACGAACAAAACTTTTCAATTGTTCATCATACTCTTCAACCATCCGCTCTCCTACTGCCTCTAGCGCCAAGATATTTTTTATACTTACATCATCCATGGCATGGCTCACTCCAAAACTTCCTAAATTCGGTTCAATTCGAACATATTGACTTCGAATATGATGGCGTTGATAAAGTTGTACCAATTGATGATCGACCGTTTGTGACCCTACTGAGCCATAAATATGAATTAGCGGAACAATCCAGCCGACTTTTCCCCATCTTTTAGAATGCTGATACTGATAAGTTTGATCCCTTGCCCCTGTTCCAAGAGATAGAATCATAATATCATCTGTATCGGAATATCCTTCAAATTTACACGCCTCAATATACGCACATAATGTTGGGTTATTCGCAACCAATCCCCCATCTATAAACGTGTGTGAATGATGATGGACAGGGTTTAAGACATTTTTTACCGGAAAATAAGTTGGAGCAGCTGTTGAGGCCCGAATGACATCTTTAACAAGTAAATCACGGCTCTTATCTTTAATAGCCGTTACTTGATTGAAAAATACCGCCTTCCCGCTTTCAATATCATAACTCGGGATTAAACACGGTTTTAATAGCTCCGATAGCCTTAAATCACCTATATATTCGGTAAGGATGTCCTCTAACCGATTCTCTTTATATAACGGATTTAGCAGCCCAAAGTAGTCAAAAAACTTTGTTTTCCAAGAACGTTGAAATAATTTGGCCCCTTCATTTAAATATAAATCTAACGCTTGCTGGGCTGTATATTTGGCCATCTTCCTCTCACCATCACTTGGGCATAAATAGAGCCCTGTTAAAATACTCCCTGTACTTGTTCCCGCGATTAAATCGAAATAATCACTAATTCTTGCTTGAGGATTTCGACTGTACTCCTGCAACAACTTCTCCAATCTTACTAAAATTTTTGCAGGAATGATTCCGCGGATTCCTCCCCCATCAATCGATAAAATACAGATTTTCTTTTTCACGTAAACTCCCCCTTTTCACATCAGATTTAGCCTACTATTAACTATATGCATTAAAACAAAAAAATACAGTTTTCTCCGTCTATATATACAAAATTGCCATTTGCATCTTATTCAGATACCTAAAAACCACGTTTTTCCCGCTTAAATCATAAAAATCAAACCCATAGAAGCCACACCACTATGCGTGTCGTTCCTATGGGTTTGATAAGACTCCCCTCCTAAATAGACGAGATGAATGATCGGGTTCATTTATAAAATATCTGGCAATAACTCAATATAAAAATCGTTGAACTCTTCCGCCAATGAAACCTCCAACAAATCTTGGACTTTTGAATAGAGTGTAACAGATATAAATTCATCCATCGGTAAAATATAAATTGAAATCCACACTTTTCTTCCCGTACGAACTACATCATAGGTTGCTTCTTCTAATCCATAATACGTTAAAATAGGTTCACATTTTTCCTTGATAATCCTCATTGTTTCCTCTTCCGGGGCCATTAAGAAAATATCTCTCATAGCTGTTACAACGGCACGGATAGGTAGGGGTAATACAAAAAATGATAAAAAAATGGCAATCACCTGATCTAAATAGGGAAGCATGCGCTCAAGCCATGGATGATGAATTAACGCTGGCAAGAAAAAAGCAAGGGCCATTCCAAAACTAGCCACCGCATCAATCGTCCACTCCATAATTTCTGTTCTTAAAATTGGCGAATTCGCCAAACGATTCATCCTTCTTAAAATTAACATCACGGCTCCTCCAAGAACCGTCGCAAATAGCTCAAAGTAGGCAATCGGTAAAAATTGAACATCTCGTCCGCCGTGAAACATAATCTGAACATTATTTACGATTAATGCAACGGTTACCGAAACAAGAACAAATCCCTTAATCGCAATAAATAATGACTCAACTTGAGAATAACCATACGGCTGTTTTTCACTCACTGGTTTATAAAGAAGCGGAACTAATTTTAATGAAAATAAAATCATAACAAGCTCCGACGTATCATAAACCGAATCCATTAAAACAGCCTGAGACTTTGATAAAATAGCGACTAAGAGCTCAACTAGTACAAATAAAATACCCGCTCCTAAAGAAATCTTTAATGCAACCTGTTCTTTTTTCTCTTCTAGGCGTCTATTCATTTCTTTCACAACTTTCCTTTTCTACAATCTATATTGAATTATACTCGCCTCATCAAGAAAATTTGATTTTTTCTTTTTTCTATTTTAAAACAAAAATAGACAATACGACCTCTAAGTTATCCTCGATTTCTATGGTTATGATTGAACCGCTTAGAGATCTTCAATTTAAAGCTATTTCCGTGAATATGAAAACGCAAAAAAAGCGTCCCTGAGGACACCTTTCATGATATAAATTGGTGCGGGTAACAGGAGTCGAACCTGCACACCGAAGGTACTAGAGCCTAAATCTAGCGCGTCTGCCAATTCCGCCATACCCGCCATTCACTTACATTTTTATTATACCAAATTTGAGGTAAAAATCAACCCTGAAACTGCTATTTTTTCTTTAAATTTTCTTTTAAATAACTTAGGGGAAATAGCCCCTAAGTTATTAACCCCCGATCTAGTTTTTCAATTTGATCTAAAATAGGTTGTAACGCCTTTTCCTGATTGCGATAAAAAACACTTCCGCGAAGGTGTATAAATGTCCATCCGGCTCTTTCAAGAACACGTTGACGTTCCATCTCCTGTTCAATCTTTTCAACACCATAGAACGTATCGCCATCACACTCAATCGCTAATCTGTAACGCCCACTCTCAATCACAAGGTCCATCTGATATTTTCCAATAGATACTTTAGATTTAACAGCATAACCATAAGACTCTAACGCCTTTTTCACATCACACTCTAACATCGTCTCGCACTCGCGACTCACTAGTTCATACATAGGTTTCGGATGTTGACAATACGCTAATAATTCATATCTTAAATCCTCAGATGACAACTGGCTCAATGTTACCGAATGATACAGTCGCATTTGAGAACGGGCTCGACTTGCCGCAACATTGAATCGTTGCGTATACATTTTCTTATTTAATGCGTTATATCTCATATTGGGTGCGATAACAAGCGATAAAAACATCACGTCACGCTCATCCCCCTGAAATGAATAAGAATCACCACAAATAATTTGACGTTCAACCATTACCTTCTCGCCAATTGCGTCTAACAGTAACCGCTGAATTAACTTAGCCTGTTCCCCTCCTAATAACGAAATAACCCCGATACTCTTACCTTCATAATTCTTATTTTCAACACAAGACTTAATATCTTCAACAATACGGATGGCCTCGTTAAGATTCGTCTTTCGCTCATCACGCGCACCATTCTCAACGTAAATAGACATGACAGGTTGCCCGATCCGCTCTGATAACTCAGGTAACTTTAATGGAATCATCTCATTAAAATAGGCGAGCTTATTTGAAAAACCTATGATTTCAGGAACACAACGAAAATGTTCCTTTAACATCAACTTCCCTTTACTTGAAAAAACTCGACATGCAATATCATAAAGTGATGTTTTCAAATCATATGTATTGCCATTTTCAATATTATATAAATAACGATCCATTAAACTTTTAACTGAGGCATCCGAAATTCCAGGCATCACTGGACTAATCTGTTGATCGTCTCCGACAATAACCACACGCTTCCCACGCATTAATAGCGGTAAGCTCAACACATTACATTGGCTACTTTCATCAATAATTACGACATCAAATAACTCCGGATTCACCTTGAAGTTTTCAATGGCCTCCTTAGCGGGCATGATCCAAACCGGAATTGCACTTTGACACTTTTCCATTTCAAGCCTTGCCTCTCTCCTAAACTTTTGAGCTTGGCGCCCCGTTCCCTTTCCAATACGATTCATGACTTGCATCCATGTTTGCAGAGCACGATCTTCCTCTGGGGTAACCCGATTTAAAAGATTATTCCACGTCATCTTAAAAATTAATTGCTTTATAAGGGATGTTTCCTCTTTTTCAAGCATCCTAAGTTTTGTTTCTAACTCACCGCTTTTCCAATCCTCTAGTGAGTCTAAAAAGGTAACCAATTTAGCATAATCAATCATTTCTTGAAGGGTTCCAGGTAGCGGTTCTTTCACCCCTATTTTCATCGTAATTTCCGTTGCAAAAAGAGGCATTGTCCCTTTTAATACATTCAACAACTCATAAAAGTGTTGGTATTGTTCTTTCATCTGATTCAAAAATTGAATCGTTGCAATTTTCTCCGAAAATAAGGCCAAATCTTTATTAACAAGTGCATCATAAATTTCCTGACCAATCGAGTGAATCTGTTCACCGATTAAAAGTGGCTTATATTTATTTAATAATACTTGATACACATCCTGCCATCCCTTTTGTCTCATTTTATTTTTGGTCAGTTCAATAGAGTAGGAAAGCGCCTTTAAATCAGATAAATTATCATAACCAATATCCTTATATCCCGAAATAATAGGGCTTAAAAAAGCATTTAATTGCTTAATTTCCGCTAGACATTCCATAATAATCCCAAACTGTTTCATTTTTTGATTATGCGCGAAAAGGACCTGGGTTTCATTCCCCTCGATATAATCACCGCCATTTGGGGCCATATTTTTATTCCATATTTTCGAGAATTTGAGTAATAACTCACTTTTTTGTCGCCAAGCCTCTATCCGGTTTAATTCATCTAAGGTTGAAATTTTATGTCCATTAATGCGCGTATTCTCATAAAAAGCACGAACATCTGAATTAAATGTTAAATAAAGGCCGCCAATTCCTTTACCTGACTGAAGTCTTTCCTTCAATGACGTCATCATTTGATCATATTTAGGATGATCATAATAATTACACTCAATAATATCACTAACTAAAAGCACCTCAATCTCATTTAACCGATTCATAATATCCTTTAATCGATTAAAAACGGTCTCCCAAATAAGTGAACGTTCCTCATTGAGTAAACATTCTTCTAAAATCCTTTGTTCTAGCGGATCCCTTAATTTATCAATCTTTTGACACAGTGGTTCGAGTTGCTGACTCAATGCTTCAATAAATGTTCGATTTTCTTCAAGTTCGTACAGCTTCGGCATGAGTTTTAGCTCTTCAATCCGTGTCAAATATCCCCTTTCCTCGTTTAATAGTTTACGATACTCCTCTAGACTCATTAAACGATTGAGGGCGGGTAACTTGAGATGGGCCACGTCTTGATGATGCTTAGGCAATGATCCCTTTAATTCCCATAAAGTGATAAACTGGTCCTCACTTAAAGGGACGGGCGCCTCCATGTCAACCTTATCCTTAATCCAGCCTAAACGTTCGTAGTGAGCCGCAACCATTTGGGCAAATTCATACGGTTGACAGAGCTTATCCTTCCACATCTGACCTTTAGCATCTAACTCTTTAAAACGAACCAGATTACCTTTAGTCAAACTCATTTGACGACGAACCATGTCTAATTGGCGACTTAAAACTTGAATCTCTTTTTCCAATAATTTGGTATCATAGGTAGCTAATCCATCAGAAATTGTTCGTATAGATTGTTCAATTTGGGCTAATGATTGCCGATCTCCCCCTAAAAAAGACACGCATAAAGGTTGAATTTCCTCCGGTAACTTTTCAAGAAGAACACGAAGCGCCTTATCCTTTTCACTCGTTACTAACACACGTTTTCCATGCGCTAACAAATGAGAAATTAAATTAACAATCGTATGGCTTTTCCCCGTACCCGGTGGTCCCTGTACAGTCAAGGCAATATTATTAGCGAGCCTTCTTGCCACATCCTTTTGCTCCTCATTCGCAGGTAAGGGAAATAATAATTGCTCACACGTTTTCTTCCACTCCCGCGCCTCAGAATCAGTCTGCTTCAATCCATCTACATCGATAATCGCTTGAAGCGGCTTTGGAATCATCCCGCCCTCACTGATATACTCAATCGTTGACTGTAAATCTTCCTTGAGCAACACCTCTGACCGCTTTCTTACAACTATCATGCTCTGTTGCCTAATCATCGGAAACTTACTTACCAATGGCGCTTCATCAGCTGACAAATAAGCACCACTTGGATGCATATAATGAACCAATTGCCTCAAAATTCCCTCCGTTGTCTCCGAATCAAAGGGAGAAATAAACTGATCCAAAATACTTTCCTTTAATTGCATAATCTCCTGTTGGTTAGAAAACTCAACCCCTGCTAAAACTTCTAAATCCAATTGATAACCGCGGGTACCTGGCAATAATTTAGCGACACCATTTTCAGCATCAAAATCAAGTTCTAGCCTCATTACAAGCATCGGGTGATGAATCGGCTGCTTTAACTGATAAGTTAACATCCCAATTCCCATCATTATTTCAAAAGAATGCTCCTCTGACTTCATCATTTGTCTTAATTGAAAAAAGTAGTCATAAAGCTTTTGTACCTGACGTTTTTTCTTCTGAACAAGTGACCATTGACTCCATTTACTAATCCAAGCCTCATAATCACTTAGCAACTGTCTCATCGTCGACTCCGCTCCCTCAAGGCGTAAAAAAAGCTCATTTTTTTCAATTGTCGGCGCAAAAAAATCTAGCAATAAACGTTCCCAATCTGTTAAATTTACAAAATTTAAATCAATTTTTTTTGCCTTTTCTTCTAATTGATTAAGTTGCTGCATCATAATTATATTAAGTTCATTAACCTCACAAACAGAACTTCCATCTTTAGTGTAATCAAATTTTAATAACGATAATACCTGTCCTATTTTATCGTCAAAAGAAGGATAATCATTTTTAAAAACTTGTTGGTGCACCTCTAGATAGGCCCGAGAATCAACACCAGCTCCTCCTAGAAAGCATCCTTCACCAACAGGCAACTCTTCTAACATCCATGTTTTTTCATACATTTTAATCTCACGAATCGGTTGATTCGTTAAATGACGGAGTGCTAATAAATACTCAAATAACTGCTTTACCTTCTTGTTCAAACCCTTCACTCCCTTAATTCACACTTTTTTTCATTATATCACATAAACTAACAATCTCCGTCCTATTATAGGATTACATATTCCGACAAAATAAACAAAAGATGTCTATAAACACTAGACATCTCCTAAAATAATCGGAATTTCTACCAATTCCGTATTTAATTTTTCCTCCCCTGTTAAAGAAAGACGACTGCCTCCGATTAGAACCACAATTAAGAAAAAGAAGATTAAAATTAAAAACATCAAAAAATGTAATCGGCGATGCATCGGATGGTCTATAGGTGGAGTTTCCTTTGGTAAATAACCCGTTGTAACTCCTGCCTCTTTTAACACTTCTTTACTGAATCCCTGATCATGATGACATTCATCACAGTTAATAGGAGCACTATCATTTTCATTCATAATAATCCCTCCTTTACTAGTTATTATATTGACTTTTTTTCTATTTGACACAAAAAAAGAACTTATGTCTTAAACAGTTTTCATGTTTGACATAAGTTCTTTCATTCAAAACTTTACTTTGCAACACTTCCTGCTATATTTAAAACATCCCAAGTTCTTGAAAATGGTGGTGCATAGCATAAATCTAACATTGCCAATTGGTCTGTCGTTAAACGTGCAAAAATAGCCGTTGCCAAAACATTAACACGTTGAACAGCATCTTTGCGTCCAACAACCTGTCCCCCTAAAATAACTTTCGTATGAGCATCATAAATTAACTTAACAGATATTTTAGATTGTCCGGGATAGTATGAGGTTTGGTTCATATCAGTAATAAAGACAGAGCGATAATCAATTCCTAAATCTTGCACTTCTTTTTCGGATAATCCTGTGCGTCCCGCCTCTAAACTTAAGACCTTCAAACAAGCAGAGGCCAAAGATCCGTTAAACTTCTTATGAGCCCCGGCTAAATTTTCACCAATAATACGTCCCATCTTATTAGCACCAGTTGCTAAAGGAATATATGCAGGGTCCTTCTTTAAACGATGAGAAATAGTTGCACAATCTCCTGCGGCATAAATGCCCTGTACTGAAGTACGCCCTTCCTCATCAATAATAATTGCTCCATTTGCCGTCATCTCAAGGCCACTATCCTTTAAAAAGGTTGTATTAGGACGAACACCCGTTGTTAAAACAACTAAATCAATATCAAATATTCCATCAGTTGACACAACTTTTTGCACCTGAGTGTCGCCGATTAACTCAGTAACCGTATTATTCAAGTGTAAGTGAACGCCTTGCTGTCTTAATTCTTCTTCTAAAATATCTGTAACTTCCTTATCAAATGTATCAACAAGTACGCGGTCATTTAATTGAAATACGTGTATCTCTTTCCCGTATTGCTTAGCTGCCTCAACAACCTCTAAACCAATAAATCCTGCTCCAACAATCGCAATACGTTTTAAAGCCTCATTAGTCATCATATTTTTTAAAGCTAGACCATCTTCCATACTTTTTAAGGTGAAAACATTCCCTACATGAACATTTTTTATCGGAGGAATAATAGCGCTCGCACCTGTTGCAATCATCAATTGATCATAATGATCTGTAAAGATCTCTTCAGTTAATAAATTTTTAACCGATACCGTTTGATTCATCGTATTAATAGACAAAACCTCATGTTCTGTATTAACCGAAATACCTGAAGCATTAAACTGTTCTGCTGTTCGAGCAATCATCTTATTTGAATCCTCAAAAAAGTTTCCAACAAAATAAGGTAATCCGCAAGCCCCAAACGAAACATGCTTAGATTTTTCATACACAACAACGTCGGCTTCCTTATTCGCACGTTTTAACTTTGCAGCCGCGCTCATCCCAGCAGCAACACCACCGATTATAATCACTTTCATAATAAACCTCCCTGAATCAATATCACTGGCAGTTCAACTATTATATATGATTTTTAATAAAAAAAACACCCCGAAGGATGTTAAAATCATATTGGAGCGGGTGAAGAGAATCGAACTCTCACAGTCAGCTTGGAAGGCTGAAGTTCTACCATTAAACTACACCCGCATACTGGGGCGACTGATGGGAATCGAACCCACGAATGTCGGAGCCACAATCCGATGCGTTAACCACTTCGCCACAATCGCCATGGCAGGGGTGACAGGAATCGAACCCACACTAACGGTTTTGGAGACCGCTGTTCTACCGTTAAACTACACCCCTATTATTTAAATATGGTGCCGGAAGCAGGACTTGAACCCGCAACCTACTGATTACAAGTCAGTTGCTCTACCAATTGAGCTATTCCGGCTTTTTATGGCGCCCCAACTAGGACTCGAACCTAGGACCCCTTGATTAACAGTCAAGTGCTCTAACCAACTGAGCTATTGAGGCTTTTTTGTTGCCCAGCAACGTCCTACTCTCGCACTTTCGTACTACCATCGGCGCTAAGAAGCTTAACTTCTGTGTTCGGTATGGGAACAGGTGTGACCTTCTTGCTATCATTACTGGACCTTTTTTGGTGCCTAGGGCCGGAATCGAACCGGCACGGGTGTCACCACCCGCAGGATTTTAAGTCCTGTGCGTCTACCAGTTCCGCCACCCAGGCATTTCATTATTTCAGGCACGCGCCTTTTTTCAAAATGGTGTCCTGCAGAGGACTCGAACCTCTGACCCTCTGATTAAAAGTCAGATGCTCTACCAACTGAGCTAGCAGGACATCATTGGCTGGGCTAGCTGGATTCGAACCAGCGCATGACGGAGTCAAAGTCCGTTGCCTTACCGCTTGGCTATAGCCCATTCTTAAATGGTGGCTTGGGACGGAATCGAACCGCCGACACAAGGATTTTCAGTCCTTTGCTCTACCGACTGAGCTACCAAGCCTTTTATTTAAATGGCGGTCCAGACGGGAATCGAACCCGCGATCTCCTGCGTGACAGGCAGGCATGTTAACCGCTACACCACTGGACCTTTTGGTTGCGGGGACAGGACTTGAACCTGCGACCTTCGGGTTATGAGCCCGACGAGCTACCAACTGCTCCACCCCGCGATGTTTATTTATTTTAATATGGCGGAGGAAGAGGGATTCGAACCCCCGCGACGCTTTCACGCCCTGTCGGTTTTCAAGACCGATCCCTTCAGCCGGACTTGGGTATTCCTCCATTTTTCCATATTTATTTTGGTAGCGGAGGAGGGACTCGAACCCACAACCTCACGGGTATGAACCGTACGCTCTAGCCAGTTGAGCTACTCCGCCTTCATTTTATATTAATTTTTCAAATATAATCTTTCTAAAAGATAATATTTTATGGCGCCCCAACTAGGACTCGAACCTAGGACCCCTTGATTAACAGTCAAGTGCTCTAACCAACTGAGCTATTGAGGCTTTTTTTATTGCCCAGCAACGTCCTACTCTCGCACTTTCGTACTACAATCGGCGCTAAGAAGCTTAACTTCTGTGTTCGGTATGGGAACAGGTGTGACCTTCTTGCTATCATTACTGGACCTTTTTGGTGCCTAGGGCCGGAATCGAACCGGCACGGGTGTCACCACCCGCAGGATTTTAAGTCCTGTGCGTCTACCAGTTCCGCCACCCAGGCATTTCATTATTTCAGGCACGCGCCTTTTTTTAAAATGGTGTCCTGCAGAGGACTCGAACCTCTGACCCTCTGATTAAAAGTCAGATGCTCTACCAACTGAGCTAGCAGGACATCATTGGCTGGGCTAGCTGGATTTGAACCAGCGCATGACGGAGTCAAAGTCCGTTGCCTTACCGCTTGGCTATAGCCCATTCTTAAGTGGTGGTGGGGGACGGATTCGAACCGCCGAACTCTCAGAGAGCGGATTTACAGTCCGCCGCGTTTAGCCACTTCGCTACCCCACCGTATTCTTTTGTTATATGGTGCCGGAAGCAGGACTTGAACCCGCAACCTACTGATTACAAGTCAGTTGCTCTACCAATTGAGCTATTCCGGCTCTTTATGGTGGAGGATGACGGGCTCGAACCGCCGACCCTCTGCTTGTAAGGCAGATGCTCTCCCAGCTGAGCTAATCCTCCACTTTTATTTTTAATGGTGACCCGTACGGGATTCGAACCCGTGTATGCATGCGTGAAAGGCATGTGTGTTAAACCGCTTCACCAACGGGCCTTTTCGACTTTTTTATTTTATCACGATTCAAACCCTATGTCAAAAAGTTTTTTTGTTTTTTTTATTTTTTCAGTCTCTTTTACTCTATCCAACCTTCCTTTCCTATTAAAGCCTCAATGGAATGTTTCACGTGATAAATAGGTTGAGCATAAAAAGTCTATAATCTGATTTCACAAGATCCCTGAGTTTTATTTAAATGGGATTCATTAAGCGTAAATATCGTATCCATGCTATTGAACAAGTATCCTTAACAGATAATCAATCATTAATAGTCTTCTCACGTTATCCTCGATTGGAAAACCTTATAACCGTTCACTTCAATAATATAACGTCTTCTCCCCTTCTAAATAATAAGTACCACGTATAAAAAAAATCTATAACCATCCTAAAACGAAAATTTCTAATATCCTTCATCTATTCTACTCTCCTTAAGTGAAATATGACCTATCCATTTCAGAAACCTAAAGTTAATAGCGCATCATTTGAAGTAATGATAACCGCTTAATAAGTCTATTCTTGTCTATTAAACCAACCTATCCCCCACTTCTCTTTAATAAATGTGCCTCTTTCCGTCATCCGCTTTTACATGTGGGTACCAAAACATATGACACACATTTAATAAAAAACATGGACCTTTTTTAAAAGTTCAAAAATTACTTTTCGCACCAAGCTTATTTAATCTAGATATATCTACTAAACCTATTACTTTCTTTTTATTACGATTTACACTCAAATTGGCGTATTTAATTTTAAACTAGTCTTCAATAAGCATTCAGAAAGTTTTTTTACCCTCATTGACTATATTTAAATAGAAACCTTAATTTAATGATACATATAGGGCGAAAGAATAAGATAGATGCAAAAAAAAACACCCCGAAGGATGTTAAAATTCATATTGGAGCGGGTGAAGAGAATCGAACTCTCACAGTCAGCTTGGAAGGCTGAAGTTCTACCATTAAACTACACCCGCATACTGGGGCGACTGATGGGAATCGAACCCACGAATGTCGGAGCCACAATCCGATGCGTTAACCACTTCGCCACAATCGCCATATGGTGCCGGAAGCAGGACTTGAACCCGCAACCTACTGATTACAAGTCAGTTGCTCTACCAATTGAGCTATTCCGGCTCTTTATGGTGGAGGATGACGGGCTCGAACCGCCGACCCTCTGCTTGTAAGGCAGATGCTCTCCCAGCTGAGCTAATCCTCCACTTTTATTTTTAATGGTGACCCGTACGGGATTCGAACCCGTGTATGCATGCGTGAAAGGCATGTGTGTTAAACCGCTTCACCAACGGGCCTTTTTAACGCTTTTTATGGCGCGCCCAAGAGGAGTCGAACCCCTAACCTTTTGATCCGTAGTCAAACGCTCTATCCAATTGAGCTATGGGCGCTTTTAAGTTGGTGCCTAGGGCCGGAATCGAACCGGCACGGGTGTCACCACCCGCAGGATTTTAAGTCCTGTGCGTCTACCAGTTCCGCCACCCAGGCATTTCATTATTTCAGGCACGCGCCTTTTTTCAAAATGGTGTCCTGCAGAGGACTCGAACCTCTGACCCTCTGATTAAAAGTCAGATGCTCTACCAACTGAGCTAGCAGGACATCATTGGCTGGGCTAGCTGGATTCGAACCAGCGCATGACGGAGTCAAAGTCCGTTGCCTTACCGCTTGGCTATAGCCCATTCTTATATGGTGGAGGATGACGGGCTCGAACCGCCGACCCTCTGCTTGTAAGGCAGATGCTCTCCCAGCTGAGCTAATCCTCCACTTTTATTTTTAATGGTGACCCGTACGGGATTCGAACCCGTGTATGCATGCGTGAAAGGCATGTGTGTTAAACCGCTTCACCAACGGGCCTCTTAACACTTTTTATGGCGCGCCCAAGAGGAGTCGAACCCCTAACCTTTTGATCCGTAGTCAAACGCTCTATCCAATTGAGCTATGGGCGCTTTAAAATGGTGTCCTGCAGAGGACTCGAACCTCTGACCCTCTGATTAAAAGTCAGATGCTCTACCAACTGAGCTAGCAGGACTTTTATTTATTATTTAAATGGCGGTCCAGACGGGAATCGAACCCGCGATCTCCTGCGTGACAGGCAGGCATGTTAACCGCTACACCACTGGACCTTTTGGTTGCGGGGACAGGACTTGAACCTGCGACCTTCGGGTTATGAGCCCGACGAGCTACCAACTGCTCCACCCCGCGATGTTTATTTATTTTAATATGGCGGAGGAAGAGGGATTCGAACCCCCGCGACGCTTTCACGCCCTGTCGGTTTTCAAGACCGATCCCTTCAGCCGGACTTGGGTATTCCTCCATTTTTCCATATTCGTTTTGGTAGCGGAGGAGGGACTCGAACCCCCAACCTCACGGGTATGAACCGTACGCTCTAGCCAGTTGAGCTACTCCGCCTTCTTATTATGGTCGGGAAGACAGGATTCGAACCTGCGACCCCCTGGTCCCAAACCAGGTGCTCTACCAAGCTGAGCCACTTCCCGATCTTTATTTTTAATGGTGACCCGTACGGGATTCGAACCCGTGTATGCATGCGTGAAAGGCATGTGTGTTAAACCGCTTCACCAACGGGCCTTCTCTCAAGACGACTTTTTTTATCTTAACACATCCAACAAGATTTGTCAAATACTTTTTTTTATTTGTTTTTGTCGTTTTTTAGGACTTTTTTATAATATCATCATTCTTTTTATTTGTCAAAGTTTTTTTCTGAAAAAATTATTACTTTTTTAATATTACCTATTTTAAATTTTTTAAACTTAAATAATTAATAACTTTTTCTGCACACTCCCCTAATCCAATCCCCGATCTCTTTTTAAGATAAGTCAAATCTTTAAAACGATAAAAAAGAAAGTACCCGTAATATCTTATCCGGTTACTTTCAATCTTTTAGTTCATTACTTACTATTTATAAACAATTGTTTAACAATATTTACCACTCGCTCTTGTTCCCCTTGTGTCATTTGGGTATCAGAAGGCAAGCAAATCCCTCTATTTGCATAATCCTCTGCAATAGAAGTCCCCTCCTGTATTGTAAAAAAAGGAAAGTCGGAAAAATCCGGTTGAAAATGCATTGGCTTCCAAACAAGTCGTGATTCAATATGATGAGATTTCAATTTTTCCATAATTTCCTTACTGGTTACTACAGAACCCCTCTTAACCGTCATAACAGATAACCAGTAATTCGAATGTCCATAATCGCAAATATTCATCATTTCTATTTCACCTATCTCTTTAAAAGCGCGCCTATACGTTTCATAAATTTCTTTTTTTCTTTCAAGACGTTTAGCCAACACCTCAAGTTGCCTACGCCCTATACTTGCCGCGATAGGTGACATTAAATCATTTCTATTCTCAGATAAACAATCTCTAGCTTTATCAACGTATGAGGGGTCATTTGATATTAATGCTCCCCCTCCAAATAAAGTCGTAATTATCTTATTTTTATTAAAGGAATAAATCCCTACTGCGCCTAGGGTACCACTCATACGTCCTTTATAAGTCGCACCTAATGACTCAGCTGCCTCTTCTAAAACAGGCACTCCATACTCATGACAAATCTCTAAAATAGGATCCATATCCGCACTTTGGCCATACAAATTAACAACGACAACGGCACGTGGTCGTTGCCCTTTCTCTTTTAATTGTTGAAAGGCTAGCCTTAAAGATTGTGGGCACATCCCCCAAGTTAAAGGATCAATATCGATAAATACTGGCGTTGCTCCTAAAGAAAGTATAGCTTGACAAGATGGAGGATACGTAATTGATGACCAGAAAACGACATCCCCACTTTTCACACCAAGCGACTTCAAGGCAAGACGGATAGCCACCGTACCACTCGAAAGAACCAAAGCTTTTCTAGTACCAACGTATGATGAAAGTTCCTTTTCAAACTTTACAATCTCTAAGTCACCCGCTTGCTCACCATTTAAAAACCGATCAAGAGTTATCTTTTCATTCCTCTCCTCATATAAATGCGGAGCTGCCAAACAAACTTTCTTCACTTAGTTACCCCCTCTTTCATCCATAATTCTACGACGCCTATTGCTTAGCGTTCTAAAAATATTATACCATCCTCGATTTCCACCCCGTACATGAAAATAAAAAAAACATCCCGAAGGATGTTAAAATTCATATTGGAGCGGGTGAAGAGAATCGAACTCTCACAGTCAGCTTGGAAGGCTGAAGTTCTACCATTAAACTACACCCGCATACTGGGGCGACTGATGGGAATCGAACCCACGAATGTCGGAGCCACAATCCGATGCGTTAACCACTTCGCCACAATCGCCATATGGTGCCGGAAGCAGGACTTGAACCCGCAACCTACTGATTACAAGTCAGTTGCTCTACCAATTGAGCTATTCCGGCTCTTTATGGTGGAGGATGACGGGCTCGAACCGCCGACCCTCTGCTTGTAAGGCAGATGCTCTCCCAGCTGAGCTAATCCTCCACTTTTATTTTTAATGGTGACCCGTACGGGATTCGAACCCGTGTATGCATGCGTGAAAGGCATGTGTGTTAAACCGCTTCACCAACGGGCCTTTTTAACACTTTTTATGGCGCGCCCAAGAGGAGTCGAACCCCTAACCTTTTGATCCGTAGTCAAACGCTCTATCCAATTGAGCTATAGGCGCTTTTAAGTTGGTGCCTAGGGCCGGAATCGAACCGGCACGGGTGTCACCACCCGCAGGATTTTAAGTCCTGTGCGTCTACCAGTTCCGCCACCCAGGCATTTCATTATTTCAGGCACGCACCTTTTTTTAAAATGGTGTCCTGCAGAGGACTCGAACCTCTGACCCTCTGATTAAAAGTCAGATGCTCTACCAACTGAGCTAGCAGGACTTTTATTTATTATTTAAATGGCGGTCCAGACGGGAATCGAACCCGCGATCTCCTGCGTGACAGGCAGGCATGTTAACCGCTACACCACTGGACCCTGTATGGTGGCTTGGGACGGAATCGAACCGCCGACACAAGGATTTTCAGTCCTTTGCTCTACCGACTGAGCTACCAAGCCTTTTATTTAAATGGCGGTCCAGACGGGAATCGAACCCGCGATCTCCTGCGTGACAGGCAGGCATGTTAACCGCTACACCACTGGACCTTATATGGTGGCTTGGGACGGAATCGAACCGCCGACACAAGGATTTTCAGTCCTTTGCTCTACCGACTGAGCTACCAAGCCTTTTATTTAAATGGCGGTCCAGACGGGAATCGAACCCGCGATCTCCTGCGTGACAGGCAGGCATGTTAACCGCTACACCACTGGACCTTTTGGTTGCGGGGACAGGACTTGAACCTGCGACCTTCGGGTTATGAGCCCGACGAGCTACCAACTGCTCCACCCCGCGATGTTTATTTATTTTAATATGGCGGAGGAAGAGGGATTCGAACCCCCGCGACGCTTTCACGCCCTGTCGGTTTTCAAGACCGATCCCTTCAGCCGGACTTGGGTATTCCTCCATTTTTCCATATTTATTTTGGTAGCGGAGGAGGGACTCGAACCCCCAACCTCACGGGTATGAACCGTACGCTCTAGCCAGTTGAGCTACTCCGCCTTTTTATTATGGTCGGGAAGACAGGATTCGAACCTGCGACCCCCTGGTCCCAAACCAGGTGCTCTACCAAGCTGAGCCACTTCCCGATCTATTATTTTTAATGGTGACCCGTACGGGATTCGAACCCGTGTATGCATGCGTGAAAGGCATGTGTGTTAAACCGCTTCACCAACGGGCCTTCTCTCAAGACGACTTTCTTATCTTAACACATTCAACAACTTATGTCAAAAGTTTTTTTATTTTCTCGTTCTTTGTCGCTTTTTGGAACTTCTTAATAATATCATCCTTTAACGGGTTTGTCAAAACAATTTTCGCATTTTTTTCAAAAAAATAAAGGTAAGTCATCAATGCTTACCTTTATTTAGCCATCTAAATAGATAGGGATAACCTGCAAAGCTATAAAAAGCTAGCAATCCTCCGTATAAAAATTGATAAACCATGCCTTTAAAGGGCAAGGTTATGAGGAACCATTTTAAAATAAATAAAGATACGATTCCTATCATAAAACGAAATAACCGCATCGCAATTCGTCCCTTAACTTTGAAATTTACATATTTTTTTTCAAAGGCTACACCGACTATAAACCCTAAATATTCACCTACCATATGAGCAGGATGATGTGGTAATACTAAAAGAAAGGGAAGGAATAAAACAAGCGTAGCTAAATAGAGTTTACTTTTATCCTCAGACCTTAAAAACAACCTGTATGTACAGTAACTAATCGTTAAACCAAACAAAATTCCGCACACCACATCTTTTGGGTAATGAACCCCTAGGTAAAGCCGTGACAACCCAACAAGTAAAACCAGTATCAATAAAATGATGGCTGATTTATACCTTCTTAAAATCAAATAGGCGGCACCATAGGTAGAAGCAGCACCCTGTGAATGTCCACTTGGGAAAGAACTACCTGTCGCAGTTGAAACCCTTAGCGAGCGAACTCCTTCTTCTCCTATAGGTCTTTTTGCATTAACAATGTTTTTTACCGTATGATTAAACATTAAATTTGTATAAAACGAATAACTTAAATATTCACCCATCCTTTTATCAATGCACCAGTATATTCCTAAGACAAACATAATCTTAAAAGGCGCCTCTCCAAATTGGGTAATAAACTGAAATAATTGATCTAAAAGCGGGGTATGAAAGCTTTGTATAAAACGAATAATTTCTAACTCCACATTTCCTCTCCTAACCGATTCATCATCTATTTATAAATTCCTACCATCATCTTATTTATAAAATCGGCCCTTTAGAACTACCTCTTTCATCAATAAAAGATACGCTAATCGCTTCATTTTCGTTCGAACATTCTTTTTGTTAGATTGCTCGTTGCTGCCTAGGATAGTAATGGCATTACCTTTAAAAATTCAATACAAAAGATTACTTCATTAAGCTTTCCGCTCGTTATAATATTCCAACATTCCTCCGGTTACATTGATAACGTTATATCCAAGGCTATCTAAATACTGAGTAACATTTGCAGTTCTCGCTCCTGACCGACAAATTAAATAATAACATTCCTGCTTATTTAAATAAGACTCTGGTTTTTGAATCAACTGATTCATTGGAATATGTTTGGCTTGTTTAAGTTTAGGTAATGCATTAAACTCCTCAACCTCCCGAATATCAATGATATCAATTGAATCTAACTTTTCCTTTAAAGACTGAATAGTCACAGATTTCATTATTACTTCCCCCTTGATTATAAATAATTTTTTCGTCCTTTAAGTAAATATAAATGAATGAATCCTAATAAGTTCATATGTTTAATAAAAGGTCTTCCCTTATTATAAGTCTTATTTAAATAATAGGCGAGTATTTTAAATATAAAAGAGTCGAATAAAATCGACTCTTTTATATTTAAATTTTTATAATTTTTGTACGCCTGAAGCCTGTGGTCCACGATCACCTTGTGTAACCTCGAATTCAACTTTTTGTCCCTCTTCTAGAGTTCTGAATCCGTCTCCTTGAATTTCAGAAAAGTGAACAAACACTTCGTCACCACTATCTGCAGTAATAAATCCATATCCTTTATCGGCGTTAAACCATTTTACTGTTCCTGTTGCCATTTTGAAAAACCTCCAAAATATAAGTATAAAATATATTAACTAGTTACCTTCATTTAAAAGCAATATCTTAATTTCATTTTGCTTGAGATATGTTTTAAGTGTAATGGAACTATCGTTTATAGAATACCTCCTTTTAAAATTTATATACTCTCCTTTTACTATTTTTTATAATTTTATATAACACTGTTAATTCAGAGAGTAAATAAAAAAGGATGTCTTCTTAATAAGAAGAACATCCTTTTTTATTTACTAATGGGATACGGGCCTACTTCATCTATTTGTTATAAACGTTCGAAAGAAGAATTTTCCTGAACAACACTTTATTCTACTCCGATTTTTCTTCAACTACCGGCACAACTGATCCATATTTTTGTTTTAAATTATTATCAAAATATTGATAATAACGCGTTAAAATACGCCCATTATATAACTTTCTATTCTTATCTGCCTGGCGACCAAACGCTTTTTCGAATTTAGAGAACGACGTTAGAATATTGAAATCCCATGTCGATAATTTTCGTTTCATCATTCCAATTTTTTTATTTAATTTAAATACTTCATCCTCTTCACCAAGGCGCTCCCCATAAGGAGGGTTTGTAATCATATAAGCATATTTATAATTTGAAGAGAATTTATGGAAATCTAACTGATGGAATTCTATCGCTTTTGAAACTCCAGCTTTTTCAGCATTTTGACGTGCAGTGCGTAACACTTGAGGATCGATATCATAACCAAACATACGTAATGAGTTATTTTTTATCGCCTTTCGGGCACTATCACGAACCTGTTCAAAAATTTCTTTGTCCATTGATGGCCATTCTTCACAAACAAACGTACGATTTAATCCCGGTGCAATGTTGTTTCCAATCATAGCAGCTTCAATTAAAATGGTCCCTGACCCACAAAATGGATCAACTAAAAGTCGTTCCGGTTTCCAACGAGATAAGAGAATTAGTGAAGCTGCTAATGTTTCTTTTAACGGCGCTTCCCCCGCGAACTCACGATAGCCACGTTTATGCAACCCCGGACCTGTTGTATCAATCGTTAACGTTACCATATCTTTTAGAAGGGCTACCTCTATCTTATAAACTGGCCCGTCCTCAGAAAACCAATCCTGATTATAGGCGCGTTGCATACTCTTTACTACCGCTTTTTTTACAATCGCTTGACAGTCAGGAACGCTATGTAATGTAGATTTAATTGACTTTCCGACAACGTGCATTTTTCCATTAACAGGGATGTATTGACTCCAATCAATCGCTTCGGTTTGATTAAATAAATCTTCGAATGTTGTTGCCTCAAATTCTGCAATATTAATTAAAACACGGTCAGCCGTTCTTAACCACGTATTAGTAATTGCAATATCCATTTCATCACCCTCGAAATGAACCTTTCCATTTTCTAAGCGTAAATCTTCATAACCTAGTTGTCGTAACTCCTTCGCCGTAACGGCTTCGATTCCAAACGTCGTTGTTGCAATTAGTTTATAATCCATATATCTATTTCTCCTTATCTTAAAGTAACGAATCATTCAAGCCTTGCGTTACTGTGATAGCATTATATTTACTTATATCCTACGTTTATATTAAAATTTCTAGCTATTAATTTTTAATACCTATATTAAAATACCATTTTTAAGTTTATCATTAATCTTCCCACATGGCAATAATTATCTTTTTCTGTCTAATTATGAAAAATATTATTATATCATATATTTTTCTATAAAAATAGAAGTTTTACTCCTTCGTTTTAATCATTCCCTCCCTTCAGATCTATATTCGCCATTTTTAATTTATTAACCCTATACTTTTAAAGTATCTATGAAACCTAGCTATTCTTTACTCCGTAAAGAACTTTAACTGAACACGCCTGTGTCTTATACGACCTTAATCCTTGCATTCCATTTTTCTATACAAAACGTAGAACACGTTTCTGTTTACATATTATATTAGGCTATTTTAAGCCGATTCATTCGTTTGGGTGGCTTTTTTCATCATTTAATCCTCATTTACCCAAAACAAATCCTATCCCGCTACCTTAAAGACGTTTTTCAAGTAATTCTTTATAAAAAAAGTCATTCAAACGCGTTGAATGACTTTTTTTATTTAATTTGAATGGCTCCATTTACTTCTTTCGTATATGGAATCTTATTGGCATCTAAAAGGTTAGTCAATGCTAGGACAATTTGGTTTCCTACCTCATTTTGATCACTTACAAACTGATTGTAGGCCTGTTTCACTTCCTCAGTTAGAGATTCGCTACCTTCAAGTTTACCCATTAACTGATTAAGGCTAGTTAGTTTAAGATTCAATAGGCGTCCCATCTCAGAAAAGTTATCCCCTTCTGTAGCCATGATTTCCTGAGTTTTAACCGCTATCTGATTTTGTTTCTCTTTTAATTCCTGAAGATAAACACTAGAAAAATTACCCGTACTCATATGATCAGACAAACTTTTATTAATTTCATTATGTAGTAGCATCAGCTCATCATACTTGCCGATATAATCAGTTACTACTTTGTTAGTCGAAAGACCTAAAAATTGATTTACCTGATTCTGAGGAATAACCCCACCGACATAAAGAACCGTAAGTAATACAACAACCAACGGGATTCCAACTAAAATTCCACGTAATATATCCGCAAATGAGTTTTGAGTAGATAGCGTAATGTCTGCCATCTGATTTCCATTTCTAGTTTTTTGATACGGGGACTGCGATTTACGATGATTATTTCGTGTATAACCAACATTTTTTCTACCTAAATCATGATTGGCTCGGTATTGGGTTGTATCGACATTATATTGATACGTTCTTAGTTCATTCGTCGATTGTTTTTCTAACCTTATTTGTTCTTCTTCTCTCCATTGTTGATACCAGTTTCTATAATAAGTTTTATTTTTTATACCCATCCTTTTTGTTGCAAGATTTAATGGCTTGCAACTTCCCCCCTTTCAGTGTTATATCCTATCGTTGCAAAACATCGTCGTGTTACTAGAAACATACGCTTTTTTTAGCTCCTATATGATAAGGAGGAGGTAACTTTCGTTCGACTTTTAACACTTAACATTTGTAGTTGAATGTTAAATTTTATATAATGATAGTGTTTGTTTAGACTTATTAATCCTGTCATTAGTCAAACATTTTATAAGGAGGCTTTATGGAACAAAAAACATTACGGAAATTCTTATTTTTTAACTTTTTAATTATGACCGTCTTTAACTTCGCACACCCCGTGACTCCGCGGCTCATTAATGAATTAGAGTTACCCTCTTATATGTTCGGACTCTTCTTCGCCCTTATGTCAATTGGAAGCTATATCTTTTCTCCCATCTGGGGAAGCCTTTCAGATTATAAGGGACGAAAAAAGTTCCTAATGCTCGGGGTTTTAGGCTACGGCATGACGCAATTAGGATTTGGGCTGAGTCAATCGGCCATTACAATTTCTATCTTTCGTGTTCTTGGGGGAATCCTAAGTGTTAGTTACGTAGCGGTCATCATGGCCTGCATCAGCGATTTGTCGTCGGCAAAAGGTCGCGCAAAATCACTCGCCTATCTTGCAGCAACTACTTCAATGGGGGCAGCTGCCGGTTCAAATATTGGAGGATGGCTTGGAGCGACACATTACCAAAACAGTTTCATTGTACAGTTCATTTGTTGTATTTTATTAACAATCTGTCTCTTTTTCTTAACAGAGGATACCCTAGTCAATAAAAAAGAAGGAAAAACAACCCTCTCATTAAGCCACCTTACTTTTAAAAAATCTCAGATTGAATTTGGTCCACTATTGACCTCACTCATTCTAACCGTTGCATTAATGAACATTACAACAACAGCCTATAACTCAACCATCGGATACTTTGTTGAGTCAGATTTAAAGCTACCTACTCAATTAAACGGTCTTATCCTCAGTGTAGTTCCTATCTGCGCAGTTTTAGGAAATTTTCTTATTAGTCCTCGGCTTGCCAAAAAATACGATGAGTTTAAAACGCTAATCGTGATCATTGGATTAACAGCTACTTCGCTACTTGTATGGTCAGGCACAACAAACCTATTATTAACGTGCATTTGTTTGATGACCTTCTTTATCGTCATGCCCTTGGCACAACCTATTTATCAAAGTATGATTTCTAAGCAGGCCAAAAACAATGCAGGAGAAATCATGGGTATTCAAAACTCATCACGTTCTGTCGGAATGGTTATCGGATCATTAAGTGCCGGATTTCTATACGATTTAGGAAGTAAACTACCTTTCCTCATGGGAGGAATCACCGCTTTAATTGCCTGCTTGGTTTTAATCTTTCAACATCATCAACAAAAAAGACATTAGGAACTCTAATGTCTTTTTTTATATTCAAATCGGGATACAATTTCTTCCTCACTAAGGCCTAGCTCTAACACCCGATTAAGCTTTTTAACACAGTATGTATTGGGTGAATATTTGGGTGATTCAAAAATCCAGCGATCATCAAGTCCGAGGAGGCGACAAACAGCGAAGGCGATAGCCGCTGATCTGGATTCTCCCGTTGAACAATGAATAACAATCGTTTCCACCTGATCAAAATGATTTAAAATAAACTCGCCAATTCTTAGACAATCCTCCTCTGATAGTAATGTCTGGTCACCGTGCACCTCATGGATATCATCAAAACTTACTGAAATCATATCAATAATTCGAGGATTTCTATAAAAATTGGGCGTAGGCGCGTGGGTCCCCAAAATTGAAACTAACAATGTAACCTCCATCCACTGGTTATAACTCCATTCCTCTGCCTCTTTCTGACTCATGATTTTAATTTCCACGATAGTCCCCCCTCTTCTTTATCCCCCAGTTTCAAGATATGCCGGTGGCGATTTCTTTTTTATCAAAACCCCTTATGCTTACTAAAAATAGTCGGTCTATCCCGTTCATCACATAACGACGTTTTTATCAAGAATGGGATGCTTTTACTCACGCTATTTTATTATCAATCCCATCGGCGTTAAAAAAATAAACATCTTCTTCTCTTTTTTCCTTTAAACCAATATTCCATGATCCTCATGGTCATTCATATTTTCGAGCTTTAAACGACCTACCTCAATCTTCCGTCCATTAGGAAATTCATAATAAAGGATTCGTTGCTCGCCAGGCATAAAGGGAGATACGCTAAATGTAATAGCAAACTTATGACTTTGAGGAACAAGTTCACTATATTTTCCTAGATAATGAAGGTGATTAATCTCCTCGTCCTTATAAACATCTTTTGAGACCGTCGTTACTGGACTATCATCCCCTAATTTAAAATTATATGCGCTAACTAAGGCTCCCTCCGCACTCGCTTCCAAAACCTTAATGGCGACGACAACCGTCCATTCGTCCTTCTGCTCATAATACCCCCAATCCCAATAACTCGTCTCATCAAATTTTGATAAAACCAACTCAAAATTATTCGATAACTCATCGGTTGTTACTCCACCAACAGGTGAGGGATCAGGTTGCTCCAACCAGCTAATTTCCTTAATCAGTATGCATGAAAATATAATAACCGCGACAACCTTTAAAAGAATGATTAACACTTTTTGACCTCGGTTTTCCTTTACAGAACAAGCTGTAAGATCAATACGACTTTCCACAATACATTCAAATGCCTCCGCCCATTGCAATAACCTTTCATCCTGCGAAGAATCATGATTCTGCTTTAAAAAGTCGTCTACTAAACATTCATAAACATTTTCTATCTCTTCAAGCGACATCGTCGGGGTTACCCCAAGAATTTCATACGCATGCTTCACATCCTCCATCAATCCCCCAACTCCTTCATTTCCCCATTTAACTCATTTCATCATATGTTTTTTTCATAAAATAAATGTTATTTCCTAAAAGAAAATCATCGAAAATCGCACTTAAACACTTAGTTAACGTATTAAAGTAATTAAAAAAGGATGCCAAGGCACCCTCTCTTAATCATGTGTTATATTCATAGGTATGGATAACGGTACCATCCACCGTAATAGGGATATCCTCCCCATCCCCATCCTCCATAATAAGGGTATCCTCCCCATCCCCATCCTCCACCGAAGAATGGATAACCAAAACCACCAATAAAGAATCTTTCATCTTGTACGCCTCTTGCAGCATAAGGATTCACATAAGCACCTGGATAAGGAGGAACCGCACAAGGATTCATATAGTGACTTGGATAAGGGGCCGCTCCCGATAAGCATCCCGCCTGATACGGAGGATACATCATCGATGGCGTTGCTGGAAACGGATATGGTGCCTGTTGGGCAACTTGTGAAGTGTTACTAGTCGCCTCATCTGGCTTTTTATAAACCGTTTCATTAACCGATACTTGACACTGCTCAACCGTTTTTGCTACGCCCCCAACTTCGACTTTAACACCATCATTTGGGGCAGTTGGCGTTTCTTCTTTTAAAGGCTTTAATGGAATCGGTTTTACTTCTTCCTTTTGCGTCACCTCTTGGTGAGCGGGCGACACTTGAACCTGACTCTGTTGAACATTTTGGACCACAACAGCTTCTGCCGCAGGGGCTTGAGTCGGTTTTAGTTCAATCGGATTAGTGTCTAAATTAGGGTAATATTTTTGGATATGTTGTGCGACATTAGATTCTTCTTTACGAACAGGTGAAGGAACTTTGACTTTTAACCCAGGAACAAGGCCAGCTAAGTGATTAATATGGGTATTCATCCCGATTAAATCCTGAACACTGACATTGTATTTTTCAGCAATAGACTGAAATGTATCATTTCTTTGCACAATGTGGATTTTCATAAGCCTGATTCTCCTCTCTACATCATCTCCCTACAATATATGATGACATTTTTATGAATATAACAAACTTATACCAACAGCGTATTTTTCTATTTTCACCCCATTAACTTCTAAATCTAGAATCTTTACTTCGACCCACTTATGTCAGTTCCCCTTTTTAGAAGAAAAAGAAAACTTGATCACACATCATTTCTTTTCCTAATGTCAAACTTCCTTAAAAAGTTGATCCGATAATGAAAAAAGATGATAGACCTTGAATCTTTAGATCCTCATAGATTCCTTGAGATAGAAAAACACTTTCTCAAACGAGAAGCGATTCAAGCGTTCGCATCTAACTCCCTGACATAAAAACAATCCCTTCATATAGGATACTTCCAACACCCCATACATTTTTCATTGGAAAAAGGGAGAACTTAACACCATCATAATTTTCAACGCCTAAAGCATAGCGCTTAAGAGTGAACCTTTAAAATTAAGCTAACATTATCAAGTGACACAGCATCATTTAACTTGAGGACAAAAAGATGAATACTCGATAAGCCTATAACCTTTTAAAATTCCTTTGCTGGCTCGCGGTCCCACCTTTACTCATATTTTAATGGGAAACTTCCCCTTGCCACCCCGATATTTTGCTAAAAGATCCATTCCCTATCTTTTTATTTCCTAACGAAAAAAGGTCCCCTCATTAGGGAACCTAGTATAGAAATAATAAATAAATTAATCTTTAAATTCAAATTCAAAGTTAAGGATACGAACAAGATTTCCATCCTCCACCCCAAGATCACGTAACGCCTGATCGACACCAAGCTGGCGTAACTGACGAGCAAAACGCATAACAGAAGCTTCTCGGTTGAAATCTGTTTGATGGAAAATTCTTTCCACATGCGGTCCAGAAACCACATAAACCCCATCATCTCCAAGAGAAATATGAAACTTCGCTTCTTCAGGTGTGAATTTATATGTAACTGATTGTTCCATTTCTTCCTCATCATATAATGGGAATTGTGGCGTTGTTTCCAATAAATCAGCCGTTTTATAGAGTAACTGATCAATTCCTTGACGTGTTGCAGCCGAAATTTCAATAATCGTCATATCGTCTCCAACTTTTTCCTTGAATGCTTTTAAATTTTCCTCTGCATCCCCAATATCCATTTTATTGGCAACAATAATTTGAGGACGTTCCATCAATTTATAGCGATATTGTGCAAGTTCATTATTAATAGTTACATAGTCTTCGTATGGGTCGCGTCCTTCCATTCCAGACATATCAATAACGTGTAAAATAACACGTGTACGCTCAATATGGCGTAAAAATTGATGTCCAAGCCCTGCCCCAGTTGCAGCACCTTCAATTAATCCCGGTAAATCTGCCATGACAAACGAACGACCATCTGGAACACGAACAACTCCTAAATTAGGAACAAGCGTTGTAAAGTGATAAGCTGCAATTTTAGGTTTACATGCTGATACAACAGAAATCAATGTCGATTTACCAACACTTGGGAACCCAACTAATCCGACATCTGCTAACACTTTTAATTCAACACGAATTTCTCGTTTTTGTCCAAGTTCACCATTTTCAGCAAGCTCAGGAGCCGTATTACGCGGAGTAGCAAAGTGAATATTTCCACGTCCACCGCGTCCTCCCTTAGCAATAATCGCACGCTGACCATTTTCAGTTAAATCAGCGATAATCAGATTCGTACTATTATCATAAACAATAGTCCCAACAGGAACTTTAATAATTAAATCATCAGAATTTTTTCCGTGGCAACTTTTTGCCATTCCGTTCTCACCATTTTTCGCCTGTAAGACACGGTTATAACGTAAATCCAATAGTGTCGACAATCCCTCATCCGCAACGAAGATGACACTACCTCCGTTTCCTCCGTCACCACCTGCAGGACCACCATTGGCAATATATTTTTCACGACGGAAGGCTACGGCACCATTTCCACCATTACCAGCCGCCACTTTTAATTTGACTTGATCGATAAACAAGTGTATCCCTCAATTCTATTCATTGAAATGGTTCTTCATTTCAACGTAGTATTCTTCAACATGTACCTCATAAATATTTTCAACGTAAGAGATCAACGAAGTAAATAACCCCAAACCTTCTGGCACAGACTTAGCATGCGATGAATAGAGTAGACTAAACTACTCTTTAAAAATTTCAAGAACGAAAACAATCCATCACTTTTCCTATATATGAAAATAAGAGTGCTATTTATATAACAAAAAATCAGCTAAAACTCCATGCCATACCCGAAGACACACTCCTGTACCTTAGAATGCGCATCATTGAGTCAAGCAAAAATAACATAGGTTATAAACGTCTTGCTATCCTCTACTAATATCTTCGGAAAACTTTTTAATCGGCATGCCCTATCTAGACTTTAATCTAATCATAAAAATAAACGGTTATAGGCTATTTATACTTCCCTCAAATAGGATTGAAAATAATCTAATTCGGTCTATATATAGTATTAAAATAAACTTATAAACTCATACGAAAAAAAGGCATAAAAAATAATCCCCTAATCGGCTGATCAGGGGATTGATTAAATCGATTACTTAGCTTCTGGGTATACAGAAACTTGTTTTTTGTCACGTCCTAAACGTTCGTATTTAACAACACCATCGATTTTACAGAATAAAGTGTGATCCACACCCATACCTACGTTTGTTCCTGGATAAATTTTAGTTCCGCGTTGACGATAGATAATTGATCCTGCAGAAGCATATTGTCCATCAGCTAATTTAGCTCCTAAACGTTTAGACTCAGAGTCACGACCGTTCTTTGTAGAACCAACACCTTTTTTAGATGCGAAAAATTGTAAATTTAACTTTAACATTGGGCCACCTCCTACTTATTTTCTATAACTGTTAAGTATTTAAATTGTTCTTCTTCAATTGTGTGCAAAGAAGTAATCATTCCATAGATTAGCGTTTGAGCAGCTTCACTAGTTGGAAGATTTTCAACTAATAAATAACCATCTTCCATTTTTATGCTAAGTTCTGATTCATCTAAGTTGATAATGGAATTTGTTAAGCCAAATGTTACTGCACTCACCGCAGCGCAGACTAAATCTTCACCGGGTTCACCTGCAAATGCATGGCCGCTAATTTCATATGACTCAACTTTATTATTTTTATAGTGAAAATTGGCTGTAATCATCGTCGATTTAATTAAGCGTTAATTGCTTCGATAACAACTTTAGTGTATGGTTGACGGTGACCTTGTTTCTTTTTGTAACCTTTTTTAGGTTTGTATTTGAACACAATAATTTTTTCACCTTTACCGTGTTTTTCAACCTTTGCAGTTACAGTTGCACCTTCTACTAATGGAGCACCAACTTTTGCGTTTTCTCCACCAACGAATAATACTTCGTCGAAAGTAACAACATCACCTTCAGCAACATTTAATTTTTCAATGTAGATTGCTTGACCTACTTCAACTTTTAATTGTTTACCACCAGTTTTAATAATAGCGTACATTACCTGCACCTCCTTAAAATTTAACTAAGACTCGCCATTTAAGGTATACAAGTTGTATTTAAACCTTATCCGTGCGGTTGTAGTACCCTAAGGTGCTAACAACATAGTTCATTATAGCAAAGCAAAAATCATTCGTCAACGTTTTATAGCTGGTTATCTCTACCTTTTTCGATTTTTTCTTTGAACATATATACTAAATTTTACAGACTCCTTCAAACTTCCCTATAAAACATAGGCATCTCGTGTCTTTTCATCCCTTCTATGAACGTCTGCGATAAAAAGGTGCTGTAATTTCGCCTTTCTTCTATTAACTAAAAAAAGTATTAAGGTATTCCCTAACACCCTAATACTTTTTTTATCATCATTAGATCAACGGGCTTTAATAGAATATCATCCATCATCGCCTCTTGAAATTTTGAATCATCTTTTGATAACTGATTTGCCGTCAAGGCAATAATACGCCCCTCATATCCAATCTTTCTTAGTTGTTTTGATGCCTCATATCCATCCATAACCGGCATACAAATATCCATCACTACAACATCATAATTTGGGTTGTTCTCAATTTCCTTAATTGCTTCAATCCCACTTTCAAGTGTTTTTACTTTTTTGATGTCCATGACATCTAATATATCTTCCATCAACATTAAGTTAATCTCATTATCATCTACTACTAGTACGGAAATATCATCTGTCAATTGTGCCACCTTATGCTCCGCCTCCAACTTCATCTCATCTTGTCTCTCCTATTTTAGTCAGTTTTATAAGGAGCGTCAACACTTAGGACCGCATTTTCCTCATATTTTAACTTCAACCAGCTCGTCTCATCATGTAATCGGTGGTTAATTTGAAACGTGTTAAAATATCCACGATAAAAATTATCCTCCAAGGAATGATTCCTAAATTTAATAATTTTATTTGGTAAATCCACATTTGTATACATTCTTTTCTGTAATAAAAACCGTTGAAATAGGAAATAAATTTGTTTATTGTACTTAATCGTCGAATAAACAAGAAATGACATAACAAGATAGATTTGTCGAAAATCGTTAAAAAATGTTATGGCCATAAAAAGAACAATTAAGACTATATTTATTATCTTCATTATCTTTAAAACTACCTTATACGGAAAATAACAACACAAAAACGCATTTAATAACCGGCTTCCATCTAAAGGTGGTAATGGTGTCAAATTAAAAAAGATAACAAACAACTGACTTCCTATCGCATAATCATACAGCGTTAAATTAACATATGGACTTATCCTTTCACGGGCTAGAATTAAGAGTAAAAAACAAAGAAAATTAAAAACAATTCCCCCGCTACTTACAACAAAATCTTCCACATTCGATTTATTTAATTCTCCCTGGAATTCCATAATGCCTCCGAAGGCAAAGAATTTTATTCGTTCAAACCTCCAGTTATAAAAAGCGGCCATCATTAGATGACCACACTCATGAACTAAAATAGTTAGAGCAAATATAATATATTCATTTAAATATCCAAGAAAAATTGCGAGTAAGGTCATCGCATAAAAAGAAGGATCAAACTTTATTCGTTTTGGACGCATCATTAAGCCCCCCTATTTATTGCAATGATTTTAAGTAATCCATAATATCTTGGTACTCTCCCTCCTCATTTTTTAATGATAAATAATAAAACGCCTCTTCTTCAAAATCTGTCCCCGGTAGCTCTAAAACCGAACCAACGCCAAGCTCGTCACCCACCTTAATGTGTTGATACTGACTAACTCCCCTATTTTCTAAAAAGCCAATCGTTAGGACCCATTCATCTGGTAGTTGGACATTAACATAATTACCTATCTTCTCATCGACACCTAAGTTCAAAACAATTCCCGATACAAAGCTTCTAATCGATTCTGTCTGTTTAGCCTGAATCACCACTCCATCTTCGTAGTCCTTTAAAGCCACATTATTAGTCGCCTTTTTAATCGCCTTTTTCAAATTAAACTCTGTATCTTTTTCATCGTTAGACGCCACCTGATTTCCTGACTCATCCATGGTTGATGATACGCCACCATTCACTGCCGCTACCTCTTCATCGCTCGGTAATTTAAATTCAAACGGCAACATATTTGACAAGAAGTTCTGATACATTTTTTCGTATTTGGCAAATGGAAAATTTCCCATGACCGAACTCTTTACAGTCTCGTACATCGTTGTGTTTGGAAGCTTTTGAATAACTAAGATTCCCATTAACACACATAAACAAATCATCGATTGACACATAAAACGTCTAATGAACCACGTTCCTTCATCTTCCTTTCTCCTTTGTCTATAATAAGCAGCAGAATGCTGAATCTGCTTATTACCATGAGCCGATCGATAAGATGAATGCTTTTTTTTATAATTGGCCACGATATTTCCCCCTCACTTTTTTCATCTGTGCGACTTGTTCATTGCATCATATGAGTATAGCGTAAAAGTTAGAACATTCGAGAGAGGCTTGCACTCTTTTTACAATCGACAGAAAAAAAACGAACCCTCAACAATTAGTTTTTTTAGTCTAATCGTCGGGGGTCCGCTCAAGATTCGTTTCTTTTTAGTTAAAAATCATTCAAAACCTTTTTTTGATAAATTTTAAATTGAAATTTCAACATGGGGTAGAGAACAATCGTCACTAGCATATTAAAAAAAGCCGTTGGAATTAAAATATATTTGATAAAAGTCCACGTTGACATATTAGTTGCTTTCATCGTATTCACAATAAAATAAACGATGGATTCCTCTCCCATAACCAAGATAGCGACCATCGCCATCATCGACAGCAAATTAATCGGCATGGTTTGAGAAACAAACCTCACCATAATAAACGTTAGAATAGGAAACAAACAAGTATATAAACCAATTAAATCCGCGTAACACACATCATAAAGAAAGCCGAAAATAAAAGCGAAAATAAAAGGTCTAATTCCCTTATCATAAAAAGTAAAAAAAGCTAAACAGATTAAAAAGACATTGGGAATTGCCCAGTAATAGCTAACAATAGGGTCAATGGGCAAAAAACTGACTAATAGATTATCCATGACAAAACAGGTCACAAACGTAATAATTAATCTACTCATGATCTATCGTCACCGCCTCACGCGCTACAACAATTACATAATCCATATTATCGTAATTTTTTTCTCCTTTTAAGTACAACGTTTGGGTTAATCCATCTTTACTAACCTCTATGCGATCCACGTAACCGATTAAAAGTGATTTAGGATATACACCACCTAATCCACTCGTAATTACCTTATCCCCTTTATCCACTTTTACATCTTTTGATACCTGAGTCATCACTAATTCGTCAGTTGTATAATCATAACCTTCCACGGTTCCAATAGAACCCTCTTTCCCATCGATAATAGCCGAAACTTTACTTCCAAAATCTTGATTCTTAATTAACTTAACTTTAGATGAAAAATCAGTAACTGAGATAATTTTACCAATGAGAAATCCCTCTTTTGATAACACGGCCATATTCTCTTTCATCCCCTGTTTACTTCCTTTATTAATAAAAATAAAGTCGTGCCACTGGTCAACATTACGCATCACCGTTGTCGCATTAATCGTTTCATACGCAACTAAAGACGTTCCCGTCTGTTGTAAATCTTCTAATGAAGCCAACTGTTCCTCTAACTGATGCGTATAAACCTCTAATGATTCGTACTGATACATCTGTTGTTTTAACATTTTATTCTCTTCGTATGTATGAAAGAGGTCATTCAAATTGACAAAGAAACGTTTGAAGCCCTCAACTATTCCCGTATAACCGGTTTGAACAACAACCATCCCATCCTTAATCAATCGCTGAGGAATAGACCCACGAGTCTCCTGATGCATCGTATATCCAACCGTAATAAGCGTCATAAATACTAAAACAATAATCAAAAATACCTTTAAATGATTAACACCCTTCATTTAACCACATCCTACGTCTTTACAATAATCTAATCCATATTGCCTATTATATATAATTGATAAGTCTGAAACAAGAGCCTTTCCTCACATAAAACGTCATAAATAATGTTTTTCACACAATTTACATGAGATCGAGGCGAGGTTAAAAAAGAAGTATCTCCTTTTATTTAAAATCCTTTTTTAAAATGAAGTAAGTCTCGCAATCTACCCATCCACGCCTTTCAGTCAACACGGCACGACGAATATATTTATCACGCGTCATTCCAATCTTTTGCATCACTCGCTCAGAAGCTTTATTCAAAACATCATACTTCGCTGTCACTACATCAACTCCCACATCAAAAAAGGCAAAGCTTAATACACAATGGGCGGCTTCAGTAGCTAACCCCTTATTCCAATAATTTTTTGCTAAACAATATCCTAACTCGCAATAAAACTTTCTTCCTCGTCGATGAAATTGAAAAAGTGAGATTGAACCAATCACTTCTTGATTTTCACGATCAACAATCGCCCATTGGTAGGTATCCTTTAATTGATAGGCCCGCTCCCAACTTTCTAAAATGCGTTGCGTCATCTCTACGTTTTCATGCGGCGCCCAAGCCACAAACTTTGCCACCTCTTCATCACTACTCCAATTATTAAATACCATCTGAGCATCACTCACCTCAAAGCGTCTTAAATATAACCTCGGCGTGTGTAATGGACATGTTCCTATATGCTTCATTTAAAACTCTCCCCTCTAAACATGACATCCATGAAAGTTTCTCACTCATCATAAAATTTATGACTATAAACAATCCAAATTCCTATATAAACGTTAAAATGAGATTTCCATCAATCACATCATTTTATATTCTATGCCAAACGTGGGCATTCAACCATCAATATTACCTCTTCCTCTAAATAAATAAGCCCCCCCCTCTTCTTCCGTCCACTAATAGCTACTTTTATTTCTATAACTATAAATTTATCGTATAAACACTTTTTATAATAGGAAAACTATGACTAAGATTCGATTATCTTGGGAAGGAATAACTGTATGTCACCATTGGAACATTTTATTGAACAATTTTTACCTTATATTATTCAAATCCTTGAAGCCATGGGCATTTTCATCATTACGCTCGGCGCATTCCGTGCGTTCTATCATTACATGAAAACACTTATTTTCAAGGACCATTATCCGACAAAACACCAATTTGCTAACTCAATGGCAACCGGTCTTGAGTTTAAATTAGCAGCCGAGATTTTAAAAACAGTACTTATCCAAAGTCTTAATGAACTTATCATTCTCGGATCTATTTTCCTACTTCGTGTCCTGATGACCATTGTTATTGAATGGGAAATTCGTCAGGATGAAAAACAGAAGCACCTTCATGAAAACAAAGAATAAAAAGAAAACTCGTAGCGATTATCTCACTGAATAGTGATTAACCTACGAGTTTCTTTCATTAAAGGTATCCTTTTTCCTTTAAACTTGTAAATTGATTATCTCCAATAATAAGATGATCAAGCAATCTAATTCCTATCAATTCCCCTGCCTCATACAACCGATGGGTTAGCTGAATGTCTTGTTGAGATGGGGTGGCATCCCCACTCGGATGATTATGAGCACAAATAACAGAAGCAGATGATCGCTTAATCGCCTCTTTAAAAACCTCCCTCGGATGAACAATAGCCTTATTTAAAGATCCAATAAAAATCGTCTTCTGACCAATAATATAATTTTTAGTATCCAAAAATAAGACAATAAAATGTTCTTGTGTTAAATGTTTCATATCCGCTGCTAAAAAAGAGACACAATCCTCAGGAGACAAAATAGAATCTTGTTTAATATGACTCGCTTTACTAATTCGTTTTCCAAGTTCGATACTTGCCAAAATCTGAATAGCCTTGCTTTCCCCGATTCCCTGAATACTCATTAACTCTTCAACCGTCATTTCATTTAGAAACTTCAAGCCCTCAGACTGCCTTAAAAGTTTCTGCGCGATAGCTAATGCCGATTGACCTTTACTTCCCGTTCGAAGTAAAATGGCCAACAATTCTGCATTAGATAAATAATGTGCGCCCTCCAATAATAATCGCTCTCTCGGTCGTTCTTCGTAGGGTAAATCACGGATCATAAACGATTCCATTTTGAATTAATCACATCCTATTCTTATCCATTTAACCATTGATAAATTTCTAATAACATCTTTTGTCGCTCAGGCGAGTTTGCTTCAAAAGATGAGGTAGCGAGTGTCACATAGTACCCCCAGATATGCATCTCATCATCTGTAAACGTTTGGATAAACTCTGCATCCATCTCATATGGCCGTTGTTTAACTGCCTGAACAAAGTAATTCCATTTTAAGTCATCTAGAGGAACCTCAACTTCCTTGATAAAGGAGTCAATTTTCTTTTCTGTTAGCTGTTCCTTAACCGGTGCTAGACTATCCTTTGTCCCGCCAATATAAGAAAATACCGAGTATTTTCCATCCACCTTTAAAATTCCATAATTGTAACCAATTTGTTTTAACTCCCCTGCCAGGTTCAACACATTATCATATGTTTCATAAACCCCATGCTGCATAATAAAAATTTTATTTTCAGCAACCTTTTCTTCCTTTTTATCTTTTTTATCGCCGTCCTTACTCGCTTCCTTTTCTTCTTGTGAATCACTTGCAGGATTTGTCTCATCATTCTTAACTTCTACGACTTCTTTTGAATCATCCGTACGAACTAAGAACGTATCAAGTGCCTTCCCAAACGACAATCCTAGCACCGTAAAAATCACTGTTAATAAAATAAACGGCCGTGCCTTTTTAAAATCAATCTTCGAAATAATAGTCTTTAATTTCTTTCCTTTCATCTCATTCCCACCTATCATCTTCACTCATTACTTCTAATATTACTACGTCTATATTGTTGTTTCATCATATCAGATGACAATCAAGAAAATTGTCTAAATCTCAAGCACATACTAATTTTCGCACCTCTGAAATAAAGTACAATGATCCTGTAATGACTAAGCAATCCCCCTCGCCAAGTCTTCCCATTACAGATTCAGTCAACCCTTTAAAATCTTCCTCATAGCTAGCATTTGATCGATTAAACAACTCATATTGCGCACGTGCTGACTGGGCACGCGGATAATCAAAGGTCGTAAAATAGACCTCATCGGCCACATCAGCCAAAAATTTGAACATTTCATGAGCATCCTTATCCTTAAGAATACTTACGATAAAGATCTTTCGTTTCATAGGATAAAGTTTCGAAAGGGTCTCACACAAATTTTTCATCCCTTCTACGTTATGCGCCCCGTCTAAAATAACCGGTGGATGTTGTCTCACCCTCTCAAAACGGCCAGCCCAAAAGGCCAATTTCATCCCCCTATATATATTTACGCTAGAAATATCCCATTTCCTTTTTTCTTTTAAAAATTTAAGGATGGCGTAAGCTAACGTCGCATTTTTAACCTGATGCTCCCCCTTCATAGATAATTGTACCCTGTTTAGAGAGGGCCAATCAAAAGTAACCCCATTTTCACTTAAGGAGATTTCGGTCGGTTGATAAAGTTCTAAAGCCTTAATAAGGGGGGATTGACGTTTAGCAGTTACCTCCTCAAATACTTTTAAAACTTCCTGATCTTCTTCCGTCGTAATAAGTGGCACCCCTTGCTTCACAATCCCTAACTTCTCATAGGCAATTTGAGTCCGTGCAGAGCCCAAGATCTGCTCATGATCCAAACCAATATTTGTAATACCACAAACCATCGGCTTAATCACATTTGTAGCATCTAAACGCCCCCCTAATCCAACTTCATAGATAACCACATCAACGTCGGCCTCTTCAAAATAAACAAAAGCAAGTAAGGTTATGATCTCAAACTCGGTAAACGGACCTAAATCAGATTGATTTATTAAATCAACAACTGAGTAAATTCGATTCGCACATTTAACAAGGTCTTCATCACTAATCGGTCTTCCATTTAATGAAATACGCTCATTAAACGTCTCAATATACGGAGACGTAAAGGTTCCTACACGATACCCTGCTTCCTCTAAAACACATCGCAAATAGGTAACCGTCGACCCTTTTCCATTTGTTCCTGCAATATGAATCGTCGGAACCTTTAAATGCGGCTGATTCAATTGTTTCAACGCTTCTTTCATTCGAGAAAGTCCCGGACGAATACCAAACCTTAACTGGCCATTAATCCAACCAATAACCTCGCTCCCATGTGTAAACATAACCATCACTTCCTTTATTGATATCTAGTTTCGATTAATTTTTATCCGTAAAATCCATTCTACATTCAGACAAGTACACTAAATTTCCTCTTCACTCATCTCGGGTTAGCGATAAAACATGAAAAGTTTTTTGGGCCCTATATCCTATTTTAACGTGACTGAGAGTGTCATTCCCCTTGATAAAACTTCCCCCGCCTTAATCGTCTGGGATGAAATAATCCCCTCTTCTCCCTTAACCTTAAGATTCAATTCATAATGATTAGCAAATTCCTCGACATCCTTTAAGTTCTTTCCAATAAAGTCTTCCATGATAGGCCGACCTTTAGAAACCTTCAATGTTAAAATTAATGGATCATTGCTAATTTTTGTTCGTGGTTTAATCGATTGTTCAATGACACAGTTTTGTATCACATCATAAGAATACTCCAAGTCGTAAATCATTAAAATATTTTCATGATCTTTTTCATACTGCATGACCTTCTTCGTCGACCATCCATGGAAATTTGGAATCGTATTGAGTCGGAGCGTTGCACTCACATTCATAAAAAGTGCAACAATAATACCAAGGCTTAATACGAGACAATAAAACCTTGCATTTAGCCGGTACTTTTTTCTTTTCTTTTTCATACCCTCACATCCTTATTCATTTAATTAGTTATCTTTTTAGTCATAAAGCGAAACTCACTTTCTACATCCTTTTCCTTTAATCATTATTTAAAAGGTTTTTTCTTATAAAAATATAGTCAGACTTATCTATAATTTTATCAACTAATGTAGCATTTTTAAAGGACTTCCCAACCTTTCTACCTGATTCATACAAAAAAAGCCTTCGGTCAATGACCGAAAGCTTTTTTTGTAAAAATTATTTTTGAAGTTGTAATAAACGAGCTTCAACTGTTGCGTATTTTTCCTTATAATCTGAGAGTTTATGACGTTCTTCCTCTACTAAATGGGCAGGTGCTTTCGCCACAAATTTCTCATTTGCCAACTTCGATTCTCCGCGTTTAACCTCTGCAGCTAATTTCTTTAATTCAGCATTTAAACGCTCAATCTCCGCACTAACATCGATTAATCCATCAGTTGGTAAGAAAATATCCGCTCCCGTTACAACGGCAGTCATTGTTTCCTCATCTACCGTTAATCCCTTTTCAATAACTAATTCGCTTGGATTACAGAAACGTTGTAAATAGGCTTGGTTTGTCGTTAAATTTTCTAATGCCTCTTCTGACTTCGCGTTAATGAAAATACGAATTTGTTTACTCATCGGCGCTTCAACTTCCGCACGAATGTTACGAACACCTCGGATAATATCCATTAATAAAGTAAAATCAGTCATGGCTTTTGAATGATTATATTCCTCTTTAACAACTGGCCATGAAGCAACTGCACAAGCTGTATTTTCGCGAGTAATCATTTGGTAAATTTCTTCTGTCACAAATGGCATAAATGGATGTAATAATTTAACAATTGATTCTAATACGTACGTTAATACCATACGCGTTGAATGTTTGGCTTGTTCATCATCACCTTGTAATGGTAACTTAGCCATTTCAATATACCAGTTACAGAAATCTTCCCAGATAAAGTTATAAAGATGACGTCCAACTTCTCCAAACTCAAACTTATCCGCATTATAATTAATTGCTTCAATCGTTTCATTTAAACGTCCTAAAATAAATTGATCAGCAACGTTTAATGTAGCTTTAGATAAATCAACATCCTCGCACGTCATTCCATCTAAGTTCATAATAACGAATCGAGAAGCGTTCCAAATCTTATTAATAAAGTTCCATGTAGACTCTACTTTTTCTTCGATATAACGTAAATCTTGGCCTGGAGCCGAGTTTGTCGTTAAGAAATAGCGTAAACTATCCGCTCCATATTTTTCGATAACATCCATTGGGTCAACCCCGTTACCCAATGATTTACTCATCTTACGTCCTTCAGCATCACGAACTAATCCGTGAATAAGAACATTCTTAAATGGACGCTGGTCAGTGAACTCCAAACTTTGGAAAATCATACGTGATACCCAGAAGAAAATAATATCATACCCTGTAACAAGCGTATCCGTTGGGAAATAGGCTTTAAAGTCTTCTGAAGAAACATCTGGCCACCCAAGTGTTGTAAACGGCCATAATGCTGATGAGAACCATGTATCTAAAACATCTTCGTCTTGTGTCCATTGACTTGAATCAGCAGGTGCTTCCTCACCTACATACATTTCTCCCGTCTCTTTATGATACCAAGCCGGAATTTGATGTCCCCACCATAATTGACGTGAAATACACCAGTCATGAATATTCTCCATCCAACGTAAGAATGTATTTTCAAAGCGGTCCGGAACAAAGTTAACTTTATCGCTCGTTGACTGATTAGCAACTGAACGAGCAGCTAATTCTTCCATCTTAACAAACCATTGCGTTGATAAATACGGTTCAACAATTGCATTTGTACGCTCTGAGTGTCCAACCGAATGCACATGTTTTTCAATCTTAACGACTAATCCCGCTTCTTCTAAATCTTTTACTAACTGACGGCGTGCTTCAAAACGGTCCATTCCGCTATATTTACCAGCAAGCTCATTCATTGTTCCATCTAGATTCATACAAATTGGGCGTGCAAGATCATGACGATTTCCAACTTCAAAGTCGTTTGGATCATGTGCCGGAGTAATTTTAACAGCTCCCGTTCCGAAATCCATCTCAACATACTCATCAGCAATAACCGGAATCGGCTTGTTATTCCCCGGAATTAATACGTTTTTACCTAGTAAGTGCTTATAACGCTCATCTTCTGGATGAACAGCTACCGCAACATCCCCAAACATCGTTTCTGGACGAGTGGTTGCTACTTCTAAGAAATCAGTTGTTCCTTCAATCATATATTTAAAGTGATAGAAAGCTCCTTCGATTTCTTTATGGATAACTTCAATATCTGATAAAGCGGTACGTGCTGCTGGGTCCCAGTTAATAATACGCTCACCACGATAAATTAACCCTTTTTCATATAATTGAACAAAGACTTTACGAACAGCCTTTGATAAACCTTCATCTAAGGTGAAACGCTCACGTGAATAATCTAAAGATAGCCCCATTTTTTCCCACTGTTGGCGAATAAATCCGGCATACTCTTCTTTCCACTCCCATGCTTTCTCCAAAAATGCTTCACGACCAATGTCATAACGTGAAACACCTTGCTCCTTTAAACGCGCATCTACTTTCGCTTGAGTCGCGATTCCAGCATGGTCCATTCCTGGTAACCATAACGCATCGTATCCTTGCATACGTTTCATACGGATAATAATATCTTGTAATGAAGTATCCCAAGCATGCCCTAAATGTAATTTTCCTGTTACATTAGGTGGTGGGATTACAATCGTATACTTAGGTTTATTCGATTGAGGTTGAGCTTTAAAGCAATCTTGCTCATACCAAAATGCATACTTACCATTTTCTACTTCTAAATGATTATACTTAGGTGCCAAGTTTTTTGACATTTTTGGTCCTCCTTATTATAGTGTGACTAGCGTTTTATTTGAAACAACAGGCCTATATAAACAAAGTAGGCTATCCCCACTTCCTCAAGATTCCTCGGCCATCGTCACCCTATCTAAAAAACAATAAAAAATACTCTTTAACTAAACCTCAGCACTAAACAATGACGATTGGAATAATCACCTTGTTCAATAAAACAAGGAGAATGGATGGATTTCTTTTTGATTAGGTTGGAATAATCTGAATTTACACATGGTGAGTGTGCTTATTCTATCAAATGAATGAATTAGATTCCTAATCAAATGGGAATAACCCGTTATGACGCGTGGTGAACGCGCATGACGAATCAAAAAATGGATGATGTCTCATTGTTAAATGCTTGCTTTTAATTAAAAATATTTTTCATATTTTTTGAAATCAATGAAAATGGACGTAAGATTCTTAAATCTCATGAAAATAAGCCTTTTTGTCTATCTCGTGTTTCTTTCTTGATAGGAATACGCTAGTATCCGTTCAAGAGTTAATCGGTCCTTTAAAAAACAATCATTAAAACCACTATGACGATTACCTAAATGATTTAAAAATATTTCGTCCCTCTTAAATTAATGATTCATTCCACCTGGATTTTGGACTTATCAATTAAAAAATATTCACCTTCACATAAAGGTCAAAACTGATTCAAGCGATTATTCTTTTTAATACGTTTATTTCGATTAACTTTTTTCACTCACCTAATTATTTTTAAAAAGAGACCATCTGCCCACAAGATATTCGATTAAAGTTGGGACATAGAATTAATTAACTAGTCATTATAATCCATTTGATTCAAAAGGAACCGTTTGCTAGGGTTCATCCTGCCATTTTAAAGACATTTTCTCATCAAAATAACGATAATACTCATTTTATAGACAAAAAAGATCTATAGATTTTATTTGAACCACCTGGATTTTGGAAAAATAAAATCTTATTGAAGTAAATCTCTATCGTTTTTCTTCATTTAGCAGGGAAGAATTTACTACTTAAACGTTGATAAGTACCACCTGGATTTTGGACCTCTACATTTTGATAAATAAATCCTGACTCTTTTCTAAATGAACTATCATTCATCATGAATGAATCATTATAAAACCACCTGGATTTTGGATTTATAAACATACGATGAAAAATTAACTTCCAAACTTCTTCGTTAAAAATATTTCTCTTATCGATATGGATTTAAGGTTTAAAGTGAAGAAAACCACCTGGATTTTAGCTTTCATGTTACACTTCATCACCCTAACACCTTTTCCTTTAATCCGTTCGATTATGATGAACCAGACTTAAAATTCTTTAATAGGTTAAATAGGTTCGATTTTATAAATACCACCTGGATTTTGGACTTATACTAGCTCCTATTTAACACGTCTTCATTTAATCCTCTTTTTAAGCAGTTTCTCCTTCAAAAAAAGTGAGAATATAAGCACCACCTGGATTTTGGCTCTCATATTTTATCTTTGTAACTCGTATTTAAAAGGTCTCTCACTGAATGTCAGACTCCTTTATTTATCAGCGCCTTTTTTAAATAAAAGGAAAACGATTGCTCTTTTAAATAATTGGAATCATCACTCTTCGTTTTAAAGAAAGTTTTTTATTTTGTTAAAATCTTAATCGTCATAAGTCATCAATAAATTCTTTAGTACTCTTTCAAAAACCAACCTTAGAACCTTACTCCGTGATTTTTAGAAGAACATGGTGGGAGAATCTATCCTTTTCCTTATTTATGATGAATTAAGCTTTATACCGATATCGTAGCAATTCAAGGACGTTATCTGTTATTATCAAGCCGCAAAAAAAAGCACTCCGCCCTATAACTAAGGACGAAATGCTACTATTCCGCGGTACCACCTTGTTTGCAGGTTCAAAAACCTACCTCTCTAAACTTTAACGCAGTAAACGAAATTTCCTACTTTTATTTCAGAAACTCAACTCACAGGCTACTTCAAAGTGATCACATAAGGTTCTTTCAGCTATGAAACCTCTCTCTAGAATGTGAAGGAAACTTTTACTCCTCCTGATCATCGTTTTTTATATCACATTATATACACTGATATTCTACTATAATCCGCCTCCTTATTCAAGAGTTAGTCAAAAATTTTATAACCTTCTACACGAAAAATATTTATTTTCTTTTGTGAAAACGAATTGATACTCCGTTTCCTGTCCGCATAGACTATAGCATAGGGGGTGAAAATATGGGACGCTATCAGCGGGGTGGAGGGTTTAGAGCTTATTTGCAATCCCTTCGCTCAATTATTTCTGTTTTATTTTTCTATCAACTTTATTTAATCATTTTTTCATTTTCCCAATTTGATTTTGTAATGCTCATGATTCTTGGAGGATTACTCGGACTTTTGTGGTGGATTTGCTAATTCAGCCTAACATAAAAGTAGGCCATGACTCCAGGTCTGTAGCCTTTTTAAAAAGCAATCGTTTCGCCTCATTGAACGATTGCTTTTTGCGTTCTAACTATCGTTTCACTAGAATCAATTGATTCGATAACGTTCTAATTCTCCCTTTCTCCTTCTATCCTTTAAGCAACAGCCCTTCAAACAATGGTAGCTAAACTGTCATCGCTAACTCCATTCGATTAATGACCGTTAAATAAGGATTCCTTATCACGACAACGGAACATTTAAACGATCAAATCCACTGTCATACGAATGAAAAGTCCCCTCCTTTTCATCCATACAAAAAAAGTAATTGGAAGAACATTCAATTCCAATTACTTTTTTCATAGCTAATATACAAACAGAATAACCCTTTGCCTTTGATAAACTTTCCCTCACACGAATCATCAGCGGTTACTCAGCCGAAAATTTTTATAAAGCAACCACCTATCCCCATTTTTCATAACAGAGGAGATTCATTTATGATGACTTCGTTCCGGTTGTTGAACTCGGCGGCGGTGCATTAAATTGGTCATACACCTGCAAAGCCATTAAGTGGGGGGCGATACACTCATTTAATAACGCAATATTAATGAGCGAATGATCCTGTAAATTTTGATTTAATTCCTCTAGGTCAATACAAAGTGATCGAAAAAAGAAATAGTGTCGCAGCGCTTGAACCTTCTCATTTTTTACGTAATCTAAAATAATGGAATGCAACCCTGGAACTTGATGATAATTTTCTAAAAACAAACACATGTCGACAGAGGAAATAGAAAACATACTCTTTTCAAAGTTAATTAAATAGGACGACTTTTCAGTTACTAATAAATTAGCAACATTTACATCCCCATGAATTAAACTAATCGGCATTTTTTTATCTTTCTTGATTAAATCATAAAATTTCTTTAACTCATCATGAGCATGATGCAACATCGTATACAACATGGGATAGACCATCATAAAATACCACTCAAAAGGAGAGCGATCCTGCCTCAACTCAAAAGCCTCCATATTTTTTTGCAACGCATCATAACTATCTTGTAACCTCTTATAATCTTTATTATAAATACGTTGCAGCTCATCATCACGCACATCGACTTCTAACGCTGTTTCAGCGTGTAGTTTCCCAAGTAATTCAATGTAATAGTGAATCTGTTGCTCAAGCGGAAGTGGGATAGTCTGAACATAGTCCGTGAGGTAAAAAAAATGATCGCGCCAAGGGACGCAGTGCTTATTATCCCTTGTGCGATAAATAGGTAATATATTATGTGACAACGATTTATACGCAAAAAGTTGCTTCATAATAAACTCATCATTCCCACTAGCGACTTTTAACAAATACTCGTGATTAGTCGCTCTAATTTTCATAGATTTTTGCGTAATCGGTGTTATCGATTCAATTACTAAATTATAATGGGCCTGAACAAATTCCTTTATCTCATCGTAATTTGCCATAGTTAATCATCACACGATCTCCACAGCGTAATGGTGTAGCCAACTCATCCTTATTATAAATTTCTTTTTCTGACACCCCATACTTTGTGCAAATATTTGTGATCGTTGTTTCCTCTTCTTGAACAAAAATGATTTTTAAAATGCTTTCCCCATCTGAAAATTGATTAGCAATTGAATCTTCATTTGAAACAACTGAAACTGACGTATTAGGGGCTAATTCTTCCATCTTTTCTGCCACTTCAAGCAACTCTGCTTCTTCTACTGGTTGTGTTGCTTCTACAACTGTTTCCACAACGTCTTCTACTGAATCATTTGTAATTGGATGTTCCCCTTCTAATGAGTATAACATATCAAAAATTTCTGATTTCTGTTGAGGTTTCACTGTGACTTCTGCAGCGTTCTCTTTCTTGATTGGAAATGGTAACACTTCATCTGTCTCTTCAACCTCTACCTCTTGGTGAACCACTGGAATTTCTGGAACAGCCTTATGATGCTCTTTTTCTACCTTAACTTCTTCCCCGACCACTGGTTCTACAACCGTTACTTCAGTCTCTTTCGTTGGTTCTACTACATTTTCCACGGTTGAATCAGAAACAGTAGCTGTTTGCTTCTCAATCACTTTTTTAATCTTATCAGTTAAAGCTTCTTTACGCTCTTCAGCTAACATTGGATCAATAGCCTCGTGCATCGGTTGATGATCGAATACAACCTCGTCAAAATCGATATAATCCGAATCATCTTCTACTACTTCGATTTCGTTCACTTCCCCAACTGCAGGTTCTACTTCCACAACTTCACAAACCTCAGACTTAGCAACTTCGGCACCTTTATTAAACATCACAGGGGCCTGTGTTTGAGAGTCCTCTTCATGGTGATCCTCATCTACTAATTTCACCACATCACCTAAGTCATATCCTTCTAATGTTAAATTTAAAGATAAGGCTAAACTATTATCACCTTTTACATCATAATCAAAATTCGTAATATCGGCATTAATATCCCCTTTTTTACCGCTATTAGGTAAAGTAATATCAAGTGGAATATGCTCAGTAAATGTTTTTTGTGTTCCTTCTGTTGTTAAGTACTCTCCATCAATCGATACATCGCCGCGTAAAGATAAATAATCTCCTTCATCGTGCGCCTTTGTGTTTAGCACAATATTAAGCGATACGATATCTGCTATGTTGTTGATCGGTAATGTACAATCCCAATTAAATGAATAACTCATGTTAGACCCTCCTAATTTGATATTTCAATTCATTATATTCTTCAAATTCTAAAATATGTGAAATCGAGATCAAAAATGATTCAACATTTCAATTGAAAAACTTCCAAATTAATACGGATAAACATGAGCTCTCGTTTAAAACACCCCACATATCTATCTAACTAACCCATTTAAATCATAAAAAAAAGCATCCCTAAAGGATGCTTATTCTCTTAAAAAATATGAAACAATAAATTATTTATTCATTGCTTCTTTAGCTGTATTAGCTAAAGTTGCGAATGCAGCAGCATCAGAAACAGCTAAGTCTGCTAACATTTTACGGTTAACTTCAATTCCAGCTAATTTTAATCCGTGCATTAATTTGCTGTATGATAATCCGTTCATACGAGCAGCCGCATTGATACGAGTGATCCATAATTTACGGAAATCACGTTTTTTCTGACGACGGTCACGGTAAGCGTATTGTAATGATTTCATTACTTGCTCATTTGCTGTTTTGTATAATGTATGTTTAGATCCGAAATAACCTTTTGCTAATTTTAAAACGCGTTTACGACGTTTGCGTGATACAACTCCACCTTTTACACGTGGCATAATGAGTTCCTCCTTTGTTGTTACGAAAAATGTTTAGTGATTATTATAAGCTATATAACATATCTTTAATACGTTTGTAATCGCTATTAGATACAACAGCTGATTTAGCTAAGTGTTTCTTTTGTTTTGTTGTTTTGTTATGAGCTAAATGGCTTGTATAAGCGTGAGAACGTTTTAATTTTCCTGATCCTGTACGTTTAAAGCGTTTAGCAGCTCCACGATGAGATTTCATTTTTGGCATGGTAGAGTTCCTCCTTTATCTTTTCTACTTTTTCTTTGGTGCTAAAACGAGAAACATTGAGCGTCCGTCAAGTTTAGGATTTGATTCTAAATCCGCAATCTCAGCGCACCCCTCAGCAAAGCGAGTTAAAACGTTACGTCCAAATTCCGTGTGTGCGATTTCTCGTCCTTTAAAACGTACACTTACTTTAACTTTATCACCTTTTGCAAGGAATTTTTGTGCATTTTTCAACTTTGTATTAAAGTCGTGTTGCTCAATGTTAGGACTTAAACGAACTTCTTTTAAACTCACAGTCGTTTGGTTTTTACGAGCCTCACGAGCGTGACGTTGTTGTTCGTAACGGTATTTACCATAATCCATAATACGACAAACAATTGGGTTAGCTTGTGGTGCAACACATACTAAATCTAAGTTTTTCTCAGAAGCAGCACGTAATGCATCTTTACGTTGCATTAATCCTAATTGCTCACGATTCGGACCAATCACTAACATTTCCTTTGCACGGATATCTTCATTGATTAAGCTCTCGTTTTTTACATTTTTCTTGCTAATGATGAGCACCTCCAATTTTATAGAACATTCATGGAAAAAAAGAAAAACGCAAGCACTATAACCTAAGATAAAGCGCCCACGTTTAAATCACAATCACGTAACATCGTAACGATGTGACCTTGAACCTATCAACTGAAGCTGATCAGGTGAGAAGTGGGTACTTCTTCTTTCCACATGATATTCACATTTATTAATTTTAACACCTCAATTAGTTTATGTCAACTAGGTATTAAATATTCTTCAATTTTTTTAGATTATCATCATTTAACAATGGACTTTGCATTAATAGCTGTAAAGCTTCATCATTAATGATTTGATCCTCGATTAGTTTACCATACGTTCCGTTACAAAGCAACTCTTTATAATAAGAATTAAAAATTTCCAATGTTAACACATCTTCGTCAATATACCTCTTCATTTGTCTTAAATGTTTACTCATACTTATTTTATCAATAGTTTCATAATCAAAAAACTTTAAATACGCAGTTGGTGTTGCAAATAACGGTGTTATCATTTCAAAGGAAGACTGAATCTTCACTCGCTTCGCAGGTTCTTGATCGATGTATTCCTTTAAATATTCAAAATCGACCTCATTATTAGCATATAACAACTCCATCTCATCCCCAAACAAACGCATTCCCTTTTGAACTTTATAATACGGTTCAGAAAGATCATCGACAAATGCCCCAATTACCGGATTAATGTGCAACAAAAGTTGGCTTACTGAATATTTTCCGACAACCCCAAACAAAGGAAAGGATAAAATAAAAAGAATGACTAAAAGATATGTATACGCATGTAAGGCACTTAAACATCCACTTAAAAGATGGTCCACCTTACGATCAAACTTAATTTGCGGACATAAATAGTTTTCCCATTCATAGTTCACTGAAAAAACATAGAGTAAACTTTTAAATACGGCAAATAGCAAAATAAATAAAATCATAAAAATAATAAACGGAAGCACGTATTGCTCATAAGGTTGAAGAACGTAACTAAAACTTTCCGGAATCCATGAAGAAAAATCAAAGGTTGAAAAAAAGCGATTCATCAGCATCGTGGTAATTCCAAAAGAAAGGACGCCAGCTAAAATCATCGATGCTAATTGCATTAACAAGTGAAGCAAATTCAAACGATACGAACGCTTATAATAGGTTGATACGATTAAATAAAAAACAGCAATGATTGCTAGATCTAAGATTAAACTTTTTATCACTTCTGTTACCCCCATCATGTAAGACTCTCTCAAACTATTCCTTACATTTTAAGCCATCACCCTTATATTTATGCCCATGAACGTTCCACTTTTTCAGCTAACAAAATCTCTTTCAACGACAAAAAAAACACTTAAACGCCATTAAGCCTTTAAGTGTTTTTTTATTTCATTACAGGGATTATCCCCTATCATCTTAATGATTATCCCTTCTAAATATCAATCGAAACCGATAAGATACGTTTTTTCATCACAATCTTCAAAGATAGCAAAAAGGCAAGATTCGTTCATCTTGCCCTTTTGGGTAATCTCTTAATCGTTTTAGTTTCTTTTTCACCTGCGCTATTTGTCAGAATCCTTTTTAATTAAATCCATCGAAATATCAACGAGTGTTGGCGTCCTACTATCCAAGCTTTCAAGGGTCGTCGTCCCTAGTTTACTAAAGTTGGCATCATAAACATCTAATTCTATGTTTTCTCCTTCGTAAAGACGATTTTCTAATAAGATGATTTGATTTTGAAAGTCAAATCCAGCCATCCGTTTATCCCCGTACAAAAACACTTCATAATTCGCATTCTCGATATCATTTAAGTCTATTTTTAATAGTAAATTATCCTCTTGATACAATCCCTTTTGATAGTCTGAGGCTTCCGACGATTTATTACAAAGAACCTCCAAAAACAATTCATCGTCACTAAGACTAAATCTAGAAGCCGGAACACATTGCTCGCGTTCTTTCGAGTCTGTTTCAGGATAGCTTACTTTCTTTTGAATAGTCAGATTCTCATCAACTTCCAAAATCATAAACGAGCCATTTTCCTCGTCAGTCCCAAATATAAACAACTTATTATTAGCGTGATAGAACTCAATAGGACCATCATTTATTCCGAGATTATCTCTAATATCGCAAGAATAAAGTAAATTAAATGATAAATCATAGACTAAAATTTTCTCCTCAATTATTAGATTGTCATCCTCATCTAATTCGGGAGAAGCTGTGTTAGCGTATAGAAAAATTTTATTATTAAACATGACACCATTTCTTATAGCCAGTTCACTTTCAAACTCCTTACAAACCCACTCATCTGCCAAATAGCACGCCCCAGAATTATATAACCCTTCCTCGGCGAATCCTCCATTCACGGTTAAAAAAAGCTGTTGAGAGAATGGATTAATCACATCATAAATTTTATTTAAGGTCGGTAGCGTTGTAATTTCTTTTGTGTCATAATCATAGAATGACGGCGTTTTGGCAATATAGCCATCAAAATACACTTGCTGACCGAGTTGTTTCAGGTAAGAATACTCAATTCCTGTTTCCACTGGAAACTCCTCATAGTTTTTTACCCTTCCTTGATCGTCCGTTGTCACTAAGACGGAGTTGTTATACGGATCTTGACTTACAATATATTTCGCACTAAACTCAGTGGCCGAATCCGATGGACCCCCCTGCTTCATCTGATGAAAGACATAGGAAGCAAGTACAATAAAAATAAGTAAGCCACCCAATTGTAACACTCTTTTTCTCATATTAATCCCCTTTTTTCATTATTTTACCTTCTGATAGAAAAATACATTATCATCCCATAAAATCTGATACGGAGTGACACCTACAATACCTGATGGAATCGGAAAGCTTGTTTTAGCATTCCCTACATTATAACCAGCCGCCAACCACGCCTTGTATACTAATTTTGAACAGTACCAAGCATTTGTGCTAGATAGTGTAGTTTTAATTGCATATGGTTTTCCTATTTGTTGCCTTGCATAATTCACAGCTGTTTTATACTTCGCTTGAGTTGCCCCGCCCACGTATAACTCATCCGTGTTATATTTTGCCCAAAACGACTTATATCTATTTTTACTAGCCACCCCGAAGTCTGGGTGCGCTTCGATCACATAATTGGTTGTAAAATCAGCAATACCCGCATGACCATGGTTCCACTCTACATATACCCCTCCTGTCTTAGGCCATCTCCACGAAAAGGTCTTATCCATACTAATTAAGATATCACCATAATTAGTCCAGTCTGCCCTAGCTGTATAATTTACACTATTAGGGACTAAGCTATCCTTTTTCATTTCTGTAATAGCATCAATCTCCTCTCTATTTAAATCCGCTATAACTTCTAAGACATTTCTAGTAGCATCTTGCCTTTCATCCTCGGGTAACTTATCAATAATAGGTTGATTCAAATCCCTAATTTGTTGTGAATAGGTTTTTAAATCACTTGAACGCATAAGAAAATCTTCAGGCATTATTACCTCATAGTCTGATTTTGCAAAAACACCCTCTGCATTTGCTAATGACATACTTGTAGCCATAAATAGGCCAATAATAACTTTGCTAGTTACTTTCATATAAACTCTCATCTCCTTAATAGTTATTAAATTAATCCCCTATAAAATTTCAGATCAATTCCTCTACAATTTTACAAAAAAACTTTTTTCTGTCAATATACCACAAAAAAATACATTTATGGAATTTATGCTTTTAATAATATTTATGACAAATAATCCCTTTCTCTTTCAACGACAAAAAAACACTTAAACGCCATTAAGCCTTTAAGTGTTTTTTTATTTCATCACATGGATCAATTATTCAGGTAGATAATTTTTACGTTCTGCAATTTCATCTACTAAGAAATGGATAAATTCTTTTAATGGTAATGTTGTTGTTTTTTGTTCTCCAAAGCGGCGGAATGTCACTTCTTTATTCGCAACCTCTTTATCTCCTAAAACAATAGACATTGGAACCTTTTTAGTTTGTGATTCACGGATTTTATATCCCATTTTTTCTTCACGATCGTCTAATTCGAAGCGAACTTTATATTTACGTAACTCTTTCGCTACTTCTTGCGCATACTCTAAATGATATTGGTTATTTACTGGAATCACAGTGACTTGTGTTGGTGCTAACCATAATGGGAATGCCCCTTTATAAGTTTCAATTAAGTAGGCCATAAAACGTTCATATGTTCCGATTAATCCACGGTGCATAACGACAGGACGCACTTTTTCTCCTGTTTCAGAAACGTATGTTAAATCAAAACGTTCTGGTAATAAGAAGTCTAACTGAATAGTTGACATAGTGATATCATGTCCTAATGCTGTTTTAATTTGAATATCTAATTTAGGACCGTAGAAGGCTGCTTCTCCTTCCGCTTCAATAAACGGAATATTATTTTCAACTAATGTTTCACGTAACATTGATTCTGCTGTTTCCCACATTTGATCATCATCAAAATACTTTTCTTTATTTTGAGGGTCACGAAGTGACAGACGATAATAGTTAATTTCCACTCCGAAATCTTTGATTACTCGGTGAATTAACTCTAAGCAGCGTGAGAACTCTTCCTTAATTTGATCGGGACGAACAAATAAGTGAGAATCTGTTAATGTCATCGCACGAACACGTTCAAGACCTGTTAACGCACCTGAAGCTTCAAAACGGTGTTGAATAACTTGCTCAGCATAGCGAATTGGTAAATCACGATATGAACGTAATTTTGTTTTATAAACCATCATATGATGCGGACAAGACATTGGACGTAACACAAGTTCTTCATTATCCATCTCCATTGGAACAAACATATCTTCTTTATAGTGTGACCAGTGTCCTGATGTACGATATAGATCAACTGATCCAAGAACCGGTGTCGCTACGTGTTGATATCCGTATTCTTCCTCTAAATCGATAATGTAACGTTCAATTTGTTGGCGAACTTTCATTCCGTTTGGTAACCAAATAGGTAATCCCTGTCCAACTAATGGACTGAATGTAAATAATTCTAATTCACGTCCGATTTTTTTATGATCGCGCTCTTTACGCTCTTCTAAAATACGTAAATGTTCAGCTAATTGATCTTTTGTATTCGCAGCTGCCCCATAAATACGTGTTAACATTTTATTATCGCTGTCTCCACGCCAATAAGCACCAGCCACATTTAATAATTTAAAGAATTTAATATCTTTTGTATTTGCAACGTGAACCCCACTACATAAGTCAGTGAAATCACCTTCTGAATAAGTAGTAATCACTTCGTTAGCTGGAATAGCGTCAATTAATTCTAATTTATATTCATCGTTTGCAAATAACGCTTTTGCTTCCTCACGGCTTAATTCATGACGAACGATGGGTAAGGCTTCAGAAGAAATTTTGTGCATCATCTTTTCAATAGCCGCTAAATCCGCCTCTGTGATTTTTGCTTCTGTATCAATATCATAGTAGAACCCATCTTCAATCGCTGGACCTACCCCAAATTTTGCATCTGGATATAAACGTTTAACAGCTGCCGCCATTAAATGCGCCGCTGAATGGTTGATAATTTCCCATGCTTCCGGACGATCATTTGTAATTAATTCAATTTTGGCATCTGTTTCAATCGGACGAGTGAAGTCATATAAATGTCCGTTCACCTTTGCAGCCACGCATCGTTTGCGTAATCCTGGTGAAATAGATTGTGCAATCGCCTCAGCAGTTACTCCTTTATCAAATTGTTTTACATTTCCATCAGGGAAAGTAATGTTAATCATAATATTTCCTCCTTTTTGTATCTTTTGATAACGGGAGCGATTATTTTGACAATAAAAAAAATCGCTCCTAATCTTTACAAGTAGGAACGATTAAAATCGCGGTACCATCCTAATTCCGATAAGTTAATTCTTATCAGCAACTTAATTTCGCTTTAACGCAGCAAACGGGAATCTTTTTCAAGTCCAGTTCAAAGGGAGTAATTTAATAAGCGTTCTTAGTAACCTTTCAGCTAATAGTCACTTCTCTAAAAAGACGTTTTTATTAAACCGTATCCTTTTCAAAACCTTTAATATTTATTTATATTATATCACTGAGTCATATTATAATGCATGATTTTTTTAAAATCAAGAAAAAATCTGATGATTTCATCGTTTTTGTCGATAGTTTGTTCCTGCAATTTTAACGGGGACGGTTAAGGCCTTAATTCGTTCTAACACACGTGCTCCTTTAATCTCTTCGACTTCACCTTTTTGCGTATATGAATAGTGATGCTGCAATTGTTGGTAGTCTAGATTAGAACTAAAGAAGGTTGGTAGCCCCTGATGCATGCGATAATTCAAAATGCGTCCAAGGACTTCATCCCTCATCCAACTCGTCATTGACTCACTTCCAATATCATCAAGCATGAGAATCTCAATCTCTTTGAGTTGCTCAATCTTATCGTAAGCACCATTCGTTTCACTATTAAAGCCTGATTTAATTTCAGCAATAAGTTCCGGAAAGTAAACGAGCCCACAAACAATTCCTCGTTGCGATAAAATATTAGCTATTGCACTTAACATATACGTTTTTCCTGTCCCAAACGGTCCATATAAATAAAGACCTCTTCCCTTTTTGGTCGACATATATTCGTTAATAAATAACGTCGCTTTTTCATAAAATTCCACCCGTTCAGGGTCCATAATAAATCTTTCGAAATTAGCGTTTAAAATGTCTGATGGCATATGAAAACTTTTAATATTTTCTAAATGACGTTGATTTAAAGCATATTGGCACGGCGTATATGACACCTTTAACTGTTTATGGACCGGCTTTAACATCGGATAATGCCCCTTTACCGGTTGGCAACAGTGATCAATCCCTTTACATCCCTGACACTTCTCTTTATTTCTTAAAAACTCATCTAAATCAGAAATATAACTCGAAATTAATGAAAGTTCAATTTCATCGCCATACTGGCTTAACGCTTCTTTAATCGATGGATCATCAATAATTTCACGATAGGCCTCCTGAGCATTTTTAGGTTTTGCCATTAACTCCCCAATCCGTTGCATCTTGCTCACCCTTTCTTATTTAAAAGTTGATTTTGTAATTCTTTCATACGTTCAATTTTTTGAAGGTCATCATCTGACAATGATTTTTTGTCTTCCTGAGTGGCCCCCTGCTCTTTTAACCAATCTGGAACTTGCTCTTTTCTAACGACACGCGTTGGTTTTGCATAAACTTTATTCGCGGCCGGAACAGTTTTTTCAAGTTCCCTTTTATGTTTCGCCTTCAACGTTGCCTTAACTTGAGCAATCGCCTTTTCCGTCGTGTCAATTTCCTTACGTTGCCACTCACCTGCAATTTTTTCCACGAGTTGTTTTGGCAAACGACCATCTGAAATATTTAGCACATAGTCAATTAAAACATTGACGACCCCGGCAGCCATCTGTTGATCAACGACTAACCATTCAACTAATTGGCGGTCCGCTGGAACGGGTTCCTTCTGATGTTGCTTAAAGCGTAAAAATTCTAGTGGATGTTGAGAAAGAACAAGCAAGAGTTGCTTTTCCTTAGACAATTGCTCTTGTTCCGGGGTGTGTGATAAATTTTCGGGATTCACTTGAGGAACCTCTACAACTTCTACAGGTTTCCCCTTATTTAAAAACTGAAAATACTGTTTAGCCTGTTTTCTAAAAAGCTCTAAGTTAACAAAGCCATCTGTATCTAAAGCATCAAAAATAAGTCTTGCCAACTCGTGCTCATCTAATTTATATAAAAATGCAATTCGATTAATTTGATCGAGTAACTTTTGAGAAACCATTGTCTCATCCATCCCAAATTGGTGCAACAAAGAAAATAACAGCTCTTTATCAAAGGATAATTCTAGCGTGACCCCTTTTTTATCCGTTTGATTGGTAGGGAGCGGACTCGCCTGTAGCATAGCTGACGAACGCATTAAAATAGTTGTATCAAATACCTCGTTAAATGGCTTAGAGATATTTTCTCCTTCTATTTCAGGCACTTCTTCGGCAAAGAGCCGTTTTAATTGTTGATACTCAGGATGCCCCACCTTTAAGTTAAGAAAAACATTAATGATCCCGTCATTAAAAAATTCCTTCGCTTGCATCGGCTTCCTTACAGAATAAGCGAGCGTCCCATCTCCTTTATGACAATACACCTGGATCAGTCCGACCGCTTCTAATTTATGCCTAAACTCAATTAAATCATCCATCGAAATATTTAACATCTGTAATAAAAAATGGTGGGCATACTCCTCCCCTTGTCCTCGTGTAGCTAACGTATTTAAAGTTAAATAAAAACTAGTTGCCACAGGACCGATGAGGGGTTGGTAAAGTAAAATTAAAATTTGTAACTCTTCCGTCGTTACCCGCTGTATCCCATACAATTTAAACTTCGTATTTGGTTTAACACCTTGTGTTGACACCGCAAACACTCCTTCTATCTAAACAGAAATATCTTCTTAATTTCCCCCCCTCACCTCAAATAATAGCACCTCTTTTTAGGCCAACAAAAAAAGGGGTGCTTGCGCTAAGGGGGCTTCTCATCATACATCAGGAAAACCATCACTAACTAGGGCGTTTAATACGTTCGATCTAAGAATGTGATAGCGACTAAAAGTGGTCGCGCGAAAAAATTTGACTTTCAAAAACGCCACCGAGTGTGACCTCTTTAAAACAACGAAATCGCGCATCAGCACGTTAAATTTTCCAACCGAAAAAGCCACGAACCTCTCTTCAACTAGCGCCATCAAACACCCAAATTAACCGCACCATCCTTTTTGTGAGGGGCTCCCACTTCATCATTATTTCTCCATTCTATCTCTCACTTTAATCCATCACGACTCACAACCATCCAAAAATTAAGGCAAGTGGGCACGCCCACCTCTTAAAACACCTGACAAGCCCGTTCCCATAACACTTCAAATAAATGATCAAATTGTTCTCTAAGTTGTCCCATGGTTCCATTATTAATCAACACGTAATCAGCACGTGCTCTTTTCTCATCTAAAGACATCTGAGAATTCATTTTAGCTAACGCATACTCCCGATCAATTTGATCCCGCTTCATCAATCGTTGAAGTTGAACATCAGGCGAAACATAAACAACAACCGTACGGTCTACTAACGCTTCAAAACGACTTTCAAAAAGCAAAGGGATATCTAATACAACAAGTCCCTCGCCCACTTTTTTTAACCGCTCAATCTCTTCTTCTAATTTTGCTTGGACAAGCGGATGAATCATCGCATTTAAACGCTCCTTCGCCTCCTGATCATAAAAAATTATTTTTCCTAAAACGTCTCGTACAAGTTCTCCGTTTTCGTTTACAATAGACGCCCCGAACTCCTCCGCTAATTTTAAGACAAGCGGACTATTCGGACGTTGTAAATTTTTCACTATTTGGTCAGCGTCCAATACAACGATTCCTTTTTGTAAAAACCATGAAGATATTGTACTTTTTCCCGACGAGATTCCTCCCGTTAATCCAACGACTAACATTAATTACTACTGCTACTTAAAACATCGACAAAAAATAGATCGCAAAAAAGTTTCACTCGTTTAGCGCGTCTAATGAGAGCAATTTAACCTGACTGCTTCCATTCCATCAGACACCCGCGCTTCCTCCTCATCTCTTTAACGTTTTACCATAAACATTAATCTTATTTAATAAAAGTTGTAACGCCCTTGTTCACGTCGTCGGGTTGACGATGAGTGAGTCCCTTATAAAACCTTATCACCTCTCGCGATTAGTTCACTACATTTTGTCTCGTAGCAGTCCCTCCTCTCTTTTTAAAAGTTCCTAGTGGCTTAGGCCTCCCACTTAAATAGCTACCACTTCTTTTTAACGATACCCATTAATCCGTTGATGAACCCCGTTCGTTTTCCTTTATATTCAAACGCTGACAGTTCGGACAAAGATAAGTTCCCCGACCACCAACTTTGATTTTCTCAATTTCACTTTGACAGGTTGGACAAGCCTCACCTTGCCGTTGATGAACGAGTAATTCGTTTTGAAAAGAGCCAAGCACCCCATGAGAGGAACTAAATGTCCGAATCGTCGTCCCGCCTAATTCAATGGCACGCGCCAAAACCTGCACCGTATATTTTACCACATTCTCCAAATCTCTGTCCTCTAAATCCGAACTTGGTGTTAAAGGATGTAATCGCGCACGGTAAAGCACTTCATCAACGTAAATATTACCTAATCCACAGACGACGCTTTGATCAAGAAGCAAACTTTTGATAGGTTTCTTTTTATTTTTTAACTTTTCTTTTAAGTAATGAGGGGTAAACTGCAAAGAAAAAGGCTCTACTCCTAACACTTTAAATGGAGGGGTTTCCTCTAAATTGATGGACCGATCGTACAAGTGATATGTTCCAAATTTTCGCGTATCCTGATAAAGCAATCGTTTGCCTCCATCCAACGTCATGACTACATGGACATGTGGATTCAACTCAAAATCTGGCTGAACAACAAAATACTTTCCTTCCATTCTAAGGTGTGAAAGCAACACATAATCATCCAAATAAAAAACAAGATATTTTCCACGCCTTTTAATCTCTTGAATGGTTTGACCCGTTAACTTGTTTTTAAATTCTTCTACCTCCATATTTTTAACCATCGGCTCATATTTCACTTCAACTCCCTGTATTTGTCTCCCTTTTACTTGTTGACAAAGGGCATTCTTTACATTTTCAACCTCAGGTAATTCTGGCATGTGTTCCACCTTCTTTCTTAACAACCCCTTTAGCTGTTCAATCATGTGCTACCCGGCAAGGAGCACCTGCATTGAATGGGCCCCTATCGGGCATAACTTCCATTTTTATTCGTCATGGGATGCAGACGTGACTGCTTCGCATGTTTAAACTCCAATAACCCCTTATCTTTCCTCTCCTTATTTCCAAGGAAAATATGTTAACTTCTAAAAAGGGCACTCGCCTCTCGTGCCCCTTTCATCATTATTTTGCATCATACCAGGTTGGACCATACGAATAATCGGCTTTTAATGGAACCTTTAATTCAACAACGTCCTCCATCGTTTTTGTCACTAACTCAATCATCAAGTCTAATTCATTCTCAGGAACTTCAAATATTAACTCATCGTGTACCTGTAATAATAAACGTGACTGTACCTTTTTTTCCTGCATCATACGGTACACGTCGATCATTGCCTTTTTGATAATATCCGCTGCTGTCCCTTGAATCGGTGCATTCATCGCTGTTCTTTCTCCAAATTGTCGAATCGCATAGTTTTTTTGCGTTAGCTCTGGAATATAGCGTCGACGATTAAACAACGTCGAAACATAGCCATTATATTTAGCTTCCTTGACAATATCCTCCATATACTGGTGAATGCCCGAATACGTTTCTAAATAATGATCAATATATTTTTTTGCCTCTTTTTGAGTGATATTTAAATTTTCAGATAAACCGAAAGCACTCATTCCATAAATAATTCCAAAGTTAATGGCTTTTGCAGAACGTCTTAAATCTGATGTCATCTCTTCCTCTGACACTTTAAAAACATCCATTGCCGTTTTCTTATGAATGTCATCCCCTTGTTTAAAGGCCTCAATTAATGACTCTGTATTTGAAATATGAGCCAAAATACGAAGCTCGATTTGTGAGTAATCGGCCCCTAAAATCAACCAACCTTCTTGACTTGGGACAAACGCTTTTCGAATCATTCTTCCCTCTTCTAAACGAATAGGGATATTTTGCAAATTAGGTTCAATCGATGACAATCGACCTGTTTGGGTTAACGCTTGATTAAAAATGGTGTGAACCTTCCCATCGTCATAACACGCCTTTTTTAAACCTTCAATATACGTAGAATATAATTTACTCAATGTTCGATACTCCATGATTAAATGAATAATCGGATGTTCATCACGCAATTTTTCTAGAACATCGGCATTCGTTGAGTAACCCGTCTTCGTTTTTTTAATCACCGGCAATGATAACTTTTCAAATAGTACCTCTCCTAGTTGTTTAGGGGAATTAATATTAAACGACATTCCTGTCTGTTCAAAGATAGACGATTCGAGCGCTACAAGGCGAGACTTCAACGTTTCTCCCATCTCCTCCAAACCATTTAAATCAAGTGCCATTCCGTTAAACTCCATCGTTGCTAAAACATCGGCCAATGGCATTTCCATCTCTTCAAATAGTTCTAGTTGCCCCTGTTCACGCAGTTGCTCAAGAATTTGATCTTTTAGCTTAAAGACTGCCGTTGCAATATCGATCGCGTAACGCGCAACCTTTTCTGGTGCGGCAACGGCACGCTTAGCCCCTTTCCCGTAAACCTCTTCATCGTATGATACCTCATCGTAATCATAATGCATAACAACCTTTTTAAATTCTCGACTACCATTCGTTGGGTTAAGAATATACGTCGCTAATAATAAATCAAAATCAACCCCTTCTAATGGTAAGCCTTCCCACATGAGTGCAACACGCGAGCGTTTCACGTCAAAAATAGACTTCTTATACGTCGAACAACTTAAAAATGAAAGGAACGCCTCACTCTTTTTCGCAAGTTCAAATGGAACATAATAAGCCTCTTCTTGATTAACAACTGCTATTCCTAAAATCGTGCCTCGATGATAATTTTCCTCGAAGACCTCTACGTGAATAGCACTATCTTGATAAGTTAACTGATCTAACTCTTGTTCACTTTGAATGATTCGAATAGGGAGCTGTGGTTTTGATTCTTTTGACTCCTCCATTTTTATCTTCTTCAAAAAGGCATTAAACTCCATTTCCTTAAAGAAGGCCATCAATTCTTCGACATGGGGTCCCTCGTAACGTAAATCATCAAAGGTTAGTGGAAGCGGGACTTCCTTATGAATAGTCGCCATTCGTTTACATAATAAGGCCTGTTCAACGTTTGCCTCTACCTTTTCTCGCATTTTACCTTTTAACTCATCTGTATGTGCCACTAGATTTTCAACCGTGGTAAATTGTTTTAATAATTTAATCGCGGTCTTCTCACCCACTCCAGGAATTCCTGGTAAATTATCCGAAGGGTCCCCCATCAACCCTTTTAAATCTACAATTTGCTGAGGAGAAACTTCATATTTTGCAAAAACTGCGGCCTCATCAAACGACTCAATGTCTGTCACACCTTTACGTGTAATATGAACAATCGTTTTCTCGTCGACCATTTGCAGTAAATCTTTATCCCCCGTAATAATATGCACCTTGTCAAAATTATCACCTTTCGCCTGCGTTGATAAGGTTCCAATAATATCATCGGCTTCATAAGTTGCTAACTCTAACCGCTTAACCCCTAAAAGGTCTAAATATTTTTTAATCAAATTAATTTGTGAACGCATCTCATCTGGCATCGGTTTGCGTCCATCTTTATAACTTTCTAAAAATTCATGTCTAAATGTCGTCTTACCAGCATCAAAGGCGACCAACATATGCGTATGGTTATAATCATCTAACACCTTATTCATCATATTTACAAATCCGTATAAAGCGTTTGTAAATATTCCTGTACTTGTTTTCATGAGGTTCCCGCTATATGCCGTCGCATAATAGGCGCGATACATCAAACTATTTCCATCGATTAAAACTAACGTATTCATTGCATCAATCCTTATCCATAGCATATTTTTATGCCTTACTTACTATACTGTACTATTATTTTAGCACATCAAAGCAGTTTAAAACATATTTTTACAAGGATGGTGTCAAGATGAAACAAAATATGAATTCAATCACTTCACAACTCTTTTTATTTTTTAACATTACACTCCTCTTTACTTTTCCATTAACCCAACAATCTCCTTTAATCGTGCGACTTTTCTCAGGACACACCCTGCTTTTAACTCAATTGATTCCTGCGTTCAGTTACCTTCTAATTCTAGGCGTTAGCTTCGGAGTAGAGAAAACGGAGTATCTTAACGTCATCCGAATGTTATGTACCCTATTTTTCATTTATCACCTCGTTCAATTGTTCTGCTAACGACGAACATTCATCTATTTCTATAAAAAAACGACAACCTTTATATGATATAATAGCTTATATAAACAGTTATTTTGGTAAAGGATGAAATATGATGAAAAAAATCCAGGTCTATCTACTCACCATCACAGTCATTGTGATTTCACTCTTCGTGTATTTTATGTTAAATTTCAGGCAAGGCATCCATATCGAAGAGACCATGATTACCCACTCAACCATTCCGGCACGTTTTAGTGGGACGCGTTTAATTCAATTGAGTGACACTAAAATCAAAACAAAAAAAGACCTTTCACTTTTAAAAAAGACCGTCGAAGAAATAAATAAACTCGGCGCAGATATCGTCGTCTTCACGGGGGACTTATTCGAAAAGGGAGCCATCTCCTCTGACCTATCTAAACAGGTAGAAAAAACTTTATCTGAGCTCAATCCCTCGCTTGCAAAGGTTGCCGTTTTAGGCGATACCGATTTAAAACAAAAAAAAGAAATTACAAAAATTTTAACGGGATCGTCATTTAAAATCCTTCGCAATGAATCCATTGAACTTTATAACGGAAGTAGCGAGGGCATCCAATTAATTGGGATTGACTCTTTGTCAACGACACCCGATTTAACACATATTCTTGAAAAGGAGTCCTCTTCAGAAATGTTCCAAATTCTCCTTCTTCATGAACCCACACTTGCAGCTAAGGTCACTGACTATCCAATTAATCTCCAACTTTCAGGTCACTGCCAAGGAAATTCAACTAAAAATGGTTGCACACAGTTTTATAACGGAACTTATCCTTTTGCAGATCAACTCATTTTAAATGTTAATCCGGGTCTTAAAGAAAGAAAAGGTATTTTTTCTTTCTTCTCCCGACCAACGATTCATTCTTTTTTACTCATTCAATCTTAATAGTGGGGCAAACAACTCTTTCGTTGCATATGATAACGTAGGACTGCAAGATAAAGGAGGAGTTTAAATTGATGCCAGTAAATTATCATAACGGGGTTCCAGTCCAAGTCCCTTATCGATCAACAGCACCACTTACTCAACAAGTCCCTAATCTCTCAATGATGCCTGAAGTAGGACAGGATGAGCGATGGGGATTCTTACCTTTTGTTGGAGGGTTAGCGTTAGGCGGATTACTATTTAACGGATGGGGAGGACGCCCTTGTTGTGGAGGCGGTGGATATTCTTATCCTGCGTACCAACCAGTTTACTACCAACAACCGGTTTATTATCAACAACCCGTTGTCTATCCTGCCTACCAACAACAGCAACAACAAGCGCAAAATGGATACTATGGACCTTACAATCCCGTGATGCCAAGTGAAACGACGATACTAGAAAGTAATAAATACTATTTATCATAAAAAAAACAGCTCAATTAAGAGCTGTTTTTTTGTTTTCCTCCTAAGAGAAAAACATGATAATTAAAGATCCCCAAACAGTTAACAAAATATTTCCGATTGCATAAGGAATCGTATAACCTAATACGGGGGCATTACTATTGGCCTTTTCACATAATCCCCCTAATGCTGCCGTAGTCGTTAAGGCACCTGCCGTCGCCCCTAAAATGACGGGTGGAGAAAATTTAAACACATATTTTCCTAATAAAATACCAAATAATGAGGATACAGCTGTCACAATAAGTCCCGCTAAAAAGAAAATCAATCCCGAACTTTGTAACCCTTCAATAAATCCTGGTCCAGAGTTAATTCCAACAACCGCGACGAAAACAGCCAATCCTACGTTGCTTAAAAACCATGTGGCAGCCGGTGGAATTTGTCCCATCGTCGGCTTCCGTGAATGAAGATAACCACAAAGTAACCCCATGATTAATACACCACCACTTGTTGAAAGCGTAATCCCAATCTTACCAATCATTAACGCCGGTATTCCAATCAGACCACCTAAAACAATCCCAAGTCCCATAAAAGTTACATCGGTTTCATCTGTCTTTACAACTTTTTTCCCAACAAACGGAAGAACTGATTCTACACAACTCGTCGGCCCTTCTAAGCAGAGGACATCCTGTTTACCAACAACTGTTCCTTGATGGTAATGAATGAACTCCCCGTGGCGTTTAAGTTTTGAGACTAATACACCCTTCTGCAAGGCCTCTTTTTGAATTTCCTTCATCGTTTTTCCACATGAATCTGATTGACCTATATAAACCTCTACAGTGTCAGATTTCAGCTCTTCTAAGCGATGATCAAAAATTTCTTTTCCTAAGCCTCTCCATTCAACCTGTGCGGCATCCTTCCCTTTAAAGGCAATCGCCAAGCAATCATTTGCTGCTAAAACCATCTCTTTAGCCGGAAAAATAAACGAGTGATGACGTTTTGGGTTCATGACATACAAACTGACATCAATTTCGTCATCCAATGGCCATTCAAGATCAGCGACAGTCTTTCCAACCCATTTTTCGTCGACTTCATAAAGACGATAAGATACCTCACCCGTTTGCACGCCATCGCCTACTGACTTCTCTTCCATTTTAGCTTGTTGGTCAAGCTCTAAACACGCCTTCTCCAAATCAATTTTTAAAATTTTAGGACCAAATGTCGTGAGAATAAACGTACATCCGATGGTTCCAAAAATATAAGTAACAGCATACCCTACAGGAACAAAATCCATCATCATTTTTTGATTAGAAACATCTAATCTTGAAAGGGCATCTTGAGCCACACCAATCACCGAGGATTGTGTTAACGCCCCTGCTAAGAGTCCCGAGGCCTGTCCAGCATTAAAATTCATTAACTTTCCAATCGTAATCGTAAAGATAAATCCAAAAAGGCAAACCATGCAGGCGAAAAGAACTTGAGAAAATCCTTCCTTCTTTAAGCTTTTAAAAAACTGTGGGCCCGCATTATAACCTAGCGCAAATAAAAACAGTAAGAAGAAAATAGACTTGACCGTATTATCTACCGTAATCCCCAATTGACCTACTAATACACCAGTCATTAAAACTCCTGGAACCGTTCCAACTTTAAATGAACCAAAACGAATTTTTCCAACCTGATAGCCAAAAGCTAACGTTAAAAACAGTGTTAATTCCGGATATGTCCTCAATACCTCGATTAACCATAACATATTAGTCACCCCATCACACATTTTTTAAGATTACAATTCCTATAGCAGATTAAATTCAAAAATACGATTTCGTTATTTTTAAGAACCTCTTTGCGATGAACCAAGTAACCTTCTAGACATTCATTTTTATTATAAATGGTATTAACATAAAATTAAAGAATATTTATCCAAATTTCTAGCCTATCTTTTATATTTCTACATCATGCTATAAAATTCACCCTTATCCCCATTAAAAAGGTTACCCCGTATAAACAGGGTAACCTTTTTAGCTCTATTTTTTAAAGATGTAATCAAAAACTCCTTTATTAGCAATCGCTTCATAATATTCTGCCTTTACGCTATAATACGCTTCAACATTTTGAACATATTCATGATGTGTAGTAGCTAATTGTGAAAACAATTGATTAAGTTGTTGAAAGTATCGAACCGTCTCACTGACTTTAGAATGATAAAACATTTCTTGAAGTGATTCTAACTTATTCATTAACTCGTCAATTTCTCCATTTAGTAACGTTAAACTTTCTATCCGCTTTTGTTGATTTTCTGATAATTGTTTTCCTAACGTCGAAAGGGGCTTAGATAACTTTGATGAAACGGAGTTGATATGATTAAATTTCACCTTAACTAGCCTTTCATTCATCGCATCAATAACGTCATCTCTATATGCCTTTAATTCGGCGTACTGCGCATTAAACGTGGAAAATAACTCATCCATATCTTCCTCTCCATCGTATGTACGGCCAATTTCAATAATCTGTGACGTTGTCTTATTTAGTTCATTTAATATCTCCTCTATCGTTTGGGGGGATTTTTTTTCAAGAGAGATTATTTCTTCATCTATGCGTTGATAAAATTGTAACACCTCAATTTCAGGGAATTTATAGGTCATTGCAAAGTAGATTCCCATCGCAACGATTCCCCCTAAGGCTATCCAAAATAAACTAACTTTCTTCATCCAATCACTCTCCCCCTATATTTCATCGCTACCTACTAAATTTTTAACGATATGATAATCTGGATTGTAGGGTAAAAATTCATACCCTAGCTCCATATAATACTCAATCACTTTCGGTAACACCTCTACCGTTATATCTTTTTCATGAAATAAAACAATTGTATTTTTAGGATAATTCCAAAGGTTCATGCAATATTCAATATTTTTCATAATCCCTGTGACGGTAGCTCCTGACTCCCAGTCTAGTGAGTCCACATCCCAATCCCAACATTTTATTTTTGCCTCCTTTAACGCCTCGATATGACCGGCATTAAACGTTCCACCACTCCCATATGGGGCACGGCACAGTTGACTCATAAAACCGCCCGTCACTTCCTTAATAAGCTGCTGTTCCTCTAATAGCTCCCCGACGAAATTTTCCCCACCTTTTTCTTTATCATATAAGTAGGAATAATTATGGGACATTGAATGCATTCCAATGTAATGACCGGTATCTGCCATTCTCTTCAAAACCTCATTTGATTTACTATAGCCCTCAATCGCTGAACCTAACACAAAAAAAGTTCCTTTAACGTCATATTGATCAAGAACATCCAATATTTTATCGGCGTTCTTGCTCGGTCCATCGTCAAATGTTAAATAAACAAACTTCGCTTCCTTGTTATGCCAACTCTCAATAGGCGGTATATCCTCAAATGTCAACTCCCCTTTGTTCTGCGTCAGAATACTTAAGTGATGAACCTGATAAAAAAGATTAAAGAATAACCCTCCGACCAACATGATAAATCCTATTAAAATAATAGTAATGTAACCCCTCGGATTCGTCCGTCCCCTTTTCAATCGGTTCTTACCCAACTCATACGTTTGCCTTGCCACTCCATTCCCTCCATTCATTCAATTTCTTTATCTCTATACTACTCTTTCCCCTGCCTGATTTCAATAAATTACTTTATTTTTCAAAAATAAACAATTTATCATCGTTTAGCTTTCCTTTTTTATCTCCATAATAGTGTTATCTAGTTGAGTCCACAATCAAATTCATCTCCCTCACAATATGGCATAAAGACATATCCTAACTCTCTATAATAATTGAAGACCTGTGGTAAAGTTTCTAAAGTTAATTTCTTTTCGTGAAATAGTAAAACAACTTCATCAGGGTAATGTGCCATCTCTAAATCTTTCACGACTTGATCCATAATTTCACTCGAACTTGACTTAGCCCAGTCTAACGAGTCAACATTCCAATCCACGCAGTTAAGTCCAGCATCTTTTATAGCCTGGTAGTGTGCCTTCGTAAAATGACCTCTACCTCCGTAAGGTGGGCGACAAAGATTACTTTCAAATCCGGTTAATTCCTTAACCTTTCCTCTTACTTCTAACATTTCATTAACAAAGTTATGAGCCGCATCTGGTGAATTATATAATTTATCTAAATCGTGAGTCATACTATGTAATCCTATATAATGACCATGATCTAAAATTTCATTCAAAATTTCCCCCGAATGAGGGATATTATTAATACTTTCACCGATGACAAAAAATACGGCAGGAACCTGTTCTCTTTCTAATAAATCTAATATTTCTTTTGTATACTTAGACGGACCATCATCAAATGTTAAATATGCAACTTTATCAGGTTTAGGTTCATGATAAATAAAATGGTCAATGCGATCCTCAACAGTAGCCGATTTAACGGTAGGACAACAAACCGATAATAAACAACTTAAGAAAGAGAAAAACAAAAAAAGATGCAGTTTATTATTAGTCAATAGCTTTCTCATTATATCAACTCTTTTCATTAAACTTCTTTTTTAGTATGGACGAGTTCTATTTAAATTATATCCTTATTCCAATAAAAAAAGTGTGAAGAGAAAATCTTCACACTTAATTAATTATTTTTGGATATTTTCAACTAATTCGATAACTTCTTCTACTGTTGATTTGTTTAACGCTTCAGCAGCTAATTCTGCCATTTCAGCTTTTGATAATTTACTGATTAATGAACGAGCAGGTAAGATAGAAGTTGCAGACATTGAGAACTCATCTAATCCTAATCCTAATAATAATGGAATAGCAGTTTGATCTCCGGCCATTTCACCGCACATTCCAGTCCATTTACCTTCCTTATGCGCTGCATCAATAACCATTTTTACTAAGCGTAAAATACTTGGGTTATATGGTTGGTATAAGTATGATACTTTTTCGTTCATACGGTCAGCTGCCATTGTGTATTGAATTAAATCGTTTGTTCCGATTGAGAAGAAGTCTACTTCTTTTGCGAATTGATCAGCTAATACAGCTGCAGATGGAATTTCAACCATCATTCCCACTTCAATCTCATCAGAAACTGTTACACCTTCTGAAACTAATTTCGCTTTTTCTTCTAATAATAAAGCTTTAGCTGCACGGAATTCATTTAATGTTGCAATCATTGGGAACATGATACGTAATTTACCGTAAGCACTTGCACGTAATAAAGCACGTAATTGTGTACGGAATAAATCTGTATCATCTAAACATAAACGAACCGCACGGTAACCTAAGAATGGGTTCATTTCTTTTGGTAAGTGTAAGTAAGGTAATTCTTTATCTCCACCGATATCTAACGTACGAACAACAACAGGTTTTTCTCCCATCGCTTCTAATACTGCTTTATAAGCTTCAAATTGTTCTTCTTCAGTTGGGAAGTTGTCACGTCCCATATATAAGAATTCTGTACGGTATAATCCAACAGCTTCTCCACCGTTACCTAAAACACCTTCTACATCGTTTGGTGTTCCGATATTCGCTGCTAACTCTACGTGTTGTCCATCTTTAGAAACCGTTTTCTCATTTTTTAACTTCGCCCATTCAGCTTTTTGAGCTTCGTATGCTTTCGCTACTTCTTCATAATGAGAAACTTGATCAGCAGATGGATTAATAATAACGTTTCCTTCTAATCCGTCTAAGATAATCATATCTCCATCTTTAACGTCTTCTAAGATTGTTTTCGTTCCAACTACAGCCGGAATTTCTAAAGAGCGAGCCATAATCGCTGAGTGAGACGTGCGTCCTCCGATATTAGTCGCAAATCCTTTTACAAAGTTACGGTCTAATTGAGCTGTATCAGATGGCGTTAAATCTTCCGCAATGATAACAACTTGTTCATCGATTGTACTTGGATCGTTAACTTTAACCCCTAATAAGTGTGCTAAAATACGTTTTTTGATATCTTTGATATCAGCTGCACGTTCACGGAAATATTCATTATCCATGCTTTCAAACATCGTAATAAACATTGTTGAAACTTCATCAAATGCATAAGAAGCGTTTACGCTTTCTGCTTTGATTTTATCCGTCGTTTGACTTAATAATTCAGGATCGTTCGCCATATTGATATGTGCATCAAATACAGCTGCCTCTTCCTCACTTAAATTTTGTGCTGCTTTAACTTTAATTTTTTGTAACTCTTCAGTCGTTTTAACTAATGCTTCTTTGTATAAGTTAATTTCTGCTTCTACATCTGCAATTGTAGATTTAACCACAGTTAATTCTGGTTCAATTAATTTAAATGCCTTCGCAATGGCAATACCATTAGATGCTGCAATACCTTTAATATTCACAATGCTACCCCTTTCATTTTTCAATGATATATACTTAATTATTATATCAGATAAAATTAGTTTCACAATAGCCTTTTCTATGTAAACTGTTACATATGTTATTATGTCGCATTTTCACCTGATAGGAGATAAATAAAAAGTACTGGTTATCCAGTACTTTTTATTCTATTTTAGATAATTATTTACCTAATCCTTGAGTTGTAATTGTTTCTGTTAATGCAGTGATTGCCTCTTCAGCATCTGCACCTTCAGCAGAAATTGTAATTTCAGCTCCTTGTTGGATTCCTAAAGACATAACACCCATGATTGATTTTAAGTTAACTTTTTTGTCACGGTATGTTAATGAGATTTCTGCGCTGTATTTGCTAGCTGTATTTACTAATACTGTAGCAGGACGAGCATGTAATCCAGTTTCATCTGTAATTGTAAAGATTTTTTCCATCAATAATCGCTCCTCTTTTAATTAAATTAGTTTCAACGTTATTGTAACGTGCGACTTTTAAAAAATCAAGTTCTATAACAATGAAATTTATTTGATTTCTAAAATGCTAACTTCACCATGTGTAACAGGTCCAGTTTTCTTTAAGTCAATGACTTTTTCACCTAAGTTAGTGAAAACAACTGGTGTTACTAATGATGGCACTTTAGGACGAACAGCATCAAGATCAACTGATAATAATAATGTATCAGGCGTTACTGTATCTCCCTCAGCAACGTGAGCTGTAAATCCTTCACCTTTTAATGCAACAGTATCCATTCCAAAATGGATTAAGATTTCATGTCCGTCATTAGATTCTAACGCTACGGCATGTTTTGTTGGGAAAACGTTTAATACTTTACCTGAAACAGGTGAATAAACTTTTCCTTCCGTTGGTTCGATAGCAAATCCATCACCCATCATTTTTTGACTGAATACTGGATCTGGTACTTCTGTAATTGATAATAGCTTCCCTGTAATAGGAGCACAAATTCCTTTTTTCGGTTCTTCAGTCTTTGAGTTTGAACTAAATAAATTTTTAATTGAGTCAAAAATTCCCATGGTGCACCTCCTAATATCTTTCATATCTATTATAGCGTTTTTTCTTCACAAATATAGATTTATTTTTAATTTTTCTTATTAAAAGCGCTAACAGGAGGTGATATAGGCGATAATTTTAATATTTTTTTCTTATTTATGTATAAATTCTTCAATTTATGACGTCTATTAGTCGTATGTTGTCCTAAATTTAACTTTATAAAACGCATTCATATTTTTCCAATCTAATCAAAAAAAGACCATTAGCGAACCTAATGATCTCTTTTTAATAACTTTTTCACAATCCACTCTAAATCATCCCTTGCTTGGCAGGATGGAAGTGCCGAAATCTCCTTTAAAGATTTTTTGGTATATTTTTGGGCCAACTCTAATGCCTGATCAATTCCGCCCAATTCATCTACACGTTCAATAATTTTTTGAACGTCCGCATCATCATAATGCCCCTTTGAAAGAAGTTCATTTAAATGTGCATCGTCTGTCTTTAACGCATAAATAAGTGGTAAGGTATAGTATCCCTGCTTGAGGTCATTTCCCAATGTCTTTCCAACCCGTGAAGTATCACCTTTATAATCTAAAATATCGTCAATGATTTGAAATGCATTTCCTAGATGTAATCCAATCTTTCCTAATTTCCGACATAATTTTTCGTCACATCCAGCTTCATAGGCCCCTATAGCAAGACTCGTCGCTAAAAGAGCCGATGTCTTTGCCCCTACGATTTTTAAATATTTCTTTACGGAGTCATGCGTCTTAAATCGACCATCAAATTGTTCAATTTCTCCCACACACACGCGTGAAACGGCCCGAGACAATTCCCTCATATGGTGGAGCTCATAGTTTTTTGCTAAAAGTTCAAAACATTTTGTAAAAATATAATCCCCCGTATAAACCGCATAGTCTTTTCCATATTTTTTTTGTGTTGTCAACGATCCCCTACGGTGAGTCGCATCATCGATAATGTCATCGTGAACAAGTGTCGCTAAATGCAACATCTCAACAACGGCTGCTAGTGGGTAAATAGATTTAAAAGATTTCGCCCCGAATCCGGCACCAATCAAGCATAAACCTGGTCGAACCCTTTTCCCTCCTGATTTAGCTAAATCTTGTAATATTTCATTCATCTTTTCCTGCTTGACCGTCATACTTTGTTCAATTACACCATTTACCTCAAAAAGATGATTCATCATCCTAGGATTATCTTGCCAAAACGAATTCATATGTTATCACCTACATTACTGAAATACTACCCCGGATTAATCCCCTAAAACTTAGTAATAGAAAAACATAGTCAATACCCCCGTATTAACTATGTTTTCCTAATCTCATCTATTCTAAATTAATCGACGTACAAATACCATTTTTTCAATAATGGGATTTTTGGTAACATTTTTCTAATCCATGGCCAAACATAATAATCTAAACCTAAGACCATTCCAGAGTTACCAATTAAAGCAAATCCACCTACAAGGTACCAAAGCATTTCGGTTGGTGCCATTCCAGAAGCCCAAATCATACATCCCATAGCGATAGTCGCAATAGCGGCAACTGGTGTAAATAAACCAATAATCAACATTCCACCGAAGATGATTTCACCGCAAATCATTCCACCTTGTACTAGACTAGCTAATTGAGTAAATTGTGTTCCATCAGGTGTATAGAAAAAGGCATCCATTGACCAATTCACCATATTTTCAACAAACCCTGGAACAGGTAATACCGTAATCCAATTCATAAAATCATGAATAGCATCTGCTAACATCGTAAAAATATCTCCACTATTTGAAACAACGTCACTCACCGTTTGCGAAACTGCTGCTGCCGCTGATGAGGCCCCTTCTGCAATTGCACCTGATGCTGCTGTTACTGTCTCTACTACTTCTGGTACAACTTGACTAACAGCCTCTGATGCACCACCGATTGTATCTGCCTTTGGAGGTGCGGGTAATAAAAAGACATTGTTAAAATCATGAACAATTTTTGGTAATTTAGTTAATCCTTGTTGTAACCACATAAAACCGATAAAAATACGGAGCGGGAATTTCCAGAATACTGGAGCTGAGTTTGATAACAAACCTCCCACCATCGAACGATTATTTTTTGTATGGAAAAATTCATGCATTAAATAAGACCAAATCTTATTGAATCCTAATACTTGAATAAAATAAATGATATTAATTAAATGTTTTGATGCCATTGCAAAAAATCCAGATAAATTAAACCACATTCCTGGCATTCCAACCTGTGCCACCCCATAACGTGATCCGATACAAACCATCGAACCATGGAACGTTGGTTTATATGTTTTATGAGTTCCACCATTAATATCTACTGCGATATTATGAGCAACAACTGGTGCTGAATGCTCCGCGTTTTCCACCATCTGAGGGACAGGGCGTTCTTCACCTTCTGGAATATAGAAAATATTATCTCCAACAACATAAACATCTTCGTAATCTTTCGCCTGTAAGTGCCCGTTTGTTACAATGCGTCCACGACCAGCCTTCTCAACTGATGCCTGATCAACAATATCAGACCCCTCAATACCTGCTGCCCAAATCACGGTATGCGTTTGAATAACTTTCTCACCTTTATTTAAAACCACTTTATCTTCATGAATCTCACTAACCGCTGAATTCATCACTAATTCATTTCCAAGTTTAATTAAACGCTTTTCCGCTTTTTTAATCAACTTATCTGGGTACATCGGTAAAACTTTCGGTGCAAAATCAACAATGTAAAGACTGACTTCATCACGATCAATATGGAATGAACGACATAACTCATCTTTCCATTCCCCTAATTCACCAGCCATTTCAACACCCGTAAATCCTGCTCCAACTGTTACAAATGTCAGTAACTCACGGCGCTTTTGCTTGTCTGCTGTCAATGCCGCTTGTCGGAACATATTTAAAATGTGCTCTCTTAAGTTTACAGCATCTGTGTATGACCAAAGTTGATGAGCATGTTCAGCCCCAGGAATTCCAAAGAATGTCGGCTTACATCCCGTCCCGATAACTAAATAATCATACTCGTATGACTGTTGGTCAGATACTAATACCTTTTGGTCAAAGTCAATTGTTTTAATCTCATCTAATACAACTTCAACGTTACGCCCAGCAAAAATACGCTTTAAATCCATACGAATTGATTCTTCATCAACACGACCTGCAGCAACTTCATGTAGCTCAGTTAACATCGTGTGATAAGATTGCTTATCAATTAACGTAATCTGCACATCTTTGTTCTTTTTAAATTTTTTTGCTAATTTCTTTGCAGTTAAAACGCCTGCATATCCTCCACCAAGAACGACTATTTTTTTCATGAAACTCCTCCTCAAATAACCCTACTTTTTCATGTCTTAAAACATAAAAAAAGCAACCTTCCCACAACCATTAATCATCATATACTTTTAATGCGTGGGAACGTCAATAAAACCACTAACATTACATTTAGTTCATTAATATTTTATCATATTTTTTCACATATTCAATCTTTTTTAAATTCCATCACTTTACCGAATTCGCCTCCTTTTACACCGTTTGTAACCGATATCATCTTTGGCAGATTAACCTATTCGACAATATAAGAAATATTTACTCATGGTAACTTCTATACAAAGTATGTTAAAATAGCAAAAAGTACAACTAATCTAAAGTATGAGGAGGGGTTTGATGAAATACAAAAAAGCGTCCATTTTTATGATCTCAATCCTTTGCTTACTAAGTGCTTGTAATGCAAATGAAGTTTCACAAGAAGAAGAAAAGACAGGTGACGCCGTAGAAGAGGTGATTCCTGTAAATGAAAATCAACATAAATTAAAAGATGGTCAATATTTTGCCGAAGTAGATACGCATACCTCTAATTGGAGAGAAATTGTTGATGTTGAAGTCGTTCACGGAAAAATAAAAAAGATTACTTTCAATGCCGTGAATCAGGAAGCAACCGATTATAAACGCAGTCAAAACGAACAAAAAGAATCTGAATCTGATAACAAAACAGATAACGGATGGGAAGAACAACTTCAATTATTAGAAGATTATCTCCTTAAAAATCAAGATTCTATCCTAACTTTAACCAAGGAAACGATTCAACCGATTGAGGGACTCACCATTGATCCCCTTCCATTTATTGAATTATTGCAACGTGCCTTAAAAACGGATCCCATTCAGACAGGTGCCTATCAGGATGGACGTTATTTTACCACAATTAATGACGAACAAAACAAAACTAAACACACGATTAACCTCTTGGTTCATCACGGATATATTATTGCTGCTCACTGGGATACAACCATTCCAAGTGATTTAAATCTAACAGAGGAAGAACAATCCTATGTCGATCAATGGAATGAACAGGCCAACTTACTTGAGCAACATTTAATCCAATTACAAGATCCAACACAAATTACCTTCAATGAAGAAAATAAAACAGCAGATATTTCAGGTGTAACCATCGAAGTACACCAGTTTATTGAGCTTGCAACAAAAGCATTGGCCGGTGGCCCTTTATTGGATTAAAAAAGGATAAGATTTCATTTTTTGAAATCTTATCCTTTTTTCTATCTCTAAAGGCGTATTCACTAGTTCGAACATTATACGACTTTTACCCTTTCTAACGAGAGATTTCCAAAGAGATATAAAAAATTTATCGCCATCACTTCATGGAATATGATATCCTATCTAAGAGTAACGATAAATTTTGCCCCTATCCTTAACAATCCATTCATTTTACCATTTTACTGAAGCTAGGGACTGTCCCTACTAGCGGTGGAGACATTGCCTCCTCTATAGTGGTGGATACGCGGATAGGGAGGATTGAACATTCGATTTATACGTATAACCAGCTAGTTTAAATCATACATAAATAAATTAAGAAGGGAGCTTTTTATGAAGTCTATTAAATACTATTTACTTGTTTTCCTACTCTTACTCGCAGGATGTACCCAACAAAAGAAAGAACAGTCGTTTGAACCCGTTTCTCAAAATAAATTTTTACTAGGAACGGTCGTTACAGTTACACTATACGATAATCCAAAAGACGAAATATTCGCCGAAATTTTTGAGAAAATTGAAAAAATTGAGCAAGAAATGACCATTAACAATGCTACGACAAGCGAAGTTATGGAAATTAACAAATACGCAGGATCAAAGGAAGTTAAAGTCTCAGAAGATACGTTTAATGTGATCAAAGCTGGTTTAAATTACTCTAGTCTTGCAAATGGAAAATTTGATATTACCGTAGGACCGTTAGTAAAGCTTTGGGAGATCGGATTTGACGATGCACACGTTCCGAATAATGATGAAATTTCTAATGCAGTAAAGCTGATTAACTATAAAGATATTGTATTAAATGAAGAAAATTTAACGGTAAAGCTCATTAATCCGGCCATGATGATTGACTTAGGCGGAATTGCAAAGGGCTATGCCGCCGACGTTGCCACAAAGGTTTTAGAAGACCACGGTAATAAGCACGCCATTATTAACCTTGGAGGAAATGTCTATGCCTATGGAGATAAGATCAACGACATGCCATGGAAAATAGGTATCCAAAATCCATTCTCACCTCGTGGAGAATATTTAGGAATCGCTAGTGTTAAAAATAAGGCGGTGGTCACATCAGGTACATATGAACGTTACTTCGAACAAGACGGAATAATTTATCACCATATCCTAGATCCACAAACAGGCTATCCCGTCTCAAACAATATTGTTTCCGTTACGATTATCGCGAATGACTCTATGATGGCCGATGCTTTATCAACAAGCGCCTTTGCACTTGGAGTCGAATCTGGACTAGCGTTAATCGAATCACTTGATAATGTTGAGGCGCTTTACATTACCGATGATTATAAAATTTATCCTTCTTCTGGATTTCTCAATTATTTCGAACTAACCGATGAAAACTTCACGCTAATGAACTAATCATAAAAATCTCCTAAGGAGATTTTTATTTTGTAATAAAATCCCATTAATTTGGGCGTCTGCCATCTCATTTTTCCATTCAAAAAATATACTATATTGTAATTGAATTACAAGATGGAAAGGAAGTTTTTTTAATGAATGGATATAATAGATGCGGTGGTTATAAAGCTCCTATGTGTGGGATGCCAGTAATACCACAACCAGTACCTGTAAAAATGGAGGCAACTTCTGTTGCAGAAGCGTGTGAAACAACTGTTGTTGCACAACCTGCACAACCAGTTTGCTGTCCAGTAATGCCACAACCAGTACCAGCTCCAATGCCTGCCCCTATGTGCGGACCTGTGCAATTTGAAAGTTGCTGTCGTGTAGTTGAACCAACTGTTTGCTGTACTCCTGAAGTTCATCATCATCACAGAGTAGAACATATTGTCCCTGTAGTTGTCCGTAATGTTCACCATCATCATAATCACCATGATTATGTTATCTGTAAACAAGAAGCAACTGAAGCTCATCAATACGATCACGGACTTCGTAACGAAGACTGGTGTTCTCTTGCAATGCAACAACAAAATCCATGTGGACCTAAAACTCCAATGTGCTAATGAATCATAAATAAAAAGAACGACTTTTTTAGTCGTTCTTTTTTTACTAAATAAGAGCGTAAAAAAAAAGGAGGGAAAAGCCTCCTTTTTTTATGAAATTAACTTAATTATTTTACTTCATGAATTTTCATTAAGTTAGTATTTCCTTCACCAGCTGGTAACCCTGCAGTTACAACTGCGATTTCACCTGCTTCTAATCCAGCGAAATCTTCTGCAACTTTAGCTGCTGTTTCTAATAATTCATCTGTATTTGATGTTTCAGCAACAACAACTGGTTGAACTCCCCAGTATAATGCTAAAGAAGCAGCTGTTTTTTCACATGAAGTTGCAGCAACAACTGGTGCAGATGGACGATATTTAGAGATTGCACGAGCAGTAGCTCCTGATTGTGTACAAGCGATAACCGCTTTAGCACCTAAATCTTCTACAGTATCAGCAACTGCTAATCCCATAGCTGAAGCTACGTTACGTGTAGATGAAGCAATTGCACGAGCGATAAGTTCTTGGTGATCTAAAGCTTGTTCAGTACGACGAGCGATACGAGCCATTGTTTCAACAGCTTCTAATGGATATTGCCCTGCAGCTGATTCTCCTGATAACATGATTGCATCTGATCCGTCGAAAATAGCATTAGCAACGTCTGATACTTCGGCACGTGTAGGACGTGGATTTTTTTGCATTGATTCTAACATTTGAGTTGCAGTAACAACAATTTTTCCTGCAGCATTACATTTAGCAATGATTTCTTTTTGGATTAATGGAACGTCTTCAGCAGGTACTTCTACCCCTAAATCCCCACGAGCAACCATGATTCCGTCAACAACTTCAAGGATTGAATCCATGTTGTCAACACCTTCTTGGTTTTCGATTTTAGCGATGATTTGAGTGTGAGTATTTCCGTGTTGTTTGAAGATTTCACGGATTGCTAATACGTCTTCAGCACGACGAACGAATGAAGCAGCTACATAATCAACTTCCATTTCGCATCCGAAAACAAGGTCAGCATGATCTTTTTCAGAAATGAATGGCATGTTTAATTTAGCACCTGGTACGTTGATTCCGCGACGGTCTTTAATGTATGCAGGGTTTTGAACTGTACATACGATTTCTTGGTTAGCTGTATCTAATTCATTAACAGTTAATGTTACATATCCGTCATCAACTAAGATTGTTCCACCAACTTCAACGTCATTGATTAAACCTGGGTAAGTAATTGAGAATTTTTCAGCTGTTCCTAATACTTCGTTCATAGCAACGCGTACAGTTTGTCCAGCTACTAAATCTACCCCACCGTTTTCAAATAAATGAGTACGGATTTCAGGACCTTTAGTATCTAATAATACAGCAACATGAGTTCCTTTTTCTTTATTGATTTCACGGATTAAGTCCATACGAGCTTTTTGCTCTGCATGATCACCGTGTGAGAAGTTACAACGAACACAGTTCATTCCTGCATCTACTAATTTTGATAACATTTCTTTTGATTCTGATTTAGGACCAATAGTACAAATCATTTTCGTATTTTTGAAAGTATGTTTCATATCCTAGTACGCTCCTTCGTAGAAATAAATTTAATAATATTACAACAATTATTATTTCATTTTATTATGATAATTGTTTTGCTAGACAATACATTGTTTCATCAAAAACGCGTGGTAAGTCAAGTGCTTCTAAAATATCGTAGTGCGCTAATTTGTTATCGCGAATACCAACACAACGACCACCTTGACCTTCGATTAATAAATCAACAGCGTAAGCTCCCATTCGGCTTGCTAAAACACGATCCGCTGCCGTTGGAGCACCACCACGTTGAGTATGTCCAAGAACAGTTGCGCGAGTTTCAACACCCGTACGTTTTTCGATTTCTTTAGCTAATTGGTGAGCATCTGTCATTAATTCAGCTAAAGTGACAATATAATGTTTCTTTTGACGTTTTTTTCCTTCCTCAATTTGAGCAACGATTTCGTCCATGTTAATTCCTTTTTCAGGCACGATTAACTCTTCGGCACCACTAGCAATGGCTCCCCAAACAGTTAAGTCACCGCAGTGACGTCCCATAATTTCAACAACGCTACAACGGGCATGAGATGCTGACGTATCACGTAAACGGTCAATTGCGTCAACAACTGTATTTAATGCCGTATCGAATCCGATTGTGAAATCACTACTTACGATGTCATTATCAATTGTTCCTGGTAAGGCAATACAATTAATTCCCATCTCAGTTAATTTTTTAGCTCCCATATAAGAACCGTCGCCACCGATAACAACTAATGCTTCAATTCCGTGTTTTTTCAATTGCTCTACACCAAGTTCACGAACTTCAATGTTTTTGAACTCAGGAAGACGTGCTGAACCTAAGAATGTTCCACCACGATTAATGATGCCACCAACATCACTATTCGTTAATTGTTTAATATCACCCTTAACTAATCCAGCATATCCATTGTAAATACCGAACACTTCAATATTGTTAGCAATACCTGCTCTTACAACGGCGCGAATGGCTGCATTCATACCTGGTGCATCTCCACCACTAGTAAGCACACCAATTCTTTTTACCATAGTGTTTCACCTCACACTAGAATTTTGTTCATCATCCATTCAATGAAGATTATTCCTCAAATATTATACCAGTTATTTCACAAATTATAAATCTTTTTCCCATCTCTTTTAATTATGAAATCGTTATTATTTTAATAAAGTTAAGATTTTTTTCATTATTTCGTTCACTAATTCGTCCCTGTACAGCGATAACTTTTCCTAAAAGTCTCTTATATTCACTCACGTAAACATCCGAAAAAATTGTCACCGTTAATGAGGTATTTTCATCTGTTATTTCCATAAAGGCCATCAATTTTCCATGACGATCCCTAATCTCTCGAAACTTTTCAACAAATCCAACAAAAGTAGCCTGAGTCTTTCTTATCGAAGAGATTTCGCTTGGATAATACCACCCGTTTTCTTTGGCAACCTTTTGCAATAAATGAATAGGGTGAGAGTTCAAGTAAAATCCAAGTAACTCCTTTTCACGTTTCATAAGGTCAATTTTACTAAAATCTTTCGAAATAATTTGCATTTGAAAATCGGGTTCAAATAACCCACCGTCATATTTAGAAAAATCGAGAATTGCCGTTAAATTGTGATGAAGCGTCGCGCGATTGTATCCAAACTCATCTAATGCCCCCGCGTCAATTAAACTTTCATATGCCCTTTGATTCATAAAAGTTCGCGTTCTAACCACAAAATCATACACTGATTTAAACGCGCCATTTTCACGAATAGAGACGAGTTGTTTGGCTAAATTTAATCCGATGTGTTTGATTGGAAGGAGGCTAAATCTAATACATTTATTTTCAATTTGATACGTGAGTCCACTTCTATTTACTGACGGGGGCAAAATAGTTAAATCTAATTGCTTGGCTTCACGAATATAAATCGCGGTGTGGTGCTCACTTCCAATCACATTTGTTAAAGCGACGCTCATAAAGTAAGCAGGATAATGTGCCTTTAAGTACGCCATTTGATAAGCGATTAAACTATAGGCAACTGCATGGCTACGGTTAAAGCCATAATTTGCAAATTTTAGAATAAGTGAATATAACTTCTTAGCCATTTCAGGTGAGTGTCCCCTTTGAGTGGCCCTTAAAATAAATTGTCTCTCCTCTTTTTCTAAAATCTCTTTATTTTTTTTAGAAACCGCACGACGCAATACATCAGCCTCTCCTAATGTATACCCTGAAACGACGTGGGCGATTTGCATAATTTGTTCTTGATATACAATAATTCCATACGTATCCCGTAAAATTTCTTCCAGGATAGGATCTAAATACTCAATCCTTGCCTCTTTGTGCTTTCTCGCCGCAAACAGAGGAATATTCTCCATCGGACCCGGTCTGAATAAGGCATTACAAGCGATAATATCCTCTAAGCAATTAGGACGTACTTTTTTAAGAACTTGACGCATCCCCTCTGACTCTAATTGAAAAATTCCGGTTGTCTGACCAAGTGTAATCATTTTATACGTTTGTGAATCATTTAAATCCAATGAGGCTAAGTCAAACTGAAAATCAGATTCCTTTCTAATAAGCGTCATCATCTGCTGCAACATATTAAGATTCTTCAACCCTAAAAAGTCCATTTTAAGTAGTCCAATCGCCTCTAAATCCTCAGCCTCGTATTGAGAAACGTAAATTCCTGTTGGTCCCTCCATGATAGCGGTGTGTCTAGTTAAATCCTGATCATGGATAATGACTCCCGCAGCATGAATTGAAGTATGGCGAGGTAATCCCTCGATTTTCATCGCCTCTTGATAAATCATTTCAAGTTTAGGGTATTTTAAGAAAAATTCCTTTAACGGTTGACTTTGCTCATACGTTTCCCTAAGCGTCTGCCCCGAGGAAATGTAGGTAGCTACCTTGTTAATCAATTCAGTTTGTACATCATGGATGCGGGCCAAATCACGCCACGCCGACCGTGACTGAAACGTTCCAAACGTTGCAATTTGAACCACGCATCTTGCTCCGTACTTTTGTTGAACATATTGAATAACTTCATCACGCCGATTATCTTGAAAATCAATATCAATATCGGGCATCGTAATACGTTCAGGGTTTAAAAACCTTTCGAACAACAACTTATATTTAATCGGATCAACATTTGTAATTCCCAAAACATAGGAAACAAGCGACCCCGCAGCTGATCCCCTTCCGGGCCCAACCAAGATTTGATTCATCTTGGCATACCTAATAAAATCCCAAACAATTAAAAAGTAGTCGCAAAATCCCATCTTTCTAATGGTTTCTAACTCATACCTCAATCGATTTTTATGAATTTCTGACACCGATGTTCCGTATCGTTTAAGCAACCCTTTATAGCATAGCGCCTCTAAATAAGTGGCTGCTGTCGTTCCCTCGGGTGTTTTAAACGTTGGCAATAAGGACTGATGGAGCAATATTTCAACCTCACATGCGTTAGCAATCTCGTCTGTATGATCAATCGCCTCTTCGTGATCGACGAATAATTGACGCATCTGTTCCTCCGTCTTAAAGTAACGCTCCACATCACTAATCTGCATTTGCTCCACCGATTGATTCGCCTTAATAGCCCGTAGTAAAGTTAACGTTTTAGCATCTTCTTGATTCAAATAACGCACATCATTAACAGCAACCATCTTTAGCTGCTTCTCCTTGGCGAAAGAGATTAAGCGGCACGAACAATCATACGTCTCTTGGTTAACACGTAACAATCCGATATAAAGATGATTGAACGGTTTAAGATAGCGTTGATAGTACTGATTAAGATTTTCCCATTGATGATCCATCACCATAGAAACAAATACCCCTGTTTCCCCATTCGTAATCGTGATTAAATGATTCGAATAAGGCAATAGTTCTTCAAATTCTATCCCCTCGTCGTTCAAAGCGTATAAAGAAGCTAACGACAGGAGCGCCTCATAACCGGTCTGATTTTTAGCAAGAAATGTCCATTCCTCCGTTCCCATTTCGAGTTTTACTTTAACAGTTAATCCAATTAATGGTTTAATGTTGTTCACTCGACATTCCTGGTAAAACTTAATCGCACTGCGCATGCTACCGTCTTCAGTCAGAGCGAGTGTTTTCAACCCCTGTCTCGTTGCAAGATGGACATAGTCTTTTATCGTTATCGAGCTATTTAACAAAGAATAGGCTGATCGCACCTGTAAATGCGTAAATGCCATTCGAACCTCACCCTTTCCTAAAATAAAACATTTGTTCGTTTTTTATCTTAACACAAAAGAAGACTACTGACAATTGTCTATAGTCTTCCCTAAATTTTCTTTTTTATAACCACTCATAGAGGCTAAACTTCTAATTTATATTTCAAGCAAACTTCCCCTAATTCATCAAGTAATCCCTGACAATCTTCCCATTTACTTAGCATTGCTCCAGATGCCTTAGGATGTCCTCCACCATCAAATTTAGCAGCGACTTCATTAATAATAGGTCCATTCGATCGAATATTTGCACGAATTCGTCCATCCTCATTTTCAAATAAACATACCCAAACTAAGATTCCCTCAATATTAGCAAGCGTATTAACAAGCGCCGATCGTGTCCCCGTTGTTAAATGATAAGACTTTTGGATATCTAGCGGCATTTTAAAGAAGGCAACTCCCGCTTCACTGACCTCAAATTGACTTAAAACATATCCTTGTGCCTGAACAATATTTAATGAACGGCGATATAAATTCTCGTGAATTTTATTTCGATTAATCTCGCAAGAATATAGAAGTTGTGCCGCACTTAATGTATCTATCGTTGTATTATCGTATAAAAAGCGACCGCTATCCGCAATAATCCCCGTATATAAGCATGAGGCAGCCTCTTGTGATAACTGCAAGTGATACGCTTCTCGATTGGCCTGATATAAATTAACAACGATTTCCGAAGTAGAAGAGGCGGCTGTATCTGTATAGTTAATATCGGCGTACTCTTCAACAACTGGATGGTGATCCAATTTAATTAACTTAGCTCCTAATTTATAGCGAGAATCATCAATTCGAGCAGAATTTGCAGTATCCATAATCAATACGAGTGCCCCCTCATAATCCTCATCACATACTTCATCCATTTGCCCCATCCATGCAAGGGAAGGTTCATTAAACCCTACTGTTTTAACTACTTTATCTTTATAATTGCAACGAATTAATTCAGCTAGACCAAGCTGTGAACCTAGGGCGTCTGGGTCAGGGCTCACATGACGATGGATAATAATCTTATCAAATTCAAAAATATGGCTCCAAATTTCTTTTAACATAATTTCACCTCTATTTTAACATGACTAAATTATAACACAATCTATCCAACGATGGACTTTTTATACCCTATTAAAAAATGAGATTCGTCACCGAATCTCATTTTCCTTATTTTACAAATGCATAGGTATCTTCAGCAATCATTAATTCCTCGTTAGTCGGAATCGCAAACACCTTAATCTGAGAATCCGGCGTTGAAATAAGCTGCTCTTCTCCCATTACCTGATTAGCTTCGTCGTCTAATTGAATACCTAAAACTCCTAAGCGATCAACGATTGCCTTACGAACCGGTGTTGAATTTTCACCGATTCCCGCTGTAAAGACTAAGGCGTCGACTCCACCTAAGTAAATGTAGTAAGCACCAATATAATCACAAATACGTTTAACGTATAAATTAAAGGCCGTCATCGCACGCTCATCTTTTTGTGCAACCAGTTTCAAAATATCACGCATATCCGATGACTCTCCTGAAACACCGTATAAACCTGACTCTTTATTTAACGCATTAACCGCTTGATCAACCGTTAAGTTTTCTTTTGCCATTACAAAAGGTAAAACAGCTGGGTCAATATCCCCTGAGCGTGTTCCCATCATAATTCCCGCTAAAGGAGTGAATCCCATTGAGGTATCAACTGAGTGCCCCCCCTTAATAGCGGTTAAAGATCCTCCATTCCCTAAATGAATCGTAATCATTTTAGTTTCTTCTAACGGCTTATTCATTAATTTAGCGCATTGTTTAGCAACATATTGATGTGAAGTCCCATGGAATCCGTATTTACGCACACCATATTTTTTATACCAATCATATTTTACCGGATATAAATAAGCATCTTCTGCCATCGTCTGATGGAAGGCTGTGTCGAAAACAGCAACAGGAACAGCATGAGGTAATTCTTTCATAAATGCTTTAATTCCTAAAACATGAGCAGGGTTATGAAGTGGCGCTAATTCTGATAAAGCATCAATTTCAGCTAACACCTCATCCGTAATGACCACTGATCGATCAAATTTTTCTCCCCCATGAACAACGCGATGACCGACTCCGCTAATTTCATCATAGTTTTTAACAATTTTTAAATCAAGTAAAGCTTCTAATAATAAATGAACTGCCACACTATGATCTTTAATAGGTAAAACTTTTTCAATTTTTTGATCTTCAAATTTAATATTAAATACTCCATCATTAAATCCGATACGTTCAACTAATCCTTTAGTAATGACAGTTTGGGCTGGCATTTCTAACAATTGAAACTTCAATGATGAGCTTCCTGCATTAACAGATAAAATTTTAGTCATATAGGTATCCTCCATCTTATTTATTCATTTTCATCCAATTTTCAATACGAATTAACGTCTGATTGAACGCGTGTGGATCATTAAAACTTGGCAGTTGCGCGACAAGTACCTCGTTAACTGGGCGAACATGTTCCCCATGTTTTTGAATAATAAATAGGCTCTTTCCAACCTCGTCTTTTTTAAACAGCGACATTGGTAATTGTAATAAAGCCTGAATTGTCGCATTTTCCTTAAGTAATTGGTGAAAATCCTGCGAATGTGACTGACTAAACAAATCATTTGGAATCACATAAAAACCATATCCTCCAGGCTTTAAGTAATTTAAATGATTCTCGATTAGTAAATAAGGAAGATAATCCACTCCTTGAGAACTCAACGTTAAATCTAAATTAACTAACTCTTCCTTAGCGAGATGCCCCTCCGGTAAATCACCTATAATTAAATCCAATGGATTCACCAATAATGGTTTTAACGAGCTTTGCTGATAAAACTGAACCTCGTATTCCTGCATATCAGAAAGTGTACACGCAATCTTTAATAAATCACTATCTACATCAACTCCATAAACCATCTGAGGCTCTGCCCCCAAATGATTTAAAACAGCTGTCAGCAAATTCGCCGTACCGACTGTCAAGTCCCCCATATAGGCCTGTTTAATATCCCCCATAAACTTAGAAATTAAATAGCCCAGTATCATTGCAATAGAGTCTGGTGTCATCACCGCATTTGTGACTCTTTCGGACTTAAGCCCCTTTAAAATTGCCAACTGTAATGCCTTTCTAATTTCCTCTTGCGTAAACTCTAACCCCTCTAACTTCGCATAATGCGATTTTAAAATCTCTTTCGACTCTTCATTAAGAGATAAATTAATCTCTTGTGACATGATATTTTGACAACTTTCACACATCGCATGTAAATAATTCATCTTTAACTCTGAGCTAATGATCATCGAGGTTTCATCTACGAGATCAAATAGTTGTTCAATTACTTCGGGTCTAAGCACTAAAAATCACCTCTTCATGATATACAAATTGATTTTACTACAACTTTAAACCGTTGTCACGGCTTTAGCCAAAAAATGTTATAACGTTTAAGTAAAAGAGATAACGCTTTCTACATGACACATAAATCCAATTTATAAGCTCTCCTGTTCCACGTCTATCTTACCAAAAATTTCATAAGTAACCCCTCCTTAACTTCCAAGGTTATCTTTTAATTCGAAGGACATCGACGCTAAGAAAAACTAGTACCTTTTGATCATGCAAAAATATGAGTTAGGAGACATCGAATGGAAGCACTTCTTACTAGGAGTATGCAAGTTAAAACATCTACCTCTTAAGCTAAACTTTTCTATTTAAAATAAAAGAACCTATAGGCCCACACTTTTTTTAAGTGTCTCTCTTATAGGTTCTCATTCAGCCAAAGTCGACGAATGTTTAATCATTTCGCAACAGTCTCATTTTTTTCTGCCGCTTTAGATCCCGATTTATCAAATTCATTCACGATATTATTTATAAACTTAGGGGCTTGATCCAATAATCGCTCATAAAGTGACGTACGTTCCTCAACGTGTTTTAACTCAACCCCAGATTCATTGACGATTAAAAAGGCAATGGGTGTAATCGAAACTCCACCACCACTTCCGCCCCCAAATGGAGAACCATCGGTTGTTGATTTGCGCTCAGTTTCAAATTCGCTACCTCCCGCTCCAAATCCAAAACTTACTTTAGAAACAGGAATAATCGTGTCCCCGTGATCTGTTTTTAAAGGATTTCCAACAATGGTATCGACATCAACCATTTTCTTCAAGCTTTCCATTGAAATTTTCATTAAATTATGTATTGGATGTTCTGCCATAAAATTATTCCTCCTCAATTTTTAGCATCCGTTTAATTGTTAATAATTCTTTAAAGGATAACAAAAGAACAAGTATAATATCGACGATTCGAAACGAGAGTATACATGAAAGGCTAATAAAAAGTGAATTCCCCTTAAATTTACTTTTTACATCAAAGTGATAGTGATCCACTTTCTTAACGTATCTTTCAATAAAGGCATAAAAATTGGCTTGAAATGTCCACAATGCTCCGATGATGCACCCGGTGGTCATGGCATCGTCTAAACTGAAATCAATCATCGACTCTAAGCGATGAATTCTAATTCTATTCGTTAGACGAATAAGAACTTTTCGAGAGAGTTTAAAAATCGTCTTGCCCCGTCTAATCATAGATTTTATCGCTCTCATATCTAATTTGCGTGTCACCTTTTTTTGTTTAATCTTAACTGCCCTTGTCTTTTTCCGACGCTTCTTCCTAGTGCCCCCCATCTCCTTCTTCGGCATCGATGGAGATGGATCAACAATCGGCTCTTTTTTAACTTTAACTGTTTCCTTAAATTCAACCCGGGTCAACTCTTGTTTTGTTTCCTCTTGAACCCTCGCAAACTGGGATTCTACCTTCTCCTTCGTAGAATCCTTTAAAAAATCAGTCATCTCTAAGCGATACTTCAGCCAAAGATAGCGTAACTCAACCCACCCATCCTGCTGATTTAAAAACAATTCAACTTTAATTTTTATAAATGACAAAATAATAATGAGTCCTAATAAGACAAGTAAAAAATAACCGATAAACCGCATGACGTAATCCCCTTAATTTTTTATTTTTCCATAGTATGGATGAAATACCTTTCTTTTATACTTCTAGATGATCTTCTCAAATAAAAAAACATTAGCTCATTTAGCTAACGTTTTTTGTTTTGCTATTCAATAAAATTAATATGATACTCTTTAAACCAAAGATGGAATTGATATAAATAAGCAATCAACTGTGGCTGTGTCATTAACTGTCCGAACCATGGACGTGTAATAATCTCATCACTCGTATTGGCAAGAGCCCATAGTTTTTCCTCATCAAAAATCTCATGTAAAATTGAATCTGGATCATTCAATGCCTCTCTTAATAGCGCTTGGATTAACTCTGTATAATGCGGATTATGGGTTTTAGGATATGGATTTTTTTTACGATACAACACTTCATCCGGCAATACTCCCTCTAAAGCTTTACGTAATAATCCTTTTTCCATTCCACCATGAAATTTCATTTCCCATGGAATATTATATAGATACTCCATTAGACGATGGTCGGCAAATGGAACCCTAACTTCAAGACTCGCTCCCATGCTCATTCGATCTTTGCGATCTAGTAAGGTTGTCATAAACCATTTCGTATTTAAATACGTCAACTGACGTTTTTCATTATTTAATACACTATCTCCTTCTAAAATAGGGGCACTCGCAATCGATTCATTAAATCGTTTCGTTGCATAGCCAACAAGATCTAACTTCTCTTGCCATTCCGGTTTTAAAAGTGTATTACGAATCGCTAAATCACGAAGCCATGGAAACATTCCATTCATCGGTTCACGGTAAAACCAAGGATATCCCCCAAAAATTTCATCGGCGCATTCTCCTGATAAACTCACGGTATAATCCTCTTTAATTTTTTTACAAAACCAGTAAAGCGATGAATCGACATCTGCCATCCCCGGCATATCTCTAAAATAAACAGCATCCTTTAAGGCATCAGCCAAATCCTGATTACTAATGACGCAATAATGATGATGGGTTTGATTTAAATCCGAGATGAGTTTAATAAAATCATTATCTTGAGAGACCGTAAAAGCGGTTTTTTTAAAGTATTTCACGTTATCTTCATAATCAATAGAGAACGTATGTAAATTTTTAATTTCCTGGGCAGCGATAGCTGTAATGGCGGATGAGTCCACCCCTCCTGATAAAAACGTACATAATGGAACATCTGAAACGAGTTGTCGTTTAATAGCATCTAACAAAATATCCCTTGTTTTAGCGACAGTCGTCTCGAAATCATCGACATGTTCAGACGCCGTTAATTCCCAGTACTGCTCTTCCTTTTTACTTCCACTTGAGACGTTCATATAATGTCCTGGCTTCAACTCTTTGATTCCCTTATATAGTCCGTGACCCGGTGTATGAGACGGCCCAACCCCTAACAACTCTCTAAATCCTTCTAGCGTAATTTCATTTTTTTTCGTATACTGTAAAATCTGTTTTTGTTCCGAAGCAAAAATAATTCCATCTGGTAATTCATAATAATACAGCGGTTTAACACCGGCACGATCTCTCGCTACGAACAATCGCTGTTCCTTACTGTCCCAAACTGCAAATGCATAAATTCCGTTTAATTTCTCAACAACTCGCTCTTGAAAGCAAACGTAAGCTTTTAAAAGTACCTCCGTATCCGAATGTCCTTTAAACGTATATCCCGCTTTCAATAACTCCTGACGAATTTCTTCCGTATTATAGAGCTCACCATTATAAACCATTGTATATTGGTGAAAAGACATCGGTTGTTTTCCTTGTTCAATATCAACCACTGATAACCGGCGGTGACCTAAGAAAACATGTTGATCATAAAAGGTTCCCCCTTCGTCAGGTCCCCGATGTAAAACAGCCTGTACACAACTCATATCATAAGGTGTCCTCACCTCATTCAAATGATAATTTACAACCCCAAAAATTCCACACATATCACCATCTCCTTACCTATTCCCTTATGGGGTTAAATGGAAAAAACATTGTACGACATATTCTATGCGAAAGACTCCATATTGAAACATGTTTTTTCTTCTGCTAAAATATTTTTATCAAAAATGCAAAAAATCGACTTCAGGAGAAGTGTCTTATAGGACACCATGCTCCCCCACTTAAGCGATTTAGACGCATATAACCTATTATTTACCCCAAGCGGAGGCGACTAAAATGAAAACTCTACTGATTAAACTCATTCGATTTTATCAAAAATACATTTCCGTTCAAACAGGACCTAACTGCCGCTTTATTCCGACCTGTTCGCAATATGCTATCGAGGCTATCGAATCTCATGGGGCGTTAAAAGGAGGATGGCTAGCAATCCGAAGAATTTTAAGGTGTAACCCCTTTGGAAAAATGGGATATGATCCTGTTCCACAGAAAAAAAAGAAAAAATAATAAAAATTCTTAAAATAATTGGCGTTAATTAAGTGATAATGCGTAAAATATAATAGATTTAAAAGGTATTATTTTGTATAGGGGGATTTCAGATTATGGAACTCATTTCTTTTTTAGAATATATTGGCGTGTTTGTGTTCGCCGCTTCTGGGGCAATCTGTGCCATCGAAAATAGGATGGATTTCTTCGGAATATTAACCTTAGCCGCTGTAACAGCAATGGGCGGTGGTGTCATTCGTGATGTTGTAACGAATATCGGAATTCCTGCATTATTTTCAGACTATATATCAATAGGAATTATCCTTCTTTCAACCACGTTGACTATTATCTTTCGTGGTAAAATAAAATGGAAAACTTCATTTCTTCTTTTAGATGCGATTGGTTTAGCCGTTTTTACCGTTGCTGCGGGCATGAAAGCCATTGAACTACATTATAACTTCTTAACCTTTATCTTTGTTTCCCTTATCACAGCAATAGGGGGTGGCGTCGTTCGTGACATTCTTTCTAAAAGAGTCCCAATTATTTTAAAAAGAGAAATATATGCGGTTGCCTCCCTCATTGGATCTACTGTGTTTTGGATAATAAGTCCTTGGATTGGTATTTATCTGAGCTCCTATCTCTGCCTTACTCTTATCTTTATGATCCGTATTTTTACTTACTATTATCATATTCACTTGCCGTATATTGAAAACGGAAAAATCATCTTTTACTTTAATCAAAAAAAATCCGATGATTGATTCATCGGGTTTTTATTTGCTCTCTTTTTAAAAAAAGGTATAATAGTTTTATCTTTAAGAAATGTTGTGGTGATAAATTTGAATTTAATGACAATTGAAAATATAAGCAAAAGTTACTCAGTAAAAACGTTACTTAAAAACATCTCATTTGGGATTAGTGAAGGCGAGAAAATAGGGATTATTGGGGTTAATGGAACCGGAAAATCAACGCTTCTTAAAATTATTGCGGGTGTCGAGACCCCTGAAACAGGGAAAATTACCAAGGGAAATCGGGTACGAGTAGAATATTTATCACAAAATCCAAACTTTGACGAAGAGGCATCCGTTTTAGAGCAAGTATTCAAGGGAAATTCTAAGGAAATGCAACTTTTACGAGAATATCAAGAGATCCTTGAAACTTTGCAAACTCATTACGATGATAAAATAAATGAAAGACTTTTAAAAGTTCAGGATCAAATTGACCGTTTAAACCTATGGGATTTAGAAAGTGAAGCGAAATCCGTATTAACAAAATTAGGCATTATTAATTTTTCCCAAAAAGTAAAGGAATTATCGGGGGGACAAAAAAAGCGAGTTGCACTCGCATCGGCACTCATTACCCCATGTGAGCTATTGATTTTAGATGAGCCTACCAATCACCTGGATAACGAAACAATATCTAAATTAGAAGATCATTTAAATAGTCGTAAAGGGGCCCTTCTTATGATCACGCACGACCGTTATTTTCTTGATCGGGTTACCAATCGTATTATTGAGCTTGATCACGGAAACCTCTATAGCTATGATGGGAACTATTCTCTATTTCTTGAAAAGAAGATGGAACGTCTTCAACTTGAAGCGGCGATGGAAGATAAGCGACAAAATTTACTTCGAAAAGAGTTAGCCTGGGTTAGACGGGGAGCCCAAGCCCGTTCCACAAAACAAAAAGCACGATTACAGCGTTTTGATGAACTAAAAAATAAAGAGAAACCTACCAATCAAGAAAGCATTGATATTTCAGTCGCATCTACACGATTAGGTCGAAAAATAATGGAATTCAATCATCTCCATAAATCTTTTGATGGCCGTTGTCTGATTGAAGATCTCGATTACACATTAGCAAGAACAGACCGTATCGGAATTGTTGGACCAAATGGAATCGGTAAATCAACACTTATTAACCTTATTCGCGGAAAAATAGCTCCGGATAGTGGAAGCATCGAAATCGGAGAAACAGTTAAAATTGGTTGTTTCGCCCAAGAGAGTGAGGAAATGAACCCTAACCTCCGAGCGATTGATTATATTAAAGAAAAACGTGAATACATTGAAACAGCTGATGGAACACGTATTACCGCTTCACAGATGTGCGAACGATTCCTCTTCGATGGGCACCTCCAATATTCTCAAATTGGAACTCTATCTGGGGGCGAAAGACGTCGTCTCTACCTACTCCGTATTCTAATGGATGCTCCTAACGTACTCCTCCTTGATGAACCTACCAATGATCTTGATATCGATACTTTACGTCGTCTTGAAGATTATCTTGATGATTTTAACGGAATTGTCATAACCGTTTCCCATGACCGTTACTTCCTCGACCGAGTTTGTAATAAAATATTTGCTTATGAAGGCGAGGGGAAAATTACCATCTATACTGGAAATTATAGTGACTACCTTGTCTTCAAAGAAGCAAATCCCTCAAAAAACGAAATCACGAGTGAGAACAAAAATAAGGAAGCAAGTAAATCTAAGCCACGTCGTGAAAAAAAATTAAAATTTACATTCCAAGAACAAAAGGAGTTTGAAACCATTGATGATGAAATTGCTACATTAGAGGAAAAGATAGAGCAATTTAATCAGGAATTAATCAAACATGCCACTGATTATGTGAAACTTCAGGATATTATGGCACAAAAAGAAATAATAGAGGAAGAATTAGCCCATAAATATGAGCGATGGGAATACTTAAATCAATTAGCTGAAGAAATTGAAAATAAAAGTAAGTAAACAAACGAATACCCAATAAAGTACCTTCATCGTAGACAAAAAAATAAAGCGGAACGGTCAATCATGATAGAACCGCTTTATCGTCTATGAGAGAGGTACTTTTTCTTATACTCACCCCCCGTTTGCCCCATTCCAAACCATTAAAACGTCAAAGAATTAAAATTTATTTAAAGGAAGGGGAAAAAGGAAACTACTAATTCTAATGGTTTTGGGCCCCAACATCTTAAATCCATCTATCGAAATTTAATTCATTGAAAAAATGCCTTAGATTCGACTCAATCAAAGCCCACAACTGCTGTTTAAAAAATGGCTCTTCAAGAAGCTTCACAGGGTCAAAGGCTTGTATTAAAAATTCATCACCCTTCCAACATCACATTCCTTCATTCGTTCAACGCAAATGTAAAGAGAGATTTACACCTATCCCGCCATCTCGTACAAGACGTATAAAAAAATGGTTCTATAATATTTGGTGTGGGTGGGATTACTCACACCTTTTTGATTGCCATAAATATTGAGACAAAAAAAGAGACATAGTCCCCAAAATCCTATACAATGTAATCGGCTAAAACAACACGAAAGGATTGGTTTTATGTCTCACACTAATTGTATCTCAACTTTACTTGATTTAAAAGATAAAAATATTACTTTTTCAAAAAATTGTATCCAAGAAACTCAGATTAAGAATGTTCGTTCTAAACTTATTTTGGGAACTCTTTCTTTTCAACCGACTCATTGCTACCACTGTGGTCATTCTTTTGACTCAAATATCATTAAACACGGCTTCAAAACTTCACGTATTAAGCTAGTCAAAATTTCCGGATTTGATGCTTATCTAGACTTAAAAAAACAACGTTATAAATGCCGTCATTGTGACCGAACATTTACCCTAGAAACATCTCTTGTTAACCCTAATTGTTTTATTTCCACTCCCGTAAAACAAGCCATCTTTTTAGAAGCTAGTCATAAGAAATCCGAAACAGATATTGCACGTGAGCTTAACGTTTCTCATTCAACCGTTAACCGCGTCATTCATTCTTCCTATGAAGAACAGCCGCTTCCCTTTAATTCTCTCCCAAAAGTTCTTTGTTTTGACGAGTTTAAGTCGGTTAAATCGGCCGAGGGAGCAATGTCCTTCATTTTTTGTGATGCGTCCAATGGAAAGCTAATTGATATCGTTGAAGACCGTCGCTTAAGTACACTAAGGACTTATTTTATGCGATTTTCTAAAGCAGCTCGTGAAGGTGTAACCCACGTCGTCATTGACATGTACGCCCCTTATATGACACTCATTAAAGAGGTATTCCCTAAGGCTAAGATTGTTTTAGATAAATTTCATATCGTTCAACTAGTCTCTCGTGCTCTTAATAAAACACGCATTCGTTTCATGAATCAAAATAAAGAGTTTTATAATAAATTCAAACATTATTGGCGACTTCTCTTAAAAGCCCAAGAAGATCTTAATGCCACTCATTACTTCTATTCCAACTGCTTCAAAAAGATGATCTCTCAACAAGAAATTATTGACTTTTTATTAGCCCTAGACCCTGAACTAAAGGAGACTTATGATTTCTACCAAACTGTCCAACAGGCTATTAAACTTCGTAACCTTGAAATATTTCATCATGCCATTCAACACCCCTCTGATCTGCTTTCACACGAAATGAAAACAGCTTTAAAAACACTCACTCATTATCAAGACTATGTCAAAAATACAATTGAAACTCCTTATACCAATGGAGTACTCGAAGGAATTAACAACAATATCAAAGTCATTAAGCGAATCGCTTTTGGATATCGTAGTTTCTACCATTTCAAAGCAAGAATTTTGATTATTCATAAATACACTTTTGAACAAAAAAAGAAGAGGAATCAAACCATCTAAAGAATAGCCTAATTCCTCCCGATTATATGTATAGATTTTATTCACCCACACTATTTGACAAAGAACCAAAAAAATACAGTATGAAATCTACACATAACTAGATTCATACCGTATTTTTTTATTTATGAAGAATTGTCAATACAAATGCGACAGTTTCTCATGAAATAGCTCGAATGAAGTTTTCCAACCTAAGCATTTTCGTGGTCGATGATTAATGAGGAGGAGGGCTTCATCAATCTCTTTCTCACTAACTCGTGCTAAGTCCGTCTTCTTCGGAAAGAATTCTCGAAGAAGACCATTGGCATTTTCATTACTTCCTCTTTGCCAAGAGGAATAGGCGTCAGCGAAGTAAACAGGAACCTTTAAATCTGCTTCTACTTTGGAATAACAAGCAAACTCTTTTCCTCGATCAACGGTATAAGTTTTAAAGGTGTCTTTAGGAAAATGTTCATATAACTCACTAATCGCTCGGTACATTTCAGATGCTGAGCGATTTTCGATTTTAACGGTGACATAAAATCGTGTTTGACGTTCAATAAATGTAGCTAAACATCCTTTACTTTTACCACGGCTTGAAACAACTGTATCAAGTTCCCAATGACCAAATGCCTGACGTTTTTTTACCTCTTTCGGACGTTGATGAATTGATGTCCCAATGTTAAATCGTCCGCGTGTTTCTCGTGGTTTTCGGCGTTTTCCCTTTTGCCTTAAACAGCTTAAATCCCCTAACAAAATCGTTCCGTCATAAATCCATCGATAAATAGTTTTGAATGAAATAACACCCTTTAAAACCGTATTAGAAATTTGTTCAGGCGACCAGGTTAACTTTAAATAATGTTGGATGGTTTGAATAACTTCTTCAGATTTGGTCTCTGGACGATGACAAACTAAGCGACGTTGCTCGGCTAATTCATCTGCTAGCTCTGCTTGATACGTCTTTTGAGTATTTCGTTTTAGTTCACGAGCAATGGTTGAATGATGACGATTTAATTGCCCCGCAATTTGTCTCGTTGAATAACCCATTTTTGAAAGAACTTCTATACGTGTACGCTCAAATGTGTTAAGATGTTTATAACTCATAAATAGATCTCCTTGTTAAGAATTTGGTGTGGTAACTTCATTCTATAACAAAGAATTCTATTTATGAGCTTTTTTTATTTGTCGTACTTAATATTACAATCTGTCTTATATAAATGAATTCCTTAAAAGTTGTGAACTCATCGCTCATTTAGAGCCTTATAGACTATAAAAGGTTTTAAATAATTTGATGACGTACTCGTGGTCCTTTACTGCTGCTAATTCACGAATCGAGTGCATCCCTAATAAGGGACTTCCCATATCAATCACCGGAATAGTTAAACTAGAAGATGTAATCGGACCAATTGTTGTACCACCACGAACATCCGAGCGATTATAAAATTTTTGATAAGGGACTTCTGCAACCTGACAAAGTGATTCAAAAATAGCAGCACAGCGACTATCTGTACTATAAGAACCTGACGATGCTATCTTAAGAACGGGTCCCCCTCCAAGTACTGGGCGATTAGTTGGGTCGTGTTTTTCCGGATAATTTGGATGAACCGCATGTGCTAAATCAGCGGAAATCATCACCGAATTTGCAAGTGTCTGATACATTCCCTCCCGATTAAGCCCTAGAGCCATTGTAACGCGCTCAATAATATTTAAAATAAAGGCAGAATTAGCTCCCTGTGCTGTTAAACTTCCAATTTCCTCATTATCAATACAAATCATCATTTTGGTTGCCTTAATTTCGGGACTTTCAATTAAAGCCTTAACACCTGAATACACCATCCACATATCGTCTAACCCACCGCAAGAAATAAATTCTTCCTCAACACCGACTAAACATCCTTTTTCATACTCATACAACGATAATTCAAATCCTAAAATATCTCGGTAATCAACAGATAATTCATCCGCAATTAATTTCACCAGATAGTTATCCTTTTCAAAGTAATCATTGACAAGTCCAAGTAAAGGTAACGTATGTTTCTGCTTGTTTACTTCAAGCCCTTCATTAACTGCTCGATTCATATGAATAGCTAAACTAGGAATAATTAATAAAGGTTTATTTATATTAATTAGCTTAGTGCATGGTGCGAATGGAGTTTCCCCCTTCAACATGACTTTCCCCGCTAATCCAAGTGGCCGATCAAACCATGTATATAAAATTGCGCCACCATAACCTTCAGTATTTAGTTTTAAATACGTTCCTTCCACAACCATTTCTGCATTAGACTTAACCCTAAAACCAGGTGAATCGGTATGCGCACCAATCATACGAATCCCCTCTTTCTTAAGATCACCTGTTCCAATTTCAAAGGCAATTAAAGCAGAATCATTTTTTTTGACAAAGTACTTTCCTTTAGCCTTTAAACTCCAAACATCAGATTCATTTAACTCCATGTACCCTTCAGAGGATAAATACTTCTCTACATTTAATACACTATGAAAAGCAGTTGGGCTTTCATATAAGAACTCAATTAAGTCAGTAGCTGATTGTTTAACCATTTACTATTCCTCCTGTTCAAAATCTAATTATTATCCATCATAACACTTTTTAAATCCAGTCGCAAATAAAAAAGGTTCTATAATATTTGGTGTGGGTGATGCCCACACCTCTTTTATTGGAATTAAAAAATAAGTACAAAAAAAGAGACATAACGTCCCAAATTCTATACAATGTAATCGACCAAAAAAACACGAAAGGATTGGGTTTATGTCTCACACTAATTGTATCTCAACTTTACTTGATTTAAAAGATAAAAATATTACTTTTTCAAAAAATTGTATCCACGAAACTCAGATTAAGAATGTTCGTTCTAAACTTATTTTGGGGACTCTTTCTTTTCAACCGACTCATTGCTACCACTGTGGTCATTCTTTTGACTCAAATATCATTAAACACGGCTTCAAAACTTCACGTATTAAGCTAGTCAAAATTTCCGGATTTGATGCTTATCTAGACTTAAAAAAACAACGTTATAAATGCCGTCATTGTGACCGAACATTTACCCTAGAAACATCTCTTGTTAACCCTAATTGTTTTATTTCCACTCCCGTAAAACAAGCCATCTTTTTAGAAGCTAGTCATAAGAAATCCGAAACAGATATTGCACGTGAGCTTAACGTTTCTCATTCAACCGTTAACCGCGTCATTCATTCTTCCTATGAAGAACAGCCGCTTCCCTTTAATTCTCTCCCAAAAGTTCTTTGTTTTGACGAGTTTAAGTCGGTTAAATCGGCCGAGGGAGCAATGTCCTTCATTTTTTGTGATGCGTCCAATGGAAAGCTAATTGATATCGTTGAAGACCGTCGCTTAAGTACACTAAGGACTTATTTTATGCGATTTTCTAAAGCAGCTCGTGAAGGTGTAACCCACGTCGTCATTGACATGTACGCCCCTTATATGACACTCATTAAAGAGGTATTCCCTAAGGCTAAGATTGTTTTAGATAAATTTCATATCGTTCAACTAGTCTCTCGTGCTCTTAATAAAACACGCATTCGTTTCATGAATCAAAATAAAGAGTTTTATAATAAATTCAAACATTATTGGCGACTTCTCTTAAAAGCCCAAGAAGATCTTAGTGCCACTCATTACTTCTATTCCAACTGCTTCAAAAAGATGATCTCTCAACAAGAAATTATTGACTTTTTATTAGCCCTAGACCCTGAACTAAAGGAGACTTATGATTTCTACCAAACTGTCCAACAGGCTATTAAACTTCGTAACCTTGAAATATTTCATCATGCCATTCAACACCCCTCTGACCTGCTTTCACACGAAATGAAAACAGCTTTAAAAACACTCACTCATTATCAAGATTATGTCAAAAATACTATCGAAACTCCTTATACCAATGGAGTACTCGAAGGAATTAACAATAACATTAAAGTCATTAAACGTATTGCCTTCGGATACCGTAGTTTCTACCATTTCAAAGCAAGAATTTTGATTATTCATAAATACACTTTTGAACAAAAAAAGAAGAGGAACCAAGCCGTCTAAAGAATGGCCTAATTCCTCTTGATTACATGTATAGATTTTATTCACCCACACGATTTGACAAAGAGCCATAAAAAAAGACTGATGAACACTCATCAGTCATAATTATCATTTCAAATGGCGGTCCAGACGGGAATCGAACCCGCGATCTCCTGCGTGACAGGCAGGCATGTTAACCGCTACACCACTGGACCTTTTGGTTGCGGGGACAGGACTTGAACCTGCGACCTTCGGGTTATGAGCCCGACGAGCTACCAACTGCTCCACCCCGCGATGTTATCATATGGTGGCTTGGGACGGAATCGAACCGCCGACACAAGGATTTTCAGTCCTTTGCTCTACCGACTGAGCTACCAAGCCTTTTATTATGGTGCCTAGGGCCGGAATCGAACCGGCACGGGTGTCACCACCCGCAGGATTTTAAGTCCTGTGCGTCTACCAGTTCCGCCACCCAGGCACATCATTATTTCAGGCACGCGCCTTTTTTTCAAAAATGGTGTCCTGCAGAGGACTCGAACCTCTGACCCTCTGATTAAAAGTCAGATGCTCTACCAACTGAGCTAGCAGGACTTTTATGGTGGAGGATGACGGGCTCGAACCGCCGACCCTCTGCTTGTAAGGCAGATGCTCTCCCAGCTGAGCTAATCCTCCATCATGGTGGCTTGGGACGGAATCGAACCGCCGACACAAGGATTTTCAGTCCT
>NZ_AP039386.1:0-615000 GCF_059728495.1 Turicibacter sp. St.80E1 | reverse complement strand
TTCAAATAATCTCTACGATTATCAGATGAGGGATAAAATAAAAAAGATATTCTATTGTCGTATTTTCGACTTTTTTATAATAGCACACTATCCGGTAAGTAACAAGCCTATTTTTCAAAAAATTGCGTTTTATTTCTAAAAAAAGAGGCATCTATCGCTTGGCGATGCCCCTTTTCCCTATTCAACCTTCATATCAGGATTATCTAAATAAGATAAGATCCCCTCATAAATGGCATAAGCAATTTCATCTTGATATTCCTCTGTACCTAATTTTTCCGCCTCGGCTGGATTAGATAAAAACCCAATTTCAACTAATGTAGATGGAACGGTAGAATTTTTTAAAATAAATAAACTTGAAATAGCTTTTGCCTCTCTTGTTGTCGTCTGTAAATTATTTTTCATACTCATCATAATAGCTGTGGCTAACTGTTTATTTTCTACCTTCTTCGGATCGTAAAAAGTTTGTGCCCCAGACCATGAGCTATTATTAATAGCATTCGCATGAATAGAAACAACAATTCCATTTTCTTGACTATTCATAATTTGCACACGTTTACTTAAATCCTCCACTTTTCTTTTCTTAGCCTCTTTAGAAGCTAGATCATAATCTCCATCTCGTGTCAGTACTACATTAACGCCTTGAAGCTTTAAATAATCCTCTACTTTTTTCGTAATAGATAGAACAATCTCCTTTTCAATGACACCACCTGCTGATGAGGCCCCACCATCTTTTCCACCATGTCCCGCATCTAAAACTACCGTCACTGACGATTTATTATTCCACTTATCTTGATACTTTCCTAATATAACTGGAATAAAGCTTAAAAACAACACGATTACTAATAACATTATACTTATTGTTTTCTTCATCCTCATCACCTTTGCGATTCTTTTTTTACAAGCTTATGAAGGACCAGTACCAAATATAATAAAAGCTCTAAAATTCGCAAATTAATTACTTTTTCACTGCGCTAGGAACACCAACCGACGTTTTTCTTGGAGGCACATCCTTTAACACAACTGCATTTGCTCCTATCATGCAGCCTTGTCCTAGGGTAATATTCCCAAGCACTTTTGCACCTGCACCAATTGTAACCCCATCTTCAACGGTCGGATGTCGCTTCCCACTCGAGTCCCCACGTCCAACTCCCCCGAGAGTAACCCCGTGATACATTGTTACATCATCTCCAATCACACTCGTTGCCCCTATCACAACACCAGTGCCATGATCGATAAATAAACGTTTACCGATGGTAGCAGCCGGATGAATCTCAATATTCAAAACACATCTAACAATAAACATCATCATCTCAGCTAACAGCTTGAAATGATGTTGATATAAAAAGTGAGCTATGCGATACCAGAAAATAGCTTGAACCCCAGGATATAATAAAATAATCTGAAAAATATTTCGCGCAGCGGGGTCCCTTCGCTTAATTGAGTCAAAATATTCTCTCACTTCATCTCTTCCCTTCTTTATCTATGCTTGTTATTATCGTATGAAGTTTATAAAAAGATTTGATTAAAAGTATCCACTATTTTTCAAAAAAGGTGAATTTCCCCCCCACTAAAAAAAAAAAAAAACGTGATTAGACATTAATCTATCTTATAAAACATCCCATTTATCTTTTCAAAACACATTAAACCACCCCCTTCAAAAATTAGGCAACGCTAAACAACTAAATCTCCTCATAAAATAAAAACCCCTCCTGTCTTTTCCACACAAAAGGGGTTTATCATTATTTTTTCTTACCTTCTAATTCCTCAATTCGTTGTTGTTGTGTTTCCAGTCTTTCGATTAATCGTTGGTGATTTTCTATTAATTGATGACTTATCTCCTTTAAATGTCTAATCTCATGATTTTGATTATCAATCATTTGCTTCATTTGTTTTCTATGATCATCTTCAATCAACGCGGATAACGCCTCTTTTAGATTATCCGCAACAAGATTCTCTAAATACCAAATCACATCTTTTGAACGATGTCGATACTTTTCAGGTAAAACTGTCTTCTCAACGAGTTCGATTTCTAATTGAGAAATTTTTTGATCTATTTCATGAATTTCTTCTCGTAAATGATTAGCTAACAATGAATGTTCAATATGTTGATAATCATAGCTCTCTTTCGCCTCCTCTATCACAGCTTCTAGAGTTGGGATTGAAAGAGGTTTTTTTTGTTTTAAATAATATTTAACCCCCACATAATAAAATAAATAAATCAATGACACAATAACAACAAACGAAAGAACCACCGATAAAAACTTTACACCGATCATAAAAAGCAGATAAGAAATAAGGACCCCAATAATTAAATCTAGTAACAGAGCTACCTCCCTAAAATCTTTTAAATTAAGACATAATTCCTCATACTTTTGATGCGCCTTAAAATCCTCACTCCCATAATACTTTTCTTTTACCGAAGCAATATACTCCTTTTGTGTACTCTCAATTGTTAATACCAATGTTTTTTTCTTTTCTGCGCGTTCTTGTTCAAAATATCTCATTTGACTCATTAATTCATCCGTCATCCAAAGATTACTTATTAAATCCTTTTTCGATAATTGACTTACCTCCGTCATCCTTCCCTCTCCTTCCTAAAACATCTTTTCTTTCTTCCCCGCTTAGTTAAGACAGGACTAGGTTCCCTCTAAAAGGAACAGGTGTTAAGTTATATTTTTATTTTACTACTCTTTTCACCTTTTGTCTTTTTTCAATTAATATATGACACAATTAATTAATCTATGACTTCATTCTATATGCAATATCGCCTGATAATCCCTTAATAACTCATATCAAGAATCCTCTACCTTTTTAAGATGTACTCCCAAACTTAGTGGCAAAAGGGTGACAAATCGTTATTTTTTATCTCTGACGCCCTTTAAATGATGAAAAAAAGACTTTCCCGCTAACTGACGAGAAAGTCTTAAAATCGTTAATATGACGTTATTTTAAACGTGCTTCTAACTCTGCTTTTAATGCTTCATTACCTGGTTTTCCAAGTAAAGCAAACATATTTTTCTTGTAGGCCTCTACACCTGGTTGATCAAATGGATTTACTCCTAAAATATAACCACTCATTGCACATGCTTTTTCAAAGAAGTAAACTAAATATCCAAAGCTATATGCTGATAATTCAGGAACATCGATAATAAGATTTGGTACTCCTCCATCAACGTGTGCTAATAACGTTCCTTGGAATGCCTTTTTATTAACGAAGTCAATAGTTTGACCAGCTAAATAATTTAATCCGTCTAAATCAGTTTCTTCGGCCTCTAATACCACTTCACGAGTTGGTTTTACAACATTAATAACAGTTTCGAATAAGTCACGACGACCTTCTTGAATAAACTGTCCCATTGAATGTAAATCTGTTGAGAATGAAGCTGAAGCTGGGAAAATTCCTTTTTGGTCTTTACCCTCAGATTCTCCAAATAATTGTTTCCACCATTCATTAAAGTAAAGTAACGCTGGTTCGTAGTTAATTAACATTTCAATCGTTTTACCTTTTGAGTATAACGCATTACGGATAACAGCATATTGATAAGCTTCATTTTCTGCTAAGTTAGGGTTAGCATATTCTTGACGAGCATCGTTTGCCCCTCTCATCATTTCCTCAATATTAATTCCACTAACGGCAATCGGTAATAAACCTACCGCTGTTAATACTGAGAAACGTCCACCAACATTATCTGGAACGATAAATGATTCATATCCTTCACTTGTTGCTAATGTTTTTAAAGCTCCTTTTTGTGCATCAGTTGTTGCATAAATACGTTTATTTGCTTCTTCACGTCCTACTTTTTCAATTAATAATTTTTTAAACACACGGAAAGCAATTGCTGGCTCAGTTGTTGTCCCTGATTTTGAGATAACGTTAATTGAGAATGTTTTATCCGCTAAATATTCAACTAATTCTTGAACATATGTCGAAGAAATATGATGCCCAACAAAAATAATTTGTGGTGCTTTACGTGTTGTCTTATCTTGTAAGTTATAAAAGTGGTTATTTAATGCCTCAATTGCTGCGCGAGCTCCAAGGTAAGATCCTCCGATTCCGATAACTAATAAAACGTCTGAATCAGATTGAATTTTAGCAGCTGCTTTTTGAATACGAGCAAATTCATCTTTATCGTAAGATTCAGGTAAGTCAACCCATCCTAAAAAGTCATTACCTGCTCCAGTTTGCTCATGAATTCGTTTATGAAGTACATTCACTAATTCAGTTGCATAATCTAGTTCATGTTGTGCAACAAAAGACGCTGCGTTCTCATAATTAAATGATAGGAATTTTCCCATTTTCTAGTCCTCCTTGTTAACCCTTGCTATTTTATCGAGTGAATCTCGAATCCAAATGGGTAAGTGTTGGGCAAGCGGTGCAAATCCATTCGAAGTCTCAAAATTAGAGGCCTTCATACGATTATTTCGGCCACTATAATTGGAAATTCCTTTTAAAGTTAACCGTGCTTGTCGGTTGTCAGAGTCAAACTTAAGAATTTTTACATCAATATACTGACCGATATTCACAAAATCACGTATATCCTTAACATATCCATCAGATAATTCTGAAATGTGAATAAGCCCCTGGCACTCATCACTCAACTGGACAAACGCTCCATAAGGTTGAATACCTGTGACCTTTCCTCGTACGATACTCCCTTCTTTGATTTTCATTATTTACACCTCAGTTCATACATACATTCTCATTATATCATATAAATTTTTCCCATATAATCGCAATTATGAATTTTTTTTAACTTTATAAAATTTTAATTCTTCATTAGGAACAACGCCCCACCCGTTTAGGTTTTCGATTATTACGCTAAGCCGCCTTATCGTTAACAATAAAAAAGAAGCCTTGGACCACAGTCCCAAGACTTCCTAAACAATTATTATTTCATCATCGCCGAACTATGTTTATGGCGATGCACCTTATCCGGATAAGCATACGCGATTGCAGCATTAATGGCTACAACAACCTCACCAAATCCAGTCGTAATCATTTTAATTTTCCCATCAAAGGTACAAGCATCTCCTGCTGCAAAAATACCACTTACACTCGTCTGTTGAGTGATATCTACACGCAACGCATTTTTTTCTAATTCAATATCCCAATTCTTAATTGGCCCTAACGATGAGATAAATCCGTATAAAACAATAATTTCATCTACCGAAAGGATTTTTGTTTCCTCTGTATCTACATTAATCAGCTCTACTTGATTCGCACGATCGCCCTGTCCCATCACATCTTTAGCAATGTATGGAGTTAAACAAGTAACATTCGCTTGTTTTAACCTTTCAACGCTAGACGCATGTGCCCTAAATTCATTACGTCGATGAACAATAGACACACTTTTAGCAACACCATCAAGCATTAACGCCCAGTCAACTGCTGAGTCTCCCCCACCAAAAATAACAACATCTTTTCCTTTAAATGTCTCCATTGTCGATACAAAATAGTGGATATTAGTAAACTGTTCAGCACCTCCGACATCTAACTTTCGAGGTGTAAAGGCTCCATTTCCGGCGGTAATAACAATAGAACGTGAATAATGACATTCTTGATCCGTACAAATTTTAAAGGTTCCATCTTCTAACTTTTCAACCGTCTTCACATTCGTATTTGTGACGACATCAATACGATCTGTAAACTGATTCATTTGCACCTTTAATTGTTCAACCATTTCCCCCGCTTTAATTTTTGGGTGCCCTGGTAAGTCATAGATATATTTTTCTGGATAGAGTGCTGCAAGTTGCCCCCCAAGCTCTGGTAATGCATCAATAATCTTCGTTCTCATTCCGTGCATTCCCGCGTAAAATGCTCCGTAAATTCCTACGGGGCCTCCGCCAATAATTGTTAAATCATAAATTTCATTTTTCATCAGATCCACCTCGTCTTTGTTAAAATAACCCAAACTGTTTCCATTTATTATTAGTATATCTAAAACTTTCAATACAAACAATGTTTATACATTAAAAAATTATTTTCTAGCCCTAGATGAGGTGTAAACACCATCCATAAATTAAAGCAATCGCTATTCCAAATAACGTACCAGCCAGTGTTTCTAATGGTTCATGGCCAAGTAATTCCTTTAGCTTTGTTTGATAAGCTTTATCCTGAAAAAACAACACATTGCCGCTATTAACTAAATCATCGATTAAATGATTTAGTAGCTTAGCATGCTCTCCCGCATGGCGTCTAATCCCCATTGCATCATATATGACAACCGAAGCTAAACAAAAAGAGATAGCAAATGTGGTTGAATGAAAACCATCTAAAACGGCAACGGCCGTCGTGAGTGCTGCAACAAAAGCAGAATGTGAGCTTGGCATCCCTCCAGTTGAAAAAATGAGCATCGGTTGCCATTGCCTTTTCATGAGCAAGTGAAGAGGTACCTTAATCACCTGTGCTAAAATATTCGCTAAAATAGCGCACTCTAAAGCATAGTTTAACCACATAAAACGATCTCCTTTTAGTTCATATTATTGCTGACGACGATGGGCGATGCGACTCGCTGCCGCGGCAGCAATCGCGCCGACTAAATCATCCATAAACGTTTGACAACACCCATCTTTTTTACCACTTCTATCAATTTCGCCTAAAATACCAGGTTTTAATTTATCTATATATCCATAATTAGTAAAACCAATCGATCCATAAACGTTTAAAATCGAAAAAGCTAAGACCTCATCAATTCCATATAAAGAATAGTCATGATCAACCATCTGTTGTAATGGATCCCCTAACATGTTCATTTCTGCTAATTCATCCAGTCTTATCCCTGTTAAAACTGCATTTTGAACCTCACGTTTCTTTAACACAGAACGCACATTTTCTAAACAAATATCAAGCGTTAACCCCTCATAATAACTTGATTGTAAAAAATAGGTTAATTCTGCAATTTGTTCAAGCGTTACCCCTCTATCATTAATTTTACGAATAACTAATTCTTCTAATTCTTTTCGTTCCATATAAATTCATCCCTTCAATTATCATATTTACCTGTCACTTACGCATAGATATAGAGTAGAAAGTATTTTAAATTTGAGGATGATCCGAATGAAGGAGCTAATTAATTGGTATTATCAACTCCAAATTGACCATTTAGAACAATTAAACGATATCTACTATACGAAATTAGGTGACCACTACATTTATATTATATCAGTTGGAAAGGAGAAGAACACAATTTTTTTCCACCTTTTACAACTTTTACAATATAATAACTATCAACGTATTCTATTATCTAAGGACAATACAACAACCGTTTTATTTGAAGGAGAGCATTATTACGTCCTACAATCGAGCGTCATTTTACATGAATATATTGATATTCGCACGTTACAAATTCCTACGATTTATCCAGAACCGTATGAACTTGCACCCGAATTAAAGGAACGTTGGACAGGAAAAAATCGATTACATGAAGAACAGCTAAACGTCTTAATTGAACAATTATCTGCTGAGAATCGTCTCCTATTCTTCGACCTAGCTACTTATTATATTCATCTAAATGAGCAGGCTTATACATTTATTAATGAACTTTCAGATATAAAATATCCAGTTTCATTATGCCATATGCGTCTTACTCCAACGACATATAAAGTTGAATGTTTCTGTCCTAAATTGCTAACGCTAGATAATAAAGCTAGATGCTACTGTGAGTATATCCGTCACCTTTATCTCGCTAATCAAGACCTCGTTCAGGTAAGAACCTTTGTCCAAATTATTAACAGGGTTAATCCATTAACAAATGAGGAATGGAAACTTCTATATGCCCGACTCTTCTTTCCAACGCACTTTTATGATGCTCTATTTAACTTAAGAGAAGGGGAAGATATCGATATCCCCCTAATCTATGAGCAAGCACTTTCCTATGCCAAACTCCTGTACCAACTGCCGTATGAAATCTATCAAAGTACGTTAATTGAACTACGTATTCCAGAATGGGTCAAAGCGGAGGCATTATCGAAAAATTAAAGAAAAGAGTAAAAAAAGAGATCCCACTTGAATATACCTAGTAAAGGACCTCTTTTTTTTTTACATTAAATATTCATCAACATTCTCAACACCGATAACACCTGGGACTTCTTCTAATAAGATCTGTTCAATCCCATCTTTTAAAGTAGAATCCATAGAAGCACATCCCACACAAGCACCTAACATCTGAACATAAACGATCCCATCTTCAAACTTTACATACTCTACGTCTCCACCATCACGTTGGAGATACGGTCTTAACTTTTCTAAAATCTCAACAATCTGTTTTTCTGTTTCATTCATCGATATCACCTCACCAGTCATTAATTAGATTATAAAACGTCCTATCTAAAAAGTAAACAGATATACATAAGGAGGAATTGATTTGCAACCTATCTTTTTTACGAAGCTAACAACAGCTAGCACCTGTTACATTATCTTAAATTACCTTGAACACCCCGTTCTCCCTTTAGATTATACCCATTTAGCCCAAAAAATGACCCATGAAGAAACTGGAATTAGTGCCGATGGACTCATTATCTTGCTTCCCTCAGATCAGGCAGATGCGAAAGCCATTTTTTATAATAAAGATGGGTCATTAGCCAATACGTGTGCTAACGGACTAAAACTCATCGGATATCATCTAGCGGAGATTGGACGGTTTACCGAGCCTTCAATTACAATTGAAACACGCACCACTCTTGCCACACTGAGTTTGGATCACTCGATAATATCGGTTGATTTAGGAATCCCTTATCCTTTAAACAATCTGTCAACCCCCCTTACACTGAATAGCCCAATCAGTGAGTTTTGCGAAGAAATTTCAACCTCATCTGAAAATTGGGAAGCAGATACGATTTCCATTGGAAATCCTCACTTTATTATTTATACAGATGATGATCACGAATATTTTCAAGATGAAATGAAATATCTGTCGAGTCAAAATGATGTCAATATAGGGGTTTTAACGATTATTCACCCTAGCGAAGTTCTTCTCACGACGTACGAACGCGGTCTGGGATTTACTTCTTCATGTGGAACAAATGCGGCAGCTGCTATTGCAAGTGCGGTCGCTCGGCGTCTTGTTAAACCTTACGATTGGGTAACGGTCCACTGCAGAGGGGCTGACCTTCAGCTAAAATGGGATGAAAATGGACACCTTATTGAAAAAGGATCCTGTACGAAAGTCTGTTGTGGAACGTACTTTTACCAAGAACAAGAATAAAATAAAAAGCCCATCGAGGGCTTTTATTTTATTGTTTTAAATCGACCATTCCGTTAAATCTTTTAAAATGTGAGTCGGAGGCGTATCATAATTCATGACTTCATCCCTTGTTGAGACACCACCTTCAATATAAATCGTTGGCATTCCCGCATGAATTCCCGCCAAAATATCCGTAAAATAATTATCGCCAATCATCGCTACCTCAAGAGCGTCTAATCCAATTAACTCAAGTGCCTTTTCCATAATAATACGTTCAGGTTTCCCAATAAAAATTGGATTAACACCCGTCGCTACCGTAAGAACTGACGTCAATGCCCCATTCCCCGGTAACAATCCACGTTCTGTAGGGATGGCAATATCACCATTCGTTGAAATAAACGTCGCACCGTTGCGGATAGCTAAGCAGGCTAAACTTAACTTTTCGTAATTAATTTCCCGATCTAACCCAATAACAACATAATCCGGTTGATCATCTGTAATCGTCAACCCCTTTTCAAGCAGTGCCTTTTCTAAACCAACCTCACCAATCATAAAAACTTTCGCCTGTGGGTTTTCATCGTAAATATATTGGGCCGTCGCTAAAGAGGGCGTATACACTTGCTCTTCTGTTACTGGATACCCAATTTCTTTTAAAAGGCCAGCCACCATTTCAGGTGTTTTCGTGCTATTATTCGTTAAAAATAAATACGGAATACCTTGTGCATTTAATTTTTTTACAAAAGACAATGTCTCATTAATTACTCGTGTTCCGTGATACGCAGTTCCATCTAAATCAATCAAATATCCTTTATACATATTTCTTCCTCGCTATTTCTTTGATGTTGACCAGTCATTAGAGTATTGCTTTGCAACAATTTTTTCTACTATATAATAAGGACATCCATACGCACAATACTCGGCTAGATACTCGGGAATCGTTTCACATTTTGAGTCCAATGGCACATTTTTACGATCATTAGAATAAAATCCTTTCAAGCGCAACTGTCCCCCAGAAAAGTCACCAACAATATAATCGTACTTCTCAAGTATTTCCGTTAGCTTTTGATTAAACAATGTTTCATCAAACTCTATCAGATGAGTTTTCACTAATCGATAACGGTAGCGACTCATCACGTATCACCCCTTTACTTCGTCTATATTGACACTATTTTATCACAAACTATAAAAAATCACTATTCTTTACGATTAAAACAGCTCTTTACGATTAAAACAGCGAGATATCAATCTAGATTCAGTATTAATAACTAAAAAGCAAGCAGCTAAACATTTATCTGACGTTTTACATCTCTTTTAAAGCAACCCCTTTTTTATTCTATCCATGGAAACCACATCCGTTGTTCGATAAATTTCTAATGCAATAGGATATTTTCCATTCCGTCCTTCACACTTTGATCAGGAGAAGCACTTGGTTTCTTTGCCCCCGTTTCACCCGCTTCATTTGTAAAAGGACTAAGCGGTGTCGTACTACTGCTACTTCCTATATAATAATACTCCGGAATTTCACCCGAAATCATTTTAATGACAAGCGGTGTTGACACATTCACAACTGTTTCCTCTGACTTAAGCGGTAGCCCAACTTTCAGACGAACGCTAACTGTCAATAAGATTTCAAGCATGGCACTATTAATTCCATAAGGTTTAACATTCGTCTTAATATCAGTTTGTGCATTTCCCATGACGGTCGCAGAAACCGGGAACCTAGGGCCATGCTCATGCAATAAAGATAAATTTAAAGCAGCCGTAAGTGGGACAGTAAGCAATACACCGTCCTCATATGGTCCACCATATATACTATCTAATCCTAATTCACTCAGATCGCCACTTTCAACCAAAAGCAATTTTTCCTCAACTTCCTGAGAGGTAGAAACGAGTAATTGATTCAATTTCGGCGTGTTAATATAAACCTGGCTCACATACCCCTCTTTATTCTCATTAAAGCGAATGACATCATCAATATCAAAAGATACCAGTTCGCTATTTCCAACTGCCTCCTTGATAATCAAACTCGCGAGGTTCACGGTTTGGACGGACGCATAATCAACTACAATTGCATACACATTATGATACACAAAATAAGCCCCGTAAACTAGGCCTCCGATTACGCCAATACCGATTAACCGTCGTTTCCATTTCTTAAAAAAGTTAGATTTCCTTTTCCCACTTCTTTTTCTTCGTCTCATGCGCCTTGACACTCACCAACACCCCGCTTTTATTCTTGCTTTAATACATACATATTCATCCCTTTCTACCACTTGAACTAAGTTCTATAAAAGGATTAAATAAATAACTTCATTAAAGCCAATCCTGTATCGACTCACTCACTAATCTGACTATTCATCGAAAATAAAAACGATTATTGTACAAATGACACCCACCCATCTTTTCAATCTGACTACTCATGATTGCCTCTTCTTTCGACATTGCAACACACCATCCTCCCTGCCCTTTAAACCGGAATTTTCACTTATTACCAATATTTGATATACATTGACATTTCTAATAAATGTCTTTTATAATAATAGTTATATATTACAAATAATTGGGATTTAGAGGTGAGGAATTTTGGCGAATATTAAAGACGTCGCGAGACACGCTAACGTTTCCGTAGCAACGGTCTCACGAGTTATAAATAATAAAGGTTACGTGAATGAGCATACAAAAGAATTAGTTTTAAAGGCTATTAAAGATTTAAATTATGTTCCAAATGAAATAGCCCGATCGCTTTATCGAAAATCATCAAAAATCATCGGTATCATTATCCCAGATTTAAAAAATGAATTTTTTAATGACATGATTGCTGGGATTGAACAAGTTATCTTACAGCATGGTTATAAAACGATGCTATGTACATCAAGGGAAAGTCTAGAGCGCGAGAAAGAGTATCTTCAAATTTTCTCTACGAATAAAATAGATGGTCTCATTCTATGTTCAAACTCACCCGACATTGCATCATATATTAACTTAGATATTCCCATCGTGGGACTAGATCGCATGATCAGCACCGAAATTCCTTCGGTTACCGCCGATAATTACATGGGAGGCATTCTAGCTGCTAATCGCCTCATTGAGGCTAATTGTAAAAACATTATTCAATTAAGAGGGCCTCATACGTTAACTCCTGCTAACGATCGATCGGAAGGTTTTTTACAAACACTTAAAAAACATTCGGACATCCAAGTTCAAAGCCTTGAACTTGAGTTTACCTCTGATACCACTCAAACGGATATTCAAGAATTTTTAAAGCAAAATCCAGAAATCGATGGAATTTTTTCAGCAAGTGATTTAATGGCTGCGAACTGTATCCGTTGTTTAAAAAAATTAGGACGTCGAGTTCCTGAAGATATTAAAATCATCGGGTATGACAACATTAGTATTTGTGAGTATACTGATCCGACGATTTCAACGATCGCACAACCCATTACAGAAATGGGGGAAATGGCCGCCGAAACCTTATTTAAACTCATTAATAATGAACCGATTAACCAGCTTCACATGACACTTCCAGTCGAACTCATCGAACGTGAGTCTACTAAAAGTGAATAGAGCCTTTTATCATGCTCCTAAAAATTTCTTTTTCAAACTATTAATGTGCAAAACTACTTCCAATTAATTTCCAGCTATAAAATACCAGTAAAAAAAGAAAAAACATTAACTTAAATCCCTGTATAATTAAGTCTCCTACAACCAATTAACGAGGGGGAATTAAGTTAATGTTCATGGATAGTATTATATCAGATTCAAATTCAATTTTCAAATTTTTAAAACAACTTGATTTAGATTTATTCTTATCTAAACCTCAGTTTAATCATGTTAACCAGTTTCTAAACTTGATGATTCAGGAAAATTATCAGGGGAAAATCTCTGCCGTTAAACACTGTCATCGGACAAGTTTTGGACGATTTTTAACGGATAGTCCTTGGGATGAGGAGGCGATCAGTCACCAGATTCAAACCTATGTTTTATCCTGTATCTATCAGCGTTCTTATCAAACTCAACAACCTATTTACGTGATGGTTGATGATACGACTTGTGTTAAAACTAAACCTTCGTCACGGGCAACACATCCTATTCAAGGATGTAGCTGGCACTTTTCTCATCTTCATCATCAACACGTTTATGGTCATCAATTTGTCGCCTTGATGCTTCAATGTGAGGATTTAATTCTTCCTTATCAAATCATTCCCTATGAAAAAGAGAAACAGAGTAAAATCGAACTCGTTCGAAGAGCTCTGATGGAATTACCCAAACCTCCCTATAAAGGCTATGTCTTAGCGGATAGTTGGTATACGTGTGAAGCTCTCCTTCAAACGGCTAAGCAAGTCGGGTTTCATTATTTAGGAGCGATTAAAACGAATCGAATCATTCTTCCTAAAGGTTACCGTCCCAACGGAATTCAACTGAAACAATTTGCGAAAACATTATCCCTTCATGATCTCGACTTAGTGACCGTCGGATCTGAGCGTTATTATACGTATCTATATAAGGGACGAATAAGAGGGGGACATGTCGTCCAAATCATTTTAAGTTGGCCCCAAACGGCTCCTTTGGAAGAAAAAGCTTTACGTTGTTTTATGAGTCATGATTTGAAAATGTCTGCCAAACAACTACTTAAACACTATACTAAACGTTGGCCTATTGAAATTTTCTTCCGAGAAGTGAAGCAAAATTTCGGAATGGGGAACTATCAAATTCGAACTTTACAAGGGATTAAACGATTGATGTTAATGATTCAATTCGTTTACCTTTATTTAAAACGAATAACGTTAAATAATCGTTGTTTGGGTGACAGTTTACGCCAGTGTCAACGAAAGCAAAAACAAGAATTAGTGAAATTAATTTATCATAAAGCTCAAAAAGGTGTGGAATTAAAAACCATTTTTGAAGAGTTGAAAATTGCATAGGGTAAGTGTATTTTCATTCCTTGGAAAATTTTTCTTAAAAATTGCACATTAATAGTTTCAAAAAAAGCAGTTGGACTTTTTATCCAACTGCTTTTTTATTTTATCGAATGCTCTCCTCTGTTTCTGGATCAAAAAAATGACATTTATTCATATCAAAGGCCAACTCTAACTGAAGATTACCTGCCACTAAAAAGCGGGAATCTATCACTGCCACGACTGACTGCGATTTAACGGTTGTTGTTATAATAACTTCATGACCAAGTAATTCCATCATTTCAATCGTTGCCTGATATTTGGCCTCTTGATATGTATCTAGAACGATAGGGTCAGCATAAATGTCCTCCGGTCGAATTCCCAAGACAATCGGCCGTTCTAAATAACCCCTTTTTTTCAATAAGGTAACCTTCCCCTTTGGAATGCGCAATGAAAAATCATCAATAACAAACGTATCCCCTACGACATTCCCCCGCAGAAAATTCATCGCATAAGATCCGATAAACCCGCCTACAAACATATTTAGAGGAGATTCATATAACTCCTTCGGAGAGGCGACTTGTTGTATCCCCCTCTCATTCATCACAATAATACGTGAGGCCATAGTCATAGCCTCTAGTTGATCATGGGTGACATAAAGGGTTGTCGTTCCTAACCGCTTGTGTAATCGCATAATCTCTAAACGCATGGCCCCGCGTAACGGAGCATCTAAATTAGATAACGGTTCATCCATTAATAATAATTTCGCCTCTCTTACCATCGCTCGCCCTAAAGCCACGCGTTGCTGTTGTCCCCCAGACAATCCTCCAGGTTTACACGTTAAATAAGCTTCAAGCCCTAAAACAGCAGCAGCCTCTTTAACCCGACGATCTATTTCCCTCTTCGATAACTGTTGCGACTTTAAACCAAACGCCATATTATCATAAACTGTAAAATGCGGATATAATGCATAGGACTGAAAAACCATCGCGATGTTTCTATCTTTCGGCGAAACCTCATTCACCAACATTCCATCCACATAAATCTCTCCTGAGGAAACCTCTTCAAGCCCTGCTATCATTCGCAACAACGTTGATTTTCCACATCCCGATGGTCCCACCAAAACGATAAACTCCCCGTCCAACACCTCTAAATTAAACTGACTGATGACCGAATTCCGCCCCCCCTTATAACATTTACAAACATTTTTCAACTTTAATTGCGCCACCTTTACTCCCCCAATATTACGCATTCATCCTTCACAAATCCCTCTTTGCCCCCTATTTCACCATAAATTTATACGCATCCTTCCTGCTTTATCATAGTATATATTAAGTATATCATTCTTTATCTTTAGCACGGTAAACTTATTGTCGTTTAAAATAAAAAATGATTTACGATCTTTATACGAGGAGGTTTATTATGCCTAAAAGTATTTCTATTTCCCAACTGAATCAATTGATGAGCACAAAGCCCCAACCCATCATCATTGACATTCGTGAACCTTATCAATTTGCGGGTTATCATCTTAATACGGCCGTTAATATCCCTTATCAAACACTCGTCATGTACCCCGAACGTTACCTAAATCGTACCACCACCTACTACTTAATTTGTGAGCATGGCGGTGAAAGTTACCGTGCCTGTATGATGCTCGAGTCAAGCGGCTACCATGTCATCAGTATTGCCGGTGGGTACAGCAATATGCGTTATCGATATTAAAAAAGTGAGCTCAATGGCTCACCTTTTTAATATCTAAGTCAAGATTAATAGTTAAATAATGACCCTACACAACATCAAGATTCCTGCCTAAACAAGTGTCGCAACGTGTGAATACGCACCTCAGTTACAAATAAAATCGCTTAGGAATGGGCGTTTGAAACGTTTGAAGCTCCTTTGTAATAGGGTGGATAAATTCAACAAAGTAACTATGTAATAAATGTCCCTCACTTAAAACAATCGCTTGTTCATCATACAGTGTATCTCCCACTAAGGGGTGACCTAAATGTGACAGATGAACACGAATTTGATGCGTTCGTCCCGTCTCGAGCGTACATTCGACGAGCGTGTTTTCCGAAAATTTTTCAAGGACACGATAATGCGTCACAGCGTCATCTCCGTCTAAAACGACTCCACGCTTTACATTTCCTTCCTGTAACCTTGCAATAGGAGCGTTAATCGTTCCAGTTCCAGATAAATCGCCCTTAACTAACGTATAGTATTTGCGTTTCATATGTTTAATCTCATCGGTCATTAAATGATGAATGTGGCGATATTTTGCAACGACTAATAATCCCGATGTATCCTTATCTAATCGATTCACAAAGTGAAGGGTCGAATCAAGTCCCTGCCTATTATAATAATGGACTAAAGCATTCGCTAATGTTTGATGAGGATACCTAATAGAAGGAATGGTCGGCAATCCCGCGGGTTTATTAATAACGAGCAAATAATCATCCTCGTATAGAATATCTAATGGATACTCATATGGTGTTAATCCTTCACTTCTTGATTCCTTTGGAAAGATAACAGTTAGCTGATCATTTAAACTTAACTGATAGCGGACGTTTTGTACACTCCCATTAACGAGGAGTTGCCCACCTCGATGTTTAGTCGCTACAATCGCCTTTTTAGAAATTCGCTGTTGTTTTAAATATTGAAGCAATGACATTCCCGCTGCTTCCTCATTAATATGAAAAGTTAAAATTAGACTCATCGTTATACTCCTATAAAAAATGCTGCTTTACTCGATTCCAAAATAATCCCTCTCGTCGTTTAAGGAAGGTGACGGAACGAGAAGATAAGGTGACCCGAATTTTCTGGATATTTTTATATGATTCATACAAATGATCCCGAGTAATCGTTACATCCTGAAAATTTTCCGATTGTAGAGTAACCGTCTGCTCTTCTGGAATAATTAATGGAGACCCGATCGTTCTAAACACATTATTATTAATCGAGGCAATCTCAGTCATCTGAAACGCTCGTAGTGTTGGGTAAACGAGTGCCCCACCTAATGATTTATTATAGGCCGTGCTTCCGGTTGGCGTCGAGAGACAAACGCCTGTTCCACGAAAAGACTCAAAAAACAAGTCATCAATCGTCACGTTTAAATGTTGCGTTCGAGAAGCATTTAAAAGCGTCATCTCATTAAAAGCATATAATTGATGACAAACTTCATGATTCGTTCGTTCACACTCACATAACACGATTGACAAGAGCGGATATTGACAAACACTCTGATGATCCTCTTGTAAAAAGTCAACCAATTCATCTAACTCACCCGGTAACCAATCCGTATAGTATCCTAAATGTCCCGTATGAATACCAATAAACTTAATCTGCTCAATTTGATTCATATAATAATGAACGGCATGCAATACCGTTCCATCGCCACCAATCGTTAAAACAATATCTGGATTTCCATGATCTATTTGAATGTTCCTCTCCAATAACTTTTCAATGAGCTGTTGTTTAACTTGCTCTGAAACTTCACGATCATTCGCGTAGATTGCTACTTTCATATTAATCTCCCTTATGTTTCTTAATGAGGTAATCTTCATTTAAAGTGACCAAATTTGTGGCTGGTTCAATCACTCGATATTCATCGGACTGTCGTTTTTCAAATGTTTTTTGTGCTTCCGCTATTTCATCTCGAATTTCTGACATTTGTCCATCTAACCATGCGGCAGCTTCAGCTGCTTGTTTTAGTCGATCTTTAATCCCTTTAGGAATTTGACCCTCATATTTATAATTTAAAGAGTGTTCAATACTTGCCCAAAAATTCATCGCAAGCGTCCTAATTTGAAACTCAACCATGACCTTTTTCATCCCATCAATCGTTTCTAAATGATAGTAGGCATGAATATGGTACGAGCGATATCCACTTTCCCGTTGCATCGAAATATAGTCGCGTGTTTCAACAATTTCTAAATCTTGACGCTTTTTAAGTAACTCCACCACCATATAAATATCTTCAACAAATTGACAATTAATTCGAATCCCAGCGATATCATATACACGACCAATTTCATGAATCGTAAGCCCCATTCGATCTAATTTATCTAAAATACTCGCAATCGTTTTAATACGGCCATCAACAAATTCAATAGGCGAATGAAGCCCCTTCGTTTTATATTGCTGGCGAATTCCCCTTAAATTGATTTTCAACTCCTGCAAGGCTAATTCATACGGCTCAAAAAAACTTAACCAATCCATTAAATTCACCTCTACTTTTGACGTTAATTTCGTTTTCATTATGTCTCACTTTATTTTTAAAATATATTAAACACTCATTGATTATATCATGTCTTTGAGTCATAATTAAATAGAGGTGAGATGCTTTATGGCGACAAATCTAGAAATTGAATTTAAAAATATGCTAACGGAAACGGAATATGACCGATTAATTCAAACGTTCAATATCCAAGAAGAGCAAATTTGGTTACAAAAAAATGTCTATTTCGATACAAAGTCCCACGATCTTAAACAAAAAGGAGCAGCCCTTAGAATTCGTGTCAAAAACAATACTTATGAGCTGACATTAAAAACAAAGCAAGACGTAGGTCTTCTCGAAACCAATCAAATCATTTCCAAATCTGAGTACAAGGCATTCAAATATGACCATGTCTTAGTCAAAGGGCCTGTTTTAGATAGTCTACTCACACTAGGCATTGATGTGGACCACCTACAAGTTATCACAGATCTTGCAACTAAACGCGCAGAAATTCCTTATCACAATGGAACCCTTGTCCTCGATAAAAGTTTTTACGGTGAAATCATTGACTTTGAAGTCGAATATGAAGTCTCAAACTTTGAAGAAGGACAAAAACAATTTGAAACATTTTTAGAAGAGTATCACATTGAACGTCGTCCCGCTCAAAATAAAATCAAACGGGCGATGGAGGCCATGAAATAAACCGTGAACTGAGCTTAAACAAGCTAGTTTTTTTCTATCCGCCCTCGAAATGGGTAACCTCAAGACCCTACCGAGTCAATTATATATCTAACTATAAAACTAGCTTAAACAAGCTAGTTTTTTTCTATCAACTTTCTAACTTTAAATCCTATATTCTGTAAGGATTTAATCACGCATCCAACTAGAAAACTCATTTAAGAAAAGTCTTTTATTTGTTTCCAGCGCTCCCCTAACTGAGCATCCTCAATTAAATAAGGATCTAATTGTGCGTATAGACGTGGCCGTTTAACATATTCAAAATACCCAAATTGAGACTTAAGCATTCCAAAGTGAACTAATAGGTCTAAATAACATTTAAGTCCAACAAGACAATGAGGGCCCTCCTTCAGTCGATAAAGTCCTTTTAATTTTTTTTGAATGTCAGATAAAGTAAAAACATCTTGCTCCTTATACTCACTCATGATGCATAAAACAACATAGGCCTGCCAAATAAATAATGGTTTTGTATAAACGGCACCCTCAATGGGCCACCCAATCACCGAAGGTAATAAAGATAGATTAATTAAAAATGGAGCACACAACCTTAAAAGGGCATACTCTTTTCGTTGATAAGCGGCAAACTTATGACAGCGGAAATCTTTTTTAAGGGCTAACCAATCCTCTAACCGGCGATTAACACGTAACTGATCATCTTCTACCACCTGTTGAATCGTTAATTGATCTAATGAAAAAGTCTTCCTTATCGCCTCAATTTCTCGTTGGTTCATCCAAACAATCTGGTTAAAAATCGTAACCTTTCGTTCCCGCCAATTTAAATGAATTAAGGGCTGCTCTTTTTGTAACCTCATCACTCGGTTAACGCGATAAGTCGTTTTTAATCGGTTCAACTCACCAATAAAAATCCAAATCACTTCAACCCGCGCATGGCGATAATCGGATATTCGTTGTTGGAAGACCTCAGGGGACATCATACTCTTTTGAATTTCAAACGCATAAGCCTTTCCATCCCACTCGAAATAAAGATCGGCAATTCGATTTCCCGATGGAAGACGATATTCCACTTCCACTTTTTTCGCCCCACAATCAATTAACCATTCCCTAAGAATTTCCTTACTCATCAAGTGGGCTTCACTTTCAGACTCGTGTTCACCGAAACGGCATGGCGTCTGATGAGCGAAATGCGCACGGCGCTTCGATCCTTGTCTTAAAATGACAGGAGCCCCACAGTAGGGACAAGAAAAATGCTTAGTCAACTTTAAATGTGGGAGTTGTTGGGATGAAATTTTTGTTAAATCAATTAACACATCATTTTGCCTTGCTCGTAACATTTCATCATCACCTCAGTTTACTATACGCTAAACTGAGGTGATTTCCTTTTATAAAAGACCTTCTTGTTGCAAAAGTTCCGTTAATTGTTGCACCATCAAATCGATAACGCTAAGCAACTGCTTATCATAACGTGCGGCGTGAACAAATAATAATTCAATATGCTCCTTCATTAACTTTGGTAAGACTCGACATATTTCTTCTGTTATCTGGATAATCCGGTTTTCAGTCGGATAATATTGACGATTAAGAGCAAAAATGATTTCTAAATAGCATTTTAAATAACCATTTAATAAATTTGAAAGATGAATACGATCACGATGCTCTAAAGCTCGCTCAAATCGAATATAGTAAGATTTATGACTTTGCTTTAACAGCGGGTACTGAATGCTCACAATTCGTTGTCTCATTTGGTCTGAATAATGAGACGTATATTCCTCTTTCAACTTAGCCAACTGTTGATCACGGTCAAATAATATATTCGAATTATGTACAAAATAGGCAATCTGCGTCGACGTATACCGAGTAATCATGGTTTCATCAATCGCATCCATGAGTTTTTTTTCGACGGTGCTCATCTCAAGATAACAAAGATCTAGTTCAACAGCGAAATCTCGTAACGAACAATGATCAATGTTTACTTCCCCCGGACAATCCAATTCCATAGACTCCGAAAATTTCACAAGAATTTGACGACGTTTCTCTTTCGCGATGGGTTGAGTAAAATAAATAACAATATTGATATCTGATAATTCATCTTGATAATTAGAAAACTTAGAACCTGACATAGTAATCCCTGTCACCTCTTCAAGCGTTTTGAATTCGGCTATTAATCGGTGTAAAATTTCGTTCACATTAATCATTTTGCACGCCCCTCCCACGACATCTATTTTATGACATAATAAAAAACAACTACCTCATCAACCATCCTAGTTGTTTGTACTGTTAAAATCACTTAGTACACTGTATGCAGTCCCCCTATGAAATAGAACTTAAACTAAAAAAACTCCGAGCATTAGCTATTGAATCTAATACCCGGAGTTACCTTATAACAGAGAGTTTATCTCATTGATGCCTTTTCAATAAAATTATCTTTTAGCGCACGCTCTAATGCACCAACATATGAACAATTACAATTATCACAATTATTACAATAAATCACATTTCTTAATTCGCGCGGTAAAAAGCATCGAATTTCTTCATCATTATACCCCACTTGTAAGCGGTGCTTATCAACAATAATAGGACGGCGTAAAACACTCGGATTCTCAACAATAAAATCGAGTAATTCATTGATCGTCATGTCGTCCGCATTCAAATTATTTTCCTTAAACGCCTTTGAACGTGTAGAAATAATATCTTCAAAACCATTTTCAGTTTTTTCTAAAATTTGTTTAATATTTTCACGTGTAATTTTTGTCACAAATAAATTTTTTTCCGTATATTTAATCCCGTATTCATCTAACCATTTCTTTGCCTTACGACACGATGAACAACTGGGAGATGTATAAATTTCAACCATTCATATCCCTCCATTGATAGCCCTTTGCTATCTCTATTATTGTACAATACCCTTTCAAGAGATACAACCTCTTAAATAAGAACACCTATAAAATTACCTTTTCCTTGTTTTCCCTTAGCAAAGATATCGACCCGTTTTGAAAAAAAGAGACTGTCACCTTTTTATTGGTTTCAGCCTCTTCAAAGAATCATTATTCACCTAATAAGTTTTTTGCCTGACACGGAACTTCCTGCTCTAACTTCCCTTTCATCACACGGCGCATAAACCAGCTAAATAAAATAATAGCTGCTAAAATTCCTACCCCATTTGAGAAAGTTCCACTTAAGCGTAACCCCTCTTTTGCCTGTAGAATGTATGATGTACAAATGAAAGTCATAAATGTGGCTGGAATCAAGGTAATCCAATAATTACGTTTATTTTTCAATAAGTAAACGGTTGATGTCCATAAACAAATCGTCGCTAATGTTTGATTTGACCACGCAAAATAGCGCCAAATAATATTAAAATCAATTTGCGTTAAAATAATACAAATAACAAATAACGGAATGGCGATATAAAAACGTTTAGCCACATGATCTTGCTTAATAGAAAAGGCATCTGCAATCGTTAAACGTGCACTTCTAAATGCCGTATCTCCCGAAGTAATCGGACATGCAACAACTCCAAGAAGCGCCAATACCGCCCCTACTTTTCCTAACAATCCTGTTGAAATAATGTTAACGACACCAGACTGTCCACCCGATTCAACCAATGCTTGATTTAAATGAGCTGTATCTCCGAAGAAAGACAATGAAACGGCACACCAGACTAAAGCCACAATTCCCTCGACAACCATGGCACCATAAAATACCTTTTTACTCTCTCGTTCATTCGAAACACAACGTGCCATCATCGGAGATTGTGTCGCATGAAAACCACTTAAAGCTCCGCAAGCAATCGTCACAAATAAAAATGGGAAGACAGATAACTTTTCAGGATGTAAATTTTCAAGTGTCATTTCAACCATTGGGCGTGTTCCATTAAAGTGATTAATAAACATAGCCCCACATAAACCAATCGCCATTAATAATAAAGCTGCACCAAACAATGGATAAATCTTACCGACAATTTTATCAACCGGTAAAATCGTAGCTAAAATATAATATAAGATAATAATAACTGTCCAAAAGACTAATCCTTGACCCGTCATAGAAGCTAATAACCCTGCTGGTGAACTCACAAAAACAGTTCCAACTAAAATTAATAAAATGACTGAGAACACGCGCATAATCATTTTCATGTGGTCACCTAAATAAATTCCAACTAATTCTGAAACAGACATTCCATCATGTTTCATTGAGATAACGCCACTTAAATAATCATGAACCGCACCCGCGAAAATCGTCCCAAACGTAATCCATAAAAAGGCTACCGGCCCAAATAACGCTCCAGAAATGGCTCCAAAGATTGGACCCGTTCCCGCAATATTTAAAAATTGAATTAAGAAAACTTTCCACCACGGCATCGGAACATAATCGACATCATCTTGTAATTTAACAGCTGGTGTTTCCTTATCCGGATTCACGCCCACCATTCGATCCACATACGTTCCATAAATAAAATACCCACCAATTAAAATACTTAAACAAACTAAAAATGTAACCACACGTATACTCCTTCCGCATCTCTCTCCTATAATAAAACAACTTGTGAAAAAATTACTTTTCATGAAATCATTATACTATGAAATTAAAAAAATAAAAGTCTTTTTGACATCTTTTTAAATTTTTTTTCACAAATGTAAGAAAAAAGATGATTGATTTTCTAAAATTGAAAATCGATCATCCTCTTTTACTTACTTTTTTTGCCAGGCCTGAAGCTCTTCTTCTGTTCCTAAAACAAAATGTCCTGGTGAGACTTCTGTCCATTTTCCGGCATAATAATCTACCTTTGATTTATCATAAATAATTCGCTTACGATTACGTTCATAGTTAGGATCTGGTAATGGGATAGCCGATAGTAATGAACGCGTATAAGGATGAATCGCACGCTCATAAATATCATCCGCACTTCCTAATTCCACTAAACGGCCAAGGTGCATAACTCCGATGCGATCAGAGATATATTTAACCATCGATAGGTCGTGTGCAATAAATAAATAAGTTAAACCGAACTCTTTCTTTAAGGTGTTCATTAAGTTAACGACCTGTGCCTGAATCGAAACATCAAGAGCCGAAATCGGTTCATCTGCGATAATAAATTCAGGATTTGTAATTAACGCACGGGCAATTCCAATTCGTTGACGTTGTCCCCCTGAAAACTCATGCGGATAACGCCCTGCATGGTCCTTACTTAAACCAACAGCCTCTAAAATTTTATAAACTTTTTCCTCACGGTCTTGTTTATTTTTAGCCAGTTTATGCACATCTATTCCCTCGGCAATAATATCGATGACACGCATGCGTGGATTCAAACAAGCCATTGGATCCTGAAAAATCATCTGAATTTTTTGGCAAACTTCGGCCTTTTCTTTTTTCGTTAACTTTGTCGCGATATTTTTCCCTTTAAAATAAACTTCTCCTGCAGTTGGTTGGTAAAGTCTAATAATACTACGTCCTGTCGTTGACTTTCCTGATCCTGATTCACCAACTAATCCGAACGTCTCACCCTTGTAAATGTTAAATGAAATATCATCAATCGCCTTTACTACCGTATTTGAGTTAATTTTAAAATACTGCTTTAAATTTTTAACCTCAAGTAAAACCTCACGTTCATTCATCTTACTCATGAGCATATCCCCCTTTTTCTCTCAGACGTAATACAGCTGCAGGCGGTGTCACCTTTGGAGCTTGCTCATGCAATAACCAAGTGGCTGCATAATGTGTATCACTTACCTTAAACATTGGTGGCTGTTCCTCATAATCAATTTTTAATGCATACTCACTACGGAAGGCGAACGCATCCCCTTTTGGCGGTGTCAAAAGGTTAGGTGGTGTTCCTGGAATAGCATACAACAATTCATCACTTGTATCTAAATCAGGCATTGACGCAAGTAATCCCCATGTATAAGGATGACACGGATTGTAGAAGACTTCATTGCTCGTTCCAATCTCACAAACACGTCCTGCATACATAACGGCCACGCGATCAGCAACGTTAGCAACGACCCCTAAATCATGGGTAATAAAAATAACAGCAACATTTGTTTTTTGTTGTAAATCCTTAATGAGTTCTAAAATTTGTGCTTGAATCGTTACATCCAAAGCAGTCGTTGGCTCATCACAAATTAAAATACGTGGATTACAAGCCAATGCAATCGCGATAACAATTCGTTGGCGCATCCCTCCTGAAAACTGATGAGGATATTGATTCATTCGCTTTTTCGCCTCATTAATTCCAACGAGCGTAATAAGTTCCTCCGCTTTGGCGCGTGCTTCTACTTTTGAACACCCCTGATGTTTTATAATAGGTTCCATAATTTGACGACCAATTGTCATCGTTGGATTTAAAGACGTCATTGGATCTTGGAAAACCATTGCAATTTCTTTTCCGCGAATCGATTGATACTCATGTTCAGATAAAGTCGCTAAATCAATATCTTCCCCATTATCTTTCGTATACGTAATCGATCCCCCTGTGATCCTTCCATTATCAGCTAAAATCCCCATGATTGATTTAGAAGCTACCGATTTCCCTGATCCTGATTCTCCAACGATGGCTAACGTTTCCCCTTCATGTAACGTAAAGCTCACACCACGAACCGCAGAAACAGGACCTGCGAATGTATCGAATGTAATATTTAAATTATTCACGTCTAATATTTTCCTCATAATCTTCTCACCGTCCCCTTTCTACTCTCCGCGTAAACGTGGATCTAATGCATCACGTAAACCATTTGCAAATAAATTAATAGCTAGCATTAAGTAAACCATAAAGAAGGCTGGAATCATCATTAAATAAACATAAGATAACATCTTACTTGTTCCGTCACTTAATAATACCCCCAGTGAAGACATAGGAATTGGTAATCCGAGCCCAATAAATGATAACATGGCCTCAGTCGCAATCGCAGATGGAATTGAGAATGTCGCCATAACGACTAATTGACCAATAATATTTGGAAATAAGTGTTTGAAGATAATACGTGAACTACTTGCCCCTAAGGTTGTTGAGGCCATAACAAACTCTTGATCTTTTAATTTTAAGTATTGTGCACGAACAACGCGAGCAACTGAAATCCACCCTGTTAAACTCATCGCTACGATTAAGATAATAAATGCACCCGCTACATTGGATAAGTGAATATTAAAGAGACTTTCAACCCCTTGAATAAATGGTTTCTTTACACTACTAAAAATAATTAAAATAACCGTCGTTGGAATCGACCCTAAAATCTCAGTAATACGCATCATGACGTTATCAATAGCTGTTCCTCCATAGAAACCTGCAATCGATCCGTATAAAATTCCAAGCGTAAAATCAATAATTAATGATAAAAATCCGATAAGTAATGAAACTTGAACCCCCGTCCATAAACGCGTCCATACATCAAATCCTAATTCATCTGTTCCAAAATAGAAATATAAATGTTCAACATTCTTTTGAACATAGGCATTCACTTTAACCTTTAACATTTGAATCCCTTGATTATCAAGTTCTGTTTGATCTAATTCAAATGAATCTAAATTTGAATAAGTTGAATACTTACTCATCAATTCACTTGCAGGAACCTCTTCTGTTGAAGATGCCCCTCGTAATTGAATCGTAATCTTCATCTCTTCCCCTTGACCAGACCAAGAAACAATTTCATAATCATTTGGATGATATTTAATGCCTAACGCCTCCACGAATTCAGCCTTTTTCAGTGGCGTATTTAAAGCATTAACCTCTTCTGGAAGTGAACTTCCGACGAACAAATCAAATGCCGTCATTTTTTTCATACTCGTTCCATCAAAAATTCCTAGGTTTTCTAATCCTTTTACCCGAGGAGGAAGGTAACTTAATCGCGATTTTTCAATTTGTTTTCCTGTTTCCTCATCAATTAAAATAGGCGTTTGATTGTATTTAACGGCCTCTCCATTTTCATGTTTTGGGCCAACAATCGGTGCTAAAAACGAACAAATAACTAATAATAAAATAGCATACATGGAAATTAAAGCAGCTTTATTTTTTCTTAGACGACGCCACGCATCCTGCCAAAACGTTAAACTTTCCGTTTTAATTTCATCGCTCTGCCCCTGATGCATAGGTTCTAATTCGAATAAACTTGGATCAAATTTTTTAGAAATCATTATTTCGCACCTCCAGTTAAACGGATTCGAGGATCGATGACACCGTATAATAAGTCAATCACTAAAATAACAACGACATATAAAACGGCATAGAAGAAGGCAATCCCAAGTGTTAAAAATTGATCATTCATGGTTACCGAGTTTAACATTAATTTACTTAATCCAGGAACACCAAAGAACTGTTCAATAACTAAACTTCCGGTCATAATCGAAACAACCATTGGACCAACAACTGTAATAACTGGAATAAGGGCGTTACGTAAAGCATGATGGAAAATCACTTGCGATCTCGTTAATCCCTTTGCTCGCGCTAATAAAATATAATCCGTATTTAAAACTTCAATTAACTCTGATCGCATATAGCGCATTAATGAAGCAATAACCGGAACGGCCAATGAAATGGATGGTAAAATTAACGATTTAAATTCGTCCATCGCTGACACGCCTCGAACGGTATCCATCGGTTGATATAGAAGTGGTAACCATCCAAGTTTACTACAAATAAAGTATTGTAAGAATGCCGCTAGGACAAAGGATGGTATCGAAACTCCAAGTACCGAAATAATGGTAATTGTATGGTCAGCCCATGAATTTCGTTTCATTGCTGCAATAGCTCCGAATAAAATCCCAACAACCACTCCAATTAATAAGGCTAGGGCCCCCGGTTTAATCGTATAAGGAATACGTGTTAAAACAAGATCCGATACTTCTTGGTTTTGAAGTTTAAACGAAATTCCGAAATCTCCTTGAACAACACCTTTCATATAACGAACGTATTGAACTGGAATCGGGTCATCTAATCCATACTTTTGTTCTAAGATAATTTTTTGTGCCTCGGTTACTTTCTCCCCATCAAATGGGCTCCCCGGAATTAACTGAAGCAATAAAAAGTTTACTGTTAGAACCAAAAATAGTGTAATAATCATGTAACCGATCCGTTTTAAGATGTACTTAAACATGCTTATTCTCCCCCTTCGTATTCTCTCTCCCTCTTATTCATCATTCTGACTGAATAAAAAATAGATTTAAAAAAATAATAATGAGCTATTGTCATTTTTTAAATCTATATTTTAATCAACTTATTTTTATGATAAACAAGCATAAGACGACAAAATGTCTTATGCTTGTAAAACTATAAATGATCTCAATTAGTCTTGAATATCTACCCATTTATAGAAATAATCAGGTCCAACCGCTTGCTTCCAATAGTTTACTAACTTCGGACTACGTAAATTAACAACACCTTTTTGATATAACGGAATTAACGCTTGATCTTCACCTAATAAAATTTGTTCCGCTTCAACTAATGCATTCCAACGTGCTTCATAATCCGTTGCTAAATCCCCTGATTTTGCTGAATTAACTAACTCATCATATTTAGCATTTGAATATCCAATATTATTATGTCCCCCACCTGTGACGAACATATCTAAGTAAGTCATTGGATCAGCATAATCTGGGCTCCATCCTGATAACGCTAATTGATAGTCACCAGAAGAAACACGTGCTAATTTTTCTGGGAATGGAACCGGTGAAATCGTAACTGTTACACCAAATTCTCCTAAAACTTCTTGCACATCATTTTGAATCGCTGATCCCATTTTAATTGCTGAATCTGCTGATTGAATTAAAATTTCTAAATCAACTGGTCCTGTTACTCCAGTTTCTTCCATGGCTTCTTGCCATAATTTTTTAGCTTCTTCTTTATTATAAGTGTTAAATCCTTCATATGTCGTACGGAAATCTTGTCCTTCAACTGATGTTCCTTCAGGTCCGTATGCAAAGTTTTTTGGTACTAAATAATCAGCAACCATTGATCCATTAGCTAATACTTCATCTATAATAAATGATTTATCAATCGCCATATTAAGAGCTTTACGCGCTTTAGCATTAGCTAATAATTTAGTTACTGGTGTTGCGGCACCATTTCCTTGGTTAACTTCTAAATAGAATACGCCTGGATCTCCCTCAGCCACTGCATCTGGACGTGATCCATAAGTGGCTACGTTTGTTCCACTTAGCTTCGCTTCCATTACACTACCGTCTGTATATAAGCTTACCCATGTATTATTATCGATGTTTTCATTGACAACAAAATCTACACCATCTAACGCTACATTTTCAGCATCCCAGTAAGATTGGTTTTTAGTTAAATAGAAGCTTTTTGAAATTTTCCACTCTGTAAATAAGAAAGGACCGTTATATAAGAAATTATCAACTGTTGTTCCAAATTTATCTTCTGTCACTTCATTAACAAATTTTTCATTAACTGGATAGAATGATGGGAACGCCATTAATGATAAGAAATAAGGTGTTGGAGCTTCTAATTTTACCTCAAACGTATAATCATCAACTGCTTTAAATCCTAATCCATCCATTAATTGTTGCATATTTTGATTTGCTTCCTCAACAGAGGCAAATCCTAATCCTTTAATCGCCTCTTCAGCAGAAGCAATTCCCTCTTCTAATTCGGCTTTTGCTTCATCATATTGTTGTTGTGCTGTTTGAGAATCCGTATCTTTATAATCTGAAACTTTTAATGACGATAATGTTTTTGAATCTGCATTATAAGTCACTAAGTTTGATGCTAATCCTAAAGCATCTCCAGCCCCTTCAATTCCGGCAGTTTCTAACATAAAGTTATACTCCGCCCCTGTATTAGGGTCAATTAATTGATTCCAAGAATAAACAAAATCGTGAGCGGTAACAGGTGCATATTCTTCCCCATTCGCTTTTACCCATTTTGCGTCTTCATTTAAATGGAACGTATACGTTAATTCATCTTCTGAGATATCCCAGCTTTTTGCTACCCCTGGCATGATTTCCCCATTTTCACCGAATGTCACTAATCCCTCTAAAATGTTACCTAACATTAAGAATGATACTGAGTCTGTAGCCTGCCAAGGTAGTAAGCTCTTGATGTTTGACGTTTCTAATAATTTTAAGACTTTGCCACCCGATTTTGCTTCCCCTGCACTCGGGTTTCCGTTACTATCTGCTGGATTTGCATCACCTGATGAACAAGCGGCTAGCCCAAAAGCACAGAAAGCAGCGGCGAAAATTCCTACTAATTTCTTATTCACGCTGTTTCCCCCTTACGTTTTTTATTACCATAATTGGTATTTTTTGTATCGCTCACGATACTTATTTACATTTTAACTTCCAAAATATAGTTTGTAAATCCTAATTTTAGTCTGTAATCGCTTTTATTATTTTTTTTGATTTTTTTTATTGACTATGACAAAAAACGTTCGTAATAAACCGTTCTGATTCTTTGAAATACGTAGAATTATTATAAATTTAGTCATTTTTTATGACAAAGTCTTATTTTAGAGACTATCTCTGCTATAATAGAGAAAATATAAGGGGGGAATCTATGATGCTAAAACAGTATCCTATCTTTTTCAAATCAATTTTATGGATAATAGGAATCACCTTTCTCTTTTTACTGAGACAAGGATTTTCCGCACTTCAATTCACGAATACACTTTTTCTCGTCTCTTTGTTTTTCTTTTGTATCTATGCTTTCAAATGGATTTTAGATCAGGGGACCTTTTATACGTTCCAATACTCGTGGCAAAAAACAAAACGATACGTCCTTTTTTTTCTTCCAAAATATTGGACAACAAAGGATGTCAAAGATAAGAAAAATGATTACGATGAAGCAACTGGGGAGAAAATTTTTCATAGTTTTGAAGAATTTTATGAGTATAAGCAATCTAAAAGGTGGCTAGATATCAATCAACTGTTAAGTTCAACACTCATCCTACTGGCCTTAAGCTTTATCCTATCATTTGCTATTCTTTAAAGTACAAAAAAAAACTCATGCCCAAACGGGACATGAGTTTTTTTTTTTATTTAATTTTTTTCATAAGACAACTCGATATTTCCATCAACGGCATCAACAATCACCGTTGTATCCATCTCAATATCGCCCGCAATTAAGGCACGAGCTAGTTTTGTTTCAATCGTACGTTGGATAAATCGTTTCAATGGACGTGCTCCGTAAACTGAATCAAATCCGGCTTCAGCGACATAGGCATGAGCAGCATCTGTTAATCGAACTGTGATTCGTTGTTCTTCTAAGCGATGATTTAATCCTGCAATAAACTTATCAACGATTTGGTAAATAATTGACTCTGATAATGGATTAAATGTAATAATTTCATCAATACGATTTAATAACTCTGGTTTAAAGTAATCGCGTAAAACTTCGAGCACTTGCTCTTGCGCTTGTTCAAAATCAGGGTTTTCAAGCAAAATATGTGACCCGATATTTGATGTCATAATAATAATTGTATTTTTAAAGTCCACCGTACGACCTTGAGAATCTGTGATACGTCCATCATCAAGGATTTGTAATAAAATATTAAAGACATCTGGATGAGCTTTTTCAATTTCATCAAGTAAGACAATTGAGTAGGGTTTACGGCGAATAGCTTCCGTTAATTGTCCACCTTCTTCATAACCTACATAACCTGGAGGCGCTCCGACTAAACGTGAAACTGCATGTTTTTCCATATACTCACTCATGTCAATTCGAACAATATGTTCCTCACTATCAAATAAAAATTCAGCTAATGCTTTCGCAATTTCAGTTTTACCAACCCCTGTAGGCCCTAAGAATAGGAACGAACCAATTGGACGATGTGGATCCTTAATTCCTGCACGAGCACGAATAATAGCATCACCAACTAAATCAATCGCATCGTCTTGTCCCATCACTCGGCGTTTTAATTCATCTTTTAAGTTTAATAGCTTTTCACGTTCCCCTTGAACAAGCTTAGCTATTGGAATTCCTGTCCAACGGGAAATAATTTCGGCAATCTCTTCTTCCGTTACATTTTCACGCAATAAGCGTCCTTCTTTTCCAGACTCGTCGTGTTGCATCGTTTCCACTTCAGCAATCTGTTTCTCTAAACTTGGAATTTTACCATATTGCAATTCAGCTGCCTTTTCATATTCCCCACGAGCTTGGGCATCCTCTAACGCACGGCGTGCTCCTTCGAGTTCTTTTTTAAGATCCGCAACTCCATGGATGGCTTGTTTTTCTTTTTCCCACTGTAATTTTAACACTTTTAATTCATCTTTTAAATTTGCTAACTCTTTTTGTAAAGTTTCAAGACGTTGTTTACTATTCTCATCTTTTTCTTTTTTCAACGCCGCTTCTTCAATTTCAAGTTGTGTCACACGACGGCTAATACGATCGACTTCTTCTGGTAATGAGTCAATTTCTGTACGAATTGTTGCACATGCCTCATCAATTAAATCAATCGCCTTATCTGGTAAGAAACGATCGGTAATATAACGATCCGATAATGTTGCTGCAGCGACAATAGCTCGGTCAGAAATACTAACGCGGTGGTGGACCTCGAAGCGATCTTTTAATCCACGTAAGATAGACACAGTGTCTTCAACGGTCGGTTCATTGACTTGTACTTTTTGGAAACGACGTTCAAGCGCAGGGTCTTTTTCAATATATTCACGATATTCTTTTAGCGTCGTTGCCCCAATACAATGCAACTCACCACGAGCTAGTAAAGGTTTTAACAAATTCCCGGCATCCATTGCACCATCTGTACGACCTGCCCCAACAATCGTATGAATCTCATCAATAAATAGAATAATGCGTCCATCACTATTTTTAACCTCATTTAATACTGCTTTTAAACGCTCTTCAAATTCCCCACGGTATTTAGCACCTGCAACAAGTGCTGCTAAATCTAACTCAAAAATCACTTTATCTTTTAAACTTTCAGGAACATCCTGTCTCACAATACGCCAAGCTAATCCCTCAACGATAGCCGTTTTACCGACCCCAGGTTCACCGATTAAAACAGGATTATTTTTAGTCTTTCTCGATAAAATTCGAATAGCACGACGAATTTCCTCATCACGCCCGATGACAGGATCAATTTTACCTGACTTAACATCCTCAACAAGGTCACGTCCATATTTTTCTAACACTTCATAAGTTGCTTCTGGATTTTGTGTCATCACTCTTGAATTCCCCCTAATCTGTGAAATAATTTCTTTTAGTTCTTTTTCCTTAATTCCATATTCTTTAATTAATTGCTTCATCTGATAATCTTTCGATTCGAGCATCGCGAGCAACACATGTTCAATCGATAAATAATCATCTTTCCATGCGCGCGCATAATCATCAGCTTTTAATAACGCTCGATTTAAATCAGCCGATACGTAAGGATCTCCTGTGGCACCTGTCACAGAGGGCTTTTTATCTAACATTTGCTTCAATGAATCTAATATATTATTTAAAGGATAACCTGCCTTTGTAAAAACACGAGCAGCTAATCCGTCATGATCTTGTAATAAAGTCGTTAACAAATGCGGGGTATCAATCTCTTGGTGATGTAACGAAGACGCAAGAGACTGTGCACCAACTAACCCCTGTTGCAACTTTTCAGTCATTTTATTAATATTCATAATCATCACTCCAATCCTTCATCATTTCTGATGATACTTTTATTATACGCCTGTTTTAGCACTCAGTCAATAAGAGTGCTAATAATTTTTAATAATAGCGTTTTTATTTATAAACTAACAATTATCTCCATAACTAATAGATTTAATAGCCTCTCAATAACTTTATTTAACTTCATAACCAACTATGATATGATAATTAAATGGAGGTGTTTCAATGGAAACTAGAAAATTAATTGTCACAGACTTAGATGGTACAGCTTTGCAGAACTGGGAAACACTCGACCCAAAAACCAAAGAAGCTTTAATGAAAGCTAAAGAAGAGGGACATATTGTCGTCATTGCAACAGGACGCCCAGCACGTGCGTCAGTCCACTTCTATAAAGAATTAGGACTTGATACCCCTATTATTAACTTTAATGGGGCATATATACATCATCCAGAAAATGAGAACTTTTCCGACATCGTTGCCCAAATTCCAACAGAAGTCATCATCACGCTCTTTGACTCAGAACTGAAAGATCTTATCGTTAATGCCTACTGCGAATACAAAGATCATCTCTATGTGTTAAATCAAGGGGATAGTGTTCGCGATTGGTTCCATATCGAATCATGCACATCTGTTAAATATGGTCCATTTAAAGAAACATTAGACGAACATCCAAATGGATTTATATTAGAAGCTAAAGAAGGATGTACCGAGAAGGTCATGTCTTTCCTTCGTGAAAACTACGGTGACATCGTAACCTGCCGAAACTGGGATGGCGATAATGCCAACATTATTGAAGTATTTAAATCAGATACGAACAAAGCAACAGCGATTGAGCAACTAGCAAAACATTTCAACATCGAACAAAAAGATATTATTGCTTTTGGAGATGGTGATAATGACATTGAGATGCTGACGTATGCTGGAACAGGTGTCGCGATGGATAATGCGATTGATAAGCTAAAAGAAGTCGCAAATGCGACCACAAAATCTAATAAAGAGAGTGGGGTTGCCCACTATATTCACGAATATATCTTAACGCAGAAGTAAAAAAAAGCTCATGGATAAAATCCATGAGCTTTTCTTCTTATTTTACAACAATATTCACTAATTTTTTAGGAACAGCAATTGTTTTAACAATTTCTTTACCCGCTACGAAATTTTGAACATTTTCATGAGCCATTGCTAATTCTAACATTTCTTCTTTTGAAATATTCGCCGCAACATCGATACGTGCACGTAATTTACCATTAACTTGAGCGATAATTGTGATTGTATCAGATACTAACTTCGCTTCATCATAAGTTGGCCATGCTTCGTAAGTCACTGTATTTTCATGACCAAGAACAGACCAAATTTCCTCCGTCATATGAGGAGCAATTGGATTTAATAATTTAACAAATCCTTCTACATACTCACGTGGAATACTTGTTGCTTTATACGCCTCATTCACAAAAATCATCATTTGTGCAATCGCCGTGTTAAAGCTTAATTTTTCATAGTCTTCTGTCACTTTTTTAACCGTTTCATGGTAAACTTTATCTAATTTTCCATCGTTATCAACCGTGATTTTTTCTGTTAATGTATGCTCTGGTGTGACAAATAAACGCCATACGCGATCTAAGAAACGGCGGCTTCCATCAAGACCCTCTGTTGACCAAGCGATTGCTGCATCAAGAGGTCCCATAAACATCTCATATAAACGCAGTGTGTCTGCGCCATGTGATTCAACGATATCGTCTGGATTTACAACGTTTCCTTTTGATTTAGACATTTTCTCGTTGTTTTCCCCTAAGATCATTCCTTGGTTAAATAAACGTTGGAATGGTTCTTTCGTCTCAACGATTCCTAAATCAAATAAAACTTTGTGCCAGAAGCGAGCGTATAATAAGTGTAATACCGCATGTTCTGCCCCACCGATATAAAGGTCAACTGGTAACCACTCTTTTAATAATTGTTTTGCTTCTTCTGTATTTAATCCAACATAATCGTTACCTTGTTTTAAAATATATCCAATGTAGTACCAGCAACTTCCGGCCCATTGTGGCATCGTATTTGTTTCACGACGCCCTTTAACTCCATCTTCACGAACAACTTCTAACCATTCTGTTGCATTAGCAAGTGGTGATTCCCCTGTTCCAGATGGTTTAATATTATCCATTACTGGTAATTCAAGTGGTAATTGGTCCGCCTCGAGTACAGACATTGTTCCGTCTTCCCATAAAATAACTGGGAATGGCTCTCCCCAATAACGTTGACGTGAGAATAACCAATCACGTAATTTGTAGTTAACTTTGCGTGATCCACAGTCGTGAGCTTCTAACCAATCAATCACGGCCGTCTTCGCCTCAGCATTATTCATCCCATTAATAAAGTCAGATTCAATGTGAGCTCCATCACCTGTGAAAGCACCTTCTGATAAGTCTCCTTCAATAACTTGCTTGATTGGTAAATCATATTTGTTTGCGAATTCATAGTCGCGCTCATCATGTGCAGGAACTGCCATTACCGCACCTGTTCCATAGCTTGCAAGGACATAATCTCCAATCCAAACAGGAACTTTTTCACCTGTTATTGGATGAATCGCAAAGGCACCTGTTGGAACTCCCGATTTCTCTTTATTTAATTCCGTACGTTCAAGATCTGATTTTGCCTTCGATGATTCTTGATAAGCATGAACAGCTTCTTGATATTCTGGGGTTGTAATTTCACTTACAAGTGGATGTTCTGGCGCTAAAACGACATAAGTGATTCCAAAAACAGTATCTGGACGTGTTGTAAAAACATCAAATGAAGCATCCGTTCCATCTACCTTGAAATTAATTAATGCCCCTTCACTTTTTCCAATCCAGTTACGTTGCATATCTTTAATGCTTTCCGTCCAATCTAGACCTTCTAAATCTTCTAATAAACGTTCAGCATAGTGAGTAATTTTAAGCACCCATTGCTTCATCGGTTTTTTAATAACAGGATGTTCTCCACGCTCTGAAACCATTTTTCCATTCACGTTTAAAACTTCCTCATTGGCAAGAACTGTTCCTAATCCTTCACACCAGTTTACTTCAATGTCCTTAATTTCAGCAAGTCCCATGTTGTAAAGTTGTGTGAAAATCCATTGTGTCCATTTATAATATTTTGGATCCGTCGTATTTAACTCTTTATCCCAATCGTAAGAGAATCCTAACGATTGAATTTGTTGACGGAACGTATTAATATTAATATCCGTAAATTCACGTGGGTCATTTCCTGTATTTAATGCATATTGTTCAGCCGGTAATCCAAACGCATCCCATCCCATTGGGTGTAAGACACGATATCCTTGCATACGTTTCATACGTGAAACAATATCTGTTGCCGTATAACCTTCTGGATGCCCGACATGAAGTCCAGCTCCTGATGGGTATGGGAACATATCTAATGCATAATATTTTGGTTTTGAAGAATCATCAGATGTCTTAAACGTCTTATTTTCTAACCAATATTTTTGCCACTTTTTTTCAATCTGTTGATGATCGAATGCCATAACATTACCTCCTATATACCCATTTAAGGGTATTCCTGTCACTTTTTAATCGGCAGTCCTTTTACACACAAAGCGATGAAGCGAGTTACCCTTTTTAAGCATAAAAAAAAGTACCTTAAAACGAGCTAAGGACGTCATCGACGCGGTACCACCTTAGTTGCAAAAGCTAACCTTAAAAAGCTTTTACCCCTTCATTGTTTTAACGCCAAACAGGCGGCAGCTCTTACTTCTTTTCACAACTGCAACTCCAAGGTGAGTTCATAAGGGACTCTATACGAATTTCCACCAACCATTCGCTCTCTTTAATAGCCTCGTCTTACTACTAATCCTTTTCATCGTTTCTATCTATCTATAAGGTTATTATAGAAAAAATTATATCAAACATTACCCAAAAAACAAGATTTTTTACAAAAAACCGTTGGAAAAAACGTCCTTAGACAATATCACGTGCCTGCCCCTCCCTTTCTATGATAAAATATAGACGTCTAAATAAGTTTTGAATCGCTTAAAAAATTAGAAGGAACGCCAAACTAAAAAGAAAAGTACCCAAAATCTTAGAGAACAGATCCCGCTTCAAACAAGCGGCGCTTATGAGATTCAAGCGGTTCAAGAACGAATGACTGACCGCCTTGATCCGGAGAGCTTGAATCGTTCAGCATACCTGTTATCTTTGATATCATCGACAAGATACTAAATAAACGAAGCATTTAAAGGAGGAAAAAACGATGAATAATCCCTTTCCATATAGTTACTCTGATAAACGATACCACACCTTAAATTATCATTTACGTGAAAAATACCATCAAAAAATATTTAAAGTCATGATCAATGCAGGATTTACATGCCCAAACATTGATGGAACAGTTAAATATGGAGGATGCACATTCTGTAGTACAAAAGGAAGTGGAGACTTTGCCGGAAATCCGGAAGACAATTTAAAAACTCAATTTAACCAAGTAAAAGAAATGATGCATCAAAAATGGCCCGAAGCGGGATATATCGCCTATTTTCAAGCCTTTACGAATACTCATGCCCCGCTTGAAGTTTTACGAAAAAAATATGAAGCTGTATTAGAATGCGATGATAACATCGTCGCCCTTTCCATCGGAACACGCCCAGACTGCCTCCCAGATGATGTCGTTGAATATTTAGGAGAGCTGAATAAAAAAGTTGACCTATGGGTAGAACTGGGGCTTCAAACGATGCACGACCAAACAGGAAAACTCATTAATCGCGGACATGACTACCAAACACTAGTTGAAGGAGTTCAAAAACTACGAGCAAAAAATATTGATGTCATCATCCATATCATTAATGGCTTACCGAATGAAACACATGACATGATGCTCGAAACTGCCAAAGCAGTTGCCCAACTCGATGTACAAGGGGTTAAAATACACCTTCTTCATGTTATCGACGGAACACCGATGCACAAAATGCTAACAAAAGGCAAACTAAAACTCATGGAAAAAGACGAATATGTAGACTTAGTCGTTGATCAACTCGAAATTCTTCCTCCTCATATGGTTATCCACCGACTAACAGGTGACGCCGTTCGTGAGGAACTCATTGGTCCGATGTGGAGCCTCAAAAAGTGGGAAGTGTTAAACGCCATCGACGATCGATTAAAGGAAAGAAATACTTACCAAGGTCGCCTTTACAAAAAGGAGGAAAAGTAACATGGCTCAGACACTAGAACGTATCCTTCCCTTCTCAAAACACTTACTCGAACGGGCTCTATCTCCCGGTGATGTTGCGATTGATGGAACAGCAGGAAATGGACACGACACCTTATTCCTAGCGGAACTTGTAGGGGAAACAGGTCATGTTTACAGTTTTGATGTTCAAAAAGAGGCGATTATCAATACACAACATAAATTAGAGGCTGCCAACCTCACTCAAGTGAGTCTCATTCATGATGGACATGAAAACCTGTCTAATTATGTGACCCAACCAGTGAGTGCTGCAATCTTTAATTTAGGTTATCTTCCTGGAAGTGACCAAGCCATCACTACCCACGGGGAAACGACATGGAAAGCAGTCACTGATCTCCTCTCATTGCTCAAAAAAAACGGGATTATCATCCTTGTCATTTACCACGGGCACCTAGAAGGAAAAATCGAACGAAATCATCTGGAGTCACGTCTTCATGAATTAGATTCAAAAATGTATCAAGTGCTCACCTATCAATTCACCAATCGAAAAACGGCCCCGTTTATTATTGCCATTGAAAAACTCCATTAAAAAAGGTTACCGAAAGGTAACTTTTTTTATCCTTATATATTAATAATGAATCTAGAGCCTTTTTATGTCCTATCTAAACCGCTAATCATCCAAAACATTCGATTGCCAATTTCATTTTTTAGAAAAACTCCACTTAAACAAGTAACTATACTAAAACATTATTTCATCGCGAGACTGTTTTCTCGTTGCCCAAGTTTCAGGGGGGGAGAGACGACAAAGCTCCTCTCCCCCTATTTTTAAGATCGGACGAATTTCTTTGTATGATGAAGTAAAAAGCGTGCCCTTAACCCTAAATTTTTCATGATTTTTTTTTCGAATGTTCTTAGCATTGGATTTTTCCTCAACCCTTCTGCTAAATATAGAGCAAACAATCCATCATTAATCGTTTGGTGAAACACTTTCTCCGGTAAATGCTCCACCTCGCGTTGAACTCGCCGATATAATTCAAGGATTTGATCGATTCCTTCATCGTCATTCTTATAATAAGAAAAAAAGTTTAGCTCGCCATCCGCTAAATCCTCTGGTAAATCAATTACATAATCTAACATGATATGTAGTTGCTGAACACCGGGAAACATGGACCGAAAAATACGGTCTGGAGTCACCTGATACTTTTCTTGATTCATCGCATAGGCAACCATCGTAAAAATTCCAAGCGTTGAACCACACGCCGCACCAAATTCAAACCAAGTAAGTCCTTCAGCTAACTTTTCATTTTCAACTTTTAATTGCTTCAGACGCTCTTCACGTTCGCTCACTTTTAAATGTTTATACACTTGTAAATCCACGTAAAGTCGTGCTAAACGTGAAAAATAAGGTTGGTATCTTTTATAATTATCAATCGTTCTTAAACATCTTTGACAAATTCGTACGAGTAAATTCAAATACCCCGAATCGAGTTGTTGGGTTTGATACTGATAATAATGTTGATTTGGCGGCGTCAATTTAAAAACATCTAATAACGATTGATGCAATCGTCTAAAATTTGTTTCGTTTATAATAGGAGTCTGATCCACTAGATTATCAAGATAATCGCAAATACTTTGGTAGGCAGTCATAAAACATAAATAATCAGACTGTTTACTTTGTGGGACTAAGGAGGCATAAAAAGATGCCCCATAACAATGAAATGCCTTTTGTTTGAGACTGGCTAATGCTTCTTTTTTTAATTTAGGATCTGTTATTTGAGTCGCTTGCTTTTCATAAAAAATTAAGCAAGCTTTCGTTTTAGGCTGATAGAATCGATAAAAATTCATCATTAGAGCCGGATAAAACATCTTATCACCTCTTCATGCTACTTCCTATAGTTTAGGCTACCTCTTTAATATTCAAACAACATTTTATAAAAATATTCCTCATTTTAACAAAAAATATTACTCTCCCTATCAGTAACCGATTACAACCTCGCCTCTTTCATGCGAGTTTTCTATTTTTTTCCCCTTAAAGATGATATAATAAATGTGCATTTATGGAAACGGAGGAATAAATAGTGAGGGAGAGTAAATTACAAAAATTATTACATACATTAAGAAAGCATGACCAAAAAAATGACGTTTATAATTACGTGGTTCCAGATTTATGGAATGCTTGGAACTATCAAGGGGAAGAAATGGTGCGCACGAGTTGGGGAGAGCTTATCGTCAATCCATACAACTTCTACAGTGAAGTAATCGAGTCTTACATCTTACCAAAAGCAAAGGAAAACGTGAATTATAATCAGTCAATTAGTCAAATCAATCAAGCATATGAGGCTAAACCTGGCTATTTAGGGGGAGACTGGATCAAAGATTCAGTTGTTTATTCAATGATGGTACGTACATCGACGTCATGGGATCATGACCGCAGCGGTGATTTAGAAAATCATAACTTATACGATTTAAACGAAACGGGAACATTTGTTAAATCATTAGTCTTACTTCCGTTACTTAAAAAAATGGGTGTGGATACGGTTTATATGTTACCTATTTCAAAATTTTCATTAAAAGATAAAAAAGGTGAATTAGGATCTCCTTACGGAGTTTGTAATTTCTTTGAAATCGACCCAAGTTTAAAAGATAATATGACAGGTTCAGACTTAACTGTAGAAGAAGAATTCCAGGCATTCGTTGAAGCATGTCATATTTTAGATATGAAAGTCATGATTGACATCATTCCTAGAACGAATTCGGTTGAAAGTGACTTAATTTTAGAACATCCAGATTGGTTCTACTGGGTATATACCGATACGTTCCATGAATATTACCCACCACATGTACCTGGACTTGGTAATACACTTGCGCCAAAACCTGAATACTTACCACAAGTCTATTCATCACAATCTGTATGGAATCACATTCGTAAATTCTCATACGCACCAAACATCATCGATCCTCAAAAATGGGAACGTGTCGTTGAAGAATACCGTCAAACACCAGGAGCTTCTATTTTAGATATCGTTAGTCGCGAATTTGGTTTAACTGTTGCACCTGCCTTCTCAGACCATATTAACGACGTTCAACCACCTTGGACAGATGTTACTTTCTTCCGTATGTACATGGATCATCCAGTTGAGAGCCAAAAATATTTAGGTGGCCAAGATCTTCCTCCTTATATCTTATTCGATACAATTAAATCAAATTTATATAAAGGTAATATTATCAACGAAGGATTATGGGCAACTTTATCAAATATTATTCCATTCTATCAACAAAATTATGGAATCGATGGGGCTCGTATCGATATGGGACACGCCCTTCCATCTGAATTAATCCATCGCATTATTGAAAATGCGCGTACAAACGATCCAGACTTCTGCTTCATCGCTGAAGAATTACAAGATGAAAATGCAAAAGTATCACGCGATAATGGATATAACATGATCATCGGATACGGATTCTACCAACAACCTCGTACATTTGAACACCGCACACACAAATTCATGTATGAGTCACGACACTTACCATGTCCAGTATTTGCTGGAGGGGAAACACACGATACTCCTCGTTTAGCTGCTCGCGAAGGTGGACGCACGCTATCAAAAATGTTAACAGTGATGAATATGTTTATGCCTAACGGGGTTCCTTTCATTAACTCAGGGCAAGAGGTTTATGAAATTCAGCCAATGAATACAGGACTTGATTGCCGTGATTATGAACAATATATTTTACCGCACAACGATCGTTACTTCGGAAAATTAGCGTTATTTGATAAATTTGCAATTCACTACTTAAATCATATGCGTTGGGAATTACCTGATACATTAGAAGCTGTTTCACAAATTCGTAAAAACCATTTATCAACGTTTAGAAACTTAAGTAACTTCGTTCCACTTGGATTTGATAACTTAGGTGATCCTGCCATTGGATTTGGATACATTGAAGAAGGAAAACGTGGTCACTTCAACAATAACACTTTCATTATTGTAGCAAGTACAGATATGTATCGTCCAATTGACGTAACAGTACACATTGAAGATTTACGTAAAAATTCAGGAAACACATGGTGTACAGGATCATTATTATTCTCAACTCATGAATGGCAACGTGAAGTTCATGAATTTGACAATAACCATAATTTACGTCTTCACTTACAACCAGGGGAAGTTAAAATCATTAAATTATAAGACAAAAAAAATCAGCGTTCTGTACGCTGATTTTTTTATTCCCCGTCCCTCTAAAAAGAATGCTAACTACCGGATCCCCCTATTTATCTCCCCTTTTTCGCAGCCCTAAACCTCATTTCTCTTAATAAAGCGTCTATGCCCACCCTAATCACCTCTAGTGCCTATTATTAAATGAGACTAAACGCCTCAAGGTAAAGGAAATACGATACGAATAAGCATAAAATATCTAGTTTTTTCATATAATAAATACATAACCATATAAAGGTAATTAGTGTGAGAGATTAATTATTGAATTGAAATGAATGATCATGAGGAGGAATCTATGATGTACCGAAATATTTTAGTCGCTGTTGATGATAGTGAAAAATCAAAAACCGCTTTTAGATCAGCCGTTGAAACTGCACGTGCGTTCAATGCCAAATTAACAATCTGTCATATTAAAAAAAATACAATTATTTATACCCCAATCGATCCAACGGGAATGCTCGCAACGACCTATATTTTTAAACAAGATTTCTCAGATTATATGGATGGTGTCTTAGATAAATTTAAAGAAGATGCAACGAAAGAGGGAATTAAAGAAATAGAAGTGGTTCAGACTTATAGCTCATCGCCAGGACTTGCGATTGCTGAAGTCATTGCACCCGGTTACGATGTCGATTTAATTGTATGCGGTGCAAGCAATAAATCTGGACTAGACCGTTTCTTATTAGGAAGCGTCTCTCTTGATATTGTTAAACATGCAACATGTGACGTGAACGTCATTCGTAATGGTGGTTCTCATTAAATAGAACCTCGTGACCCCTTATCGATTATAAAAAAGACAACGATTCAAACAATAAGAATCGCTGTCTTTTTTTTATGAAGAATTGTCAATACAAATGCGACAGTTTCTCATGAAATAGCTCGAATGAAGTTTTCCAACCTAAGCATTTTCGTGGTCGATGATTAATGAGGAGGAGGGCTTCATCAATCTCTTTCTCACTAACTCGTGCTAAGTCCGTCTTCTTCGGAAAGAATTCTCGAAGAAGACCATTGGCATTTTCATTACTTCCTCTTTGCCAAGAGGAATAGGCGTCAGCGAAGTAAACAGGAACCTTTAAATCTGCTTCTACTTTGGAATAACAAGCAAACTCTTTTCCTCGATCAACGGTATAAGTTTTAAAGGTGTCTTTAGGAAAATGTTCATATAACTCACTAATCGCTCGGTACATTTCAGATGCTGAGCGATTTTCGATTTTAACGGCGACATAAAATCGTGTTTGACGTTCAATAAATGTAGCTAAACATCCTTTACTTTTACCACGGCTTGAAACAACTGTATCAAGTTCCCAATGACCAAATGCCTGACGTTTTTTTACCTCTTTCGGACGTTGATGAATTGATGTCCCAATGTTAAATCGTCCGCGTGTTTCTCGTGGTTTTCGGCGTTTTCCCTTTTGCCTTAAACAGCTTAAATCCCCTAACAAAATCGTTCCGTCATAAATCCAACGATAAATAGTTTTGAATGAAATAACACCCTTTAAAACCGTATTAGAAATTTGTTCAGGCGACCAGGTTAACTTTAAATAATGTTGGATGGTTTGAATAACTTCTTCAGATTTGGTCTCTGGACGATGACAAACTAAGCGACGTTGCTCGGCTAATTCATCTGCTAGCTCTGCTTGATACGTCTTTTGAGTATTTCGTTTTAGTTCACGAGCAATGGTTGAATGATGACGATTTAATTGCCCCGCAATTTGTCTCGTTGAATAACCCATTTTTGAAAGAACTTCTATACGTGTACGCTCAAATGTGTTAAGATGTTTATAACTCATAAATAGATCTCCTTGTTAAGAATTTGGTGTGGTAACTTCATTCTATAACAAAGAATTCTATTTATGAGCTTTTTTTATTTGTCGCACTTAATATTACAATCTGTCTTATGAAAACAAATCATTTTTCCACCTCTTCAAAGGCATATCGCCTTGAATGACTCATGATTTAGAGTTAAACATATCAAATTCTTCGCAGAAATCCATGAAGCATTTAATCGGCACCGAAATATACTTATCTCGATGAATCGCACAAAATAACGAACGATTAAGTTCATGGCCTTTGAGCCTATACACTTTTAGCGAGTGAAGTCGTTCCTCTCGAATCACTGACATATAAGGTACACAACTAACACCCATATTCAGTTTAACATAATTTAAGATTGCCTCTAAATGGCTTAATTCAATTGTCGAATTGACAGTAATCCCTTGGCTTTCTAAAAATTCCTCAAACCGCTCTCGTGTCCCACTCCCACTTTCTCGAATAATAAAGACATTATCCTGTAAATCTGCGACCTCTAAATACTCCTTTTCGCGCCAATTATGCTCAGTTGAACTAATGAAGACAAGCTCATCCGTCCAGATATCTTTCGAAATAATCTCTTTTGCACCAATGCTCCCTTCAATAAAGGCGAGATCAACCTTATTCGTTAAAAGTAGCTCCTCAATATGATGCTTATTATCAATAATCATCGATATTTTAATGTCTTTTTCTCGCTTATTAAATTCGTGAATCACATACGGCATAATATAGGCCCCTATCGTTGTACTGGCCCCGATGACTATTTTACCTTGATGCGTCTTCGAATATTGAACTGCATCTACCGCCTCCTCGTAAATATTCAATAACCGTCTCGTATATTCATAAAAAATCTTTCCCTCATTAGTCAAATAGAGCTTTTTTCCTATTCGATCAAATAATCGTATACCCATTTCTGACTCTAATTCTGATATGCATTGACTAATCGAAGGTTGACTAATATACATTTCTTTGGCCACTTGGCTCATATTTAAGCACGTCGCTGTTTTATAAAAAATATGTAATTTTCTAATATTCATTCTTATCTCTCCTTAACGACTAAACGAAACAAAACGAGGTGAAAATAAGTAATCACCTCGTTACACAATAATTATTTTTTATAGATTGTGTTACCCTCTTTAATCGTTTCTAACACATTAATTTCTTTGATTTTTGATGACTCTACTTCTAATGGATTACGATCTAAGATGACAAAGTCAGCTAATTTTCCTTCTTCAATCGATCCCTTTGTCTCTTCCTCAAAATATTGGTAGGCAGCGTTTAAGGTTAAAGCTTTAATGGCTTCCATCACCGTTAAGCGTTGATCTTCTCCTAGGATACGACCACTCTGTGTTTGTCTATTAACCGCATTATGAATCGCTAAGATTTGATTTGGCATTTTAACAGGGGAGTCTTGATGTAAAGTAAAGTTCATATTTCTTCTTAAAGCCGATTTCGCTGGACTTAATCGATTAGCTCGCTCCGGACCGAAGACAGAATCATAATGATAATCTCCCCAGAACCAGATATGATCTAAGAAAAACGTTGGTATAATTCCTAATTCCTTCATCGCATCCAACTGATCTTCACGAACAGTTTGCGCATGAACCATAACAGGTCTTAAATCCGTTTGACTTCCCGTTTCTTCTAACGCTTTTTTATAACATCTAATAAATTGATCTGCCGCCGCGTCCCCATTACAGTGAACGTTAACTTGAATATTATTTTCAATTAATGATTTAAAATAATCAGTAACCTCTTTATCTTCTTGTGTTCCATAACCACAATAGTCTTTTGATTCTCCTTCAGGAACTTCATAATACGGTTTAGTTAACCACGCTGTTTTACCTTGTGGCGATCCATCTAACCATGTTTTACCGCCTAATAATTTATAATGGTTAACATACTCTCTTTTTGGTGTTCCCTCATTTTTCAATAATTTTAATGTCACGTGCTGAACTGCTTGTCCGACAACATCCATTATTAACTCATTTTTTTGAGCTGCTAAACTTAATAATTGATGAAGATTTTCATCAACCCCGGCATCTTGAGCAGTCGTTAATCCATACGAAGAATAGATTTCTTGTGCTTTTTTAATACATTTTAATAACGTCTCAATCGATGGGGCAGGAATAATTTTTCTTTTTTCAGGGGCTAAGCACGCATTTTCTTCTAAGACTCCATTCGGCTCATTTGATCCTTCGACTGTTCGAACAACCCCACCTTCAGGTACCTCATAGTCTGTTCCAACATACCCCAATGCTTCAAGCGCTTTGGAATTCGTTGTAGAAATATGACCTGAAGCATGACTAACGAAGATTGGAACCTCAGTTGTAACCGTATCTAAATCAAATTTAGTAGGGTGCTCCTCATTTTCAAACTTCGTATTATCATAACCGAATCCAATCACCCATTCACCAGCTTTAGGGGAATTATTTTTGACGTATTCTTTTAACATTGAAATAAATTCTTCCTTAGAATTTGCTTCGCTTAAATTAACAATCATTAACGTTTGAGCGACTGCCGTGATATGACTATGCGAATCAATAAATCCAGGCAACATCGTTTTTCCTTCTAAATCAACAAGCTCTGTCTCACTATCCTTTAACTCAAACACTTCGTCTTTAGAACCTACTTTTATAATTTTTCCATTTTCAATTAAAACGGCCTCTACAGTCGGCTGATTTTCATTCACCGTGATAATAGTTCCGTTAAAATACAATTTTCTCATTTATTTCACTCCTCGTACTGTTTATAAATAAGTCATTCACTAAGTAAAATGATTTGAACAGATAGTTTTCTCAATCATTCCTATATCAAATGAAAATATAGAATAGAAAACAAATACTTAATGACACATTTATCTATAAAGTGTCTAATAATATAATCACAAAAACCGACAAAAATATTCAAGAAGAACATTTTTTATCGTCTAAAAAATACTCATCGTCTCTTCATTGTTTATCAAGGATATAAAAATAAGTAACTTATTGGCCTACCCTCTCAATCCTATCTATGATTTCTCTATTCGTAAAAAATTAGAGATTTTATTAAAAAATTCTCATAGAAAAAAAGATAAAAATCAATACTATAATAGATTTTATTTTAAAAAATAATGATCAGGCATCCATGTTTGATTCATGAGTTTTTTTATAGATTAAGTGTGATTAATCTGATTCTTATACATTTAAATGAATCCAATAATTAGACAACTTTATGAGATGTTTCTAATGAGTCAGATAATGGCTTTCTAAAGTCATATCCTCTTCATCATCATTTTCTCAAAAATTTAACATTTTTATTATAAAATTTTTTCTCAGATTTGTTAAATACATAAATGATATAGTTCTTATAAGGAAATACCTATAAGACAGTATGTATAATTAATTCTTATATTTTTCATAAAAATTTTGTATTTAACAATTAATAAATAGGTAGTTACAATTATACTGGATTAAACGAAAGGAGTCTCTTTATGAAAAAAAACAAATCAAAATTTATCCAAAATATAATTGACATTATTCCCGGATTTTTAGTTTCCCTCATCGTTGCGCTCATTAGTATGTTTATTGCTACATTCATTCCAAAGTTAGGAGCCGCATCAATCGCTATCTTCCTCGGAATGTTTGTGGGAAATGTATTCCTGAATCAAAAAGTATTTCAAAAGGGATATAAGTTTTCTGAAACAGATTTACTCTCTTATTCAATCGTATTATTAGGAGCAACCTTAAGTATTTCTACCATTTCTGAAATTGGATTTTCAGGTGTTCTATTTATCGTTCTTCAAATGGCGATTACTGTTATAGGTGCTTTATTTATTGGAAAAAAACTAGGGTTTTCAGATAATTTTAGATATATGATGGCCAGTGGAAACGCCGTATGCGGTTCATCAGCCATTGCAGCAACAGCTCCTGTCATCGGAGCCAATGATAAAGAAAAAGGAATTTCCATTACAATTGTCAATGTAACTGGGATTGTTCTTATGTTCTTACTTCCTTTAATTTCCCAAATTTTATATAATAACGAAACAACTCAAACATCTGCAATGATTGGAGGAATCTTACAATCTGTAGGTCAAGTCGTTGCAAGTGGAGCAATGGTCAATGAGCACGTTAAAGATTTATCTACAATTTTCAAAATTGTTCGTATCATCTTTTTAGTCGTTGTCGTATTTGGACTTGGACATTTAAAACATAAGTCAAATAAAGAGATTCTCGAAGAAGAAGTCGAAGAAATTGAAAAAGGGAAAATAAAAATTCCTTGGTATGTTATTGGTTTCTTCATTACATGTGCTTTATTCTCTGCTCACATTATTAGCGATGATATCTCAGTTATGTGTAAGGAAATAAGTAATAAATTTGAAATTATCGCTTTAGCAGCAATTGGTCTTCGTGTTAATGTAAAAGATTTAATTAAACAAGGAAAAGCCGTCTCATTATATGGTTTATTTATCGGATTAATCCAAATATTAACTGCCATCCTTTTAATTGCCGTCTTATTATAAAATATAATTTTCTACGATATGAAAATACTAAGTCATATAGAAAGGTGAGATTGATCTTCTCTATCGATAAAACGAAAAATTCACGTACCAGTCAATCACTATTGTTATTTGATTCATGTGAAAAACAAACGAATAATAAGGTCGTCATTAATTTTCCCCCTAACAAATTTAATGACGACCTAACTAACCTTTCTAAATCTATAAAGAAAGAATGTACGATTTATGAGAAAAAAAACATTTTTCTATGGCTGGATTATCGTTTTAGCGTGTCTTTTAATCCAAGCCGTTCCTTATTCCCTCGTAGCTAATATTTTACCTACGTTTACGAATTTCGTTATCTCTGGAGAAGGGTTTACTTATACCGAATTTGCGTTTTTATTTACACTCGGAACTTTCGTCTCAGCACTCTGCTCCCCCTTTATCGGTAAACTCTACTCACGCCCTAATCCTAATATTAAACGACTTTATACAGTAGGTTGCCTTCTTGTTGGGATTGGATTTGCTGCTATGTCCCTAGCTGGAAAAAATATTATTGTCTACTACGCACTCTCTATCCTCCTTCAAATTGGGGTTTCCATCGTCTCCGCCATTGGGGTCCCAATGCTAATTAATAGTTGGTTCGTCGAAAATAAAGGAACCGCCATGGGAATTGCATTTTGCGGGGGAGGACTTGGAAACATGATTCTCCAGCAGTTAGCAAGTAAATGGCTTTCTAATCCAAGCATCGGTTATAAGGGCGCCTTCCTACGATTTGGGTTCATGGCACTCATCATTTCGTTGCCAATCGCCCTATTTGTTATGCGGCTCCCTCGCTCTAAGAAGGAACTGCAACACACGCCACTTATTCATCCTAAAAAACAGCTCATACACGACGCTAACTGGGGATACTCCTTCAGTGACGTTCAAAAAATAAAATCATTTTGGGTATTCGCTCTTTCCTTTACCTTTATCGGCCTATACGTTGGAGGGATGTCCATTGAATTTATTCCTTACCTTCAAACATTAGAAAAAACAGGTGCCTTCACGCTAGGATCAGCCCTAGTTGCCTCGTTATTTGGATTTTTCTCCATCTTCGGTAATTTATCTGGAGGTTACCTATTTGATAAACTAGGGATTAAAAAATCGCTAATACTGGCAGGAATCCTTGTTGTCACGTGTGGCCTTTCATTAATTTTTGTTCCAACCTTTAATTTTCTTGGAATTATATTTTCCATTTGTTTAGGAATTTCTATGTTTTCATATATCATCGGCCCATCCTATATGACAGGTGCTTTATTCGGTAACCGAGAGTTTGGTACCATCCTGAGCGTGGTTCAAATATTTTTCGCGATTGGATTTGGTCTAGGATCTACCCTTTTCGGAATAGTTGTCGATAAACATGGATTCCCAGTCGCTTGGATTTCAACGATTATTTATGCTATTATCGCCTACAGCGGATTACTCTATTCCACTACGGCTATCATAAAATTAAATAAAGAGGCAAATGTCATCGAAACAAAAAAAATATCATAAAAAAAGGATTCCAACGAAAGGTTGGAATCCCTTTTTTATTGATAATTAACTAAAGCTAAAAATGATTGTGGATCTAATGAGGCACCACCAACGAGCGCTCCATCAATATGTTCTTGTGCCATTAACTCTTTAATATTGTTAGGGTTAACAGAACCACCATATTGGATACGAACCGCTTCAGAAACTTCTGATCCAAATAAACGTTCAATCACTGAACGGATATAACCAATCGTTTCATTAGCCTGTTCTGCCGTTGCTGTACGCCCCGTTCCAATCGCCCAAATAGGTTCATAAGCAATAACAACTTGTTTAGCTTGCTCTTTTGTTAAACCTTCTAATGCTTTAACCGTTTGTGCCTCTACAATTTGATTTGTTTGCCCTGCTTCACGATCTTCTAATGATTCCCCTACACAAATAATTGGAATTAAACCATTTGAAAAAGAAACATGTACTTTTTTATTAATTGCCTCATCTGTTTCATTAAACATTTCACGTCGCTCACTATGTCCCAATACAACATAAGAAACACCAATTGAACTTAACATCTGTGGCGCGATTTCACCCGTATAAGCACCTTCTGATTCGAAATGCATATTTTGTGCCCCAATACGTAAAGAAGCGCCCTGACGCTTAACTAAACATCTTAAATATGGAAATGGTGCACAAATCACAGATTCTACTGTATCTGCTGAAGCTACACGATCTTTGACCGCGTAAATAAATTGCAACGATTCATCTCGTGTTTTATTCATTTTCCAGTTTCCTGCAATAATTGGTTTTCTCATTACTTTACACTCATCCTCTCTTACTTCTCAGACGCTTCCCCTACTGAAACATCCTCTTTTTGTTCCTTAACCGGAACTTGTTTCTCCTTTGTTTTTTTCAACCTAAAGAGCCCCGTCGTATTAAAGATTAACTCGATTAAAACCATCGAGATAACCAATAGAACTAGTCCGTAAAACTTAGACACCATGGTATATAAAATCGCTGTAAATGAAAACAAAGCAGCAATTCCATATAAAACGAGTACACTTTTCACATGCCCAAGATTTCGATCTAGTAATTGGTGATGGACGTGACCACGATCGGGTTCAAAAGGAGACTGCCCATTTAGTATACGACGAATAATAGCCCAAATCGTATCGAAGATTGGAACCGATAGCATAATAATTGGGATAATAAACGACACAAAGGCTGCATTTTTGTAACCTAATAGCGATAAAACCGAAACCGAAAATCCTAAAAATAACGATCCGGTATCTCCCATAAAGATTTTTGCTGGATGAAAGTTATGAACTAAAAATCCCAGCGTCGATCCGAATAGTAAGCAGGCCATCATCGCAACAAATAATTCCCCCTGATATCCAGCAAGAATCGCCATTGTTCCAAATGAAATCGCTGATATCCCCGAAGACAGTCCGTCTAACCCGTCAATTAAATTAATTGAATTCGTAATCCCGACAATCCAAATAACAGTAATAATTCCCCCGAACCAGCCTAAATCAATCACAGGTAAAAACGGTAAATAAATTTTATCAATCATAAAATTCCCGTAAAAAACCATGATTAACGCTGCTACTAATTGAGCCAACGCCTTTGGTTTAGCTGGTAATTCGAACATATCGTCTAACATTCCCGTCACAACAATTAAAAAGGAAGCGATAAAATAGGCATCTATAAAGGCAATCTCATCTTGATCGATGGCGTACCCTTTTACCCTAAAGATCATATAGCCTACTAAAAAGGCGATATAAATGGCAAGACCACCCATTCGTGGCATCACCCGACTATGAACCTTCCGTTTATTAGGTTGGTCCACAGCATCTGTAAAATACGCTAACTTCATCACATACGGTGTAATAAAGCATGCGATAAGAAAGCATAAACTAATTGCTAATAAGTAAATCATGATGGCACCTCACGGTTAAAATTTGATGTTATTATATCACATGACATTTATGAACAAAAGATGAACACTATTATTTTCTATTTTTACGAGTTATTTCTACCTTTTTTCTACATCAAATCGTCATTTTTAATATTATTTTCGGCATTCTAAACGAGCAAGCTCATCCATGACCTCGATAAATTCTTCCATGAAAATACTTAAAATTTCCTCGTAGGCCCCATCCTCTTTCAGTTCCATTTCTAATTCACGACTATATTCGTACAGTTCATCTGCTCCTATTTGACCCGCTAATCCTTTAATCGTATGGACCATACGAATAGCCTCTTCTCGATTAGAATCAATGAGCTGAGGTAACTGTTCAGTCACCATATAGAAATGCTTTCTAAAATTGTGCGCGATGCGTAAATATAATCTCGTATTTCCTGCGACTCGCTCAAGGGCATAAGAAATATTTAACATCGTAGACATCTCAATCAACTGTTCAGGTTTTACTGGTTTAACATCTGTCGATTTAGCTTGTAAAACGCGGTAAACTCCATTTGAAAGTGTATAGTGATCAACAGGTTTAGGAACGTATCCATCCACCCCATGCCTTAAAATGAAATCAAGCTCTTGACGCTGGCTAACACCTGTTAATAAAATCACTTTCGCCTCACTATTAATTAACTTAATGGCTTTAAAGGCCTCCGTTCCACTCATTCCTGGCATAATCACATCTAATAAAATACAATCATAGGTATTTTCGGCCTTGGCGTAATGTTTAAGCGCCTGTTTTGGGTTTGAAAAAGCCGTCACACTATAACCGAATCCTTCAAGGAGCGCCGCCGTAATTTCTAAATTTGATGGTTCATCATCAATTAATAAAATCTTTCCAGCTCCATGTAACACCGATTCTTCAGTCACTAACTCCTCGATTCCGTGGTTAATCGGTAAATATAACGTAAATGTTGTCCCCTTACCGACCACGGAATCCACTTCAAGGGCCCCATTATGATTACGTAACGTTTCAACAACACTCGCTAATCCCATTCCGGTTCCTTTACCGACATCCTTTGTCGTAAAGAACGGTTTAAAGATTTTAGGGAGTAAGCTTTCTTCAATCCCAGAACCTGTGTCCGAAACTTTTAAAATGGCATAATGATTCGGCGTAATCGTCGTATTTAACAAATTGCCCGGTATCTCTTCCAACTGATCATGGGTTAAAGATAAACGAATTTCTCCCTGTCCAGCAATTGCATCACGCGCGTTAATACATAAGTTTAAAATAGCATTGTTTAATTGTGATTCATCACCGAGAACATAATAATCTTCCGGCTCTACATTTAATTCGATACGAATTCGACGGTCAATCGTATGCTTTAACATATTCACTGTATCTTTCACAATTTGAACCAAATCAAGATTCATACGTTTATTTTCAGGCTTATGCGAAAAGTTAAGCAGCTGACGCGTTAATTCCGTTGAATGACGCACCGAGCGCTCAATCCCATCCATATAACGCAATAACGTTTCATCCGTTGTCATCGTCTTCATCAAAGCCACATAACCCAAAATTCCATTTAACTGGTTATTAAAATCGTGACTCACCCCGCTCGTTAACTGCCCAAGCGCCTGTAATTTTTGAAGTTGGCCATCGATTAAATCGTGTTTTTTCTTGGCAGAAGAATCGATTAATAATCCGCGGACAATCACCGAACCCTCTGATTGAATAATCTTTTCGCACTTAATCGTCAACGTCTCCCACGGTTTATGTTTATGACGAATCATCACATCTTGCGTTAACTCCACACTCGGATCCAATAAGAAATTTTCAACAATTTCATTAATCGATTCATTATTATATAAACTTTGACTCTCTTTCGAATCTTCATCAAAATCTAACAATTGCTCAACGACTTCACTCACATACCAAATTTGTTCACTCACGCGGTATTCAAAAAAGCCGCAAGCTAAATGAAGTAACTGTAAATACCAATTTGTTGCCCCTACTTCTAACTCTAATTCAGAACTAAATGTTAATTTATTTATCTCTACAACTCTCATATCTTTTATTCTGTTAAAAAACAGGTACCCCACTTTCTCTAAAGTAACTAATAAAAGTTTCCCCTAATTTAGGAAACCATATACTACAATTATCCTAATTACCTTATTTTACCACACTCTATTCTATTATAGGTCTTTTAATAACAACATTCAATCTCTTCTGTATAAATGCGACATAAAATAACAAAGTTGTCTATTTTTATCCCCAACTTTCCCCCCTTGACATATACTAGATTAGATAGTGACTAACCTCACATCGTTTAAAACTATCTCACAGTTTTAGATGGGCTCGAAAGACACTTATCCTTTTAAAAACAACACGCCTTCACTTATCCGATGACTTGCCTGCCATTGAAGCCCCCTGTCTTTTAAGACACCGTGACATGACTCATCAAAAGGAGATTGTTATGAAAAACAAACAACAAACTAAAAATAGGACCACTCCCTCTCCTAAACAAAAGGCGCCTCCACAACAACTCACCCACCAATTTATTGAACTTTTATCTGAGAAAATCGATGAAGTTCAGACTATCATTAAGGATACGCCTATTCATTTAACAGAACCAGAGGAGACGGATTCGGACTTTTTAGATGATTTTGATCCGACTGACATGCGATTTCAAACACCAGATGCAGAAACTTTAACCGGTTCAAGTAGTCGTATAGTCATTCAAAATGATGCTGCCTCAAATAGCGGACAAAGTGCGGCGGCCATTGCCCGACGAACTTCCTTTCAATATGCTCCTAAAGAAACGAAATCCTATAATTATGGTTTTACGAACAATGAATTTTTCGCTTTTATCGGATCACTTGATCCCGTTGAATATATTTTGGTCATTACTGTTATTGCTATTATTGTTGGCGTTGAATTTAACGTCTTTGAACTCCAAATTTTAGGGGGAGCACTCGTTGATATCGGGGTTACACTCGGGAATATGGTTGAACAACAACTCTTCCAACAAGCGAGAAAAAGTGAAATTTTCAATCGCGAACGTAATGAGGCCGAACAAAATGACTTTGATACACTCTATGACGATATCGATGCCTTACAGGCACAAATTAACGAACTTAAACGTCAGTTAAATAATCAACCATCTTAAAAAGGACACTCATTTATAAAATGGTGTCCTTTTAATCGCTTATATCTTCCTCATCGTCATAAAGATGAATTAATCTTCTAGTTGATAACCAAAAATAACAACTTGAACCACAACTTCTAAAACTTCTAAAATTGCTTTCATGCATAGCCTCCCTAAAACATAAATAATCGTCATCTACGGTGGTGCTCCATCCCTTTGCTCAATTTCAATGAGATAGAAATAGAACGTTTTCTACCTTTCACTCAACAACGTCGCTCGATGACCTTCCGTTTTATCCATCAGACCTTCATTGACATCGACGTTTTACTTCTTAAATTTTTTCCGGCTTTAAATCACGGATGTTCCTCAAATAGATTCAACCCATTTATTTAAAACTTCCTCCCATCTTGACCGTTGTCATCACGCCGTTCAACTAGCTAGCATCGAAAAATAGTCTCAACTGACGCAGACATCTTCATTCTAGTTCGCCTTCTGTAACGGTCACCCTTATGTTATAGAAAAAAAATCAAACTTTATTCAAATCATTTTTAAAAAAATAAAAAAAGGCGCAACGCCTTTTTTTATTCATTCGTATTTTTTACATGAGTATCAATAAATTGATAGATATGTTGGAAGTATTCTGACTCCATCTTACTATCTGCCTCACAGTGTCCGAGTCCTTCAATATACCACAACTCTTTATTCTCATGCGGAATAGCATCGTAAATATATTGACTACTTTCTGGGGGCGTCACTTTATCTTCCGTCCCATGGATCAATAGAACAGGAACCGTAATATTTTTTACAGCATTCACAGGTTGGATATCGTCATACGTTAAATCTTCTTTTGCCTTTAACACGACATTTCCGGCCCATTTCGCAAAGCCAACAGGTAAAAGCGGAATATCCTCGGCAATAATTCCAAGCTCAACGGCACTTTCCATCGTATGGTAAGGGGCATCTAAAATATAAAAATCAACATTTTTGCTCTCTTCATTTAATTCAGTTTGCATCGTTGACGTGGCAGCCCCCATTGAAAATCCATGAACGCCGATGGTCCCATCTTGATACAGTGAGCGCGTGTAATCCGCAACCGCCTCTAAGTCAAAACGCTCATATAATCCAAACGTATAATTATCACCACCCGTTAATCCGGTATTTCGTTGATGATAAACGACCACATTATAGCCATTTTCTAAATAGTTGAACGCGACGTTCAACACTTCATGATAGTTACTCCCAATTCCATGAACAACAATCATCGCGTCAGATGTCTCCTGATTAGATTTGATATGAAGCGTTTCTACGTCATAATCATTGACTTCACTTTTGACAAAAACCGTCTCATGCTGATAACGATTAAGCGTGTCTAAAACCTTATCCTCACGCTCGGCATAAAAAGTTGGCATATCTTCCGCCTTTACGGATGGCTTTTTACCGACCGTTCCATCATAAACCATCCCACCAATAATCCAAGTCGCCGCACCTACAACGGTCGCCGCTGCCGTTGCCGCAATCCCAGATCCAATAATGACATTTTTCTTTTTCATAACTTCACCTCACAAAAAAGTACTTTCCTCTATTATAACAATATTTATTTTGTATTTCAAACTTTTAACCTAAATTCCTTTTCTAATCTTTAAAGGCCACTATTTCGTTGATGAAACGAAAGAATTCGTCGCTTGCTCCAACAAAAAAATGTCATTAAAACTCGATTTTTGTTTCTTAACATTATATAATAAATCCAACAAATTGAAGAACGAATACGAGGATATAACATGAATTTTAACGTACAAAATGCGGAACAATTCCGTCATACACTCCTACAACAACTGAATTTTATAAAAAAAAATGAACGTTACTGTTCACTCTATCACCATCCAAACACGAAAGACCAAGGACATCTTTTCATTTATGAACGTCCTGGATACTATTATTTCGCTATCGCGGATTATACGATTCCCCACGCCTTTTCCATTCACTTTAATAACCCCCAACGCCTGATGAGATTTGGAACCGTCTATAAAGGAACGACCCAATTTCAATTAGAAAATAAACCGGTCTCCTCCTTCACACCGTCCTCTTTCTTCGTCGTCGAAAAAAACTTAATTGGGACACAAACATGGCAACAAGGGCAACATTTTCATGGCGCTGAAATTACGATTTACGAAGCTTATTTTAATGAAGTCATCGCTCCCCTATTACAAACAACCATTAGCTTCGACTCTTTTATTGAAAACTACACGTATCATTACCTGCCGCTGGAGGTGATGAACGTGATTCAACACATGCAGACCCTTTCGCAAAAAAACAAACTTGATCCTCTAAGACTAGAAAGTTCCATTCTCGAATGTATTTCGCTTATTTTCACAAATATTGAACATTCCCCTGAAAATACGTTTACCCATCAAATTGATTATGGGAAAGTAAAAGTCGGGAATCGCTATCTTAAATTAACAGTTACCGATATAAAGAGTATCCAACGAGCACATGATTTACTGATTGAAAACTTTGCCACCCCTCCTACGATTGAAAAACTAAGCGAACTTGTTATGCTTCATCCCCAAAAATTAAAGGCCGGGTTTCAACACTATTACCACATGACCATTGGAGAATTTATTACGACTCATCGCCTCTCCATTGCAACCAACCTTCTTTGCACCACGGAGATGAGTATTGCTGATATCGCCAAGCACGTCGGCTACCCTTATCCGAGTAACTTTATTAAAACCTTTAAAAAAGCCTTTAACTGTACGCCTCTCCAATACAAAAATAAACAATAAATCCCAGTCCATTTAAATAGACTGGGATTTTTCATCTTCTTTAATTAATCGAACATTCCATCTGACCAGTAAGGTCACTAAAAAAACAAAGAACGCGGCCATAAGGATTAACAAATAAAGTTTTTGAGATAAAACCTCTAAAAGACCACCAAATAATATTTGTCCAAGTGGAATACACAACGTCGCAAACGCCGAACCAAAGGCTAAAATTTTTCCGAGGATTGCTCCATCAACAGCCTGATATAAATAAGCCGCGCTTAGCACGTTGGCAATTCCAAGCACCCCCATAATAATCATTCCACAAACGGTGAAAAGCACAACACTTGTCGCTGCATCAATAAAGCCGAAATGAAAAAGGTAAACAACTCCACCCATTAGCATCATCGAAACAGAGGTCAAATATAGAAGTTGATAAACTCGTTTAATATGAAAATGGTTTGGCCTATAAGTAATGATGAATCCTCCGACAATCATTCCAAGAGCAATCATCCCTTCAGCCCATCCATAAACCTCAGACGATAAAGCAAACGTCACCTTAATCAAGTAAGGGGTTGCCACACTAAAGACCGGAACTAAAAATAAGTTATAAAATCCAGAAAATAAGAGCATGCGACAGACAATTAAATTCTCATGTCTCAAATAATGATAACTTTCCTTCATATCGGTCATAAACGCCGCTTTAAATGATTGTTGTCCCTCCCGGCGTTGATGCGGAATTTCCAAAAATAACTCTAAGAGCGCAGAGAATAAAAAGCTAACTAAATTAATGATGACAACACCCGTAATCCCAAAAAAGCCGTATAAAAGACCTGCCAAAATAGGACCTAAAAATTGGCTTAACGAAGCGACTTGCTGAATAATGGCATTGGCTCTTACTAAATGGTCTCGGCTGACAATCAGTGGAACACACGTATTAACAACCGGTTGATAAATCGTAGAAATCGTTGACAACAAAACCATGACTGTTGCAATCACTAAAACATGGTCTTGGCCGTTAAAAACAATCCATACATAAACAAGCAATAATAAAGCACTTAAACTATCAAGCCCTATCATTAACCGTTTTTTATTCCCCCGGTTCAGCTAACTCATTTCTCGTGACACTTTGCAACACACAACCCGATGTGGCTAAACAAACAGCGACCACAAGGGCGACACAAAGACGTGGGAGGCGAATATCAAAAATAGTGGCATTTTGAAGCTTCGAGCCATTCCCCATGAGCGTCGCTATCACCTCGTAAACAGACATCTGATAACTTCCAAGACTAATAGCGACTAAAAAAATGGCCACTAACAGAAGACTTAAACTTAAACTGATGACAATCAATCGTTTATTCACTAAGCGCCCTCCTTTCTCACCATCCAAATAAATAAAGGAACCCCGACTAATGAAGTAAATAAACCAATCGGTGTTTCGTAAGGCTGATTAACTAACCGTGCTAATACGTCCGCCCAAATAACAAGCGTTGATCCAAATAGGAAAGAAAGAGGCATAATCATCCGATAATCTTGTCCCACCCATCTTCGAATAATATGAGGAACGATCAGTCCAACAAATGCGATATTTCCGGCGACTGCCACACAAACTGCACACATCGGAATAATTAAGAGTAACGTTTGCATGCGAATTCGATTAGGATTTTCCCCTAATCCAATACAAACATCTTCTCCTAAATTAACAACATTAATTTTAGGTGCTAAAAACAAAGCGAGAATCGTCGTCAACACACCCACGATTAACACGAGTTGGACGCTCGCCCATGTCGTCGCGCGGAATCCACCCGCTAACCAAAACGCTAGATTCTGAGACTTATTCGTTAGTAGCGCAATAACGGTTGCCATGGAAATAAAAAAAGTACTCAAGGCAGTTCCTGCAAGTAATAGCTTTGACATATTCATATGACGCGCACTCTTCATACTAAAAAGTAAAACGAGGGTTCCGCTCACTAACGCCCCGATAAATGCCGCAAACATATAGCCAAAAAGACCTAATAACCCTGAACTTGCCCCCATCAAAGCGATGGCGAATGTCGCCCCTTGAGTAATCCCCATAAGTGACGGTTCCGCAACAGGATTCCTTGTCACCCCTTGCATCATTGCACCCGTAATACCAAGAAGACCGCCTATAAAGGCGGTACAAATAGCTCTTGGTATCCGAACATCTCTAACTAACTGCATATCTAAAATATCTTCATAATGAAAAATACTATCGATCACTGTCTGCAACGGGATACTTTTCGCACCCGCACAAATCGCAACAATTAGCCCGATTATTGCGAATAAACTGCATAACGTAACTAAAAGGGTTACTTTCTTATTCATGCATACCCGCTAATAAACTTTGTACTTCATCAACAAATTCTAAACGTCCAATTGGGCTATAACCTTGATTAAAATATGGACTTGCCGGTAAAATCACAACATTCCCTTCTTTTACTGCCTTTGTTCCTTTCCAAATGCTGCTCTCTTCTAACGTTTTTAAATCCTCATCTGTTCCCACTGCAAAAATATAATCTGCCTCAATAGATGCTAATCCATCTAAAGAAACAACTGGTAAACTAATATCTTCTTGCTCTGGCATTCCGACTGGTTTTAATAATCCCATATCATTATATAAAATCGATCCAAGTCCCGCTTGATCAAAAATGAATAAACTTCCCGCACTCGCTAAAAATGAAAGATACGTACTATCCGCTCCATAAGTCGCTTTAATTTGTTCACCGACTTCTTTTGCTTTCGCTAAATAATTATCAATCCAAGCTTGTGCCTCGGCCTCTTTTCCAAATACCCCTGCCACATGTAAGAAATCCTCTTTCCAATCCACTTGTTTCATCTCAACCATCACAACAGGCGCGATTTTTGATAACTGATCATACATCTTCTCTTGCACCGTAGAAATAATAATTAAATCCGGATTAAGCGCCATAATCGCCTCAACATCCATCTCCGCTAACATACTATATCCTAAAATTTGAGCATCAGCTAACGTCTCTTCTAAATAGGTAGGTAAGATTGTGTAATCATATCCATCACTATTAGCTGTCCCGATAACCTCATATCCGATTAACGATAAAATATCACTAGCTCCACTAATATCAACAATACGTTTTGGATCCTTTGGAATTTCAACGTCACCCTTCACATCTGTGACTGTTACCATTTCAACCGTCTCTTGTTGATCCGGTTCCTTTGGTGACTTAGAACATCCAACAAGTAATCCAACTAAAACAAAAAAACTCATAAAAGATAAAAATGCTTTTTTCATGTTTGACTCGTCCTCCTTTAAATTTAACCATCTCGCATCAAATGGTTAGCATAAGCTAACTTATAGGATGATTATACAAAATTAACCTCTTGGACACAAGAATTGCATCTCATTTCATTATTTTATCATCCGATTCCATTATCTTTCCTTTACACAAATCTACCTATCTGTCATTCCCTCCCTTTAATCTCAACTATGTTTAATATGTAAAAAAAACACCTATCTTATTCCAAATCTCTAAGTCTCGCTCAAATTTTTAGGCTAAAAAATGAAAAAGAGCCGGAGCCGACTCTTTAACAGTCTTTCATTTAATCCATCGCTCGGCCAAAAGAAGTTGGATTAATCAATTCCAAATTCTTTGGCATACTTGATCGTCCCACACACCTTCGGTACCTCTTCTTTTAGTGGATACGCCATAAAATTCTCGCTTGGCACCTCAAAAGGTGGCTTAATTCCAAAGGTAGCTGCTGGTAAATAACCGGCCTTTGGGTAGTAAGTTTCACTGCCTAAGACAACCGAATAATCATAACCTAATTCACGCGCCCTTTTATGTCCCTCGTTGATTAAGGCAAGCCCAATGCCCGACCTTTGATAATCAGGAAGCACCGCTAACGGGGCTAGTGCTAACACCGTTTCGCGTCCCACCTTAGCCTCGGTAAACAAAATATAACCTACAATTTTCCCATCTATCTCGGCAACGAGAGATAAATCTTTAATAAACGCCTCTCCCTTCTTTAATGCCTTGACGAGCTCATGTTCATTCCCATCCGTGTGTTCTGCCTGCTCAAACGCCGCTTTAATCACTGTATGGATGATTTCATCATCCTTCGTCGTCTGTTTTCTTATCAACAACATAATCCCTCCATTACATTTAATTCATTTAAACTAAGTATACCGTTGTAACGTTAAGGCCTCAAGCTTCTTCTCCTCCCATCGTTTAAATACTCCCTCATCAAACGGCACCATAAAAAATTGCCTACGAGCCGAAGCTAACGTAGGCAACCAACATCCTCTTATTTTCGTTTTAATGGTTTGTTTTTACGAACGAGACGTACGACACATTCCACGTGAGATGTTTGAGGGAACATATCAATCGGTTGAATGTAATCAACGCGATACTTTTTCGTTAATTCTTTTAAATTTTTCGCCATCGTTGAAGGATTACATGACACATAGACAATCGTTTGCGGTTGAACGCGTTTTAACATTTCAATTAATTCTTCCCCTAATCCTGTACGTGGAGGATCCACAATCACAACATCCGGTTTGAATCCGTCATTCGCCCACTTTGGAACAATTTGCTCAGCCTTTCCAACTGCGTAATACGTATTAGTTAATCCGTTTAACTTCGCATTTTCCTTCGCATCATTAATCGCTTGGCGCGTAATATCAACCCCGCGAACCTCGCTTGCTTTATCCGCAACCCATTGACCAATCGTTCCAACCCCACAATAAGCATCAACGACTTTCTCTGTTCCCTTTAAAGCCGCCGCATACTTCACTTGATTGTATAATTTAACCGTTTGTTCTGGGTTTAACTGATAAAAGGCACGTGGTGATAAATTAAATTTAAATCGTCCTAACTCATCCGAAATAAACTTCTCACCCGCTACATGTTGCAACTCTTTTCCTAAAATCTCGTGCGTATCTTCGCCGTTAATGCTCACATACACCGATTTAACATCTGGGCAGTATTTCATTAAATCTTTCGCCAACGAATACATCTTTTTAAAATCATTATTCGCAAACACGAACGTCACCTGAACCTCACCCGTTTTAAACCCGCGGCGAACCACAATATAGCGTGCCGTCCCTTTACGCGTCTTCGGTGCATACGCAAATACTTTATAATCATCTAATAAATCAACCGCATGATTAATAACCTTATTAATTTCCTCATACTGAACATCACAATCCGTCACATTTACTAACTCGCGTGAGTTCATACTATAAAATCCGACCATAATTCCATCTTCATCATAACCGACCGGCATTTGCGCGCGATTACGATAATTATAAGGGTCATTCATTCCCATCGTCGGACGAATATCACACTCATCTGGATCTAAACTTGTATAGCGCTCAATGGCCTGAGACACAGCATCACGTTTAATACGTAATTGCTCTTGATAAGACATATGTTGTAATTGACATCCACCACATTGCCCATAAACTTCGCACGCCGGTTGAACGCGATGTTTTGATTTACGCTTAATACGAACCACTTCAGCCTCTGCATAACCATTTGCCACGCGTGTACACGTCGCGACAACCTCTTCGCCGACTAGTGTTCCTGGAATAAACACGGCTTGCTTTTTATAATAGCCGATTCCTTCACCGTTAATACCGATACGTTTAATGGTAACTAAAAATTCTTGACCAACCTTTAAAGGAGACATCTTCATTTATTTAAACCTCCAACTGTATTTTTTCATTTATCTTTTAATCTTACCACATTCGCTCACATTTTACACTGAAATCTCTACATTTTACGACAACCCTTTCTCTTCCCTAAAAAAAATTAAATGGTAATACTTGACTATCTTTTAAAAGGTGCTACAATAGACTTAATTGAATACGTTGCTTGTTCTCTTTGATGAGTTAGAGGCGCATGGCCAATGAGTAGGAATTTCGAGAGTGACGTCCATGACAAATTCCAAAAGGTGTCCATGCCGAAGTCTTGTTTGTGTCAATCAAACTTGTGCTGGTGTTACGTTAAATAGGCTTAACACTGTCACTACGAAAGTAGTGGAGGACTAATGATCGGAGAGTTAAATGATACCTGTCATCTGACGTCTACTTCTCGTAGGCCTGAAGAGTCATGTTAGAGTTTAACTCAACATGACTCTTTTTTTTATCAAAAGGACAGTTACTTATTCAAATTAAACAAAGGGAGAGGATTTTATATGACTGGAACAATCTATTCTTTAATTCCCGCGTTACTGACCATTGCCCTTGTCATCTTAACGCGTCGTGTTGTTTTATCACTTGGGGTCGGGGCATTATCAGCCGCCTTTATTTTGGCCAACTTTAACCCGCTTCAAACATTAGAAATCTTAATGAGGTCATTTAGCGGACTTATCGTTGAAGAAAATGGACTCTTCGGATTCTTAAATGACTGGAACATGTCTATTATTTTCTTCTTACTTGCCCTTGGGGTCATCACCGCTTATATTGTTTTATCAGGTGGCGCAACAGCCTTCACCAATGCAATTATTAAACGCGTCAAATCACGTGAGGGCGTTCAATATACGGCAGCTATCTTAGGAATTCTTATCTTTGTCGATGATTACTTTAACGCACTTGTTGTTGGAAACGTCTCTAAACCTTTAGCAAAAGAACAACGTGTCTCACGGGCACGATTATCTTATATCGTCGATTCAACCTCAGCACCTGTTTGTGTCATTTCACCTATTTCAAGCTGGTCAACAGGAATCATGGGATCGATGGCGGTTATTTTTGCAAGCACAGGAGCGACGTACAATACGTTTTCTGCCTTTTTAACAACAATCCCTTACCACTTCTATGTTCTTGTAACGGTCATCATGGTCTTCATCGTCATTAAATATAACTTCAATATTGGATTGATGAAAACTTATGAAGAAAGTGCCCTCAATCAGCAAGACACATCACTCACTCATGCTGAGGCGACGGCTCAAGAAATGGACGCCCAATCATCAAAAGGAACCGTATGGGATTTAATTGCCCCGATCTTAACCTTAATTATCGTGACTATTTGTACCATGGCGTATACGGGATATACAGGAGCAATCAACTCAGAATCAGACTTCAATCTCTTCTTTGCCATCCTAGAAAACATTAGTTTAGCGACCTCACTTCGCATCGGAGGATTAGCTGGACTCGTTGTTTCAATGGCACTGACTTACCGCCACATCATGGCACGCGAAATTTCATTCGCTCAATATACAAAAGCATTTTTCCTAGGAATGAAATCAATGGTCGGAGCCATCGTCATCTTATTATTAGCTTGGGCAATTTGTGACCTCGTTGGTACACTTGATGCAGGTGGATATCTTGCGTCACTCATTACACAGGCTAATATTGCACCGGGACTGATTCCAATGGTCATGTTTATAGTCGCTAGTTTCATGGCATTTGCGACGGGAACCTCTTGGGGATCATTCGGTATCTTACTTCCAATTGCGGGTTCAGTCGCTGCTGCCCTAGACATGGACCTAATGATTCCGATTATGGCCGCTGTCTTATCAGGAGCAATCTTTGGAGATCACGCCTCACCCATTTCAGATACCACATTGCTTTCTGCAACAGGAGCGGGATGTGACCTTGGCGCACACTTTAACTCTCAACTTCCTTACGCCCTACTATCAGCAACGATTGCTGCCATCGGGTATTTAGTATTCGGACTGAGTCAAAGCTTAATCATCGCCTATGGAGTCATGGCCATCTGCTTAATCGCCGTTATCTTCTTTGCAAAACGAAACAGAAAATCAAGGGAAGGAAATTCAAAATAAATCAAAAAGGAACCGATCGCAGGGGGGAAACTGCAAGTCGGTTCCTTTTTATATTAAAGAGAGGTTGAGAGAATTGGAGAAAAAATATTTATAATTATCAGAAAAGGATAATTATAAATGACTTATCTTTGAAATAGAGAACTTTAAACCATCATTTAAAGTATAGCCGGACGACTATTAACTTGGGGGGAGTCATCTCTACTCACCCCTATTATGGGGCGAAGCTTTTATTTTTAAACAACTCGCCTTTCTTTTTTTAAAAAAATAAAAAAAAACCTTAAGAGGGGGAACTCTTAAGGTTGGTAAACGGTCGTGGGGGAACACGATCCGTTTAGGGAGTGAGAAAACATAATGAATAAGAAAATCAAAGGGGAGAAAATTTATTATCATTTTCATCCTCAGTTATTATTACATAAGGTTATGTTCAAAAAATGATTGAAACGTGTCCATTTTGTGTTCTTTTTTTCAACTATTTGAATAAATATCCAAATAAATCCTGATTGATTTTTCATCTATTATTTTCCATCTTTTCCTGATATTTAATCCAACGGAACAGGGGCATCCTCGGTCATTAAATATTGAATAGACTTAAATTCATAACCTTCCTTTTGAAGTTCGGGAATTAACTTATCCAGACATTCGGCGTTATCACTTGAAATACTATGCATCAAAATAATGGCCCCTGGATGAATGCGTGCCAGAATTTGATTGTACGCATAGTCCGCACCTTTTTGTTGGTCAACATTCCAATCCATATAAGCTAATGACCATAAAATCGTGTAATAGCCGCGCTCTTTCGCAAAATCTAACATTTGTTGATTAAAATGGCCTTCTGGGGGTCTTAAATAGCGAACCATCTCTTGACCCGTAATCTCTTTATATTTATCTTCAACAAGTTGGAGCTCCTCGTTAAATTTTTCTTTCGTTACTTTGGCTAAATCAGGATGATGCCACGTATGATTTCCAACAATGTGTCCCTCGTTAGCCATTCGTTTGACTAAATCGGCATTTTCATCAAGGAAATGACCGGTCACAAAAAATAATGCGGGCACCTCATGTTTTTTCAAAACATCTAAAATTAATGGGGTATTCCCATTCTCATAACCGCAATCAAAGGTTAAATAAATGACCTTTTCATCGGCTGAGCCAATATAATAGGCATCATTTTGACGGACGATTTCATCAAACTCTTTACCTGGCCACGGTTGTTCATGATTCTCTCCTTTTGGAATACCCCAGCCAATATCTTTCGCCTCGGCGTGATAAACTGAGATAAAGCATAAGAGGAACGTTAGAACCGTCAACTTCAAGAACCTAAAGTTAAGCGTTAGTTTCATGTTGTTCACCTCTCATCATAAAAATTATCATTAATAATTTGTCGTTTTTTTGTACAAAATATACATTAACAAACAAAAACGATCGATGTCTCAAGGCATTTCTTAACAAAAAGTATCATAGGATGAAGTAATTACTCTATTTGGGAGGAAACAGTATGAAACATATTTTTAGCATAGAGTTTATAAAAAAAATTCAAGAACAATTATCACACCGTGAAATTAAAGGTCTACCTGAACAGATTGCCTTCAACTTAATCATGGCTATCGTCCCGCTCCTCGTTGTCATCGTCCAACTCGGGACTTATTTTTCGTTAAACACCGATGCCGTTAAATACTTTATTACCGCCTACGCTCCACAAGAAGTTCAACAACTACTCCTTTACTTATTCGATACATCCGCTGCTCCTCAATCTAGCACCTTTTTTGTCATTGCAACGGCCCTCTCCTTTTGTTGGATTATCTCAAAAGGGTTTTACGGAATTTCAACAGCTTCAAACACCACCTACCAGGTCCCCCTTTTAAAATTCGCCTTTTTAGAACGCATCTTTTCTTTTATCATGCTTTGCCTGATGGTCGTCCTCCTTCTTGTTGCCATCATCCTTGTTTTCTTCGGGCAGGCCATTATCACCGCCATCTTCCACCTCTTAAACATCACCCTGAGCCCACACCTCATGATTATCATTACCGTTCTCAGAACAAGCATCAGTTTCTTTGCCTACCTCACCTTCTTTCTACTCCTGTTTTACCTCTCTCCCACCATCAAAATCAAAATACACGAAATTATTCCCGGTGCCCTCGTCACCTCAATTGGTTGGAGCGTCGCTTCCATCGCCTTTAGCTTTTACGCGAACAAAATCGCAAACTACAATAAATTTTACGGAAGCCTCTCCGTCATCATCATCCTCCTCTTTTGGCTCTACATCCTCGGCTACGCCATCACCGTTGGTCTCCAAGTCAACTACGTCCTAAAACGCGATTACTTCGGCGGAGTCGAATACACCCCACGCCTATCCTTTATTCAAAGATTTAAATTTCTATCCAAATGGGTGAATTTTTCAGATAATGGCGAACAAAACTTGAAAGAAAAGCACTAACTTTTCGTATGAATCAAACCTCTACTGAATACAATGAACCATACTTACAATTGAGGTGAATATTATGAAAAGAGTATGTCTAATAGCTGGATTAGCGGTGACTTTAGCAGGTTGCGCCAACAATAACGAGACAGCAAAAAGTATTTCCACACCTCAAACCCTTCAAAATTTATCTGTTGCACCTAACACGACCGCACCTGCTACAAGTGATCAAACAAGCGCATCAACTGAACAAACAACAAACGATTCTTCAAATGCCTCAGATACTCAAACTGAGTCAGGGACAGAAAAAACATTTTCCACACAACAAGAATTCGTTGATTGTATGTATGAAAAAGTAAAAGCGCTAGAAGATACGATTTCTTTACTCGACTCAAACTTAACACAAGTTTACTCCGTAACAGGAACAGATGAGGAAGCTGCTCAACTTTCTATTCGAAAAAACCTCATCAAACAAACGACAAGTGAAATGGAAGCCATCGAAAAATTATCGACGCCAACAGAAGAGGTCGATAAACTTCACGACTATGTCGTTAAAGCCTATGAATACAACATCGACTACAAGTCAGAGGAGTACGAAGTCTTTAAAGCTGAGAGCTTAGAAGACCGCCAAGTGTTACTCGATGCCAATGCAGAAAAGGAACAATTGGCTAAACAGTACATCACCTTAGCATGGGCAGAAATCGATCGTCTATCAGAAACAACGTACGATCGTAAATAAAAAAACTGAGGCTCTATTTATGAGCCTCAGTTTTTAATTGTTTCACATGATTGTGATATTTAAATTCACTTAGCATCCAGACGATAGAAGGAATCACTAATTGAAAGATAGGGAGTAAGTTTTTAGGGTGATTAAGAATTGCCTGATAAATATCCTCAACTCCGCCTGTTGTTAAATGCATGGCTATAAAGATGATTAAAACACTAAACGGAAAGGCTAATTGACGATAACTAAATCGACGAATCAGTTTTTCAATACAACTTAATCCCGCATAAAAATAAAGACTTAATTTAAAAAAACACGTCATCATGACAATGATAATCGCTAACGGATCAAGCCGTTCAAATAAAACGTTAACCCCTACCATTTTCATGGCATTGAAGAATGGATAAATAAAATTCTTCATTAATCCCACACCTAAAATTCCCACACACATCACATCGGCGGCGAGTAAAATAATCGTTGCTAACACAATAGCCCAATAACTATATCTTAAAATTTTCCCTTTTCCCTCCTTCGGTAAGAGCGGAAAAATCGTCAGAAAGACAATGGACTCTCCATAAGGAAACAGCGTCATCGTATAAATATTTTGTTTCAATGGGGAAAATCCTTTTTCCAACACAGGTAAAAAGCGATCAAAACTAAAAATATCAGAAGTAAATACTGCAATGACGAGGGGAATAAAACAAAGAATTACCACATAAAAAAGCAACTCCGATGAACGTCCAATTGCATTGACCCCAAGGATTAATCCGTAAACAATCGGAACCATCAATAATAGCATAATTAATATCATATTTGCATCGACCATTAAGGTCACCTCAATGACGTCTGCTGTGCTTTTTAAAAGACTTGCCGTCATCAATAAAAAGTAACCACTATAAGCGATTAAAATAAGACTTCCGAAAAACTTCCCAAATAAATCGGTCAAAATGCCCGACAAGCTATCAAACTGATGCAACTTTCCAATCCGGTAATACATCGTAAACAATAGCGTCCCAAGAACCGCACTGATTAATAACGAAATCCAAACATCGGCCCCAGAAAAGCGACCCACATTAACGAGCGTAGCGCTACTAGATAAGAACAAGACTAATAATGAAGAAAATTGATTTAAACTAAGGCGTGACGTTTTCAAAAAATCACCTACTTTCTACTCCTGTAAATTAGCCACATCACCAACAGATGTAATCTCTAATTTAACTTTCACGTCAAACTCTAACTTCGGATAGATGTCTTCCCAGTATCCACTCACTTCCGCCCATTTCTTTGGATTTTTCTGATGAACCTTTCCACCCACGCCTAAAATATCTGACGCTAACTCGTTTTGCGTCTTATCAATAAGAGACTGTATATTTTGTTTTAGCTGCTTTCCTAATGCGGCCTCTAAATCACTCACGTTATCGGGATTCATTAAATCTATAGGATACCCATTCTCCATTAAAACTCCTTTAACTGAACAATCTACCATTACCTTATTTTTTTCTAAATCAGGTTTTATCTCTACTTTCGATTCACGCACCTCATAAGAAAGCTTATATTCATCATCAAGTACTGTTGTCACAACATAACGCTTACTCGTTCCAACTAATAAATTATAATATTGAGCCTCTTTACTCGTTAAGTATCCAACCAATTGATCCCCTTGAAATGCAGCTAATGAATCAATTTTGAGTTGAGAAGGCGCCTCCATCTGTAAAACATTTTGAATATCTCCCTCCTCGCTCTTTTCCTTAGAATCAATTGATACACTATTTAATACAATATTAGAGCTTGGATCATTAACCATTCCACTGACCTGATAGAGGTTATAATTGACTTCTCGTCCCGTACACGTCAAACAGAGATTAGATAACGAATTGAGTTGATTAATCGGAATTTGTTCACTTGGAGTAAGAACATTCAATACCTCACGGGCCGTCGTATGATTCGCAACGACTAACGTAATATTGGGGCGAATCATCACATTACGTAAGACAAAATCAACAACGGGATCAATTCCCGATTGCGCTATATCTTCATTAACCACAATCACACTTAAATGCGGCAAGTACAACACCTTAGCTGTTAGTGAATTTAGTGATCGATAAGCATCGAATAACGTCTCACCTTCACCCGAGATTGAAAAAACGGATAACGTATCATGCTGATTCCCGGCAATAGAAGAGGGATTAACAACTTGGGCCGTCATTAAATACCCATTTTCCGTTTGATCAATCCCAAGACCCGCTACAATTCCAATTTGGCTCATCTCCACTTTATGGCCACATCCACTTAAACTAATGGCCATTAACATGACCATGACATACATCAAACGTCTCACGCCTACTCCTCCTTCCTTTTTTCCTGATTAAGATTATGACGGACCCGATTCGTCGTTTTATAAATTTTTGGACGATACTTCATCCAAGAAAGGGGTAAGCGTAAAAATTGATCTTCCTGATCATGTAAGTTTAATGGCGCCATCGGAGCTAAGTAAGGTTGATCGAGCGTCGTTAAAGAAGACAAGTGTAAAATCAATAAAATAACACCAATCGTTATTCCGTAAAGTCCAAAAGCAGCTCCTAAAAATAAGAAGGCAAACGTTAAAACACGCATCGCATTCGACAAACGGGTACTTGATAAAATAAATCCTGCAATCGATGTAATCGAAACAATAATAATGACAATATACGAAACTAATCCTGCTTGAACAATCGTCTGTCCGATAATCAACGATCCTACAATCGTCATCGAATCCCCAACTACACTAGGCTTACGAAGCGCCGCTTCCCGGATAATTTCAAACAAAATTAACATAATTAATGTTTCAATATATGTTGGAAACGGGTTAGCACTCCGTTGATTAATAATCGTAATCAATAACACCGTTGGAATCATCTCCTGATGATACGTCGAAATAGCCACGTACAAGCCGGGAACGAGGAGAACGATAAAAAAGGCCGCGTATCGTAATAAACGAGTGACCGTTGCAATAAAAGGTCGCGAATAATAATCATCCGTCACCTGAAACATCGAAGCAAAATAAGCTGGCCCCGTGGTCACAAAAGGTGAACCATCAACAAAAATCGCAATTTCTCCCTGCATAAGAGCGGCCGCCGTTTTATCCGGACGCTCCGTTTGAATCAACCGCGGAAATAACGTGATATGATGATCCTCAATTAACTGCATGAGCTCACTCGAATTCACAATCCCATCAATATCTAAACTCTCAATCCGTTTATTCACCGTATGAACCAACTCTTTATTCGCAATTCCCTCAATATACGCCACAAAAACATCCGTCTGAGTCACCGTTCCCACCACATGAGCATCAAATCGCAAATTCGGATCCTTAATTCGCCGACGAAGCGTCGCCGTATTCGTACGAATCGTTTCAACAAAACAATCTTTCGGACCATAAAGCGACTGTTCCGTCTGTGGCTCGCTAATCGAACGCATTTGCCATCCCTTACAGTCAAACATCATAAATTGGTCGACACCGTCGACAAGAACAATAATATGGCCGTTAATAAGATTCGTGTAAAGATCCTCGTACGACTGTCCACATTTCGCATCTAACATACTGATTCGAGACTCAAAAATCGTCTGGAAAACGCCACAACTTCGAGTATTCGATTCCTTAACTAAAGAAAGATCAATACTTAACACATGAACAATAAACTGTTCAGCTTGGTTCGTATCGATAATACCGTCGATTCCTAAAATGGCGACCGAAACATCTTCAGCACCCTTTAATGTCAGCGTGCGAACTAACAAATCGTTGGCGTTTCCTAACCTCGTTTTAATCGTCTGTAAATTTTCATCTAATGCGTGATGAATTCGATGTGGCGTCGGTTCTGAAACAGGCTTTTTAGTTCCTTTCTTACCCTTAAATACCTTAAAAATATCCATGAATGACCCACCTACCTTTCTACTATTATCCGTAAACTTAAAAAAGTTATACGTCCATACAGAGGATAAATTTCCTCATCCTCCCTGATAGGAGGCCCCCCTTTTTTATAAAGAACAAACCATTTAATTTCACTTAAGGAGGAGTATGATGTCATCATTAAAAACACCGTTATCTTACTTAAAACAACTTAAACTTAAATTAGCTTTTGAGGGAATCCTCATCGGCCTCATCTCAGGTCTTGTCGTCGTCTTTTACCGCCTCATTTTGCAGTATGCGGAGCAGCTAAGACAATGGGTTACCAATCAACCGACGCCCTTCGCGTTTTTTGGTTGGTTCATCATCCTCATCCTAGCGGCTCTTTTCGTCGGTCGCCTCATGGTCAAAGAACCAATGATCTGTGGGAGCGGAATCCCTCAAGTAGAAGGCGCCTTAGCCAATAAAATTAAAATGAATCCCCTCTCCGTCTTAATGAACAAATTCATTGGAGGAACGATTTGTATCGGAGCGGGATTATCCGTCGGACGTGAGGGTCCTTCTATTCAACTCGGTGCCGTCGCCGCCCAATGGGTTAGCCGTCTAACCAAACGAACTAAGCTAGAAGAAAAGTATCTCTTCTCAAGCGGGGCGAGTGCTGGACTAGCCGCCGCCTTTAATGCTCCACTCGCTGGGGTCATGTTCGCGCTTGAAGAGGTGCACAAACACTTCTCACCCCTCGTTTTAGTCGGTGCCATGTCCGCCGCGCTAACAGCTGATTTTGTCTCAAAAAACTTTTTTGGTTTAAAACCGGTCTTCCGCTTTGACCTCATCCATAACTTGCCCCTCCATCACTATGGATGGATTGTCGCCTTAGGACTTTTAACCGGAATTTTAGGCGTCCTGTATAATAAAACACTCGCCTCTACGTTAAACGGGTATGATAAACTAACCTTCTTAAAAAAACAGTATCATCCCCTTATCCCCTTCCTCCTTGCGGGGATCCTCCTTTGGATCTTACCGGATGTATTAGGGGGCGGGCACGGATTGATTGAAAAATTAACAGCGGATCTCTTTTCAATGAAGACCTTACTTCTTTTATTGACTGTCAAATTCGCTTTCTCCATGGTGAGCTTCGCGTCTGGTGTTCCAGGAGGAATCTTTTTTCCGCTCCTCGTCCTCGGGGCGCTCACCGGTTCAATTTTTGGCCATCTTCTCGCAAGCCTCCATCTTGTCGATGAAATCTTCATTCAAAACTTTATTATTTTGGCGATGGCCGGCTATTTCAGCGCCATCGTCCGTGCCCCAATTACCGGAAGCATTCTCATTGCCGAAATGACGGGATCATTAACAAACCTTCTCCCGCTCTCTCTCACCTGCCTTATCGCCTACACCGTGGCGGAAGGACTGAGAAATGAACCAGTCTACGATTTCCTATTACACCGATTACTGCGTGGAAAAAGCAGCCTAACCGTCGGTCAAAAAAATATCCTCGTTGAAATTCCAGTCTTCGCCGATTCTAGCATGGATGGATGCCTCGTTCGCTCCCTTGACCTGCCAACCGATTGCCTACTCATCGCCATCAAACGCGGAAATGACGAGCTTATCCCACGGGGAAATACCCAACTGATGGCGGGTGACGACCTCATTATTTTAATGAAAGAAAACTTGGCGGCCACCCTTCAAGAGCACCTAAAAAGTACCTCTCAAAAAGTTCCCATGTACTAGCCCCCTTCCTCGATTTATGTGATATAATAGCCTTAAATTGATCGTAAAAAATGGAGGGTTAACACTTTATGAAAGAACTAATGCACCTTTTAGGGTTTAAAGATAAAGAAATGGCGACCGATATCTTAGTATCGATTGAAAACCAAACATTCTTCCCTATGACATCACACGAAGAATTGCAACAACTCGCACTTCAACCAAACGCTGTCGATTGTGTTTATTTACAATCCTCACAAAAACAAGTGTACGAATTAGAAGAATCACACGTATATACGATCGCCCACTGTACACCGGCGCAACAAACCATGTATACGAACGTGAAAAAAGAAGACGTCATCCACTTTATTAAGCAACATCTTGAAGACTATGAACAAAATAACATTGCAATCTACGTCGCAAACGACTGCCTTCCGTTCACGGACTATATCAAACAATGTGGGATCTATATCGCCAAAGAAGATTTACTCATTATTGAAAACCAAGCGATTTGGACGGTTGATCAAGGGGAAAACTTAGAACCAGCAGACTTTACAAAAAATGCCTTTATCGGGGCCTATCCACTTGAAAAAAACATGAATATTGACCAACTAACACCATCTGAAAAATACTGTATGGTCATTAATGCTTACGAGTTAGGCGTTGTCGATGCGTTTAGTAACCTTGACATGATGGAAGTTTTAAAATTGGTCAATCAATACATTAAAGAATACGCAGCAGGAAACTTATTCATCTTTCGTGAAAACGACCGCTTAGTCTACACTGATTTATTTAATCAAGTGAAAGAAGAACCACGTTATCCATCATTCAGCCAAGTATTAAACTTCCTGTTCGCAAACCCAACAGTAAATGAAGAACACTTAATGCAAAAAGTAAATGCCTATATTAAAGCACGCCAACAACAGTTCGCGGCTCAAGATCAAGCCAATAAATCAGAAACACTTGCCTTAAAAGGTGAAGAAGATTTTGAATTGGCGCAATTACTTGCACCGGTTTTCAATGCTCACCGTGACGTTAAAGAATGTACATTAACAACGATCAACCAGACACCTGTCTTTAAAATTGACTACGTTGCGTAAGTTTCACAGCAAAAAAACACCGATTCTTCGGTGTTTTTCTTTAGTCTTGATCAAACCCTTTTGTTAGGAAAGAAAAATCTCGTATCATAAAACCAATCAGAAAAAAGGAGAATGAAACATGATTGATAAACTTAAAACCAATCCAAAACTAGCTGAATTTATCCGCTTTATCATCGTTGGGGTTTTGGCAACTGCCCTCCATTACGGAATTTACCTCGCCCTTGAATACGGAATCGGACTGAATTACAACATGGCCTACACGATCGGCTATCTCTTAAGCTTTATTTTTAACTTCTTTGCTTCAACCTTCTTTACTTTCCAATCCGAGGCAAACGCCCAAAATGGAATTAAATTTGCCGGCGCACACCTCATCAACTACTTCGTTCATATGTTTTTACTCAACTTCTTTATCTTCATCGGTATTCCTGGAGGAATCGCCCCAGTCTTTGTCTTCCCAATCGCCATCATCATTAACTTCTTCATGGTACGATTCGCCTTAAAAAAATAACCCTACAAAAAAAGGTTCTATAATATTTGGTGTGGGTGGGATTACTCACACCTTTTTGATTGCCATAAATATTGAGACAAAAAAAGAGACATAGTCCCCAAAATCCTATACAATGTAATCGGCTAAAACAACACGAAAGGATTGGTTTTATGTCTCACACTAATTGTATCTCAACTTTACTTGATTTAAAAGATAAAAATATTACTTTTTCAAAAAATTGTATCCAAGAAACTCAGATTAAGAATGTTCGTTCTAAACTTATTTTGGGAACTCTTTCTTTTCAACCGACTCATTGCTACCACTGTGGTCATTCTTTTGACTCAAATATCATTAAACACGGCTTCAAAACTTCACGTATTAAGCTAGTCAAAATTTCCGGATTTGATGCTTATCTAGACTTAAAAAAACAACGTTATAAATGCCGTCATTGTGACCGAACATTTACCCTAGAAACATCTCTTGTTAACCCTAATTGTTTTATTTCCACTCCCGTAAAACAAGCCATCTTTTTAGAAGCTAGTCATAAGAAATCCGAAACAGATATTGCACGTGAGCTTAACGTTTCTCATTCAACCGTTAACCGCGTCATTCATTCTTCCTATGAAGAACAGCCGCTTCCCTTTAATTCTCTCCCAAAAGTTCTTTGTTTTGACGAGTTTAAGTCGGTTAAATCGGCCGAGGGAGCAATGTCCTTCATTTTTTGTGATGCGTCCAATGGAAAGCTAATTGATATCGTTGAAGACCGTCGCTTAAGTACACTAAGGACTTATTTTATGCGATTTTCTAAAGCAGCTCGTGAAGGTGTAACCCACGTCGTCATTGACATGTACGCCCCTTATATGACACTCATTAAAGAGGTATTCCCTAAGGCTAAGATTGTTTTAGATAAATTTCATATCGTTCAACTAATCTCTCGTGCTCTTAATAAAACACGCATTCGTTTCATGAATCAAAATAAAGAGTTTTATAATAAATTCAAACATTATTGGCGACTTCTCTTAAAAGCCCAAGAAGATCTTAATGCCACTCATTACTTCTATTCCAACTGCTTCAAAAAGATGATCTCTCAACAAGAAATTATTGACTTTTTATTAGCCCTAGACCCTGAACTAAAGGAGACTTATGATTTCTACCAAACTGTCCAACAGGCTATTAAACTTCGTAACCTTGAAATATTTCATCATGCCATTCAACACCCCTCTGATCTGCTTTCACACGAAATGAAAACAGCTTTAAAAACACTCACTCATTATCAAGACTATGTCAAAAATACAATTGAAACTCCTTATACCAATGGAGTACTCGAAGGAATTAACAACAATATCAAAGTCATTAAGCGAATCGCTTTTGGATATCGTAGTTTCTACCATTTCAAAGCAAGAATTTTGATTATTCATAAATACACTTTTGAACAAAAAAAGAAGAGGAATCAAACCATCTAAAGAATAGCCTAATTCCTCCCGATTATATGTATAGATTTTATTCACCCACACTATTTGACAAAGAACCCAAAAAAAAGTGCACCTATCCGAAATGATAGCTGCACTTTTTTTGATTAGTCAACTTCATTAATAAATTCCTCGACAATAAAGCGAGGGCGTTGTTTAGATTCTAAATAAATTTTTCCGATATATTCACCAATCACACCAATACAAAGAATTTGCAATCCACCTAGCGTCCAAATCGATAAAATTAACGTCGTCCATCCTTTAATCGTATTCCCATTCATCCATTGGACGAGAGAGTATAGCAATGGAATTAAACTAATAACAAAAACGCTAATCCCAAGTGTGGTGACTAAACGAATCGGCTTCACACTAAGCGAAGTAATCCCTTCAATCGCAAAGGCAATCATTTTCTTTAACGGATACTTCGATTCCCCTGCAAAACGCTCATGTCGCTCATAATACACAACATCCGATTTATACCCAACAAGTGGCACTAATCCTCGTAAGAATAAATTAACTTCTTTAAATTCGGATAATCCATTTAACGCCCGACGACTTAACAATCGATAATCCGCATGATTATAAACGATGTCGGCCCCTAATTGATTCATTATTTTATAAAACATTTGTGCCGTATGTCGTTTAAATCCCGTATCTGTTGTCCGATCGTTTCGCACACCATAAACCACATCACATGATTCATTTAAAAACTTATCAATAAATTGGTCAATAACATCAATATCATCTTGTAAATCAGCATCTAAAGAAATCGTTGCATCACATAAATCTTTAACCGTCATAAGACCGGCTAATAATGCATTTTGGTGACCCCGATTGCGTGATAACTTGACCCCGCTGATTAAGTGATGAGTCGTTGATAACTCTTTGATCATTGGCCACGTTTGATCTTTACTTCCATCATCAACAAAAGTAATTCGACTTTTAGGAGAAATCACGTCCCGCCGAATTAACGACTCCACTTTCTCCATTAACTTTTGTGCCGTCACTTCTAAAACGGCCTCCTCATTATAACAAGGAACAACAAAGTAAATGATATTAGACATGTTCTCTACTCCCCTTCATCGAATTTTTATTTAAAGATGCCATGGCATACGTGCAAAGCATCATCATTAACGGTAAATAGAGCACCAAATACCGTGAGCGGGTTTCCCAAATCAGTAAAAATAGGAAGTTACCGAAGAGGGTGATGGCCATCACATGAACAAACGCGTGACGGTTTTTAAATAAATAAACACCGGAGATCGTCATTAATCCAAGCATGACCAACTGGATTGCCTGGACGGCATAAAGATACGGATGATTTTTATCACCAAACACGTAAGCTTGGTAAACATTCGTCTCAATCGGCTGACGGCTTAACTTTTCAGGGATAAAATAGGTCCCCTCAGCCCAAGTGAAATTCATCTTCTGATGGAGATGGTTAAGAAACCCTCTAACCCCATACTCTGATAACTGTTGTTTAATTCTATCTAGATGAATGTCTTTAATTTGATCATTCGTCAACCCTTCTAACTTTAAGGAATTCGTATATTCGGCATCTTCATGAAAATATCCACCGTTTCCGTCTAACCCCATCATTACCCAATGCGTCATTGGAAATCCAAGTTCTGATTTCTCTGTCGGATAAAGGGGCGAGATTCGTGACTGATAGATTGTATTCACGATAAAAAATGGAAGTGCAATACCGATCAACAACTGAATCCATCTTTTCATTGGATTCATCATCAAATAATGAATCAGGATGGCAACGACTAAAATAATCGCATTTGTCTTCACTAATACACCGATCGATAACACAAGCCCTAATAAAATTAAGTAGACATAACGGCGCCTATCCGTCGAATGATAAAATAAATCATAAAGGATAAGCCCTAGAATTGGAAAAATCATGACCAATGTATCGGTATAGACGATAGGAACGTACATATATAATGGCGTCATAAATAACATCAATAAACTCGCCCATGTGGCAGAGACAAGGCCAAAATGGCGATGAATCAACCAATAGAGTCCACCCATCGATAATAAGATGACAAGGGCATTAACAAACGTAAAATAAAAATAATAATTCGTAACCCCGAATAAATCTAAAAACCGCATCCCGAGAATAAAAACAATGAGCAACGGAATATTATTCGGATACTTGATCGTAAAGTAATCCGACAAGGCATAAAAACTATCTTTCTGTTCAAGTGCGGCTCGGTAAACATCCCCGACATCCCACGTGGGATTCACTTGAAAATAACGAATAAAGAAAAGTTGTAACAGCACTAAAAGCACTAGATTGACAAGACTTACGATCATTAATCCACGCGTTGATAATTTCTTCATGCCCCGATAAGCAAAATAGAAAAAAGCAGCGATCAAACAAGCGAGCCCGCCTACTTTCCACCCACTCATCTGCAAAAAGGTTGCATTGGGATGAATGAGCGCATCCGTAAAAATAAATGCAAATGTTGCGGTAAATACAAGTAAAAATAATTGCAGTAATATCGACTTTATTTTTATAACCATTTAGCTTCCTTCCCTCATAAAATATACATATTTTTTATTATACTACAAAATTTTTCTAATATTTATCACTTTTTCTTTTTTTCTTAAACTCCGTACGCTCCCTCAACAAAAAAACCTCAAGCCATGGCGTGGGGAATCCCACCGTAACGGCTTGAGGTGATTTAATCTTATGAAATGAGTTGAAGCAGTTGATCCATGGTTTTTGCCCCAAAGTAAACGTGATCATCATTAAGGATGAGGCATGGAACTGCGGTAATCTGATAGTGCGCCTGAAGGTGTGGGAAATGGGCTAAATCAATCATTTCCGCCTCGACATTGGGGTTTTCAATAGCGATTCGCGTCGCTGCAACGACGACATCCGGGCATAAACGACTCGATAATGAAACAACAACCTTTAAATTCACGTGTTGACGAATCGCACGGATGGCTTCTAGCGTTCGCTCATCGATGGCCTGTCCCGGTCCAGCCAAATTATAAATCGCCAATAAAAACGCATTAATCTCTTGGCCCCCAGGAACGGCATGAAACTTCACCCCTGAGTAACACCCCTTCTCATCAAGCAAGGCAACAACAGGAAACTTATCCACCCTTATCTTCTGTTCTAAAGACACATCTTCCCCCTTCATTTTGACAATCGCTTCTAACTGATCCCCTAAATTCGCAAGATCGAGCACAAAATCACGTAACTCAAGAGACACCTCTAGATGAGGATCCACGATGGTTACTAAAGTCACCTTTGTTTCCATCCGTTTTAAAACCGTCGCCAGTTGTTGACGTAAAGTATCATTCAATAAATGAGATTGTACATTCATTTAAAAGCCTCCTCTTTTCGTTTTTAGATTAGTGTTCCCACAAGAAACCATTTCATTTACTTTCGACAACCATTGAAAAAATGCACGGAAAATTCCGTGCATTTTTTTCTAACATTGTGTGTGTGCAACTTGTGTTTATGAGACTCATTAAGCAATTAGGTTTAACATCTCTTGGATTGATTTTGATCCAAACGCGATTTTTTCATCATTTACGATCATACATGGAACTGACATCACTTTATGTTTTGTTTTTAATTCTGGGAAGTTGGCGATGTCTAACATCTCAGCTTCTACATTTGGATTTTCGATCGCAATACGTTGAGCTGAAACAACAACATCCGGACATAAGTGACATGATAAAGAAACCGCCACTTTAATATTTACTTTTTTATCAAGTGATTTAATCGCTTCTAATACTTGAGCATCTAAAGCTTGTCCAGGTCCAGCTAAGTTATAAATCGCGAGTAAGAATGAATTTAATTCATGTCCACCAGGAACACCGTGGAACTTCACACCCGCATAATTTCCATCTTGGTCAAGTAACGCAACAACTGGGAATTTATCGGCATTCACTTTTTCTTCTAACGCCACATCTTCACCTTTTGTTTTGACGATAGCCTCTAATTTATCTCCTAAATTCGCAATGTCCATCACTAAGTCACGTAATTCAATCGATTTTGCATTAGCAGGATCAACAATCGTCACAAGTGTAACATTGTTTTCCATACGCCCTAAAATTCCAGCGATTTGTCCACGTAACGCATCATTTAATAAAGCAGATTGTCCACCTTTTGCTACTTCTTTAGCTGGTGCTTTTTCTTCTTTCACTTCTTTAGGTTGTGGAGCAACTTCTACCTCTTCCTCTACAATTCCTAAACGTTCCTTCTCATGCGCCACATATTTTTCAGCTTCAAGAGAAGCAATCGCTCCGTCAGCCACAGCAGTAACCACTTGGCGTAATACTTTAGGACGTAAATCTCCGGCTGCATAAACACCTTCAACACTTGTGTGCATGTTTTCATCCGTGATAATGTATCCGAATTTATCCATGTCAACTAAACCATTAAATACTTTTGTTTGTGGCACGTATCCAGCGAAAATAAAGATTCCGAATGTTTCATCATCTTGCGCCACATGTTCAAATGTTTCATTTGTTTGATTATTAATAAATTTAACGCGACGTAATAATTCATCCCCTGTTGCTTCTACCACTTCAGTATTGAATTTAACTTCAATTTTTGGATGAGCTAAAACTTTATCCGCAATTGTTTTTGCACATGTAAACTCTGGCTCACGGGCGATAACTGTTACTTTACGAGCAAAACGAGTTAAGAAAATTGCTTCTTCTGCTGCCGCAAATCCAGCACCGATGACAAACACCTCAAGTCCTGTGTAGAACTCCCCATCACACGTTGCACAGTAAGCAACCCCGCGTCCACGGTACTCTGCTTCTCCTGGGAATCCAAGTGTACGTGGTGTCGCACCTGTTGCGATAATCACTGAACGAGTTTCATAGTCCCCGTTTGTTGTTTTTAACACTTTAATTTCACCTTCAAGTTGAGCTTCTAACACTTCAGCTTGAGCAAAAGCTACACCAAAATCTTCAGCTTGTAAATGCATTTGTTCCATTAATTCTGGCCCTGTCGTATGACGAATCCCTGGGTAATTCACAATTTCATTTGTTGTTTTTGCTTGACCACCTACTGATCCTTGCTCAAGCACTAATGTTTTCATTTTTGCGCGCCCTGAATAAATCCCTGCAGACATTCCGGCAGCCCCGCCACCAATTACAATTACATCATAAATTTTCTTTGACATTGAAACTCCTCCTTCTCCTCTATTGTACTTCATTTTTATGGTTATTTGATGTACTTTCCTAAATTTTTCTAATTAATTTTTAAAAGTAGTAATAATTACTGATATTATTATAAAACTATCGTGAAAGAAAGTCAATGCGTTTTCTTATAAAATAATAATATAGTTATTAATAGTATTTCTTTATTGATAAAAGGTATGCAAATAAAAAAGGAGGCCACCTTCCCCGGTTTGCCTCCTCATCTTCTTAGATTTCTGTAATCGTGCCATCCTCAGCGACGAAAAGCATCAAAATAATGCCATCGCCACCTTCCGTCTCTTGCAATACTTTTGACTTTAAGGCCACGTAATAACCGATTTGATTATCGCCGTAATGTTCGTGATTTTCGTCATACATATAGACAATATCTTCGTCAGATCCATAACGATCCACGGCTAAGGCAACCGCATCAACCCCTGTAAATTCATGGTTATGCTCCTGATCATGAACCTCCACTTCGTGTAGCGTTTCTTTTAAAACGTTCAGACGCTCTCGTTGCTCATCGGTTCCCTCATCATCTAACTCGACTAATAATTCGTTTAAAACACCTTTAGCGGCTGCTAATTCATCGACTCCCACAAGTGCCTCAATATAATTGAGCCCTTCTTCAAGTGAACGCTCGCTTAAATTCGTCCCGTTTTCTGTCAAACGTGGTCGATGCAAAATATCTTCTTTATGATTATCGTTCTCCCCATCTGTCTCATTTGCACATGCACAAAGTGCGATCATAAGTGCAAGTAACACACTGATTCTCTTCATCATGATAATCCCTCCATTTCATCTCTTAAGGCGATCAACGTCTCTATTTCTCCCCTAAATAGTTTTAATGATCCCATCCTTTTTTCCACGAAACGAATTAACGCAATTAACTCATCATAAGCTGACGTTTTCTCTGCTTCAATGGCTCGGTTAATTTTTTCCTCAAGAGAATTTAATTGAGACCGTACATAATTAATGGCCTCATCTTTCACAAAACTTGGCTGACTATCAACTAAGTTTAAATCCGTCCAAGCCAACAGCAGTTTATCCAAGTCCTCTAACTGATCATATTCAACCATCTTAAGTAGAGCCTCCCCTTGCTCATGCCAAATCTGATACTTTTTATTTGAACTTTCATCAGTTGCTAACTTTAAAAAACCGACGCCCTCTTGATAGGATCCGTCTTCAAAAGCCTCCCTCGCCTCTTTAACTGCCTGATTTGCTAGTCCACTATCCCCACAAGCGACCAACATAGCTAAAAAGGTGACAAGCAGATAACGCTTCTTCAACCTCTATCACCCCCCGATACTACAAAAATAACACACCTCCTTAAAGAAAATTGCCATATATTAACCAAAAAATAACACTACTTCTGTCTTGTTTTAGCTTGCTCCCCTAAAATGACCACCATTTGGACAAACCCATTAATAAGGCGACAAAAAAAGGTGTCTCCTCGTCGAAGAGGAACACCTTTAGCATGTTCATTCTTATTAAATTTACCACTCTCATTTATAAAGAAGATTCAACTTAATGTAGTTTATTATGCTTAACACGACTAATTTTCTTCCATTGATGCTTATGCTTACGATATCCAATCAAAGCACTAAATCGATACAAGGAAATCAATTGTCGATAACCAAAATTCTCTATCAAACTAAATAAAATTAACTTAATTCGTGCCCGTAACGATAGCGACTCCCTAAACATATACTCCTCGAATTTTATCGCCATAATAGATAAACCCGTATTATAAAAAACATAGATTAACATAAAAGTTAAAAAGAAGGTCATGTTTAAAAAACCAGCAAAAAAGGCAAGAACAATAATGATAATTCCTAAACTATCAAATACGCATGACATCATCTCATAGATAAAAAAGTATGTAAAGGAAAAGAATCCCGTTAAGCCGTATTGAGGATTTAATGCCATTTGCCGATGATTAAACATCGAAGTCATTAAACCAATTTGCCACCTTCTCCTCTGATTCTTCAAATCCTTTAGTTTAGATGGAACTTGAGACCAACAAACCGCATAAGGTTCGTAACTAATTTGATAAGGAATCTGATTTTGGCGATAAAAAGAATGTAATTTTAATACCAAATCCATATCTTCGCCAATACTTTTAGTATCATATCCTCCAACAGAGATGACGGCATCCTTACGAAAAAGACCAAATGCACCAGAAATAATTAAATTACCATTAAATAAATTTAACCAGACCCTCGTATTTAAAAACACCCGGTAATATTCGATGAGCTGCATCATCACGATAAATCGTTTTGGAGTCAAATATTTAACGACTCGCCCTCTATCTAATATTACCTGGTTAGAAACTTTAATATTACCACCAACAGCTACCGTTCGATTATCCCGATTAAATGGCATTACAATTTCACGAAGAGAATCATATTGTAAAATTGAGTCGGCATCCAACGACGTAATTAACGGATATCTTGCTAAATTAATTCCCATATTTAAAGCATCAGCTTTCCCACCATTTACCTTATTAACGAGGGTTAACTTAATCTTCTCATTAATGATTCCCTCATAAATATCAATCTCACTTTGGCAAGGTACAACCCTACGAATCGGACGATTGACACGTTTTAACTTAAAATGTTCTTGAACCAAATCACCTGTTCGATCCTTAGATCCATCGTTAATAACAATGACCTCAAACTCTGGATAATCTAAATATAAGTTAGACTCAATACAATCTATAATAGTCTGTTCCTCATTATAGGCAGGAACCAATATTGATATTGGTAATAAACTATCCTCATTCTTTGAATCTATCTCATGTTGATATTTCCGATAAGATTGATTTTTTTCAATAACAAAGATGGCAGAGAGAGTGGAAATAAAAAATATAATAGCGTAAATGGCAATATATATCATGAAAAAATTATTAATACTATCAACCAAAAACTCTAACACTGCACCGCCCCCTTATTGAAAAGATTTTTCCTTTAAGGATAATGCATATTGCAAAATATCCCTTGAATAATAATCCTTTGATTGTAAAATATATTCTTTTATTCGTTGATTGATATTAAAGTTACAAAGGGCCATGGCCGAGTTAAAACGAACATGCCAATTAGAATCACCCGTAGCTATAAATAACTGATTAATAACATCTTCCTCAGAGAAATACTGCAAGGCCTTAGCACTTAACACACGGTACTCCCATTCATTATGCTTTAAATAATCTAATAGTATTGATTTACTCTCTAAATTCGGATGATTCGCAAAATATTTGATAATACTTAAACAGATTTCCTTGTGAGAATCTCTGCCTTCCGATAAAATTTCACAGAGTTTCTTTTCAACCATTGGACATGGAACAACGGTAAAATACTGAATCAATAAGAGTTGAAAATCATCTTCAGCCTCTTTAAAGTTTCTTATTAAAAAACGATTTAATTCATCGTAATCTCCACTAAACTGTTGCATAATACCTATTAGCACTTTATTATTATATAATTCAAAATCTTTATAGCTACTAGTCAAGGCCTTAGCAAAAATCGAACTATTTCCAATTTGAGCTAAGGAGGTTAAAACGTTCAATTTTAAATACATAGAGTTTTTATTCAACTTTTTTAATAACCATTGATTGATAAAGGGTAAATCCATTTGATAGTACCCGAAGAGTTTGGCAAGCTTTAACTCTTCAATTTCACCCTTTCTCTTATCCAATTTAATCACTCGCTGTAAAAAGCCAATATAAATTTCTACATAGACTTTAAGGATAGGCCTATATTCCTCTATCAGAAATAACTCTTCAATTACTCGATTAAATAAATCAAAATAAATATTACTTTTTAAACATTTCTCAGTTTGGTCGATTGTTTCTTGACTTAACCGATTTCCCATCCTTAATGTATCAAATTGCTCTCTAATTTCAACTTTAAAAGAGGCATGCTTCATTAATTGCTTCTGATGGCGCTGATCCTTTCGAATTCTATAAGATAAGTAAAGCCTCATACAAAAGATTAAATAAATAAAAAAGGTAATCATTAAGGAAATGATAAAGACCTGCATCTCACCGCGTCCTTTCTATTTGTCCCTAAATTCATTTTGTAATAGCGTATAGGCAAGTTTTAATCGTGATTTATATGTTGGATTAACCCATGGCATTAAACGATATTTTTCAGATGGTAATCGAACACTCGAATGATCTGCTTCCACTACCGTCAATCCAATATTTAAATGATTAATAGACATGGAATGAATTCCAAATCGCTGATAATAGTCGTCATGAATTTTTAAATTAGTAGGATCACTAAAGTTTAAAAGTCCCCATGGGATTTTTATCTCTATATAGTTATCTCCCACATAATAATTAGCCAGGGAATTAAATTGATTGGAATTCGGATTAGCATTCCCCTCAATTAATCGTCCTGCTTCTTGTACAATAGCCTCCTCAAATTCTTTTATTTCCTGATTATATGCTTTCGACTTAACCTCGATTAAAATAGGCGTGAACTCATCCATATCCGGAAGAACTTTAATTTCATCGGGATGGATTTGTAAATTCGTTCGCTCCTTTAAAAATTCATACGTGTGATAATAACGTTGAACTAATAGACGACTTTGATTATTAGGATTAATATTAATGACAAAGTCTACCGGATCTTCAAAGGTCAATCCCTTCTCCGTATAAGATTTAGTTCCTGAATTAGGAGTCACATCTAAATCAATCCAATAACTTGACTGATTATTTATTTGCTCTTCTGACTGAATAAGAAAAAAGATTCCCTCTTCATCCGTCTTTACAGATAAGGTTAATCCATCGTGGGTGGATAAAACATTTTTATCTTTCCACTCATCTATTTGGTGATCAGGATAGTCAGTTGAAGCATCAAAGGTATAAATTCCCCTCGATTGTAAATCCGTTAATTTATTTGGCCAGTAAGGGCTACGATCGAGGATAACCCGATCAACTGTCGTAAAGGATGTTCGATCCCATCGATCTTGCCACTCAGACAAACAAGAGCCCAAAATAGATAATTGTCGAAGTGTGCGATAAATAGTAACCAGGCCTTCCGCCTGTTCTCTTTCATTAATCCCTAATAACTGTCCCGACATCTCCTCATAAACTACCTTTGCCGAGGGAAGACTATACTCCGCTATCATAATCGGTATTTCATGAAACCTTTGTAAATCCGTTATCACTTCTCTTATGGACTCTCCCATTTTATCACTATAAACCGGATATAAATAATACGATGCAAAATAGCCACTTTTTAGCTTTTGCGTCGGTTTAATCTCATTTAAATCAACAACAGGCTTAATATTTCGCTTAATTGTTTGGCCAATATATTTTTCTGACTCTGCGTTTAATTGACTATTTTTATAAACTAAAAAATCCTCTATATTAGACCCTACGACCGTCACCAAATGTTGAATTCCATAACGTTGAACCTCATAACTAACTAATTTATCCATAAGTTTAGCTAACAATCCCTCAACATTAGACGCCGAATCCGATGTATAAAAATAATCCCCTTCATACGCGTACGACTCATTCATAATATCCGAAAAAATAACATCCTGATTTGCCCATTCCATACCTAGACTATATCCTATTAAGTAAGATGAAAGATTCACCCCTTTTTGTAAAGAAACACCAAGATCATTACCTGGATACGCCCCGCCGTACATAAAATCAATGATTTTCTTTATCTTACCCATATAAGACTGCTCTAATTGCTGAAGATCGGCACCATCCGCTAATGCAACGTCATCCATATAAATTCCTTGTAAAAGATAAAGAGGCTCCTGCCGGTTTTCATTAAATTTGTCCAATGCCTTGTAAAAATTTAGTGGCATTAAATCTGGTACCCTTAAAACCGTTACGCCTAACTCTTGAATTAACTGCAACCACTCTAAATAAGTTTCTTCTCCTAAATCTACTTCATTAGGAAAACTACCAGGAAGTGCTGAAGTAACATTCATTCCAATAAATTGAAAAGGAGTCGTTTCTTTATTAAATGAAGTATATAGTTGCCCATCTCTAATAGTAAATGGGCTCTCATCACCTCCACCATTATTTAAAAAGGGAGGAATAATCCTAAGGAATATTAGAAAAAAGAGGGCAAAAACAAGGGTACTCAAAATAAGAAATCTTTTCATAATCTCTCCTCCTCTCCTACTCTGCCCATTTTAAAAGACTATCAATATTTTTATCAATCCAAGCACCACGCTCACGAATAAATAGCTTAAGCTTCGCAATCTCCTCATCATAATTATTAGCTCGATTTTCAACTTCGGCAGTATATTGTGGATGTTCCCTAAAAAAATTCAACAATGCGTCAACATCATTTTCGTAAGGTCGGATAATGGAGTAATACTTTTTAAGCATTTCAGATTGATTACATAACTCAACAGGCCACTTTTCAAAATTACGCTCAATCGCTTCCCCCAATTCACTGACATAATCATCAATCTGTTGAATAAGATAATCATCACTTAAATAGGTTAAGCGAAGTTGGTGGTAACGGCTAATAACTTGATTCACAAATTTTTTATCTTTTAATAACTCACTAAACCACGCTGTTTGAGGCATATAAAACCCCGTTTCGTCATAATAAGGGAATAAATGCGTACTATTTCCCATGGCTGAGTCAAAATCCCAAACAGGACCCGCTTTAATCTTCTCTCCATAATCCTTGTGTAAGTACGTACTAAAAATACCCGCATCTGTATTCTTAAAAAATTCATTTATAATAAAATAATCGACAAATGAATCCACATCGATATAGGCTGCATACCCCTCTTGCGGGTCATCGAAACGATCTGAATACAAAACTCGTTCAAATTCACTAACCGTTTGGGTAATATAATTTTTTTTCTCGTCTGTTAAATTTGTTTTAGGGTACTCTACAACCATATTGTAATCGTAGAGATATGTTTCAAACCCATAGTTATCTAATAGTATATCTGTAAGCTTTAAACGATTTCTCGCTACAATAAAACTTGTTTCAGAAGAGGCCGATTGAGTTTTAGAAATATTAATTCGTTTATCATGGCGTTCTATCTTTTCAACCAGTAAATAAATCCCCTTATAGTGCTGTGAAGAAAGTGGCTGATTATCATCAACTAAGTAAACCTCACAAAATTTAACACGGGGGGCGTATTGCATGATTTTACCAGAAATATCATAGGCTAATTTATTTCGCAATAAAGACTGGTCTTCAAAAGAGGCATTTAGAATCCACTTTGCACTTTTAGGCATTCCTAATAAGGACGCCTTTTTTTCATCCCCTTTTTTATTTAATAACGTCAAACTATACTGCTTTTTGGGAAGAAGCCGAGACGTATTTCCCCTCACGCCAATATCAACCATTGTCTCAACCTTTGCCTTTAAATCTCCATTTTTAAAGTTTTCAGGAAGGTAAAGACTAAACTCGGCTAAAATGCTCTCTCCCAAACTCTCTCCCTTTCTTACGTAATGAATTTCTTCACCATTTGTATCTATTACAACAATCGGCAAATCCGAATGTTCTAGGACATCACCAGGTAAGCCTAAAGTTGATTTAATTTGCTTCTGTTTTTTCTGATCTAATTTATCAATACTTTCGACCATCACCAAGCAACTTATCATTAAAAATAAAAGAACCATCATAAATGCGACTAATTTTTTCATCGTCATGCTCCTAGCCAATGGTTTCCCCATTTTGCGCCACTATATTTACACTTTGAACCCCCTCAATTCGATAGAATTGATCAAGCATTGTTTGTTGCGCCTCATTTTTTAACGTGATTTGATAAACCATTTCAATGCTTTGCGTCGTTGTATTTTTACCACGTAATTGCGCCCCTTTAAACTGTTTAAACAAATAAGACATAACCTCCTGTTCACAACGGTTTTCTCCTCGAATAATCAATAAATACCTATTTTCTACACCAAACTTTCCAAAACTAAACAAAATGAGAACAGTGGCTAGAAAAATAGATCCCATTAAAGCTATAGCATAGTTTTGCGTTCCTGCACAAAGTCCAATTCCAATACACCAGAAAATGTAGGCTGTATCCCGGGGATCCTTAATAGCCGTTCTAAAACGTACGATCGATAGTGCCCCGACCATCCCAAGGGATAGTGAGATATCACTTTTAATAACAATCATTACCATCGTTGTCACTAATGTTAACATGACTAAGGAAACATTGAATTTACGGTTATATAGTACCCCACTGAATGTAAACTTATAAGTCCAAAAGACAACCATCGATAATAATAAAGCAATAATTAAAATCTCGAATGCCTCAAATAAGTTTACCTCTCCACTCCGCGTCACCAAATATTCATACAAAGTCTCTTTCATTTTTCTTCCTCCTAAAATTTATGCTAAATACTGATCAAACAATGACCTTGAAACGCAATACTTACTCAAAGATTGATTAATCGTATCGCGCCCCCGTAAAACTTCCGCAATCCAACAAAATAAATCACCATTAAACTTAACCTCTAAAATGGCATGATACGTTGTAAACGCCGGTACCATCGGAATATTTTCCGAAAATATATCAAAATTTGTTTCACTACTTCTAATGTTACTATCTAACGTAAGTCGAATGTTATTCTCCTCATGATAGAAGGCACGACGATCGTAATCAATCAGAACAACAGGTCGGTATTGCCCTAGTGTCATAATATTGTAAATCGTTTGGGCTGTTTTCTCCTTATATTTTAAAAGAACGTCGTATTGACAATTAATAAGCGATCTGGCGTCATCCGATGAAATCCAAACCGTTTCTTTCACCTGATTAACATTAATTTTTCGTTTCAGTTCTAATTTCACTCGTTTTGTATTTACATCGTATAAACGAAGACGGATTTTTTTTCTCACCTCTTCACCGTTCATTTTACTGTAATAATCGTCATCCGTAAAAGTATCGAAATATAGGCTGCGAATCGTATATCCCCCGTTTTTTGAATGTGGGTCACTTTTCAAAATTTCGTTAAATAAATTTAAGTAACGATAATAGTCCGCATCACTAATAGAATATTTAATCTCCCGCCTATTAACAACAATCAAAAAACCACTCCTCCACTAATCACTTTATAAATCTTTTAATTTAGTAAACTTAAACTCCCTCAGTATAATACTTATAGGTTCTGATAAACCTTCACGTTGAACAGCCTCCTCATCCCTTAAATAGACATTTAGCCGAAATCTCATCTCATCACCTTTGGCTATCCCCCGCGGATACTCCCATGTCGCAAGGGGTTTATGATTGGAATCCCCCATATCGTAGATTTCAATTCTAACCTTATCAGTAAAATTATCGATACGATAACGTGTCATTCCACCCTTTTCACCTCTATTTAAATCTAATTTCTCAGTTGGACGATTAGAATTCCCCCTTTTATAGTAAGGTTGTACAACAAATTGATAATTTCCCTCCCTTAGCCAAGGACTCTCATTAGCATTATCTTCCTCATCCCATGACGAAAACTCAATATCTACCTCATTTTCATCATCAGCATATAAAAACGGACTGACAATCACTTCAGCAGGAATCCGATCGACACCTCCCTCTAAGACAAACTCATATCGACCTAAGCCTTTAGCATCAATACTAATAATCTCGGCAGCTAAAATCTGATTATTTTTTTCTATTAGCTGCAAGTGTATCCCATCCTTACTTTGAAACACCACATCCTCATCATCCGAAAACACATTCAATCGAGGTCCTACACGCTCGCCTTGCGAATCCTTCACCGCAAAGGTATAATTATTTAATTCATATCGCGTTTTATAATGAGAAAATTCATCTCCTTTCAAATGTTTACATCCTGTTAAACACAAGATAGACAATAACACACATCTTCTAAACGTTTCTTTCATTATGTATCCCCCTCTATACACCCATTAAATCCAGTTCATCAATCGTAAAAAAATTTTTCAATCTTTTATTTCTACAAAAAATGTACCCTCCTTTTCTCTATGCAAAAGGCAATCAGATTGACTTCAATTGCCTCTTATCTCTTTACATCTCAGATTTTATTAAAAAAATCAATGTAACACCCTTACTTAAACTTTAATCAATTTAATAAAATTTTGTTCAGACAACGGACGTGAAAAATAATAGCCCTGAAACATTCCGCATCCGATTTCAACCAGAGTATTAAATTGGATTTCTGTCTCAACCCCCTCAATAATTACGTTCATATTTAATAAATCAGCAATTTTATTAATATGACTAATAATCATATAGGCTCTGTCATCCAAATTTGATAAGAATACCTTGTCTAACTTCACAATATCAATTGGGTATTTTTGAAGATAGCTAAATGAGGAATAACCTGTCCCAAAATCATCTAGTAAAATCTTACAGCCTTTTTCACGTAAATGATGAAGATTTTGAGTCAATGCTTCACTTTTTTCAAGAAGAACAGATTCTGTCAACTCAAATGAGAGCCGCTCGAAAGGAATTTGATACTTTTCAACCATTGCTGCCACGCAGCTAAAGAAGTCAACCTCTAATAACTGAATCGGCGAAACATTAATACTAATCTCAATCGAAATTTGCTGATCCCGAATAAAGCGACAAACCTCCTCAATAATCCAACATCCAATAGGGATAATTTCACGTGTTTCCTCAGCGTATGGAATAAACTCTTGTGGACAAACATTCCCTAGTTTCTCACTTTCCCAGCGAAGTAAAGCCTCCGCCTTTACAATCTGCTTATTCTCGTCGATGATAGGTTGATAAACGATTCTAAATTCATCTTTTAACAGAGCTGTGCGTAGTTCATTCTTTAAGTTTTCAACGTTAATTAAATCTTGATAGACCTCATCATTGAAGAAAATCATTTTATCCCTTAATCCAGCACTTTTATTTTTATACATCATTAAATCACTTTTTTGAATCAACTCTGAAACTTCTATACCGTCTCTTGGAAACGCAGCCGCCCCAATCGAAAATTCGATAAATACTTTTACATCAGGCATTAACTCTACTGGCAATTGAAAGAGGGGAACAATTTTATTACGGTAATAAAATTCAAATTCCGCATCGTTTGTATAATTCTTATAAATAATCACAAACTCATCACCAGAATATCGCGTGACAATCCCACGCTTGCCTAAAGCTCGTTGGATAATATGACTAAATCGAATAAGGAGACGATCCCCAACAGTATGACCAAAGATATCATTAACCATTTTAAATTTGTTCATATCCACAAAAATAAGAGCAAACGGCTCATTTTGTTTAATTAACTCCTCACATATTAAATGTAATTTTTTACGATTAGGTAACCCTGTAAGAGGATCGTAATAAATCATTGATTCGACTTTATCATCAAACGTCTTGTCCAAAACATCTGCAATTAATTCTAATTGGGCAAACTCATTTTTCTCACCTAACAAATCGTCATTTTGATTTAATTGGACGAGAATTTTCCTCAATTTTTTTATCGACTTAAAGGCAGGATCAAAGGCAAGATAAATAGCAGTAATCATACAGAATGCCCCAAAAATTCCGACGGAAACAATGACAATCCGCATATCTTTTGTATTGGTCATAATCGGCTCATTTTGTTTCATACTTTCCTTTTCAAAAGAAAACATCATCTGATATCCGGGGAATATTTCACTTAATTCCTTTGTATAATAACCGTATTGTTTACTTTTAATGTCAACGAAGTCACTGCCTTCTTGATCCGGAATAAGTGTCGTTTTAAGTTTACCTTGATAAAAGGTGGAATCCACATAAGACAACAATACATCGACATGAATATCTAAAACAACTGCCCCTAACAAGTCCCCCTGAGTCTCACTACGAATAAAGGCAACAATGGAAATCGTCTGTTTGTCCGTCACAAAATCTTGATAGACATCGGTGACAAAAACTTTAGAACCTAGCTCTAGATAGTCCCCTTTAAACCATTCGCGTTGGGAGACGTCAAAGTCACTATACAATGAGTCATTAGAAAATAAATAGTGTCCTGGAATACTCACAATACTAATGGGATTTTCAATAAACGGGATAGCCTCTAGTAGTTGATTAAATAAATTCAATGACCAACCAATAACTTCCTTATCCGTTTGATCCAGTTGATTAATATTCCGGTTATTTTCTAAACGACTAATGACCTTATCATCTACCGCTATTTGTTCAACGGTGTTTTTTAATGTCGTAAAATCTTTAGTTAACTGTTGACTGACTTGGTTATAGTGAACATCTGCGGATAGCTCAATCACGTTATCTAATATACGATTCACCAATACATTTGCTGACAAAACAAACATCGCCGTGAACAAAAAAGAAATTAAGACAAGCTTATAATTAATTTTATTAATAAAATTCATTGTGCTGGCTTGGCCTCCCCTCAACTAGCCATAGTTAATTCAAACCTCTTATTATATAGAAGCGGTGACAAACCTTTCACTCTTGGAAATTTTCAAAGCCACTCTCTCAATTAGACCCTTATATTTGTCAATAAAAGCTACAACGCTCTCTCCCAAAAGGTGAAACATTTTTTACTTCGTATATCTAATTAAAATTATATCATATATTTACTCTGCTATTATATGGTTTTTTCTCACACTCGACGTTATCTATCTATTAACAGAAACGGTTTCGCATTATAGCGTTATAGCCTTCCCCTCTCCACTAAGACATATCTAGAATTATCTCGAGAAAACTGACATTCACCTTTTATGAGATATCTTTCTACCACATAGGGAACATCGTAATAGCAGATAGTTTTTATACTGAAATAACTACAACAATTTTAATTTTAGTTGCTCATCGAAAATACAATTAACACTTAATAGATAGTTACTTCGTGTAATCACCAGCATTGAGTATCAATTACTTGTTAATAACATTCATTAATAAGATATCTGTCTCAAATACATTATTTTCATAATTCGTTAAAATATATCCATCATATTTCTTAACGATTTTATGTATTTGCTTCATTCCTAGTCCATGATCCCCTTTAATTTTACTAGTTAAATAATTGCCATGAATATCAGTCTTAACATCATTTGAACAATTTTTCATCTTAATTGCTAAATTTTTTTTGATAATAGTTAAATCTAATTCAATAAAAAGGTTTTCCCCTGTATACCGATTACATGCCTCAATCGAATTATCTAAAAGATTAGAAAAAAGTGTACACAAATCAAATGTAATTATCGATAAATTTGATAAATCATCAATTTTTATTTTAATGGCTATCCCCTGCTCCTGGGCCATCAATCTTTTAGAATTCAAAATATAATCCATTGCCTGATTTCCTGTTTGTATATAAAAAAAAATTCCATTAATGTGTTGAAACTCTGCCTTCATTTGCATTAAGTATTCTCTGGCCTCTTCATAAAATTGCTCTTCCATAAAAAATGATAATAATTGTAAATGGTTTGCCAAATCATGACGATATTTACGAACTTCTAAATTTGCCGCCTCGACATCCTCATCATACTTAGATTTCAAGTCTATGTTTTTATATGCCATTTCCACATAAATTAATCGATTAATATGGTGTAATAGTAACCCCTCAACTAAAACATAAATCGTATATGTGAGTAAAAAAATGAAACAAACTAATAATGAGATACGACGATCAGATGCATAGATTAATTCGTCGAATATAAATAACCAAAATAGATTTATTGCCGTTAATATCACAATCATACGTTTTTCTAAATACACTAATTTAGGAAACCACTTTGTAATTTCATATAAAACAACCCACTGCATCCCTAAAAAAAGGGACATTATAGGGAAAATAGGATATTCAGTCGCCGTCTCTAAGTGAAACATTTTATAAAATAGCAATTGACAAAATAAATAAATTCCACTCGTCGCATTTTGAATGACCGTCATCCAATATATTTTTTCTAGAATTCTACCTTTTCTGTAAAGAATGATATAGATTAAGCAGATTAAAAAAGCACTCATAGTCCCCTTAGAAAAGAAAAAAATATCCAAAATGACAAAAACACTACTTATTAACCCTATTTTTAAAAAGAGGGTCAAGCTATTTTTATTATTTAAGGGATTATATTCTTGCCGTTCAAAATTTTTGATTAAAAAAAAGGTGAGGATTCCATTACTAATTATGTAAAATAAGATTTTCAAATCAAACAACACCTCTTTTCCATTTTAACGATTATTTTTAAAATAAGTAATAAAGGATTCATACACTTCCTTAAGACGACTTTTACTGACTGGAATTCGCACCCCATTGTCTAAGACAATTTCATTTTTATTAATTACATCGATACATTTTAAATTAACAATATACGATCGATGACATCGACAAAACTGTGGATTTGGTAACTCGCTCTCAACTTGACTTATTTTCTCCTTAAAAGTCAAAACGTCATCAACCGTATGAATATCAATATAGTGATCAAAAGAAATGAAGTAATAAATATCATCATAGTTAACTTTTATTAACTCCTTCCCCCTTTTAACTAAATAATACAAGGCTTCTTTCCGTGAATATTTTTCATACCATCTATTAAGCGTCTCCACAACATTTTTCTTACTGATAGGTTTCATTAAATAATCTAACGCCTGAACCTTATATCCTTCAAAAACATAAGAATCTCCACCAGTAATAAAAATTATCGCGACATCCTCATCTTTTTGACGAATATATTTAGCACACTCGATACCTGACATTTTTTTCATCAAAATATCTAAAAAAATAATATCATAGTGTTTTATCCCATTCCAATGAAACAAAAAACTTTCTGCATTTTGATATGATGAAATCTCTACCTTTACTCCTTTTAGTGACGCCCAGTATTCTATATAAGTTTGATTAATGTGTAATTGGTCGATGTTATCTTCACAAATAGCAATACGGATAGGTATGTTCATGATTCCAACTCCTTACATAATAAATTTACCTAATTCACTTTAAGAATCCTTATCTCTAACTCGAGGTTATACTCCTAATAATTCACAGTAAAGTTTAAAAGAATCCTAGAAAATGACATTCACCTATCCTCCCATCACCTAGACGGGTACCATTCTCAAAATAATAAAAAGGTTGGCTTTTAGAAGATTATTAACTCTGATTCTTTACTCTATAAAAAACTGTAACTCTTCCATCAAATGATTATGCATAAAGTCGATACTGATCCCACTTACTATCCTAATTCCTGTATATCTATACACATCACGATAATATTTAGTCTAGATGGTCTTCAGCATTAAACACATTGAAATAGAAAATACATATAATTTTAAAATTGTTGATTACTCCTCTATTCAGATATAGATATCAAATTTTTATTTAATTCACATTCTTTTAAAACGAGTCCCCCTGAAATCACACTCGAAAATTTACCTATTTAATCCCCTATAAGTTACTTCCCATTTTATCAATTAAAATATTATTCATGTTATTATGATATCCTATTTTACAAAAAAATTACAGATATTTTACCAAAAATATCTTATCTTTTTAACCTTCATCCAGATGCTATTATTTTAATTTTATCTCATTACTGAAGACATAATACCTTCCTCATCTATCTCTCACCCGCCTACGATCCAGTCCCTCTTTTTATTTTATCATAAGGTACGCTCACCTAGATATTGACATGCACTTTCAAAGGGACAATCAGGGCAAATAACCTGAATTCGTCTAAATGTTGACACTATATTTTGTAAATTACGGATTTATTAGGGAGACGATTAGTAACGATATAAAAAGAAAAGCTATCAATTCCGTAGTTTCAGCTTACAGAATTGGTAGCTTTATATGCCTCTATATTATTACATGCTTACTAATCTCATTCCTTTGTATCATATGGCTAATATATATTAATTAATCACAAGTTAGAATAAACTTATGATTAATTTTCCCTAAAAAATTATTCATTGAAAATTGGGCTTCAATGCCTACGATGTTCGTATCTTATCTCTTAAAATTATCTTGGAATAGAACTAAACAAATTCGACGAAAACGTGCACACACATAGATATATTTTATTTCAAAATAAAGATGGTAAATTTCCTTTTGGTGCGACATCATTATCGACATCAAGACCTTCTATTTCAATGAACTTTTCGGTTTCATCAATGGTTACTGTACTTCTATACTTATGACTCCCTTTAGGCATCTCAACATGATATAAAATGAGGAGTTGATCATTGGCCTCTACTTTATTATATAAGTTTAAGCGAACATGCGTGTATGTGGAAAAAGAAGCAATATATTGTTTCACCGACTCAATCGGCTCCAAATTTATTTGTCCAGTATCATCTCGCTGGATACGATAGGTACGTATTGACTCTTCACTTACTGGTAATCTTGAGTCAATAGAAAAGGAATAATCTTGATAATATGGCTGATATTCGAAAAGAGCTGCTATATAAACCATTGAACCTTCAATAAAACGTTTAGGTGCGTTCATTTCATGAGAAATAATTTCGATCTTATCACCATGAACTCCACCGTACAATCCATAATCTAATTTAACTTCCGGTTTTATTACCGTAAAATTCGGCGATAAAATCGTTTTTTCAGCTTCGGATCCATCTCGTTGCTCATAGTGAATGATTGATTGATTTTTAAATGTGATTTGCTCATCAACCTGCGCATTCGTCACCCTTACTTTAAAGAATACCTCAACAGGTTGAGCACGATATTCACATCCTGTAGAATCCAACTGATACTCAATTTCCAATGGTAAGGTTTCATATCTTGTATCCCCCACGTTCTGTAGGCCCTCAATAGCTTCAAATTTATTTCCTAAATCAAAAACTAATGTTGGACTCACGGTGAATGATGAGACTGGTTCAGTTAACATTTTATTTACCTGCCCTATCGTTTCCTTGAATTCGGGCTCACTCGATATCGAAAATACCGTAACCCATTCATTATCTGATAAGGACACTAATGATTCGTTCTTCTTCTGAGATAGGTCAAGAATAATTAACTTACAATTTTGATGTTTCAAACGTTCTATCATCTCAGAGTCCAACTCAAATGAATGATTAGACACCATGACAATTGCCTTAGAATCCGTTTCAGTTGAAAGAGAGATTAGACGAGTTGCAGCATCTAATGACTGTTCTATATCCCACTCATTCTTTGACTTTTTAATTGATAACTGTCTTAATTCGTTCATTAATGAAGACTTTTCTGCTTCATTCGCCAATGAATAAATTGGGGGTGCTATATCTGTTAAACGTTTAATCTGTTGTAATTTAGGACTCATCACGCCAACTTTCATTGGTGATTGAATACTTTCTAACATCTTTTCCATCCCTACAACTACCGAATTCAAGTCCATCTTCGATAATGAGTTAGTTGGATCGACTAAAAATAATGTTTCTGTAAAAGTGGGAATTAAGCCTTCACCCGATTGTACTGGTTGAGGATTAATTTGATAACCTATATTCACAAGTTCATTATTATGAACCGTTGTATCTAGACCTGTTGTTAACTCCACCTCTAAATTTGGACTATAAACCTTCTCAATTGAAATATGCTTCACAGGATGATTATAACTTAATTCAACCATTCGGTTTTCATTTTTAATCATCCACCCTTCAGGTAATGAAGATTCATCAACAACTAAAATATACTGTCCCGACGGGATATTTTCAAATAATATCTGCTGACTTTCTATTTGACTTATTTCGTAAAATTCTAATCTATTTGACAACGGGATTTCAATCGTCTGATTTAAGATCTCTGCCCGTTCGTTCCCGTGTAAAGCTGAATCTGCTTTAACTAAATATAATTTCACTTGTTGAAGCAAATCTGCATCTAACCCTTCTTCTAATATAACTTTCACTTGTCCTTTTTTAACTTCAAAATTTGGCGTATAGACAGATTGAGTTCGATACCGTTCTGTCAAAGTCCCCACTAGTTGATAGCTTTTTGGGGCACTGTCTAAAATACTATCAATTTTTATTTGAAATGTGTATGAAGGATTCTCTGAACTCAATATAGCTTTTGAAGGACCGATGAGATGAAATTCTTTAGGCATTTGCATTAATGATAGATTAAATGGAACTTCTTCCTCATAATTTCCTTTTAAGGTAATCGTTGCTTCGATGGAATCCCCAACTAAATATCCTGACTGGGATACCATAAAATCGACCTCTTCTTCTACAGTGGGTTTCGAATTCGTTTTTGAATTTTCCAATATAAAATCACGATTACTAAAATACTCTTTAGACTGGGATAAGGGAAGTTTTGAGTTTAAATCATATATAGAATCGGAAGATAATTTTGCATAGGTATTCATGTTAGGGATTAGGAAGCATCCTAAAAGAAGTCCGACATTAAAGATTGATATTCTACGTTTTTTTCTCATCCCATTCAACTCCTCAATTTTTAAAATTTCTAAAAACAATATAGTTATCTAATTGATATTCCAATGTGTCCATTCCCCTCTTTTTTTCTAAAGAAACGTTCAACTCAATATAGTTAGAAGTTTTTAAGTCTTGACTGGATGATGGAATTACTTGTATTTTTTGAATTAACGAAGAAACGGTTTGTGTCTGAATCAGTTCCTGTTTCCCCTCATTATTTATCTCATATAGTTTATAAATTAATTTTCCGTCCTCTACTAAGTATTGATGAAAGAAAACCTCATTTTTAAAAACAATTGATTTAAGAAAATTCCCTTCATTATCAAATTCGACGTCCACCACGCCTTCGGATTCTAATATGCAATTAAAAAGGTGAGCCTGAATATTTTGGGCATGCAATTGTAATTCTGATAACGTATCTATTCTATCTAAAATTTTATTATTATTAATTGAAAGAACCGTAATAACACTTCCTACCATTAACATAATAGACATTGAAATAATAATCTCAATTATGGTAATTCCCTTCTTTTTTATCTTTTTTTTCATACTTTATCACCGTTATTTTACTAATCGCCAGTTATTAACAGCTATATAATCTTCGACATAGTAGTTTGTGTTCATTTTGTCTAATGTCGCACCATCTACAACCTCAACCTCTGTTTGATTAAGGATTTCAGTATTCCTATTAAAAAGGTTTTTGAAAGAGTCGTAATTTAAGGCAATAATTTGTTGAGTGACTTTCTTATCATAGACTAATTGAATCCCATCCTGATCAGAATTATCAGCTTCCATTATTAAATCTCCACCTGCAATGACATTACCTATTAAATAAACATTTCCTACAAAATGTACATCGCCTGCCGTCACAATAAACGCTTTATTAACATCCGAAATTCGTTTTACTACATTATTCTTTTGACGGTCAACATAAATAATATCATTCGTTCCAAATTCATTTTTTTCAACCTTAATCACAATATTTTCGTCGGCATTTGCAATTACTTCTCCATAATAATTTCGAAACTCTAGATTGGGATGACTGCGAAGATAATCAAAATTAATTTGTGCCTCACCGTTTTTACCGCTTGTAATACTTTTTAACACCAGCCCTTTCTCGTAATCACTTACCTCTGCCTTCATTCCCATATTGTAGACTTGTCTTGCATACTCCTGACGTTTATCCATTAAAAAATTGATCTCATCTTCTGAAAAGGTAGCCTGTCCTTTTCCAACAGGTTGTTGTTCGCTAACCCATGCTCCTATGGTATGAACATCTTGAGGATTTAAAGAGACGCCACCTGTGCTAAGCGTTAGTGCCCCATCCTGAGCTGACTTAACAAAGTATTCTGCTTTTGCTTGAATGGATGAATCATTTTCAATAGATTCAACAAGGAGCATTGGATCATAATATTTCAACTGAACTTTTCCCTCATAACCAGGTAAAATACGATTATAAACTAAGTAATTGCCTCGAACTGCAACAGATTCACCGGTTTGATAGGGATCTTTCGTGTCAATATAGGCAACACCTGACAAATAAGTAGAATCCTTAACCGTAACTTTTGCTCCCTCACTATTGATAATTAAACTACTAGATTCCCTGAATGGTGTTCCGTCTGCCTTCAGTTCATTTTTATCATTTAGCCCATACAGATTACTCATCCAAACTTTAGTTGTTATTTTTTTATCTAATGCCGCTTGCGGATTAACCACTAAATCATTATCTAATAACAAACTTTCTTGAACTATTAATTCGGCGTGTGTTGGAAGAGCTGTTTCGTTCGTAAACTCTCCAATATAAAGATTTCTCGCGAAGATATTCCCATCAATTTCAACGTTTGATTGGTTATGTAAAGAGACAGTCTCATTCGTCATTAAATCTCCCTCAAGTTTTACAAGAGCGTCTTTAATAATAATCCCATTTTCATACTTTGAATCTAGAGATTGAATAGAAGTTGACGCTTTCTCCTTTCCTTTAATCCGAATATTTCCCTTAATATCTATACTTCCTTTGAAATCCGCATTTCCGTCAATATTAACAACGCTATCTGTAAATACTGGATAATTAGGAATCGTCTTCGTAACTAATTGTTGTTGAAGAGCCCCTTGGTAATGAGGCACTTTCATGGTATATTGAACACTAACTTGACGTTCACTGACCTCTTTCGTCATACTATGTTTCATAAATGTCGAAATAAACAAAAACTTAAATGTCAAATTATCAGGATCTCTGTCTTGTACGACCTCAATCTCGATTTCTCCCTCTGGCTTAAAATCAATCGATTGAAATCGGGTTTGTGATTGCCCCTGAGAATTAGGATTAAAAACAGGATAAGTTAAGTTATTGATAGAGTCTTGTAAAATCCCTTGCGAATTCTCACTTTCTTTTGTTTCAAACACTTTAATAAAGGTGGATTGAAATAGTTCGTTCATCTCTTCTTGCGACTTTTCTAAATCCATGTTTGAATCAAACTTTGTTTCAACCTCATGATTGGCTCTATCAACCGCATAATCAAAAACCTTCACTAAAATATTGTATGCCGTCTCAAGACCCGATTCGGCTCCATATAAACTAGCAACATTTTCACTATTCCGATTTGACATCTTGAAATCATTTAAGACAACTGAAAGAAAAACCATTCCAACTGTAAGAATAGTCATCATAAGTACTAAAACGGTGATCATCGTTGCCCCTTTTTTCTTTTTCATCAAAACTACCTCCCTTCCTTAATTTTATTTAACTTCTTTTATTTTTAAAGGAAGAACACTTTTACTTTCATACAAAGCTCCCTTGGAATTAATTTGCTTAATTTGGACAACCACCTCATAAAGATCACTTACATTTTCCATCAATGAATCCTGAGGTAATTCAGATAAATAACTAACCGAGGTATCTAAAGAATTTACAGAATTATTTTCATAATCAAATTTAAGATTAGAACTATCCTGAGCCTGGTCTAGTTGAACATAAATATTAATATTGTAACGAGATTCATTCACTACAGGAATTTCAAATTTACGACCTAATTCTCCTTTTACTCTTATTGTCACCAAAGCTTCATTTTTCATTGTATCCTCTTGATAATCAAGCACAAATTTATCCTTCACGCATTTTTTTGTTGTTTTATCTTTTGTTAACTGACATAATTGGACTTCTTGTGCCCCTGTCGATTTATCTCCAACTCGTAAAACAAATGTTGGACTCATTAACTCCCCATTAATTAATAAATGAGATGAACTACCTTGCAATCCCTCAAGGATAAAGTTTGGTTGTTTCATTAATTGATTCATACTGGGATTATTAGAATAACGATTATTATCTATCACTTTCTTTAATGTTAACATCACTTCCAAGTTATCCTCTGTTTGTGCCGTAGCACTAAAGCTACCATCTGTTCCCTCTAATTTAGAAAAAGAAAGGCTAAGCCCTATTTCCTCCAAACTATTTTCAAGTGTAATAGACTCTTTTCTTCCTAAATATTCAATAATCCGTTGCCCTAGTAAAGTAGCTTGCTGACTCTGAGAGCTATTTTGGCTTATCTTAATATTGGTCGTAATCGTCATAAGAATCGGTAGCGATAAAATAGCAAGTAATGCAACGCTAATGATGACCTCTATTAACGTAAATCCTCCATTTTTTTTATAACGATAAAATTTATTCAAATTACCCACCTACTTAGTTATAACATTTACAGGCGAACCTTTACTCACAACTTTGACACGTGGATTCGTCGAATCATCGCCGCTTACTTCAACTTCTACCGTTAAATCCGTTTGATTATCTACGGTTAATTCGACTCCTGACTTATCTGTTACATCTGGGCGACTTTCACTCATGACTTGGAAATTAATCGTTTTCTGTGTAGGAATAAACTTTTGAGGTTGTGGATCTTTTGGATATTGCCCCTCACTTGTTTCAAGACGATAAAAATAGTCATCTCCCACTTTTGTTAACGTCACCTTCACTTTTTCAACTTCATTTTTATCTACCATTAAATAGGATTCACGCGTCTCATCTAAAGCCTTTCCTACCGTTACTGATGGTAAATCAGAGACTGATGAGCGAACAAGCATCATAAAATCATACGTTTTAACCCCCGCTGATAATAATTTCTCCATCGTTTCACTGTAAGCCCCTGTCGCTATTCCTCCCATAAATGGATTCACCTTTCCATAAACATTTTCAATTGTCCACTTTATATATTCTTCATCTTTATTTTCAAGCCGCGGAATCGCGTAACACTCTAGTGTAAAGTTACCTGATACCCCCGTATCTGTCGGGGTGAGTGACAGGTTCGTAATCACAAGATTATGCTCCCAATTTTGAATGTCCTCAATCATATTCTTTACATTTTCATAAGCACCTGTAAATGCAATGGAAATACTCATCACTTCCACCGTTGCTTCACTTGTAGATGGATCCTCTAACTCGGCTTGTCCCGTAGAAGATTCCCCCTCTACATTAGTTGATTCATTTAAATCGGGTATCGGTGTTTGATTCTCTGTGATCACGCTCCCATTCAAATTAGGATTTTTAGTAACTCCACTCTCCGTTGTTGAACCCATTAAGGCATCATACTTTTCCGCTAAAGGGTTTAATGAACCACGAGGAACTTCATAAACTCCACCTGTAAAAGGCGTAATCGGTTGGGCATCTATTTCTGAAAAACTAATAGTCGCTTGAATTTGATGATTAGTAAGTAGCTGGTCTAATTCTAAAATAATTTTTTCTTGAATTAGTGTCGGATATAACTGATTGGTTCTTTCAGCAATCGACGTACTCAGCTGTTCAATAGTCTTCAATCTTGTCTGTAGTGTACTAATATTTTCAAGTACTTGTTCATGTCTCATTTCAATAGCCGCTAAATTCTGAGAAAGCTGCTTTACTTTCGAACGATCCTTGAGAAAAATAAACTGATAATAAAGAAAAAGAATAGTGATTCCAATAATAATCATTAATATACCTTTATCCCGCTGGCTAATCTTCATATTGTTGATCCCCCTTTACGGTACATGTCACGCTAATCGTATACGGTGCTTGCTCAGAAATACCTCCAACATAGACATCTACAATGAACGGTAATTGCTTCAAGTTGTGCTGAAATTCTGCTACCGATGGACGAGAATCTGAGGTTGCCTGCATCGTAATTGAACCGTCTGTAATATTCAAACTCCCCAACGAAACCCCACTTGGTAGCGTTGCACTGATTTGATCTAATAAAACTTTTGTGATTAAATCTCGTGATTGAATACCTTTTACTAACGGCGTTAATTGTTCATCATAACTTTTTAATACTTCTAGCATTTGAAATGCAAAATCTGATTCCGCTATTTGATTTGCAATAGGTGGAGCTGCTAAAAGGTCCTCCACTTCTTGAATAGACTGCTTTAAATGCAACAATTCAAATTGATTAAACAGAAATGTTCCTGCAATACCCGCACCAATAACTCCTAAATATCCATATCGGAAGATACTCCGTCTTTTTTCAGACTGATTTTTTAATACATACGTACTAAAAAAGTTAATATCACGTTGCATAACTGACCTCCTTGTAAAAAAGTAATCTCACCTTTTTAATCTAACTAAATACCCTCCCATTAACTTTAATTTTTCTCTCTCCTTATTTCAATGAATTAAAACTAAGGGATATTTGCCTCTACTCTATAGGCGACACTTAAATGTGTGCGCTTCATGAAAAGGAAGGGAAACACCACCTACTTCTCCCCACCTTTGTCGTTATAAACGAATGATAGCCCCTATAGCATTCGCATAAAATGGAATATTCTCATCAGGTACTTCTAATGAAACACCTGTTAATTTCTCTAATCGTGTGGTCGGGATACCGATTTTAAGCCCTATATAATCCGCCAGTCCCGGAATAACCGTTGATCCTCCAAAAATATATATATGATCAACGCTATTCCCGACCACTTTATTTTGATAAAAGCGAATGACCCGAACTAACTCATAAATCATTTCATCAACGGCTGCTACAACCGCTCGGGACTCTACATCTTCCCCATATAAGTCTACCTGATCAAAAGATACTGTTGATTTTATAGACAGATTCGACAATTCACTTACTCGATTTTCAATAGCAGTACTTCCCGATTTAATTAAACGTGTAAACTGAATATTTCGCTTATTAAAAATACTTAAATCGATAAATTGACTTCCTATATCTACAAAAGCAAGAGTACCTTCTTCATTTGACACTCCTTTTAGTAAATTAGAGTAATTAGCTAATTTACCGATTGCATTATAGCTTAAATCGAGTGCATACGGCTTTAACTGACACTTTTTCAATAACTCATAATAACTTAAGGCGATTTTTTCTGGGAAAGTAATGACATTCAATTTTAACTTTTTCTCTTCATTTATTACCACTTCATCAAGTACAACATATTGAATTAAATAATCTGACATATTAATCGGTAAAAATTGTTGTATTTCATAACGGATGACCGTGTCCATTTCCTCTTCATCTACTGGCATAACAAACAACTCACGATTAATGATTTGTGTTGAATTTATAATACAAATTGTATCTTTTGCTTTAATTCCATGAGCTTTTAATTGCTCAGTTAACAATGCAATGAGTTTCGTTTCATTGGTAATCATTCCATTCTCAATACATTGCTGATGAGGAATCGTTATACATTTCATGATTTTTAAATGATTTTTTTGATATCTTCCTTCTACAACTTTAATCGATTCTGACCCAAAATCGAGTGAAACTACTAGTTTAGGTAATGCCTCTACTTTTTTTATCTTCTTTTTACGCCATTTAGAAAAATTTTTTTGGTTAAAAATATCTTTAATATCTAATTTCATCAATTCACGAAGATCAAGCTTTTTATCTTCCATTTTTTCACCTCAACTTACCTTATATTTGGAAAAAGTGTAAAGTTTGATCTTTACACTTTTTCTCTCGTATTATGAATTAAATAATTATCATTTCCTATATTGCTCCAAATTTACTTCTTCGTAAGAGGAGATATCCTATTCCGGTTTAGTAGGAGTTGATCCAGGATAAAGTTCATTCCCTTCCTCATCAAAAATCTTTACATTTCCAGCATTATCAATAGTGAATTTAAATGCTTCTCCCTCTTGTGTTTTTGGAATTGTCGTTAATCCCCACGCACCAACATTTTCCGCTGATACCTCGGTTTCCCTTTCATATTTTTGTAACTCTTGGCTTGTCATCCCTTCAGCCACTTTTGCTGTGATAACTGAGTAAATTGTACGCGCATTTGCTAATTCTGTTGTATTATTAGCTTTTTCACGAATGTTTCCAAAAGCTGGAATTGCGATAGCTGCTAAAATGGCAATAATAGCAATAACAATAATTAACTCAATTAAAGTAAATCCACTTTTCTTCTTTTTTAATTTTTTTAACATACTACTACCTCCATGTATTTTTTATTTTTATCTTAACTTAAGACTTTATCAGTCTAAGAAGTTAACAGTTTTATGCTTTACAATTGCGTATACATCTCAAACATTGGAATCATAATCGCCATGACAATAACCCCAATGATAATTCCCATAGCAACAATCATTAATGGTTCAACTAAGGCAGTTGTCATCTGAATTTGAGCCTCTAACTCATCTTCATAAAAATCCGCTGTCTTATGTAAAATATCATCTAAAGATCCTGTTTGTTCACCAATATTAATCATCGACGCTAACATTGATGGAAAGACCCCGCTATCACGAATTGCGTGACTAAATATTTCTCCTTTAATGACCTTTTCCTTCACTTCCGTCAATTTATCTTCTACTAATTTATTTTGAACGACTTCCGATGTCATTTGAATCCCTTGTGCAATGGGAATTCCCCCGGCTAGAAGGGTTGAAATAGTACGTGTAAATCGTGCAACAACAATTTTTTCATTTAACGGTTTTAAAATAGGCGCCCATAGTTTAAACTGACTCAATCGATAATATCCTTGATCAGTTTTCGAATATAATCTAAATAAAAATATAACAACAAAACTAACGCCCATAACGATGAAGAAATAAGAAGATAAAAAACTACTTACTGCTAACAAACCTTTAGTTAAAAGCGGCAGTTCAACTCCATTTTGATTAAACATCTCGATGAATGTCGGCATAACATAAGTTAAAATAATCATAACTGCAACAGTTGCAACTGAGGCTAAAACCGTGGGATATATCATCGCACTTTTGATTTTGTTACTCACTTTATTTTCTTTTTCATAATAAGTTGACATTCGTAATAAAATCACATCTAAATTTCCACTAATTTCTCCAGCTGAAATCATTTTAACTAGTAAATTGGGAAACACGTCACTATGGTGATTCATTGCTTTTGATAACATGGTTCCATTTTTAACTTCATTATGTACATCGGCTACCGCTTGTTTTAAAACCGGATGAGTTAACTGTGTAGCCAGGATATGTAAACATGAATCAAGTTTTACACCCGCATCGACCATTGTATAAAACTGTCGACAAAATATTGCGATATCTTTTAGTTTAACCTTTTTTTTAAAACCTATTTCAGTATTTAGTAAATCATTGACTTCTTCAACCAATAAAGGATAATGATTATTTGCCACTAAGATTGAGATAACCTCATCTTTAGATTTTGCTACATAGAAACCCTCAACTTTTTCTTTCGTTGCGGTTAACGCACGATATCTAAACTTCGCCATTTCATTCCTCCTAATGGTTTAGCCCTGCAATGTCAATCATCTCTTCTATTGTTGTTACACCTTGTAACACGAGCTTTCGACACTCAGTAGATAACTCTGTCATTCCATTTTGTAACGAAATCTCGCGTAAGAATGTGGCATCTTTATTTTGCGTAATTGCAATCCGATGGTCTTTCGTAATTTCCATTATTTCATAAATCCCGATTCGACCCGTATATCCTGTATACTGACAATGTCCGCATCCAGCCCCACGATGTAAGATGAGCGATTGTTCAGTTGGAATATTTAAATAGGACTTTTCCATTGGGGATGCTTCATACGACTCTTTACACTGCTGACAGATTCGCTTTACCAGTCGTTGAGCGATTACACCTGTAATGGAGGAGGCCACAATATACGGCTCCCCTCCCATATCAATCAAGCGATTCACTGTCGTTGGTGCATCATTGGTATGTAACGTACTTAAAACTAAATGTCCCGTAATGGCAGCACGCATTGCGATTTGTGCAGTCTCTTCATCACGGATTTCTCCGAGCATCACTATATCTGGATCCTGACGAAGAATACTTCGTAATCCACTCGCAAATGTTAATCCTGCTTTATTATTAACATTTACCTGGTTAATTCCTTTTAACTTATACTCTACGGGATCTTCAACTGTAATAATATTCACTTTTTCGGTGTTTAGATCATTTAATAGTGTATAAAGCGTCGTTGTTTTACCACTCCCTGTTGGGCCTGTAACTAAAATAATTCCATGAGGATTGCTTAATAGTCGATCAATTTTTGCATTATTATCTTCACTAATTCCTAGATATTCGCGTCCTACTTTAAACGCTAGTTTATTCAAAATACGAATAACAATCTTTTCACCATCTGCCACGGGTAAAATAGAGACACGTAAATCTACATCATAATTATCGGTTTTCATCATAATCGAACCATCTTGTGGAATACGTTTTTCCGCAATATTAAGTCCCGCTAAAATTTTAATCCTCGCAACAATTGGAGCTAATAATTCAATACCTAATTTATTAATGAGACATAAGTCTCCATCAATTCGATAACGAATTCGGACTTCATCTTCAAAGGGCTCAATATGTACATCTGATGCTCGCATCTCAATTGAATTTTTAAATAAGAACTCGACCATTTTAACAACTGGCGCATTTTGAAGGTCTTCTAACTCTGCACCATCATCAATCATGGATTGACTATTTAAGGATTCTTGACTCAAAGCTTCAGCTGCTTTTGTCACTTCTTCACTTGTATAGTGAATTTTAATAAATCTCTCGATATCTCTTAAAGGGGCAATGTACACTTGTACTTCCAAAGCGGTTGCAATTGAAATATCATCAATTGCAAAAATATTCAACGGGTCACTCATTGCCACTTTAATTTTATTAACATCTAATTCAATTGGAATTAATCCATATCTTTCACATAAGTGAGGTGACACCGTTTTAAGTGCCCGTTTATCAAATGTTATTTCGTTTAAATCAATCGATTGAATCCCTGTTTGTTCTTGAATTGCATCTATAATATCGGATTCAGTTAATATATTCTGTTCAACTAAGACCTCACCTAACTTCTTACCTAATAAACGTTGTAATTTTAAGGCCTCTTGTAATTGAAAATGAGTAATCTTTCCGGCTTCTACTAAAAGATCGCCTAACCGTTTTTTCTCCATTAACGCCATATTTATCCATCCTTTTATTAGCATGTTATCTTAATTTAAACACATGAATCCTTTTTAAATTTAAAATAAGCTCAAATAAAAACCAATGATTTCTTTTGCACCTATCATTGAAATCATTGCCCCTGCTACCAAATAGGGACCAAATGGCATTTCATCACGCAACGTCTTAGAACGTCTAAGTAATAAGACAACACCACCTAATCCCCCAAATACAATACCCATAAAGAGGGTTAATAAGACTCCCTCTATACCTAGAAACAATCCGCATAACGCAGCGATTTCAATATCACCCTCTCCCATCCCATGAGTTAAATACACAATAAGTGCAATCACAGCAAACCCTATAAACGCACCAATTAACGACGAAATAGGCGATATAGCGAAGACAATATACTCTAAAAAAGTAAAGGTAATCCCAATACACATCGTCACGATAGTCGTCACGCGATAAACACAGAGCACTTTAAAATCAATATAAGCAATTAATCCCATCATCATCATAAAAAACAGATTTTTAACAAACATGAACGATAATCCTAATTTTAAATAAAGAAGTACAGCAATAACGCCCATGCTAAATGAAAACCAATTGAATAGCTTTCCTGCTTTTAATTGTTGATACCCTTGGATTAAACTTTTTTTATCGAAGGATTCAGGTTCTAGCATCAATACATTCCCAGTCAATTGAATGATGACACCTACTATTATTCCAATCATTGTTATGAATATTAACATAAAATCCCCTTTATTTCAGATGAACATTCCATACGCAATAATAGAAGAACTGCAACAATCATCAATTGTTTTTTTTTATTTTTTATGTTAGATTTTTCCTCGTATGAATGGTTCATTCAATTTAAATTAATAGACTTTCCCAAATTAATATATCTTAGCATTAGACAAATTTCAATATTTTTTTCGTAAATGAATGGTTATCGTACGTATATTATGTTCCATCTTCAATCAATATACTAGGACTATTTCCCCATCTCATCTTCTTATCAGTAAATCTCCATTAATTTCCCTAATAAATAACAATAACTGATTAAAAAAATTCCCATCGTTAATAACATTGCCGGATACTTCACTCGGTGAATAAACAGATCGCCTATTTTAACACCCACCACGATGAATATAGCTGTCATGAATATTGAACTTTGTCCTAACAAATATCCCACCAATGCATAAAAAAGAACCTTTCCTTCGATCAATTCATGAATTTTTAATTTTATGACATTGAGTTTACAGCCAATTAAACTAATAAAACAACCAATTCCTGCCTCAGCTAATGTCATTAGGAAATCTTGTTTCAAATAAATGACTTGCCAAAGAAGTAACAGACTTAAGAAAAATAAAATTACATTTTGCGGGGAATTTTGATAATAAAATTCTGAAACCCCAACAATAATGAATAAGGATAGGACTAACCAAACAAGATAAATCGATCCGTTAGAAAACCCATTCCACCCATAAAGAATAACGGGAATTAAAAATAAAATTCCGGCTAACACCTCAGATAGTAAATAAATAGGCTTAATCTTTACTTTACAATGTCGACATCTTCCTCTTTGAAGTACATAAGAAAATATCGGAAGAAGTTCGTAAAATCGCAACTCGTGTTGACAGGCTAAACAGCGAGAACGATCATTCACCCAATTTTCACCAATTGGTAATCGATATCCTACGACATGATAAAAAGAACCTAGACAGGTTCCTAAAAAGAAAACTAAACTATACATCACTAACAACTTTCTCTCTCCTTGTATAATAAGTTGACGCCCTTATTAATAGGCGTTATTTGTTATTTGAAACCTAAGTGTTCACTTTACTTTTCTTTACATCAGTTCACTTAACGGATTCTCGTCTCTTTGTCTAGAAATTTCTCAATCATCCTACATTATAGGGAGTGCGACTACATCCATCAGAAATATACCTATTCCTCCATAACCTACTACCTTTAAACACCACGCCACGCCTATGCGGCGTGCATGCAAAATACATCGATTTTCCTCACCTCTTCTTAATAGACCAAGATTGAATCACAAGAGAAGAGGTTGAATACTTATAAACAGATGGGTCGTTAAATTTAGACCTCCAAAATATTTTTCCTCAAAAAAACTATTCTAAAGTCTCACCCATCAATTAACCAAAAAGAGATAGTGAAAGGACTAAAACTCAGTTCAATTTATACCTTTTAGCCTAATACGTTTTTATCTGAAGGCTTCGACGTAAAGTAACTTAGATGCATTGAGGTTGTCGTACAAACTCCCCTTTCTCGAACCTCTCTGCTATAAACATGATTCCCTCTCAAAGGAGTTCGATACTTTTATTTTGATGTTAAGATACTTTAGCCTCTTTCTGACATTCAATTAGATTTTTAAAGTGATTCGATTTTCAAATTTATTTCACCTAAGTGATTAAAGACTTGAACCACTATGATAAATAATCTATTTTCTTTATACTCTGAACTTTTTTCAAAGCATAACGTGTCACTTTTGATCTAAATAAGCTAGTGAATCTTCTGTTCCAATAACCCCGCGCATGATCCATTCATGAATGGCCATTTCCATTGTCTGCATTCCAATATCGCGTCCCGTTTGGATAACACTTGGAATTTGAAACACTTTCTCTTGGCGAATGAGATTCGCAATCGCTGGGGTGTTAACCATGATTTCACATACGGCTTGACGTCCATTCGTATCTTGGCGCTTAAATAGTCGTTGTGCCACTACCCCAACTAAACTTCCCGCTAATTGTGTTCTAATTTGTGTTTGCTTTTCTGCCGGAAAAACATCGATAATACGCTCAATGGTAGAAGCAGCAGATGATGTATGTAACGTTCCTAAAACTAAATGGCCCGTTTCCGCTGCGGTTAATGCAATTTGGATTGTTTCAAGATCACGCATCTCTCCAACTAGAATAATATCTGGATCTTGACGTAATGCGACTCGTAATGCCTGATTAAAATCATGAACATCTGCCCCTATTTCACGTTGATTAATGATACATTTTCGATGATTATGTTGAAATTCAATTGGATCCTCTAATGTAATAATATGTTTTTGAAAATTTTCATTTACATAGTCAATCATCGCCGCAAGCGTTGTCGATTTCCCCGATCCAGTTGGTCCAGTAACCAACACCAATCCTCTTGGCTTTTCAACGAATTGTTTTAAAACAGGTGGAAGTTGTAATTCTTCAAAACTTGGAATTTGAGTCGGTATAGGACGAATCGCTAATGCCCATTGTTGACGTTGATGATAGGCATTCACACGAAAACGTGAAAAATTTGGAATCTCATACGAAAAGTCTAATTGTAAGTTTTTTTCAAATTCTTTGAACCCCTCCTCTGAAAGTAACTCTTTTACTAATTCTTCAATGTGCTCTTGAGTCATGACTTCTTGATTAAGTGCTACTAATTCACCGCGTAAACGTACCATGACGGGAACACCTACCGTAATGTGAATATCTGAGGCCTTTAAACGAACGGCTTCTATTAATAAATCATTAATTTTCATTCTTTCTTCCTCCTATTCTTCATTAAAACTCGTGCATCTTTTTAAATGAAACTAGGCTAATGCATGACTTTTAAAATAGAGTATCACTTTAACTTATTTAAAAGCCCATCTGGCCTCTTCATTAAACTTTTCCCATAGGTCATAAGTATCATACATAAAAAAACAATTTATTTATCAGATAATCTTGCAAATTTTAAATCGTTTAAAAACCTTTAAAATTTGTTTCTTTATCAAACGAACCCCCTACCCTTCATTTAATATTCTCAGATGAAGGGAGAGGATTTCGGAAAACTTGCCATAAAAACAAAGCAGTTCATCTCAATCTATCTAAACCCAGGTGACTAGCTTTTCTTAATTAGACTACATCCTATCTTTTATTTTTAAATCGATTGACATACGTTCGTTGATATCGACTATAGATTAAATTTGAAATAACACCAAAGAAAATTGGTCCACTAACGATCCATCCAAACGTCTGATAATCGTGATTTAATAATGGATTAATAATTGTAAACAAACTGGCAAAAGTAATGGCACATATAGCTACTATACTAATCATCAACGTAAACCATTTATTTTTATAAATAACAAAGGTACGCCCCTCTTTCTTTATAAATCTAAAAATAATAAATGAGCTCACTAAAAAGATAGTTGGAATCGCTCCTGAAATACCTGTCATTAATAATAGTTTATCAAATAAATACGTCGCTGCATTTCCTCCAAAAGAAACAGTTAAAATTAAGACGATACATACCACAGTTTGAAATGCCATCGCCGAAATAGGGGTTCCACGTTGGTATCTTACAAATAATTTTGGCCAAATTTGTCTTGGCGTTCCTTCAATTAATTGTTTTAATGGAGCATACGAAAAAATAACCATCGCAGCACTTAATGAAATAAACATCGATACTCCAACGTACCTCATTAAAAACATTCCCACTTGTAAACATGTTGATTCCCTGAAACCAAGAGCCATTCCTAATTCATATCCTAAATTTTTTATAACAATGTAAATAAAATTACCCGAGTTAACCTCACTATTTGCTAATACGCTGTTCCAATCTACTACGGATTCGACAGCAAATATTCCTATAATATACAGTAGCGGAATGACCAGAATTGATCCTATAAACCACTTGAATATTTTTTCAATAGAACCTTCAACTTGACTTACAAAACTAATAACCGTTTCAATCCCGCCAAAAGCTAAAATAGTTAACGTGAAAAAGGAGAGCATTGGCACTATTCCTTGAAAATCGATATTAAATGATGGCAATACAAAGTGTTTAATCTCATAAAGGGCTTCCCACTTATTAACTATTAATATTGTTATACCAATAAGAAATATCATTACATTTAATATAATATTAATGATTCCGCCAATTAAAGTTGCTCTCATTATACTTTTTAAACCACGTGAAGTAATAATAAAAATAATAAGAAAAAAAGTCCATCCTAAAATACCAAATAGTTGTGCATTAGATATCCCTAACATTTCAAATCTTTCTTGGGAACTAGAAAATAACCCAGGTAGTGGAGCCCATATCGTAAAAGCCGTATTAACCATCCAAATCAAATAAGATGTATACCATAAAAATGTAACGATAAATGCCCATCGCGATCCAATTAAGTTTTGCATCCAATCATAAATTCCATTATGATTTTTAAAACTAAAGGAAAATTCACTCATCATAAACGAAAATGGGATGAAAAAAACTACAGCTGCTAAAATAAACCAAAATATCGCCTGATATCCCATGAAATAATATCCCCGCATAATTTGATTAAAACCAAATATACATGTCAACATCATGAAAGGTATCTCAAACCCTCTGAAATTTTTTTCATAATTCACCCGCTCCTGCTATGATTTTATAAATAATAAAAAATGTTTTTATTATAAGAAAATGTAAATCTAATAGATTTACATTTTTAATCTTTTTTATTTTCTATAACTTCTATTTCTGGAATTGTGAATGTTTTAATCGATTCAATTCCGATAGGAGGAGAATATAAATAACCTTGGATATAAACAGATCCCGGATATAACTTTATTAAAGAATCTAATTGTTCTGGATATTCTACTCCTTCCATTACCATCTTGCGATTATTATGTTCAATAATTCTACCAATAAATAAAACCGTTTCTTTTCGTATTTGTGAAGATTGAATCTCATCAATAAAATGTTTATCTAATTTAATAACATCGTATTCGATTTTATCTAATATATCTAAATTCGAATACTCCACACCAAAATCATCAATGGCAATTTGGATTCCTAATTGTCTTAGCTCAGCAATAATACCATTCATAAACTCACGGTCTTCTAATTGATAACGTTCCACAATTTCAAAGCATAATTTAACTTTCGTTAAGTCAACATCTTTTAATATTCGCTTAACTTCATCGATAAATGTACTACTTGCTAATTCTTTGAAGGAAACATTCATCGAAATGTAGAACTCCTCATCTAAGTCCTTAGTATTTGCTTTAATTTCTTCAAAATCCTTTAAAATTTGAGATAAAACCCATAATGTCATTTCTTCCATTAAGTCTAATTCATAAATATCGTTTAGAAAAAATGCTGGACTTAAAACCTTGTCTCCATCTTTTTTACGCAATAAAGCTTCACAGGCTATAATTTTATGTTTTTTAAAATCAATAATAGGCTGATAGTATACAATAAATTGATTATTATTGATTTGTTCTTTTAACTGCCTACAACTCACCCCATTTTCCATTTTAATAATTACTTTATAGATAACAAATCCTATCCCCGTAAAGAAAACAAGAACGAATAATAAGAGATAGATTTCTGATTGTTTTTTATAGTCATTAAAATATGAACTATACAAGTCTTCTATTTTTTCCCTAGATGTACTATCCTCAAAGAAAGAATCAATCTTTTTCATTACATCTTCATTTTCTTTCGTTGACATCATATAAACCGGCCCTACAGAAATTTCATAAATTTTATTAAATTTTTGAAATGACTGATCGGTTGAAGATGCCAATGTGAAATCAATTTCATTATTTTTTAACATAAGGGATAATTCATCAAGAGAGGACACCTGCTCTCTTTTCACTGAGATATCAAATGAATCCAATATATCAGCAAATTGTTGAAAGCTTAATATGTTTATATATCCGTAGGTTAATCCTTTTAATGCATCTATATGACCAAATTTGATATTAGGATCATTTGTATAAACGCCCATACTATCAATACCGATATAATATTTACTATAAATAAATTCTTTTTCACGTTCAGGCGTTTTTCCAGCACCAAAAACCAAATCTATTTCATTATTTTTCAAATTTTCAATAGCTGAATCTAAAGAGATATCAACATATTCATACTCAATCCCCGTTGATTTCGAAATAAGTTCCATTAAATCGTAATAATACCCCATTCGCTTTCCATTATCATCGAAATAGTAAAACAAATCATCCGGATAAAAGCCTATCTTTATAACTTTTTTATCCTGTGCTAATACTTCTTCGGATAAATTAGTCCCTCCCAAAACGAGTTGTCCTAAGAAAATAAAAATAGTCGCATATCCTAAAATATTAACCATTAACTTTTTTAAACCTCTTGTCTTAATCCTCTGACTTTTTATAAACTCCTTTATATCTATAATAGTTTTTTGTTTTTTCATTATTACCCTCCAATTACATATTCAACTCGTCCTACTTTTTCACCACTCATTATAATTTTCTATACAAAAGATAATCTTTGAGTCGCGAGGACTATGATAAATTTGTAAGTTAGCCGGTTGTGCCATTTTCTCCTGATTTCCAAGGCACCCATATACAGAGAAATCCATCATCGAATCTAAACTTATTTTATATATTCAAGTTGTTATAAGAAAAAAGAATTTTCAAAACAATTAAAACCTAATAATTAATAATTTAATTTAATCTACTCAACAGAAGACAAACATTTATTTTAATATTATCATATGTCATATTTGCTATCTAAAAGGAACCTATTCAGAAAGTGTTTATGAGAAATAAGGGCCTTCATCCCCCTCTCCTCCGGCTTCAATTACAACCAGTGAGTCATTCAATACTAGTTCATCATTCGCAGGAAAATCTTTAATCGCTATTTTTAATGATTCTTCTTATAGCGTTTCTTTATACATTTAATCTTCAAAAAAGTAAACTTTATCTTTTCCTTTATTTTTTTTATGCTTATACATCATAAAATCACTTTTATCAATTAATTCTTCTAGTGTTTCACCGTCGTATGGGTAAACAGCAACCCCCAGAGAAAATTCAATATTAACACTAATTTCCTCCGTTAATGCTTCTGGGGATTCAAAAAGAGGCGCAATATACTGTTGATAATAATCAATAAACTCAGATCTATCTTCATATCCTTTATAAATGAGAATAAACTCATCCCCGGAATAGCGCGTCACAATCCCTCGATTACCAAGTGCTTGTTGCATTTTTTCGCCAAATCGAATTAACAGTAAATCACCCATTGTATGTCCATAAACATCATTAATCATTTTAAATTTATTTAAATCAACGAACACCAATGCAAATGGCTCCTTAGTTTTCAAGAGCTCTGCTCCTAATAGAGCTAATTTTTTTCGATTCGGTAATGAGGTTAATTCATCATAATAAATGAGGGACTGAATTTTATTATCAAATGTTTTCTCTAACGAACTCGCTAACAATTCTAGCTGTTTAAACTCGTCAACTGAATGTAATGAGTGTTCTTCATTCGATAAACTTTCTATTAAATCTTTCAACTTTATAATCGCCTTTAATGCAGGTCTAAAAGCCAATTTAACCCCTGATACTAAAGAAACTGCGATAACTAATCCTGTTAAAAAAGCTGAGATTCTAAAAGTAGATAGACTGTTAGTAATGAGTTTATTTGCTTTTATTGAATCAAGATTAAAAGTGAATTTAACCTTGTTATTTCCGAATACCCCTTCAAGATCTCTCGTATAATAAGATTTACTATCATTTATTTGAGCGCCTATTGACGAACTATTACTTTTTAAGTAGAGGGAAGCACTCAAATCTCCTGAATAAAACGTTGCATCAATATATTCAACTAACTTATCAACAAAAACATCAAGTACAACTGCTCCTAATAAGTCATTATTCTCATCAGAGTAAATAAACGTTACAATTCCAATTGCCTCTCTTCCGGTACTATAATCGGTATGAAGGTCTGTAATGATCGTTCCCGGATTCTCAATTAAATACTCCTCTTTAAACCATGGACGAGCTGGTAGTATAAAGTTATTATACAGTTCCCCACCCGTGAATAAGTATTCTCCTTGCAAACTTACAATATTAAGCGTCTCAGCAAAAGGATACGTATTCAATAGCGTTTCAAAATTATCTATTTGTAACATAATATCATCAATATCATCTTTCGTTAGTAGTTGATATTCATGATTTCTTTCTAGTATATCTACAATCGTCTGATTTGTGGATATTTTCTCCGTCATGGATTTCAATACTTCAACATCTCGTGTTAACTGATTACTCATCTGATTATAATGAACATTCGCAGTTAATTTAACGGCATCATCTAGCAAAAATCCTGTTAACCATGACGTGGAGTATAAAAAGGTGGCTAAGAAAAGACCTGCAATGAAAATTAATCGATGGTTTACCTTACTAATTAACCTCAATCTTAATCCCCTCACTTCTTCTTAAATTAACCCATTCAACACTTATCATTATCAACCTTTATTCCAATGGTTTTAACTCTCCTGATATCGGATCCATCACACCCTGATTTATACTTCCATCTTGATTATCCAATACAATAATCGTTCCGTCATCTGTCACTACCGTTACATTAGTGTATCCACCTAGAATTAACTCACCAGACGTATGGTTTGGATTACTGTTCTCTGACTTATATTGATAATCATAATGAAGAATAACCATTTTGAATAATCGCCCAGAATAAGGATCGATAATCGAATCAAGATAGTTTGAAAATGATGGGATTCCTTGGTTTGGTTTACTTGAATCTGATATTAAAGTACAACTAGATGCTGGAAAATCCGGATAGAAAGGATTTTTACAATTTTGTAAAAGTCCGAATGTGTCTGGACTAATATAGGTTTCCCATTTATACGAATCTCCGTCACTAATCCCAATTATCTCAAGGCTTGTGTATTTTTTATTGGTTGAGTCATACTTAAAGCCTCCTAATTGACGAATCGCCTCATCATTTTCTGTCACATAATGAACAAGTGATTTCATTAAACGGTCCGCTGTGACAGTCATCGCTGTATTCTTTGATTTTTTCACCACTGATCCAAACGATGGGACTGCAATAGCAGCAATAATTGCAATAATTGCAATCACAATAATAAGCTCGATTAACGTCATCCCCTTACGTTTTATATTTTTTTTCATAAATTATCTCTCCTCGTATAATAAATTTATGCCATTTTTTCTGGAGGTTACGCACCCTAACAAACTCAAGAGAAACTTCAATTTTCCTTTTTTCATTTCATTTAACAGTTCCCCTTTTTTTGTCTAATATCTTCACCGACATTTCACAATATAGGTAGTAGAGTTAAGCTATCAGAAATACACCCTTATACCCTATAGTTTGGCTAATTTTTAAGACTACGACCTAGACCAAATCTTTACGGTATACCTTAAGGATCTATCGACTCCCTTCATGATGCCTTCCATAGTTGGCTAGGAGGCACGATGGAGCGAAATTTTAGAATGCTTGTCCTCTATGTTTTTCCCCTGTGTTGAACCCAAGAGAGATTCATTCGCATTCGAAGTTATTTCAAATTTGTTACAGGGGAAGGTGTTCCCTTCTATAAAATCGTTGATTGGTATGGATGTGAACCCCGAAACCTCACCACCTTTAACTCAGCTGAAGCTATAATGGCTAATTTACGTGATATTATAGCATATAATCAAAAAATAATTCAAAAAACGACATAACCAATTATTTTTTATACGTAAAATTTATGACGCAAGTACAAGCTGCTAATTAAAAAAAGGAGAATAGATGCCTTCAACTATCTTGAAATCTAAAATTTATTAAACAATTGATTTTCTTAGAAAAAAGCTTGATGGATCATCTAGCAAAAAAAGTAAAGTTTCCCAAATCAATTTCCTTCTTCAATACAACTCATATGAGAAGCTTCTTAGACAAACAGCGAATGAATAGAGAAAATTACATCTCTTCAATAAAAGGCATTAGGTCTTAATTCAAATTAGCAAAAGGTTTATCGGATGAAGCATTTAATAGTATAACGACTAGAGAGGTATATACATATACGCTTTATAGTCACTCACTGTCCTAATAGTTGAGGATAGCGATGAATTTTTCTACCACTTTACATTTCGGGTAGCCTATCCCACTTAAAGAATCAAAAGGAATATAAAACTAATTTTCTTTTCAAACATTACTTAAAGATGATTTTTTAAGACACCTAAAAAGGATAAGAAATCCAATATATAGTACCAGTTATATTTTAAAAAAATAACTGGTACTCAACATACTGACATTGCTTGTGAAAATGTCACTGTAAAATTCGTCGGAAATAGGAGTTCATTTATCTTTCTCCCTTCACCTCTTCATCATAAAAATCAAACTCATCAAGTTTATACACAAATAATGATGTATTTCCTACGAGTTTTATAATAATAAAACCCCTCTATATCAGGACTATGATTTATGAGCCTTATATTTAAAATGAAAATTTAATGTTCATTTATACTTCTAAGGTTTCCGATTCGTCTAGCAACAGAAGAACCAAAGGGAGTACAGGTGAATAATTAATGGAATGCATCGTATTTAATTATTTTTTCTTTCTAAATGTAAGAAGCCCTCCCGCAACAAGTAATAAACTACCTAAATATCCCATGATATTTGTATATCCTGTGATAGGTTTTGAAGGTTGAGGCTTAACATCCGGTTGTCCTGGATTCTCCGGTTGTTCCGGTTCACCTGGTTGTTCTGGTTCACCTGGTTGTTCCGGCTCACCTGGTTGTCCTGGATTCTCCGGTTGTTCCGGTTCACCCGGTTGTTCCGGATTCCCTGGTTGTTCCGGTTCACCCGGTTGTTCTGGATTCTCCGGTTGCTCCGGTAACTCTGGCTGTTCTGGTAATTCCGGCTGTTCTGGCAACTCAGGTTGCTCCGGTAACTCAGGTTGCTCCGGTAACTCAGGTTGTTCTGGTTCACCTGGTTGTTCTGGTAACTCAGGTTGCTCCGGTAACTCAGGTTGTTCTGGTTCACCTGGTTGTTCTGGTAACTCAGGTTGCTCCGGTAACTCAGGTTGTTCTGGTTCACCTGGTTGTTCTGGATTCTCTGGTTGCTCCGGTAACTCAGGTTGTTCTGGATTCTCTGGTTGCTCCGGTATCTCAGGTTGTTCCGGCTCACCTGGCTGTTCTGGTTCACCTGGTTGTTCTGGTAACTCAGGTTGTTCCGGCTCACCTGGTTGGCCTGGATTCTCAGGCTGTTCTGGTAACTCCGGTTGTTCTGGTAACTCAGGTTGGCCCGGATTCTCAGGTTGTTCCGGTTCACCCGGTTGTTCTGGTAACTCTGGTTGTTCTGGTTCACCTGGTTGTTCCGGCTCACCTGGTTGTCCTGGATTCTCCGGTTGTTCTGGATTCTCAGGCTGTTCTGGTAACTCAGGTTGTTCTGGTTCACCTGGTTGGCCTGGATTCTCCGGTTGTTCTGGATTCTCAGGCTGTTCTGGTAACTCAGGTTGTTCTGGTTCACCTGGTTGTCCTGGTTCACCTGGTTGTCCTGGATTCTCCGGTTGTTCTGGTAACTCAGGTTGTTCTGGTAACTCAGGTTGTTCTGGTTCACCTGGTTGTCCTGGATTCTCCGGTTGTTCCGGCTCACCCGGTTGTTCTGGTAACTCTGGTTGTTCTGGTATCTCAGGTTGTTCCGGTAATTCGGGTTGGCCTGGATTCTCAGGCTGTTCTGGTAACTCAGGTTGTTCCGGCTCACCTGGTTGGCCTGGATTCCCAGGCTGTTCTGGTAACTCAGGTTGTTCCGGCTCACCTGGTTGGCCTGGATTCTCTGATTGTTCCGGTTCACCCGGTTGTTCTGGTTGCTCAAGTACAGTAATTTGGATTGAAAGATCTAGCCTATTTTTATCTGAATCAAAAATCACGTAGTTAACGACGTAGCTCCCCGGGATGTTGACATCTAAATCTGTTGTAATTTGAGTATTTTCCGATGTTAATGTCAATATTCCGTCTTCGTTGTCTTTAGCTTCAATCAGGCTATACAAATCAATTTCTGCCCCTACAGTAAAGCTGAACTCTTTTATTTCAACTAACTTCGGTATCCCGCCTCTTTTTATTCGATCATACAATGTTTTATATTTAACTTGATCCTCAGTTCTTAACATTTCGATGGCCATTAAAATCTCTTGCTTCACGCCAATATTTTTATGTTTGTTTTCTAACTCTTCTTCTGTTACATTTTCTTGATATTCATCTATTTTTCTTGTTAAATAACTTTTTAAACGTTGATAGCTAGCATTAACCCCCTCTTCCTCTGACATAGTTTCTTTACGGAATCCATAATCAGTAACAATATATCGGGTAGTTACCTCTGTTGTACTATAATCTGACAGTTCTTCTCCATCTAACGTACTAAAAACTTTTACATGATTTCTCGGGTTAACGTGATAAACTTCAACAATATATCTAGAATCAATATCAATATCAGTCACTATTGCCCCTGATGCGCTAAAATATTCTCTACCTTTTACTTCTTTTTTATAAACCTCATTATTTTGGTTATCATAAATAGTAACTGAGGTGTAAATTTTATCTGGTTGAGATTCCCACGTACTATTTTGATTTCCTAAATTAGCAGCGCCTAATGTAATTTTTGCTTTATTAGATTCTGTTAATTCTAATTTAAATCCGTAAGTATTATAAATACCTTTAATTCCTAACCACATACTATTGTTGTAATCAGGCGCTGATAGAGTAGTATATTCATACTCTTTTTTACTTTCTCCCTGACTCACAATAACATAGTCATAATCGTATTTATAATTAGACATTTCATTAGGAATAGACATTTCATTAGGAATAGGCATTTGTAATTTATAAGTTCCTAGTGGCATATTCTCTAATTCAATTATTGGATTTTCAACTTTAACTTTTTTAACTAATCGGTCACCATCTAATAAGTATAGGTACTTATCTTTAATTTGGTTAAAACCATCAATCTTAATATCAATTTGTAATTTACCCGTTAATTGAAACTTATTCAAAAGATCATTACTCACTAATGAATAGTCCCCTGCTAATCCTTCATCTACCTTAATGTTTGTCGTTAGACCCTCATCAGTAACCATATCACCAAGCACACCTAATAGCTTATAGTCATTGTCAAAAATCATCTCTTTTGTTTCTGAAGATACTTTTATTCCCCAAGCTTCAAAGTAAGGAATCACATTATATCCATACTGTTCTGCAATCATTCGTACAAATGCATCTTGGTTATTTATTGTATTTTTATAATCATGAGCATCACAATATCGTCGATACCATTTATTTAATTCTCTTAATGTTTTTTCAGAATCGAGACTTTCGAAGAGATTTAATAAAACATACAGCTGTTTAGAAAAATCCAAATCATAAAACGTCTTACCCTCTATCCTTTCTTTATTAGGTATGGTTTCTGATTCATCTATTAAACCTCTACTGCTGCTTCCACCAAGCCCACCAGCAAAATCGTAGTTAGTTGAAAATCTATCGGTATACATGCTATAGTACTGAAAAAACCATCCAAAAAAGTTGTTAGAAACCTCTCCTAACGGCATCCCTACTTTTCCTAAAGAGCCTTGATATCCGTGGGCAAATTCATGTAATCCCCCCCAATTCCGTTGAAAAAAAGAAGCAACACTAGGTCATTAACACCAACGTGGTCAATCGAGTAATATGCAGCACCAGCACCATGCCTATTAGCTTTTACTTTATACCGGCTTCTTACATTCTGATCAAGTGGGTTCTCTGGATTAAAGTCTAATCCTAAACAGTAATCGAAAAAATCCACGACTTCTTGCCAATAATATAAAAACTCGTCTAAAATGTATGGAACCCATTGGAAAAGTCAGTTGGAATTGTAATCTTATCAATATCATGATAGGGAACGAGCACTGTAACAACTTCGTTTTCAATAACCGCATAACTATCAGTATCCTTTCGCCAATTCTCCATAAATGATGTTTCGTCATCTTGATAATGATAATAATTCAGTGATTTGATATTTGGGTCTATGAATTCGATTTCTACAACTTCCTTTTCCAAATTATCTCCGCTATTAGTTTTAAGAAAAGGTACAGATCCATAATCTGCAGTGATAAGTAACTCTGAATTATCTGACTTTACAACTACCGATTTTTCTGTATGAGAATCATTATTCATCAATTGAAACGTCTTATCCTTACTGCCCGATAACATCTTAATTTTAATCGATGAATGGGCGGGCATAAAAATTCCTAAATGTTGACTATCTCCTTGATTTGCACGATGTGTTCCTACCTTTGCCATATTGTCCATCGATGGAAGGGTAAACAATGTTCTTTCTACCTTTGGATTTATATCTGGCGCATCCGTTACCTCTACAGGAACAGTTAGCGTTGTTGTATTTTGATGTGAATCTGTAATAGCATATTGAACAGTATAACTTCCAGTTTTCGTTGTATCGACTGTATTAGAAACTAATTCAATTTTCTTCGTTAAATCACCGTCTTCAAAATCCCTCGCAAAAATTCTATACTTTGCATCATTTACATCAAAAGAATCCCCTATTTTAATGACAACTTTCGTTGTCCCATAAAATTCTGGTGCATTTAATTCACTATAATAGCTACCTTGATGAGATTTTGCTTCTACATCTAATGATGATTCTGAAAAAACACTCATTACACCTATAGAAATGTAGATATACGACTTAACTTTAAATTTTCTCACGAATAACACAATCCTCCTTCATAAATTTTAAAAATATAAATGACGTATCTCCCTGTATGATATTCTCCTTTATTAAAAACGAGCAAAAATAATCCCGGATTAAAAATAAGACTAATATCTATTAACTTTTTCAAATTTTCAGTGCCATTTATATAAAACTACCCCCTTTTAATCATGCTGCTCGCCAAGTAGACGCTTCGCCTTTAAAAACTATTTGGAGTTACTTAAGAATGCTCTATTAGCTACTAACTAATCTCCCTTGGATGAATAAAAAATTTTTGGGGGGCCGAAGATATTAAAAATACTTTTAGACAAAAATATCCTTTCACAAAAATTTTCTCCTCTAAAAAGTTTTCGGCGTCGACACCTCGCGAAAAAAAAGATTCTCTTTCAAATCTCATCCATTTATAATCAATTAAATTAATACAATATTCATGAAATTATTAGACATTATTTCCCCAGTATGAATTAATTGTATAATATTTATCTTTTTTTTATATATTTTATACGTGTTTCGACAAAATCCATACGTATTTCGACAAAAAGTTACATATCAAAGTTATAATTCATTTTAATACTCTAAAAAAGACCACGAGCACGAGAGATAGTTACTCTTCTCTAAAAAAAATAAACTATTTGAATCTAACATAACTTCCCCCGGTTATTCTTAAACTAATATCAAAGTATAAACGATATAACACACTACATTCCTGATGAATTATTAAAGCTCCCTCATAAAAGATACAAAATAAAATGGATAATAGATTAGGAGGAATCGTTGTTCATTTTAAGGTAATCCATCCCTTAATCCAATTGACGACATTACATTACATGAAATCAAAAATATGACTCCCCCCCGATAGATTAAGGAGCATCCGTTGATTTTTTAAAAATATCACCTAACCTCTGTTCCTCCTGAATCCCAATTAAAAGATCTCTATAACGAAAAACCAGTTCATCCCTTGTAAGCTTTCTATTTATAGAAACAAATTTAGACATAGCTCGTGTTTTTTTTTATATTATTAACATAAGCACAAGATTATATCGACATTTTTTTTATTTTATGGTATAATCTTGCTATCTTTAATGAAAAGAGAGAAAAGGAGTTAGATGTAGATGAGAAAACCAGTTCGTAAAGCTGTTATTCCTGCTGCTGGGTTTGGAACACGCTTTTTACCGGCAACAAAATCACAACCAAAGGAAATGTTACCTATCGTTGATAAACCAACGATTCAGTATATCATTGAAGAAGCGATTGCTTCTGGTATTGAAGAAATTTTAATTGTTACGAGTTCAACGAAACGTTCAATTGAAGATCACTTCGATAAATCATACGAATTAGAAGACACGTTAGCGAAAAAAGGGAAAACAGAAATGTTAGAAATGGTACAAAACATTTCGAACATGGCTCAAATTCACTATATTCGTCAAAAAGAGGCTAAAGGATTAGGACATGCCATTTTATGTGCCAAAACATTCATTGGTAATGAACCATTCGCGGTCTTACTTGGAGATGATATTGTCGTTAACGATGAAAATCCAGCAACGCTTCAATTAATTAAAGCGTACGAAAAAAATGGATGCTCAATCATGGGTGTTCAAACTGTTGCTGATGAAGATGTTTCTAAATACGGAATCATGAAACCTTCAAAATCACACCAAGCAGACGGACGTTTAGTTAAACTTTCTGGAATGGTTGAAAAACCAAAACAAGAAGAAGCCCCATCAAATTTAGCCGTTATGGGACGTTACGTCTTAACACCAGAAATTTTTGAAATGTTAGAAACGCAAGAAGCTGGGGCTGGAGGAGAAATCCAGTTAACAGATGCGATCGACCGTTTAATGGATCGTCAAGCCGTTTATGCCTATGACTTCGAAGGACAACGCTATGATGTTGGAGATAAATTCGGATTTATTAAAGCAACAATCGACTTCTCATTAAATCGTAAAGATTTACGTGATCAAGTTCAAGCTTACTTAAAAGAGTTAAACGAAGCGTAATCAATAAAAAAGAACGTCAATCATTAAATGCTAATGATTAGCGTTCTTTTTTTATACCGTCATCCTTGTTAACAGATATGAGAAGGATATTCCCCTCCATCCTCTAAGTACTCACACGTTAGCTCCACATGGGCCGGGGAAATTTTATCAAACGTGATGCTATCAATGGGGAAAAATTCAGTATCCGTCGATGAAATAATAAACCCTCGCTCCACCTCAATCTCATTCCCCAGATGATGAGAAAATGGAATACATCCGCCAACCTTAACGGGGAGATTGATCGGATGTTGTCCTATTTGAACAGGGAGTACCTCATCAGGCGTGAGAGCGAATGACGAGTTTTTTTCAAAAAGGAGTTTAATCATCCACTCCCCTTTTCCGATGCGCTCAGCTCCTAAAAAATAGATTTTTTCCTGATCGTCCTCCGATTTCAAAAAGGAATTACCGATAAAACACTCCACTTGCCGTTCCATCTGCGTCACCTCCTTTATTCCATGCTATATTCATTATAGAATATTTTGTAAAAAATAATCTTTATCCCAATAACTCATAAAATTTTATAATTTAATATAATTTTACTGAATAAAAATCGTCCTTTTAACCATCATATAAAGGTAAGTAATAAACTTACTCCCCCTAAAAACTTCATATTATTCTCTCCCTAAGTGGTAGCCTTCCCCCTGGCTGCCACTTTTTTATGCATCAATAAAAACTACCCGTCAAACGGGTAGTTTTCTCCAGGGCTATAAGCCCTGATTACCGGCTAGCGTCTCAAGGCGCTAGCTTTCACTTTGTTCAAGCTACTTGCCATTGCCACCTTTGCTCACCCCTAAAGGAGTGCTCGTTCTACTGGCTACCCCTTAAAGGGGTCTTCATATTCTTTTACACTTAATTTATCCATCGCAATATCATGCTTTTCCTGATCCTGAATATATTTCCTTATCGTTGCCTCATTTAGGCCAACCGTACTGACATAATATCCTTCTGCCCAAAAATGCCGATTTCCAAATTTGTATTTCAAATTTGCATGTTTATCAAACATCATCAATGCACTCTTTCCTTTCAAATATCCCATAAAACTAGATACACTCATTTTAGGTGGAATACTTACTAACATATGGACATGATCTGGCATTAAATGCCCTTCAATAATTTCAACTCCTTTATAGGCACAAAGTTGTTTTAAAATATCTCTTATACTTGTTTTATATTGATTATATATTATTTTTCGTCTATACTTAGGAGTAAACACAATATGGTATTTGCACATCCATTTTGTGTGCGATAAACTATTTGTTTGATTCGCCATAAAAATCACCTTCTCTTCTAAAATAGTAGCTTGAACAACTCTATTATAGGAAAAAAGGTGATTTTTTAATGGGGTTATAAACTTTTATTCGCCACCCGCATAGCGGGTGGTTTTATGTTTCACACGCTTTGCGTGTTCAACAGACTAAAGTCTCTAACGAAAAAAGGCTAACCCATCCCCTACTAAGAAGGGACAAGTTAGCCTTTACGTCACTCATGATCTAATTTCTTAAACAATTTTTAACTTCATTATTTTTTCATGAAACGCTGTTTTCTCATGAAGATGAATCCTAACCCGATAAGTGTTAAGCCCACGAATAAATATCCCATTAATGCTTGTCCTGTCACAGGTCGTGATCCTTCTGGTTGTTCCGGTTGCTCAGATGTTCCCGAATTTTCCGGTTTTTCTGGTTGCTCAGGTGTTCCTGGGTTTTCTGGTTGTTCCGGTTGCTCAGGTGTTCCTGGCTGATCCGGTTGTTCTGGCTCTTCAGGTGTTCCCGGTTGATCTGGTTGTTCTGGCTCTTCAGGTGTTCCCGGTTGATCTGGTGTGTCGCCAGCAACGACGACCACTTCATCTGTATTACGAACGCGAATTCGTTTACCTTCCGCATCTTCGGCAGCTAATCCGATGGCTGAAATCGTGTCACCGACGTTGATACGCTCAACCCATTTTCCAACAGCCTCTTGTGATTCTCCACCACCGATGTACCCTTGGATATGAACACGAGCATCTCCTGAACCATCATTGACGATGATTTTTCCTGACGCCGCGTCAATCGATTGAACCGTTCCTTGCACGCGAACTAACAATCCTTCATATTTTTCTAACATACTATCCGCCGTTGATAAGTTCGTTGGATCCACTAATTGAATGGATTGATCAATAATTTCAACATCTGTTAACTCTTGAACCTCACCTAACTGTGTATCCCCTTCGTATGAACCAACAATTCCGGTAATACGAACTTTTTGTCCAAGTTTTAACTTTGTATTTGCGATTGGGTGAATTGTAATTCCACCTGTTTCATCTTGCACATAAACAACATCAAAGAATGTATTTAACGGGTTCGTATTTCCTGCCGTAATAATTCCTTCAATCGTATGCGTTTCACCCGCTAAATCCGGTTGATTATCTCCATCAACATCCGTATGAAGCGTCGCAATTGGAGTAATTTCCGCCTCTTTCGCTGGCGCCACCTCATTAATAATATTTGTCATAATCGTACGGTTTGAATAATCACGCGTTGGATCCATTTCGAAGTCTGAGAAGAAAGTCACCCCAGAAGCAACAATTTTTGCTCCGTTCTCTAACGTCTCAACCGCTAAAGCAATAACCTCTCCCTCTTTTAACGCTTCAAAATCACCCTGCTTATCAGCATCCGAGTTCTTCGTTGTTTCATGGCCGCGAACAACTAAATCAACCGTTGCTGACGCATCTTTAACTAAAACCGAGTTTCCACTATAGAAACTAAACTTATAATCTTGGTTATTGGCATTTCCTTGCTCAATTTTTCCAAAATCAATGCCCTTCGTATAAGGACTTTCCTCATTATAATCATCAAAGTATAATCGATAATTTTGGTTACTATATTCCTTCTCGTCAATGACTTGGTCATCGTTAAATCGTAACGCTGAACCAATCGCTTCTAACACCTTGTTTCCTTGGGCCGCATTTCCGTACTCACCCTCTTTATCACCGTAATCCGCCTTGGATGTGATAATCAGATGTCCACCTGCTTCAACGTAGTTTTTAATTGCTAATACCTCATCATCCGTATAATAAAAATCATTTGATGGGTCAGTTAAGATTAAGACATCCATTCCATTTAAGACGTCTGTTGTAATCGGCTTATCATTCACATGAACAATTCCACCTTCTTGCGCCACAAGTTCTGTTACATACTTCATATTATTTGGATATTTCGCATCCGCAACATAAGCATTTTCATGACTACCATCAATTAAAACGTGACTGACTTCACTTGAATCGAACGCTTTAACTTCTAGGCGTTCCGTATACTCGCGTGTCGCCCCATTAACCGTTAACGTAATCTTCGCCTCAATCACATTTTTACCTTTTTTCGTGATTGGGAAAGTTGCACTCAATGTCTTTGTATCTGATGGATCAATAGCTGCTAATGCATCACTGCCTGCTGCTTTTTCTTCACCATTCACATAATATTCAACTGAAACATTCGTTACTGGTGTTGATTCATTATTATAAACCACCGTATCTACCGTTACCTCATCACCGACTAAGACTTTTGAAGAACTTGCTGTGACTTTTGAAATCCCAACATTCTCTTTTTCACCAATCCAAACTGGGGCTGTCACGGCGATATCTAAGTCATTTTGTGTGACTTTCACATAGTAATACGTTGATGAAGCATCGGGCGTAAAAGATAACGTCCACTCTTTTTCTGTTTGGTCAACGTCTGTAATCTCGTGTGCCACACGTCCACCATCTGTAATTAATTGGATTTTATCAATCGTATCTTTCGCATCTGGATCTTTAACTTTAACATAAACTTCTGCTGAGTCTTGTTCAGATAGAATCGATCCCATTGTTGCTCCGTTTAACTCATAAGAAATTTCTAAGTTCTCATCTTCTGTTGAGTAAACACGACGCTCGCGAATCGCTTCATATAAATCATCGCGTGTTAACGCTTCTGCCTCAATAACTGTACGCGCCGTATTGGCATTCCCCCATAACCCTTTATGATTATCTTGGTTATTCGTTGGAGCCACATGCCATCCTTTATCTAATGCACGTGTATAATATTCATAAGATGGGAAGTGCGCACTACTTCGAATCGGTCCATCCCCGTTACCAACTTCGATTAACGTGATTAATTGATCAATGTCTTCATCATAGAATCCGAAGTCTGCAAAATCACCGAATGTTGTTCCTGGGTGGTTAAACTGTGAAACCGATTGCGGTTGTGTTTTTAACGTTGAATAGTAGTTACGTAAATTCATCGCTGAATTCGTACGCGTTTCAAACCCTGCCGTATTGAACGTATTCATGTGTCCATATTTACCTGTTCCGGCTGACCATGTCATCTCGTACGCATAAATCGCAGCAAAAGCTCCATCTTCGTTATACTTATCCGCTGCATTTAATCCCGTTTGCCATTTTTCACTCATCGATCCATCCGCAATGTTCGCTTGCGTATCATTATCAAATGAGTTTGAATGATCTGTTACGGCCAAGAAATCAACACCGGCAACTTCACGTGCATGCGTATACGCATCATCAATCGTTCCAGCACCGTCTGATAAATTCGTATGTGAGTGTAACTGTCCAAAGAATAATTGGCGCTCAACATCTGATACTTTAAACGACCATTCTTTAACTAACTCATTACCTGCTAGATCGGCTAACATTAATTGAACGGTGTGCGTTCCATTCTCTAACGCTTGCTCCACTTGATAAACAACTTCCGTTTCAGAAACCGTCGCCGCTTTCGTGACATCCTCACCGTTAACGATTAACTGAACAGAATCCACGTCCACACCTGAACGATCGCTATATTTAGCTGAAATTTTAGGTGTTTTATTTTTTCCTACATTCGCCTGATCGGCAGGTGAGATTGAGGTAATCGTTGGTTTCGTATAATCCTCTGCAGAAATTGAAATCGTCATTAAATCTGTCGTCGCTTCATTTCCTTCAACATCTGTTGCTTGAATATAATACTCGATTCCTTGGGCTGATAATTCCTGTGTTCCAATAATCCCTTGGTAAACGCCATTTGTTAATCCCATCGGAATCGTTTTAAATTCAGTTTCACCTACGACACGATAATATAACGTCACTTTGCCAACTTTACGATTATCTGTCACGTTGGCTTTAATGATCACTTCTTCATCTAAATTTCCTGACGTCACTTCGTCAATCATTTCAATGACAGGAGCAATCGTATCCGCTTCTTTTTCACCCAGTTCTTGAGCGAATAAACGCATATCATCGAATGCAATATTCATTTTCCCTTTTTCTTCAACAAAAATGCGAAGACGTGTCGCATCTTCAGGAATACGCACTCCAAATGATTCAAACTTACTACTAAATGAGTTAAACATCGCTAAGTTTTTCCACTCATCTTTAAAGTTTGATTGATATTGAACACGTAATACCGTTGTTCCACTTGCTTGTGAAGCGTTCCCTTTAGCGGCGAACTTTAATAATCCATTCCCGATTAAACGGAATTCACTCGTTTCAACGAATTGTCCTTGTTTTGTTAACTTTAATGCTGGACCGGCTTCATTTCCACCTGAGTATTTATCATCGGCTGATAAATTCGTTTGCCATCCTTCTTGTAACGTCGGGAACTCTTTGAATCCCTCTTCAAAAACCGTAATTGGATAATCCGTCGCTGTCGTGACCTCTAAACGTTTTTGACCGACATATTTCTTATCATTGATGATCGCCACGGCTCCAATTTGGGTAATTCCTTCTTTTAACGCTTGAATTTTCCCTGAGTCATCAATCGTTAAAACATCCGGATTGGTTGACTCATATTTAACATCTGAGACGATGTCCCCTTCTTTTGTTGTCGTTTGAACGGTTGAAGTCATTCCTACTTCAAGACTTGATGCCCCTGATACGACAGGCTCTCCATACGCATCAACCTCAGGTTTTTGCGTCTCATCGTTCGCTGGTGGGTTTACCCCTTGATCAGGTTCTCCCTGTTCAGGTTTATCTGTTTCTGGTGCATCCGGTAATTGATCGCCACCTTCAACGATGCTTCCAACCCCCGTTAACTTAACACCATCTAACGCAACATTAAAAGCACCACGCTTTTCTAACACAATTTGTAATTGCGTCGCTTCTTTTGGAACAAGAACTTCTGTTTGAACAAAGCTTGTCTCAAATGACGTTAATGTGTGTAGCTCTTGCCACTCACCGTTGATCGCTGCTTTAACTTTTAAAACAGAATCTCCTTCTCCTGTTGCTGAATACCCTTTTGTTGAAAATGATAATGTTGCCTCTTCTTTCAACCCAAAGACTGGCGTTTTTAAATAATATCCATCTTTATTTAACTTCAATGATTTAGATGAAGTGACACCACCCGAATAAGGTTTTTTATCCGCTTTGGCCTCCCATCCTTCTGCTAATGTTGGATATTGACTAAAATCAACACTTAAAAATTCCGTTTGTTGTTGATTTTCTGCTTCTTGCACCACTTGTGCATAAGCTTTTGGACTTGGAACAACAAATCCTGAAGCAAGCACGCTAAAGGCTAAGGTTCCGTTTAATAATTTCTTTAAAACTATACTCCTCATAATACCCTCCAAGTCTAAATTCTAGTTGCAATCTATTTTGGCCTTTTTCTTACAACTCGTCCGGATTATACCATAAAATTGTGTCCTTTTAACATTATTTCGGTAAAAATGTAAAAAAAAGACGGAAAATTCCATCTTTTGTCTTATTTTTGTTTCATACAGAAGAAGGCTGCCACTAAAACCGTGACTGGTACTGTAATGACAATTCCAATACTCCCGGCAATCCCTTGAATTAACTCCGTTCCAAGGACATCTAAATTAATGAGTTGTAATGGACTAATCGTTGCCGCATAAATCAAAATAACCGTCGATAATGAGCCACCCGCTAGTGCTAAAATTAACGTATTCGTCATCGTTCCAATCATATCTGTTCCGACATTCATTCCACTGCGGATCAATTCTTTAGACGATAACTTCTCATTCACACTCGAAAGCTCAAACATTGCCGACGCAATCGACATCGCCACGTCCATGACCGCCCCAAGGGACGCTACTAAAATTCCCGCAAGCAAGAGTCCCTTCACTTGTAAGTGACTCGTTTCTGAGACATAAAGCAACGCCTCCGTATCTTGCATCGTCCCCCCTGATAAATGGGCGAGCTCACTAAAGACATACGCCACTAACGCTGCAATTAAGACCCCGGCCAATGTTCCAATCATCGCTGTGATTGATTTCTTATTAAGTCCCGCTACTAACCAAAGCGTCACAAACGTACTTAAGAAGACAATGAGAATCGCCGCTAACACCGGATTCATTCCTGATAATAAAAGAGGCAACATTAAATAAATGACACACACGCCGGTAAAAAATAACGACACTAATGATTTAATCCCTTTTAACTTTCCAATCCAGGCCACTAACGCACAAAAAATAAGCGCGAGCAGGCCTAAAACCGAATGGCGTTGATAACTGCTCACCGTTAAATCTAAAATCTCGCCCTCATGAATATACGTTCCCACAATAATATCCGTGTTCTTTTGAACAATCGTATTATACAAACGACTAATATGATTTTTAAACGTATGGACCTCTCCTTTATAAGGGCCATCCGTCAACTTCACTTGAATCTCTTGAACCCCGACCGTAAACTCTTTCGTGTAATTATCTGGTCCTAAATCCTCATTCACCACATCAAGGACGGTCGCAGAATAATACTGCACATCACGATTTAACCGATTCGGTAAATATCCTCCCTCAAAAATTAAACCTGAGACCCAGACCATTACTGCACACACGACCAATACAACTGCAATCGGCCACCACTCTCTCAAATACCGCTTCATAAAAACTGCTCCTCCTAGTTCCTAAATTCCTGTTGTCCTCTAACATCCTAAAAAAAGGAATGTTGCCCTTTAAGTATACAACATTCCTTTAATAAACAAAATACGACATTTAATTTAATTTCAAGCACTTACTTTAGAAAACTGCTTCAAAATATTAATACTTTTCGATCATCTGCTAGTCCAGAGACCCCGCATCTAGATATTTAATGGGAAGGCTCCAAACTCGTTTTAAAATTTCACTGGATAGAAAATGAATTCCATTTTTTAATCCTCATGAGATTAGTTAAGAAAGGGACTTAACCTCTCCTTTTATTCTTACGACCTTTCATTCCGATCAGTCCCGAAATGATTGATAAAGCCCCTGCTACTCCAAGTGCTCCATTTAATCCTGTCTTAGGTGGCATGCCTTGATCTTGATTCTCAAGTTGTTCCGATTCACCTGGTTGCCCTGGATTCTCTGGTTGCCCTGGTAACTCAGGCTGTTCTGGTTCACCCGGTTGTCCTGGGTTTTCAGGTTGTTCTGGTTCACTTGGCTGCCCTGGATTTTCAGGCTGTTCTGGTTCACCTGGTTGTCCTGGATTTTCAGGCTGTTCTGGTTCACCTGGTTGTCCTGGATTTTCAGGTTGTTCTGGTTCACCTGGTTGCCCTGGATTTTCAGGTTGTTCTGGTTCACCTGGTTGCCCTGGATTCTCAGGCTGTTCTGGTTCACCTGGTTGTTCCGGTTCACCTGGTTGCCCTGGGTTCTCAGGCTGTTCCGGTTCACTTGGTTGCCCTGGATTTTCAGGTTGTTCTGGATTTTCGGGTTGTTCTGGTTCACTTGGCTGTCCTGGGTTCTCAGGTTGTTCTGGTTCACCTGGTTGTCCTGGATTTTCAGGCTGTTCCGGTTCACCTGGTTGCCCTGGATTTTCAGGCTGTTCCGGTTCACTTGGTTGCCCTGGATTTTCAGGTTGATTCGAATTTTCAACAAGTGAATCTAAGTAATCCAAGATTGCCGTTTGCTCCGATTTAACATGAAATACGAAATAGTACGTTTCATGGCCGTTGCTTAACTCTAAGGCGTAACATAAATCATTCTCTACCTCTAGGACACTTACTTTTAACGTATAACGGTCTAACATGTTATCTATCATTTGGGATAAATCATCCACCGTCGCAAGCTCATTGATATTGAAATGCAAAGGGGCATCTGCCGTTGCATTTCCCATCACCGGAATTAAAAGATCTAAATTAATAAGATCCACTATTTCATCCGGAATGAAGTAGTCATTCACCGTATCTGCAACTATCCAATCTACTTTAGCTGTTGTTGTTCCTTCATTTCCGTAATCATCTACATATTCAAACGTAAATTCACCATTTTCAGTGAAAACATATGATGCCGATCCATCATTATTTGTCACTGTAATTTCTTTGCCGTTAATCGCTTTTACTTGCACATCCTCAGTTATTAACGTTGCTGTAACCGGCTGAGTCGTACTCTCCATCGTACTATAAGTCACATCTAATATTGGCTTCTCTTTATTAATCCATGTGACCTTTGCGGTAAACTCGCTTCTATTACCAGCCTTATCTTTAATAATAAACGTAAATTCTCCGTTTTCTGTAAATTCATACGTCGATTCCCCATTATTATTTTCAACCGTAATCTCTTCATCGCTCATTAGCGTTGCAGTCACATTCTGATTTGTTTTCTGCTCACAATTATATGAAATCGTCGCCGTTGGGGCTACCTTATCAATCCAATCAACTGTCGCTTCATATGTAAATTGTTTTCCAGTCGGTGATTGATAAGTAAAAGTATAGCTTCCATTTTGAGTGAATAGATGGGTAGCCTCTCCTATTACCGTATAGCCTTCAGGTAATTGAAGAGTTGCTAAGACATCCTGATTCGTTAACTGCTCGATATTATAGTTAACTGATACTTGCGGTTCAACCTCTTTCGTTGTATCTTCAAAGAAATTAAACATTCTACCTGAAACAAACTCATTCGGACGCGCACCATGCGTACTCACTGCATGGAACATGACATATTTTGTTAACGTTGGCTCATTTAAATTTAAAGTCTTCCATCCATTAGTATTTGGTAAATGACGAATTTCTGTATTCTTTTCCCAATTCACACCATCCATACTCGTATAGATATCTACATCTTTTAGTTTTCCATTTCCACCGTCACCAAAATAATCAATAGACGTTAAATATTTAGGCTGATTAAATTGAACTGAATAATACTTATCTTTTTCACCACTAAATGAATTGTGCCAACCGGTGTAAATATTTCCGTCAAGCATATTAATCGCCGCATGTTCCGTATCATTATTTTGAGAAGAATATAAATAAAGTGAGACATTTTCTAATGGAATATACGTTCTATCTGCTTGTTCAATATCTTCTGTAAACTGACAGTCCGTCATCTCACTTTGTAGGGCTGTTCCCGAGGCACGATATCTAACTTTTAATGTTCGATTGCCTGTCAAACGTTCATCTTCATATAAAGTCCATGTTTGACCGCCATCCTCACTGTATTCAAGCGGAACAATAGCTCCCTTAATTTGATTTTCAAGATCATTGACATAAATGTTAGGGGTTTGCTGCTTAGTAATATCAATCGTATAAATTTCTGATGTCCCTACAAGTGAAATTTGAATATCATCAGTCGCATTAATTTGTTGTAACTCTTTTTCTGATAATGTAACCTCTTTGTCACCCGTTTCCTTTTTCGTTTGCCAATTATCTAAACTATATTCCCAACGAATGTTTGAATTAGCATAAGCTTCATCAATCTTAATCTTCCCAGCATTTTCTCCATCAAATGAAAATGAAGCCAACTCCGTTGTATAATCACCTAATAAATATTTAGCGACACTTATACATTCATTAGGTTGAGTTGAATCTGAAGCTGTTGCTTGAGTAGCTCTTTGTAACGTTGTTGTTCTTAACATATCAAAGACAACTTTATCCGTATCATCTGTCATAAAGGGGTCCATTAAATTCATTAAATCAACAAATGGCAACGGGAAATAAGTTAAACCATTCGCTACCTTTTGAGCTAATCGTAAATAATCTGCACTTGTTTTACTGTCTACTTTGTTATAAGTCTCAATTAATCCTACTAATGTATCTAAATTATAATTTTGAACTTGGAGTGCCTTTTCATAAATTTCTTCCTGCTTTGTTGGCTCAGATTCATATGATTTAGCTAATAAATTATAATAAGAGGCTGTGATATAATCCGCATAATGATTTAAGGCGTGTTGGGCTAAAAGTACGTAACTGACATTAAAATAAGAAACCCACTTGCTTGTTTTTGATCCCCATCCTAAAAGTAGGCGTTCACCCTTTTCAGATTCTCTAAAACCTGAAATATCATTTTGGATAACCCAGGTTCCCTGTCCATTACTATTTTCTCTATAAGATAGCGTTGCTCCATGGCCTGGCTGACCAATTCCGGCAGAAGGGATTCCAAATACTTGTCCCAAATTAGCATACGTTTTTGCTAGTCCCCCACAAACGGAACCATCTTCAAACACCATCCAAAGCTTATGAACCCCTCTTTGTCCATATCCTGTTAACGAGCTAATGTTATATTTATTGTTCCACATCTCATAATTTTCTTCTAAATAAAACTTTTCATCATTATAATTATAACCATCTGTATATTCAATATATTCATAAGCATCTAAATGATTTTTACCGTTTACTTTTCTTGCCAAAGCCGTATCAATCAACCAATTAATTTCTTCATCGTCAATTTTGTTATCTGTCACCCATCGCATTAATTCAATCGGTAAATTTTTAAATAATTTGGCATCTCCACCTTCGGCTATACGTCCATTTAAATAATTTTCTTTATAAATTTTATATCGCTCAACGGCATTCGAAGGAGTACCATTTCCTGTCCACAATCTTATAGTCTGTGCATGACTCAACGAAAGAGAAAGCGCTAATTTTAAATAAAATTCTCCATTTACTGGGTCTTCAAAATCATCTTTATATTCATGGTATAGCTGAGTTAGCACATCCATGGATTGAACATAAGATCCAGATTTCTCAATTTCACCCCCCATAATATATAATTCTAAAACATGCGGGTGATTCAAAAGCCAAGTGATCGTATTTTTATGATCATCGCTTTTAGCAATAAGTTTTTGAAGGGTATAAAATCCTACTCGTTGCGTCAGCGTTCTTTTTAAGACTAATTCTTTAATTTCATCCGTCAATTGATGACTTTCATTGTACTTTTCTCGGATGATTTTATCATAATCTGAAACACTTTTAACCCCTTGAAGGTACTCAGACGAAATATCATAATCAGGTACCATGATACGTGGAGCGGCATAAACAGAATGGTCGTTTCCATTTGAACCATTATCATCAGCATAAAGTTTTAAATAATTTGCCCCTGTAATATCAATATCAATAAAGACTGCATGATCATTCCCTTTAAGAACATCCGTCTCAAACTTTTCTTCCCAATTTTGACCATCAACAGAAGTTAAAACTTTAAACTTTACTCCATTTCCTCTATCGCCTTGAGATTTATCCACCCCAACATAAGTCGTAAATCGTGAATATTGATTTGAATAATGAGAGACATCAAATACAACAGTTGATGTGGCATGTGCCGTTATCCCCTTATTGAACTCTAGTGCTTCGCCATCTACATTAAGCTTAATGGTTCCACCCTCTAAAGTTTGATCTAATTTTATGTCCCCCCATGCAGTATGAGATAAATTCGACATATAGCCCATATCTGATAAATACATAAATTGAGTATTATTATTTGGTGTATTCGCTGATAGGCTAACTTCATTATTTTTATACGGAATAGCATGCGCCTCTACCTGTTTATTATTAATTAACGTTGTTGTCGAAAGGGTCGTGATGACAACGGCAACTGTTTTCTTTTTAAGTTTTTTCATAGTGCAATCCTCCTTTATGAATTTATGATAAAACTTTTGCAAATTCGTCTGATTGACCATCACTTAGAAACATCATCTGTTCACAAGTTGAGTAACTCGCTCTTTGTTTTCACGTATCACCTTCTTAGTAAAGAGACAACACCCTCTATTTAACATATCGCCCGGTTGATCACCATAGATTCAATGATAAATTTAGTACCTCTAGTTTTTGAGTGAAGATTCTACTTTCCCCCCTCTATAAATAATACCTTTCATTAATAATATCCCCTTTACCCTCAAATCAAATTTCTCTTAAAAAATGAGTGTATCTTTTTCTACAGCAAATTCATTTTTTAACGTTCTTCAACAAACAACTCCTATGCACCAAGAAAGAATCCATGAAACCACTCGTGTTCATCGAGATGAATCACCGCAGATTTTCACCGACTAGCTAGCCATTATTTAGCTTTTCGTTCAGCAAACTCCCGAGAGGATATAAAGAATCATTTCCTCAAAAATCCTAGTTCGAGTGTGTCGTATTTTGTCTAATTCCATCGAATATTTTAGCACAATTTTTTAAATAAGAGAATACTATCTTCCATAGAAATGGGTTTAAACAAAAAAGTTCTCGTCGATATAAAGACGAGAACTTTTTCTCTAATCAAAATGTTTCAAATATAGTTATGATTAGTTGTCATTAACGAAGGGAACTCAATATTTATCCTCATTTGATCTCCCTTCTAATGGATAGACTTTTCTTACTGAAAAATTAAAGACTAATTTTCAAAAAAAGTATCGACTACCTAAAGTTTTTTCTACCTCCTAAGCCTCAAATAACCCTTCGATGTCTTCCATTGAAAGATGTGTAATAAACGTTTCACCCTCTTTGACGAGCGAATCCGATAACTCTAACTTTTGTTGTTGTAACTTCTCAATCTTCTCTTCAATCGTATCCTTCGCAATTAATTTATATACGTGCACCTTATTCTGTTGACCCATTCGGTACGCACGATCCGTCGCCTGATTTTGGGCACTCATATTCCACCATGGGTCATAATGAATCACGACATCAGCTCCCGTTAAGTTGAGCCCCGTTCCACCTGCTTTTAGGGAAATTAAGAAGACGTCTCCTTCCCCATCATTGAAACGAGTGGCTAACTCCATGCGTCGTTCTGATTTTGTTTCACCCGTCAATGTAAAATATGAAATTCCTAACGCATCAAGTTTCGGTGCCATTAAATCAAACATTGATGTAAACTGTGAGAACAATAAGATGCGATGGCCACTTTCTTTACATTCTTGAATAAGTTCTAAACATAAATTTAATTTCGCGCTTTCAGCATGATAGTCCTCTAAATAAAGGGCAGGATGGCAACAAAGTTGGCGAAGTCGTGTTAACATAGAAAGCATCTTCATACGGCCTGCTCCATCGCCGCTTTCTCCTAACTGTGATTTCAGTTCCTGATTCATACTAACAAGCGTCGCCTCATACAACTTGCGTTGCTCTTTTTCTAACTCACAATAAACAACTGACTCTACTTTATCTGGTAACTCGGTTAACACCTCTTTTTTCAAGCGTCGTAAAATAAACGGTGCCACCAGTTGATGAACGCGCGCTAATAATTTTTCATCCTTATCTCGAATTATCGGATTCTCATACTGTTTTTTAAACTTCGAATAACTTAATAAATACCCTGGCAAAATAAAATCAAAAATCGACCAAACATCTGCGATCGAATTTTCAAGCGGCGTTCCTGTTAACGCGAATCGAACGTCACCTTCTAACTTTTTTACAGCTTTGGCATTTTGGGTCGCTTGATTTTTAATATAATGCGCCTCATCTAAAATAATGTAACGAAATGCCGATTCATACGCCTTAATATCCCGTCTTAATAAATCATATGAGGTTAAAACAACATCATAATCAATTAAATTCTGTAATTTTTCACTCCGTTGCGTAGCAGTTCCCGTAAGTGTTAATACTCGCATATCCGGCGCAAATCGCTCAAACTCTGCAGCCCAGTTAAATACAAGCGAGCTTGGCATCACGATTAAACTCGGTTTCTCTTGACCGCCCTCATACTCCGCACACAACATAGCAATGACCTGAAGTGTCTTTCCAAGCCCCATATCATCTGCCAAAATCCCCCCCATGCCGTAATCAGCTAATGTTTTCAACCAGCGATACCCCGTCTCCTGATACGGTCTTAGCGTTGCCTTTAATCTACTAGGCAACACGTATTCCATTTCATCTATTTGTTCAAAATCATTGACTAGTTGTCGAAAGGCCTTATTTTTCTTCGACTTAATCCCATTTTTTTCAAGAATTCGTTCTAAATAAAGGGCACGATATTTTGAGAGCTTAATTTCCTCTTGTTTTAAATCCTCCTCAGTTAACTCTAAATCTTCTACTAAATTAAAGAAAGATTGCATCGATTCTGAATCTAATTGTAAGAAACTTCCATCCTTTAAGCGATGATATTTCTTTTTCAATCGATATTGGGCCAACACATCGTTGTACTCTGCTAAATCAAAAGATAAATCTTCTAGCTTAAATGTCATCAAATCACTCTGTAAACGAACCCCCACCGAAATGTTAGAGGTTGTTTTTGCGCTCATCCCTTTAAATTTATCCGTGACATTCACCTCATGACGCGTCATTAAAGCCGTAACCCCAAGTCTTACAAATTGATAAATTTGGGCATCATCACGTAACACGAGCTTATCTTCCTCTCGCTCAAACGCATAGGCATTCAACGTATTCATTAAATCTGCTTCTTTTACCTTATCTCGAATCACGTTCGATGGAATGTCTTCGGTCAGTGGGTGATACGTCCGCTTGTTGTAATCATATTCGATTTTAGCCTCGACCTCTAACGCTTCATTCAAATCAAGATAAACTTTACTATCAAGCTGAGGAACGCTATACCTCTGTTCTAAATAAGCAATACTTTCTTCTGTTAAATAAGGTTTAATTTTGGGGTATACGAGCGACAAAAACTCAGGAAGTTGATCTTTGATTATCTTTAATTTTCCTCCTAAAGCAACTACCTGTTTGAGGATAGGGAATGCATCCCGTGAAAAATCCCGGCTAAATGGAGCACATACCTCCTGTGTGACAATAAATGGGATTCCTTTTAGTCCATGGAATAAAAAATTTGTCTGGTTAGGAGACAGTACAATGCCCCCTCCTTTAATCGCCTCCACTTTAAACCCTAGGTTGGGTGCTTCATTGCTCATCAAAACAGACTTAAATTCATGTTTTTCAACCAGACACGTAAGACGCTTTCCTAAAAATAACTGATGAAATTCTACTAATTTGGATTGACTTAAAAAGACCCCTCGACGGGCTGGCAAGTGTAAATCGTATTGATCCGCATACGATTGTTGATCTTCAACAATCCCTCGAACAAACTCTAACAGGGTCAATGATTCCGGCGTAAATAAATCCAGCTGATGATTAAACGTTAATTCCTTCCCATAATGGAATTCTTGTTGATTCTCAACATACTGAATAAATTTAAAGATATCTTTCACCACATACAATCGTTTGCGACCAATCTGTAATTCTAAATGAACTTCATTATTCTCAAATCGTAATCTTGGAACTAACTGAACTAACTCCTCATCAGAATATTTAATTGATGTAACACTAGAAAGCGATTCTTCATACTCATTAAATAGTTCAGTAACTAGCCGTTTTTGTAAAAATGATTCTAACGATTCCCACTTTATTTTCCGTGGAGATGTCTGTTGTTGTTTAACATACATTAACACGGCAACCGTATGTCGGCAAAACTCCCCATTTCCTCCATAAAGCGGGCAACCACACCAGAGCGTCCTTAAATCGCCCGATTTATCAAACTGTAACTCTACCTCCAAGCGGTGACCCCGGTCTTCGATATACGCGAGAATTTTATATTTATAAATAGAATCCTCATTAACTTTAACAGCATAAAACTCTTTAATAGCACCATTCTCAAAGAGATTCTGTCCCTCCACATAGGTCAACTCACTGCCTGCCACTTGCTTAATGATGGGGGCCGTAATCTTTAATTTCATTCAAATTCCTCCTAAACTATCTCCATTATATCAATTATGGTTCCTTTATGACAAATTCAAACATCATTACATAAAAAAGAACCTCAAAAGGTCCTTAAACGACGGTCAATAAGCCTATCACTGATGTCACCGTTTTGTCTTATTCATCTCTTTTAACTTCTTTTCAAACAATATCCTTTACTTCATCTGACAGTCTAGAGAGTTAAAATCTCACTAGGTCATTCTCTAAAAAAGACGTCTTTCTATCCTACCCTTTCTTACAAACTTAAGGTCACCTTGGTAAGCTTGGCAATTTCACATGGATTATTTTCTTTAATCAGCGCCTCTAGATAAGCGAATAGATGATCGTAACATTCTAAAAAAGCTTTTCCTGCCAGGAAAAAGATAACACCTTCAAAAGTAACCCTAAAACGTTTAAAAGGTTTATGATAAACGGTCATAATACTCGTATGAGATTGGAAATTAGGATAAGGTTTCTTATCAGCAAATTGAACGATGTCCTCATAGGTTTTTAACGTGGCTAACTGTTGCAGGATTGCTTCTTGATCCTTTGCATCAACCGAAAGGAGACGATATTGATTGGTCAAAAACTTCGAAAATTGATCCGCGTTAAAAATAGATTCCTTCGCCCGAAATTCATAAACATGTTCCCGTTCAATCAGTTCGTAAGCTGATAGAGGGAAGACTTCATTAACGGCTTCCATCATTTCCTCAAACGAAACTCTCTCACCCAATAACTCCTTTTTACTAATCACTACCCGATGATTAATCGTAAATAAAATGTAAGTTCCCATAAACGCAATCCCTCTTTTCAATTAATTTTTCTATTAACTCTCTATCAAAAAAAGTTAGATAATTTCATTTTACTTAAACTATTCTAGTTTATACACCACTGATCCAAAACATCCTCTCGCAAAGTTTCTTTTAGCGCTGACGATTCACCTCGATAACGTTTATTTAAACGTCAATTCAAACTTCATTCCTGTTTCTGTTGCTGTAAACGAGTAAGGAATCTGATGCGTCGTCAACAACTCTTTGACAATGTAAAGACCGAGACCATTGCCGCCACTGTGACGTGCTCTCGAAAAATCTGGACGATAAAAGGCATGGAAGACTTGTGATAACTCCTCCTCTGACAACGGCGTGCACTCATTTTCAATCGTTAACGTCGTTCCTTGTGTCCAAATCCGAATCGTGCGCCCCGACTCCGTATAATTCACCGCATTCGAAATAATGTTTGACAATGCCTTTGAAATCGCAGTGACATCCAGCCAAATCACGGAAGAGGCCTCCAATGAGACATCCACCTCGATTCCCTTCGAATTCGCCAACAATAAATACGGCTTCAACACCTCAAGCACCCAGTCGCGAAGCTCAATCGCCTCCACCCTATCGGCTTGATAACCAATTTGTAGGCGCGACGTATCTAAAATATCTTGCACCATCTGACTTAACCGGCGCACCTCGTCCTCACATTTTTGCAAGTAAAGCTCACGATCCTTATATCGTCCAATTCCAAGGCGCATGTTTTCAAGCATAATGCTCAACCGAGTGAGGGGCGTCTTCAATTCGTGTGAGGCGGAACGTAAGAAATCGAGCTTTTGTGTTTCGGCACGACTCACATTCTGAATCTCTTGCTCAAGCGACAAAATCGTGGCACCAAGCGTGTCATATAAACGATTAATATTACTAGCCAATTCCCCAATCTCATCCTCACTATCGACCTGACAATACGCATCGGCCTGCATCTGCTTCATTCGATGTGTCTGCTCACAAATCGCTCGGATGGGATCGGTCAGGGCACGGGCATAAAAATAGGAGGCCACTAACGAAATCAGAAGACTCGCGCCGATACTATACGGTAGCAGTTTAAACACAACGCCGCTTGCCTCCCCAACAGGCTGAAGATCAACCGATAAATAAAACGTGGCCGTCTGATGAAAAGACGTCTGGATGGAGGTTCGAAGCATGAGTGTTTGTTCCGATGGATAAAATCCATCATGAGGAAACTCGCGCAACGCCTCAATATCTGCAACCAATCCCCCCTCGGAAGGCATCACGATGGTATCTTCGCCGGTTGAGTCAAACGGTATAATTTGAAACGATTGAAAATCATAAACCTGTTTCCCTACTTGTAAAACGAGATTTAAATTGGACTGATGGGCATACTGTTTTGCCGTCGATATAAATGCCTGCTCATCAAGCGACTGCACCAGTGAGGTCAACGTTGCTTGATGTTGCGTTAACGTCGCTTCTTTCTCTTTCACATAAAACGGAGGCAACCATAACGAGATTAAGACGTGCACCGTTAAGATCATGGCACCCATCAAACTGAACGTAAACAAAAAGGTTTTAAAAAATAAGTTTAATTTTTTCATGCCGTCTCCTCATATTTATAGCCAATCCCTTTGACCGTCACTAAACAATCGAGTCCTAATTTTTTGCGTAAATTTTTAATGTATACATCGATCACGCGATCGGTTGGCATTTCATCGGGATTCCAAATAGAGTCGATCATTTGTTGGCGCGTTAAAACGTGCCCTTTATTTTTTAGTAATAGCTGAAGCAATTGGATCTCCTTCGGTTTAATATCGACCACCATCCCTCCTTTTTTGGCGGTATACCCTAAAAAGTCAACCGTCACGTCGCCGTATTGCCACTTATGGACTTCCTCCCGTTTCGCCCGGCGTCGTAATAACGCCTCAATTCGCTTATGTAAAACTGCCATGGAGAATGGCTTCGCCACATAATCATCGGCTTGTTCATCAAAACTCATAATTTGCGTATACTCATCGGTCATCGCGGTTAACATGATGATTGGAACCTCACTGACCGAGCGAATGTGGTTCAATACCACAAACCCATTCAACTTCGGCAACATAATATCTAAAAGAACGAGATCAAAGGCGGATGCTTTGAATAAATCAACCCCTTGTTGACCATCTTCGGCTTCTACAACGACGTAGCCCATTTCAGTTAAATAATCGACCACTGCCTCTCTAATCAATTGATCATCCTCCACAATTAAAATTCGATGTTTCACTGGAATCCCTCCTCTTTCTAACGTTCACTCTTTATGACCATCTTACCTTATTCCTTCTAAAAATGCACGACTTATTCAACATCCTCCCATCAGAAAAAGGGAGCCTCCTCTCGGGTAGGCCCCCTCTTCAAGCAATGTTCGCACTCTATTTCATTTCGAGTGTCGGATAGTCAGAAGATGCTGTTGCGCCTTCCACAATTTCAACCATGTCATAGTAACAATCTTCCTCTACTTCTCCCGTCAACTTATCTGTCCAACGATACACGCCTGTTGCCGGATTCACTTCCTCAATCGTATCGGTGCTTTCAAACACTTTGTAAAACTTGTCTTCTTGACCGAGCAATTGGCCAAGCTCCTTTTCATCTAGCCCCCGGCGTTCCTGCGGCGTCATCGCCATCACTTCCTCGTATGTATACGCATCGTACACATCTGATGACAACGTTTGGTCATCCGCTATATCATAAAGCACATCAAACGCTGAGGAATACGTCGCTGTATCGTTCCCCATCTTCAACTCACGGTCCATTTGATTCGCAACGCTCGCCTGACTCACGACGTGACCGAGTCCTAACGCTCCAACAACACCTGCACAAGCTAACGCTAAATATTTTTTATTCATCTTCATCATTCCTTTCGTCTCATTCATTCGTTCTTCCATTAGAGGCTCGCCCCTTGGATTACTTACATTATAGCTGGCGTGTGTGAAACCTATATGAAATATTATCGTCACTTTAATAAATGTGCTTCGCTTCTCAACACAGTTTTCAACCTAAAAATCCCCCTGCCAAATCCATGATTCAACAAGGGGATTTTCTAATTATAAATGCTTTTGAACAAAATCGTATAACTCATTATTTAATAGGAAGCCGTAAGTCACATAGTTTTCGCCTTCTTCATCGTTACATGCATTCGTTAAACCAATCACTTGCCCAGCTTCATTAAAGACCGGTGACCCTGAGTTTCCACCTGAAATAACTGCATTGTACATTAACACATTTCCACCGACGAGTAAGACTTCTCCTTCACTCTCCCATAACGATCCATACGCTTTATCCGCTGGATATCCAACCGTTCTCACATAATCGGTTTGTTTCACTTGTTCAATCGCCTTCTTCGATGCCAATGTTAAAGTCGGAGCGACATCATTAATCGTTCGACCATCTGCTAACGGCTCCACTTTCACCATCGCTAAGTCCTGATCATCACCTGGGGCCATGATTAATTCTTTTACTTTAAAGTCTAAGAACTCGCCATTTTCCTGTTTTAAACGAACAAGTAATTGACTTACATCATCCGCACACGCACTCACGACGTGCTTATTTGTTAACAACGTATTTTCACCCACAACAAATCCTGTTCCATGATTTATTTCGTCAAATGGCTCACGCATGTCTTGAATTAAGGCCACCCCTTTATTATCCCCTTCCACAGAAGTCAGAGGCACACGATCCTGAAGAGGACGCGTCGGTTTCGGTAAATCTAATCCTTGAGCAGGGCGCGTCAACGCCACAAACGCACCTCCAACTAATACGACTAAAAATCCCGCAATCATCCATAACTTACGTTTTTTCATCTATCTCATTCCTTTCCTATCAGCTCATCAATCGGGAACTCCGTCCCTTCGATTGACTTCATTATACCGGTTCTATAATATTTAGTGTTGCTGATTAAGCAGCACTTTTTTCATAGGATAAAAAAAAGAGACTTCAAGTCTCAATCCTGTTACAATGTTATCGACTAAAACAATATTGAAAGGATAAGATTTAATGTCTCACTCATATTTTACTAGAAAACTTTTAAATATTAAAGATAAAAATATTACATTTTCAGAAGATTATCTTGAGGAAGTGAAGTTGAACGGAATTACTAGCTTTATCTTTAAAGGTATTCTTACGTATCAACCGACTCATTGTCAAAAATGCGGAACCCTATTTGATTCAAAATTTAAGAAGCATGGATTTAAAACCTCTCGAATTGTCATTCCAAAAGTCTCTCTTCACGATACCTACTTAGACCTAAAAAAACAGCGTTATTATTGTGGGCATTGCCAGTCTACTTTTACACTAAGTACTTCAATTGTTGAAAAGAACTGTTACATTTCTTATCATACGAAACACGCCATTGCTTTAGAGGCCCAAAATAAAATTTCTGAATGTGATATCGCACGTCGCCATCAGGTCTCTCATTCAACCGTCAATCGAATCATCCATAGCTTTTATGAATCTCAAACCTTAAACCTTAATTATTTACCTGAAAATCTCTGTTTTGATGAATTTAAATCCGTTAAGTCTGCTGAGGGGCATATGTCTTTTATTTTTTGCGATGCTGACTCAAAACAAATCATCGATATCGTTGAAGATCGTCGTTTAAACTCCCTTCAAGCTTATTTTAAACGATACACAAAGGAAGCACGTCATCGAGTAAAAAATATTGTGATTGATATGTACGCTCCTTACATCAGCCTCATTAAGGATCTTTTTCCTCATGCCCAAATTATCATTGATAAATTTCATCTCGTTCAACATCTCTCTCGTGCACTGAACAAAACTCGAATCCGATTCATGAAAAAGTTCAAAAAGCATGGTCGTAAATTCAAACGTTATTGGCGCTTATTTTTAAAATCTCACGCTTTACTTAATACCACCACTTATCGATCAGTTTACTGCTTTAAACAACCCATGCGTGAAATTGATATCTTAAACTTTCTACTTGATTTATCTCCTGAATTAAAAGCAACCTATGATTTATATCAAGAGTTACTTTTCGCTCTTCAGACAAAAAACTTAAAACGATTTAATCATTTACTCGAAACGGAACATCCGCTTGTTTCTCCTGAGTTTCAAACGGCTTTCCAAACCTTTAAAACTTATCAATCCTATATTAAAAATACACTCTCAACTCATTACACAAATGGTCCCATCGAAGGAATTAATAATAAAATTAAGGTCATTAAGCGTATTGCCTTTGGATATCGTAGTTTCTATCACTTTAAATCTCGTATTCTCATGGTTCAAAATCTAACAAAGCCTAAAACGAAAATCCTAGCAGCATAGCTACTAGGATTTCGATTTGAATTTTCGTTGTAACAGGTTACAAATTAATCAGCAACACTATTTGACAAAGAACCATTATACCTTGCCCATATGAAACGAATATGAAATATCATCGTAAGCACGTAATAATAACACGGATACAAAAATAGCTACCACTCCTGTAAACTAAAGGTACAGAGTTGGTAGCTATTATTTTATATTGTTACCGACAAATCTCTTGGACTGTTTTTGCCCATGGCAAAAAGTCCACCAATACGCCTGGATTTCGTATGAAGTCCGTATTAGGTAGTTTTTCAAAAAGATAAGTGAGATATTTGGATGGATTTAGACTATTTTCCTTGGCTGTCTCAATGATAGTATATGCCATCGCATTGGCAGTCGCACCCTTCATACTGGTTGAAAAAAGGTAGTTTTTACGGCCAATCGCGATAGGGCGAATTGCTTGTTCAGCTAGATTATTCGAGGCTTCAAGATTTCCATCATCTAAAAAGCGCAAAAGCTCTACCTTTTGATTGAGGGCATACATAACCGCTGTTTGAAGTTTTCCTTTCATCACATAGAAGGATTCGAGCCACTTGAAAAATTCTTCGATGACTGGTTTGATGATCAGTTGGCGCTGTTTTTGACGTTGCTCAGGAGATAAATCTTTAATCGTCTTTTCAAAACGAAAGATTTGATCGCAGTATTCGACTGCCTTTTTTGCCTTACCATTATTCCCAGGTATCTCAAAAAACTTTCTTCTGACATGAGCCCAACATCCAACTAATTTCACGTTGGGAATATTTTTATAGCCCGAATACCCATCACAGTGAAGATAACCTTTAAATCCTTCTAAGATAGTGGTTGCCACCGCGCGTTCACGTGTTAGATCAGCGTGGTAATAAGCTACAGGATGTTGGGCATTTTTGATGGTTCTAAATAACCAAATCCTTGATTGAGAGGTGGCAGGTTTTCCATCCGCTCGATTTAAAATTTGATACGGTGTTTCATCTGCGTGTAAAACGGTCTGTTGAACTAGTTCATCTCTCAATCGCTCATAAATCGGAAGTAACCAATCATAAGAGGTAGTGATTATCCAATTTGAGAGCGTCTTATCACTCACACTTAATCCATAGCGTGCCCATTCTGATACTTGTCGATAACAAGGAATACTTAAGACATATTTTTGATGAAAAACTTCAGCTAACACACTCGCTCCGGCAAAGCTTCTTTGAATCGGAGCTTTTGGAGTTTCGGCACAACGAATCGGTTTAGCTTCGATCGATGCATCATGACAATCACATGCATACGCGTAACTAATGTATCGCTTTTTATATAATCGGGCTGGAACGAAACAAACTTCGTCACGAATGACCTTTTTTCCTATCCGTTTCATTTCGTTTCCACAATTTGTACATAAGCAGTCTTCTCCATGTAATTGACAATGGATTTCCTCAATCGGTAAGTCCTTGATTAATTCTGCCTTCCTTCCCTTTTGTTTTTTACGTCGATAGGTTATTTCTTCGACGGTTTGGTCTTCAGTTGTCTCTGTCTCTTCAAAAAATTATCTGGATTAAATAATGAAATTTGGCCATCGGCTACTTTAGTCTTTTCACTCGAAGATCCAAATAGTTTTTTAGTCATGCATTGAATTTGTTCATTTAATTGGCGAACTTGTTCTAAAAGTTCTTGATTTTGCGCAAGTAAGTCTTTGTTTTGTTTCATTAATTGTTGTTCAAGTTCTGTCATCAAATTCGCCTGCTTTCAAAAAGGTTTCGTTGTAAGATTAGTATACCTAATCTTACAACTTATGAAAATAGAAATAAGAGATTTTTGTCGAAAATCCCTTATTTCTATTAGTATAAACATCCTGTTTTAGCAGGTTTAATGGCTTTGGGTTGTTGAATGGATAACCCCTCTAATAACCAACGGAGTTCTTGGGCCGTTAATTTCTTAACTTCGTCTTGATCTTTAGGCCATTGTAAATTTCCATTTTCAATTCGTTTGTACAATAACATAAATCCATCACGATCCCAGTACAAAGCTTTATATCGATCCTTTTTTCTTCCACAAAACAAGAAGATGGCATCATTAAATAAATCTAAGTTGTATTTATCCGAGACAACACTAGCTAAACCGTCAATCCCACAACGCATATCAGTATGGCCACAAATGATAAAGATATTTTGAACCGTAGTAAAATCAACGAGCATACTTAGACATCTCCGCTAGAACAGTATGTAAGATATATTTGTTCACACCATTGTAAAACGTAACTTCAGCATCCTTAATTTTAAAGTGACAAACAGGTGTATTTTTATTAGTCTCAGATACTGAATTAGACTTTAAATTAGAGTCACTCAATGCGACTGGAACTATAATAGGATTTTCTTTCATAAAAAATAGACCTCCTTTTCTTTGATAGCTACAGTATAGCTCAAAGATGGAGGTCATAATAGACATGTTTATATTACGTGCTTACATATCATCACGCATTCGTTGAAAATAAACGTTTTTTCTCATCAAAAAAGAGGTGACTCCCTATCACCTCTTTAACCTTCTTATTCAGGTTCTATAATTTTTGGTATGGGTGAGATTACTCACACCTTTTTGATTGCCATAAATATTGAGACAAAAAAAGGGACATAGTCCCCAAAATCCCATACAATGTAATCGACTAGAATAACACGAAAGGATTGGGCTTATGTCTCACACTAATTGTATCTAACTTTACTTGATTTAAAGGAAAAAAAATCAATCCCTCTAAACCCATCCTTCTCTTCTTCTATAAATAAATCTGCTTTTTATGGTTCAATCCCTAATTCCTTATGAAAATACTGCAGAGAGGAATACTTACAAAACGTTTGATTCCGTTTTACATCCAATCGCTTAGCAGCCTTTTTATATTGATTAAGATAAGATTTAAATCCTTTCATTATCTTATATTCATTTCCCTTAAGAGCATTAAATTCATTCTGTCTTATTCGAACTTCCGAGGAGCTTTTATAGGTCGGACTTGTAATTAAAACCGCCTTCGTATAATCAATCCCTTTAAGATCATTCGGATGACTACTATCCGTGATAAAAAGATATTGATGACGAATATGAGATCGAAAGGGTAAAGCAAACTCTAACCCATCTACGATGATAAAAACAACAGCATAGGGCCGGTCATTTTTATGTAATATTTCAGAGTAAACCGATTGAGGATAATCTTCGTAAAAATCCTTTGTAAGATATATCAACTCCACCCCCATCAACCATCCCTCCTAATTTATAAAAATAGCCCCTTGTAATAAAGGGACTATTTTTCATCAATTGAGCCTTTTTTATTTTTAGTTATTCGCGCTCTACGAATAATATCATCAATTGAGCCTTTTTTATTTTTAGTTATTCGCGCTCTACGAATAATATCATCAGATGGGATTTTTACCATCTATTTTATCTTATGTTTATTACATCTTTATTATACGTCTAACCTTCCTATTTTGCAACAGTCAAACTTTTACTTTTTATATCTAAAATATTACTTTAAAATTTCTATCCACCATCCAACAATTGACTGAACAGATTGAGGATTGTCAACACTAAACTAAACAACTTTTTTAAGGTTATTTTCACGATAATTCACTGGGGATAGATACCCTAGTGATGAATGGATTCTATGGTTGTTATACCAATTGACGTAGTCGGCAAATTCATAGCCTAGTTGTTCATCTGTTTCGAATAACCATTCCCTAGTAATGGTTGATGGTTCGCGTTTCTCACTGCTAGGTGACCCATTATTCACAAATTCTGTTTTAATAACTTTATACGTTGCTTCGGTTACAGCGTTGTCATAGGGACATATTCCTCATTAGTGGAGGATACTTTCAATTAAAATCGAAAGACAAAGGCTCCCCTTCATGCTTAAAGAACGGTCAATGTTAAAGGTATCTAAAATCTTATCAATAATTTTATTTTTGAATTCATTTCCTCGATCAGTATGAAAAATTTTTATTTGACTAAGGTTAATTTTGACGATAATAAACGCTTTTTTTACTAATTCTGCATTCTTATTTGAGCCAGAGCTGTAACCGATCATTTCACAATTAAATAAAACTACTAGTACGCAAAGATAATGCCAATGATGCCCTACTCTATTTAAATGCGACTGTTTGTCAAATTGACGATTAACGATATTTTCAATTTTAGCTTCATTACATTTATCCGTATGTGGTTTAAATTGAGCAACAGTATAGTTAGATACAAGACCTTCCTGTTTCATGATGCGACCAATGCGACGACGGGATACTTTTTGTCCCATTTTATTTAACTCTTGCTTAATTTTTCGAGTTTATTGCCCATCAAAGGAGGATACCTTTCCTTTGGAAAGGACGGGGACCCTACTTATTAAGAAGAGAGGGTGAGATATCATATTCTCGAACAATATCACATTTACGTTTACCATTTAAATAGAGTTGGACTAATTGATTCTTAAATTCATCTGTATATGTACGTCTAGGTTTACGGGTTTTAGGTTGGGTCATGTTAAAGCTCCTTTTTATTATTATTAATTTATTTTACATGACCTCAAAAAAATTGTCTAATTAATTGTAACCTATCCAACCGTTTACTCAAAAACAGGAATAAACCGATAACAATGATACCACCAGTGAAAATGACTTCTTCATATTTAAAATTCCTCCTATCTATTCACTTATCACAAGATAATATCCATATTTTTACAAAATTTCATTAAAAAGAAAGTAAGCACGTAATATAAACATGTCTATTATGACCTCCATCTTTGAGCTATACTGTAGCTATCAAAGAAAAGGAGGTCTATTTTTTATGAAAGAAAATCCTATTATAGTTCCAGTCGCATTGAGTGACTCTAATTTAAAGTCTAATTCAGTATCTGAGACTAATAAAAATACACCTGTTTGTCACTTTAAAATTAAGGATGCTGAAGTTACGTTTTACAATGGTGTGAACAAATATATCTTACATACTGTTCTAGCGGAGATGTCTAAGTATGCTCGTTGATTTTACTACGGTTCAAAATATCTTTATCATTTGTGGCCATACTGATATGCGTTGTGGGATTGACGGTTTAGCTAGTGTTGTCTCGGATAAATACAACTTAGATTTATTTAATGATGCCATCTTCTTGTTTTGTGGAAGAAAAAAGGATCGATATAAAGCTTTGTACTGGGATCGTGATGGATTTATGTTATTGTACAAACGAATTGAAAATGGAAATTTACAATGGCCTAAAGATCAAGACGAAGTTAAGAAATTAACGGCCCAAGAACTCCGTTGGTTATTAGAGGGGTTATCCATTCAACAACCCAAAGCCATTAAACCTGCTAAAACAGGATGTTTATACTAATAGAAATAAGGGATTTTCGACAAAAATCTCTTATTTCTATTTTCATAAGTTGTAAGATTAGGTATACTAATCTTACAACGAAACCTTTTTGAAAGCAGGCGAATTTGATGACAGAACTTGAACAACAATTAATGAAACAAAACAAAGACTTACTTGCGCAAAATCAAGAACTTTTAGAACAAGTTCGCCAATTAAATGAACAAATTCAATGCATGACTAAAAAACTATTTGGATCTTCGAGTGAAAAGACTAAAGTAGCCGATGGCCAAATTTCATTATTTAATCCAGATAATTTTTTGAAGAGACAGAGACAACTGAAGACCAAACCGTCGAAGAAATAACCTATCGACGTAAAAAACAAAAGGGAAGGAAGGCAGAATTAATCAAGGACTTACCGATTGAGGAAATCCATTGTCAATTACATGGAGAAGACTGCTTATGTACAAATTGTGGAAACGAAATGAAACGGATAGGAAAAAAGGTCATTCGTGACGAAGTTTGTTTCGTTCCAGCCCGATTATATAAAAAGCGATACATTAGTTACGCGTATGCATGTGATTGTCATGATGCATCGATCGAAGCTAAACCGATTCGTTGTGCCGAAACTCCAAAAGCTCCGATTCAAAGAAGCTTTGCCGGAGCGAGTGTGTTAGCTGAAGTTTTTCATCAAAAATATGTCTTAAGTATTCCTTGTTATCGACAAGTATCAGAATGGGCACGCTATGGATTAAGTGTGAGTGATAAGACGCTCTCAAATTGGATAATCACTACCTCTTATGATTGGTTACTTCCGATTTATGAGCGATTGAGAGATGAACTAGTTCAACAGACCGTTTTACACGCAGATGAAACACCGTATCAAATTTTAAATCGAGCGGATGGAAAACCTGCCACCTCTCAATCAAGGATTTGGTTATTTAGAACCATCAAAAATGCCCAACATCCTGTAGCTTATTACCACGCTGATCTAACACGTGAACGCGCGGTGGCAACCACTATCTTAGAAGGATTTAAAGGTTATCTTCACTGTGATGGGTATTCGGGCTATAAAAATATTCCCAACGTGAAATTAGTTGGATGTTGGGCTCATGTCAGAAGAAAGTTTTTTGAGATACCTGGGAATAATGGTAAGGCAAAAAAGGCAGTCGAATACTGCGATCAAATCTTTCGTTTTGAAAAGACGATTAAAGATTTATCTCCTGAGCAACGTCAAAAACAGCGCCAACTGATCATCAAACCAGTCATCGAAGAATTTTTCAAGTGGCTCGAATCCTTCTATGTGATGAAAGGAAAACTTCAAACAGCGGTTATGTATGCCCTCAATCAAAAGGTAGAGCTTTTGCGCTTTTTAGATGATGGAAATCTTGAAGCCTCGAATAATCTAGCTGAACAAGCAATTCGCCCTATCGCGATTGGCCGTAAAAACTACCTTTTTTCAACCAGTATGAAGGGTGCGACTGCCAATGCGATGGCATATACTATCATTGAGACAGCCAAGGAAAATAGTCTAAATCCATCCAAATATCTCACTTATCTTTTTGAAAAACTACCTAATACGGACTTCATACGAAATCCAGGCGTATTGGTGGACTTTTTGCCATGGGCAAAAACAGTCCAAGAGATTTGTCGGTAACAATATAAAATAATAGCTACCAACTCTGTACCTTTAGTTTACAGGAGTGGTAGCTATTTTTGTATCCGTGTTATTATTACGTGCTTACATAAAACTTACTTCACTTTCGACAAAATAGAATAATATACGACAATATTATACACGAATGCGTACCAAATTTCTATAAAATTTCAAGTTTCACCGATTGAAACCATAGAAAAAGGGAATCCTTCTCGGATTCCCTTTTTCTCTTCATCGACCGTGAAAGAACTTATAGACTACTCACATATTCCATAAATTTCTCTTTAAATTGTTTATATTTTCGTAAGGAGATATAAACTTCTTGACCGTTCGTTAACGTGACACTATCTTTCCCCACTAATTTAACATGCTTCAAATTAACAAGATAACTTGAATGTGTTTGCGCAAAGTGATGATGTTCTAGTTCTTTTTTAAACTGTGCTAGACTTTTAGAACTGACATAGACTTCATCCTTTGTATAGAGGTTAACCTTACGACCCGCTATCTCTAAATAAAAGATATCTTCTACGGCGACTTTTGCTACCCTTTTATCTTGAGAGGCTAGTACAAATGGCGTCTGCTCAATCAGTTGATCCATAACCTCTTCAATTTCTAAATATAAAGACTCATCAGTGATCGGCTTAATAAGAAATCTTGAAGCAAGTACTTTATACCCCTCAGGCCAGAAATTTTCATGCGCCGTTAAAAAAACAATTTTTGTTCGGTGCGATTGTTCACGAATTTTTTTTGCTAACTGAATTCCATCAATGCCCGGCAAATGAATATCAAGGAACACCAAATCATATGCCTCTTTGAAATGGTTTAAAAATAATTCAGCACAATCAAATGCTTTTATATTTAACGAAATATTCTTTGCCTTTCCGTAACGCTCAACTTGCGTCATAATTTGCTTCATTTGAAACGACTCATCCTCACAAATTGCAATACGGTACAAAAAAATCACCGTCCTTATTCATCTTCATCTTTTAACGATTTCATATGGCGTTGCACTTCTTTTAAACATCGATCTAAATCAAAGTGATTTGATAACTGATAGGATAGTCCGCTCGCTCTCATTAAAAGTTGTCCCTTTGTTATCCCAGTATTAAATCTAATATCTAATGCATGAAAAGCTTCAATCGCTTGATTCATTTTTTCATGAATGCACGCTTCTTGATCAAATAGCATCACAATAAACTGATGTCCATTATAACGAACAACGAATCCCTCGTCAAATGTTGATTTTAATAAATCAACCGTTTGTCTTAAAATTCGATTTCCTGCCATATACCCATACGTATCATTGTATTTTTGAAAAGATTCTAAATCAAATAACATGACCTGTAAGGTCTCATGCTCCTTAATTAAAGAGTGAATTTCTTCATCTAACCATTCGTAACTTAATGATTGAGTCAAGGCATCGATTTTTTTCGAGTGTTCTATCTCCCTTTTCAAACGGCTAATCACTCGTCTTTGATAGAAGTATCCACTCATTAATATGCCAACTCCTATCAATATTAAAGCATTTAATTTAAACATTTGTTTCTTTTCTGAGCTATCTTTCAAATTCATAATTTGATCAACATCTTCAAATGAAGGCTCTTTCAAATATTCCTGGTCTAAGTAAAACTCATTCGCATAAGGAACACTATTTCCCCTTATTTGAGATAAATAGTCTTTCGCCTGACTGTAAATAAAATACACACTGACTGTCGATAACGCTCCAGTTCTTGATTGTTCTAATAGTGTCTCATATTCTGAGTATAAATCAATATCTACATTCAGATTTCGTTTAACTTCAAGTTCGAGTGTCTTCCTCCACAACTTAGAGTATTCATCTACTGCCGCCGTTTCTAGTAATTTCAGGGCTTCCTCATACTGACCTTCGGAAATTAATAAATCTGTCTGTAATAGATCGTAGTAATCATCAATGACTCCGGATTCTTGTTCTCTGATTTCATTTAAAAACTTAATAGATTCATCATATCCGTGGAGTTGGTAGTAACTATTCATTAAGAAATAGAGATAACCCATCGGATCGATGTCATACATTGTTTTATCAATCACTCGAAGTAATTCAAAGGTTCCTTCATAGCGTTCTTCAGCATAGTAAGCCATCGCTCCAAGATATAAAATATATTGTTCTAACATTTTATTATTTTGATCTTGCGCCAACATCCATGATTGATAAAGGTAATACATGACCCCTTCGTAGTTATGACTAATTAAACTAATCTCCATCATTAATAAATTTGTTTCAATGATTCGCATAGGTGTTAAGTCTAAATAGTTTGCCAACTGAGCTAAATTAGCAACAGAATCGAGGCGACTAAGCGAGTTCACATAAAGTTTCGCGCGTGATTCATAAACATCTGCTAATAATGAAAGTTCTTGGCAATCAATCGCATATTGTTGCGCTTTTTCATAATAGAGTTGTGACTGTTTAAAATCGCCTAACAAATAATAATTATTTGAGATTCCCATATAAATCATGATTTGTAGCTTATTCGACTCCGTATTTGCAACACTCAGAGCACGAAAAAGATAATCATTTGATTTCTCGTACTCGTTTGAATAATAGTGTAATTGGCTTAACCAATAATATCCCTGTTGTAATTCCTGTCTCGATTTCACGAATTCTAACTCTTCATTAAGATACTTTTTTTGTTTTTTTATATATTTTGAATCTAAATGATAATATTGTGCCATTTCGAAGTTATGCTCAAACTTATCAGTCCTAGTCATTTTATACTGATGGCTTACCACTCCAATTAGTAAAATGAACACACTAATTAAAGCCAGTATGATGATAGTAAACCTCCGCTTCAAAGCTACTCCTCCTAAATCCATTCTTGCATGTATGCTGGATTTATCATAACATCCTAATCAGAGGGACTCAACATTTTTCACATTTTCGTTGACTTTTTCGACAAAAATGTCTATGTTTATCGAATTAATACAAAGCGAAAAGCCCTCTCTATAGCTAACATCACGTAATGGGTTAACTCATCACCGATAAAACTTATGGAGCATCACTATTTATTTAAAAGGGATACCGTGAAGAGCGGTATCCTTTTCTAGAAAAACGGAAATTCTTTTATTGCTTTATCTCTTAGTATTCAGCGTGAAATTCATTGTTACCATCTATATCTAACAGAAGCACACAATATTTTCAATACGCGGTAACCCAATCATCCTTAATCTTTTTATATCGGGCTCGAATCTCTCTTATCCTTAATATAGACGTAACGTTTCTCCAGGATAAATTAAGTTCGGATTTTGGATGCCATTTAATCTCGCTAACGCATTTGCACTCGTTCCATAGCGAGCCGCAATTCCGGATAACGTATCTCCACTTCGTACCGTATACGTTCCTTGTCCGCTTGCTGTTGCACCAGAATTAGATCCTCCTGATACTGCTGCTGTTCCGCTAATTTTTAGCACTTCACCTGCATAAATTAAGTTCGGATTTTGGATGCCATTCAATCTCGCTAACGCATTTGCACTCGTTCCATAGCGAGCAGCGATTCCGGATAACGTATCTCCACTTCGTACCGTGTATGTTCCTTGACTAGTGGCTGTTACATTAGAATTAGATCCTCCTGATACTGCTGCTGTTCCGCTAATTTTTAACACTTCACCTGGATAAATTAAGTTCGGATTTTGGATGCTGTTTGATCTCGCTAATGCATTCACGCTAGTTCCATAACGAGCGGCAATTCCCGATAACGTATCCCCACTTCGAACCGTGTATGTTCCTTGACTAGTGGCTGTTGCATTAGAATAAGATCCACCTGATACAGCTGCGGTTCCACTTATTTTTAAGACTTCACCTGGATAAATTAAGTTCGGATTTTGAATGCCGTTTAATCTCGCTAATGCATTCACGCTAGTTCCATAACGAGCGGCAATTCCCGATAACGTATCCCCACTTCGAACCGTGTATGTTTCTTGACTAGTGGCTGTTGCATTAGAATAAGATCCACCTGATACAGCTGCGGTTCCACTTATTTTTAAGACTTCACCTGGATAAATTAAGTTCGGATTTTGAATGCCGTTTAATCTCGCTAATGCATTCACGCTAGTTCCATAACGAGCGGCAATCTCTGATAAGGTGTCACCCGACTGTACGGTATAGCTTCCTTGTCCAGATGTTGTTGAACCTGAATGAGTTCCACCTGATACAGACGCGGCTCCTCTTATTTTCAATACCTCACCTGGATAAATCAAGTTCGGATTTTGAATGCCATTTAATCTGACTAATTCATTCACAGTCGTTCCATAGCGAGCGGCAATTTCCGATAACGTATCGCCTGACTGTACCGTGTACGTTCCAACATCGGTTGGTGAAGAACTTGGAACTTGTGGTCTTGCATGATCAGGGACTGTCGGAATTCCACCTTGATCAGATAAGAAAATATCCGCTGTATAGTAATCTAAATCGACCGAGCTTCCATAAATTCCAGGAACCCTTCCAGATTCACTATACTGAAACCCTACCCACTCTGTCCACTTTCCATTATTCCGTGGCTGACTCACACCATACTCAGCAATCCAAAGTGGATACTGGGCAACTGCATTATTCCAGATGTAACGCGCGCTTGATAGATTACTATATACCACAGCTCCCTTACCACTCAATGATTCAACAGTTTGCAAAAAGGCTAATCCAATTTCGTTGATTTCCCATGTAGATAAGGATCCATAATATTCAAAATCCATCGCTAAACGGCAATCAATTTCTTTTCCCTCTAAAATAGAAACAAAATAGGCGGCCTCGGAACGAGCCTCTTGAACACTTTCAGCTGTTACATAATGATAAACCCCAACTTTTAATCCCGCTTCCTTAGCCTTTGCATAATTAGCCTCAAACATCGGATCCATCCGGTGCCCTTGACTTGATTTAATATATACGACCTCAACACCCGAATCACGAACAGAATAAAAATTAATATTTCCTTGCCACTTACTTACATCGATTCCCCGATATATCGTTTCACTGCTTGGACTCATGGCAAAGGCAGTGAAACCCGTTATTAACGACAACACTAGACTGAGTGTTACCACCAGAAATTTCTTCATAAAATCGCTCCTTTAATGTATACTCCATACATTTTATGAAGAAAAAAGATGAGCGACAGGGTGATTATCTCTAACAACTAAAACATCAAATAGTTTTTTTACTTCCCTAAAAAATCAACTCGCAATGACAAAAAGAAGCAAAAGAGATTGAAAATCTTAACCCCCTCCAACCATTCAAGAAAACCTGCCATGTCCCGGGAAATAAATTGCCCCAATTTGTTAAAAAACAATAAAAAAAGTCCTTATCCAAGGACCTATTTTATATTGATACAATTCGTTCACCCATCAACACTCGATTTTTCCGACTAAAAGAACCACCAAGCGACAATTCCAATAACCCCTAATAATCCATAAGCAACCGTTAACCCTTTAAAAACACGCCTAATCACTTCATCACTCATCGTACCCCTCCTTATTACATCATAAGAAGCAACAAAGAAGGATCTTCCTAATCTTTACGCCGATTCGTCCACATTTTTCACCTTACATCCCCCCCCTTTGTTTTGTCTTTAAAGAAATGGGCTCATCTCAAAAGTTAAAGGATGTAGTGAAAACGTAAACTTTATCTCAAGCTAGATTTTTAACCTTTGAGATAAAAAGACCTTGACTCCTCCCGCAAAAAGAGGTAATGCTAATAAAAAAAGAAGAAACTGCATCAAAGACCCGCCTCCTCGATACCCTAACAAAAGAACTAATAGCAGAGAATGAATCATATAAACTTCCATCCCACAAACCCCCATCGTCTTAAAAAAAGAGGAGCGGCATTGAAGTTTCATTAATAAACATAATAAAAAGGCGATGAAAATATAAGGAAGTCCCCAAGTGATTAGCGTACCGCCACGAAGATACCATCCGTAACTTAACAAAAAGACAAGCGTCGTCCCAGCAAGAAAGGTCGAAAACCGATAACGTATCATCCGGAATAAATAATATTGATATTGGCAACAAAAGGCCCCGATTAAAAAACAAAACGCCACCGTTGCATTCCAATCCAACTTCAAACTAATAAAGGCATAAATCAAACTAAACACACCCAGCAACTTCATTTTAAATCTCGTCCGGTAACTCACATAAAAAGCGGTATAAAAATAAAGCGTGGCCCCAAGCAACCAAGCACTACTCCCATCAAAAAAATGGGTTCCTACTGTTTGGTAGACAATAGTCCTTAAATCTACCTCGTTTCCTTGAAACATCATTACCAAATATTCTAAAACGTTCACCCCAATAAAAAGAAAAAGAAGTTGTGGCACTTGATGATAAAAGAGTTTTTTTACCTGTCGTTTACTTTTTCGATACACTGACATCCACTCATATCCACAAGTAAAAAGATAAAGGATTGATCCTAACGTCCCTACCTTTAACATCGATGCCATTAACGGGGTAGCATGCGTCAATCGCTCACCCACACTTTGCATCACAATTAATAAAATAGCAATTCCCTTCAATGTCCCAATATTGTTTCGATTTAAAAAAGCGTAGCCGCCCCTCCCCCAGATATATGACCGGATGGATAAAAGAAACGGCATCACTAAAAAAATGAAGACATAAACAATCCATCCCTGCGATAAATAAAGCATCTTTTTTCCCCCTTTTGTTAAAATTATATCTTATTCGAGAGAAACGGACAAATAAAAAAAGCAACCGACGTTGCTTTTTTATTTTCCTGATGACCCAAAGCCTCCTGTTCCACGCTCTGATTCCATCGCTAATAATTCATCGCGACTAATTTCTTTAATCTGTAGCTTCGGCACCTCAACCATTAGGCATTGACAAATTGCCTTTTCATACGGATAAACGATACACTCAGGAAATGACTGCGGGGTAGCACTTTTAGCAATAACAAGTGGTTGCGGATTATGATTGGTTACCGCAATAAACCACTCGCCACGGTATCCTGAATCAATGACCCCACATCGCTGACCGATTCCTTTTGATCCCGTTGAACTTCTTTCTTTAATGATTGCAACATACTGACTTGAAAAAGCCGATGAAATTCCCGTTGGAATTAAAACTGTTTCATGGGGTTGAATCATCTTGTATGGTTCATCGAAACAAGCATATACATCGAATGCCCCATCTTCTTCTCGTTTTGATGGAATAATCGCCTCATCTTTTAGCTTCGCAAAATAAATTGAATTCATCGTTATTCTCCTTTTACATGCTTTAATAGTTTTCAAGTAGTGTTACTTTTCCTTCACTCAATGTTTTTTGAACGTCAATAATGCGTTGGTTTTTGCTCCCTTTAAAACGGAGTCTTAAATCTTTTTGTTCTTCAATAAAGGGACCATCGACTAATATGTCACAATATTTCAGGATTTCTTTTGTCTTTTTATGCATCATAATTTCTTCAAACGTATATCCAGAATAGATCCAAATGTTTTGTCCCGTCTCTTCTTTTATACGGCAAACTAAATCTTTTAAATCAGTATCACGAACTTGATCCATTGGCTCCCCACCAAGAATCGTTACCCCATGAACGTTTGGATTTTTAATATGTTCAATAAACTTATCCTCAATTTCCTTCGTCCACGGATGCCCATAGCGAAAGTGTTTGTAGTCTTGGTTAAAGCACCCCTTGCACTTGTGGGTACATCCAGAAACGAATAACGTTGAACGAATTCCCGTCCCATTTGCCGTGTCAAATTTGCGTATTTGTGCATAATACATGAATCATCACTCCCAAACTGTCCTCTAAATAAAACAGAGCCCGTCGGCTCCGTTTTAACTCCTTCTTATACTATAATCCATTCGAAGACATTTATACAACTCATTCGCATTTCTATAAATGTAAGACGCGATTTTTGATTTCCTCTGTTTTTCCTTTATTCCAGAAGTTGTCACCTAAATAACCACATGTGCGGCGAATAACATTCATTTTTGCCTGGTCTTTATTATGACAATTCGGACATTCCCATGTTAAATCGTCATTAAGTAAAATTTCCCCTTCATAATGACAGACATGGCAACAATCAGACTTTGTATTAAACTCTGCATACTGGATGTGATGATAAATATAGTTGACCACTTGTTTTAAAGCCTCTAAATTATGGGACATATTCGGAATTTCAATATAGGAAATACATCCCCCTGTTGAAATAGATTGGAATTGTGATTCAAACTCTAACTTAGTAAATGCATCGATTTCTTCTCGAACATCCACGTGATAAGAATTCGTGTAATAGCCTTTATCCGTCACATCTTTAATTTCTCCGAATTTCAGTAAATCAATTTTAGCGAAGCGATAGCAAAGTGATTCAGCCGGGCTACCATATAGTCCAAAGCCAATGCCTGTTTTTTGTTTCCAGACCTTGGTTGCTTCTTCAAGTCGGTGCATGACTTTTAACGCAAACGCCTCTCCATCAGGGTGCACATGTGACACACCACGCATCAATTTCGTAACTTCATATAAGCCAATATACCCAAGTGAAATCGTTGAATACCCATTTTCAAGCAAAGGATCAATGACAGCACCTTGTGGTAATCGTGCAATGGCTCCATACTGCCAATGAATCGGTGACTCATCCGATAACGTTCCTTTTAATGCCTCATGTCGGCACATGAGCGCCTCGTAACATAGTTCTAGGCGGTTATCGAGTAGCTTCCAAAACTTCTCCTCGTCACCATTTGAAACAATCCCGATTTGTGGAAGGTTGATACTCACAACGCCTTGATTAAAACGTCCTTCGAATTTATAGTTTCCGTCTTCATCTTTCCATGGCGATAAGAATGAGCGACACCCCATTGGACTAAAGACGTTTCCTTCATAAATTTTACGCATTTCCTTCGCCGAAATATAATCTGGATAGAGTCGTTTTGAACTACATTCAACCGCTAATTCGGTGATGTAGTCATACTTTCCACCCTCTAGACAATTATAGTCATGAAGGACATACACTAATTTAGGGAACGTCGGCGTTGTATAAATGCCTTTTTCATTTTTAATTCCTTGAATCCGTTGTTTTAAAATTTCCTCGATGATTAAAGCTACTTCGTCTACATATTCATCATTTAAATCTAAGTTCAAGAATAGGGTGACAAAAGGGCTTTGGCCGTTTGTCGTCATTAACGTGTTAATTTGATATTGAATCGTTTGAACACCTGATGCAAGTTCTTTTTTCATCAACACTTCAACCGCTTGTAATCGTTCTGCTTCGGATGAAATCACGTCTTTTAACATGGCCATATATTTTTCTTTGCTTCGTCTTAAGTATTTTCCAAGATGGCGAACGTCGATGGATTGCCCACCGTACTGGCTACTCGCAACTTGGGCGATAATTTGACTCATGACTGTACACGCCACTTGAAAGCTTTTCGGACTCTCGATCATTCGCTTATTAATGACGGTTCCGTTATCTAGCATATCCTTAATATTAATTAAACAACAGTTGAAGATAGATTGCATGAAGTAATCCATATCATGAAAATGCAGGACACCTTCATCATGTGCTTGAACGATACGAGCCGGTAACTTTTTACGTCGTGTAATATCTTTTGAAACCTCACCGGCAATCAAATCTCGCTGAGTAGAAGCCATCATCGGGTTTTTATTTGAATTCTCGTTCATGACTTCCTCGTTGCTTAAATCAATGAGGCTTAAAATACTGTCATCTGTTGTATTTGTTTCACGTTTAAATTGTTGAATCGCTCGATATCCTTCATAAGCCTTCGCGGTTAACTCCTGACCATTTTCAATAAGCTTCAAATAAACAGCCGTTTCAATTTGAAAAATAGTCGGTGTTTTATGTTGGTGGGCAAACGTTTGATTAATCTCATGGGCAATTTTATTGGCCACATTCTCATTTATAATCCCACTTCCATACTTCATCGCTTTTAAAATCGCTTGATAAATTTTCGATTCATCAAATGCGACATGACTTCCATCACGTTTAATTACCTCACGCATGTCCTCACCCTCTCCAAGACAGGAATCATTAGGAACCTCCTAAGAATATCCCGCCCCTCAACTTTTTTTATCTTTCATTAAAAACTAGATTAGGTCCGCTAAACAGACCCTAAAACATCTTCCAACATTATTTGACCCAAATCGATTATTGGCAAAATAATTATAATCTATCATATTAAAAATCAAACTAAAATTCAAGCATATAAGACAAGATAAATCATGTAAATCATTAAGCCTATTTTCATCCCTATTTCACCAAAATACCACCTCCCTTAAGTCTATGTTTTAGACAAAAAATTTATACCGGGTCATGGCATTGCCCGTACGTATCCTCCGCTACTAGTTGTAAAATGTTTAAACTTAAAAAAAGGAAATCTCTATTTATACGCGTACTGTAAGATAGAAAGATGTCCGAACATCTTGAATATGTTATAATGATTGGAGGAAACATAAAAATGAAAAATTTGAATGATTTAATAAAACAAGTGAAGGGAGATGGAGAAGACGTGGGTCCCCTACGCTAAGGAGTGAGTGTAACGAACTCTTAGCTATCCTCAACTAGTAGGGAATGGACCTGTGTTTATTACCACCGACCATGGACTTTGTGTTCAAGGGACTGTTTGGGAACGGGTTCCCTGGCGTACGAGGCATAGCCCGTACATATCCTCAACTGCTAGGGCCTGGGTTCCCTGCGCCAAGTAGCGAAAGCTCTTGGCTATCCTCCAATAGTAGGGCTTAGAAAAAGCCGGAATTGTTAATTTCATTTTTAAATGCGGTGTTAACACCTGATGAACCAATTACTTCAATTACGTTCAAGGATCGAACGATTGATAAACAATATAAAAATGATAAACTCGGATCGTTAGATATTTTAGCTAAGACAAACAAAGGGGAGTTAATTAATGTTGAGGTTCAGGTAGCGGATGAAAGGAACATGATTGAACACAGTTTATTTTATTGGAGTCGGTTGTTTTCTGGGCAACTCCAAGGTGGAAATCCCTATCAAAAATTAGAACGAACAGTTTGTATTAACCTCCTAGACTTTGATCTACTTGATACACTTGAATACCATAGCTGTTACGTTTTAAAAGAACGCGAGTGAAATGAAATATTAAGTGATTTATTCGAACTTCATTTTATTGAACTTAATAAAATAAAAGACATAAAACAGTCAAGCGAGATTAAGAACCAGTTAGAGGCATGGCTTGGATTTATTAAACATCCCGAAAGTCAAGTTAGCTATGAATTAGCACGCCAGGATGAAACGATTCGTGAGGCAAAGGATGAACTGCTCGTCCTAAGTTGTAATGAGCAATTTCGTTTATACTATGAAGTGCGTTTAAAAGCGTTACTTGATGAGACGAGTCGTCTACAAACTGCACGAGATGAAGGAAAAATAGAACGAGATTTAGAAATTGCCACGAATCTTTTAGACGTCTTAGATGATGAAACCATCTCGCTAAAAACGGGATTACCTTTAAACACCATCCAACAATTACGAAAAAGTTCAACTACATAAACACTCGTCCACATTTTCTGTTTGACCTTCTCAGGGTAGCCCTTTTGGCTACCCTTTTCCTATTTCTTAAAAGAACCACCCTCGATTTACGGTCCTCCTTCTACCCTCCATCAATAGAATTCTTCATTCATAAAAAAAGTTGCCTCCATCGGAGACAACTTTTTTAGATGCGACGCATGAATGATCCAATCACGCTAAATAGAAGAAAAACAGCTGCATTAACTAAGACAACACTCGCACCTGCCGGCGTCGAATATAAGAAAGAGACAGTCATCCCAATAAAAAAGCACGCCACTGAAATAATTCCAGAAGAAATCATAACGCGTTTAAAACTATTAAAAATACGCATCGATGTTAAGGCAGGAAAGATAATTAAACTCGAAATTAACATCGTTCCCATAATCCTCATTCCAAGTACAATCGTAATCGCGGTTAAAAAGGCGATTAACATATTATAAAGCTCTACATTAACACCTGTTGCCTTTGCAAAATTCTCATCAAAGGTCGTGGCAAAAATACGATCATAACAAATAAGAAATAATAAAAATACAATGACTGAAAGAACAATACTTATCTTTACATCGCTAGAAGTCATCGCAAGGACACTCCCAAACATGTAACTATTAATATCTGCATTCAGTCCGCTCGTAAGCGACGTGACTGTCACCCCAATCGCAATAGCACTACTTGAAATCAAACCAATAGCTGCATCCCCCTTAATTTTACTATTTTGAGAGATTCGCAGTAAGAAAAAGGCCGCAATAACAACAACCGGAACGGCTATCTTCAACGGAGCCAAGTTCAAAGCCATCGCAATAGAAAGAGCCCCAAACCCGACATGAGATAACCCGTCCCCAATCATCGAATATCGCTTTAAAACAAGGCTAACTCCTAACAAGGCTGCGCATAATGAGACGGCACTACCGACTAACACAGCACGAACCATAAAACTATAAGAAAACATTTCTTGCCAAATACTAAACATGTTTTACCGCTCCTATATGATGGCACGAATTCGTAAAACATAAATACTCATCCGGTGTCCCATAAAATACAACTTCTTTATTTAACCTTAAAATCTTCGTCGCATGTTCTAACCCACTATTCATATCATGCGTGACCATAATAATACTCATCTTGTAATCCCGATTCAACTCCTCAATAATCTCATACAGATGCTGAGTCGTCACAGGATCAAGCCCTGTTACAGGCTCATCTAATAATAAAATCTTCTCTGAAGCACAAAGCGCACGCGCAATTAACACACGCTGCTGCTGTCCTCCTGATAAATCACGATAGCATTTATCCTTTAAATGTTCAATCTTTAATTTTTTTAAATTATTCAGAGCACGCTGTTTTTCTTCTTTCGAATAGAACGGGCGCCATCCCCGTTTATTGAGGCACCCCGATAACACGACTTCGTACACCGAAGCGGGAAAATCCCGTTGAACAATCGTCTGTTGTGGAAGATAACCGATATCGTGATTTTTTAATTGGGCCCCATATTGAATAGACCCTGATTTCGGCGTTACCAATCCTAAAATGGATTTCATTAATGTACTCTTTCCGGAACCATTATCTCCGATAATACATAAATAATCGCCATCCTCTAAATCAAAGTTCACGTTTTTCAACGCCACTTGATTATCGTACTGTACATTTAAATTTTTACAAGATAAAATTGCCATATTAATTCAGTCCCACTCTTAAATTTTCCACGTTTTGTTTCATCAACGAAAGGTATGTTACCCCTTGATTAAACTCTTCTTTAGAAACATTGTGGCATGAATGTAATAATAACATCTGAGCTCCTGTCTCTTCACTAATCATTTGTGAAATTTTTGGATCCACAAGTTCTTCATAATAAATCGCTGGAATTTGTTGCTCTTTCATCTCCTTAATCATTTGAGCAACAAGGGCTGCACTTGGTTCAGCTTCAAATGGTGCACTAATATAATTAATTCCGTATTCATTTGTTAAGTATTGCATCGCGAATCGGCCACCATGATAAATTGTCTGACGTTTAGCATGAGCTACGACCTCTTCAAACTCATGATTTAACGCCTCTAACTCATTTAAATAGGCATCGGCATTTGCTTGATAGTAGTCCGCATTTTCAGGATCTACCTCACATAAAGCCTCTAAAATATTTTGCACCATAATCATCGCATTTTTAGGGCTTGTCCAAATATGAGGATCGTATGTATGGTCATGCCCATCGTGGTCTGAATGTTCTTTTGCAATTGTCCCATGGTCATGATCTTCCTCAGATTCATGATCGTGTCCAACCTCTGCTTCATGATCGTGGTCCGCTTCAGATTCGTGATCGTGTTCAACCTCTGCTTCATGATCGTGGTCCGCTTCAGACTCGTGATCGTGGTCTTCTTCAGACTCATGGTCATGTTCATCAATCGTACAGTTTGGGGCAATTAGCGAAACACCCTTTGAAACATCTAATACTAAAACATCGTTATTATCAACACTCTCAATAATACTATGCGCCCATGGTTCCATAGATTCACCTGTATAAATAAATAAATCGGATTTATTTATATTAATGAGGTCAGCTGGGGTTGGCTCATAAGAATGAGAATCCATCCCAAAAGGTAATAATAAGGAAACATCTACCTTATCTCCTCCGATAGCACGCGTAAAATCGTACTGGGGAAATAGCGTCGTTACAACTTTGACTTTATCAACTTCATCTGCCTTCTGTTGATCAGTCCCGCACCCAACAAGTAGCAAAAGGGTGGACATCAAGCCGGCAATAAACAATCCTCTTTTTCTCATAAAACTCCTCCTTAAAAACATACTTTACCTATGTTATGTCTATTTTAGCATAGTTTCATACAAATGATAATAGTTATCACCTGAGTTGAATATATGTGCATTTACTCATATATTGTCGTGGAAATGAAAAGAAATTCCTCTTTTTTATCTCCCCTCCTCACATCCAAAGCCTCCATCAAAAAATCACTTTTTTCCTATAAGTCATTAAGGAACCAAAAGCTGAAATTCAAAAATTAGTTACTAACCTCAAAACTATAAAAAAAACATATCGATTAAAATTTCCATATCATATTTATTCAAAAATAATTCATACAGATACCAACAATAAATTATTAGAGTTAAATAACTTTATAAGATCATAAAATTTATTGCATTTTTTTTAAAACTAAATATATACTATATATAGTGAATAGCGGTGGATGTTTGCGGACTACACCTAGGAGAGATGGATGCGTCTATCTCTCCTTTTAATTTTATAGTAAACGTTAAACTTTATTCCTTTATTGCTAATCCATTCCCTTAACAAGACAGTGATATTTTTTTCATAGTAGCGGTGGATACATTTATCTCGTAAATACTAAGTAGTCCCGTAGTGTAGAGGTTCCCAAACATACACTTCCGTAAAGATGAGCAACGTAAAAAAACATTATCTGAGTTCGGAATGACCCTGAGTTGAGATAATGTTTTTTTATTGGTTATTCTACTTATTTAGATTGAGATAAACTGGGGGGACTAACTATGATAACCACGATTTATCTTATTTCTGCTCTACCTATGCCTCTCCCTAGTTATATTTTAAACTAGGGAACCAGGAAATTACAGAAAGAGGAACTAATTAAATCCTTCTATCCAAGGCGAATTGATAAAATTTATTGTCCTGAAACATCTATGTTAGGGCTAAAAGGGATAACCTTTCCACCTTACCTTTATCTTTTACCTTCTCCATAAAACATTTCATTTTCATCTCACTTTACTTGCCCTAAATGCCCTTATAGAAAGATATACAGCTATCCTCAAAAGAAATTTAACAGTCATTCATCCCATGAACTCCATTCCGACTAAACAGAAAAGAGCTAAGCACCTCACCTGGCACTTGGCTCTTTACATGCTTTTACTGTATTATACCTACATTTTGGTTCTCGTAGCTTCTACTTCTTCTAAAGATAATCCTGTTGTTTCTACGATAAAACCATTGTCTAACCCTTTTTGAATTAAATTTTTCGCAATTTCTAATTTCTCTTTTTTTGCCCCTTTTTCCTCTGCAAAGGCTAAGGCACTCGCTTCATCTAGCATCGCTTGTCTACGTTTTTCAAACAATTCTCTTTCCACTTTATTCCCACTTAATCGAATTAACTCCGCTTTAGCTGATTTGATTTCAGATTCAACCGCTTCTAATTCTCTGACTACTTCACTATCAGGTTGATTAATAAAATGTAACCACGCTTCTAGCTTACTTTTGACCTCGTCCGCATGTTTCACATGTTTCATTTTCTTTAGCTCAATAAAGTGTAATTCAATGATATCTGTTAACTCTTCATGGGTTTCACAATCCTTTAAACGATAAACACTATGAAATTTATCATGGTTCAATAAATTAAAATCAATCAAGTTGATACAAATCGTACGGGCTAATTTTTGATAGTCGTTCCCACTCTCTAATTGACCCTCATATAATTTACTCCAATAATAAAGACTTCGTTTAATCATATTGTATTTATTATCGAGTTGAATTCCAATGTTGATATGTTCCCCTTTATCCGTCGTTGCCCGCACATCCAATCGGCTATATTTATCCGTAAGATACTCTTTATCAATAGTTGTATCCTGTAAAGTGACTGATTTAATGGGATCACTCGGATTCAATACCGCATTCAAAAAGGAAATGAGGATGTTCGGATGCTTCTCATTTCCAAAAATTTTCTTAAATACAAAATCCATCTTAGGTGGTAATAGGGCTAACGTCATTTGACTTTCTCTTCCTTTCTTCTTCACTCTATATTTTCTTCTACTAGTTCTATTATAAAGGATTCCTAACTCATAAACCATATCCTAGAGGTAAATGACAATAGTTGCACTTAAGTATTGTCCAATAACCTCATTTATCCTGTTTGCTCTCATCTTCATTCAAAAGAAGGTAACCTCTCCTAATCATACATTTCCGCTCACGCTAACCCTTTCATTGATCCCGATTAGCATCATCAACTAACAAATCATAACCACTCTCTTAATGTTTCATCAGGGATAAGTGACCCACTCCATACGACCAACTTACCTGATAGTCATAGAAAAAGCCATCAAGGTATCGTAAACCTCGATGGCTTCGTTATGAGTAATTATTTGATAACTGGAACACGATAAAACATTGATGTATCCATATTTGACAACAAATAACCCCTTATGTCTTTGGCCCCCTAACAACGAGGAACCCGTTGATTTTTATTATTGATGTAAGCCATCAAAAATTTGTTTTTGCTCGGTTAACGTCGTACGAGTAGATGACGTGATATACAACGGCTCATTGTCTTGATAAAGTGTCGTGTAAATATCTCCTGTTACATTTGAGCCGTAAGTTAATTTAATCACCTTGTCTTCCCCTTTAAGCGTATAGGCATGCATCACTTCATCCATATCCCCAACAACAAAAGAATAATCTGTGACTTCAGATAGGTCCTCATTGACCTCCTCACTTACCTCAGGCTCAATATTGAACATCGAACGAATTTCATCGATCGTTACTGTCTCTTCACTCATCCGACTCGCAACTTCCTGATAACTCCCTAACATCTTTGTCGGTGTTTCATTTAAAAGGTCCCTAATCGCTTCATCCTTTGCGACAACCGAAGTCTTACTTACCATATTCTCTTGTGCAACAGTTAATTTGCTCATCGAATCGTGCCAATCATACATGAGGCTAGCCACTTGATCCGCACTGACTTCAACCGTTAACTTCTCATCTCCTTTTTCGAAGACTTTAATGGTTCCTAAATCCTCGGTCGCCTCTCCTAACGTTTGAGGGAGTTTATTTACAGCGACGCTTTCTCCCTGCGCTAAGACTTCTGACGTTTTAAAATAATAATCACTTAAACTTTCCGACTCTTCCTGTGAATGCGGCGATTGGCATCCTCCAACCCATAAACTTAAAGCAACGACAGCCATTGTTCCTATTTTTTTCAACTTCATCCCTCTTTCCTATCTTCATCCATTTCCTTTAATCGTTCACTCACATCGTTCATCAATTTTTCAAAATATCTTAGTCGATGGTCATATTGCTTATACGCTAGTGCCTGTAATTGACTAGGCCCGTATAAAATAGATTCATTGTCATACTCCTCAAAGTGCGCTAATTTCTTAGTTAACCCCTGTTCATTGGCCTTGTCAATGAGCTCGCCTAATTGTTTAAATTGATGATTATACCACCACTTAAATGGAAGTTTAATAAAATAACCTACGATTCCGGCATCCGTGAACCCATCTAAGCTTGCAGCAAGTTTACATCGTTTCGCACACACGAATAACCGATGATACGTCTGTTCCATCTCCAACACGTCCCCCCTCCTCTTTGCCTTAAACGATACTTTCATTATAATACAAATTTATCCTCTGTTATAGAAGTGTAATGAAAAATTTGTCTTTTAAAGAATATTTTAATTATTTTGTAAAATTGCCATCATTTTCACACCACTTCTTCCTTTAAGCAGCAATCCCCTCCTTCATTTTAGACGGGACTCAATCATTCATCCTAGCTTTCGAACCTCATGCCCCAAAAGGTCGCATACGATGCCCCCTTTAACGTGAGAAAAAAAGCACCCCCCATGGATGTCTCCATGCGGGGTGCTTTAATGGGGATTACGATTTATTTAATGGAAGTTCCATGTTTGAGCTTTAAAAAATGAGATCAAAAAGGAGTCATTTTTTCCTTTACTTTAACGCTTTAGCGATTAATTCATAGTTCGACTTTAATCTCTTATTTTGAGGGGCACAATTAAGGGCCAGTTGCGCATAAATGAGTGCCTGCTCATAGTTCCCAAGATAATACTGACTAATGGCTCCTAAATCATAGGGTGTTGCATCCCAAGAACTTGGATCCGTAATATAAGAAAGTGGTCGTTCCTTAATCTTTAAAGCATTTTCCACGGCATAGGCTACGCCGAACCAGTCAGACTCTTTATAAAACTGTAACGCGAGTTGAATATATCCCTCTCGAAGATAAGGTGCCTCCTTAATGGCTTTAAAAAACCATGTCTTCGCCATTTCCGGCTCTTTGAGTGCCGCATATGATTTCGCAATATATCGCATCGAGGCGGCCCGCTCAGCATCCCAAGTGGCAGTTGGCAAACTAAGGTGACGTTTCAAGGTCGTAATGGCTTCATCATAACGATTATAGTAGAAATATTCACGCCCAAGGTAATGCACGTTTCGATCATCATTGGGATTTTCTTTAACCGATAATTCTAGAAGGGGTAAGTATTGCCCGCGTGATTTAGTTCGATCCGGATAATGATTTAACTGAATGCCTGTCAAATAGACGACGCGTTCCATCCCTTCGCCTAAATATTCTAACACCTCATGTACAGGGTGCGTCCAACGGTAGTGATGACGTGTATGAATTTTATCATAATCAAAAACGGAACCTTCCGTTCCATCCTCATTAAAACTCCACGTATACCGATAATGCCCCCTCGTCACCCCTTTTTTCCAAAGCTTTTCAATCACTTGACGCCAACCCGGTTCTAGCACCTCATCTAAATCGGTGCATACACACACATCACAATCCTCTGGAACCAATTTTAAAGACTCATTTCGAGCCACGTCAAATCGCCAAGGTGTAATAACCTTCTGTTCAACAATGACCCCTCTTTCCTTTAGTAGTGCTACTGTTTGATCGGTGGACCCCGTATCTAAAACATAAATTTCATCTGCCTCAGACATCGAATCCACCCACCTACTCACAAACTGCGCTTCATCCTTGCAAATCGCATAAACACAGATTTTCATACTATCCCTCCCCAATAATCCCGCTATCCCTACATTGTATTCAAAAAATCTTCCTTTCATTACTAAGACCGACACCCGATTACACTAGCTTCTCCCTGCTTTACATAAAGAAAACCTCTAAAACTCTCAACATAAATGTGATCGGAAACGAATAAGACGTTGTGGCTTGATTCCACCGATTAAACGCCTAAAAAGTTAGCGGGAAAAATCATGTAACATCCTCCTATTAATCCGCATAAAAAAGGATCTATCCTATCGAATAGATCCTTTTATTCACTTATGTTTTCTTGATAAACGTATGACGACATTTTGGACAGGTAATCTCGATTTTTCCCTTTTTTCGTGGAACTCGTAATTGTTGTCCACATTCTTTACATTTAAAATATTTATACTGTCTTCGGGCCTTTAGGTGTCGATATTTATTCATCATCTTTGTTTGAATAGGATACCAATATTTTAAAAATAAAATATTTTCTTGATGTCGCTTCAACTTATTCTTTGAAAAAGCTCGATAGTAACACAACACTAATGGGATAAGTGACAGAAAGCGAACCATCGACCATCTAAACACCATTCCTATCAGTACTAAAACAATGGATAAAATTAATAGCGCGAGTGACAGGTGATCGACACCTGTTCGATCTTCCATAAACTTTTTAAACCGATCCAAAGCAATCCCTCCTTAATGGCTGACTTGTTTTATATTATACTTCATCTTCGCCTAAAGTTCCAAATCTGTCTTCAAAAGACATCCCCGCCTTTCTCCGGTTGCTACAATCCGTCTACAGATTCAAAGGACAGGTTGCTGCGCGCTAACAAAGGACATTCCTCTAGTTAAACATAAAAAAACGATGGGGAGGCATCCCACAGCGACATCAATTGATTGGAAAACAGTTGATTAAAAATCTCAAAAAAAGAGGATGCCGATTGGCAACTAAATAAAGCCGTCATATCTCCTAGGTAGGCGACATATACAAAAAGAGAACCTCTATTTTCGGAGATGACCGTTTTTATCCGATTTTTGACCCTTGTAATCAACCATCTTTTATTTACGAGTGTCTCAGGTTTTGCTATAATAAATTCCATTATATAACTAATTGTTTAAGAAGGAGAGACGTACGAGTGAAAAAAGTTTTAAGAATTCTTTTAGGACCGATTGGATTCACGGGACTTTTAATTGCCCTACAAGCCCTTACTTTAATTGTTGTCATTGCCTGGTTCCAACAATATTTTGTTTACTTTTATGCCTTTTGTATCATTCTTAGTATTATTGTCGTGATGACCATTGTGAATAACCGACTAAATCCTGCTTATAAGATTGCCTGGATTATCCCTATCATGGCCTTACCCATTTTCGGGGGACTCTTCTATTTACTATTTGGTAGTGAACATTTAAGAAAACAATTTTTAAGCGAAATGCAGCCCATCCTTAAAAAGATGAACTGGCATTTACAACAAGATGAACAAGTCTTTAAAACACTTGAACAAACCGACCTGCGGGCAGCCAATCAGTCAGCCTATATGAGCAACTACGCGATGTGCCCTGTTTATCAACAAACAACGAGTGAATACTTAAGCATTGGGGAAGAAAAATTTGAACGTTTAATAAAAGAGCTGAAGGAGGCTAAACACTACATCTTCCTTGAATACTTCATTATTGAAGAAGGCGTGATGTGGAATACCATCCTCGATATTTTAAAAGAGAAAGCGGCTGCAGGCGTCGATGTCCGCGTCATTTATGATGGATTTGGATGCTTATTTACGCTCCCAACCGACTATCCACAACAACTTGAAAAAATGGGAATTAAGTGCTGTATCTTTAATCCTTTTGTTCCCCTCCTAACCATTCGCATGAATAATCGGGATCACCGTAAAATATGTGTCATTGATGGCCATACAGCCTTTACCGGAGGAATTAATTTAGCCGATGAATATATAAATGCCATTGATAAACACGGTCACTGGAAAGATAACGCCATTGTGATAAAAGGAGATGCTGTTTGGAGCTTTACTATTATGTTTTTAACCATGTGGGGATACATTCGTAAAGTCAATGAAGACTTTGAAAACTTTAAACCCCATCTTTATCATCCCGCTCCCTTTCAAACGGATGGCTTCGTTCAACCGTATACCGATTCTCCACTTGACCGCGAAACCGTTGGTGCCAATGTTTATCTCAACCTGATTAACAATGCAAAATCTTATGTCTACATCGCCACCCCCTATTTAATTTTAGACCATGAAATGACGATGGCTCTATCTCAGGCAGCGAAACGAAATGTCGATGTAAAAATTATAACGCCTCATCACGGAGATAAGTGGTATGTCCATAGTGTAACACGTGCGAACTATTCCGAACTCATTGATAATGGCGTTAAAATTTACGAATATGAGCCGGGGTTCATCCATGCGAAAAATTTCATTGTTGACGATGAATACGCCGTTATTGGGACGATTAATTTAGACTATCGCAGTCTATATCTTCACTACGAATGTGCCACATGGTTATATAAGACAACGAGTGTTTTAGACATCCGTGACGATTATTTAAAGACGCTCGCTGTTTCTATCCCTGTTAGCGCAAGAGGTTTAGAAAAGATGCCGTGGTATATTAAAATTATTTATGCCTTTTTAAGAATTTTTGCCCCACTGATGTAAAGAAGAGCCCTAGGGCTCTTTTTTTATTAGTTATCATGGGAACCTTACTCAAACATTGCCCCACCTGCTTTTGATGCTCTTGCTAGAGGTATTTTAAAATTTGGGCGTATTCCTTTTTTAACTGTTCGTCATTGATTCGACGATTCGCTGGACTCGTTGAAGGAAGGCCGATTGCCTCTATGTGTGTCTGCCCATAGCAATACTTTTGATATAAATCAGTCGCCTTCTTCCCGGTTGTAAAGATGGTTTTGATCTCCGTTTTATCAAGCAGTTTCGTCAAATCATTGGGAACTGGGCGCTTAATACTCGCGTCTTCCGCACCTTCAATTTCACACTCCGCTAGCACATCCCAAAGCGCGAGATGATGACGGTGTAAAAAATCAATTTTTTGTTCAGTTGTCGTTAATGGATCTTCCTCAAACAACGCGGCCAACACTTTCCAAAAGCGATTTTGAGGGTGACCGTAATAAAAGCCTACCTCTCTCGATTTAGGCGATGGCATTGTTCCTAAAATAAGAACCTTTGACTGACGATCATAAACGGGGCTTAACGTATGCTTCACAAGCGCCATCTTTTTTTCCTCCTTTTCCTCGTGTTTTTCTTCCTATTATTCCTCAGTTCTTCGTGTTTTATAAGCTAGAACCTTCACCCCAAATGTCCCTACTCGCTCTTATGGGAAAAATCTTTTACCACATCCTTAACGCTTTCGAATCTTAAAAAAGACCCTTATTAACATGAGGCAACAAATCCAAACGGTCCATGTTTTTAAAAAGGGAATAAGGATCGCCCCCATAAATGCTCCGAAACAAAAGGAGGAAATAATGAGCAAATAATTATGCCCCTTAGCTTTTTCAGTCTCGTTCTTAAATAAATAATAGTCCATCCAAGATTGAGCTGCTGATCGTAAGTTTCCCGTACAAAACGTCGTTGCATAAGCTGCCCCTTGAATTTTTCTAAAAGTGCTAACCTGCATCGAACAAATAAAAGAAATCACAAGGTTAACCATTAACGAAGGAGCTGTTAAGGGATAAAAACCAATGAAAAAAAGTAGCACTATTTCTACCCCAATTACCGCCTCGTGCCACCGCTCGTGTAACTTCAAAACCTCTGTGACCGCCGCCCCTATAAAAAATGATAAAATCGGAACCAAGTAATAAAAAACTTGCCCCCATTCTTGATGGGCTAAACTTAATGTTAATAATACCATATTTCCTGTTTGTGCATTCGCAAAAACGCCCCCGTGTAAGAGATAGGTATAACTTTCTAAAAAGCCGCCGACTAACGCTAGCAGTACCCCCACTTCGCGTGATTCCCACACGATGACTTGATCCTCACTCATCACTAAATCGCCTCCCCTCTTTATCACTTTATGTCATTTTCCTGAAGATGAGGATAAAAAGGAGCCATTCTTTTTTCTTAACTTTGGTGAAACCTATAAAAAAAATAATGAGGCTAATCCTCATTATTTTTTTTGTTTATCTTGCACTTGCAAACGCTTCGTATAAAAATGGAACGAAATCAATAAAGCAATAACTACAAGGGGGACTAATAGGACAAATAAAACGCTCCGTTGATCGAAGAAAATTCTAAAATAAGCATAAGCTTCTAATAATAAAAATAAGGTAACCGATAAAACAATGAGATGATAACCTATTATCTTTAATAACTGCTGTTGATTTTGATAGCTAGGAGCAACTAACGTTGCCCCTTTCCTCGTTAAAAAAGGATTCCTATTACTAATAACGGAAGAAATCTAATCCCATTCTCCAATGTAACTTCCATCCAGTCACTCATATTATCCCCTCCATTTTTTCTATATTTTACCGCAAGACACCTGATGAATCAATCATTTAAACATAAAGAGTACACTTAGCTATCTCCCCTCTCTCCTGCTCGACTTCTCAACGGTGCGTTTCCCTCGTTGAAAAAGCTAATCTTCCCTTTCATCAACCCGCTTTCTTTAAAGAATATGAAGCAGTACTCATATCTGATTGCCCCTTTTGAATACAATGTACTAAGCCAAACTTAAAAGGGGGATTTTATGACATCGACGCTTGTTATTTATACAACTAAATATGGAACAACTGAAACATATGCTAAACAAATCGCGACAGCGTTGAAAGCTGATTTAAAAGAAATAGCGAATGTGGAAGCACATGATTTAATCTTTTACGATACTGTTATTTTCGGGGCGCCTCTTTATCTTGGAAAACCGTATCATTATGAAAAGGTATTGGATGTGATTCGCCTTTACCCACCTCACCTCTTTCTTACCTTTTTAGTGGGCGCAAGCCACCCAACAGAGGAAGAATTAAAGCTCATCAAACATTTGCTTCCGGTTCAAGACGATCACTTATTCTACTTCCCCGGACGTCTTGATTACCAGACACTCACGCTAAAAGATAAATTTCTTATGCAAGGATTAAAACTATGGATTAAAGGGCACGCTAAAAAAACAGCGGATGAAGAAGGCATTTTGGAAAGTTTTAAACATCCGGTTGATTTAAGCCAAGAAAGTTATACGCAACCACTCATTAACTTTGTGAATGAAAATGCCTTAAACTAGGCCCTACTCGTTATGCTATAATGGAATAAACGGAGGGGGATTTCATGAAAAAAGTTTATACCTATCTATTGATTGGTTGTCTATTTACAACACTTGATCTTTCCATTGGCGGACTTCACTTGCTTCCCGATAGCATCGGCTATCTACTCATCGTCATCGGTGCCTATCTCGGGGAAAAGCACCAACGCATTCAAGAAATGGTCCAAGCTAAATACTTAGGGATAGCCCTTATTGTTTACAGTCTGATTTATCCATTTCTTCAGGAGGCGGCGGGAAATGAGACGTTGTGGCCGTTAGTAAGCCTATCGCTGACTGCCCAACTGGCGACCCTTTATCTTTTCTATTCACTGATCAAGGCAGAATATATTTGGCATCCACAAACGCAAACACGCCTGTTTATCACGAATTATTTAACCCTCGGGATTATCCAATTCGTTGCCACCTGCCTTAGCTATTTCGTTCCTGTATTAGGAATTTTATCAGGAGCATTAGCCCTGATTATCGCCATTTACCTCATTTATATTTTCTATACGTTGCGGGAACAACAATCAACACCTGAATAAAGGGGAGCGAATTCGCTCCCCTTTTACTTCTATCACAAACGTCCCCTCTAAATCTTAAATAAAGAAAGATTAGAACTCTCGTTTCCTAAGTCTCCTGTCTACTCTTATCAAACACTAAAACAAAGATCATTCGATTATCCCATCTCCCCTGAATCTAACTTCAGTTTCATACCTATGCCCTGAGATTCATTTGAAGAACTCACCTTTCAATGGTTACTGGAGGTATTGTTTATACTCCCGATAGGTTAGACGCGAACACCAAGTGTGAAATGAACCATTGAACATGGAATGAGTCAGCTAAAATGGGCTCCCCCATCCTTAAGGTTGTCTAATAAAAAAAGTAAGTAGAATGACTATAGTCATTCTACTTACTTTTTTACTATTTAAAATTTATTTCCGTTTTAAATCTAATAATTTTTTTCCTAATAAAACTCCTATATACGTGCCTAATGTATTCATAATAATATCATCTAGTTGAAAAAAGCGGCCTGTAAATAATTGAATAGTTTCAATAATAGATGTGAATAAAAATCCAATTAATATTCCATAAATCTGTCGAGATTTAATTTTTTTAAATACTAAGACAGAAAAAAAACCATAGGGAATAAATAATAAAATATTTAAAAGGGTAGCAGGAGTAATTCCCTCTGACAGAAGAGTTAAACTCACGACTGAACTTCCATCTAAAATAGATGTAACACCAAATGTCCCTCCTATAATTGCTTCAATTATCCCCGTAATTAGCAAAATACTAATGACAACAATCAACCACATTAGCTCATTGAATGTATTGAAAAACGTTATATCAGCTTTTTTACCTAAAATAAATTTTAAACTAATAACAACTAATACTATACACAAGGCTATAGGGATAGCCGCCAATAAATAAAAAATTCCATTTGATAAATGATTTAACAATACATCTCTCCCCTATTCCATTTTTTTCTAATTATACCCCAATTTATTATGAGTTTCAATTCTAATCTAACATAAACTATTAAAGGCTTTATTGTGATATCTCTTTTAACGGATTAACCCTAGGGGCGGTTAACTGATAGTTTCACGGAAACTTCCTGATGCGCAAGAGAGGGAGAAGCTAAAGCCTAAACCTCACCTTCCATCATCCTCTCATTTTTCGTCGATACGCTTCCTTTTTATAATTCTTTCGCGCGCTCAATGGCGCGTTGCCTAAACGTCTGCATTTCTTTAGCTAACGATTCCTTAACGTGTTTTTGATTGAAAATGGATTGCTTATTCTTTAAAACTTGGCGCCCATTAATCCAAACTGAATCAACATTAGAGGCGTTCGCGCTATAGACAATCGCCGAATACGGGTCATGAATCGGGAACATATTCAAAGAATCGGTCTCAATTAAAACAAGATCCGCCTTCTTCGAAACTTCTAGCGATCCAATTTCATGTTCCATCCTTAATACTTTAGCCCCCCCGATCGTTGCAAGCTTCACTATCTCTTCCGCCTTAAACAATGAACGGTCCTTATAATGCGTTTTTTGGGCATAGACAGCCGTTTTCATTTGGGTGAAAAGATCGAGTGTATTTCCACTACTTGGTCCGTCTGTTCCTAATCCAACAGCCAGTCCGCTCGCCACCATTTCTTTAACTGGCGCGATTCCTTTGCCCGCTTTCATATTTGAGCCGATGCAATGGGCCACACGCGTCTGTTTCTCACTCATAAGCTTCATATCTGATTCGTTTAAATGGATACAATGTGCCGCAATCAATCGATCACTTAAAACCCCGATAGAATCTAAATATTCAATGGGCGTCATTTGATAGTTCGTTCTAAATTCCTCCATCTCGTAATCCATTTCCGCCACGTGCATCGTTACCAGGGCATCATATTTAACTGCCAACTCGTGGGCGGCCTGTAAGGCCCACGCTTCATTGGTGTTTGTCGCATGAGGGGCAATAATCGGAGTAACGAGTTCGTGTCCTTGCCACTCCTTTATAAAATTTTCACCGTAGGCCAATCCGCCATAAGGAGCCGTAGTATCACATGTTGCGAAGTTAATAACCGTCTCTCCTAATACGCCGCGCATTCCTAATGCTTCACACGCCTTAGCGACTTCCTCTTCAAAATAATACATATCTAAAAAAGTCGTGACCCCACTTTGTTGCATCTCTAAAATTCCATACTGGGCTGCATGATAAACTAACGAAGCCGTCATGCACTCATTTTCAAGAGGAAAAAGATAGCGACGTAATCGATCCGGACAATCATCGCCTAATGAACGAAACGGAATCATCGAAACATGGGCATGGGTATTAATCATCCCCGGCATTAAAATGCCTCCTCGCGCATCGATCACTTCATCTGCTCTCTCTAGTAACGTCGCATTCGCTTCCCCTACGTAGGCAATCCGTGTCTCCTCAATGAGCACCATCCCATTTCGATAAGTAGTTAACTGTTCATCCATCGTTAAAATCCAAGCATTTTTTATTAATGTTCGCATTCAAACACCCTCCTTAAAGAAAAATATCCAATACATCTGCATTGGATATTTTTTTATTTTATTTCATTAACGGTTAATTAAACGATTCCATTGATCAATCCAGTTATTTAATAACGGGTTAACAAATGAGTAATCAATCGTACGTGCATTTTGTGCGACTTCACCATACGTTTTATTTTGAGCCACTTCTGCTGATAACTCTACATTTTTATTGGTTGGCGCCTCATTTAACGTCACCGCTGTTTTTTCTTGTAACTCTTGACTTAAACGCCAGTTCACATATTCATAAGCTAATTCTTTATTTTGAGAGTTTTTATTAATATCGATAGTATTAAAGTTAGCGTATGTTCCTGACGCTGGAACAACAAATTCAACCGTTGGCTGTGCTTGTTCAATCGTTGGGATAGCAAAATCTCCAACAACCGCAACAGCGATTTCTCCAGATGCAAACATATTCGCTAAGTCACTTGATTTCGCATACGTTTTAACGATGTTTGGTTTTAAGGCTTCTAATGCTTTAAATGCGGCTTTTCCTTCATCTGATTCAATGTTTCCTTTTGCGTAATCATTTGCAACATAAACCATGGCTGGTCCAAATGTCGTTGTAATATCAGGAATTGAAATTTTTCCTTTTAATTTTTCATTCCATAAATCTGACCAATCATTAATTTCAAATCCAACTGCTTCTTTATCATAAATAATTCCGATACTATTAATCACATACGCAGCTCCAGCTCCTGATTCCGCTAATTGTTTAGCTGGATCAATTAAAAACTCAGCATTCGGAATTTTTGAGTAATCGATTTTTTCAAATAATCCTGCGTCATATCCATTCGCAGCTGCCGACTGTGATAATTCCATAATATCTACCGCCGCGTTTGGATTATTTGCTAATTTGGTATAACGCTCGTTTGTTCCTCCCACTTCTAACACAAGTTCGCAATCAAACTTTTCTTCAAAAGGAACCTTAACTTCTTTCTCCCATACTTCTTGACTTAATCCCCATGTTGAAACAACTAATTGCTTTTTAGAAGACTCGTCTTCTGACTTTCCTGAACATCCTGTCATCACTGTTGTTAAAAGTAATGCTCCAACTAATAATTTCCATTGTTTTTTCATTGGTCTAAACTCCTTTTGCGCATTAAACTAAGACGATTTTGTTTGATGGTAAGTGTAAAATAACTTCATCATTCACTTCATAACCTTTTGGTCCTGCATGATTTACGATGATTTTTCCAACTGCTGTTTGAACTTCATATTGATAACTTTTTCCTAAAAACGTGCGAACTTCAACCGTCCCTTTCACACAGTTTTCTCCCACTGTTTCAACAACTTCGATATCATCCGGACGAATCGTTCCAAGTGTCATGTCTCCTTCTTTTACTTGATCCACTTTAAACATCGTTTCCTGACTTAAAAAGAGCTGATCTTGGTGATGTTTCATCGGAATAAAGTTTTCAAATCCGATAAAGCGCGCGACAAATTCGGTCTTTGGTCGTGCATAAATATTTTCTGGTGTATCGTATTGTTCAATAACCCCTTTATTCATGATAGCTACTCGATCCGAAATCGCAAAACACTCCTCTTGATCATGCGTTACAAACACAGTCGTAATTCCTAACGACTTTTGAATACGTTTAATCTCAACGCGCATCTGAAGACGAAGCTTCGCATCTAAATTACTTAATGGTTCATCTAATAATAATAATTTAGGTTCAATAACTAAAGCGCGGGCTAAAGCGACACGCTGTCTTTGCCCCCCTGAAAGTTGTTTTGGTAAACGATCTTTATACTCTAACAATCCACAGACTTCTAACATCTGATTAACTTTCTTCTCGATGTCTTGCTTATTCATCTTACGAAGCTTTAATCCAAAAGCAACATTATCTTTAACTGTTAAATGAGGGAATAATGCATAGCTTTGGAATACAAGACCAAAATTACGTTTATGAACAGGAGTTTTTGTAACATTATCGTCATCTACTAAAAACTCTCCATCCGCTATATCAATAAAACCGGCGATCACTCGTAACGTTGTTGTCTTCCCACACCCACTTGGACCGAGTAAAGACACCAATTCGCCTTCTTTCATTTCTAAGTTTAATCCTTTTAAAATATCATTTTTTCCGTCATATGTCACACGAATATCATTTAATTCTACGAATGCCATGGTCTTCCTCCTATTTCGCTAATGAGTTAATTCCTAATGTCTTTTCAACGATAAACATAATTACAATCGTGGCTACCATTAATAAAACAGATACGGCAGAAACCGTTGGATCATAATAATATTCAATGTAGTTCATTAAAGCCGTTGGCAAGGTTGAAATACCAGGACCTGTTAAGAACATCGAAACCGGAATATTATTAAATGAATTAATGAAAGCAAGTAAGAAGCTTGAAATGATCCCACTTGAAATATTCGGTAGAACGATTTTGAAAAATGTAGTGAACTTGTTACATCCTAAACTCCAAGCGACCTCTTCAATTGAGAAATCAAATTGTTCGAGTGAAGCCCCTACAATTCGGATAATATAAGGTAAGACAACTAAGAAATGTCCAAATAATAATCCTTGAAAAACGGGAAGCTGAAGTTTAATCACTAAAAATTGAAATAAGGAATACCCAATTACAATTCCTGGAACAATCGTCGGTGATAGAAAAAAGCTCTTTAATAACTTCTTCCCTCTTAGCGAATAACGCGACATCGCATAGGCTGCAGGAATTCCAATGATGAGCGCAATAAGTGTCGATATAAATGCAAGTTTAAAACTTAAAGCAAACGCATCAATAAATGTTTTTGAACTTAAGGCTTTAATAAACCAATTAAACGTAAAGCCTTTAATGGGGAACGAAATCGTATTCTCTGTTCCAAAGGCTGTGACCGTAATAATCAATAACGGAAAGAATAAAAAGATAAAAACCGCAAGGGAAATAAAGGTTAAAAATTTGTTTTTACGCATCTAACTCACCTCTCTTATCTACTTTTGCGGCAATCACATTTAATCCTTTCATCACGATTAGCGTGGTGATAATCATAATCGCTGCAATGACACTCGCACCTGTCCAATCATTTAAAGACATCGCGCGTTGATAAATGAGGGTTGGTAAAACAAGGGTTTTATTTCCTCCTAAAAGTTGTGGCGTCGTATACGCTGTTAGCGATCCAGTGAACACCAACACAGCACCTGTAATCATTCCGGGAACACTCATCGGTAAAACGACTTTCATAAAAGCAATGAACCGATTGGCGCCAAGACTTTCCGCTGCTTCCATCATGTCATTATCGATGTTATCCATGACACCGACTAACGTCATAATCATAATGGGTAAGAATAAATAAACGGTTCCGATAATCACAGCAAACTCTGTGTATAACAAACTCATCGGTTCATCAATCCACCCAAGGTTCATGAGGCATTGATTAATCACACCATTTTTTCCTAAAATATTAATCCATGCAAAACTTCGCACAACCGAGTTCGTTAATAATGGAAAAATAGAAATTGCGATTAATAATCCTTTCCACTTTGATGAACAACGTGAAATAAAATATGCGGTCGGTAGCCCAAGTAGCGTACAAACCAAGGTAGTAATCAAGGAGATTTTCAGCGTTCGATAAAATATTTCTAAATAGTAATCGTCTTTAAAAAAGTTGACATACTGATTTAAAGAAAATTCATGGCTAAACACTGTTGGCCATAATGTTGCGCATAGGGGCAACATTAAAAATAATAAAAGCAAAACAAATCCTGGAACTAATAAAACATAAGCTGAATTTTTCTTCATGTTGTTACCTCCTTGCGATAGAACACCGTCCCCATGTTCTATCTCTTCTCATAGTCCGATTTTTTACGGAAATCGGGTAGAAACATACGCACCTTATTTGCGTTATATATGAAAATAACCTTGATAACCGCCATAATTATACCAAATATCCCTTCTAAATGATATTTTTTTGTCATTTTTGGTATAAAGAAAGGGTTTTTTATCTAAAAAATAAAAATAATGTCTTATTTACAGAACTTCCTTCCCGTGAAAAACCGCTTATTACTAAATGGAACAAGGATAAGCGCTATTCACTTAATCACGGCAATTAAGATGGCTTTTCATTTTAAGACACCCTCTCCCCCAAAAATATTCACACAAAAAAAAGTCTCTCATCCTTTCGTGAGAGACTTTTTAAACGTTGCTTTTCTTATAGTAATTCAATGTGATCCATATCTAATTTATATTTCACGTCTTTTCGTTCAACGATGACGTTGATTTTTTGTCTTAAGGTTTCATCTTCCATTAACTTCGTAATAAGTTCCCTTGTCGGATTAATGGCAAATGGTGTTCCTACTGCGCGAAACATCGTTAAATCCCCAGTGGTATCCCCATAAGCAAAACTTTGACTTAAATCAATATCATACTTCGCTTGAAGTTCATCGATTGCTTTTTGTTTACTTACCGCATCCCACATCGGAATCACATGGCCGTTATAACGTCCCGCTTCATCCGTTTCATAAATCGTTCCGCGATAATCATCCATTTTATATTTATTTGCCATTTTACTCACTAACTCATAAGGTGATCCAGAAATCGCGATCACAATATGTCCTTGCTCTTTATGCCATTTCATTCGTTCGCGTGAGAACGTATAAATTCGATCCCCTTTTTGATTAATCACCTTTTGAGCCACATGCTCAATATGTTCCTTACTCACCCCTAGAATCGCTTGTTTATAGGCGTCCACCATTTTAAGTAAGTACTCATCATAATCCCCTTCACGACGATCCCATTTTAAATAAACAGGCTTCACTTCATGATGCCAGACTTCTTCTTCAATCAGTTCATATTTAATAATTTTTTTAAAAACCTCGGTAATTAAACCTTCACGATAAATCGTTCCGTCAATATCAAAAAATGCAGCAATTCGAGACATGTGCAACACCTCCTACTAATTTTTAAAACCATTGAATCTTACCTGACTATTATACAATTATTTACATCTAGAAACAAATTCATACGCTCATCCATTAAATCCCTTGTTTGTTCCTAAACAAATGTAACTTCTATAGTTTATTAAAAATCATCGACTCTCATGCTAAAAATACACGACTCTTTGCCAAATCTTAATAAAAAAAGCTTAAACAATCGTTTAAGCCTCTTTATCTGATGAATTTGAAACAACTAGTGGGGGTTCCTTTGTCCCCGCTGATAAGAGTCGTTCGATTAAAGAGTTCACAACCCCTCCACCGCGACTCACTACAAGCCCTGTCACAAATTCACCAATATACGGACATGCCATATCCATTCCAACCGCTTCGAATAAGTCAAATGGAACACACATACAAACCGCCACACTTAAAACAATGGCTCCAATTTTTTTATAACTAACCTTACCGTTTTTCTTAACAATCGTATTAAATGTTTCAACCGCCGATTCTACAACAACAGAAATAATAATTAAAGGTACTAAGTTCATCCCTAACTCCCCCTCTATCGATCAAGGCCCCCATGATATCGGATTAAATTCCTTCACCTCTTTACATCTATATGTCCAAAAATGTCCTTTTATGTTAGATGGGTGGACGGAATATAAATTTTAACGCGCTCAATGCGTCGATCTTTTACCTCATCGATTTTGAATACGAAGTTCTCATACGTCACGGTACACGTCTCACCTTCATTAGGAATATAGTTCATTTGTTGTAGTAAAAAACCTCCAAGTGTTTCATAGTCTTCTCCCTCTTGTGACAAGTTTAAGTGCAACTTCTCATTTAAGTCCTTAATACTTATCAACCCGTCCACAAGATAAACACCTTGCCCGATTTCTTCAATCACCGCATGATCGTCATCGTACTCATCCTCAATCTCTCCCATGACTTCCTCGATTAAATCCTCGATGGTTACAATGCCTGAAAAGACACCATATTCGTCAATTAAAAAGGCGAGATGCGTTCTCGATTTTTGAAGTTCTTTAAATAGCTGATCAATATTTTTACATTCGGGCACAAAATAGGCAGAATGAAGCAGCGGTCTCACTTCTACATGATCAAATCCAACGCGATAGGCTTCTTTTAAAACGTCTTTTAAATAGAGCACCCCAACGATTTGATCCAATTGATCTTCATAAACAGGAATGCGCGAGTAATTTTCTTCTAGTAACTGTTCGATGGCTAACGGTTGATTCACATTAATCATATAAACCTCTGTCCGTGGGGTCATAACTTCTTTGGCTAATTTATCATCAAACTCAAAAATACTATTAATCATTTCCTTCTCAATTTGATTAATGACGCCGTGTTCCTCGCCCGCATCAACGAGCGATTTTATTTCTTCACGAGACACTTTTTCTTCTAATTTCTCATCGTTTAGTCCGAAGAGTCGCAAAACAACATTCGTTGAAAAAGATAACCATCGAACAAAGGGCTTGGCCAGTTTTGAAATTAACACAATGGGCTTAACTGCAATCATCGCCAATTGTTGTGACTTTTGAAGCGCAATTCGCTTAGGAACCAACTCCCCTAAAACAAGGGTGATATAGGACAAAAGAAGCGTCATGACAACGACGGAAACCCATTCCGCATAAGGAAATCCAAAGCTAGCTAAATAAATTCCTAACCGCTTTGAAATCGTGGTCGCTGCGGATGCACTTGAAAAAAAACCAGCTAGCGTAATCCCGACCTGGATGGTCGATAAAAACAAATTAGGTTCTTCTAATAACTTCAACAACGAAAGGGCCCTGCGATCCCCACTCTCTGCTAATTGTTTAATGCGGGTTCGGTTAACAGAAACAATCGCCATCTCTGCCGCCGCAAAAAAGGCATTTAAGACAGTCAAAGTGAAAATTAAAATAACTTGTAGCGTGAAGCTCATCGGTTCGGGGTCCATAACATTAATCTCTCCTCTAATTAATACAGCTACCGATTGCGGATGGCTTTTCGGTAGAATAACTATTTATTGTTCTAATGTATTATATTCCCGCCTCACAAAATTGTCCCTCAAACAAAAAAATCCCTATCGGAAACTCACAACAAGTGTCCATAGGGAATGATGCGTTACCCTCGAAGTGGCAACCACCTCATTACTAACCTGTCTCTAAAGGTTAAAAATCAAATTTATGCCTAAACGTGTCGTACCAGTCCGTTGCCCACTGTTGCTCCTGACAGAGCGCTAGAAGTTCATGTTCATCGTTAATGCCCCGTTCCGTAATGAGACGATGCGTTTCTTTATTCACGATTAACCCATTATCAATCTGATCCGCCAACTCCTTGTAAAGGGCATAACTTCTAATATGGGAAAATTCACAGGTTCTAACAACAAGTGGTTTCCCAGTTAACTCATCCGACTTAATTTTATACTTCGTTCTTCGTTTCTTTTTCAATCCCTTACGTGCTGCATTCAGAGTGTAATCATACTCGATTCGTCGCAATTTCACCGTTGGACAGGTATTAATCGCTTCATAGTATTGTTTAGACGCCTCCAAATTGGCGCCTTTTTTCCCTACCCCATTTTCCTCAATATTTTTAGCCAGATGCTCAAGTACCTTATACCCACGAACATATTCCTGGCCGTCGAACGATTGTTTAAGGCTATCTGGAACACAAGCGACGAAGTAACGGGCATTCTTTTTTGTCGTTCGTAAAATACTATGCAGTTTCTCTACCTTAATCCACATCCAACCTTTACTATCAATAAGAACCCCCTCTTGCCAGGCGCGTTCAAGTTCAGTTTGAACCTTCCGACTAATCTGGCCTTCCATGACAGGGTTTTGATACTCCACCTCTTTACCTTTTAAATAGGTTGTGAGCTCATATTTGGGTTTAATGGCTAGTCCCTCCCCACCATTTGTTGATACAAATCATTGAGTTTCGCCATCGCTGCCGTTGCCTGTTGATGAGAACAAAAATCGGGATGAATCACTTTAGAAATTTGTTCGCGCCACGCCTTAGCCGCCTTTTTACTACTAAAATGAGACGCATTAACCCCCAATTTTTTCAATCGGAGTTCTCCATCAAGTTCAGTTAAATAGAAAATATACTCACTCGCCCGTGAATTAAAATAGCCCGCTTCGGCTTCCTGCTTAACGTCCCCTTTTAACGAATGAACACATTCACCCGTGGATAACTGTTGCAGCTTTTCAACCTTCTCGCGAAACTCACAAATTGAATCTAATAATCCTTGCCAACTTCGACCCGACACATGAAGTTGACTCCATCCTTCTTCTTTAATCTGTCCCCGTACTTCATTAAAACTTCCTAATTTCTTCAATTCCTCTAAATCATTCACTTTCAACCAGTCCAAAAACATTCCTCCTTTAGTTTAACCCGCACTTTTAACTCCTCATCACCCTTAACAACTTGATTAACCTCACCACGCAACTAAACCCCTACTAAACTTTATTCCAGCAACGATCGCCTCAGAACATAAGTGTCCCGTTTTATAAACTTTTTCACAACTTTCCCCCGCTTAAGCGTTGATCCCTCCTCTTTCTTAAACCACCGATCCTGTTTCAATAGTATAGGGGCACACGAGAGAGAGGAGACACGTAAAAGCATCAAAAGATATCGTTTGCTCCCCGTGAGCCTACCCTTTTTCAACACAGGAGGCAAAGACATGCTCCCATAAAAAAAATCATCCAAAACGGATGATTTTTTACATGTAATCTAAATGAATATGCAAATCTCGAATCATAAAATGGCTTTTTCCTGCAGCCTTTGGCCCAATGATCACTCGATAATACGACTGATCACCACTCACCGAATTCATCGCAAGAAACTGTCCACTCATATAATGCCAATTTCCATGGGCCGTACTTTTGATACTATGTTCAACTTCTTGCACACGCCCTTCTTCCACATATTCAAGCCCAGCCCGGATGCTATCCTCCTCCATGCCTAAATAAAAGAATGAAACGGTGACTACATCTCCAACAGCGAGGGGCGCCAACTTAACTTCTAGCACATTTCCAAATTCCCCTTCATCAAACACTTCTAAGAGTTGGCCCTCTTCGTGGTATATCCACCCCTCGTTTCCTTTTTCCTTAAGTGGCGACGACAAACTATTGATATACTCTGATTGATGATGGAACAAATAATCTTTTCCCCCTTTACATCCAACCAATGATTGGCGATACAACAAGGTATTCGTTGTCATAAAATCGACGCCCATCTTCATCAATTCTTGCATCTTTTCATTTAAATCTACCGTCCAAGTCGCCACTAATACTCCCTGTTGATGGGCTTGATGGACTAACTTTTGAGTTACCTCTTTATAACGACAACTAATCGCCATTTTATACTTGGCACAGACTTTAATATTTTCCTCGTTGAGGTGTGCCAACCACTGTAAGGTCATCGCTTCCTCAAGTTTACGAATTTGCACCAACGTCTTTTTCGAAAAAGAAATAATGATGACTTGATGAGCATCGCCCCACTGCTTAATCAGACGAATCAATCGTGAAATACTAGACTCCTCGATTTCTTTCACCTCAATAACTGGTACAATCCCCCACGACTTACAGACGTCTAAATATTCTTCGAGCGTTGGGAGTTTAAGAGATGGATAGCGTTGAATTTGATGGCCGGATATGATGGTTAATTGTTGAAGTTCCTTTAAGGTGTAGTCACTAATTCTTCCAACACCATTCGTCATTCCTTCTAGGGTTGAATTATGTAAAATAACAAATTCCCCATCCTTCGTTTCATGAATATCACACTCTGCGCCATAATAGCCATAGCGTCCCGCAAGTTCATACGCGGGAATCGTATTTTCAGGAGCAATCGAACTTAGTCCCCGATGGGCAATCAGACGTGTTTTAGCTGGAACATGAGGCTTTGGTTGAGGCACGATATCTGAGCGGGATTTTCGCGTCTCACTTTTCACCTCGACATAAAAAAAGACCCATCTTTCTTCCCCGCCCCCTTCTTCTATTAATAATTCGCATAAAAGGGGGACATTAAAGTTAACAAAATGCTCCGTTAACGTTAAAAGAATGGCTCCATTTTTAGCGGGAGAAAGGTTACAACTTTCGAAAACGGGTTGGTTATTCGATTGCACCCCTTCTACCTGAACGCGACAATTTTTCAAATTGACGATGTGCTCGTCCTGAATTAAAACCACCTCTAATACACATAGGTCTCGCGTAAAATCAAGCGTTACCTGTCTTTTTTCACGATCGGATAAATCGAGTCGCACAAATTTCTTATACATCCGGCATCTCCCCTTTATTGATACACGTTTAAAACATAACGTTCTCTATCTTATATATACCCACTTTTGTCCATGTTGTGACAAAAGATCGTCCATCTTCATCGCATGAATGACTCCTTAACGGAAATACTATCATTGGGTGTTAAACAAGTGAGGAGGATGTAGGCTATGCGAGATATCAGTGCTTTAAAAGGGAAAATTTTTAGGCATTTTAAAGGAGATTTATACCTCGTTGAAGACGTCGTCAAACATTCTGAAACGCAAGAGTTAATGGTATTATACCGGGCCCTTTATGGGGATTGTGGACGCTTTGTTCGTCCCTATGAAATGTTTGTAGAGAAGGTTCCTAATGGGAAAGAAAATCCAACAGGGCAAACCTATCGATTTGAGCTCTATACCGTTTCAAGCATAAAAAAATAAATCTATTGATCGCTCAATAGATTTATTTTTTTATTCCTTTAACGTCTCTGCTTTTTGTTTCGCCTCTTTTTTCGTTGGCAGGGCCACGTCCTTTTCTAATAAATAGTTTTGGATAAATAATTTATGTGAAATAGACATCACGGCCGAACGTAAAACTTCTGTTTCAAACGTAATCGTTGTCGCCGAATTAGGTTCAACTGTTTCCCGTGTTCCAAAAACGTATTGCAATGCCTGCTCTAACTCGACACAGAAGAAATCATAGGCTTGTTGGATCGGATAGAGGTTCGTTTGAACGGTAATCATTTGACAGATTTCTGTTAAGCTATAAACTTGCTTAAATAAACAAACGACAATCAGATAGGCCAAATGATTTTCTGTATATCGTCTCCCTACTGGCGGTCTTACGACGCGTTGCTTTACATAATTATTCAGCATGGTTGGAGTTAATAGTTTTTCATCTCTATTTAAATTTAGGGGTCCTAACAACTCCTCAATATAAGCAATCACCTGATCCTTATAAAGAGGAATAGTCGGTAATTCTTCATATCTTGGACAATGAAATTTTAAGATTTCTTTATGTTCCATGCAGCTTCCCATCCTTTTATTTGAAGATTGGGTGTTTTTTTATGACTTGAATTGCTACACATCCGGGACCTCCCTGTGCGGTGAAGACCGGAGTCAGTAACATGATTTCAGTTTCTACACCTTCTATTAATTTTTTTACCATTTGTTCCGCCTCTTTAGCAAGTTCTTCATGACATGCATGAGAGATATAAACTTTATAGTCTTCATTCACACCTTTTGCTAATAAATCCTCGCTAATCGCCTGAATCGCCTTTTTAAAGGTTCTTTTTGTTGAAAATTTTGTAAGACGTGTGGCATCTTCAGAAAGCGTCATAATGGGAACTAATTTAACGAGTCCTCCAATTTTTCCTACGAGCGGTGATAATCGTCCACCGCGAACAAGGTATTCAAAGTCCTGCGGAATTAGGAATGAAGTTGAGGTTTGAATAAGGGCCTCAATCTCATCAACAATAAGAGATTTTTTCATCCCTGTCTTCGCTAATGCGACGGCTGTTTCTACTAAGTAACGATGAGGTCCACATAAGGTCTTTGAGTTAATGACTGTGATTTGGTCCCCGTGGTCAACCATTGATTTTGCCATGCAGGCAGATTGATACGTTCCTGATAATCCGTCGGCTAATGAGATATTAATGATTTCCTCATCCGGGTATTGTTCATACATGTCGACTACTTCACCAATTGCGGGTTGTGATGAGCTCGGAACATGCCCCTCACCAATTAGTCTTACCAATTCAATTGTTTCTAACTGTTCAAATTCTTTATATGACTGCCCGTCTACTAGAACAGATAATGGACGCACGTCAAACCCTAACGATTGCGCCTCTCTTGTTGAAAAAAGTGTTGATGAATCCGATACAATCCTTACCATAAAAACCCCTCCATATTCAATAAAAAGCTGAAGACACCGTCTATTTGGACGAATAAGTGGAAAGCAATCGTCCTAGACACATGAAATGTGTTGGTGCGGTTGCCACACTTAATCGGACAAATGGTGTCTAAAGCTAGATTCAATAAAAAGCTGCAGACACTGCCTATTTGGACGAATAGTTAAAACCCTATTACCCCCGATATCCTTCGCCACACCGTCCTGTTGTACAACCTAACCGTGCAACGGGCCCCTACAGCTTCAATTGGTATCCATAACAGACAACATTTGTTGAAAAAGATAACCCATGTTAAATGCTATAATCTATTAATTAATCTACATTATCTAGTTTCAAATACTATATAACTTAGATTACCATTAACCGCTTATAAAGTCAACGGGTCTTCATCATCTTCCCTAAAAAAAATCACGGGCTTTATTCCCGTGACTTTAGCTATTTAACCCTTAAATTTCTCCCCTTAGTTGATGTACAAGATCGACAGGTAACCCGGTTTTACGTGAAATCGTTTCATCATCTAAAATATCTAATAAATTCTTAGCAATTTCTAAATCGCGTTGCATCTTTCCTTGTTCGATTCCCTGTTCTATTCCCTCGTCACGTGCTGTTTGTAGCCGGCTCGTTTCATCAAGTAAGGCCTTTAAGCGGGCCTCGTAGTATAAACGGTATTTTTCATTACAGCTTAAGACAAGGAGTTCGTCCTTTGCCTCGCGAATCGTTTCATGTTGATGCGCCAGCTCATAGCTCACTTGACTTTCGGGATGTTTAATAAATTCAAGCCAAGCCTCCAATTGTGTTTTTATTTCACCCGCATCTTGAATATCTTTTATTTTATCTAGTTCAATGAAATGAATTTCTAAAAGGTCACTGAGTTGTTCATTTCGTTCGCGTTCCTTTAAAACGTAACAACTATGGTATTCGGCGGTATCAAGCAAGTCAAAAGATAAAAGATTAATACACACTGTTCGTTCTAATTTCTGATAAGGATTCCCACTCTGAAGTTGCCCGGAAAACAAACGACCCCAATAAAACAAACTGCGTTCAATCATATTCCTCTCATCCGCCACCTGAACCTCAACATTTATGAGCTCCCCTTTATTGGTCGTCGCTAAAATATCTAAAGTGCCGGGTTTATCGTCTTTATATTGTTTATCAAGTGTCCGATCCTTAAAGGTAATTGAAGTAATTGGTTCATCTGGCATTAAGACAGCGTTTAAAAATGAGATTAACAGTTCTGGTTTTTTCTAAGCCCTACTATTGGAGGATAGCCAAGAGCTTTCGCTACTTGGCGCAGGGAACCCAAGCCCTAGCAGTTGAGGATATGTACGGGCTATGCCTCGTACGCCAGGGAACCCGTTCCCAAACAGTCCCTTGAACACAAAGTCCATGGTCGGTGGTAATAACACAGGTCCATTCCCTACTAGTTGAGGATAGCTAAGAGTTCGTTACACTCACTCCTTAGCGCAGGGGACCCAAGCCCTAGCAGCGGAGGATATATTTACTTCGTAAATGCTAGGGAACCCCCCACGATTTGGTAGACGGCGATGGTTAGGGTGATGAAGGCGATGTTAAGGATTAGGCATCTGGTGTATCGGTTGGTGATGGTTGGATCAAGTCCTAACAGGCCGATCATGATTGCAAGGCTGGCTAGTCCGAGTTGAACAATGGTTGGTGTTCCCCCGACTCCTATGAGCAAAACTGCGAATCCCCCAAAAAATAATTGTGCTTTTTTTAATTCGTTCAAAAAACTCTCCCCCTTCTCTCTTGTTATAAAGACTTCGATGGATATTAAAATGATTCTACTTACTTTTAAAAAGGGGACCTAATAGATAGGCGACCACGGCACAGAGGAAGACCCAGAGTCCAAAATGTAATATTTGATGGCGCACTATATTGACGACATGATGACATCTTAAAAAGTACATCACTCCTTGATCAAGGGTATATGTTAAACAGAAACAACTTATTAAAAATAAAATCGCTCTTGATTTTCTCTTCATTCTCTACTCGCTCTCCCTATCAATGCTTTATCTCCTTGAAATGTATCATATTCCTGTCTATATTCCTACCCCTTTGTGCTAACTGGTCAATAACTGTTGCAGTTTGGACAAATTAGACCAAGTCTAAACCAAAACCACCCTCTTTTTTCCCCTAACTATTCAACTCATCTTGACAACCTGGCCCGTTAGAATTAAACTAAAACGATATTTTAATCGGAAGGAATGGTGCACTTGAAACAAGTTCAAACGATAACTGATATACTTTACGGAACTTTTGAGGTAGAAGCTGTTTTGGGCGAGCTCTTAACGTGTGATGCCCTCTTAAGACTGAAAAACATCCACCAAGGAGGAGGTGCGTTTCTTGTCAATCAAAATTGGAGCACGACGAGGTATGAGCATAGTGTCGGCGTCATGATTTTAATCCGACTTTTAGGGGGAACACTTGAGGAACAAATTCTCGGACTTCTCCATGACATTTCACACACGGCCTTTTCGCATGTGATCGACTATCTCATGGAGGAGGCGGAAGAAGATTACCATGAAAAAATTTACGAGGAAGTGATTGAGAGTTCACAAATCCCTTCTATTTTAAACAAATATGGAATGGACGCTAAAGCTCTTCTAACCATGAATAGTCTCCTACTCGATAGCCCGCTTCCTAATCTTTGTGCCGATCGCATTGATTACACCTTAAGGGACCTATTTCATTGCAAATTTATTAATAAAGATGAAATCCATTCGTTTATCAACGCTTTAACGGTAAAAGACAACGAGATCTGTCTCACTTCTCAATCGATGGCTGAGTGGTTTACTAAAGTTTATTATCGTGAGGTCATTGACTTCTTTATGGATCCCCTAAATATTTACGCCAATGATGCCCTGACGCGTCTATTAAAGCAAGCCCTCAAAAAATCTGTGATTACCCTTGAAGACTTCAAACGAGATGACGCATGGATTCTTGATAAAATAACCGCAAGCCAAGACCAGGACCTCCTTCAACTCCTGAAACAGATTAATTCCCACGTCATCCTCATCGAAGATGACTCCCAGTATGATATCTATCGTAAACCTAAACCACGAATGGTAGATCCCCTTCTATGCATAGACGGGATGGACCCTGTCCCAATCAGTACAGTATCGACAGAAATACAGCAATTGATTAAGGTAGCCCTCAAAAAATTACATCGCGGAACCTACTTAAAAGTGATTCCGTATTAAAAGATAAAGACTCGTCCAACAATTACGACGAGTCTTTATCTTTTACACCTATTCATACATTTACTTCGTAAAGCCCTACCAGCGGAGGATAGCTATGAGCTTCGCTACATAGCGCAGGGGACTTAAGCCCTAGTGGTGGGGGATTGTTCGCCTTGCTCACTGCTAGGGGACCCCCTAGCAGTTGAGGATATGTACGGGCTATGCCACGTACGCCAGGGGACTTAAGCCCTACTAGTGGAGGATAGCCACGAGCTTCGCTACTTGGCGCAGGGAACCCCCTACTTATTTGTTTTGATGAGTTTGAGGGCATCTTTTAGTTTGATTGGGTTTCCGTATCGGAGGGTTGCCATGCGATAGATTTTCGTCGCCGTGTAGGCCACGACTATTGTTGAAAGGATTAGTAAAATAAACGATATGCTGATTTCTAGGAAGGATACGCTCCCCATCGCAAATCGCGTTGGCATGGTCATAAATGAACTAAATGGAATAAATGAGGCAATTTTCATCGCGGAACTTTCAACGTCTCCCATTCCAAACATCGTGACAAAGAATACGATCACAAAGATCATGGTAATTGACGTGATACTCGAACTCACGTCCTCTGTTTTTGAAACGAGTGCTCCGAGCACACCAAAGATAAAGGCATAGAATAAATAACCTACTCCACCAAAGAAGGCAAAGATGATTAGGATATCATGCGGAATATCAAAAATTCCATCTAACATCGAATTCCAGGCCCCTTTATTCACTTGATAGGCAATCATTCCTGAAGCAATCATCAATCCAAATTGTATAAAACTTGCTAGGGCCGCAGCGATCACCTTTCCACAGATTAAACTCGTTGGATGAACACTTGTCACTAAGATTTCAATCGCTCGATTACTCTTCTCACTCGTTACTGATGTTGCAATCAATTGACCATAGGTAATGATCATAAAATATAGACCAAAAACGAGCAAATATGTATACGTATAATTATAAATTCCGTCTTTGCCTAAAATAGTCGTTTCTGACGTAATCGGAGCATTATAAGAACTTTCTAACTCCTCAAAATTTAACCCATGTTTAGCTGCATAATTCACACGATTAATCAATGATAACATCTCTGAAAAAATGGCCTCATTCGAATCACTAAACGTAGAGTTTTGAACAATGTAATCAAAGTTAGTAGAACTGTGCACAACAAATCCACCATCAACTTCTTCCTTCTCGATTAAGTTCTTCATCTCATCTTCACTATCCACGCCCACAAATTTCACAGATGGGAAAAACTCAGCTAAATAATCCGAATGAATCCGTTGACCTTTATCTAAAATCGCCAAATGAGATTGTTCCTCATCACTTAAATCTTCCGCTTTTTCCTCTGAAGACGTCTCCTCCAATGAAGGAATCCATTGACTCATATCAAAGACAGACGGGAGCGACAGACCGACAATCAATAAAGCGGAGACAAGAATGGTTGTTAGCACGTAGCCCTTACTTTTAAAATAGTGAGTCAGTTCAAAATATAAGACGGTTAAAAACTGTTTCATGCCTGATCACCTACCTCTAAGACAAAAATATCCGTTAATGTTGGTTCATAAATCGCAAACTTTTCAATATCGACATCGGTTGTTAACAGCGCCGATAATAAATCATTTTTCGTTTGATTGTTTATTAATTGTAAGACAAGGAACTCCTTTTTCATCTCGAAGACGTTGACTAAATCAGCAAGTTGTTCTTCACAGATCGCCTTTAAGTCGCTTAAAGAGTAGTTATTCGCACTTAAAATGAGTCGATTTTTTCCAAACTCTTTCTTAATGGCTTTTAAATTACCGGTTAGTGCAACCTCACCCTTGTTAATAATCGCTATTTCTTCACAGAACTCTTCAACGTATCCCATTTGATGAGAACAGAAAATCACTAACTTATTTTGCTGAATAAGTTCATTTACAACGTCTTTAAGAACTTGTGAATTAACTGGATCAAGTCCGCTAAACGGTTCATCAAGAATGACAATCTCAGGATTACACGTTAACGTCTGCGCCAATTGAACCTTTTGCTGATTCCCTTTCGAGAGCGTTTCTAGCTTCCTATTTTCATACCCTAAAACGCCTAATTTCTCAAGCCATTTCTTAGAACTTTGGATCGCCTCTTTTTTACTCATTCCCCTTAGCATCGCTAGGTAGACAAGTTGTTCTAAGACGTTCTTCTTCGGATAAAGTCCTCGTTCCTCAGGTAAATATCCAATTTGATGCTCACTCGGCTTAAACGGTCGGTTGTCTAATAAAATTTCTCCTGAATTCGCCTTAAAGACATCCATCAGAATCCGAATCGTCGTTGTTTTTCCTGCACCATTTCGTCCTAATAAACCGAGTGCTTTCCCGCTTTCCACCGAAAACGAAATCCCATGAAGAACTTCAGTCTCCATAAAACTCTTCCTTAAATTTTTAACCTCTAACCTCATACGCCCTCCTAAAATGTTCTTTTAACATCTTTTAGCTCCGTCTTAACTAATTGAAAAAAGTAAACATATTTTGTATCTACCTTTTCTTTTTAGAATCTAGGCTAAGACCAATAGCAACACCTAAACATAATCCGATAGCTATTTGATTTAATACTACACCAAAAATCAGCCCTATTCCTATAAAGATTGGAAAGTAATAACTATGGCTGATTTTTTCACCCGCATCTTCTTTAACACAGATTTTTTTCAAGGTCATTCCCTCCCTAATAAATTATTAACGATAAGAATGATTATATCACACAAAATAACCTATTTACACCATTTTATTCCAACTGAGCAAGATAGAAAGCCAACTGGGCATTATTTATTATCATCTTCAGTTAAAATCCATCATTTGATGGATGAAGCTTTGCCTCGCCCCGTACCGAGAAATCGCGTAAAAAAAGAGCTTATTATGAAGTATAATAAGCTCTTTTTTTTCTGCTCTTCACTAACATCGGAAATTTATTTAATTTTCTTTAAACGGCTTAATTCTTTTGGTTCTTTGGGTTGGTGAACAAACCATAAACTCGTACTGTTCGCTGATAACACCGCAATCGCGAAGCATACCATTGATAATTGTTTCAGTAAAGCTAATCCGATTTTTTTCATCTTTTCTTCCCCTATTCCGGGATGGCAATTAAAATACTCAAATGAAATTCATTCTCTGAGTGATTGATTACCATCTCTCCTCCATATTTATCTACAATGTATTGAATACTTGAAAGACCAATCCCGTGTTCCTCACGATCGGTCTTCGTTGTTTGAAGGCGATTGCCAACCATTTTAATCTCATTTACCTTAGAATTCACTAATTTAAATACCATAAAGCCATTCATAACTTTACACATCATATCGATATACTTCTCTTCTCGATCCCCCATCCGTTGACAGGCCTCGATGGCATTGTCGAGCGAATTCGCAAACAAGGCACAAATTTCAACATCTGACATAAAATCTAACTGACTAATATTAATTTGGTCATCAAATTCAATTCCGTATGCCCGACACAGGTGGAGTTTTTCACTTAAAATAATATCAAGTGCTTTATTTCCTGTATATCGAAACGTTTCAAATTCCTTGACTTGCCCCTCCAACTCGCTAATATATGCCTGCATCTCTTCTATCGTCGGCAAGTGCTTTAGACAAAGGAGGTGGTTGTGCAAATCATGGTACACATGACGTAAGCGTTGATGAGCTTCCTCCATCCGATCATATTGTTGATAACTCGTTTGCATCAGTTTATTGATGAGTTCCACTTCAGACCGTTGCTTCTCATTTCTTATAATCATATTGATAATAAAAAATAAGGACCCAATAGAGAAAAGCATCAATACGGTAATCAACATCAGTCCCATTAGACTATATCGCTCATCTGCTGGGCGTGTAAAGTTATAACCATAAATCGCAAATAAACTTACTAATGTAGCCGTTACCGGAATCCCGATTAAAAAACTTTCTTTTAATTTAAAATTAAAGGACGGTTTACCCTTGTGCAAAACAATTAAACTCAGAATCATAAGCGATTTCGAAACAATCATGGCCTGTCCTCGAAATACAGGAGTACCAATCACTAAGGTCATATCTTCTAAATGATAAAACACAACTAGCACAATGACTGAAATTAACTCATACGCCATAAGAGCTAAATAAAATAACAACGCTACGATGAAACTATTTTTTAAAGAACCTTTGTACACCCCTTTAAACACAAAGATGCTCGCAACAATCATCCCCACCACCCGCGTATTGGGATCGATGGACACAATATCAATAAGCCCCATGACTAAAAATACGAGCATAAAAAGTTTTATATTCCTTTTGAAAGGGACCGTCGCATGTCCCAGGAAGTTGGCCGCTATTAAGAAAAAGCCCCAATCCATCCCAATCGTTACGTAATCTATTATCCGCCACAATGTTTCTTGACTCATCATCATTGATCTCCTAATAATTTTAACATAGATAGTTTTAAGTCGCGTATCCGATGTTTACTCACAGGAACCTCCTCTTGTTGAATGCGAACCGCATTCGAAAGTAACCGATCAACATGTACTAAGTGAATGAAGTAACTTTTATGACTTCTAAAAAACGGATAGCCACTTAGCCTTCGCTCAAGTTCCGATAAACTCATTCGAATCTCATACGTGCGATTCGACGTATGAATCAAAACCCCAGGCTTTTTCGTCTCAATATATAAAATTGATGGAATATCAATTCGATAAAAGACTCCCCGATTCTGAATAAGTAAATGGGCATCCTGCCTTAACAATCGCTCCTCAATACACGACATCACATGCTTCAACACTTTTTTATCGTCCAATGGCTTTAGCAAATAGCGATAGGCACGAACGACGTACCCCTCCTGCATAAACTCCATCAACGACGTTAAAAAAATAATATCCACGGTTGAATCAAACGAACGAATTTCCTTCGCTGTTTCAATCCCATTTAATTGCCCCATGGTAATATCCAATAACAACACATCTAAAGATTGTGGATAAGAGGCTAATAACTCTTCACCTGATGAAAACTCATAAATCTCATAGGTTAACTCATACATTTTTAAATATTTTTCAACTAACTGTCGCGTCTTTAAACGGACACGTGCTTCATCATCACAAATACCAATTCGAACAATCATCCCATTCTCCCCTTATCCTCTCCTGTTACTCTACATATTCTAACATATTTCGCTTTCTGTGGCTACCTGTTCTATTTAAACAAAAAATCCCTTCTTTCGAAGAGATTTTCTTATTCTTTCTATTAAAAGAAACGATTTCATATCCGCAAAAACGTCCACTTCTATTTAATCCTCTAATACCCCACCTTCAATAACAAGATTGTCCACATCAGCTGCTTCCCCATAAACAGGCGCTAACGTCTGTTCATACGCCTCATGGAAAAATTGTTCCTCACCTAACGCCTTAATCTCATCATTGATCCAATCTAGCAACTCTTTATTATCTTTATTCACCGCCGCTGCAATCGTATCAATATTACCTAAACTCTCCACTCCGACACTAAAGCCCTCATTTTCAAGCGCCCAAGCTAGAACCTCCGTATTATCCGTCGAAAGTGCATCCCCGCGCCCATCTAATAAAGCCCCATACGCTTCCGTATACTGATCAAACTTCAACAAATTAACTTCTGGATGATTTTGTGTAAAATACGTCTCCGCCGTTGTTCCCTTACTTACAATGAGCATTTTGTTAGCGAGTTGCGATACATCTGTAATCAGTGCACGATCAGGAGAAACAACACCTAGTGCCACCTTCATATAAGGGAGCGTAAAGTTTACCTTTTCGGCGCGTTCTTCTGTTACCGTGAAGTTCGCTAAAATAATATCTACTTTGTTTGATAATAAATATTCTACACGACTAGCCGCCTCAACAGGTACATATTCAACCTCAACCCCTAAGTCCTTAGCTAATCGGTTTCCAAAGTAAACATCATATCCTTGATAATCCCCATTGGCATCCACGTAACCGAATGGTTTTTTATCACTAAAGACCCCTATGACTACTTTTCCACTCTCTTTAATTTCGCTTAATGAACGAACATGGGAATCATCCTTTCCACAAGCTGCCATAAGACCGAGACAAAAAACAAGACTTAAAATGCCTAATATTCGCTTTTTCATTTTCCATCCCCCTCTGATTCAAACGTAAACAGATTTAAAAACTGTTTGACACGTTCCGTTTTAGGACAAGTAAAGAAACTCTCCGGATCATTTTCCTCAATGATTTGCCCTTCGTCCATAAAAACAATTCGATGAGCAATAGCCCGTGCAAACTGCATCTCATGTGTCACAATGACCATCGTGCTTCCCTCTTTCGCCAACGATAACATGACATCCAAAACCTCACGAACCATTTCCGGATCAAGCGCCGCCGTCACCTCATCAAATAATAAAATTTTCGGTTGCATACAAAGCGCACGTACAATGGCGACCCGTTGTTTTTGCCCACCTGATAATTCCCCCGGATAAGCATCCTTTTTATGAAGTAACCCTACGCGTTCAAGCAACTGTAAAGCTTCTTCAACCACCTCCCTTTTAGGACGCTTTTGAGCTTTTACAGGACCGAGGATAATGTTTTGTAAAACATTCATGTGTGGAAAAAGCTCATAGCTTTGAAAGACCATCCCAATCTTTTGCCGCACCCGGGAAAGATCCCCTTTTTGATGACTAATTTGTTCACCTTCAAGCAAAATTTTTCCTGCCTGAATATCTTCTAATCCATTGATACAACGAAGTAACGTACTTTTTCCACAGCCTGATGGTCCCAAAACAACGACGACCTCTCCCGGATTAACCGAAAGAGAAAGCTGACTTAACACAGTGTGATCGCCATACTTCTTCGTCACTTCTGACATTTGTAATATGGGTTTCTCCATTTAAATCCCCTCCTTAACCATTCCAACGTTTTTCAAGGTGTGTCGCCCACTTCGAGATGGGATAACAAATTAAAAAATAGAGTAAAAAAATAACGCCATAAATCCAAAGGGGAGCACTCGGCGTCGTTAGGCGGGCAGACTCAATGATTTGCTGTCCAACTTTTACGACTTCCACGACCCCAATTAATACGATAAGCGATGTCGTTTTAATCATGCGTGTCACTAAATTGATTGTCTGTGGCAGAAGACGCCGCATCGTTTGTGGAAGAATGACATAGACATAAATTTGCCATTTATTTAAAGCTAAGGCTGCCGCAGTTTCATATTGATGCTTAGGTATCGATTCTAACGCCCCCCGTACTAAATCGCCCATTTCTGCAACTCCCCAAAAGGAAAAGACAAGGACGGATGCCCAAAAGCCTGATAAATTAATTCCTAACGATTTACTCAATCCGAAGTAAACTAAAAATAAGAGGACTAATTGTGGAACAATGCGAACTGTTTCTAAATAGACCCGACACATAAATTGCACCACTCGATTTTGTAACCTCATCACCATTCCCATTAAGAGTCCTAATATAATTGAAAGGCACACTGAAATTAAAGAGACTTGAATCGTGACGCCTAATCCTTCTAATAACCGGATAAAATTCCTTCCCTCGAATAAAATATTAATCCCTAACTCCTGCATATCGCACCTTCCTTTCTATAAAAGCAAGTATCAAAGAAATAGGTAATAATAAAATCAGATACGCTATGACAAGCATGAGCAACGCCTCATCCGTTTTATAGTATAAGCCGATTAACCCTTTCGCAACATACATTAAGTCGGCCAATGCAATCACGCTAAACACTGACGTTTCCTTAATTAAAAATATAATATTCGCACTAAATGCAGGAAGGGCAACTGCGATTGCCTGTGGTAACGTCACATACCAAAGGACCTGCCATTTCGTCAGCCCAATACTTAATCCTGATTCCACCTGTCCTTTAGGTATTGCCTCTAAACCGCTCCGAAAGGCCTCAGACATATAACTACTCCCCAAAAAAGTTAACCCAATGATTCCACATACCGATGAATTTAAAACGATGCCAAGCTTCGGTAATCCAAAATATAAAAAAAATAGCTGAATTAAAAGAGGAGTATTTCTTGAAAGTTCAATATATACGCCCACTATCCGTTTCAGGATCGGAACATTGTAGTAACAAATTAGACAACAAACAAATCCAATAACAATGGATAATAAAATTCCAATCCAAGCAATACCGAATGTCAATTTTGCTGCTTCCATATACATGGGTGTATACATTCTCACAAATTCAAAATCCATAGGCTCCCCCTCCTTCCTTCTCTCCTATCCGCATCAAGCCTATCGTAAGCTCATAACATCATATGACAAAACCACAGAATTAATGACAACAAAACATTTAAATATAAAGGCTCGTCACCGCTCGTCCCTGAGAAACTCTCCTCCTAATGGAATGCATCTCATTAAAACTGATGAAACCTTTTAATGTCCACCCTTTCATCAATGAAAAAGTTTAACTCCTTCCCCCTCAAATTAGATGGACCACGCTTTAAAGAGAATTTTATAATTAACCCGAAAAAAAATTTCTTTCATTGTATAAAAATAACAATTTTATCCATAACATAGATGTAAGTTTTATAACTTGCTCTTCCAAAACTCCTTATTTTATATACTCCCCTTTCTCTCCCAACTGACTCCCCCCTCAGTTGGGACTTTTTTTTGTTATTCATAGAGGTTACTAGCAAACTTAACATATGGGTCAATCGCTATTGTTTCTAATCAAAAGCCGACCTAAACTTAACAACGATAAAACAACCTTCATTATTTATCGCTATCTCTTTTCTTAAAAAAGTCGCTTTCGTTGTATAAAAATAACAATTTTATCCATAACATAGATGTAAGTTTTATAACTTGCTCTTCCAAAACTCCTTATTTTATATACTCCCCTTTCTCTCCCAACTGACTCCCCCCCTCAGTTGGGACTTTTTTTGTTATTCATATAGGTTACTAGCAAACTTAACATATGGGACGATCGCTATTGTTTCTAATCAAAAGCCGACCTAAACTTAACAACGATAAAACAACCTTCATTATTTATCGCTATCTCTTTTCTTAAAAATATTTCAAGCCAATTGAATAAACAGTAAAAATAAAGCCATAATAAAGTTGCAAGTAAAAACTTGCTGTTTTATAAATTATATAAACTCTTTCTTTTTCATTTCTCTTCCATAAAACAACTGACTCCCCCTCAGTTGTTTTATTTTTTTATTCACCTATAATTTTCACCTATTACGGTGTAGTTGAGGCAAAAGGCGTGTAAATCTCAATCCTTTTAATCAGATATAACCCATTATCCGGATAGGTACTACAAATATAACCCTATCACTACCGCTCATTATAATTAAAGGATAAGAACCTATGAATCACTCGAAATCTTTTTTCCATCATGAATCGCTTAAATTAAACTATCACTCAATCCTGTGACAATACTAGGACTCCGCATAAGAATCAATCCTAAATCATTCCTCCCATGACGAAAACATTCTATCTGAATTCTGAATCCTTGAGATCAAGGTTAATAAAAATATCCTGTTTCCTGTGTACCCTATGATGCCGTGTAGGACCTTAAAAATCTAGATTTATTTAATGCTTACTACTCTTTGATTGAATCCCCTCTTTAGTTAAAGGAGATCCCTTAAACTAAAACTAAAAAAAACTCCCATTCACTTATGAATTAGGAGTTCGTATCCATTTTCTTGTCTGGCAACTCTCGCATCACAGTGGTAAAGTTCAATAACTGTTCATTACCCTTGTGATTCCTCAGTTCTTTTCATTTTCCACCTATGATAACCGCCCGTTGTTGCCTTTCCTTTAATTCTCGATAAATAAAAAAAAAAACACCCCGAAGGATGTTAATTGGCTATTTGGAGCGGGTGAAGAGAATCGAACTCTCACAGTCAGCTTGGAAGGCTGAAGTTCTACCATTAAACTACACCCGCATTTATTTATGGCCTAGCGACGTCCTACTCTCGCACTTGCGTACTACCCTCGGCGCTAAGGAGCTTAACTTCTGTGTTCGGTATGGGAACAGGTGTGCCCTCCTTGCCCTTATCACTAGACCTTCTGTCAGATTTCATCAATCTCACAAAACTAGATATCTTCTGCTTACTTCTTCTTGTCCGGCAACTCTCGCATCACAGTGGTAAAGTTCAATAACTGTTCATCACCTTCGTGATTCCTCAGTTCTTTTCACTTTCTGCCTGTGATAACCGCTCGTTTTTGCCTTTCCTATTTAGTTAAGTCCTCGATCGATTAGTATCAGTCCGCTTCATCTGTCACCAAACTTCCACTCCTGACCTATCTACCTCGTCGTCTTCAAGGGATCTTACTTCTTTCGAATGGGAAATCTCATCTTGAGGGGGGCTTCACGCTTAGATGCTTTCAGCGTTTATCCCTTCCACACGTAGCTACCCAGCTATGCTCCTGGCAGAACAACTGGTACACCAGCGGTGTGTCCATCCCGGTCCTCTCGTACTAAGGACAGCTCCTCTCAAATTTCCTACGCCCACGACGGATAGGGACCGAACTGTCTCACGACGTTCTGAACCCAGCTCGCGTACCGCTTTAATGGGCGAACAGCCCAACCCTTGGGACCGACTACAGCCCCAGGATGCGATGAGCCGACATCGAGGTGCCAAACCTCCCCGTCGATGTGAACTCTTGGGGGAGATCAGCCTGTTATCCCCGGGGTAGCTTTTATCCGTTGAGCGACGGCCCTTCCATTCGGTACCGCCGGATCACTAAGCCCGACTTTCGTCCCTGCTCGACTTGTTGGTCTCGCAGTCAAGCTCCCTTCTGCCTTTACACTCTTCGAATGATTTCCAACCATTCTGAGGGAACCTTTGGGCGCCTCCGTTACTCTTTGGGAGGCGACCGCCCCAGTCAAACTGCCCACCTGACACTGTCCCCTGACCAGCTCATGGCCACGGGTTAGAACCCCAGTAACACAAGGGTAGTATCCCAACAGCGACTCCTCCAAGACTGGCGTCCTGGTCTCTTCGTCTCCTACCTATCCTGTACATGTGTCACCAGTGCTCAATATCAAGCTACAGTAAAGCTCCACGGGGTCTTTCCGTCCTGTCGCGGGTAACCTGCATCTTCACAGGTACTATGATTTCACCGAGTCTCTTGTTGAGACAGCGCCCAGATCGTTACGCCTTTCGTGCGGGTCGGAACTTACCCGACAAGGAATTTCGCTACCTTAGGACCGTTATAGTTACGGCCGCCGTTTACTGGGGCTTCAATTCAAAGCTTCGCTTGCGCTAACCTCTCCTCTTAACCTTCCAGCACCGGGCAGGCGTCAGCCCCTATACATCACCTTGCGGTTTAGCAGAGACCTGTGTTTTTGATAAACAGTCGCCTGGGCCTTTTCACTGCGGCTTGCTTTCACAAGCACCCCTTCTCCCGAAGTTACGGGGTCATTTTGCCGAGTTCCTTAACAAGAGTTCTCTCGCTCATCTTAGGATTCTCTCCTCGCCTACCTGTGTCGGTTATCGGTACGGGCACCTAATAAATTATCCCTAGAAGCTTTTCTTGGAAGCGTGACATCAGCTGACTTCACCCTTTCGGGCTTTCGGCATCACAGCTCAATGTTTCGCCATGCGGATTTGCCTACATGACCACCTCACTGCTTACACGTGAATCCATTCACACGCTCAACTTAGCCTTCTCCGTCACTCCTTCAGTTTATTAAGTGGTACAGGAATCTCTACCTGTTGTCCATCGGCTACGCCTTTCGGCCTCACCTTAGGTCCCGACTTACCCAGGGCGGACGAGCCTTCCCCTGGAAACCTTAGGCTTTCGATGGATAGGATTCTCACCTATCTTTCGCTACTCACACCGGCATTCTCACTTCTAACCGCTCCACAGCTCCTTCCGGTACTGCTTCTGTGCTGTTAGAACGCTCTCCTACCACTGACACTTCGTGTCAATCCGCAGCTTCGGCGGTCCGTTTAGCCCCGGTACATTTTCGGCGCAGAGTCACTCGACTAGTGAGCTATTACGCACTCTTTAAAGGATGGCTGCTTCTAAGCCAACCTCCTAGTTGTCTGTGCATCTCCACATCCTTTTCCACTTAACGGACACTTGGGGGCCTTAGCTGGCGGTCTGGGCTCTTTCCCTTTTGACCATGGACCTTATCACCCACAGTCTGACTCCCGATCATATCTATCTGGCATTCGGAGTTTGATTGAGATCAGTACCCCGAGGTGGGGCCATCACCCATTCAGTGCTCTACCTCCAGTAGACTCTTATCGAGGCTAGCCCTAAAGCTATTTCGGAGAGAACCAGCTATATCCGTGTTCGATTGGAATTTCACCCCTAGCCACAAGTCATCCAAGCACTTTTCAACGTGCCCTGGTTCGGCCCTCCAGTCAGTGTTACCTGACCTTCAGCCTGCTCATGGCTAGCTCACACGGTTTCGGGTCTACAACATCGTACTCCTCGCCCTATTCAGACTCGCTTTCGCTTCGGCTCCGTCTCTTCAACTTAACCTTGCACGATATCGTAACTCGCCGGTTCATTCTACAAAAGGCACGCCATCACCCTTTAACGGGCTCTGACTAGTTGTAGGCACACGGTTTCAGGTTCTCTTTCACTCCCCTTCCGGGGTTCTTTTCACCTTTCCCTCACGGTACTGGTTCACTATCGGTCACTAGGTAGTATTTAGCCTTACGAGATGGTCCTCGTTGCTTCCGACGGGATTTCTCGTGTCCCGCCGTACTCAGGATCCCTTCCCTGCTTCACACAATTTCACCTACGGGACTCTCACCCCCTCCGGTTGGCCTTCCCAGACCATTCGGCTATCATGTTCAGTCATTTCTGAAGGTCCTTCTACCCCGGATTACTCCGGTTTGGGCTCCTCCCTGTTCGCTCGCCGCTACTTGGGGAATCGATGTTTCTTTCTTTTCCTCCAGGTACTTAGATGTTTCAGTTCCCTGGGTCTGTCTCCTCTATGGCTATTGATTCACCATACGGTGCTAGCGTATGACCACTAGCGGGTTTCCCCATTCGGATATCCCCGGCTCTTTGCTTACTTACAGCTCCCCGAGGCGTTTCGCCGTTTGTCGCGTCCTTCTTCGACTCCTAGTGCCTAGGCATCCTCCGTGCGCCCTTTATTACTTAACTTTTCTTCTTCAGAAGATATCTAGTTTTCAAAGATCAATTCTAGGAAAATCGAAATTCTCCCAAAACTAAACAGAACGTCTCTTTCTCCATAGAAAGGAGGTGATCCATCCCCACCTTCCGGTAGGGATACCTTGTTACGACTTCACCCCAATCATCTACCCCACCTTAGGCAGCTCCCTCCTTGCGGTTAGGCCACTGACTTCGGGTGTTGTAAACTCTCGTGGTGTGACGGGCGGTGTGTACAAGACCCGGGAACGTATTCACCGCGACATTCTGATTCGCGATTACTAGCGATTCCAACTTCATGTAGGCGAGTTGCAGCCTACAATCCGAACTGAGATTGGCTTTATGAGGTTTGCTCCACGTCACCGCTTCGCTTCTCTTTGTACCAACCATTGTAGCACGTGTGTAGCCCAGGTCATAAGGGGCATGATGATTTGACGTCATCCCCACCTTCCTCCAGTTTGTCACTGGCAGTCTCGTTAGAGTCCCCATCTCACTGCTGGCAACTAACGACAGGGGTTGCGCTCGTTGCGGGACTTAACCCAACATCTCACGACACGAGCTGACGACAACCATGCACCACCTGTATCCATTGTCCCCGAAGGGAACCCTCTATCTCTAGAGGCGTCAATGGTATGTCAAGACCTGGTAAGGTTCTTCGCGTTGCTTCGAATTAAACCACATGCTCCACCGCTTGTGCGGGTCCCCGTCAATTCCTTTGAGTTTCAGTCTTGCGACCGTACTCCCCAGGCGGAGTGCTTAATGCGTTAACTTCAGCACTGAGGTTCGACCCCCAACACTTAGCACTCATCGTTTACGGCGTGGACTACCAGGGTATCTAATCCTGTTTGCTCCCCACGCTTTCGCGCCTCAGTGTCAGTTGCAGACCAGGAAGCCGCCTTCGCCACTGGTGTTCCTCCATATCTCTACGCATTTCACCGCTACACATGGAATTCCACTTCCCTCTTCTGCACTCAAGTCAACCAGTTTCCAATGACCCTCCACGGTTAAGCCGTGGGCTTTCACATCAGACTTAATTAACCACCTGCGCGCTCTTTACGCCCAATAATTCCGGATAACGCTTGCCACCTACGTATTACCGCGGCTGCTGGCACGTAGTTAGCCGTGGCTTTCTCATAAGGTACCGTCAATTGATAGTCATTTCCTCCTATCACCTTTCTTCCCTTATAACAGAATTTTACAACCCGAAGGCCTTCTTCATTCACGCGGCGTTGCTCGGTCAGGCTTTCGCCCATTGCCGAAGATTCCCTACTGCTGCCTCCCGCAGGAGTCTGGGCCGTGTCTCAGTCCCAGTGTGGCCGTTCACCCTCTCAGGTCGGCTACGCATCGTCGCCTTGGTAGGCCTTTACCCCACCAACTAGCTAATGCGCCGCAGGCTCATCCATCAGTGATGCCAGGAGCATCTTTAAACTTTCGTCCTATCCGGTATTAGCGATCGTTTCCAATCGTTATCCCCGTCTGATGGGTAGATCACCTACGTGTTACTCACCCGTTCGCCGCTTCCCACCGAAGTGGTTCGCTCGACTTGCATGTATTAGGCACGCCGCCAGCGTTCATCCTGAGCCAGGATCAAACTCTCCATATTAGTTTTATTTCCTTAGCTTGCGAAATTTCTTTCGCTTAATGATTCTTGACGTTCTGTTTAGTTTTCAAAGAACTTCTTTCGCCTCTTGGCGACTTCTTTATCTTACCACATTCGACTTTTTCTGTCAAATGTTTTTTATCTTTTTAGTAAGAATTTGTGTCCGCCTCTCTTGGCGACTTTTCTATTTTATCAGGTTTAACTTCTTTTGTCAAACACTTTTTAACTTTTTTTGTTTTCTTTTCCATCGCCCTTTTAGCGACTCATTTATAATACCATTCCACTCATTTAATGTCAAACAGTTTTTTGATATTTTTTAAAATTATCTTCTCTCTCATAAAAAATGCACCAAACGTGTTATAAAAGCTAACACACTTAGTGCACGATATCAATTCTTTTTAACCGTAGGAATATTTTCTACCTTCCTTACATGATTAAGCTCTAACTAATTTTGCTACACACTCAATGTGCGCTGTCTGAGGGAACATGTCAACGGGTTGAACAACTTCCAATTTATAGCCTCCATCTATAAGAACACGCAAGTCTCTAGCAAGTGTCGAGGAGTCACAAGATACATAAACAATACGATCAGGGGCCGCCTCTAACATTGTATCTAATAATGATCGATCACACCCCTTACGTGGAGGGTCAACAACGATAACGTCAGGTACAATCCCGTTCTCAATCCATGCAGGAATAATTTCTTCAGACTTTCCTACAGCAAATTGGGTATTTTCAAAACCATTTAACCGGGCATTCATTTTCGCATCTTCAATTGCCTCAGGAATAATTTCAACACCATACACCTGTTTAGCATGCTGCGCTAAGAATAAGGTAATTGTACCAATTCCACAATATGCATCAAAGACAATCTCATTCCCCGATAATTGGGCATATTCAACAGCTTTTGAATACAATGTCTCCGTTTGAATCGGATTGACTTGATAAAAAGAACGCGGTGAAATAGCAAAACGAATTCCATTCATTTCATCATAAATATAAGGTTCCCCATATAAAATACGTGTCTCGTCTCCAAAAATAACATTCGTGACTTTAGGATTCACATTTTGAGCGATACTTTTAATCTTAGGGTATTTACTCACTAGCCTTTGAATAAGCAACTCACTATTTGGAATTTCATGCGTTCTTGTCACGAGCGTTACCATGATTTCTTCCGTTTTAAATCCTACGCGTACAATAACATGACGTAAAACTCCAAGGTTTAATGATTCATTATACGGATCAATCTCTAATTCCTGACACAATTGTCTCATTGTTTCTACAATTTGATCTGAGATATCTGTTTGGATTAAACACGACTGCATATTAATTATTTCATGGCTCCGTTTTTGATAGAATCCCGCTACCACTTTTCCATCCGCATACCCAAATGGAACCTGCGTCTTATTACGGTATCGACTAGGATTTTGCATTCCGATTGTCGGTAATACATTTGCATCTTCAATATGACCTATTCTTTTTAAATGATTAACCACTGTGTCATGCTTCATTTTAAGTTGTCCTTCATAACTTAAATGTTGAACTTGACATCCACCACATTGCTTGTATATTCCACATTCTGGTTTAACACGTTCCCCGCTCGTTACAAAATAATCAACTGCACGGCCAAAGGCATACGTTTTTTTTACTAATGTCACCTTCATATTGATTTCTTCACCGACAAGTGCATTAGCGACAAACACTGGAAATCCATCGACACGCGCTACACCTAATCCATCATGCGTTAAACTTTCAATCTTTACATCATAGTACTCATTTTTTTGAACCGGCACTATCTTCTTCGTCATTTCTATCACCTATACCTCTCGTTGTCATAAGAAGAGGGAGACGTATTGTCTCCCCCCCCTATTTATTGCCATACAAATGATTGCGTATTTTTATCATAGGCTCCCCAACTTGGATAATCGGAAATTTCCGTTGGTTTGATTGCCTGATCAACTTCTAAATAAGGAATATCACCTAAGGCTTCTTCTTCCTCCGCCGTCAAAACTGTCAACGCCTCAATGCGGGCATCAAAAGCTTCCTTTTCTTCTTTATAACGGTATTCATATTCACCTGTCTTCTTGTTGTAATCTTTTGGCATGACTTTAATGTTATTTTTAGCACGGTCGATGTTTTCCTGTGTTGGATATTCTTCAGCATGAGCAACGATTTGTTCGACGATATCTAATCGGTGTTGCTTATAATATTCCAATTCTTGCTCGCGGTTGGCATCAGTTAATGCTTTTACATCTCCAGTCGATACGACTAATTGAAATGAATACTCCTGTGATTTATCCCCAATCTCATCTAACATTTTTGTGGCTGTTGCCTCTGCCGCCGCTCGTGCAGTCTCAACATCTACTCCATCATTTACCTGAACGTTTACGTAAACAACGGGCCCTTGAACAGTTACCTTTACTTCATTAACCCCTGATTGCTGCGCCCCTTTTTCCTCAGCAGCCGCTATAACAGAGTCGCTAATTGACTCTAAATTTTCCGTACGGTACCCATACACCGGACGTCCCGCTACGGATAACGGATCTAAATAAAAATATTTTAAAAGATGAAATCCGAATAAAACTGTCAGTACTGCTAAAATACCGATATAGCTATAAAGTATTACCCGTTTTTTCGGTAATTTGGGTCCCTTAGTCGGTTCCTTAACTTCTTCCTTTGCCATACAGTCACTTCCTTTACTGTTTATTCACTCATTTTAAATATTCTTTATTATACCATTAAAATCCTGTAAAACCTAGTCAGATTAACATTCAGCAAAATGTTTTGCTAGTCCCCCCTGAGCCGTTTCACGATATTTCGCCATTAAATCAAGCCCTGTCTCTTTCATCGTTTGCATCACTTGATCTAATGTAATGGTATGATAACCATCGGTTAACATCGCATATTTAGCTGCATCATAGGCACGCTTTGCCGCAACCGCATTACGTTCAATGCATGGAACTTGAACATACCCATAGACAGGGTCACATGTCATTCCTAAATGATGTTCTAATCCAATCTCAGCTGCATATTCACAATGTAAATTAGAGGCACCTTTTAGAAAGGCAACCGCCGCCGCTGCCATTGAACAAGCTGATCCTACTTCCCCCTGGCATCCAACCTCAGCCCCGGAGATAGACGCATTTGTTTTAATTAAATTTCCTACCAGTCCCGCAACCGCTAATGCATCAATTAATTGTTCATCCGTATATCCTTCCTCTTCTTGTAAGGCAAATAAAACGCCTGGAATAACACCTGATGCTCCACACGTTGGGGCCGTTACAACAACATCTCCACATGCATTTTGCTCTGAGACAGCCAATGCATAAGAATAAATTAAAATAGATAATTCTCCCTTATTTGCCTTTGCCTGTTCATAAAAATTTTTCGCGCGACGTGGATAATTTAGTTTCCCCGGCAAAGTCCCCTCAGCAACTAGACCATTCATCAGTGTTTCACGCATTATTTTAAGAATTTCTCCTAGATACTCCTTAATGTCTGGTTCATATTGATAAACATAATCTGATAACGTCCAATTATTTTTTCTACAAACTTCTAACACCTCATTCATGCTCGAATGTGGATAAATAGTTGGGACTTCATCTCGAGCCTGACCCTCTTCAATGATCGATCCCCCACCAATTGAGTAAACAGTCCATGAACCTAATTCTTTCTCGTTCTCATCATACGCAATAAACTTCATCGCATTCGGATGAAAGGGACGAAAATCTTCTGGCTTCCACGTTATTTTAACTGGTTTAGGCTCCATCGTTTTTATAATAATATAATCCGTTAAATGACCCTCACCTGTTGCAGCTAAACTACCGTATAAAATGGCCTCAAAAGACGCCGCTTCCTTATAACGATTCATAAACACCTTTGCCGCTCGTGCGGGTCCCATTGTATGAGAACTAGATGGCCCATTCCCTACTTTATATAATTCACGTAAACTTTCCATACTTTTACCTCACTCCTTAACTCACTTAAACACTCAGATAAACTTATTATGAACCTAACTCAATTTTTAATTCTAACATCGCATCTCGAAGCGTTGCTGCTGTTTCAAAATCAAGTGCTTTCGCTGCTTCTTTCATTTCACGCTCTAATTTTTTCATTAATTTTTCTTTTTCTTTACGAGACATCTTCGTATCATATTTAGCCTCTTTTTCTACAACCTCTGTTGCACGAATAAGATCTCGAACATCCTTATGGACAGTCATTGGAATAATACCATGATCCTCGTTGTATTTTTCCTGAATCTCACGACGTCGCGCTGTCTCATCCATGGCGCGTCGCATTGACCCTGTTATTTTATCTGCATATAAAATAACACGTCCTTGTGCGTTACGGGCAGCACGTCCAATTGTTTGAATAAGGGAACGGTCACTACGTAAAAATCCCTCTTTATCCGCATCTAAAATCGCAACTAAAGAAACTTCAGGAATGTCAAGCCCCTCTCGTAAAAGGTTAATTCCAACTAGCACATCATAAGTTCCAATACGTAAATCGCGAATAATTTCAATACGTTCAAGTGTTTTTATTTCTGAATGTAAATAAGCCACTTTAATTCCTAATTCTTTTAAATAATTTGTTAACTCTTCAGACATCTTAATCGTTAACGTCGTCACAAGAACGCGTTCGTTTTTCTCTATACGCTTATAAATTTCACTGACTAAATGATCGATTTGCCCTCGACTTGGATGCAATTCAATAACCGGATCCAATAATCCAGTTGGTCTAATAATTTGCTCAATAACCTTATCCGTGCGGGCCAGTTCATAGTCACCCGGCGTCGCCGATACGTAAATGGCCTGATGAATTTTATCCTCAAACTCATTAAATTGTAATGGGCGGTTATCTAACGCTGATGGCAATCGGAATCCGTGATTAACTAACGTCTCTTTACGAGCGCGATCCCCATTGTACATTCCCCTTACCTGTGGCAACGTCACGTGCGACTCATCGGCCACTAACAACCAATCCTCAGGGAAAAAATCAAGTAGACAATAAGGTGTTGCTCCACGTTCACGTAACGACAATGGACCCGAGTAGTTTTCCACACCTGAACAGAATCCCATTTCAGCCATCATTTCTAAATCATATCTTGTTCGTTGCTCAATCCGTTGAGCCTCGAGTAACTTACCCTCTGATTCAAAATACTTCACTTGTTGCTCAAGTTCTTCTTCAATATTTTTTAACGCAATCTTCATTCGCTCTTCTCCGGTTACGAAGTGTGACGCTGGGAAGATGACAACATGTTTACGTTCACTTAAGACTTCCCCTGTTATCGTATCAATTTCGCGAATACGGTCAACTTCTTCCCCAAAAAACTCTATTCGGATTGCATTCTTTTCAGTTGCAATCGGTAAAATTTCTACAATATCGCCACGAACCCTAAATGTTCCCCGGTGAAAATCAATGTCATTTCGTTGATATTGGATTCGAACTAATTCATTCAACAAATCATTTCGTTCCATCTCCATTCCTACACGAATAGATACCATCATCTTTTTATACTCTTCAGGGTCCCCAATCCCGTAAATACATGAAACTGAAGCAACGACAATAACATCATTACGTTCTAAAAGCGCTGCTGTTGCAGAGTGACGTAGCTTATCAATTTCATCATTGGTCTTGGCATCCTTTTCGATAAACGTATCCGATGAAGGAACATAGGCCTCCGGTTGATAATAATCATAGTAACTCACAAAGTATTCGACTGCATTATTCGGAAAAAACTCTTTTAACTCACTATAAAGTTGTCCGGCTAACGTCTTATTATGAGCCAAAACAAGGGTTGGTTTATTTACCTGTTGTACGACATTCGCAATTGTAAATGTTTTCCCTGTCCCAGTTGCACCTAATAAAACCTGTTCCTTAACACCGGACTCTATATTTTCTACTAATGATTTAATTGCCTGTGGTTGATCGCCGGATGGCGAATACTTTGAGACAATTTCAAACTTACCCTTTTTCATAAAAAGTCACCTCGCATGAACTCATTATACCACCTTTTTCAACTAAGAACTAAAGTAATTCTATGGACCTTACATTTAAATACAATCAATTTCTCCTCTTTCCAAATAAAAAAGAGGGGTCTCCCCCTCTCTATTAAGTATTCTGTAAAACTTCTAATGCCTTTTTAAATTGTGTATCAAATGCCTTATCTCTAATTTTATCTCTTAAGGCTAATGTTAATTGACTCGCCGTCTTATTATCAATGATACCTGTTTCTGCTATATTATTATCCTTTTGAAACTGTTTCACTGCTGATACTGTCGAATCATCAAAATATCCATCCGTTCGGTCAACTGAATAACCGAGCGTATTTAAAATATTTTGTGCATTTGCGATGGCCGGGTTTACTTGATCAAACTCCAACTCTTTTCCATTCTCGAGATACACTTGATAATAATTATAAAATTCAGGTGCTTCAACTTCAACGGTTGGGGTTACCCCTTTTTCATTAATCCAATTATTATCTGGTGTTTTCCATACTTGGGTCGTAATCTTAAGTGATGAATGATCATCAAGTGGCATCGATACCTGCACAGTTCCCTTTCCATATGATGTTGTTCCGACTACCTCATATCCACCCGCTTCTTTCATCGCGGCAGAAAAGATTTCAGAGGCTGATGCGCTTCCCTCATTAATTAAGGTAACAACCGGATAGTTCTTACCTTCACTTTCCGTTTCATAACTCACTGAACTTCCATCTCGCGATTCAATCGTTGTAATCACTTTACCCGGCGGTAAAATATAATCGACCATCTCGACCACGCTCGTTAAATATCCTCCGGAATTATTTCTTAAATCAACAATGAGGCCTGTCATCCCTTGCCCCTCTAATTCCTCAATTGCGGTTTTAAATTCCTGTGCTGTATTTTCACCGAATGTTGTAATTTGAAGATATCCAATTGCCTGACCCTCTTCTGTGATTAACTCAGATTTAACTGTCTCTTGATCAATGGCCTTACGCGTTACCTCAATATAAATTAAATCAGGATTATCATTGCGAGATATTCCCAAAGTTACTGTTGAGTTCACAGGGCCTTTAATCTTATTCGTGACTTCCTGCAACGTTTGACCCACTACATTTTCGCCATCCACTTCAACAACTAAGTCATTCGCTAATATTCCAGCCTCATCCGCCGGCGAATCAGGGAATGGTGAAACAATCATTGTATACCCATTGACAGTGGTCACCTCACACCCAATTCCTGAATAAGTATCCTCTAAATGCTCCACAAAATTTTCGTAATCCGTCATCGTAAAATAAGTTGAATGTGGGTCGTCTAAGGCATTAATCATTCCTGAGATGGCTCCGTCAATTAACGCCTGACTATCGCCCTCATAAAAATAATGATAGGATTTGAGTGCCTCATATACCTGATTAATTGAAGCAATCTCCCCATAATTAGACGGTGAGATAATAGAATCTGATTTCTTCTCTGGAAAAATCAATGACAATAACAAAGTCACCACTGCACCTAAACAAAAGCTTCCAATCAGTAGAAACCCGTTTTTATGCTTCATATCATCACTCCTTTTTTTATTTCATAATCTCTATCCTGTAATCATCTTTCATATGTGAAATTCGTCGGATGTTTTAGTATAACTCCTATTTTACCAATTTTTATATTCTTTGTCATTCCAAGAAAATAGGATAAATTCACAAATCCTGCAATTCAAACCATTTACCCATTTTTTCTAACCCTTGTAATCACTTCAAGTTTATGGATGCATTCTAACTGTTCAGTCAATCATTTAATGAAGATTAAGCATCCTTATCTAATCAAAACTGGATGTTCCTATGAAAAGTCGCTTTTTACTTATATAGTATGGAACAATTTATAAATTTATTTCATTTTAAAGATGATTTATTACAAATGACTACGTTCGATCCCTCATCGATTAAATAAAAAAAGTACCTCATTGAGAAATAGGCGTCGTCTTTTTGAACGCTCTATATTCTCAATTCAAGGGTACCTTTTTATCTCACAACTTTGGCGAAAATAATCGTCATAATCTTATACTAACATCTGGCACGCCATTAAAGCCCCTACCATGATGATGGGAAATTAATATATTTTCTTGGGTTAACGGCATGTGGATAATTATAATATCCTTCATACATTTCAAAATGTAAATGCGCTCCAAAGGAATTTCCTGTATTCCCCATCGTTCCTAATTGGGTTCCTCGTGCAACTTGTTGCCCAACTGAAACATACGGTGCTGAGTGCATGTGAGCATATACAGTTGTCATTGTTTTCCCATTGATATTGTGAGTAATCATTACGTGATTTCCATATGCACTATGCCAACCTGCACGAATAACAGTTCCCGCTTGTGCAGCATACACCGGCGTTGATGTATCCCCATAGTTGGCTAAGTCAATTCCCGTATGGTTACTATAACACATAAATTCGCAACTTACATATCCACGGGCCAATGGAATCATAAACCCTGATCCCGTAACAACCCCACCACTTGAAGAACTGCCATTACTTGAAGAGTTTCCTGATGATACAGGAGGCGGTGGTGTCTGCTCTAAAATTTTCTTCTGCTCTTCAGCAATTTCAATAATTTCTGAAGCTGATAAACGTTCACTTTCTAATTCTTGCATTTGTTTAGCCAAGTCACGTTTTTGTTGCTCTAACTTTTGTTGATAAGCGTCTAACGTTTCACGTTCCTTCTCTAGCGAATCCTTGCTTTCAGCTAACTCCTGTTGTTGAACCTTCAAAGTCGCAAGTAACGCTTGCTGCTGACTGACTAAAAGACTTAGTTCATCCATCGATTGAGCATCGCTTTGTGCAAAGTGATTAATGACACGTAATTGGCGAATAAAATCAACTAAACTGTTAGATTCAGATAACATCTGTAACACTAAATTTCCACGTGAAAATCTCTGTGACATATGCATTCTTTGCGCCACAACTTTTTTTAAGGCTTCCACCTCTTCATCTAATCTTTTAGCTTCCTCTTCACCTGACTTAATTTCAGTTTCTTTTTGGGAGATTTTCTTCTCAAATTCAGAAATAGCACTTTCTGTTTGTGAGATTTTCTGAACAGTTGTCCCCATATCCCCCTCAACAATCTCTATTTCATCTTGAAGTTTGGATTCTCTGCCCTTAATTTCAGAAATTTGGTCTTGCGCCTCACTAATAATAGCATTACATTCTTCCTTCGTTTTACACGATTTCGATGCCTCTACTATTGTGGGCATCGTAGGAATCAATCCCAACGCTAAAGACAGGCACAATCCCATTTTTATAAATGGCTTCTTCATCTCCTATATCCCTCCTTTTTCAATAACTCTATCTATTAAATTTTTAAAGAATACTTGATGACTGCGAAGAAACTACCAAGTAGACTGATGACGATTGACATTAATCCGACAATTGTTCCTAATTCATAAACAGTTGGGAACGGTGTAGCCATTTGAAGCATTGGAATAACTAGTACTCCTCCAAAAATATGATATAAAAATTGGTAACCATACATCGTTAGCAAAATAGGAACGACAGCCCCTAAAACACCGATAATAACACCTTCAATTAAAAACGGAACCGTCACATGAGCAACTGATGCACCTACTAGCTTCATAATTTTCAATTCATTTTGACGTGCATAAATCGTTAATTTAATTGTATTTTGAATTAAAAATACTGCTAATACGAGTAAAATCAAAACAATAACTGATAACGTTTGACGGATGATTGTTGTAATATTGGTAAAAGCAGATAACTCTGATTCTTCACCGTAATTCACGTATCCAACACCATCAATTTCCTTAATTGCCTTCGCTACCTCGTCAACATTTTTCACATCGTCAACCGAAACAATGCCTGTATCGGGTAATGGATTTCCATCACTTGTATTTTCAAAAAAGTCTGCTAACTCAGGATCATTCTCACCGATTCGCTCAATAAACTCCGTGTATTCTTCCTCTTTGGTTATATGATTAACTTCCGAAACGTGCGCTTGAGACTGTATTGCTTGAATCGAGGAAGCAATTTGCTCATCCGTCGCATCTTGAGAAAATTCAATAAAGATCTTAATTTCGTTTTCAACCTGTTCTGTAAAATTTTTAGTATTGTAAGCGAACAGAACGAAAAAAGAACATAAGCTAAGAGTAATAGTTAACGTTACAATTGATGAAATGGACATAAATAAGTTATTCCAAATATTTTTAAATCCATCGCGAATGTAGCGAAAAATTTGTCTAATTATTTTCATAATATCCCCTCACTTCATCGCTAAATATAGTCCCATGATCGATCGTCACTACACGACAATCTTGGCCAAATATTAATTCATGGTCATGAGTTGCCATGATGACCGTCTTTCCTTGCTTGTTTAACTCTTTCAGAATATTAACAATTTGTATTGAATTGTCTGGATCTAAATTTCCCGTTGGTTCATCAGCAATAATAATATCTGGATTATTCGCAATAGCGCGTGCAATCGCTACACGTTGTTGCTCTCCTCCTGACAATTGGTTAGGATAAAATAATAATTTTCCCTCAAGACCAACTAACGTTAATGCATCGAGTGCCTTTTGGCGAACCTCCTCCTTAGGAAGGCCAATAGCCTCTAAGGCGAACGCTACATTTTGATAAACGGTCATTTTTTTTAATAATTTAAAGTCTTGAAAGACGACACCTATTTGCCGACGCAATTTAGGAATTTTAAAGCGACTTAGACGAGTAATTTCAATTCCATTAACCTTAATTTCTCCACCTGTAGCTTTTTCCTGACAATTAATCATTTTTAAAAAAGAAGATTTCCCGGCACCACTCGGTCCAATGACGAATAAAAACTCGCCTGATTCGATTTGAATATTTATATTATGAAGTCCGATAACTCCATTTGCATACTTTTTACTAACGTTTGTAAATTCGATCATTATCTTCCCACCTATCTCTAAACGTCTTTTTTCATTATAGCACAACTATCTGACAGTTTCATTTTCAATACGCCAATTCCCAACAAATACTATCCTAACCATTGCCCCATATTTCATCCCTAATCGATTTCCATTTTAACATAATCGCATTTATCTTAATATAAAATGTCGAATAATTGATTTATATTTCATCCTTTTTTACACCCTTTATACATAATACTTAATTATTTACATAAAAAAAGTGGAGGGTCACCTGATAGGTGGCCTTCCACTTTTTAATTAGGATAAACTAAATGTTTATCTTCAATTTGGTTTAATGTATTTTCTAAAAATGCGTTTGCTTCATATTTAGCGGCCGGTAAATTCATATCTAAATAATTACCACAATCTCTAGCACTTGCTCCCGGAACTTCCCCTTCATAATTCGCAATAAAATTAAAAGTTTCTGTAATAAGGTTAACCACGTCACGTGAATCTAAATCACCTTTTAAAATTAAATAAAAACCTGTTCGGCACCCCATAGGCCCAAAATAAATCGTTTGATCCGCTGCTTGCGGATGATTTCTTAAGAAGGTAGCAGCTAAATGTTCAATCGTATGAATTTCAGCCGTATTCATGACAGGTTCTCGATTCGGAAGTTTAGTTCGAATATCAAATGTTGTAATAACCTCTTCTCCAACGACATCTTTTCGTGATACATAAATTCCACGTAATAAATCTTCATGATTGACTGTAAAGCTCGGAATTTTTTTCATAAACGGTTCACTCCTCTTAAAGTTAATCTAACGTGCCCTTATTATACACTCTACCGTTTTTTATAACCATCCCAAAATGCACTTATCCACAAAATACCACTGTTATAAACTTTTTCTTAAATACGCATCAATAAATCCATCTAAATCCCCATCCATAACTGCTTGTACATTTCCAACTTCATATGAAGTACGGTGGTCTTTTACTAATGAATAAGGATGAAAAACATAGGAACGGATCTGACTTCCCCATCCAATATCTTTCACCTCACCACGAATTTTTGCTAACTCCGCTTCTTGTTCCTCTAGTTTTCGTTGATAAAGCTTAGACTTTAACATCTCCATGGCAGCTTCACGATTTTTAATCTGTGAACGTTGATTTTGACAGGTCACAATTGTATTCGTTGGTAAGTGGGTAATTCGAACAGCAGAATCTGTTGTATTAATATGTTGTCCTCCAGCCCCACTTGCACGGTAAGTATCTATTTTTAAATCCTCGCTACGAATTTCAATATCAATATCACCAGAAAACTCAGGCATTACATCACACGAACAAAAAGAGGTATGTCTACGTCCACCTGAATCAAAAGGTGAAATACGTACTAAACGATGAACCCCACGTTCCGCCTTGAAGTACCCAAATGCATTTGTTCCTTTAATTTTGATCGTCACACTTTTAATTCCCGCTTCTTCTCCTACTAAGTAATCTAAAACTTCCACTTTAAATCCTTTTCGTTCAGCATAGCGTGTATACATACGATAAAGCATCTCTGCCCAATCTTGAGATTCTGTTCCTCCAGCACCTGGATGTAACTCTAAAATAGCATTATTACCATCATATGGGCCACTCAATAAAATTTCCAATTCAAAGGCGTTCAATTTTTCACTCACCTCATGAATTTGTGCCTCAAGTTCTGACTGTAAATCCTCATCGGCCTCTTCTAAAATTAACTCAAAAGCAATTCCAAGCTCTTCTACTTCCGATTGTAAATTATAAAACGAAGAAATCTTCTCCTTCAATGCATTAGCCGCATTAATAACCTCTTGCGCCTTTCTTCGATCGTCCCAGAAACCAACCTCTTGCATTGTTTGTTCATATTCTTTTATTTGATTCTCTTTTTCAGCTACGTTTAATGACTCTTTAAACTGTAAAATGCGCTCAGACATTTTCTTTATTTCAGATCGTATTTCATGAATTTCCATTCTAATCACCTCTTTTTATTCGCTATAATCTCACTTTTACGCGCTAAGAAGCAGTGACTTTTAATATGATCAAAAATCACTGCTCCCCCGATATACGTTATATACGATACTTGTCTTATCAACTACTCATTTTGACCGCAACAATGCTTATATTTTTTCCCACTTCCACACGAGCATTCTTCATTACGACCTACCTTTTTAGACACGCGTGTCAATGGACGTTTCTTCTCATCTTTTGGTGCATTAGTCGCCGTTGGCTTAGCTACCTCTTCGCGTTGTAAATTTTGACGAATTTCAGCTCGAATAATATAGCGTGTTACGTCATCCTCAATACGTTCAATTAAACGATTGAACATTTCAAATCCTTCACTTTGATATTCATGTAATGGATTAATTTGCCCATATGAGCGTAAATGAATTCCCTGACGTAAGGCGTCCATCGCATCGATATGATTCATCCAATGAGTATCCACTACACGTAACACAATAACCTTTTGGAATTCATGGAAAACAGACGCATCAATCGATTTTTCTTTTAGGCGATAATCTTCTTTTACAAGATTAGTCACATATTCAATTAATTGCTCCTCTGTTTTCCCTTCAATAGCTGCACGTGTTACTTTATTAACAGGGAAGAAGTTAGTATTTAGATAAACAAGTAATCCTTCGTAATTATACTCTTGTTCTCCCTTTGACTTCTCGTGCTCAGAGTGTGAGAAGTTATGAACTAATCGTGTAACCGATGAGTTTACCATTCCAAAAATAATATCGGTTAAATCTTCTGTTTCTAGAATATCTTGACGTTGTCCATAGATAACCTCACGTTGACGGCGAATGACATCATCATATTCTAGTAAGTTTTTACGCATATCATAGTTATTACCTTCTACGCGTTTTTGTGCCGATTCTACTGCCTTTGTAACCATTTTGCTCTCAATTGGCTCATTTTCATCCATACCCAATTTATCCACCATTGCATGCATACGATCTGATCCAAATCGGCGCATTAATTCATCTTGGAATGACAGATAAAAGCGAGTATATCCAGGATCTCCTTGACGCCCCGAGCGTCCACGCAATTGGTTATCAATACGACGAGATTCATGGCGCTCCGTCCCAATAACGGCCAATCCACCTAATTCCTTAACTTCATCTGTTAATTTAATATCCGTTCCTCGACCCGCCATATTGGTTGCAATCGTGACAGACCCTTTCTTCCCTGCATCCATAATAATTTCTGCTTCGCGTTCATGATTCTTCGCATTTAAAACGTTGTGCGGAATTCCCTTACGCTTTAATAACTGTGAAATATACTCCGATGTCTCGACCGCTACAGTTCCAAGTAAAACTGGCTGTCCCTTTTTATGGCGTTCGATTACATCTGCAACAACGGCATTAAACTTAGCATTCATATCCTTATAAACTAAATCTGGTGCATCTAAACGGGCAATCGGACGATTAGTCGGAATTTCCACGACCATCATATTATAAATATTTCGGAACTCTTCCTCTTCTGTCTTCGCTGTCCCTGTCATTCCTGATAACTTACTATATAATCTGAAAAGATTTTGGAACGTAATTGTTGCTAACGTCGATGTTTCTTGCTTAATTGAAACTCCCTCTTTTGCTTGAATGGCCTGATGTAAACCTTCAGAGTAGGCACGTCCCTTCATTAAACGACCTGTAAACTGGTCAACAATCACAATTTCGTCCTCTTGGATAACATAATCCACATCGCGCGCCATAATGTAATTTGCCTTTAATGCATTATTGATATGATGTAACAACACTGCATGTTTAATATCGTATAAATTATCAATTCGGAAAGCTTTTTCCGCCTTCTCAATTCCTCCCTCATTTAATTGGATATTTTTCGTTTTAATATCAATTGTATAGTCTTCTTCGTCCTTTAAACCTTTAACAAAATGGTCAGCGTGTACGTATAAATTAGCCGTACGTTTCTGCCCACCTGAAATAATTAATGGTGTACGTGCCTCATCAATTAAGATTGAGTCTACCTCATCCACAATGGCATAATTTAATTTACGTTGTACCATTTGCTTTGCATACAACACCATGTGATCACGTAAATAGTCAAAACCTAGTTCATTGTTTGTTGAGTAAGTAATATCACATGCATATTGCGCCTTTTTCTCTTCTGAAGTCATCCCCGTTAAATTTAAACCAACCGTTAAGCCCAGCCATCGATAAAGCTCTCCCATCTCGCGCGCATCACGGCTTGCTAAATATTCATTTACCGTAATAATATGAACACCTTTTCCATCTAATGCATTTAAGTACGCAGGCATAGTTGAGGTTAATGTTTTTCCTTCCCCCGTTTTCATCTCGGCGATATTTCCACCATGTAAGGCAATCCCACCAATAATCTGAACCTTATAAGGAGTCATTCCTAAAACGCGTGTTGACGCCTCACGAACAACCGCAAATGCCTCAACTAATAAATCATCTAACGTTTCTCCCTTTTCAATTCGTTCTTTAAACTCTAAAGTTTTATGTTTTAATTGCTCGTCTGTTAGACCTTGCATATGAGGTTCTAACGCAATGACCGCATCCGCTATTTTATCCGCACGCTTTAATACTTTTACACTTGGATCTAACATTTTCTTGATTGCCGAAATCATCATCATCGCTCCTTGTCTATGTCTTACTAGGCTTATACTAGCTAATACTCTGTTATTAACATAATGTTACCACTTTTGACTAAACATGTACACAAAAAAACCTGTTCGGAACATAACTTTACCTAATTTTTGTCATTTCATTCGGGAGATTTTCTCTAAAACCCTACATCCCCACAGAATCTATCATTTTTCACAAGCATAAAAAAAGACTACCGCGTAAGATAGTCTTTTTTGTTAATTCACTATTATTAATTATTCGTCTCAATCACAGCGTATTTTCCATCATTACGACGATAAACGACACAAACAGCATCAACAGCCATATCACGATAGACATAGAAGTCATGTCCTAATAATTCTAATTGCATAATTGCTTCTTCAACGTCCATTGGTTTTAAATGAACATTTTTAACTTTGTACGGTACTTCATCTTCTTCGTTATAAACCGTATCCGGATCATCAATAGTAATGAAGTAATCGCTAATACCCTCACGTTCACGAATTTTTTTGTTTGCTTTTGTTTTGTGACGACGAATTTGACGTTCTAATTTATCCACAACAAGATCAATCGCTGCATATAAATCATCACTTTCTTCCTCTGCTCGTAGGATGAACTGATTCCCTGGAATAGTCACTTCTACTTTCTGAATCACATCATAGATTTTAATATACACGCGAGCCTCTAAATCCGGATTTGTAGGTAAGAATCGTTGTAAGCTTCCCACTTTTTCCTCGATATAATTTTTAATAGCATCTGTTGCGTTGAAACGATTAGCTCCCCTAATTTGAATTCTCATTAGAATCACTCCTATCTATCTGATGTACCTCTATTATAATATAAATCCTTCATTTAAGAAAGCGTTTTCCGTATTTTGTCGAACACTTAAGTGCTTCCTCAAACGTGGAAAATAACAGTGTGAGATATGACTCAACTATTAAAAAGAGATTCATTTCATTTTAAGCAAAACAAAACAATTATATACCAGTAAAGCGCTTATAAAAATCTATAATCGGTTACTTTTTAATAAACTTTAATCGTCCGTTCATCCTGTTCGGTTGATAACACTAATCTAATTTGTCCAATTTGAATTTTAGAAAAAAATTTTTCTAGCTGTTCTAATAATACATCGCTCCACGGATAGGGACCCTCCCCTGACATGTCTAAAATCGTAACCGATTTATAACTTCTAAACTGCTTTCTAATCTCCTTGACATATTGGGGAATAAAAAGTTGTAGTAACACTAAATCTCCCTGATCCAGTCGTTCAAGAACAGATAGGAGCCATTCATTTTGTTCAAAAAGACAATGATTTTCCCCAATTTTTAGATTCCGTTTACACTTAGAGCATAGACACGGATCGTTAAGCGCAAAAATATCTTGAAGATTATGAATCGTTATTAATTGAAAACAGACGAGACACCTCATTTATAATCCTCCTTTAATAACTTCTGCCTTCTCGCATGGTTATTCATCTCACGAATCTGGCGTCGTGCAGACTCCATTGCCAAAGTAATTCCATAATGAAAAAATACGATTTCACCGTGTGGGTACATAGGATTTCTGCCAACACGCCCACTAATCTGAACAAGTGCACTCTCTTCGAACACCTCATGTTCTGTCGAAAAAATGGCCACATCAATATTTGCAATTGTTACCCCTCTTTCTAAAATCATCGTCGTAATCAAAAATTGACCCTTTCCCTCTTTAAAGTTTTTAACTTTTGCTAATCTATTTTCATCGCTTGAAAAAACAAACTCTACTTCTAATGCAAAACACTTCCTTATAGCCTCCTGTAAAAGGTACCCCATTTCAATTGTTGGAACAAATAACAATGCGCGTCTATTTAACATTAACTGTTTATTAAACCACTTTTTAATCACGCGTGGTAATCTCCTTTTCTTTAAAAAACGTGAAAGGTTTCCTGAGAAGCAGTATTTAGGAATATCTAATGCATGTAAATGATATCGAGCTGGAATTAAACAACATTTTAATCGTCCTCTTTTAATTAGCCTCTGATCCGTCTTAGAGGGGGTCGCCGACAAATAAATCGTTGCACACCCCGTTTTACATGCCTTTTGGGCTAATCTTGGTAACATCTCATCAAATGTATAAGGAAAGGCATCCACCTCATCGATAATTAGTAAATCAAATGCCTGATAAAATCGAATTAACTGATGCGTCGTCGTTACAACAATATCCCCATAGATATTTTTCTCCTCAGAATTTCCATGAAGCCCTACTACACGTGCATATGGAAAAGCTCGTTTAATTCGAGGAATCAAATCAACAACAACATCGGCACGTGGAATAGCCCAACATACACGCTTTTTTTGCAACAACGCCAATGAAATTGTCTCGAACATCATTTCAGTTTTTCCAGCACCACAAACCGCCCAAATCATTCCAATTCCTGAAGAGTTCAATATTCCTTTTGCAAAATCAGATGCTCGTTGTTGTAAAAAGGATAACTGGAAATCTTGATTTAATATCTCCGATTTTTCTGTAATTGGAGCAGGTACGATTGAACGATATAGATATTGTGCATCATCGATCATTTTAAAATCCAAACACTGTCTACAGTATTTAACCGGCTTCTCTTTATAGATAAAGGTCGCAAACCAATCCTCTGATTGATTTAAACAACGTTCACAACGTTTTCCCTGAATCCCTTTGACTCTGACAACTTCACTTTCTTTAATAATCCCCTGTTTAAATAATTCTAAATATTCATCCTCTAACCATTCCCGACCACTGACATCTATCATGAAAACACCTCCATCATACAATACGATGAGTAGAGACAAAATCCTTTTTTAAAATTTATAATAATAAAAAAAACTCCCATTCACTTATGAATTAGGAGTTCGCATCCATTTTCTTGTCTGGCAACTCTCTCATCACAGTGGTAAAGTTCAATAACCGTTCATTACCCTTGTGATTCCTCAGTTCTTTTCACTTTCTGCCTGTGGTAACCGCTCGTTGTTGCCTTTCCTTTAATTCTCGATAAATAAAAAAACACCCCGAAGGATGTTAATTGGCTATTTGGAGCGGGTGAAGAGAATCGAACTCTCACAGTCAGCTTGGAAGGCTGAAGTTCTACCATTAAACTACACCCGCATTTTTTTCGGCCTAGCGACGTCCTACTCTCGCACTTGCGTACTACCCTCGGCGCTAAGGAGCTTAACTTCTGTGTTCGGTATGGGAACAGGTGTGCCCTCCTTGCCCTTATCACTAGACCTTCTGTCAGATCTTATCAATCTCACAAAACTAGATATCTTCTGCTTACTTCCTCTTGTCCGGCAACTCTCGCATCACAGTGGTAAAGTTCAATAACTGTTCATCACCTTCGTGATTCCTCAGTTCTTTTCACTTTCTGCCTGTGATAACCGCTCGTTTTTGCCTTTCCTATTTAGTTAAGTCCTCGATCGATTAGTATCAGTCCGCTTCATCTGTCACCAAACTTCCACTCCTGACCTATCTACCTCGTCGTCTTCAAGGGATCTTACTTCTTTCGAATGGGAAATCTCATCTTGAGGGGGGCTTCACGCTTAGATGCTTTCAGCGTTTATCCCTTCCACACGTAGCTACCCAGCTATGCTCCTGGCAGAACAACTGGTACACCAGCGGTGTGTCCATCCCGGTCCTCTCGTACTAAGGACAGCTCCTCTCAAATTTCCTACGCCCACGACGGATAGGGACCGAACTGTCTCACGACGTTCTGAACCCAGCTCGCGTACCGCTTTAATGGGCGAACAGCCCAACCCTTGGGACCGACTACAGCCCCAGGATGCGATGAGCCGACATCGAGGTGCCAAACCTCCCCGTCGATGTGAACTCTTGGGGGAGATCAGCCTGTTATCCCCGGGGTAGCTTTTATCCGTTGAGCGACGGCCCTTCCATTCGGTACCGCCGGATCACTAAGCCCGACTTTCGTCCCTGCTCGACTTGTAGGTCTCGCAGTCAAGCTCCCTTCTGCCTTTACACTCTTCGAATGATTTCCAACCATTCTGAGGGAACCTTTGGGCGCCTCCGTTACTCTTTGGGAGGCGACCGCCCCAGTCAAACTGCCCACCTGACACTGTCCCCTGACCAGCTCATGGCCACGGGTTAGAACCCCAGTAACACAAGGGTAGTATCCCAACAGCGACTCCTCCAAGACTGGCGTCCTGGTCTCTTCGTCTCCTACCTATCCTGTACATGTGTCACCAGTGCTCAATATCAAGCTACAGTAAAGCTCCACGGGGTCTTTCCGTCCTGTCGCGGGTAACCTGCATCTTCACAGGTACTATGATTTCACCGAGTCTCTTGTTGAGACAGCGCCCAGATCGTTACGCCTTTCGTGCGGGTCGGAACTTACCCGACAAGGAATTTCGCTACCTTAGGACCGTTATAGTTACGGCCGCCGTTTACTGGGGCTTCAATTCAAAGCTTCGCTTGCGCTAACCTCTCCTCTTAACCTTCCAGCACCGGGCAGGCGTCAGCCCCTATACATCACCTTGCGGTTTAGCAGAGACCTGTGTTTTTGATAAACAGTCGCCTGGGCCTTTTCACTGCGGCTTGCTTTCACAAGCACCCCTTCTCCCGAAGTTACGGGGTCATTTTGCCGAGTTCCTTAACAAGAGTTCTCTCGCTCATCTTAGGATTCTCTCCTCGCCTACCTGTGTCGGTTATCGGTACGGGCACCTAATAAATTATCCCTAGAAGCTTTTCTTGGAAGCGTGACATCAGCTGACTTCACCCTTTCGGGCTTTCGGCATCACAGCTCAATGTTTCGCCATGCGGATTTGCCTACATGACCACCTCACTGCTTACACGTGAATCCATTCACACGCTCAACTTAGCCTTCTCCGTCACTCCTTCAGTTTATTAAGTGGTACAGGAATCTCTACCTGTTGTCCATCGGCTATGCCTTTCGGCCTCACCTTAGGTCCCGACTTACCCAGGGCGGACGAGCCTTCCCCTGGAAACCTTAGGCTTTCGATGGATAGGATTCTCACCTATCTTTCGCTACTCACACCGGCATTCTCACTTCTAACCGCTCCACAGCTCCTTCCGGTACTGCTTCTGTGCTGTTAGAACGCTCTCCTACCACTGACACTTCGTGTCAATCCGCAGCTTCGGCGGTCCGTTTAGCCCCGGTACATTTTCGGCGCAGAGTCACTCGACTAGTGAGCTATTACGCACTCTTTAAAGGATGGCTGCTTCTAAGCCAACCTCCTAGTTGTCTGTGCATCTCCACATCCTTTTCCACTTAACGGACACTTGGGGGCCTTAGCTGGCGGTCTGGGCTCTTTCCCTTTTGACCATGGACCTTATCACCCACAGTCTGACTCCCGATCATATCTATCTGGCATTCGGAGTTTGATTGAGATCAGTACCCCGAGGTGGGGCCATCACCCATTCAGTGCTCTACCTCCAGTAGACTCTTATCGAGGCTAGCCCTAAAGCTATTTCGGAGAGAACCAGCTATATCCGTGTTCGATTGGAATTTCACCCCTAGCCACAAGTCATCCAAGCACTTTTCAACGTGCCCTGGTTCGGCCCTCCAGTCAGTGTTACCTGACCTTCAGCCTGCTCATGGCTAGCTCACACGGTTTCGGGTCTACAACATCGTACTCCTCGCCCTATTCAGACTCGCTTTCGCTTCGGCTCCGTCTCTTCAACTTAACCTTGCACGATATCGTAACTCGCCGGTTCATTCTACAAAAGGCACGCCATCACCCTTTAACGGGCTCTGACTAGTTGTAGGCACACGGTTTCAGGTTCTCTTTCACTCCCCTTCCGGGGTTCTTTTCACCTTTCCCTCACGGTACTGGTTCACTATCGGTCACTAGGTAGTATTTAGCCTTACGAGATGGTCCTCGTTGCTTCCGACGGGATTTCTCGTGTCCCGCCGTACTCAGGATCCCTTCCCTGCTTCACACAATTTCACCTACGGGACTCTCACCCCCTCCGGTTGGCCTTCCCAGACCATTCGGCTATCATGTTCAGTCATTTCTGAAGGTCCTTCTACCCCGGATTACTCCGGTTTGGGCTCCTCCCTGTTCGCTCGCCGCTACTTGGGGAATCGATGTTTCTTTCTTTTCCTCCAGGTACTTAGATGTTTCAGTTCCCTGGGTCTGTCTCCTCTATGGCTATTGATTCACCATACGGTGCTAGCGTATGACCACTAGCGGGTTTCCCCATTCGGATATCCCCGGCTCTTTGCTTACTTACAGCTCCCCGAGGCGTTTCGCCGTTTGTCGCGTCCTTCTTCGACTCCTAGTGCCTAGGCATCCTCCGTGCGCCCTTTATTACTTAACTTTTCTTCTTCAGAAGATATCTAGTTTTCAAAGATCAATTCTAGGAAAATCGAAATTCTCCCAAAACTAAACAGAACGTCTCTTTCTCCATAGAAAGGAGGTGATCCATCCCCACCTTCCGGTAGGGATACCTTGTTACGACTTCACCCCAATCATCTACCCCACCTTAGGCAGCTCCCTCCTTGCGGTTAGGCCACTGACTTCGGGTGTTGTAAACTCTCGTGGTGTGACGGGCGGTGTGTACAAGACCCGGGAACGTATTCACCGCGACATTCTGATTCGCGATTACTAGCGATTCCAACTTCATGTAGGCGAGTTGCAGTCTACAATCCGAACTGAGATTGGCTTTATGAGGTTTGCTCCACGTCACCGCTTCGCTTCTCTTTGTACCAACCATTGTAGCACGTGTGTAGCCCAGGTCATAAGGGGCATGATGATTTGACGTCATCCCCACCTTCCTCCAGTTTGTCACTGGCAGTCTCGTTAGAGTCCCCATCTTACTGCTGGCAACTAACGACAGGGGTTGCGCTCGTTGCGGGACTTAACCCAACATCTCACGACACGAGCTGACGACAACCATGCACCACCTGTATCCATTGTCCCCGAAGGGAACCCTCTATCTCTAGAGGCGTCAATGGTATGTCAAGACCTGGTAAGGTTCTTCGCGTTGCTTCGAATTAAACCACATGCTCCACCGCTTGTGCGGGTCCCCGTCAATTCCTTTGAGTTTCAGTCTTGCGACCGTACTCCCCAGGCGGAGTGCTTAATGCGTTAACTTCAGCACTGAGGTTCGACCCCCAACACTTAGCACTCATCGTTTACGGCGTGGACTACCAGGGTATCTAATCCTGTTTGCTCCCCACGCTTTCGCGCCTCAGTGTCAGTTGCAGACCAGGAAGCCGCCTTCGCCACTGGTGTTCCTCCATATCTCTACGCATTTCACCGCTACACATGGAATTCCACTTCCCTCTTCTGCACTCAAGTCAACCAGTTTCCAATGACCCTCCACGGTTAAGCCGTGGGCTTTCACATCAGACTTAATTAACCACCTGCGCGCTCTTTACGCCCAATAATTCCGGATAACGCTTGCCACCTACGTATTACCGCGGCTGCTGGCACGTAGTTAGCCGTGGCTTTCTCATAAGGTACCGTCAATTGATAGTCATTTCCTCCTATCACCTTTCTTCCCTTATAACAGAATTTTACAACCCGAAGGCCTTCTTCATTCACGCGGCGTTGCTCGGTCAGGCTTTCGCCCATTGCCGAAGATTCCCTACTGCTGCCTCCCGTAGGAGTCTGGGCCGTGTCTCAGTCCCAGTGTGGCCGTTCACCCTCTCAGGTCGGCTACGCATCGTCGCCTTGGTAGGCCTTTACCCCACCAACTAGCTAATGCGCCGCAGGCTCATCCATCAGTGATGCCAGGAGCATCTTTAAACTTTCGTCCTATCCGGTATTAGCGATCGTTTCCAATCGTTGTCCCCGTCTGATGGGCAGATCACCTACGTGTTACTCACCCGTTCGCCGCTTCCCACCGAAGTGGTTCGCTCGACTTGCATGTATTAGGCACGCCGCCAGCGTTCATCCTGAGCCAGGATCAAACTCTCCATAATTGTTTGTTTCCTTAGCTTGCGAAATTTCTTTCGCTCATGATTCTTGACGTTCTGTTTAGTTTTCAAAGAACTTCTCTCGCCTTTTGACGACTTCTTTATCTTACCGCATTCGACTTTTTCTGTCAAATGTTTTTTTATCTTTTTTTGTAAGATTTCTTGTCTACCTCTCTTGGCGACTCGTCTATAATAGCATTCTAGAACTTTATTGTCAATCAGTTTTTATAAAAAACATAAATATTATACTAGTATTTTTTCTAAAGACCTTTCTTTTGTTAAATGGATTCTTCATCTTATGATTAACAAAATGCCCTACGGACTAGACAAGAAACCTAACCGTAGGGCACCTCTTATTCGTTATGATTAATCATGTTTTACCCAACCGATTGCCACTGCACCTGGTCCTCCATGGACAGCTACAACTAAAGAAATTGGGTAAATTTTAATTGTATGATTTGGATAGACTGCTTGTAACTCTGTTTGAACAAGTTTAGCCCCTTCCTCATTACCGATATGCATGACAACTAGTTGATAATCTTCGGTTAATTGTGCTTCCTTTCCAATTTCAACTAATCGTTTAAGCGACTTTTTAAAAGTACGAATCTTCTCAATCGCCTGTAACGTTCCATCCGGCTTCATTTGACAGATCGGTTTAATCTGTAAAAGACTTCCAAGAGCCGCCTCAACGTTAGACAGACGCCCTCCCTTACGTAGGTTAGTTAAATCATAAATTGATGCATAAAATTCACTATTTTCACGCATCATTTCTAGATAACTAAGAATTTCAGAGACACTTGCCCCTTCTTTTGCCTTTTTAGCGGCATTTACTGCAAGCATTCCTTGGGTATATGTCACGGTACGTGAATCAAAAACATGAATATGCTCCGGATTTACCATTTCAGCACATGTCTTAGCAGTTTGATGACTTCCGCTTAATTGACTTGAAATATTAATGTGGATGATATCCTCATAACCTTGTGCAAATAATGATTCATATAATTCTATTGTTGCTCCTGGTGATGGTTGTGAAGTCGTAGGTAAACCATCATAGTTTTCACAACGCTCCATAAACTGTTCTACCGACATATCTTTAAACTCTCGATATGATTCTGTGCCAAAAACGATTGAAATATAATTTACATGTATATCAAATTCTTTTAACTCTTCTACAGGAATACATCCCGTACTATCTGAAACGATTGCTATTTTAGTCATATCTTTTTACCTCCCAAATAATTACCATTAAATTTCGTAATGATCAGGCATCCAGCAAGCTCCTACTCCGCCTCTTCCAAAATGGATGGCCATTACAGGACCAATTTCATTTCCAACGTGAACTTCCACTTGATCTCCACATGCCTCTTGCATTAATTGCTTTAACTCATTTGCGCCTTCTAATGCATTTACATGCGTAATTCTTACAATTTGTTTACCTGAACTTTTAACATCTTCGCGTAACTTCTCCACAATCCATTTAAAAACACGCTTCTTTGTTCGTACCTTATCAAAAACATCTAATTTTCCATTCGATAGGCCAATAATCGGTTTTATATTTAATAGGTTTCCTATACTTGCGGCCGTTTTTGAGAGGCGTCCAGTACGAACCAGAGTATTTAAATCATCTACATACAAATACATTGGACCATGAGTTTTATAAAATTCAACAACATTAATAATTTCTGAAAGATTGCTCCCAGACTCTAAAAGTTGGCATACACGTAAAACGATATTTTCTACTCCAATTGATGCCGTATTTGTATCAATCACTTTAATTTTGTCTTGCGCCCCCTCGACCATTGTACTAGCAATTCTTGCAGAATTCACAGTCCCGCTGACATTATTTGTGCAGAATAACCCTAAAATATAGTCGTATTCCTTAAGTAATTTTGTATACAATTGGACAAATTCTTCAGGAGCAGGTTGAGACGTTGAATAAGTTGCCCCTTCATCAATCATTTGAAATAATTTTTTATTATTTATTTCCTTTTGTTCGGCATATGCCTTATCATTAACAATTACGTTTAAATATCCATAATAGACATTTGGGTAACGTTGCAAATCGGCCGCCGTTAAATTTGTAAGACTGTCTGTTACAATAGCTACTTTCATAATCCACCTCTTTATTATATCTTTTCATTATTATACCATAAACAATATTCCCTTAAAGAAATGACTTTCACAATGTTTAGTTTTATATTCAAATCTTTTCTTTAATTTTAATGAAAAAACAGAAAAAGTCAACTGTAGCAGTACATTCATTCTAATAAAAAGAATACGATTGTTATTAATCTATTTTAATCAAGGATTTAATGAATGGGAAATTTCTTGTCATTCTAATAAGATCACATTTTTAATAAAATATCCTTCATACTTTTCCCCCTTTCCTAGGGCTTATTCACCAATGTCTAATTTTTAACCCTTATCTTTTATTAAAGAATCTCTTTTATGTTATAATTAAAGCAAACTAATTGAGGTGATATATTGGAACATTATTTAATGATTGCACATGACGGACAACATGAAATTATTGTTGAAAAATCACGTTTTATTTGTCATGTTAAACGTGTTTATACTGATCAGGAAGCAGTAGAGTTTATTAAAAAAATTAAAAAAGATCATTGGAATGCTACTCACAATTGTTCCGCTTACCAGATTGGTGACTTTAACGAAATTCAACGTTCAAATGATGATGGTGAACCGAGCGGTACTGCAGGTATCCCGATGCTTGAGGTATTACGAAAGCAAAATCTTAAAAATTGTGCCGTTGTAGTGACTCGCTATTTTGGTGGAGTGAAACTAGGCGCCGGTGGTCTAATTAGAACTTATGGAAAATCAGTTTCTGAAACAATAAAGACACTAGGTCTTGTTGAAAGAAAAACAATGAAAACAATGTTTATTAACACTGACTATAATCTCCTTGGGACACTCCAAAACCGTTTAGAAGGGAGTAACTATCTCCTAAGCCAAGTTCACTATACCGATAAAATATCCTTAGAAGTTTTAATCGATATAGATAGTGAAGAACAATTTACGTCTTGGATAGTCGATATTACACATGGTAAAGCAACAATTGTTGCAGGCGAAGTTTCCTTCAAAGAAATCCCTTATCAACCTTAAAACAAAAACCATAAACAAGATGTACCTCTATCCTCTTTATAACCTGATGAGGAAAGTATAACTACTCGTTGTTTATGGTTTTTTTTTATTAATTTTTTTTACCTTGAACATAGTTTTGATATGCCATAAATCCTTGTTCAACTTTATTGACTGCCGGGTGATAATATTTAACATGTTTGATAGATGTAGGTAGGTACTGTTGTTTCACATAATGATTAGGATAATCGTGAGGATATTTATAGTTTATACCATATCCTAGGTCTTCCGCCCCCGCATAATGACTATCTCTTAAATGATTCGGGATACTGCCTATATTTCCCCTTTTTAAGTCCGATAGGGCCTTATCAATGGCGACAACAGCAGAATTTGATTTAGGGCTATTTGAAAGTAAAATAACTGCCTGCGCTAATGGAATACGGGCTTCGGGAAACCCCAATTGTAATGCTGCATCTGTACAACTTTTTACTATACTTATCGCCTGTGGATAAGCCAAACCAATATCCTCAGCTGCAATAACTAAAAGACGGCGACAGATAGACAGTAAATCTCCTACCTGAATAAGACGCGCTAGATAGTGGATAGCTGCATCAGCATCACTCCCACGAATTGATTTTTGAAAAGCGCTAAGTGTATCGTAATGTTGATCACCAAACCGATCATAGGAAAATCCTGCTGTAACAGTACTTTTCTTAACTAAATCTAAATTCAATATGAATCCCTCAGTTTTACAATTAGGGTACAATGCAATCTCTAATGCATTTAACCCCTTTCTGAGATCTCCATTACAGAGGTTTGCAATATATTTAATGGCCTCATCATCACACTCAAAAGGATAAATAAAAAATTCATCCTCTACTAATTGAATCGCACGTTTTAATCCCTCTTCAATTTCTTGAGGGGTTAATGGTTTAAATTCCAAAATAGTCGATCGACTTAGAATGGCGCTAAAAATAGTAAAATAAGGATTTTCGGTTGTACTAGCAATTAAAGTAATTTGCCCATTTTCAATATATTTTAATAACGTTTGCTGTTGTTTCTTATTAAAATTCTGAATTTCATCTAGATATAAAAGAATACCATTCATTCCATCTAATGTATCTAAATCTTTAATAATATTTCTAATATCCTCTGTTTTAGCATCCGTTGCATTTAACTTATAAATCTTCTTTTTAGATATCTTCGCAATTATATTAGCAACAGTCGTTTTTCCCGTTCCACTAGGTCCATAAAATATTAGATTAGGAATATGATTAACCTCAATCAGTTTTCTTAGTATTTGATTTTCCCCAATTAAATGTTGTTGTCCTACTACCTCATCTAATGTTTGGGGTCGAATTAAATCTGCCAATGGTTTCATTACTTCACCTACCCGTATCAACTAGTATAATTAACATAGCTATTCCCCTTTGAAAAAAAGCCTCAGACAAAGGTCTGAAGCTTTTTTCATTTAACGACGACGAATTTTATCAATATGATCAAGCATAATTCCGGTTCCCACAACAACACAATGTAAAGGATTATCAGCTACAAAGACCGGTACATGTAATTCATCTGCTAATAGACGATCTAATCCATGTAACAATGCTCCACCACCGGTTAATACAATCCCTTTATTCATAATATCCGCTGATAGTTCAGGAGGTGTTTGTTCAAGTACGTTTTTAGCAGCATGTACGATAATGCGAACCGATTCACGTAATGATTCTTCAACTTCCGTTGATGAAATTGTTATTGTACGTGGTAACCCTGATACTAAATCACGTCCACGAACTTCTAACTCTTCTTCACGTCCCTCTGGATAAACTGTCGCTACACTTATCTTAATCTCTTCAGCCGTTCGATCCCCAATTAATAGCTTATAATTTGTTTTAATATAATCCACAATGTCTTGATCAAATCGGTTACCTGCAATTTTAATAGATGCAGACGTAACAATATCCCCTAATGATAATACGGCGATATCCGCTGTTCCACCACCAACGTCAATAACCATGTTTCCTGATGGTTTTGAGATATCCATTCCAGCACCTAAAGCTGCAATCTTAGGTTCTTCCTCAATGAAAACCTCACGCGCCCCACATTTTTCTGCGGCTTCTCTAATGGCGTTTTTTTCCACTAATGTAATATTAGTTGGACAACAAATCATAATTCGCGGCTGTGAAAGCACTCCTTTAATATTCAATGAATTGATAAAATGTTTTAACATCATCTCTGTTGCTGCAATGTCTGCAATAACTCCGTCTTTCATTGGTCGGACAACCTCAATTTTTCCAGGTGTACGCCCAAGCATTTGACGTGCCTCTTCACCGGCCGCAATCATACGTCCCGTTTGTGCATCCATTGAAACAACTGATGGTTCCTCTAAAACAATTCCTTTACCTTTTTCATATATTAATACGTTAGCAGTACCCAAGTCAATTCCAATATCTTTTGAAAATAGCATACTTTCCTTCCTCCAAACTAATTTTTCAGTATTAGTATGTCTAAATAATTCATCACTATTTTATATTTTATCACAATTATATAGGTACGACCATATCTTTTCCAGTTGAAAAAAATATTTTTCAACAAAAAAATACACTAAATTACATTAGTGTATTTTTTATTATGGTTAATCCATAAAAATCTATACTACTATTCTTATGAATTAAATTTTATTATTTAATAACTCCAGCTATTAAAGAGAGTTTTATAAATCACCTAATTTAGTATTAATCACATCTTCAGGATTAAGTTTATTATTATCTTTCATCACTTCAAAGTGAACAACATTTCCTGAATCTGGCTCTAATTGTGATGTACCTGTCTTACCAATTACATCACCTTGTTCAATATCATCACCAGCTTTTACAGTTACATCGTAAACGCCAGTGTAGATAGTTTTAACTCCGTTTTCATGTTCAACTGTTACTACTGTTCCTTTTAATACCTCATCTTTTACAGTTAAAACTTTCCCAGATAAAGCTGATAAAACGTCCACTTCTTTATTATTAGAATTTTTTAAACTTACACCTTTAGACTCATGAGTATATTTAGTTTCACCTACTGTATAACTAAATAAACTTTTCATTTGCTCTTTTGTATCAGCTTCCTGATCGTAATACGATTTTGCTACTTCTACATTTTTTCCCTCTAAAGGAGATTTAACTGTTTCCTGTAATAACGCAACTGTTTTAGCATCAGTTGTTTTATTTACTGCAGTTGTTTCATCACCTTTTGTACCTACTGTTTCTTGATTCCCATTAGCAGGATTAGAGACTGTTTGATCCCCATTAATTCCTGTTAACCATAATTGCACGCCTGCAAATGTAGCAGATGCTCCTAGTAATACTACAAGTGCGAAGCTAATTGGATCAATCTTCTTAAATAATTTTTTGTTTTTTAACTTTGTCATTCTTTCTTTTGTTTTCATATGATCATCACCTCACCGTTATGATGATCACTTTTGGTAAATCTTATTCAATTCTAGTTAAAATTTTCCGTTATTTTAACATTTTGGTAATAATATTTTAGGATATCATCGTACTTTTTCCCCTGCTTTGCTAATTCATTTGCGCCATATTGACTCATTCCGACACCATGTCCATACCCAAATGTCGTAATAATGACTTTATTATTACTAAATTTAATTTTAAAATCTGCAGAACGTAATCCTAGAATTTCTCGAAACTCTCGACCAGAATACACCTTATCGCCTACTAAAATCTCGTTAATATTTTGTCCGGCCGTTTTATTAAGAATAACAAAACTATCTTGCTTTAAGTTATTATTATTAAATTTATTTCTAAGTTCCTGAATTGTAAATTCGGTTTCTACCTCATAATTAGGTGCGGTCTTATCCCATTCACTGTTAACACTTTTTAAATAAGGATAGGCCGTAGACCAATAATCTTCCGCATTTTCAGTAAAACCATTACTGATAGAAAAATAAAATGGTTTGATTAACTGATCCTCATAAGTAATTACCTGTCCGGCAGTTTCTGATACGGCTTGCGATACCTTATTATAATACTCATCAAATTTATCCTGCCATTTTTCCTTAAGTTGTTCCGTATCTAAATATACTTGGTGTTTCACTGTATCATGTATACGATCCTGTGATTCTAATAACTGAATTGTATAAGTTCTAGCGGCAACAGCCTGGGCTTTAAGGGCCTCAATATTGTATAAAGCTGGCATCTCCCCCGAAACAACACCTATTAGATAGGTTTCTAAGGGAATATCTATTTCCTCATTTTTAGATTCTCTAAAAACCGTTACCACTTGCTCGCCCTTATTCTCCTCTTTATTAGTGGCAATCATATTTTCCTTAACCCCTTCATTATTATCCTTCGATGAGGAGTCCATGGCCTCAGTAACTTTCCCGCCACCATCGTTATTTAATTGGTGAATCATTTGAAATGAAAATGGAATACAAATTAATGTTAAAATAAAGGCCACGAATCCTATAATAATTTTTTTCATAATATCACCTATCTTTTATAAAATACACCCTTTTCAAATGTATGCATAAGATAGAATAATATACCATTAATTAAAATATTTGTTTCAATAGATAAAATATATCTGTAAAATAGTCTAAAAAAAGCTTACTAAGACTAACTGTTATAATTAAATATAAAAGGACAATTGTGTATCTATCACTCCCTCTTTTAAATAAAGACTCTAAACGTAATGACAATATTAATTTAAATACGATGGGTAGCATTAAAATATACCAAATAATCATAAAGTATGCTTGAAAATTCATTATACTCCTCCCTCATAGTCTGATTATTATATTCGGTTCATCAATCATTTTATTAACGGAATTAAACTTATATATTATTTTTTCAATTTCTTATTTACTTGATAAGATAAATCTTTGGAGCGTAGATTACTCCTTATACAAGAATGAATACCTTGGATTATCTTCGAATTGTGGATATTTGAATTCCATAGGTAGTAATTTAAATTATCCTATAACTGTAACTATTTTCTTTAGTTAAACAAAATAAAAAATCGAAATTGAGTTAAAAGGGAGGCCTAAGGCCTCCCTTTTAAGATTATTTTTTTTCACCAACTCGTATTTGGTTGAGAAGTTTCACGATTTCCATTTCAGATTTAATTAAATCTTCACGGCTCTTTGCATTTTGTTTTTGACGTTCCTTACGCTCTAATTCCATCTTAGCACGTGCAACGTCAATATCTTCTGCCATCATTGCATCATTTGATAATACATTAATATGGTTATTTGAAATTTCAAAAATACCACTATCAATGGCAACATATGAAGACTCACCGTTCATCTCGATGCGTAATTCACCGACTCCTAGCGGTGTCATCATCGGAATATGGTTATATAAAACAGCAAAGTCACCATCAATTCCTCGGGCAAAAACGCGCTCCGCTTCTCCATCGAATACAAGCTTATCTGGTGTTACCACGCGAATAGTCATCACTGACATAGTACCACCTCACACTATTTCATCTTATTAGCTTTTTCGATAGCTTGCTCGATTGTACCAACTAAACGGAATGCTTCCTCTGGTAAATCATCGTGTTTTCCATCAAGAATTTCTTTAAATGCACGAACCGTCTCAGCAACAGGAACATAAGATCCTTTAAGTCCTGTAAATTGTTCCGCAACATGGAAACTTTGCGATAAGAATAATTGTACACGGCGTGCGCGGTGCACGATTTTTTTATCCTCGTCGCTTAATTCATCCATACCTAAGATGGCAATGATATCTTGTAATTCACGATATCGTTGTAACATCATCTGAACACGACGTGCAACATCATAATGTTCTTGACCTACAATATCTGGTGATAATGCACGCGATGATGATGCTAACGGGTCCACGGCAGGGTAAATCCCCATTGCAGCAATACGACGCTCAAGGTTAGTTGTTGCATCTAAGTGAGCAAAGGTTGTCGCTGGTGCTGGATCGGTATAGTCATCCGCTGGTACATATACCGCTTGAATTGAAGTAATCGATCCTTGTTTTGTAGAGGTAATACGTTCCTGAAGTTGCCCCATTTCAGTTGCCAATGTTGGTTGATAACCTACGGCTGAAGGCATACGTCCAAGTAACGCCGAAACCTCAGAACCAGCTTGAGTAAAACGGAAAATATTATCAATAAATAATAATACGTCTTGTTTCATTTCATCACGGAAATACTCAGCCATTGTTAATCCTGTTAATGCTACACGTAAACGTGCACCAGGTGGTTCATTCATCTGTCCAAAAACCATGGCCGTTTTATTAATTACTCCAGATTCCGTCATTTCATGGTATAGGTCATTCCCCTCACGAGTACGTTCTCCTACTCCAGCAAATACTGAAATCCCACCATGTTCTTGGGCTACGTTATTGATTAATTCTTGGATTAATACCGTTTTTCCTACTCCGGCTCCTCCGAATAAACCAATTTTTCCACCTTTAATATATGGTGCTAATAAGTCTACTACCTTAATACCAGTTTCAAGAATTTCAACTGTTGTTGATAACTCGTCAAATTTAGGAGCTTCTTTATGAATTCCCTCATGTGGTGTACCTGCTGGCACTTCTCCCTTATTATCTACTGGTTGTCCTAATACGTTAAAAATACGTCCCAATGTGGCCTCTCCAACTGGAACACTGATTGCATTTCCTGTATCAACAACTTCTAATCCACGAACTAACCCATCTGTTGCGTCCATTGCGACGGTACGTACAACCCCATCACCAAGCTGCACTGCAACTTCAAGTGTTAATGATTTACGTTCCCCACCAACTTCATAATCAACAGTTAAGGCATTGTAAATAGCAGGAAGATGTTCTAAATCAAACTTTACATCTACTACCGGTCCGATGACGGCTACAATATGACCTGTTGCCATTTATGATGACCTCCTTTTATTCTAAGGCTGAAGCTCCACCAACAATTTCAGTAATCTCTTGCGTAATTGCTGCTTGCCTTGCTCTATTATAAACTAACTGTAAATCCGTAATAATTTCTAATGCATTATCGGTTGCATTTTGCATTGCATTCATTCGAGATGCATGCTCCGAAAGCTTAGCTGTAATCGCTATTCCATAAATTGTTCCCTCGAGATATTTTGGTAAAATAGCGTTGATAACTTCCTCTTCATTTGGTTCAAATGAGTATTGAGCTCTTGTCTTTTCAGTGTCTTTTGGAGCCAATGGAAGTATTTGTTTTTTGGCAGGTTCCTGTGAGATTTTCGATAAATAGTTATTATAAATAATAACAACCTCGCTAAGAACACCGTCCATATAATCACCAATCACTTTATCCACAACTGGTTTTATATCCTGATATACGATATCATCTGGTACAAATACAAATTGATTTTCAATCTTTAGATCAGAGCGTTTTGCATAATCGAATCCCTTGCTCCCAATCATATAAAGTTTATATTCATTGTTCGCATGAGAGTTAATTTCTTGCTGCATAAGCTTAAGAACATTCCCATTATATCCCCCGGCTAATCCACGGTCAGAGGTAATAATCAGGTAGCCGGTACATTTTTTTTCACACTTTGGTTTAAAAAAGGGATGATGACTCATTGTTGACGTACTAGAAATATTTCTAACAATGTCCTCAAGTGTCTCCATATAATGATGATAATTTTTTGTTTTTGCTTCGGATTTTGTTAACTTTGCAGCTGATACCATTTGCATGGCTTTAGTAATTTGACTCGTACTTTGAGTCGAAGTAATCTTATCTTTTATATCACGCATTGATTGAGCCATACTTATCCACCGCCCTTCTATTAATTAAAAACGGCTTTAAAGCTCTCAAGTGCTTCGTTTAATAAATCAGTGTCAGGTAAATCCTTTGTATCTCTAATATGTGATAAAATTTGTGGACGTTCATTGTCTAAGAATGTATAGAATTCTTTCTCGAAACGACCAATATCAGAAACTTCGATACTATCTAAGAATCCGTTAACCAACGCATAAATAATGCATACTTGTTTTTCCACAGGGATTGGTTGATGCACCCCCTGTTTTAAAACTTCAACAGTTCTTTCACCACGAGCTAATCTAGCACGAGTTGCATCATCTAAGTCTGATCCAAACTGAGCAAATGACTCTAATTCACGATAAGACGCTAAATCAAGACGTAACGTTCCGGCAACTTTTTTCATCGCTTTAATTTGGGCTGATCCCCCTACACGCGAAACTGATAACCCTGCATCAATAGCCGGACGAATTCCAGAATGGAAATAATCTGATTTTAAGAAAATTTGCCCATCTGTAATTGAAATTACATTGGTTGCAACATATGCCGATAAATCTCCAGCCTTAGTTTCAATAAATGGTAAGGCTGTAATCGAACCTGCACCAAGCTCATCATTTAACTTCGCTGCACGCTCTAATAAACGTGAATGTAAGTAGAATACATCCCCTGGATATGCCTCACGACCTGGTGGACGACGTAATAATAATGATAATTCACGATAAGCAGCTGCTTGTTTTGATAAATCATCATAAATAATTAAAACGTGTTTTCCTTGATACATAAATTCTTCTGCCATTGTTACACCTGAATATGGTGCAATGTATAGCATTGGAGATGGTGAAGATGCAGCTGCAGAAACAACAATTGTATAATTCATAGCATCATGTTTTTTTAATGTCTCTACAACAGAGTTAACAGTAGATTCCTTTTGACCAATTGCTACATAAATACAAATAACATCTTGTCCCTTTTGATTTAAAATCGTATCAACCGCAATTGCCGTTTTCCCTGTCTGACGGTCACCGATAATTAACTCACGTTGTCCACGACCGATAGGAACAAGGGCATCAATTGCCTTAATCCCTGTTTGGAGTGGTTCGTGAACCGATTTACGCGCCATTACCCCTGTAGCCTTAACTTCAGTTGGACGGAATTTAGTTGTTTCGATTGGTCCAAGACCATCGATTGGATTTCCTAAAGCGTCAACAACACGACCAATTAAGGCATCCCCTACAGGAACTGACATGATACGTCCAGTACGTTTAACTTCGTCACCTTCGCTAATTGAACGATATTCTCCTAAAATGATAACCCCTACGTTATCCTCTTCAAGGTTTTGCGCCATTCCAACGGCACCTGAGGCAAATTCAATAATTTCACCAGACATAACATTTTGTAGGCCATGAACACGAGCGATTCCGTCCCCTACCGTTAAAACTGTACCAGTTTCAGTTATATCTAATACTTGCTCATAATTTTTAATTTGATCGCGCAAAATTGCACTAATTTCTTCTGGTCTGATGGCCACCAATGCTCACCTCTATTCTATTTTAACTCAACATTTAATAAGTTATTTTTTAAGTTTTTCAATTGTAATTTAATTGAGTTATCGTATACAACGTCACCTAAACTAACTTTATATCCCCCAAGCAAAGTTGGGTCGATTACAACATTAAGTTTAATTTTTTTATTTAATTTTTTTGTAAAGGTATAGGTAAGGCGCGTCAGTTGCTCCTTACTTAAATCAACTGCACTATAGACAGTTCCTTCCAAAATTCCTAGGTGTTGATTTACTAATTGATTATAAGCAACCATTATTTCATTTAATAAACTAATACGGTCCTTATCAATTAAAACCATTAAAAAATTAACTAAAATTTGTGATGCATCTTTTGAAAAAACATTTTTTATCAAGTTCTTTTTATCATCCTTTGATAATTTAGGAAGTGTTAAAATTTCCATAAATTGTGGTTGTTCTTTCATAAGTGAACAAATGACACCAAAATCTTGTTTAATATCTTCTAATACTTTATCATCACCCGCAGCATCAAATAATGCATGTGCATAAGTGGAAGCGATTTTACTCATGACTTCCACCCACTTTAGCAACGAACTGATCAAATAATTCATTATGAACATCTGCATCAATTTCTTTTTCAATCATTTTTTCAGCTGAAGATACCGCTAATTCAACGATATCTGAACGAATTTTCGAATATACTGCTTTACGTTCCTGTTCAATATCAGCAGCTGCCTTAGATAATTTTTGTTGAGCTTCTTTACGAGCATTTGACACAATTTCATCATGCATGTGTTGTGCCTGTTTTTTAGAGTTTTCAACAATTTCACGCGCTTCTTCACGTGCAACTTGCACCTGAGCCTCAGCTGATTTCTTTAAGGCAATCGCATCTGATTTTAGCATTTCTGCACGGTTGATCTCTTGAGAAACTAATTCTTGACGTTTACGTAAGAATTCCTTCATAGGAGCCCATGCAAAATATTTAATCACCAGGAATAAAAGTAACGTTGATACTATTTGCAACGTAAAATTGACTAAGTCTGGCATGATATAGATTTGCAAGTCGGTTGCCCCCTTTCTTATCTATGTATAGTATACAATTCTATCAAATAGGTTTTAGGTGAATTATAACATATTAACAAGTGGATTAATGAATAATAAGATGATCGCTACAACGAATCCGTAAATTGCTGATGTTTCGGCAATCGCTTGACCTAAAATCATCATTTGCATTACATCACCTTTAGCTTCTGGTTGACGTCCAACTGCTGCAGCCGCTTGTCCCGCTGCATTACCTTGTCCAATACCTGTCCCGATCCCTGAACATACTGCTAATCCAGCACCTACTGCTGACATACCTAATACAAACGCCTCATTTGAAATTGAAGATGCAACTGTTTCTAAAAACATAATTAAATTCCTCCTAATTTAACTTTTTTGTTTTTTTATTATTAACTATTCCATTGCTCCTTGTGACCAAATCATAGTTAACATGATGAAGATTAATGTTTGAATCACACCCGAGAATACATCAAAGTATCCATGTAACGCAGGTGCAATTAATGGCGAGAACCATCCAAGTGCCTGATAAATAAGCGACATAATGATACCACCACTCAAGATATTTCCGAATAAACGGAATGATAATGAAATTGGTTTTGCGAGCTCACCAGTAATGTTCAAAGGTAATAAAAATGGAAAATCTCCAAGGTATGTATCGTATAGATATCCTCCAATTCCCTTTGCCTTAATTCCTGACCCTATCATAACAACAATCGTGATAACGGCTAACGCCAATGTCACATTGTAATCAGATGTAGGTGCACTAAGCCCCAACAATCCTAATAGGTTGGCACAAACAAGATAGGCTGCCAATGTTCCTATAAATGGAGCAAAATTTAGATGTTTTAACCCCATCGTTTGTTCCACTAGACCCTCAATACCTGTTACTAATAATTCTAGTAACAATACGATACCTTTAGAAGGCTTAGTCGGATCGGCCTTTTTCACTGCATTTCCGCAAATGATAAAGAATACCGATAAAACTAATACTAAAACAACCGAATTGAATACGGTCGGATTTACAATGGACTTCATTTCTGTTCCCGGATTGAATATTTTAAACAACCCCGTCCCATCACTTTCTCCAATTGCAATCTTCATTAGTAGTGGATTCATTCTTACCCTCCTTTCGCGAGAAATATTTTTTAAGAAGGTGATTCCATCTTCTAATCTGGCCGATATGAACTATCGGGGGTTAATATAATCCATAATGTAGGACTACACTAACTATATATTCAACAATGATTACTTTCCGTTTTTTCCATAACCAAACGTAAAGAAACCATCAGTTTGAATCGCAAATCTTACCATAGAAACTCCAATAATTCCTGCAATAAATGCTTCAGTACCTAGTAATAGGACAATACTTACGAGAGTTCCAGCGTAAATAATTAAACGAACTAGCAAGTTCATTTGCATTGTTTTTCTTACACCACTTTCCTGTTGGTCTAAGGCATTTTTAGCGCCAACAACAATTAGTCTAAAATTAATTAAGTTAGCTATTACGCCCACCCAATAACCAATTAATACATTAATCATCGGCATATTGAATATCATTGAAACAACAGCGATTAAAAATGTAAACAAAAATGCTAATTGAATTACGCGTTTAGGTATAACTCGGATTGGATCATTTTGTAACTGACTCAAGTTTTATCCCTCTTATCCATTTTAATTATTAACAAGTAGACACTTTTAATTCCACTAAATACGCCAACAAATACTAATACGAGTAAGAATAATGGAGATGTCCCCAACCATTTATCTAGATATTTTCCAATAAATAGTCCTACAAAAATATTAGCAATCATTGTAATACCTACTTGAGATAGAAGTGACATCCACTTCATAGCTCTAACAACCTTAGATGGCTGACTCATTATTTAGTCCCAAAAATACGGTCGCCAGCATCTCCAAGACCTGGAACAATATATCCCTTATCATTTAGTTTCTCATCTAAAGAAGCCAAATAAATCGTTACATCTGGATGTGCTTCATTTACCGCTTTAACTCCTTCTGGAGCCCCAACTAAACATACTAATTTAATATTTTTAGCCCCTCGTTGCTTAATAGAGTTAATAGCAGCAATTGCTGAACCTCCTGTAGCTAACATTGGGTCGACAATAAAGATATCACGTTGATCTAACTCATCCGGAAACTTAGCAAAATACTCTACCGGTTGCAACGTTTCTTCATCACGAAAAATCCCGATGTGTCCAATACGCGCTGAAGGAATCATTTTTAAAATTCCGTCCACCATTCCTAAACCAGCTCGTAGAATAGGAACAACAACCATTTTCTTACCAGCAATGACATTGGCCTTTGTTGTAGCTACAGGTGTTTCAATTTCAACTTGCTCCAATGGCAAATCACGCGTAATTTCATACACCATTAACCCACCAATCTCGTTAATCATTTGACGAAATTGAGTTGTCGGTGTATCTTTCTGGCGAATTTGAGTTAATTTGTGTTGAATTAATGGGTGATCTAAAATATTAACTTTAATCACACGGTTCACCTCTCATTTTTCATATTTCAATAATAAGTAATTCTACAACTTTTTTAATCCGTTTTCAACAGATTATTCCAAGAGATACCTCAAGCAATTCAAGGAAATAACGTTTATATTTCTTCATCATAAATAAACTAGGATAGTCTACCCTAAAGTATTAAAAAAGAAATATAAAAAAGAAATCCTTAGTACAGGATTTCTTAGACGTTTTCGTAATCAGAGATTTTTTTAAGACGTGCTGTATGATGTGCACCCATAAAATCAGTTGTTAACCAAACCGATACAATCTCTCTCGCTAATCCTGGACCAATCACGCGGCCTCCCATGGCTAGTACATTTGAATCATTGTGTTCTCTTGTCGCCTTAGCCGAAAATAAATCATGGACTAATGCACAACGAATCCCTTTGACCTTATTAGCTGCAATACTAATTCCAATACCGGTCCCACAGATTAAAATTCCGCGATCAAACTGTCCGGCTGCTACGGCTTCCGATACTTTAAAGGCATAATCTGGATAATCCACAGCACATTCATCATAGCAACCAAAATCTTCAAATTCAACATTCATTCCCTTTAATAATTCTAAGATGTCTTGCTTTAAATTAAATCCACCGTGATCACATGCAATAGCTACCTTCATAAGTAATGCTCCTTTTATTCTGTAAAATAATTCTATATTCTCAATTATATCATATTTTTAAAAATAAGGTTAAGTTTTATTAAAAATTTATCCCGCCACCGAATTAACAAAAAAAATAAGAAGGGACTTTTTTTGTTCCTTCTTATACATCTTTTTATCGTATTATTCAAATTTTATAGTCATCAATTTCACATCATCAGACTCCGGAATTCCAGGTATCTTTAAGGGAGCCGTTCTTTTCATCTCACCAAATCCTAACAATGAAAATAATTGAGTAGCGTAAGGATGAGAAGCAATAGCTACCAATTGATTTACATTTTTATCTTTAGCTGAATGATATAATTCAAAAAACATATTAACTAACAGATCTGGAATAACTTGTTGATTATAAATGAAATAGCGAATAATTCCAATGTTGTTAAAATCCTCGAATGAAACCATTCCCCAAACCTTATTATCATCTTTAATTAAAATGGACTGTTCAAGAATATGTGAATTAACCTCTTCTAAATCTGTTACTTCTTTAATAAAATCTATTACTTGATTGTAGTCTGTTTGTTCATAACGTTTTATTATTGTGTTAGTTACCATAAAAAAATCCCCCTTTACTAAACATCCTATGCTTAATAAAGAGGGAATATGCTTATATAGGTGTATTTATATGATTTAAAGGTAGGACGGTTTTAATTATGAATCACTAAAAATTAATACTCGTCCTCGTATAAATACCAATTTTCCTTTTTTGTATCTTCCGCCGAAACATAACTTTCAGTTTCTTTATCACCAAAGAAATTATCAAAAACCTCAGAAATATACGATTTGAATTTTTTTTCTTGGAACGCTTCTTGCGTCGTTTCCATTGCATTATATTGATTATTCCAATTACTTTGATCTTCTGATTCATTCGATACTGCATTTGGACCTAAACATAAATCCGGATTCATAAAGCACCACCAGTTATTACCTCGACCTTCTCCGATAGTAATAACTAAACTTTCATAGTATCCTTGTTCATAAGTTTCACCGTTATATTGCTTTTCAGGAAATAAGTGCGCACCATAACTAACTTCAAACCCATTCTCATAGTTAATCGTATCTAATACATGAGAAACTGTCGCTTCTATTTGTCCAATATTACTTGTAATAAATTCACGTGTTGATTCTACTGTTTCAAATGACGCCTTATTTGATGCTAAATACTCGTCCATTGCATAACGAACCATTTTTTTAGCCTGTTGATCCTCATATCTATTTGAATTAGGAATAATACGGATACGAATAGCTGTATCATTTACGACTACCTGTGCATTATTTCCTTGAGGTTCAGCCTTACCAATCTGATATACTGTTACCATCATAATTAATGTTAATACCACAATAATTGTTGTTTTTTGATTCATATTAAACACCGTCCCTTTCACTGATAACTCATTATGGACGATATTTTAAAAATTATACGTGTAATTTCATATTTTTTTATTTTTTATTTAAAAATTTATAAATATCTTCTGCCGGAATAGCTCCCTCTCTCAATATTTTATATTCGGAGGTGGTGCAATCTAAAATGGTCGAAGGGACCCCCGCCTCTGTCTCACCTATATCAAAAACATAAGGAACCTGATTCATAATAGGATTACTTTTTTCAACTTTTGTAGGACTAGGTTCACCTGATACGTTAGCACTGGTTGTCGCCAAAGGACCTAATTGGTTTAATAACTGTATTGATACCGGATGGTTGGGAATTCTAACGCCTATCGTCTGTTTCCCGCGAGTAATTTCTTTACATAATGACTTACAACAATTTAAAACTAGCGTCAACGCCCCCGGTAAAAACCTATCAACTAATCCTTCAATATCACTTGATAGAGGACCTACAATTTCCTCCAATTGTTTTTTATTCGCGCATAAGACAATTAACGATTTATCCGTTGGACGTTGTTTTATTTCAAAAATTTCTTGAATGGCTTGGGGAGAATAGATACTGGCCCCTATTCCATAGACTGTATCGGTTGGAAAAACAATAATATCTTCTTGCGTCACACGAGCTAACGCATCACTAAGTTCATGATAATGATAAATCATACTAGAAAGGACTCCTTATATTATAATTTGTTCTACCTTAGAATTTTTTAAAAAAGACCCCCTAATAAATAGGAGCCTTTCTTATAATCTTCTTAATTTAGTTATTAATAATAATCGTCATTCGATCTTTCCCATTCAAATCCTTTAAAGTTTCAAATTTAGAATGTGGAAAGTGCTCTTTAATTAATTGAGCCATAGCTTCTTTATGATTATATGCATGTTCAAAAGCAATAATATTTTTCTCATTAACCACCTTATGGGCATCCCTTAAAATTTGACGATAAAACTTTAAACCGTCTTCTCCGCCGAATAATGCTAAATGTGGTTCATTATCTTTTACAAAAGGATCAACCTCTTCAGTTAATGGAATATATGGCGGATTAGAAACCAAAATATCAAATTTTAATCCACGTTCAATCAATGGCTGTAACATATCTCCTTGGTAAAAAGTAACATTCGCCCCTAATTGATTGGCATTTTGTTTAGCAACCTCTAAAGCGGCTTCCGACAACTCAGTCACGGTCACTTCCATATTAGGCTCTTCAACAGCTAGTGTTACCCCAATCGCACCACTTCCTGTTCCTACATCTACCACTTTAACCTTTGATCCATTAAAAACATCATCATACGTAGATAGTACATTTGCAACTAATTCCTCTGTTTCAAAACGTGGAATTAAAACGTCGTCATTTACAATAAATTTATGACCAAAGAAAGTCTCATATCCCATAATATGTTGAACTGGGATATTATCCTCTACATATAGATGCACATCATGTTCAAATTTTTCAACTTGTTCCTGTGGAACAACCATATTCATATCTGCTAAAATTTCATAACTTTCCTTTTGCGTAGCATCCATTAATAGCAATTTAACTGCTGAGTCTTCTTTTCCATTTTCAAGGGCGAATTTTTCTCCCCAGTTTAAAAGTTCACGCATTGTTTTCATATTATCACCGTCTTCTTAAAATCAACCTCATTTTACTCTAAAATAATATAACATGCAAATAAAAATTATCTTTATTACTAAAATTCTCTACCAATCCAGGAATTTTATTATGGTACTAATCTGTTTTAAACTATTAAACTCCTGTCACACCTTATCAATTTCTACATATATTAATGTTAGATGGAGCAAGATAACAAGCTAACTCTTTATATAAAATGATACTAAAATCAAATTTCATATAAATATTTAATTTTTTTTAAAAAAGGTGTTTAAGAATCTCAATAGCTGTTCATAATATTATTGTCCGTAAGACGAGAAACTTACGGGCATACTCTTCCCCCCATATAAAACTTTATTTCATTACTCATTTCTCTCCCCAATTTTTAAAGTTTTATTTTTCATACTCTCTCCTTATAATTCTCTCCCAAAGTATTTTAATACTTTATTTTCTCCCCAGTATGGCAAAGACTTTTTCGGAGCCTACTCTCATCCCCCCCTTGAGAGACTCGGGAGAAAGATAATCATATAATTCCCCCATTATATGATTATCCTCCTTTTAACTATAAAAGTCCCCCCTTTTATAGTTAGATTAAATTTAAAAAGCGCCCCTCCCCCGGGCGTTTTTTTTTCTGCACGTTTAAACTGAGTATTAGTTCCATCCCACACTTATCTCCCCACGCACAACAATAAACTATCCCTTCTAAATTTAAAAGCGAGGTCGACATCAATGATGTAAACCTCGCCTTTATTATCATTCAAAAAAGTTAAGTTAGCCACGGTTTATTCCCATGGTTTTAATTAATCTTGTGCAGCTAATTTACGCTTTTGTTCTTCGGTAATTAATGCTTCAATAACAGGCTCTAACTTTCCTTCCATTACTCGATCAAGCTGTTGGATTGTAAATCCAATGCGGTGATCTGTGACACGATTTTGTGGATAGTTATATGTTCTAATTTTTTCCGAACGTTCACCTGTACCAATTTTAGAACGACGTTCTTCACCCTCGGCCTCAAGGCGCTCCTGTAAAATAGAATCATAAATACGTGCTTTTAAAACTTTTAAGGCATTTGCCTTATTTTCATGTTGAGATTTTCCATCCTGACATGAAACAACAATTCCAGTAGGCACGTGAGTTAATCGTACAGCCGATTTTGTCGTATTTACAGATTGCCCACCAGGTCCTGATGAACAGAATGTATCTACACGAATATCATTCATACTTACCTCGATATCCACATCCTCAGCTTCTGGCATAACTAAAACAGTTGCTGTTGAGGTATGAATTCTTCCTTGAGATTCTGTTGCAGGAACACGTTGAACACGATGAGCACCTGATTCATATTTCATATGAGAGTAGACACTTTCACCCGAAATCATAAATTCAACTTGCGACATTCCTCCAGATTCTGAATAATCAACATTCATCACCTGGATTTTCCAACCTTTTAACTCTGAATATTTTGTATACATACGATATAAGTCTGCCGCGAAGATATTAGCCTCATCTCCTCCAGCAGCTCCTCGAATTTCTACAATTACGTTCTTTTCATCATTTGGATCTTTAGGAATTAATAAAATTTCTAAACGTTCCTCTAATGCAGGAATTTTTGGTTTTAATTCTTCTAATTCTAACTCAGCCATTTCACTAATTTCAGGGTCTGAATCTTTAACCATTTCTTTTAAATCTTCAATTGAAGCTGCAATTTCTTTATATTCAGTATATACATTAACTGTCTCTTCAAGTCCACGTTGTTCTTTTGATAACTCAGTTAACTTCTTAATATCAGTAACGATTGCAGGATCAGCCATCATCTCGTTAATTTTTTCATAACGCTCTAAGATTGCCTCTAAACGTTCAAACATAGTCAAATCCTCCTCTAATTATTCATTCCTAATTATAATATAAGTACCACCTGTCGTCAAAATGTGTTTTATATAAAGATACGATATATGGGTATTAAAACTCTAAACATTAGGAATATTTGGTGAATCTGGAACATTAACTAGATTTTCAAAACGACTTATTTCTTTTCTAAAGGCTAGTTTCACAGTTCCCACAGCACCACTACGGTGTTTAGCAAAGATAACCTCTACGATATTATCATTCAACTCAGGATCTTTCTTATAATAATCCTCACGATATAGGAAAGTAACAATATCTGCATCCTGCTCGATACTTCCAGATTCCCTTAAGTCTGACATCATTGGTCTTTTATCTTCCCTATTTTCGACCTGACGTGATAATTGGGATAAAGCAATGACAGGAATCTTGAGTTCACGAGCCATTTCCTTTAACATACGTGAAATTTCTGAGACTTCCTGTTGTCGATTACCTCCGCTTGACTTACTTCCTGATAAAAGCTGTAAATAATCAATCATAACTAGGCCAAGTCCTCTTTGTTGATGTAATTGACGGCATTTAGCACGTAACTCACCCACACGTATACCTGGTGTATCATCAATATAAATTCCTAAATTACTTAATACATCCGTTGCGATTTTCAAAGATCGCCAATCGGCCCCCTCTAAATTACCCGTTTTTAAACGGTGAGCCTCAATTCTACCCTCAGCACTTACTAAACGGGAAACTAATTGATCGGCTCCCATCTCCAGACTAAAAATAGCAACATTAATATGATTTAATTTTGCGACGTTTTGAGCAATATTCAAGGCAAACGCCGTTTTTCCCATCGCTGGACGAGCAGCAACAATAATTAAGTCATTATTTTGTAACCCGGACGTCATATGATCTAAAGCTGTAAACCCCGTTGTTAACCCAGTAACTTCCCCAGTAGATTGGGATAAACGTTCTACATTCTTAATAAAGTCAATAATAACATTATCGATTTGCTTGAAATCTGATCCTTGATTTAAACGTGCAAGTCCGGAAAATTGTTGTTCGGCTGTATCAATTAAATCCTGAGTTGAAGTTTCAGGGTCATATCCCTGTTCAATTAATCCCTGAGCACGATTAATAATTAATCTCGAAATTGATTTTTCTAAAACCATTTCAACATAATGCTCAGTGTGGGCAGTAGTCGCGACACTTTCATAAATCGTTAAAAGGTATTCCACACCACCTATTTCTGAAATCCTCTTATGATCTTGCAAATATGCAGCTACTGTCGTCACGTCTACACCTATATTTTGCTCAAGTAATGTGAGCATCGCCTCGTAAATAATACGATGGCGATGATGATAAAAATCATCTGGTTGTAATTTTAGCTTTACATCCTCACACACTTTTTCATCCAATAACATAGCGCCAAGTATTGCTTGCTCTGCATCAGTACTATGGGGCATTTGACGATTTGACGATTCTATCACAACATAACCAACTTTCTATCTAGATAATACAATTATATTTGATTTCTTTACTTCTCCTTAATTTGAACAGAAATTGTAGCAACAACCTCTGGATGTAAATGAATAGGAACACGTGCCATCCCAAGACCGCGAATTGGTTCTTCTAGCTCCATCTTACGTTTATCTAATTTAATCCCAAATTGTTTTTGAAATTCTTCTGCAATCGCCTTTGTGCTAACTGATCCAAAGACACGACCATGATCTCCAGCTTTCACTTTCACAATAACAGTCTTTTGTTCTAATTCCACTTTTAACTTTTTAGCTTCTTCTAATCGTAGCTCAGCTTGTTTCTCTTCCTCCGCCTGTTGAAGCTTTAACTTATTCATATTAGCTGGAGTTGCGTCCATGGCTTTATTTTGTTTAATTAAAAAGTTCGCAAATCCATTCGGGAAATCTTTTACTTCTCCTTTTTTACCTTTACCTTTTACATCTTCTAACATAATTACTTTCATTGAGATTCACCGCTTTCTTCTATTTCTTTTACAATAACTTCTTTTAATAATAAAACTGCATCTTGTGTACTACTACTTCGAATTTGGGTTGCTGCATTATTTAAATGCCCACCACCACCTAATTGCTCCATTAAAACTTGAACATTGACATCTCCTAACGATCGTGCACTTATACCGATATGTTGCTCGTCAATACGTGAAATAACAAATGAAGCTTTAATATTTTGAACATTTAATAATTCATCTGCTGTCTGCGCTATTTGAACCTTTTCAAGTACCAATTCATCATCCGCCGACGCAATAATAAATTCATCCTTAAATATTTCTGCTCTTTCGATTAAATGAGCCTTACTATAATAATTTTCTAACGGGGTTCTTAACAACTGCTGCACTAACTTCTCTTCCGCACCTTTTTGTTTTAATATAGCGGCGGTTTCATATGTTCGTCGCCCGGTATGATAAGAAAATCTTCGCGTATCCACAATAATTCCCGCTAGCATAATGGATGCTTCTAATGGAGTCATTTTAATTTTTTGTGAATAGTAATCAAACATATCCACAACTAATTCAACGGTTGAAGAAGCATATGGTTCTGCAAATGATAATACCGAATCAATAACATTTACACCTCGTCGATGATGATCAAATACCGCGATTTTCTTTGCTTTTGGCAGTAAAGCTGGCTCTATAACCATTTTAGGATCCTGCGTATCTGCTACAACGAGTAATGTATTTTTCGTCATTAATTCAATTGCCATCTCACTTGAAATAAAATACTTCTTAAGATTTTCATCTTTAAATATTTCATCCACAAAGTTTTTAGCTGTCTTATCTAACTCCTCTAATTTTAAAACGATATAAGCTTCTTTTTTTGATGCAATTCCCATGCGTAACAATCCAATACTTGCCCCGATTGCGTCAACATCTGGATACCTGTGCCCCATAATAATTACACGGTCACTATCTCGAACCAAACGTTCATACGCCTGTGCGTTAACCCGAGCACGGACACGGTTTCTTTTTTCTACTGGATTCGTCTTTCCACCATAGAATAAGAACTTATCATCGGTCGCAATCTTAATCGCTACTTGGTCTCCACCCCGACTTAAAGCTAAATCTAGCATATAATTAGCTTGTTGACCTAATTCCGAAAAACTATCGTAACCCGTTGCCAATCCAATACTAATCGTCAACATTACATCCTTCTCTTTAGCAGCTTCACGTACTTTATCAATAATTGTAAATTTCGTTTCACGCAATTGCTGCAAAACAACCGATGGCATCATTAATATAAATCGATCTGTTGCCGTTGCTCGAATATATATTTTATGTTTATCGGCCCACTGCATAATGATAGAAACTATCTTTCCGTGAAACTCACTCTTTTCTTGCTCATTCAAATTATGAAAAACCTCATCATAATTATCCATAACCAACATTCCTATAACAGGATGTTCATTTTGATATTTTTGCGAAAGCGTCGTATACTCAGTATCATTCGTAAAGTACATTAACCTCTCATTTTTCATATGTAACACGCGATATGTTTCCTGATTGATAGTTACACTAAATTTTTCGTCGTCACTAAGAGCACGATTATATAACTGTTCACTCAGATGCGTTAATCCCTTATCGTGCAAATCCTGATTGAAAATCTGTTTTAAATAGGTATTAAACCATACAACTTCATAGGCATCATCATATAGAAGAATTCCAACTGGTAATTGATTAAATGCAGTTTCTCCGGCATGTTTCACTCGATATGAAATAGACTCAATCCTTTTCAGCACATTTTCCTTATAGTGAAAATATGCGTTCAATCGATAAATTATATCCCCTACAAAGTATAGGAAAATAATAAGCGAAATGACATCTGATCGATAGTAGGCATATCCCCCACTCAATATTAAAAACACAGTAGAAATCGCCATGTATCCCAGATGATCTTGATACTCATCTAGCCACTTCCTCAATTTCTTCACCATATCACCTCATTTCAATAACTAATTCTCTAAAACCAATTTATCACGATAGTTGAAAAAGGCATCCATTATTCCTAACATCTCAATAAATATGGAAAACCCTAATAGTAGCATTAGAATAACTGTGAGAATACCTAGTCCAATTTTAGAGCGAGACTTAAAATATAATAGAATAACAATAATTCCTTGCAAAACGTATAACATATTAATTATGGCCATAACATTAATCAAAATATAATCTACTGTTGGGATAGATAAAACAGTTTTTATAAGTTGACCAATGACTAAAACTATAATTAATGTAGGTCCTACCTGAATATTATGTATATTCTGTTTCTTAAATTTCAAAGGGGAAATACCCAGTTTTTTTAAAATCAAAATGGCAACCGTATCACTCAAAAAAACGGACATCGTCCCCATTAAAATTACAATCGTCGGAAATAGTGTCGCCATCAAATCTATAGAACGTTGTAACTCCTCTATAATAGCCGTATAGTCACTAGGTAACGTATTAGCTATAGATTGAATCATAACCTCTATTTCTCCTGTCATCTGCGTGACGGATTCTTTAACATTTAAGCCACTAACAAAATAAATCGTAATTGGGAATGAAAGAACCGAAATAATTACCGCATTCAAGATACGTTGCCAATACGGCCAACTTTTAACCATACCAATACCAATAATGGTCCCCATTACCCCGTAATTTAATGTCGTTATTACACCATAAATTGAACCAAATAAAAAAGTCCCACAAAAACATCCAATACATAATAACAATATATCCCGAATACGGCCTACAGTTACGGAGTAGATAATAATAGGGATAGGTAATAGAATTGACATGATCGTTGGAAAAACTCCCATATTGTATAAAACAAATAAAAGCATATACATAGAGAGCATAACCGCGGCATTAGTGAGTGACCTTATCTTCATCTAAAAACTCCCTTCATAAATGCCAATTACCTCCTCTATTATACCACAATTTAGGATAATTACTATTCTCTTCTCAAATCATTAAATTTTGTAAAAATTGTCTAAACCATTATATTTTACTTATTCAAAAAATACGCGCTTGAATAATATATTATTGAAATGAGGGTTCTTAAAAGACTTCATTTCAACAAATTCAATAACATCCATTTCACCATTATATACATTACTAAAAAAATATTTCATATAAAAATTTAATCAAACGATATAAAAAATTTATTAATTAAATAATATATCCTCCTACTCTAATCTATAGTTTATTTACTACAACTTCTAAATTATACATCATCAATTTAACAATCCTCCATTCAAACCTACTAGATAACATTTAACACCCAATCGTTTGATTAAATAAATAGAATATTTAATGACTAACATACTCTAATTATTATAGCCTACTATCAATGACAATAAACATTTAAAAATTATAATAAACTACACATAAAGCTACCTATCCAACATACCCTAACCACTACATTCTCTCTATCCACAACACAAATCCTACACCCATTCATCCCAATCCCTTTCACTACACTCTGACCACTCTCTAACCATCATTCCCTCTCTATCCACAACACAAATCCTACACCCATTCATCCCAATCTCTTTACTACCATCTAACCACTTTCTAACTATCAATCCCCCTATCCACACCATAAAACTTGCATCCATTCATCCCAATCCCTTTACCAAACTCTAACCACTTTCTAACTATCAATCTCTCTATCCACATCATAAATCCTACATTCATTTACTCTAAGACATTTACTATAATCTGACCACTCTCTAACTATCAATCCCTCTATCCACATCATAAATCCTACATTCATTTACTCTAAGACATTTACTATAATCTGACCACTCTCTAACTATCATTCTCTCTATCCACACCATAAAACTTACATCCATTCATTCCAATCCCTTTACCAAACTCTAACCACTTTCTAACTATCAATTCCCCTATCCACACCATAAATCCTACATTCATTTACTCTAAGACATTTACTATAATCTAACCACTCTCTAACTATCATTCTCTCTATCCACACCATAAAACTTACATCCATTCATTCCAATCCCTTTACCAAACTCTAACCACTTTCTAACTATCAATCTCTCTATCCACACCATAAATCCTACATTCATTTACTCTAAGACATTTACTATAATCTGACCACTCTCTAACTATCAATCCCTCTATCCACATCATAAATCCTACATTCATTTACTCTAAGACATTTACTATAATCTGACCACTCTCTAACTATCAATCCCTCTATCCACATCATAAATCCTACATTCATTTACTCTAAGACATTTACTATAATCTGACTACTCTCTAACTATCAATCCCTCTATCCACATCATAAATCCTACATTCATTTACTCTAAGATATTTACCAAACTCTAACCACTTTCTAACTATCAATCCCTCTATCCACACCATAAATCCTACATTCATTTACTCTAAGACATTTACCAAACTCTAACTATCATTCCCCCTATACACACCATAAAATTTACATCCATATGATAGAAAAGCAAAAAAGATTTATAGAAAAAACTCTGTATAAGCCTATCACAATTTTAAGTGTGTGAATTAAATATTCTAATAAACTAACCTTTAAAAATATCATCAATACCATTTAAATAAAAAAGATGATTTCAGTAAAATTCTAAAATCATCTTTTTTATTTATGTTAACCATAAATGTTCCTTCTGGGTATCTAACACCATCTCACGAAATTCATCATAAATTAAATCTTCAAATCAACTCATCATCACATGCACACAAGTCAGCAATTAATGCCTATAGCAAGGATATAAAACAAGAAAGATATGTGTATTTAACTGAAGATAAACTATTTTTTATTTTTATGGAGAATAGCTTATTTTTTTATCTTTTTAGGTATATAATAAATATCGTAATTTATTATATATATCCTATTATAGGGGGGAACTAGCTATGGAAAATAAAAATTCATATAATCCATTCCGACTATTGAGTAATGTACATTTAACAGAAGATATGAGTTGCTGTACGGACACTTACTTACTAGATCGATCTACAATGAAATGTGAAGAACAAAGTAAGCAGATGTCTGTTAGTCAGTCAGAAGAAAACGAAAAATAAAACTATACCGTCACCTATTAAATTATAAAAAGCCACTTCCTAACGGAAGCGGCTTTTTACTTCAATCTCTTTTAATAATTGGGCCCTAATGTAAATATCTCAAAATGAGACTTGCTAGAAGAAATATATATTTCTTTTACATTATCTAGCAATTAATAAAGATTAGCTGGTTAGTATGTGATAAAAAAGGGCGCGATGCCGCGCCAATTTGTAAACAATGTGTTATTACTATTCAGCAGAGAATGGTAATAATGCCATGTGACGAGCACGTTTAATAGCAACTGTTAATTCACGTTGGTATTTAGCGCTTGTTCCTGTTACACGACGAGGTAAGATTTTTCCACGATCAGATACAAAACGTTTTAATAAATCTACATCTTTATAGTCGATTTTCGTAATTTTGTTTGTAGTGAAATAGCAAACTTTACGACGACGACGTCCTCCACGACGGAATTGAGCCATGATAGTTCCTCCTAACATCTTTTAAAGTAATAGTTAATAATTTATTTTAAAATGGTAAATCATCATCTGAAATATTAATTGTTGAGCTAAAATCCGGCTCACTATTAAAATTTGATCCTGGATTAGCAAAACCTTGATCTACACTTTGAGTGGCTCCAAATGGGTTTCCTCCACCATAATTATTAGGTGTTGGTGCTTGTTGTGGGAATGATGGTGTTCCACCATATCCACCTCCAAATGGATTTCCTCCACTAAAATCGTGAGATGGTTGAGTTCCAAAGTTTCCACGATCAGCAGTTGCCGAACGAGGTTCTAAGAATTGAACGCTATCACACACAACATCTGTTGTGTACCGCATAGATCCATCCTGAGCTTGATAGCTACCTGTTTCTATACGTCCTTCAACACCAATTAAAGAACCTTTACGTAAAAACTTCGCCATATTCTCAGCTTGGCTTCGCCATGCTACACAATTAATGAAGTCTGCTTGACGTTCTCCATTTTGACTAGTGAAAGTACGATTAACCGCAATACTAAATCGCAAATTAGCGATTCCATTAGTCGTATACTTTAGTTCTGGATCACGTGTTAATCGCCCTACTAAAACAACGCGATTAATCATTTATATCACCCTCACTTAGTACTTTATAATCTTAAGCTTCTTCTTTGATTGCGATGTAACGAATAACATCTTCGCTAATTCCAGCTAAACGATCAAATTCGTTTTTCGCTTCGATTGAAGAATTAACTGTCATTACAACGTAGTAACCTTTTGTGAAATCTTCGATAGCATATGCTAAATCACGCATACCCCACTCTTTTGTTTCAACGATTTCCGCACCCATATTAGTGAACATGTTTTGGAAGTTTGTGATTACTGCTTTGCGCCCTTCCTCTTCTAAGTTTGGACGAACGATATACATAATTTCGTATTTTCTCATTATATTGCACCTCCTCTTGGTCTAGACGGCCCATTATCGGGCAAGGAGTAATAGTCATATTACTCACAGTCATAAATTATAACACTAGTTTAAACTAATTGCAATACAAATTATTTTATTATACGGCAATATATTTATAAAACTAGTTTTATACGTATTAATATCAAAAAAATAGGCACAACTCTAAAGCAGTGCCTATTTTACAAAGCCCATCATTAAATTCATGTTGTTTTATCGTAGATGCTATTTAATGATGAACTATTAATAGTATGAGATATTTATTTCTCTTTTATACACGAATATAAACAAAATATTTTTAAACGTTAAAACGGAATAACATAACGTCACCATCTTGAACAATATACTGTTTTCCTTCTAATCGATATCGTCCTGCCTCACGTGCCGCTTGCTCTGAACCGTATTTTACTAAATCATCATATGAAACTGTTTCAGCTCGAATGAATCCACGTTCAAAATCACTATGAATAACCCCTGCACATTGAGGAGCAGTCATTCCTTTAATAAACGTCCATGCACGAACTTCCTGCACACCTGCAGTAAAATAAGTAGCTAATCCTAACAAATCATAGGCGGCTCTAATTAACTGGTCCAAACCACTTTCTTTTATTCCTAATTCTTCTAAAAATGCTGACTTTTCATCATCATCTAATTGTGAAATCTCTTCCTCGATACGCGCACAAACTTTGATGACTTTAGCCCCTTCACGTGCGGCATACTCTTGTAATGCCTTTACATGCTCGTTATCCTCATCACTCATTAAATCTTCTTCACCTACATTCGCAACATAAAGAATTGGTTTTAACGTTAGCAATTGTAAATGTTTAATTGTTTGGATATCATCGGCATCTAACTCTAACGCACGTGCCGGTAACTCTTGATCAAATCCAGCTTTAACCTTTTCTAATACCGCTTGTTCAGCCTTAGCTGCCTTATCACCTGATTTAGCCTGTTTCGCTAAGCGACCTAAACGACGGTCAACCTGTTCCATATCGGCTAAAATTAACTCTAGGTTAATTACCTCTACGTCACGAATTGGGTCTACTGATCCCTCAACATGAATAATATTCCCGTCCTCGAAACAACGAACGACTTGTGTAATAGCATCCACTTCTCGGATATTAGCTAAAAATTTATTTCCTAACCCTTCCCCATTACTAGCTCCACGGACTAATCCAGCAATATCGGTAAATTCAAATGTAGTTGGAACTGTTTTTTTAGGACTCACTAATTCAGTAAGTTTATTTAAACGCTCATCTGGGACCTCAACCACACCCACATTCGGGTCAATTGTCGCAAATGGGTAATTAGCTGCTTCAATTCCTGCCTGAGTTATTGCATTAAATAAAGTTGATTTTCCAACATTAGGTAAACCAACGATTCCAGCTGTTAATGCCAATTTTTCCACATCCTTTTATATTAATCGTATTCATATCGTTATTATTTTACACTATTTTAATCAGTTTAGCAAAATGATCTCATATTATGACATCTTTTTATTATAGAAAACATATACTGAGTTAACATTTACTGAAAGGTTGTGGATATATGGCGCAATGGATCTAGGTCAATATTTTGGACACAAAAAAGTTAAGTTTTTAAGCAATTTGTCGTGCAAGTTGCTCACATTCTTCTGGCGTTAAATAATTAATGGAACCATGAATCCTTTTGCGATTATACCAGCCTTCAATATATTGAAATAGGGCCATTCTAGCCTGTTCAAATGTCACATATGTAGTTTGATACACTTCTTCTTTCTTTAGAGTGGCATGGAAAGATTCGATACAAGCATTATCATAAGGACATCCTTTACGACTGAAAGACTGGATCATCTTAAAGTCTGAAGTTAAGTCTTTAAACTCTTGGCTAGTATACTGTGATCCTAAATCAGTGTGGAGAATAATCTCATCTTTAGGTTTTTGAGAAACATAGGCATTCTTTAAAGCTTTTACGATAATATCTGTGGTCATTTGTTTTGAAAAATGATAACCAATAATTTTCTTTGAATGTAAATCCATCACTGAAGCTAAGTAGCACCAACCTTCTTTTTGAACGTAAATATAAGTAATATCGGATACCCATTTTTGATTAATTGAAGTCGTCGAAAAATCCTGTTCTAGAATGTTATTACGTTCTAAAACAAGTTCCTTAGACTGTCTATAAGGAGTATATTTTCTTTGAATAATCGAAGCTAAACCGCTTGATTTCATTAACCGTTGAACACGTTTCAAGCTAACAGTGAATCCCTCTTTAATCAATTGATGGTGTACCTTAATAGCACCATACCGACACTTACTTTCAAAATAAATTTCTTTAATACGTTCAAGTAGTTTCTGATTTTCACGTTCCCATTTTGATTCAGTTTGATGCTTCGATTGATAATAAGTACTTCTTGGAACACTTAAGACCTCACAAAGTTGCTTAATATCGTGTTCCTGATGGTGTTGATTAATAAACTGACATAATTCAGATTGACTTACTTTCTCGCGAATATGGTCATAGCCTTTTTTAATATTTCATTCTCCTCTTGCAGACGTAACATTTCTTGCTTCATGCGTTTAATATCCTCTAGGGTAATTTCTGTATCATCTACCGAGGCAATCGGAGAAATTTGTTTAATCCATTTGTAAATTGTTACTTCTGAAACACCATATTCACGACTTAGATCTTTAACTGAACGTCCATTTTTATAAAGTTCAACAATCATTGATTTAAATTCATTATTATATTTTTTCATACAGACACATCCTTTTATTAAGTCTATTGTAACGACTTAACTTAAGTGTGTCCATAAAACTATACTAGCACCACAAATTCACTTTTCTGTTAAAGGATTAATTATTAAAGATAAAAAATTTTTAGTTCTTCATAAAGTTAGTCCACGGTGTGAGTACTTTGATTTACCAGGCGGAAAAATGAAAAATAACGAAAGTGCAGAAGAAACTCTTCAACGTGAAATATTAGAGGAAACATCCCTTTTAATTAAACCAATAAGCGTATTACACCAATGGGACTTTGTTAACCAGGACTATTTAATAATGGGGATTATTTATTTATGCCAGCCTCTTACAGAAGAAATACAGTTATCAGAAGAACATGATTATTATGAATGGATTCCCTTAAATGAAGAATCTATTCAGTCCTTAACCCCCTCATTAGCAAATGCAATGTCACATTTAAATTTGGATAATGTTAAAACCATCAATTAATGCTGATGGTTTTTTAATAAAATAATTTTATGTAAACTTCTAAAAATGTTTCTCCCTGAAATAAACAAAAATATGCCGAAGCAGCAATAAAGGGACCAAACGTTAAGGGAGTACGATTATTGCCTCGTCGAAATATACAGCAATAAATTAGTGCGAGTATCGTAGATAATAATAATGATATAAATGTACACCTGATTCCTAAAACTAAACCAACTAACCCATATAACTTAATATCTCCACCTCCTAGTGCCTCCTTTTTAAATAGGAATTTTCCGACTATACTAATTACATAAAAAATTAAAAAAGTCCCTCCCCCCTCTATTAATCTATAAAAAATATTACAACTTGAAAAAAAAGAATATCCGGCTACGAGTAGAATGAAGAAAAAAATCAAAACCTTATCTAAAATTAATTGAAAATAACAATCAGACACCGTAATTACTATTAATAAAGATAAAAATATCCATGCTATATAAATTTCTCCTGAAAAAAATCCTAAACTTCCATAATGATGTAGTGGTAACAAAAATAATAATCCAGATAATATTTCTATAATAAGATGAAAAAAAGGAATAGATTGTTGACAGTGTCTACACCTTCCACGTAAAAAAATGTAGGATACTACCGGAACGAGATCAAACCCGGTCAAAGAAGTGTGACAATGTTGACAAAAGGAACGTGAATTCATCCAATTTAATTGCAGTGGCATTCTATATCCAACAACATGGTAAAAAGAACCTAAAATCGTTCCGATGATAAACGTTAAAACATAGATATTATAATTCATAAAACACCTCCTATATTAAATTACGTCAACAGAACGTAATTTCCTTTTTTAACTTAAAAAAACATTAATGTATATTTATTCCTATTTATGTAAATATTTTTATTTAGGATGGACAAAATAAAATGGAGGTGAGTTTATGAAATTATCAAAAAAAATATCTGCATTCTTTAAGTCAAAATATACTCAGGTTACCGCAGTCATCTGCCTAGAATTAATTGCAATTATGTGTCTAACCGTATACCAATACTTCAAATACCTCCCCGCACCGGACATTAACGTTAATACAACCATTACATTCTACGATTCAAAAGGAGAAGTTTTCTTAGAGAAGACATATCCCAAAGATCAACATTGGGTTAGTCTCGATGAAATTTCACCTTATGTTATTAATGGTTTTATAGCAACGGAGGACCGAAACTTTTACGATCACTTTGGGTTTGACCCTCTTCGTATGGCAAAAGCAGTAATCACTAACCTTACCACAGGAACGCGAGCGCAGGGCGCCTCAACCATTACTCAACAATATGCACGAAACTTATACTTAAGCTTTGAAAAAACATGGTCAAGAAAAATTAAAGAGGCCTTTTATACCATTCGTCTTGAACTCGGATATGATAAGGACACTATACTCGAAGGATACTTAAATACTATTAACTTTGGGCATGGAAATTACGGTATAGAAGATGCCTCACTCTATTACTTCGGTAAACATGCAAATGAATTATCACTTGCCGAAGCCTCGATATTAGTTGGTATTCCAAAGGGACCCACCTATTATTCACCCATTAAAAACCCCGAAAACTCTTCGAACCGCCAAAAGATTGTTTTAAAGTCTATGTTAGATGAAAACTATATTAGCGTGGAAGATTATGAACATGCCCTAAAAAGTGATCCCGTTGTAATTGGTGAAATCCCTGGGGATGTTGACTATGAGGCCCCTTATTACGTCGACGCTGTTCTAGCCGAGGTCGATCACTTATTAGATGGCCAAACGAGTTCCTACCGAAACTTAAATATTTATACTACACTGGATCAGGAAATACAAAGTCAAGTAAATAAATCTATTGTTCAAAATGTAAAAGATTTAGACGTTCAGACAGCCGTTATTGTTATGGAACCTTCTACCGGATACGTTAAGGCTTTATCTGGAGGAAATAATTATGAGGAATCACAATATAATCGTGCACTCTATAGTGAGCGTCAGATAGGATCATTAATGAAACCTTTTCTATATTATGCCGCCCTAGAGTATGGATTTAACCCGTCGACAACATTTATGAACGAACCCACAACATTTACCTACAACGGAGGAAAAGATTCCTATACACCAAATAACTATAATAGTTCATATGCTTATAAAAGTATTCCAATGGCGAATGCTCTCGCTGTTTCAGATAATATTTATGCCGTAAAAACTCATACGTTTCTTGGATTAGATGTGCTTCCAAAAACGACTAAACGATTTGGAATTTCAGCTAATATTCCTAGTATTCCTTCTGCAGCTCTTGGTGTTGAACCTGTAAATATTATGGAGATGGCTGAAGCCTACAGTATATTCGCTAATAATGGAAAATCCGTAAATAGAAAATTTATTACCTCTATCACGGATGACCGTGGATTTCTCGTCTATTCTGATACTAAGACAGAACAAAAGCAAATCCTGGATAAAACTAAAACTTATATTATGAATGAAATGATGACCGGAATGTTTAATTTACAACAAAATAATCATTTATCTATAACCGGTCTATCTATTATTCAAAACTTAACTCATCAATATGCAGGTAAAAGTGGATCGACAAATACCGATTCCTGGATGATTGGATACACTCCCGAACTTTTAACAACAGTATGGACGGGATATGATCAGGGTAGAACGTTGGATGGAGTTGAAGTTAACCACTATGCTAAAAATATATGGTCTGAGGTAATGGAAAACTCGTTAAAAAACACTCAAACAGAATGGTTTGAAAAACCTAAAAACGTGGTTGCTGTCAAAATCGATCCTACAACGGGTTATCTAGCGTCGGAAGAATGCAAAAATAAAGTAACACTTTATTATGAAAAGAATAATGTCCCGTCTATTTCATGTGAGGACCATTATCATAAAAGTTCACTTACAGTTAGTCAGTAGTATTTATCGTACGAAAAGCATTTAGGAAAAATTAAATACCCAGAGAAGTACATTAAAAGGACTAAATACGTTGGAAATCGTGTTTAGTCCTTTTAATCTTTGTTATTCTATTGCTAATAAAAAGAAAATTCACTCATCATTGTATGTATTAACGATAGTAGGCCTCAATTAGAATATAACAAGTACTAATACATCCCCCTTGATTGCCTCCCCTCTGCTTTAACAGATTTATTGAGGTAAAATTTAATGACATAATACCTTTATTCCGTATAATAAGGAGAGTTGGGATGAATCATTTTTAACTATATAATAAAAGTACCTCCATCATAGACTTTAAGACATTTCTATCATCATCGATAGTATTGCTTCTCTTCTTTTGTCTACAATGAAGGTACTCTATCAGTTTTAATTCCCTATTATTTCAAACACTAGACAAAAGGGAATAACCGATTTAATGTCAGAGGTCACAAGAGTATTGATTTATGAAGACACCTTATCTTTATCGGCTGGTGCAACAGTTGCCGATAAAGTCGTAGTTTTTCCATCTTGAATAACCGTTAATTCTAGTTTGTCTCCCTCTCTCATAAGGTATAATTTTTTTCTAAAGGCCATCGTATCCTCTACTTCCTCGCCATTAATAGCCGTAACAATATCACCTGCTTTTAATCCCATTTTCTCAGCAATTCCACCTTCAAAAACTTCATAAATAAAAACTCCGGTTTTTTGATCTGTTGGAATTTTAAGCATTTCTTTTAGACGATCAGGAATCATTCCCATCTCTTGAATATATACCCCTAATTGTGGACGACGAACCTCTCCGTAATTTTCTAAATCTGTAATGATAGGAATCGCAACATATGTAGGAATTGAAAATGACATCCCTTCAACAGAACTTGTCGCAATCTTCATTGAATTAATCCCTACTATTTTTCCATCTAAGTTAATGAGCGCCCCACCACTATTACCTGGATTAATTGCAGTATCTGTTTGTAAAACTGTCATTTCCCAGTCGTCAACCTTATCATTATTTAAATCCACGGCAATGACACGATCCTGTCCTGAAACAATCCCTGATGTGGCAGATCCTGCAAAATCTAATCCTAGTGGATTACCAATTGCAATAACAGTTTGACCTACCTTTAAATCCTCAGTATTGCCAAACTCGGCGACTGTATCAACCTTAGCATCACTTACCTTTAATACTGCCAAATCCGTATAAATATCTCCCCCAATTAGAGTAGCTTCTGCATGTTCCCCATTCGAAAAAACAACCTCAAAATAGTCTCCCTTATCTATAACGTGTTGATTAGTTACAATATAGGCATCTTTTCCATCCTTTTTGTAAATAATTCCTGATCCCTCACCTTGAGTCGCATTATTAGCGAAATTTACAACCCCTACAATAGCAGGAGAAACCTTATTGATTGCCTCAATACGTGCCTCCTCCTGTGTAACAACCTGACGTTCAACGACGTTTTGAACAACTTGAGAATTTCCATTTGACCCTGTTAAATTATCAAGCGCAGCGGTACTTCCATTCTTCAGCGACTTTTCCTGATAATAATTATTTATAAAGAAGACACTCCATGCAGTAATTAACCCCGTTATTAATATTATTGCACAGGTATATGAAACTTTTCCAACATTAATTTTTTTCATTCTATATCCACCTTTCAAATTTAAACAATATTAAATAGTTGGCATGCATTAAAGGTTGTTTGTTTCGCGACCTTCTCATACGATATATTTTTAAGCTCTGCTATCTTTTTGGCAACCATCGAGACATATGCAGGCTCATTCCGTGTTCCCCTATATGGATGCGGAGTTAAATAGGGAGCATCCGTTTCGATTAATAAATCTTCTAGTGGAATATGGGTAGCAACTTCTTGTGCCCTTCTACCATTTGTAAAAGTGACAGGACCACCTAAAGATATTTTAAAATTTAGATTAATAAAGCTCCGTGCCATTTCAATACTACCACTATAACAGTGCATGACACCCCCTATTACATCAACACTATTCTCTTTCAAAATATCATAAGTATCCTGTATTGAATCACGAGTATGAATAATTAGGGGTTTATTTATCTCTTTAGCTAATTGAATTTGCTTCACAAACACCTCTTTCTGTATATCTACAGGAGAAGTATCCCAATGATAATCAAGACCACATTCACCCACAGCAACTACTTTAGAGTGATTTAGCTGCTCCTTTAATTGGTCAAATAATTCATCCGTTAAATAAATTGCATCAACTGGATGCCATCCCACTGCAGCATAAATAAATTCATACTTTTCTGCTAGCTCAATAGCACGTTGGTTCGAAACTTGATCATATCCAACAACCAACATATACTTTACCCCTTCATTTTTGGCCCTATCAATTACCTCCACTAAATCATCCATATATTTTTTATCATTTAAATGTACATGAGTATCAAAAAGCACAGTATCACCTATTTCTTCCTAAATCACAATTTATATTTTCTACACTACTCTATCATAGGATAAAGTTTCGGACATTCTATGATACGTATTTATAAATACTGTAGAAAATACGTTCTCTTTTTATTATACCAAAACTTAATTTTTTTATTAGAAAATAAAGATAAAAATACATATAAGTTCCAGTTATTTTGTATTCCATAAAATTTCTGCCTCAGGAGCACTTAAGATATTTTCCAAAAATAATAAAAATAAGGCCAACTTATATCTTTATTCTTGATAAATAAAAAAAACATCCCGAAGGATGTTGATTGGCTATTTGGAGCGGGTGAAGAGAATCGAACTCTCACAGTCAGCTTGGAAGGCTGAAGTTCTACCATTAAACTACACCCGCATTTATTTATGGCCTAGCGACGTCCTACTCTCGCACTTGCGTACTACCCTCGGCGCTAAGGAGCTTAACTTCTGTGTTCGGTATGGGAACAGGTGTGCCCTCCTTGCCCTTATCACTAGACCTTCTGTCAGATCTTATCAATCTCACAAAACTAGATATCTTCTGCTTACTTCTTCTTGTCCGGCAACTCTCGCATCACAGTGGTAAAGTTCAATAACTGTTCATCACCTTCGTGATTCCTCAGTTCTTTTCACTTTCTGCCTGTGATAATCGCTCGTTTTTGCCTTTCCTATTTAGTTAAGTCCTCGATCGATTAGTATCAGTCCGCTTCATCTGTCACCAAACTTCCACTCCTGACCTATCTACCTCGTCGTCTTCAAGGGATCTTACTTCTTTCGAATGGGAAATCTCATCTTGAGGGGGGCTTCACGCTTAGATGCTTTCAGCGTTTATCCCTTCCACACGTAGCTACCCAGCTATGCTCCTGGCAGAACAACTGGTACACCAGCGGTGTGTCCATCCCGGTCCTCTCGTACTAAGGACAGCTCCTCTCAAATTTCCTACGCCCACGACGGATAGGGACCGAACTGTCTCACGACGTTCTGAACCCAGCTCGCGTACCGCTTTAATGGGCGAACAGCCCAACCCTTGGGACCGACTACAGCCCCAGGATGCGATGAGCCGACATCGAGGTGCCAAACCTCCCCGTCGATGTGAACTCTTGGGGGAGATCAGCCTGTTATCCCCGGGGTAGCTTTTATCCGTTGAGCGACGGCCCTTCCATTCGGTACCGCCGGATCACTAAGCCCGACTTTCGTCCCTGCTCGACTTGTAGGTCTCGCAGTCAAGCTCCCTTCTGCCTTTACACTCTTCGAATGATTTCCAACCATTCTGAGGGAACCTTTGGGCGCCTCCGTTACTCTTTGGGAGGCGACCGCCCCAGTCAAACTGCCCACCTGACACTGTCCCCTGACCAGCTCATGGCCACGGGTTAGAACCCCAGTAACACAAGGGTAGTATCCCAACAGCGACTCCTCCAAGACTGGCGTCCTGGTCTCTTCGTCTCCTACCTATCCTGTACATGTGTCACCAGTGCTCAATATCAAGCTACAGTAAAGCTCCACGGGGTCTTTCCGTCCTGTCGCGGGTAACCTGCATCTTCACAGGTACTATGATTTCACCGAGTCTCTTGTTGAGACAGCGCCCAGATCGTTACGCCTTTCGTGCGGGTCGGAACTTACCCGACAAGGAATTTCGCTACCTTAGGACCGTTATAGTTACGGCCGCCGTTTACTGGGGCTTCAATTCAAAGCTTCGCTTGCGCTAACCTCTCCTCTTAACCTTCCAGCACCGGGCAGGCGTCAGCCCCTATACATCACCTTGCGGTTTAGCAGAGACCTGTGTTTTTGATAAACAGTCGCCTGGGCCTTTTCACTGCGGCTTGCTTTCACAAGCACCCCTTCTCCCGAAGTTACGGGGTCATTTTGCCGAGTTCCTTAACAAGAGTTCTCTCGCTCATCTTAGGATTCTCTCCTCGCCTACCTGTGTCGGTTATCGGTACGGGCACCTAATAAATTATCCCTAGAAGCTTTTCTTGGAAGCGTGACATCAGCTGACTTCACCCTTGCGGGCTTTCGGCATCACAGCTCAATGTTTCGCCATGCGGATTTGCCTACATGACCACCTCACTGCTTACACGTGAATCCATTCACACGCTCAACTTAGCCTTCTCCGTCACTCCTTCAGTTTATTAAGTGGTACAGGAATCTCTACCTGTTGTCCATCGGCTACGCCTTTCGGCCTCACCTTAGGTCCCGACTTACCCAGGGCGGACGAGCCTTCCCCTGGAAACCTTAGGCTTTCGATGGATAGGATTCTCACCTATCTTTCGCTACTCACACCGGCATTCTCACTTCTAACCGCTCCACAGCTCCTTCCGGTACTGCTTCTGTGCTGTTAGAACGCTCTCCTACCACTGACACTTCGTGTCAATCCGCAGCTTCGGCGGTCCGTTTAGCCCCGGTACATTTTCGGCGCAGAGTCACTCGACTAGTGAGCTATTACGCACTCTTTAAAGGATGGCTGCTTCTAAGCCAACCTCCTAGTTGTCTGTGCATCTCCACATCCTTTTCCACTTAACGGACACTTGGGGGCCTTAGCTGGCGGTCTGGGCTCTTTCCCTTTTGACCATGGACCTTATCACCCACAGTCTGACTCCCGATCATATCTATCTGGCATTCGGAGTTTGATTGAGATCAGTACCCCGAGGTGGGGCCATCACCCATTCAGTGCTCTACCTCCAGTAGACTCTTATCGAGGCTAGCCCTAAAGCTATTTCGGAGAGAACCAGCTATATCCGTGTTCGATTGGAATTTCACCCCTAGCCACAAGTCATCCAAGCACTTTTCAACGTGCCCTGGTTCGGCCCTCCAGTCAGTGTTACCTGACCTTCAGCCTGCTCATGGCTAGCTCACACGGTTTCGGGTCTACAACATCGTACTCCTCGCCCTATTCAGACTCGCTTTCGCTTCGGCTCCGTCTCTTCAACTTAACCTTGCACGATATCGTAACTCGCCGGTTCATTCTACAAAAGGCACGCCATCACCCTTTAACGGGCTCTGACTAGTTGTAGGCACACGGTTTCAGGTTCTCTTTCACTCCCCTTCCGGGGTTCTTTTCACCTTTCCCTCACGGTACTGGTTCACTATCGGTCACTAGGTAGTATTTAGCCTTACGAGATGGTCCTCGTTGCTTCCGACGGGATTTCTCGTGTCCCGCCGTACTCAGGATCCCTTCCCTGCTTCACACAATTTCACCTACGGGACTCTCACCCCCTCCGGTTGGCCTTCCCAGACCATTCGGCTATCATGTTCAGTCATTTCTGAAGGTCCTTCTACCCCGGATTACTCCGGTTTGGGCTCCTCCCTGTTCGCTCGCCGCTACTTGGGGAATCGATGTTTCTTTCTTTTCCTCCAGGTACTTAGATGTTTCAGTTCCCTGGGTCTGTCTCCTCTATGGCTATTGATTCACCATACGGTGCTAGCGTATGACCACTAGCGGGTTTCCCCATTCGGATATCCCCGGCTCTTTGCTTACTTACAGCTCCCCGAGGCGTTTCGCCGTTTGTCGCGTCCTTCTTCGACTCCTAGTGCCTAGGCATCCTCCGTGCGCCCTTTATTACTTAACTTTTCTTCTTCAGAAGATATCTAGTTTTCAAAGATCAATCTCAGGAAAATCGAAATTCTCCCAAAACTAAACAGAACGTCTCTTTCTCCATAGAAAGGAGGTGATCCATCCCCACCTTCCGGTAGGGATACCTTGTTACGACTTCACCCCAATCATCTACCCCACCTTAGGCAGCTCCCTCCTTGCGGTTAGGCCACTGACTTCGGGTGTTGTAAACTCTCGTGGTGTGACGGGCGGTGTGTACAAGACCCGGGAACGTATTCACCGCGACATTCTGATTCGCGATTACTAGCGATTCCAACTTCATGTAGGCGAGTTGCAGTCTACAATCCGAACTGAGATTGGCTTTATGAGGTTTGCTCCACGTCACCGCTTCGCTTCTCTTTGTACCAACCATTGTAGCACGTGTGTAGCCCAGGTCATAAGGGGCATGATGATTTGACGTCATCCCCACCTTCCTCCAGTTTGTCACTGGCAGTCTCGTTAGAGTCCCCATCTTACTGCTGGCAACTAACGACAGGGGTTGCGCTCGTTGCGGGACTTAACCCAACATCTCACGACACGAGCTGACGACAACCATGCACCACCTGTATCCATTGTCCCCGAAGGAAACCCTCTATCTCTAGAGGCGTCAATGGTATGTCAAGACCTGGTAAGGTTCTTCGCGTTGCTTCGAATTAAACCACATGCTCCACCGCTTGTGCGGGTCCCCGTCAATTCCTTTGAGTTTCAGTCTTGCGACCGTACTCCCCAGGCGGAGTGCTTAATGCGTTAACTTCAGCACTGAGGTTCGACCCCCAACACTTAGCACTCATCGTTTACGGCGTGGACTACCAGGGTATCTAATCCTGTTTGCTCCCCACGCTTTCGCGCCTCAGTGTCAGTTGCAGACCAGGAAGCCGCCTTCGCCACTGGTGTTCCTCCATATCTCTACGCATTTCACCGCTACACATGGAATTCCACTTCCCTCTTCTGCACTCAAGTCAACCAGTTTCCAATGACCCTCCACGGTTAAGCCGTGGGCTTTCACATCAGACTTAATTAACCACCTGCGCGCTCTTTACGCCCAATAATTCCGGATAACGCTTGCCACCTACGTATTACCGCGGCTGCTGGCACGTAGTTAGCCGTGGCTTTCTCATAAGGTACCGTCAATTGATAGTCATTTCCTCCTATCACCTTTCTTCCCTTATAACAGAATTTTACAACCCGAAGGCCTTCTTCATTCACGCGGCGTTGCTCGGTCAGGCTTTCGCCCATTGCCGAAGATTCCCTACTGCTGCCTCCCGTAGGAGTCTGGGCCGTGTCTCAGTCCCAGTGTGGCCGTTCACCCTCTCAGGTCGGCTACGCATCGTCGCCTTGGTAGGCCTTTACCCCACCAACTAGCTAATGCGCCGCAGGCTCATCCATCAGTGATGCCAGGAGCATCTTTAAACTTTCGTCCTATCCGGTATTAGCGATCGTTTCCAATCGTTGTCCCCGTCTGATGGGCAGATCACCTACGTGTTACTCACCCGTTCGCCGCTTCCCACCGAAGTGGTTCGCTCGACTTGCATGTATTAGGCACGCCGCCAGCGTTCATCCTGAGCCAGGATCAAACTCTCCATAATTGTTTGTTTCCTTAGCTTGCGAAATTTCTTTCGCTCATGATTCTTGACGTTCTGTTTAGTTTTCAAAGAACTTCTCTCGCCTTTTGGCGACTTCTTTATCTTACCACATTCGACTTTTTCTGTCAAATGTTTTTTATCTTTTTTGCAAGATTTCTTGTCTGCCTCTCTTGGCGACTTTTCTAGTTTATCATGTTCAACCGTTTCTGTCAAACACTTTTTAACTTTTTTTGTTTTCTTTTCCATCGCCCTTTTGGCGACTCATTTATAATACCACTCCAATACAATATTGTCAAATATTTTATATTAATTTTCTAAACTATTCGCCTAATCAGTATAGTTTTAAGAGTTGGCCCTCCCCATACTTATATTTCTTATATAAAAAAAGAATCTATACCTTAGGCACAGATTCTTTTTTCATTCCTATTTAACTAATGACCCGTTTGGTAATTCATCCATAATCGTAGGTAATGTTAATAACCCATCATTTGAAGCGGCTAAAACCATTCCCTCTGATAATTCACCACGAAGTTTTACAGGTTTTAGATTTGTTACAACCAATACCTTACGACCTACTAATTGTTCCGGTTTATAGTGTTCAGCAATTCCCGAAACGATTTGACGAACCTCTGTTCCTAAATCGATTTGTGAAACTAATAGACGATCAGCTTTAGGATGTTGTTTACATTCTTTAATTTGTCCGATTTTAATCTCAACTTTTGTAAAATCTTCAATACCAATTAGCGCCTTTTCTTCTTTAGGTTGTTCATTTTTTGTCTCTACTGCTTTTTCAGTATTCGTCGCAACTGATTTTGACATCTGTTCTTTAATATATTCCACTTCTACTTCTACCTCCAAACGTGGGAAAATCGGTGTCCCTTTAGAAACAACTTTTGTTCCCTCTGACAATTTATTAAACTGCTTTAAACTATTCCAATTCATAACGTCTTGTTGATGAATTCCTAATTGTGCAAAAATTTGTGGAGTTGTACGCGGCATAAATGGTTCAATCATAATAGCAATCTGGCGTAAACTTTCCACTAAATGAAGCATCACAGAAGCTAATTTATCAGTATTAGCCTCTTCCTTTGCTAATACCCACGGGGCAGTTTCATCTATATATTTATTTGTACGTGCTACTAATGACCAGATATCAGATAATACCGCACTAAATTGCATTTCCTCAAAATTTTCTTCTACCTTTGTTACTGTAGTATTAACAAACTCTTCCAATGTCTGATCAAACTCAGTAACTTGTCCCTTGTACGTTGGAATAACCCCGTCAAAATACTTGTTTATCATCGAAACAGTACGATTTAATAAATTTCCTAAGTCGTTCGCTAAGTCAAAGTTAACACGCTCAACAAAAGATTCTGGTGAAAATACACCATCCTGACCAAATGGTAGTTCACGTAATAAGAAATAACGCACAGCATCTAAACCGTATCGTTCAATTAACATTTCTGGATAAACGACATTACCCTTTGATTTAGACATTTTTCCGTCTTTCATCATAATAAATCCATGAGCAAAGATTTTTTTCGGTAATGGCAGTCCTAACGCCATTAAAAAGATAGGCCAATAAATTGTATGGAAGCGAACAATATCTTTACCTACTACGTGAACATCGGCTGGCCAATATTTATTAAATAATTCTTCATTATCCGAACCATAACCCAGAGAAGTAATATAGTTTGATAGGGCATCCACCCAAACATATATTACATGCTTTGGATCGTCTGGAACTTTTACCCCCCAATCAAATGTAGTACGTGATACCGATAAATCTTGTAATCCCGGTTTAATAAAGTTATTAACCATTTCATTTTTACGCGATTCTGGTAAGATAAAGTCTGGATTTTCATTGTAATATTCCATTAAACGAGGAGCATATTTTTGCATATTAAAGAAATATGATTCCTCCTTAACAACTTTCACCTCACGTCCACAGTCTGGACACTTTCCATCTACAAGTTGTGTCGGTGTAAAGTAGGCCTCACATGGTGTACAATAAAGTCCCTCATAGTTTCCTTTATAGATATCACCATTTTCCATGAATATCGAAAAGATTTTCTCTACAATTTCTTCATGACGCTTTTCTGTCGTACGGATAAAATCATCATTTGTAATATCCATCATTTCCCATAATTTTTTAGCGGCATCAGCAATTTCATCTACATAAAGTTGTGGATCTTTCCCCGCTTCCATTGCTTTTTCTTGTATTTTTTGTCCGTGTTCATCCATTCCCGTTAAGAAACGCACGTCAAATCCACGGGCACGTTTATAGCGAGCCATTGCGTCAGAAGCCACAGTTGTATAGGCTGTCCCGATATGAAATCTCCCGCTTGGATAATAAATTGGTGTTGTAATATAAAATGTCGGCTTACTCACTAACTTCACCTCTTTAAATTTTTAATGCCTATATTATAGCATACTTCAAACATATTTAGACATTAAAGTGAAGGATAAGTAATATTCCCTATGAGATTAATTTTATATGCGTAAAAATAAATCCCCAATATTCGAGAAATCACTAGCATTTTTTGTAAATTTTCCATGAATTCCTCCTATACATTAACATATTATTTTAAGTATACATACGAAAAAATAGTTTTACTACACTTCGACATAAGTTATTTGGTACACTTTTTCTTGTTAGGGAGGAATTAATATGAAAAATGTAAAAGGACAACTTACCCAAAGAGATATTACCCTCATTGAATATTGTCTTGCACATTTGCCCATCAGCAGTGAGATTGCCGCTGCCCTTTTTTACCCCAATAAATATATTGCTCAGCGCCGACTAAATACAATTCACAACCTCAAACAACTTAAACGTACCGAAAGACTCGTCGTCAACCAGCCCTATATTTATTATTTTCATAAGAAGGATTTAAAAAACTATCCCTTCAGCCAACTTCTTTATGATATTCATTGTGAGGGTTATGAAATTGAAAATTATCACTTTGAAGATAATTTATTAACCGCTCATATCCATAAAGAAAATGCATCTTATAAAATTAATGCCACTCTGAATAATTTGCCACAAATCTATAAACGTTTATCACTAAAGTAAGATAACTATATGAAAAAAGAAAGATATCTAGATACACTCAAAATATCCCCCTCTTTCATTAACTTATCCAAAAATAAAATAATTGGAATATGATCATTCATATAAAAACTGATATAGTTGTCTTTCTTTTAAACTCAAGCTCACTATTACATAAAAAAAACTGACTTGTATGGATTCGTCATTCAAACAATCTAACAAGTCAGTTTTTTTATGGATAAATGAAATCCTTAATAACCCCTTCTAATCTACCTATTTCCCGTTTTTCATAAATTATCCCCCACTAAAATATACAATGATCAATGCTTTTATATTTCATGTAATGCCACTCTCGGATTAAACCGCCACAATATCCATCCTGAGTTTCAATCATAAAAGACAAAATTTTAAGACCATAAAAAAACTTTCTTCTATACTTCATTGTCTTTTGGTTGTGTATAGGGAACAGCTAATTTTTCGATAGATTCTATTCAAATCTCATTTTTTTTACGGCTATAATTTTACCATCCTTCTTATAAACTCGAGGAACGCGATCACTAATTAAACATAAGATTTCATAACTAATCGTTCCAATTTCTCGTGCGACACGCTCTACAGGCATTCCTTCACCAATTAGGGTGACAACTGTTCCCATTGGAATAGGATTCGGCAAACGAATCATCATCTGGTCCATACACACCCGACCAACTATTTCGCACTCAACTCCATTAACAATCACATTTCTTCCCTGATGTAGTCTAATCCATCCATCGGCATATCCAATAGGAACTACACCAATCCATTCGTCCTCAGAAGCCTCATAGGTCGCACCATAGCCTACCTTATCTCCCTTTTTAATTTTTTTTACTTGTACAACATTAGAAAATAATTTTAAGGCAGGTTTTAGGTCAAATGAAATTGGAATGAAGTCTTCATCCGGATTAATACCATAAAGCCCTAGACCCAAACGAATTCCGTGATCAAATTGAAATTCTTTTTGTAATAGTGTTGCAGTATTTTCTAAATGAACGTATTTGACACCCGTTAAATCTAATTCCTTGATGAGATGCCTAAACTGACGGATTTGGTAATCTAAATACTCGCTATCACAATCCGCTGTCGCCATATGCGTAAATATACCTTCAATCTCAACCATTGAAGCTCGACAAAGGTCCTCATAACATTCTTTAACTTGATCACTATCCATCAACCCTAGCCGATGCATCCCACTATCAACTTTTAAATGAACCTTAATCTTTTCCTTTAATGGCAATTGTACTAATTGGTTAATCCACATTTTATCATGAGCGGTCAATGAGATATTATGGCGGGCTGCCAATGGAACATCTTTTAGGCGAGTCATTCCCAGGACTAAGATTGGGACTTCAATTCCTGATTGACGTAGACGTAATGCCTCATCTAATCCACTAACTGCTAGACAATTTGCTCCTGCCTCTATTGCTACTTTAGACACTTCTACATCCCCGTGACCATATCCGTTTGCCTTTACAACAACAAAAAGTGATTTTGTCGGATGTATTCTTTTAATTTGTTTTACATTATAAGCGATAGCGTCTAAATCGATCTCCGCCCATGTATCACGATAAAACTCTTGCATACGCTTCACCTCTCCCCTAATCACTGTACTAATTTATATGAAATGTACGATAAACTTCATTTTTTGCTAGTTTACGTTCTTTAGCAACACGTTTAATACTTTCATTAGGACTATGGCCCTGTTCAATGTAGTAATTTACGTGCTCAATGATATCTAAATCTTGCCACCAGACAACCTCTTCTTTCTTCTCGGTCGTTCCTTCAACAATAACAACCATCTCGCCACGTAATTCATCCGCCACCTCAAGAATTTCTTGTATAGTTCCACGAATAAACTCCTCATACTGCTTAGTTAACTCTCGGGCAATCACAACACGTCGATTTCCAAGAATCTCTAACATAACTTGAAGAGTTTCCTTAATACGATGTGGCGATTCGTAATAGATTGTTGTAAAAGGTTGATATTTTAAATCCTCTAATTCCTTTTTCTTCTTTGATTTAACGCGGTTTAAAAACCCATAAAAAAGAAAGGGTTGGGGAACGAGACCCGAAGCAATTAGTGCGGACAAGGCTGCATTTGCACCAGGAATAGGAACAACAGCGTAACCTGCCTTAATCGCGTCTGCAACAATTTCATAACCTGGATCCGAAATACATGGCAATCCCGCATCACTCACCAGGGCTATATTTTTCCCCTCTTCGAGTAATGCGATTATTTGGTTGCCTTTCGAATCCTTATTATGTTCATGATAACTAGTTAAAGGAGTCTCAATTTCAAAAGCATGACATAATTTTTTAGTATGTCTCGTATCTTCTGCCGCAATTAAATCTACAGATTTTAATGTTTCAATACAACGAGGGGTCATATCTCCTAAGTTTCCAATAGGGGTCGCTACTAAGTATAAACTCGCACCCTCTTGTTTAAAGCTTTTTTGAATCTCCATATAAGTCACTCCATCTATTAATTAATACTTTCTATTATACTAAATTTTACTCCTTTTTGGATAATCAGTCACGAGTAATTTATTAAATTCAAAGTGTGTTATCACATATTGCATCACTGATAAAGCAAGTACCACCATATCTTCGAAATCTTGCGATACACTCCTTATTAACGGAACCTCATTCATACCACGAGTTAACTCAGAAACATAGTACTGAATCTCTTGAACATTCTTGAAAGGAATAGCTTTTACGGGATCCATTTTTTGAAATTTAATTTTGGCATATCGGTGTAATTTAACTTCGTATTTTATATGTTTTGCTAATGAATGATGTTCATATAAATAGTCGTTTGCATGGTAAACACACGCGTAATCACAGAAAAAGTGAATAATGACCCCCAAATGTTCAGAAAAATGTTTCACACTAACCGGATGTGTCAGTAAATGATTGAGCATGGAAAAAATAATTTCCCTATTATCCCGATAATAATGGCTCATCCTTAAGTATTTCTGACTAATATCAGGTTTAATATTTCCATAAATGAACCATTCTTTATGAATATGATTTTGATTAGTAGGAGATAACTGATTATACAGAAATTCTCCAATTAATCGATGGGTATTTGCTATCATTTAAACCTCATCCTTTCTACATAACTGCGGAAAACAACTGCGCTAAAGATTGTAACGTCCGATCTTTAATCGATCTATTTTTCCAATCCTGATAAATTATTTCAGTTGATCGAGAAAAGTCAATATTAAAATCATTCAATAGAGATTGAATAGATTGCGTTTCATATAGCATCACATTCACCTCGAAATTTAAATAAAAACTTCTAATATCTAAATTAGCCGTTCCAACCGTTGCTATTTTCCCATCTACAATGACGACTTTAGCATGACAAAATACACCATCATAAGTATAAATACGAACCCCTACAGCTAACAATGCTTCAAAGTAAGATTGTGTAGCATAATAGACAAATTTCTTATCCGGTCTTCCAGGAACAATAATTCTGACATCAATCCCCGATAAGGCAGCATTTTTTAAAGCCATAATGACATCAAAGTCAGGAATTAAATAGGGAGTAATCATATAGATACTTTGATTAGCATCCATAATCATCCGAAAAATAGTTTGCTTTATGGGTGCGATGGCTGATGTTGGACCAGAATCCACGACCTGGACGCCGCCATCCTCCTCACATTTAGTAAAATAAAAATAACGTTCATCTTCTAGGCGTTCCCCTGTTGCAAAGAACCAATCACCTGCAAATAAAACAGAAAAATCATGCACTGCTTCTCCCTCTATTAAAATGGATGTATCTCTCCAAAATCCAAACTTAACCGAACGGTGGATATATTCATCCCCAATGTTAATTCCGCCAGTAATTGCCACCTTTCCATCAACTACTAATATTTTTCGATGATTCCGGTGATTTATTTTATTCGATAAAATTGGGATCCACACAGGATCAAATTCTGCAAATTTAATTCCAGACCGTCTCATTAACGAGATGGTTGACTGCGACATTCTCTTTGAAGAACCCATAGCATCAATTAAAACTCTCACCTCTACCCCGGCCTGAGCTCTATCAATTAGTGCATTAACAACACGCATTCCCATCTCATCGCTATGAAAAATATAATATTCTAAGAAAATAAACTGTTGGGCATTTTTAATCGCCTCTAATAAAACGGGAAATTTTTGCTCTCCATTTGTAAGAATACGTGTTTTAGAACGAAAGGAAATATCATTTATAGCAGTCATTTTATTTAGTTTAACAAGTCTGCAAGCTTCATCGCTCAACACCGTTTTAACTTGTGAATGGTCAAAATCACAAACCGGACTAAGGTAGTCATCCCCCAATTGTTTCATTCGTCGATGGTACCTATAAGTCTCTCTAAATCCATTTCCGACCATTATATATAGAATTAAACCTAACACGGGAAATAACGCGATTACAAATAACCACGGAAGTTTGTTTTTTGAATCAGAATAAATAAAGATAATTAACCAGACTAATATAGAGAGTACAGAAAGCCCTATATAAACCAGGCTCCCCGTCGCAATCGCAACGCTATCCACAACGGATGAATAGTAAAAGCTTAAACAGTAAACGAGAAATGTTATTATGGCTAAAGTTATTAATGCAATTGATCGTTTCACATTCTATCACCTACTGATAGTTTATCCATCTATTAAGAGTTTATAACTAATTTTTTACCATAAAAAAGAAGCGCCCTTTATTGAGACGCCTCTTCTTTCTTACCCAACATAAATAAATCTAAAATTTCTTGACTGTAATTAACACTTGTTTCATTTTCATAAACGAATAAAGGATTTTCAATTCGAAGGTTTCCGGCCTTTCCCCCTTTAATTCCCTCGATTAAAAGTACGTTTGCTTCCCGATGAATACGCGGATATACTAATCTCATTCGTTTGGGTTCAAATTTATATTTTCTAAATGTTTCTATAATATCAATCAATCTATCTGGGCGATGAACCATTGCAAATCTCCCCCCTTGTTTAAGCAACAATGAGGCCTCCTTCACTACATCATCGAGTGTGGCTAATACCTCATGACGGGCAATAGTTAAGTAATCATTTTTATTCAAATTACTATCGGGATTGACCTTAAAATAAGGAGGATTACACGTTACAACATCATAAGAAAATCTTCCGATTTTCTCATTAATCCCTTTTAAATCACCTTTTATAATTTCAATTTGATTCTCTAAACCGTTAACGGCCACATTACGACTAGCTAAATCGTGGGAAACATCCTGAATTTCAACCCCTATAATTTTAATGTTTGAATTACGAAGGGATAAAAATAAAGGAATCGGGGCATTACCTGTGCACAAATCAACAACCTTATGAGCATTTTTATTTAATGTGGCATAATTTCCTAAAAGGGTCGAATCTAATGAAAAATTAAACATTTCAGGATGTTGGATAATCTTTAAACCATCGTACCCTAATAAATCATTTAAAACTTCATTTTCTTTTAACAAGTACTCTTTACCTGACATCTTAAATACCCTCCAACATATTTATTATACTTATAAAGGGAAATTCTCTATTCTATAGAAGAATTTCCCCCTCGATAAGCCCTTCATCTAAATCTTTTTCTTACATTACATAGCCAACTTAATCCATTAACTGTTTTAATTCTGGATCAATTTTATGATCATCTTTCTTTACTTTGCGATCTAATATTTTTAATATTTCTGATGCATCATGCTTTCTAATTGTATCTTTATATTCCACAATAACAGTTTCGGCAATCATATTAATAGAACGTACTCGTCCCTCGCCTAGCTCCGTTAAAACTCTATTTCCTACATCAGGTAATCTTTTCATTAATTCAACATAAGTTTCATTCTCATACTTTAGGCAACATAGAAGTTTTCCGCAGATACCTGAAATCTTAGATGGATTAAGCGATAACTGTTGATTTTTAGCCATTTTGATAGTCACCGTCGCAAATTCACCTAAAAAGGATGTACAACATAAAACACGACCACAAGGTCCTAGTCCTCCAATCATTTTCGCGGCATCACGCACACCAATTTGACGAAGTTCAATCCGCAAACGAAATGTATAGGCCAAATCCTTCACTAATTGTCTAAAGTCGACTCTTCCCTCAGCTGTAAAATAAAAAATTAACTTTGTGCGATCAAACGTATACTCGCACCCTAAGAGTTGCATTTCTAGCTTATTCTTTGTAATCAATTGATTACAAACCTCCATCGCATAAGATTCATCCGCCTTATTCTGTTTATGTTTTTGAATATCCTCTTCGGTTGCAATTCGTAATACAGGTTTTAAAGGTAAAAATACATCCTCTTCATCAACCAGCCTTGGTTCAATCACCACTGTTCCAAATTCCATTCCGCGGATAGTCTCAACCAATACGTAATCCCCTTTTTGTGGAGAGAATCCATTAGGATCAAAAAAATATTTCTTTCCTACTTGTTTAAACTGTACTCCTACTACGGCATATTGCATCCTTCAATTCCTCCCTTCATTCTCAAAAATAATTGATCAAAGCAAAGCACTACATTCGCATTTGCTCTTAATCGTTTCTCTGTATCTAAAATAATCTGTATCTTTCTTAAACAGTCGCTTATCGTGTTTACCTCGGAACTCTCACATAAGGATGTCTTATAGGCTTCAAATGATAAGTCATCATTCTTGCCTAGCTTGATTTTTAATACATCCTTATAATAAATGATTAAAAGATTTAAATATAGTAATTGAAATTCTCTATTCTTAAATATCTCTGGATTTTGAATCAATATAATCGAGGGATCCATCTTCATCTTTAAAAGGCACTCTTCAGTTTTTAGAACAAGACTAACGACAGAACTGAATTGTTCAGATTCGGACCATCTAATCCCTTCATTCAAACTTTGAGTTAACGAGGCCAAAATAGATGCGTATTGGTGAATTCCGACAGATTTATACTGTTCAATCAATTTTTCGCGCGACATTGGCGTAAATGTTAAAACGACGGCTCTCGAACGTATAGTCGGTAAGAGCATCTCCTTATTCTCCGTTAATAAAAGCGCATAAGTGTTTTTCATCGGCTCCTCTAAAAACTTCAATAAACTATTCGCGGCACTAACGGACATTTTTTCAGCATCTTCAATAATATATACCTTAGGAGCATTTTCCGCAGCCTTCTTCGAAAACTCAGCTTGTAAAGCCTGTATTTGTTCCTTCTTTATACTATTTCCCTCAGGACGAATCATGTAAACATTCACATGTTTTTCGCTTTCAATCAATTGGCAGCTTCTACAACTACCACAAATTCTATCATCTGATTCACATAATAACATTTTAGCAAAATTTTTAGCGAACGACAACTTTCCTATCCCTTTTGCCCCTTCTAAAATGTATGCATGTACCAGACGATTTTTTAGATAACTATTAACAATAAAACGCGTTATCTTTGATTGATCCTCTAAAAATCTTTCCCATCCATGCACAGAGACCATCCCTTTTCATGTGAATTTATCTAATCTTTCAGCTGTCCAATAATTAAATTAAATACCTCATTGGATACTTCATCAACTGACTGCGTAGCATCTATTGATACGATACGATTCGAATCCATTACCGCCCGTTTTTTATACCCATTATAAACTAGTCGGTGAAACGATAAGTCTTCTAAATCCAAACGATTAACCTCTCTTTGATGGTTTCTAGCAATACGTTTTAGTCCTTCTTCTGGCTCAATATCAAAGAATATAGTTAAATTAGGCATAAACCCTTCAATTGCAAACTCATTCATTTTAAGTACTTCTTCCATACCTATTCCACGTGCATACCCCTGATATACAATAGAACTATCCACAAAACGATCGCATAATACAACATATCCATTTTCCATTGCCGGTTTAACCTTTTCTACCAGATGTTGACGACGCGCAGCAGCGTAAAGTAAAGCCTCTGTACGACAATCCATCTCCGTATGATTAGGATCTAAAATAATCTCACGAATTTTTTCAGCAATTTTAATTCCCCCAGGCTCGCGTGTATAAATAGCCTTGATTCCAACCGAAGATAATTTTTCAATTACTGAATATGCAACTGTAGTCTTTCCGGCACCTTCCCCGCCTTCTAACGTAATAAATAATCCGCTCATCGTCTATGCTCCTTTTCTAAATGAATAAATATCAATCAACATTATCTCATAGATGACTATAATTTTAAAGAAATTTGTCTCTTTCTTAAAATGAACGCTTTTTATTAAAAAATTAATGAACCATCTAATATTCGTCGTAACCGCTTTATTTTCCTTTTCATTTAATCCTACTTTTTACAGTCCTAAATCCCCTTTTGAATAAACATTCGCGTCTTCCTCTCTTCTTTTACTCCCCTATAATGATAAAAAAAAAGAGTCATGTAACCTATGAACTCCTTTTTTATCTTTAGAATAGTTAGCGAATAAGGATAACCACTAACTATTCTTCTGAAATTTTAACATCTAAAATTTGATTAAATACTACCCGTTTTAATGTAGAGTCCGTAATAACCAAGAGTTGTTCGTAATGCTCATCATAATGAGAAATCGTTCCTGCAACTTCAAATGAATCACCATTATCATCAGCTACTGTCAATTGAACAGGTAATTTTTCCTCAAATGCTCTTCTTAACCCCTTGTATCCTGTCGTCTCTTTATTTGTAATGACTTGCATATATTTCGATAAATCCTCTAGATTTAAAGCATCGTTCGGTTGAATCATGCTTTGAGTCGGATGATTTTGCCGACTAAATAATTTATTTATGAATTTTAGTGCCATATTTGCCTCCTGTATAATTCAACAAATAACTCGTTGCTCCCCTTTTCTCACCCTATCTACTATAAATTATAACATAAACTCTTTGATAAACAAACAAAGACCTAATATTTATGTTTTCATTTTACCCTATTTATCGACATCTCATACATTTTTCTACTTAGATAATTTTTATTCTATTTTTTTCGACGGAACAACTAAAACCTCCTCCGGATACTCAACACGGTGTAAATAAAGTCCCTGTGGCTTTGCCGTATGACCAGCTAAACGACGATCCTTCATGCTTAGGATATGTTTTATATCGTTTGGAAGTTTACGTCCCTCACCAACTTGAATCATTGTCCCAACCATAATACGAATCATATAGCGTAAAAAACCATTACCAACAAAGATAAAGGTTAGCTCACCCTCATCATCTAATAGCTCTGCTTTATAAATTGTTCGCTCTTTATTTACCTCGTCCAAATTTCCACAAAAAGAAGTAAAATCATGTGTTCCCAATAAATATCCCATGGCCTCTCTCATTCTCTCCACATCTAGTGGACGGCGATGATAATAGACATAATGACGGTTTAACGGATTATATTCGTTTAAAGACATCTTATATCTATACTCCTTTACCTTACCGTGGTAACGAGAATGGAAATCTGGATGAACCTCCTGACTATCTAATACATAAATATCTTCAGGTAAAATCGAGTTCAACGCTTTAGCGTAACGCCCCCCATCCATGCTAAGATCACTATCAAAATGAAAAACTTGTCCATAAGCATGAACCCCTGCATCGGTTCTTCCGGAACTATGAATTGTTACTGATTGTTTACAGATCTTATTAAGAGCTGATTCAATCTCACCTTGTACCGTCCTTTGTCCTGGTTGTCTCTGATAACCATTAAATAACGTACCATCATAAGATACTGTGCATTTAATTCTCTTCATAAAATTCCACCTTAAAAAATAATTGCTCCTAAAAATAAACCAATAGAAATTAAAATTAATATTGTATCCGGTATCCTCCATCTTAATTGATTAATGCTCGTACGTGGACGACCCGGAACATACCCTCTCACTTCCATAGCATTTGCCAATTCATCAGCTCGTTTAAACGATAAGATAAATAAGGGTACCAATAAAGAAATTAATTGTATTACTTTATCTTTAAAGTTTCCTTCACTAATATCTACACCTCGTGATGCCTGTGCTTTTAATATCTTTTGTGTCTCCTCAAATAAAGTAGGGATAAACCTTAAAGCAATCGAAATCATTAATGCAATTTCGGCTACGGGAATTCCAATCCTTCCTAACGGCTTAAATAATGATTCTAAGGCTAAGGTTAAATCAGACGGTCGCGTAGTTAAAGTTAAAAGAGTTGAAATAATTACTACAATTATTAATCTTATACTCATATAAAGACCTAGATTCAACCCTTTATCATAAATCTTAAGCGGCCCTAATGAAAATATAACATTTCCTTGATGATTAAAAAATACTTGTAAAAAAAATGTCAATACAATAAAGAAAATAATTGGTTTTAAACTTTTAATAAAGTAATTTATTGGTATTTTTGTTAACCTCATGACCAATAACTCTAAACCACACAATAAAATCATAAATAACCAGTTATCTGTAAAAAAACATGAAAGGACGAAAAATGAAGTAGCTAAAATTTTAGAACGAGCATCTAGTCTATGCCACAATGAATATCCGGGGAAATACCTCCCTATCACAATACTATTCAACAACTATTCCCCCCCACCTAATAAGCTTTCAACTTGTCCAATAAACTCTTCTTCAGTTAATGGTAAATTATCTACATCTACATTCAAGCGCTCTAATAATTTATAATAATTTTGGGATGGAATAGGTAACGTTATTCCACACGTTCTTAATAAATCCACTTGTTTAAAAACATTTTTTGGAGTACCTTTTATCGTTAGTACCCCCTTATTCATAACGATTACCTCTTCCGCATATTTTGCAACCAAATCCATATCATGGGTAACTAATACAATTGTTTTCCCATATTCTTTGTTCAATTTATAAAACATCTCCATTATCTCAAATTGCCCTCGTGGATCAAGCCCAGCAGTAGGTTCATCTAGAACTAGGATATCTGGATCCATGGCAAGTATTCCAGCAATGGCCACTCGCCGCATTTGTCCGCCACTCAAATTAAACGGCGACCTCCCTAACATCTCTATATCTAGTCCAACCATCTGTATAACATCATGAGCACGTCGTATAGCTTCTTCCTCAGATACCCCATAGTTCATCGGACCAAATATAATATCCCGTTCAATTGTTTCTTCAAATAACTGATACTCTGGAAACTGAAAAACCAAACCTACATGCTGCCTTATTTCCCTTAAGTCTCTATTCTTGTCATCAGATTTAATAACTTTATCCCCGACCTTGATGTTTCCACTGCTAGGTTTTAATAACCCATTCATGTGTTGAATAAGTGTCGATTTTCCTGATCCTGTATGTCCAATAATAGCTAAAAATTGTCCCTTAGGTACATCAAATTCAATATTATATAACGCTCTACGCTCCATAGGAGTATTTGCATTGTATATATGATTTACAGATTCAAATTTAATTTGCATAACTCATTCATCAACTCCTCATCACTTGTAACAATCTCGCTCAAAACTCCCCTTTTTGTTAACTCATAAGATACCTTTACTGCAAACGGAACGTCTAACTTAACCGACTCTAATAGTTCCTTTTCCTTAAATACGTCCTTAGGTTTCCCTTCTAAAATTATTTTTCCTTCATTCATGACAATGATCCGATCGCTATGAATAGCCTCGTCTAAATAGTGAGTAATCATAATTATCGTCTTATCACGATTCTTTACTAATTCGTGAATCAATTTCATCATATCCTCACGTCCTTGAGGATCTAACATTGCTGTCGCTTCATCTAAAATAATAATTTTAGCCCCTAATGCTAAAACCCCTGCAATAGCTACCCTCTGTTTTTCCCCCCCGCTCAAATAATGCGGTTCAAAATTTAAAAAGTCCCCCATACCTACCTCTTGAGCATATTTGTTAACCAAATTGTCCATTTCCTCATAGGGTACACATTTATTTTCTAACCCAAATGCGATATCATCACGGACCGTACAACCAACAAATTGATTATCTGGGTTTTGAAAAACAATCCCAACCTTTTGACGAATATCAAAAACACTACTTTCCGTTAAGGGCTGTCCATCAATTATTATTTTCCCCCCTTGAATCTCATGTAATCCTACCAATAATTTAGATAGTGTCGATTTACCTGATCCATTATGGCCTAAAATAGTAACAAACTCCCCCTCATTAATAGTTAAATTAAAATTCTTTAATACTTCATTGCCGTCCTCATAACCAAAACATACATTTTCTAATTTGACAACATTGTTCACCTAATACACCGCCCTTTATTCATGTTAAGATATATGTCCCTAAATCGAAATTCCATCTAAATCTGCATCGCTACTCCCTACAATCTCTATTACTAATTGATGCGGTGCACAGATAATACTTTGACCCGAACGATGAATAAAACCAATTTCTACACAATCATGATCAGGACAGTCAGCCTCTTCAATACGAACTCCATTATCATCTAGAATGACCTTATTATATCCCAATTCTGTTTCAATATCTAAAACAGTGTGTTTGCCATCTAGCTTAAAACGACCATATTCTTCTCCCTTTACGGAAATGATCACTTCCTGATTATCCTCTGATTGTAATGTAAATTGTATAAACAAAAAACTGGTAATTGCAACAACTGCAATAATTAAATATATATCCAAACGTTTCACAAATTCATCCTCCGAAATAAAATAATTACACCTAACATTATAACAAGATTAAGTATCAATTGTTATAAAAATAAAAATTAAATTATCGTAATTATATATTATGTTACGATTCTCTTTATCAACTCTAAACTTAAACACACTAACGTATAACAAGAAAATTTAGTCATCTTATTCATTATATATTAATTTTCAAAATAAAAAGAGAGCATAATGCTCTCTTTTTATTTTGAAATTATATCTTATAATTTACCTACTAAGTCTAAGCTTGGAGTTAATGTTTCTGCACCTGGTTGCCATTTTGCAGGACATACTTGATCACCATGTTCAGCAACGAATTGAGCAGCTTGAACTTTACGTAATAACTCTTCCGCGTTACGTCCAATTCCATTGTCATGGATTTCATACGCTTTGATTACACCTTCTGGATTTACTACAAAGCTTCCACGTAATGCTAATCCTTCTTCTTCGATCATAACTTCAAAGTTACGAGTTAAAGTTCCTGTTGGGTCAGCTAACATAGGGTATTTAATTTTACCGATTGTTTCTGTAGCATCTGCCCATGCTTTATGTACGAAATGAGTATCTGTTGATACTGAATAAATTTCACATCCGATTTCTTGGAATTTAGCATAGCTATCTGCTAAATCTCCTAATTCAGTTGGACATACAAATGTAAAGTCTGCTGGATAGAAGAAAAATACTGACCATTTTCCTTTAATTGATTCAGAAGTTACCTCTTTGAATTCCCCATTATGATATGCTTGTACTGCAAATTCTTTAACTTGAGTATTGATTAAAGACATTCTTATTTCCTCCTTTATTATCAGTAATAATTACTAATATCATTATATAGTTAAAATAAAAGAAAGTCAATACAAATAATATTAAATTTTAAGTTAATCAAAGTAATATAATAAATTTTATCATAACAATGTGATGAAAAAAGAAATCCTACATATTATTACTTAAATGTATATATTATATACTACTTTTCATGACTAGCATCATACTCGCCTCAATTAATTAAATAAAAATTAACCCTTATTTTTGAGAGGACTTACAAGAAGAAAAAAGCTTTGCATTCTAATACGCGTGATTTAATCAAAGACATTATTCCGAAACAGAACTGTATCTTCATATAATCCTGACCCCCTAGACGATATAAATCAATTCTGATCTTTTGGGTTATACACTGGTATAGGATTAGAAAAGACTTTTACAATAATCTAACTTTTATTGAGTGTTTTAAAAACTTATCTTTTTTAGGTTCTATAATTTTTGGTGTGGGTGGGATTACTCACACCTTTTTGATTGCCATAAATATTGAGACAAAAAAAAGAGACATAGTCCCCAAAATCCTATACAATGTAATCGGCTAAAACAACACGAAAGGATTGGTTTTATGTCTCATACTAATTGTATCTCAACTTTACTTGATTTAAAAGATAAAAATATTACTTTTTCAGAAAATTGTATCCAGGAAACTCAGATTAAGAATGTTCGTTCTAAACTTATTTTAGGGACTCTTTCTTTTCAACCGACTCATTGCTACCACTGTGGTCATTCTTTTGACTCAAATATCATTAAACACGGCTTCAAAACTTCACGTATTAAGCTAGTCAAAATTTCCGGATTTGATGCTTATCTAGACTTAAAAAAACAACGTTATAAATGCCGTCATTGTGACCGAACATTTACCCTAGAAACATCTCTTGTTAACCCTAATTGTTTTATTTCCACTCCCGTAAAACAAGCCATCTTTTTAGAAGCTAGTCATAAGAAATCCGAAACAGATATTGCACGTGAGCTTAACGTTTCTCATTCAACCGTTAACCGCGTCATTCATTCTTCCTATGAAGAACAGCCGCTTCCCTTTAATTCTCTCCCAAAAGTTCTTTGTTTTGACGAGTTTAAGTCGGTTAAATCGGCCGAGGGAGCAATGTCCTTCATTTTTTGTGATGCGTCCAATGGAAAGCTAATTGATATCGTTGAAGACCGTCGCTTAAGTACACTAAGGACTTATTTTATGCGATTTTCTAAAGCAGCTCGTGAAGGTGTAACCCACGTCGTCATTGACATGTACGCCCCTTATATGACACTCATTAAAGAGGTATTCCCTAAGGCTAAGATTGTTTTAGATAAATTTCATATCGTTCAACTAGTCTCTCGTGCTCTTAATAAAACACGCATTCGTTTCATGAATCAAAATAAAGAGTTTTATAATAAATTCAAACATTATTGGCGACTTCTCTTAAAAGCCCAAGAAGATCTTAATGCCACTCATTACTTCTATTCCAACTGCTTCAAAAAGATGATCTCTCAACAAGAAATTATTGACTTTTTATTAGCCCTAGACCCTGAACTAAAGGAGACTTATGATTTCTACCAAACTGTCCAACAGGCTATTAAACTTCGTAACCTTGAAATATTTCATCATGCCATTCAACACCCCTCTGACCTGCTTTCACACGAAATGAAAACAGCTTTAAAAACACTCACTCATTATCAAGATTATGTCAAAAATACTATCGAAACTCCTTATACCAATGGAGTACTCGAAGGAATTAACAATAACATTAAAGTCATTAAACGTATTGCCTTCGGATACCGTAGTTTCTACCATTTCAAAGCAAGAATTTTGATTATTCATAAATACACTTTTGAACAAAAAAAGAAGAGGAACCAAGCCGTCTAAAGAATGGCCTAATTCCTCTTGATTACATGTATAGATTTTATTCACCCACACGATTTGACAAAGAGCCTAAAAAAAACTGGTTTATAACCAGTTTCTTTTATATGCAATGGTATTTATTCTCTAAAATAAAAAAAGATAATACTATAATAAAGATTACCTTATTTTACTATAATGGTGCGGGTGACAGGAGTTGAACCTGCACACCAAAGGTACTAGAGCCTAAATCTAGCGCGTCTGCCAATTCCGCCACACCCGCATTATGAATGGTGTCCTGCAGAGGACTCGAACCTCTGACCCTCTGATTAAAAGTCAGATGCTCTACCAACTGAGCTAGCAGGACTTTTATGGTGGAGGATGACGGGCTCGAACCGCCGACCCTCTGCTTGTAAGGCAGATGCTCTCCCAGCTGAGCTAATCCTCCATCATGGTGGCTTGGGACGGAATCGAACCGCCGACACAAGGATTTTCAGTCCTTTGCTCTACCGACTGAGCTACCAAGCCTTTTATTTATTATTTAAATGGCGGTCCAGACGGGAATCGAACCCGCGATCTCCTGCGTGACAGGCAGGCATGTTAACCGCTACACCACTGGACCTTTTGGTTGCGGGGACAGGACTTGAACCTGCGACCTTCGGGTTATGAGCCCGACGAGCTACCAACTGCTCCACCCCGCGATGTTTATTTATTTTAATATGGCGGAGGAAGAGGGATTCGAACCCCCGCGACGCTTTCACGCCCTGTCGGTTTTCAAGACCGATCCCTTCAGCCGGACTTGGGTATTCCTCCGAATAATGTATGAAAAGTGGTGGACCCTGTAGGACTCGAACCTACGACCGATCGGTTATGAGCCGATAGCTCTAACCAACTGAGCTAAGGGTCCGGTCCTATTTTTGGTAGCGGAGGAGGGACTCGAACCCCCAACCTCACGGGTATGAACCGTACGCTCTAGCCAGTTGAGCTACTCCGCCATGATACTAACATGATACTTATTTAATTGGTGGAGACTAGGGGGATCGAACCCCTGACCTCCTGCGTGCAAGGCAGGCGCTCTCCCAGCTGAGCTAAGTCCCCATTCTCTTTTTCTTTTTTAATGGTCGGGAAGACAGGATTCGAACCTGCGACCCCCTGGTCCCAAACCAGGTGCTCTACCAAGCTGAGCCACTTCCCGTTTTTTATGGCGCGCCCAAGAGGAGTCGAACCCCTAACCTTTTGATCCGTAGTCAAACGCTCTATCCAATTGAGCTATGGGCGCTATTTAGTTGGTGCCTAGGGCCGGAATCGAACCGGCACGGGTGTCACCACCCGCAGGATTTTAAGTCCTGTGCGTCTACCAGTTCCGCCACCCAGGCATATCGTTATTTCAGGCACGCGCCTTTTTCAAAATGGTGTCCTGCAGAGGACTCGAACCTCTGACCCTCTGATTAAAAGTCAGATGCTCTACCAACTGAGCTAGCAGGACATCATTGGCTGGGCTAGCTGGATTCGAACCAGCGCATGACGGAGTCAAAGTCCGTTGCCTTACCGCTTGGCTATAGCCCATTCTTAAGTGGTGGTGGGGGACGGATTCGAACCGCCGAACTCTCAGAGAGCGGATTTACAGTCCGCCGCGTTTAGCCACTTCGCTACCCCACCGTATTCTTTTGTTATATGGTGCCGGAAGCAGGACTTGAACCCGCAACCTACTGATTACAAGTCAGTTGCTCTACCAATTGAGCTATTCCGGCTATTTATGGTGGAGGATGACGGACTCGAACCGCCGACCCTCTGCTTGTAAGGCAGATGCTCTCCCAGCTGAGCTAATCCTCCGCTTTTATCTTTAATGGTGACCCGTACGGGATTCGAACCCGTGTATGCATGCGTGAAAGGCATGGGTGTTAAACCGCTTCACCAACGGGCCATTTTTTAATGGCGCCCCAACTAGGACTCGAACCTAGGACCCCTTGATTAACAGTCAAGTGCTCTAACCAACTGAGCTATTGAGGCTTTTTATTTATGGCCTAGCGACGTCCTACTCTCGCACTTGCGTACTACCCTCGGCGCTAAGGAGCTTAACTTCTGTGTTCGGTATGGGAACAGGTGTGCCCTCCTTGCCCTTATCACTAGACCTTCTGTCAGATCTTATCAATCTCACAAAACTAGATATCTTCTGCTTACTTCCTCTTGTCCGGCAACTCTCGCATCACAGTGGTAAAGTTCAATAACTGTTCATCACCTTCGTGATTCCTCAGTTCTTTTCACTTTCTGCCTGTGATAACCGCTCGTTTTTGCCTTTCCTATTTAGTTAAGTCCTCGATCGATTAGTATCAGTCCGCTTCATCTGTCACCAAACTTCCACTCCTGACCTATCTACCTCGTCGTCTTCAAGGGATCTTACTTCTTTCGAATGGGAAATCTCATCTTGAGGGGGGCTTCACGCTTAGATGCTTTCAGCGTTTATCCCTTCCACACGTAGCTACCCAGCTATGCTCCTGGCAGAACAACTGGTACACCAGCGGTGTGTCCATCCCGGTCCTCTCGTACTAAGGACAGCTCCTCTCAAATTTCCTACGCCCACGACGGATAGGGACCGAACTGTCTCACGACGTTCTGAACCCAGCTCGCGTACCGCTTTAATGGGCGAACAGCCCAACCCTTGGGACCGACTACAGCCCCAGGATGCGATGAGCCGACATCGAGGTGCCAAACCTCCCCGTCGATGTGAACTCTTGGGGGAGATCAGCCTGTTATCCCCGGGGTAGCTTTTATCCGTTGAGCGACGGCCCTTCCATTCGGTACCGCCGGATCACTAAGCCCGACTTTCGTCCCTGCTCGACTTGTAGGTCTCGCAGTCAAGCTCCCTTCTGCCTTTACACTCTTCGAATGATTTCCAACCATTCTGAGGGAACCTTTGGGCGCCTCCGTTACTCTTTGGGAGGCGACCGCCCCAGTCAAACTGCCCACCTGACACTGTCCCCTGACCAGCTCATGGCCACGGGTTAGAACCCCAGTAACACAAGGGTAGTATCCCAACAGCGACTCCTCCAAGACTGGCGTCCTGGTCTCTTCGTCTCCTACCTATCCTGTACATGTGTCACCAGTGCTCAATATCAAGCTACAGTAAAGCTCCACGGGGTCTTTCCGTCCTGTCGCGGGTAACCTGCATCTTCACAGGTACTATGATTTCACCGAGTCTCTTGTTGAGACAGCGCCCAGATCGTTACGCCTTTCGTGCGGGTCGGAACTTACCCGACAAGGAATTTCGCTACCTTAGGACCGTTATAGTTACGGCCGCCGTTTACTGGGGCTTCAATTCAAAGCTTCGCTTGCGCTAACCTCTCCTCTTAACCTTCCAGCACCGGGCAGGCGTCAGCCCCTATACATCACCTTGCGGTTTAGCAGAGACCTGTGTTTTTGATAAACAGTCGCCTGGGCCTTTTCACTGCGGCTTGCTTTCACAAGCACCCCTTCTCCCGAAGTTACGGGGTCATTTTGCCGAGTTCCTTAACAAGAGTTCTCTCGCTCATCTTAGGATTCTCTCCTCGCCTACCTGTGTCGGTTATCGGTACGGGCACCTAATAAATTATCCCTAGAAGCTTTTCTTGGAAGCGTGACATCAGCTGACTTCACCCTTGCGGGCTTTCGGCATCACAGCTCAATGTTTCGCCATGCGGATTTGCCTACATGACCACCTCACTGCTTACACGTGAATCCATTCACACGCTCAACTTAGCCTTCTCCGTCACTCCTTCAGTTTATTAAGTGGTACAGGAATCTCTACCTGTTGTCCATCGGCTACGCCTTTCGGCCTCACCTTAGGTCCCGACTTACCCAGGGCGGACGAGCCTTCCCCTGGAAACCTTAGGCTTTCGATGGATAGGATTCTCACCTATCTTTCGCTACTCACACCGGCATTCTCACTTCTAACCGCTCCACAGCTCCTTCCGGTACTGCTTCTCCGCTGTTAGAACGCTCTCCTACCACTGACACTTCGTGTCAATCCGCAGCTTCGGCGGTCCGTTTAGCCCCGGTACATTTTCGGCGCAGAGTCACTCGACTAGTGAGCTATTACGCACTCTTTAAAGGATGGCTGCTTCTAAGCCAACCTCCTAGTTGTCTGTGCATCTCCACATCCTTTTCCACTTAACGGACACTTGGGGGCCTTAGCTGGCGGTCTGGGCTCTTTCCCTTTTGACCATGGACCTTATCACCCACAGTCTGACTCCCGATCATATCTATCTGGCATTCGGAGTTTGATTGAGATCAGTACCCCGAGGTGGGGCCATCACCCATTCAGTGCTCTACCTCCAGTAGACTCTTATCGAGGCTAGCCCTAAAGCTATTTCGGAGAGAACCAGCTATATCCGTGTTCGATTGGAATTTCACCCCTAGCCACAAGTCATCCAAGCACTTTTCAACGTGCCCTGGTTCGGCCCTCCAGTCAGTGTTACCTGACCTTCAGCCTGCTCATGGCTAGCTCACACGGTTTCGGGTCTACAACATCGTACTCCTCGCCCTATTCAGACTCGCTTTCGCTTCGGCTCCGTCTCTTCAACTTAACCTTGCACGATATCGTAACTCGCCGGTTCATTCTACAAAAGGCACGCCATCACCCTTTAACGGGCTCTGACTAGTTGTAGGCACACGGTTTCAGGTTCTCTTTCACTCCCCTTCCGGGGTTCTTTTCACCTTTCCCTCACGGTACTGGTTCACTATCGGTCACTAGGTAGTATTTAGCCTTACGAGATGGTCCTCGTTGCTTCCGACGGGATTTCTCGTGTCCCGCCGTACTCAGGATCCCTTCCCTGCTTCACACAATTTCACCTACGGGACTCTCACCCCCTCCGGTTGGCCTTCCCAGACCATTCGGCTATCATGTTCAGTCATTTCTGAAGGTCCTTCTACCCCGGATTACTCCGGTTTGGGCTCCTCCCTGTTCGCTCGCCGCTACTTGGGGAATCGATGTTTCTTTCTTTTCCTCCAGGTACTTAGATGTTTCAGTTCCCTGGGTCTGTCTCCTCTATGGCTATTGATTCACCATACGGTGCTAGCGTATGACCACTAGCGGGTTTCCCCATTCGGATATCCCCGGCTCTTTGCTTACTTACAGCTCCCCGAGGCGTTTCGCCGTTTGTCGCGTCCTTCTTCGACTCCTAGTGCCTAGGCATCCTCCGTGCGCCCTTTATTACTTAACTTTTCTTCTTCAGAAGATATCTAGTTTTCAAAGATCAATTCTAGGAAAATCGAAATTCTCCCAAAACTAAACAGAACGTCTCTTTCTCCATAGAAAGGAGGTGATCCATCCCCACCTTCCGGTAGGGATACCTTGTTACGACTTCACCCCAATCATCTACCCCACCTTAGGCAGCTCCCTCCTTGCGGTTAGGCCACTGACTTCGGGTGTTGTAAACTCTCGTGGTGTGACGGGCGGTGTGTACAAGACCCGGGAACGTATTCACCGCGACATTCTGATTCGCGATTACTAGCGATTCCAACTTCATGTAGGCGAGTTGCAGCCTACAATCCGAACTGAGATTGGCTTTATGAGGTTTGCTCCACGTCACCGCTTCGCTTCTCTTTGTACCAACCATTGTAGCACGTGTGTAGCCCAGGTCATAAGGGGCATGATGATTTGACGTCATCCCCACCTTCCTCCAGTTTGTCACTGGCAGTCTCGTTAGAGTCCCCATCTTACTGCTGGCAACTAACGACAGGGGTTGCGCTCGTTGCGGGACTTAACCCAACATCTCACGACACGAGCTGACGACAACCATGCACCACCTGTATCCATTGTCCCCGAAGGAAACCCTCTATCTCTAGAGGCATCAATGGTATGTCAAGACCTGGTAAGGTTCTTCGCGTTGCTTCGAATTAAACCACATGCTCCACCGCTTGTGCGGGTCCCCGTCAATTCCTTTGAGTTTCAGTCTTGCGACCGTACTCCCCAGGCGGAGTGCTTAATGCGTTAACTTCAGCACTGAGGTTCGACCCCCAACACTTAGCACTCATCGTTTACGGCGTGGACTACCAGGGTATCTAATCCTGTTTGCTCCCCACGCTTTCGCGCCTCAGTGTCAGTTGCAGACCAGGAAGCCGCCTTCGCCACTGGTGTTCCTCCATATCTCTACGCATTTCACCGCTACACATGGAATTCCACTTCCCTCTTCTGCACTCAAGTCAACCAGTTTCCAATGACCCTCCACGGTTAAGCCGTGGGCTTTCACATCAGACTTAATTAACCACCTGCGCGCTCTTTACGCCCAATAATTCCGGATAACGCTTGCCACCTACGTATTACCGCGGCTGCTGGCACGTAGTTAGCCGTGGCTTTCTCATAAGGTACCGTCAATTGATAGTCATTTCCTCCTATCACCTTTCTTCCCTTATAACAGAATTTTACAACCCGAAGGCCTTCTTCATTCACGCGGCGTTGCTCGGTCAGGCTTTCGCCCATTGCCGAAGATTCCCTACTGCTGCCTCCCGTAGGAGTCTGGGCCGTGTCTCAGTCCCAGTGTGGCCGTTCACCCTCTCAGGTCGGCTACGCATCGTCGCCTTGGTAGGCCTTTACCCCACCAACTAGCTAATGCGCCGCAGGCTCATCCATCAGTGATGCCAGGAGCATCTTTAAACTTTCGTCCTATCCGGTATTAGCGATCGTTTCCAATCGTTGTCCCCGTCTGATGGGCAGATCACCTACGTGTTACTCACCCGTTCGCCGCTTCCCACCGAAGTGGTTCGCTCGACTTGCATGTATTAGGCACGCCGCCAGCGTTCATCCTGAGCCAGGATCAAACTCTCCATAATTGTTTGTTTCCTTAGCTTGCGAAATTTCTTTCGCTCATGATTCTTGACGTTCTGTTTAGTTTTCAAAGAACTTCTCTCGCCTTTTGGCGACTTCTTTATCTTACCACATTCGACTTTTTCTGTCAAATGTTTTTTTATCTTTTTTTGTAAGATTTCTTGTCTACCTCTCTTGGCGACTTTTCTAGTTTATCATGTTTAACTTATTAGGTCAAACACTTTTTAACTTTTTTATTTTCTTTTCCATCGCCCTTTTGGCGACTTTTTTAGTATATCATGTTTAACTTATTAGGTCAAACATTTTTGCTTATTTTTTATCACAGTTTTTGCGACTCAATAATAATAACATTTAAAACAAGTCATGTCAACAACTTTTATTGTTATTATTAAACAACCTTCCTCCCCCTAATCAACAACTATTGGTTAGATTAGCGTTGATTATAAATTCGCTTTCTCATCTCTCCTACTTATTTTTTAAAATGACGATCTAACACTCTAATTATCACTCTTATCCCTTCGCCTCCTTTTACATAAAAATCTATTTAATCCCACCATAATCCTCCCGTTGCGTTATAAAACACTTTATCACAGTTATTGGATTAAGTAGTTAAAAGTTTTTAATAGTTAATCTTTTCATTTTGTCTCTAGATAGCTATTAGATACATTTTTTAAACATTTACTTTCTCCTATAAAATGGTACGCCCCCCCCTAATCTATAATTTATTCCAATTCCATAGAAAGATTTATATTTTTTTATTAACTAGAAATATGACTACTGATAAATCTTTACATGCTTCTATAAATGGGTACTGCGGGCATTTATTTTAACCTTTTGGAGTCCTTAAGGTATAGGAACAATAGAAAGACTTTTATGCACTATTAAAGGTGCTGGTAAAAGAAAAACAACCGCTGTTTAAAACTAAATCTACTAACTAAAAAAAATACCTGTATCTTTTTTTCCAATGCTCTTTCTTCTTTTAAATTTCATCTGCGTAAACTCATCATATCATCTATTCTTTATCTCTTACGGATCTATATCGGTCTCCTCGATACGATATAAGCATAGGAGCAGAAGATATGACATATACTGCTTTTTATTTAGGATATCCACTTAGACTTTTAGTAACAATCTATATTAAAAAAGGAGCCACATGAAGTGACTCCAATAAATATAATAATAATTAACGTTTTGAGAACTGTGGTGCACGACGAGCTGCTTTAAGTCCGTATTTTTTACGTTCTTTAGCGCGTGAATCACGAGTTAATAATCCGATTGGTTTTAATGTTCCACGGTATTCAGCATCAACTTGTAATAATGCACGTGAAATCCCTAAACGGATAGCTCCTGCTTGTCCTGTTAATCCTCCACCGTTAACATTTACTAAAACATCATATTGATTAGTAGTTTCAGTTAATGTTAATGGTTGCATGATATCTAAACGAGTTGCTGCAGAAGGAATATAATCTTCAAATTCGCGACCGTTGATAATTACTTTACCAGTTCCAGGTACTAAACGTACACGTGCAACTGAACTTTTACGACGACCAGTTCCTAAGTATTGTACTGTCATATAGTGTTACCTCCCTCTTGATTATCCACGAAGTTCGTAAACTTCAGGTTTTTGTGCTGCATGTGGATGCTCAGATCCAGCATAAACAAATAATTTTTTACCCATTGCACGTCCTAAACGTCCTTTTGGTAACATACCTTTTACAGATAATTCTAACATACGCTCAGGTGTTTTCTCGCGCATTTCTTTTGCAGTACGCACTGTTAATCCACCTTGATATCCTGAATGACGGTAGTATAATTTGTTTTCTAATTTATTTCCTGATAATGTGATTTTATCAGCATTGATGATGATTACATAATCTCCACAGTCTACATGTGGTGTGAATGTTGGTTTATGTTTTCCACGTAAAAGTGTTGCAACTTCTGTAGATAAACGCCCTAAAGTTTTATCTGCAGCGTCAACAACATACCATTTACGATCTACTTCATGAGATTTTTGCATAAATGTTGTACGCATTGTCCTGCCTCCTACTTCTTTCGCTATAATTATTTTTCATATTGAAAATTCGCTGGGGCTCGAATTTTCTTGTGAAAATAAAGAAAATGTACCGTTAGATATTTTACCCCATAGTCATACTTTTTTCAAGTGGTTTTAAAAATAATTATTCTTTTTTATACATTTTTTTTGAATTTTCATCGTTGTCAAAAGAATAACTATCTAAATCCCCCATGCTCCTTAATTCACCTACTGATTATACCATCATAATGGATAGATATGAACAATCAAATTTTGGTTGTAAAAAAAAGAGGTCTTCGACCTCTCAAATTAAAACAATTTTTGTTAAAACATAAACTAAGATAAATCCTGGAATTCCGAGTGTTCCTGTTATAAATGATGTAATGTAATTGAGAGGAACAGATACACTAAAATATACCCCGACGATGTTAAATAGATATAGTGCAAATACCCCTATGATAAATCGTTTAATAAGCCAGCCCATAATTTTCATATGTATGTTATAAAGCCCTTTGACCTTATAACAAGTCACCTCCCTTCATATTGTCCATTTTATGTCTCCTTAAAGAGTGATATAACCTATCTATTTATTTTTTTCATTAGATCATTTATATCTTTACTATTCCATGGTTGTATGCAAAGAGGCTTTCATCAATATCATAGGATATTTATAGGTTAGACATACACATTAGGTGAATCTAGATTCCGGTTAAGATTCGTATTATGTTTTATTATTAAATTCGCTGTCCTATATATGACTTATCTATAAAAAAGGAGTTGTCCCCCGTGACCATTCATTTCTAATCATGGAGAGACAACTCTTCTTAAAACAGTTCCCTTCGACCTTCTAAAGCTCGAATTAACGTTACTTCATCTGCATATTCAATTGAACGTCCCATTTCAAGACCACGGGCAATACGTGTTACTTTGACATCAGTATTTTTTAATAACCGTGCGATATACTGTGACGTAGCATCACCTTCTAGGGTTGCACTTAACGCTAAAATCAATTCCTTAACACTTTCATCTTTTAGGCGTTCTATAAGGGCCGGGATTCCAATGTCTTCTGGACCCATCCCATCTAACGGTGACAGTACACCATTTAATACGTGATAAAGACCCTTAAATCCACGCATTCTTTCGATGGCAATCACATCTTTTGGATCCTGAACGACCGCAATAACTGATCGATCGCGGTGAGTATCCGAGCAAATAATGCATGGATCTGTGTCTGTAATATGGCCACATACAGAACATTTAAATAGTTGGCGTTTGCTATCTATAAGGGCCTTCGCAAAAGTTGTCGCATCATCTTCTTTCATCGTACTAATGACATGGAATGCTAATCTTTCAGCCGTTTTATTTCCTATACCAGGTAACTTACTAAAACTTTCAATTAATTTTGTAATGGGTTGTGGATATTGCATGATTTCTCCTTAGAATAATCCAGGAATATTCATTCCTTTTGTAAATTGTCCCATTGTTGATTCCGTTTTCTCATCAACTTGGCGTAATGCATCATTTAAAGCTAATAAGATGACATCTTCTAACATCTCTACATCTTCAGGATCAACAACAGATGGATTAATATTAATTTTATTAATTTGCTTTGTTCCCGTCGCTTCAACCGTCACCATTCCACCCGCTGCACTTCCTGTAAACACTGATTGTTCAATCTCTTGTTGTGCCTTCATCATATCACGTTGCATTTTTTGAATTTTCTTCATCATCATTGGGTTCATACTCTTCACTACTCCTATCCATCAATTATATTAACTAAATCGGCTCCAAACATTTGAATCATGTTATCTACTAAGCTATCATCTTTAGTTTGTTCTTCATTATTATAATTTATCACATTTTTTAGGTCCTGACTATATTGTTTTAAGCTCGGCTCAATCCCGCTTTTTTTCTGTTCAATATAGCTTTGTCTTTGTTCTAACCAAAATGATTCTGGCATGACACTAAATGAATAGGGGTGTCCAAAAAGATAAGCGACGATTTGCTCCGCCACCTTCTTATTATCTTCCCTCAACAACCTCTTACAGCCAGGTTCATGCTTATAGGTTAAAATAAACCCTTCTTCGGATGCCGCAACAACGTGACCATCCTTTAAAAGTACAATGACATCCCGGTGTTCTGGCATAATTAATGGATTTAGTTGAGTCCACTTTTGTAACACATGATCCCTTGCTTCCCGAGTGGCTTTGGATAAAACTCGCTCAATGGTTAGCATCGTTTGTGGCACATGTTCAGGTAAAATGATGGGATCCGGTTCTTTTGGAAGATGAATTTCAATAGGTTCTGATTTATTAAATAAGTCCATCTTAAATTGTGATTCATTTTTATTAATCCGCGGTTCCCTTAATCCACTACCTCCGGTTGATTCCACCTTTTTAATTAAATTTTTTAAAGTTTTAATCTCAGCTTTTAATTCTTCAATTTGAATCTGATATTCATTCTTGTTATCTAGATCCGATGAAGGCTCCTCATCTGCTAAACCAAGTAGCCCAATTTCAAGAATCAGTTCAGGATGATTAGAGTACTTCAATTCTGACTGAATTTTATTTAATTTAAATAGGTATTCTACGATATGAGTTGAAATCAACTGATTTGCAAGTTGTGTAAACGTAGAGTGATTGGCTAAACTGTCTGAAACACTCTTTTGTGACTTTTGATAAACAAGGATATCCCGATAAACCATAATCATCCCATCAATAATACGACTTGGTTCTTTTCCAACCTCGATCATTTCTTTTATCAAGTCAATCGCCGACGAAAAATCACGTTCATAGATAGCGTGAATAAGTTGCAATAATTGATGATTAGAGATCGTCCCGCTAAGCGCATGGACATCTTCTAATAAAATCTTTTGGTTCGAATAAGAAATAACCTGGTCTAACAGACTAAGGGCATCTCGCATTCCCCCCTCAGATAATTGAGCAATTAATTTAATAGCCTCTTCGTCGTAATCCATGTTTTGCTGTTTAGTAATTTCAATCAAGTGATCTGTAATTTCTTGAATAGAGATTTGTTTAAAATCAAAACGTTGGCATCGTGAAATAATCGTTGGTGGAATTTTATGTGGTTCAGTTGTCGCTAAAATAAAAATGACATGTTTTGGAGGCTCCTCTAACGTCTTTAGTAGTGCATTAAATGCCCCTGTGGATAGCATGTGAACTTCGTCAATAATATATACTTTATAACGCCCCGTTGTCGGCGCATATTTTACCTTGTCTCTAATTTCACGAATTTCATCCACACCGTTGTTACTCGCGGCGTCAATTTCAAAAACGTCAGCATTTGATCCATTCGTAATTGTCTGACAATTTGCACACTCATTACAAGGTTCATCCGTTGGAAAGTGGATACAGTTGACTGCCTTGGCAATAACTTTCGCAATCGATGTCTTTCCCGTTCCCCGTGGACCGCAAAATAAATAAGCGTGTGATAATCGATTATGTTTTAAAGCATTTTGAATCGTTCTAACAATATGCTTCTGCCCCACAACGTCGCTAAACTTTTGTGGGCGGTAAGCACGATATAGGGCATGATATGACATAAAAAGACTCCTAACTTTCTAGTTTAAAAATAATTTTGATTATATCATACATTATTAACAATGTCTGAGCACTTGTTGCACTTTTCTAAAAATAAAGTAAAGATTTATCCACAACTTGGTGCTATACTAGTTATACATTTAATAGAAAAGGAGTTCCTTTTAGATGAAATTGATAACTTACTGTATTCTCGGAGCTTTAATCGGAGTTCTTACTGCCTATCTGAGGCCATTTTCACCAAATACATTTTGGAGTTTATCTGACATTGTTAATTGTGGGGGATTTTGGATTACTTCCGTTTGCGTGATTATTTATTTGAGTAGAGATAGGTTACAAGCCGGAACCCATGTGCTTCTCTATCTACTCTTTATGAATTTGTCTTATTACCTCAGTTTATTTTTTACTATCGGGATATTTTATCCTAACCAGCTTATTTTTTGGAGCTTTATTAGTATTCTTTGCTATTTTGGGGCTCAACTCGTGTTTATCGGAAAATTAGACATTAAATACTCAGCCCTTATAAATGCACTCTATCTATCAGGATTACTCTTAGAGACGCTCTCTTTAATGCCTCTCTTTATCCGTTCACAAACACACTTTTTACAGCTAGCATTTGATCTATTCTCACTTATTTTTCTTTATTTCATGTATAATCAAACCCCTCAAAAGAAAAGAGACAGCGCACTGATAACCTTTATTATCGTGATGAGTTTCAAGTGCTCTTTACTCCTCATCAATCAACTCCCCTTAGGAATTTAATGTCTCCGTAGATGTCCCTCCAAAGTCGAACCGGTAAACAAGAAAATTCCCGGATATTCTCCTAAATGACATAAAGTGAAATAATTTAAAGTCAATAAAGCCCCTCCTTGATAAACTTTAACATCCTTCTGATAAATTCTCCTTAACCCCGATGCAAACATTTAATCTACTAATACCTCTCCCCGTGTTTAGGTTGAATATTTGACACGTAGTTTTCTAAGATGAAACAATCCTTTATTATATAGGTTCTATAATATTTGGTGTGGGTGATGCCCACACCTCTTTTATTGGAATTAAAAAATAAGTACAAAAAAAGAGACATAACGTCCCAAATTCTATACAATGTAATCGACCAAAAAAACACGAAAGGATTGGGTTTATGTCTCACACTAATTGTATCTCAACTTTACTTGATTTAAAAGATAAAAATATTACTTTTTCAAAAAATTGTATCCAAGAAACTCAGATTAAGAATGTTCGTTCTAAACTTATTTTGGGAACTCTTTCTTTTCAACCGACTCGTTGCTACCACTGTGGTCATTCTTTTGACTCAAATATCATTAAACACGGCTTCAAAACTTCACGTATTAAGCTAGTCAAAATTTCCGGATTTGATGCTTATCTAGACTTAAAAAAACAACGTTATAAATGCCGTCATTGCGACCGAACATTTACCCTAGAAACATCTCTTGTTAACCCTAATTGTTTTATTTCCACTCCCGTAAAACAAGCCATCTTTTTAGAAGCTAGTCATAAGAAATCCGAAACAGATATTGCACGTGAGCTTAACGTTTCTCATTCAACCGTTAACCGCGTCATTCATTCTTCCTATGAAGAACAGCCGCTTCCCTTTAATTCTCTCCCAAAAGTTCTTTGTTTTGACGAGTTTAAGTCGGTTAAATCGGCCGAGGGAGCAATGTCCTTCATTTTTTGTGATGCGTCCAATGGAAAGCTAATTGATATCGTTGAAGACCGTCGCTTAAGTACACTAAGGACTTATTTTATGCGATTTTCTAAAGCAGCTCGTGAAGGTGTAACCCACGTCGTCATTGACATGTACGCCCCTTATATGACACTCATTAAAGAGGTATTCCCTAAGGCTAAGATTGTTTTAGATAAATTTCATATCGTTCAACTAGTCTCTCGTGCTCTTAATAAAACACGCATTCGTTTCATGAATCAAAATAAAGAGTTTTATAATAAATTCAAATATTATTGGCGACTTCTCTTAAAAGCCCAAGAAGATCTTAATGCCACTCATTACTTCTATTCCAACTGCTTCAAAAAGATGATCTCTCAACAAGAAATTATTGACTTTTTATTAGCCCTAGACCCTGAACTAAAGGAGACTTATGATTTCTACCAAACTGTCCAACAGGCTATTAAACTTCGTAACCTTGAAATATTTCATCATGCCATTCAACACCCCTCTGACCTGCTTTCACACGAAATGAAAACAGCCTTAAAAACACTCACTCATTATCAAGATTATGTCAAAAATACTATCGAAACTCCTTATACAAATGGAGTACTCGAAGGAATTAACAATAACATTAAAGTCATTAAACGTATTGCCTTCGGATACCGTAGTTTCTACCATTTCAAAGCAAGAATTTTGATTATTCATAAATACACTTTTGAACAAAAAAAGAAGAGGAACCAAGCCGTCTAAAGAATGGCCTAATTCCTCTTGATTACATGTATAGATTTTATTCACCCACACGATTTGACAAAGAGCCATTATATATTCGCCAAAATATTATGATGAAAATCTCCGTCGTCTCCATAATGAAAGGCAGTTCAATTTAATTGAACTGCCTTTCATTATTTAGTTCAGATGGTAACGATGCCCCTTAAGCGCATATAAAACTTCTTCAGCAATATTGGTCACATGGTCCCCCGCACGCTCAATATATTTATTGATTAAAATAGCATACGCAGTTCCGAATACTTTTCCGTCGACCACTTGAATATGAGTAATCAACGAAGCCATCAACTCATTATAAACCTCATCCACCTTTTTATCTAAATCCGCCGCTTCCTTGACTTTTGTTTTATTTTCTTCTTTTAATCCTTCAATAACGAGCGTTAACATTTTAATTACCAATTCTATCATATAAACAAGTTTATCCACATTTTTTTCGTAATGTTCTAATGATTCCTTTTGTTTAATTAAAATAATGTATTCTGCTAAATTTTTCGTATAGTCTGCAATTCTCTCATATTCAGTCGCTAATCTCATAATCATTAAGATTTTTCGTAAATCACTGGCTACAGGCTGTTGACGAATAATAACAATCGTGGCCTCTTCCACGATTTCTTCTGATAAATTATCAATCTTTTGATCCTTTTTAAGAATCGTCAGGGCGATTTCTAGGTCTAATGTCTTTAAAGCTAATAGTGTTTGTTCATAAGCCTGAATAGTCAACTGTGATAATTGATTCACCTCTTGCAGTAGTACCTCGTAATCTGTCTCAAGTCTTGTCTTTTTCATTCCAAATTCCCCCTCTTATCCAAAACGTCCAGTAATATAATCTTCTGTTCGCTTATCCTGTGGATTTGTAAAAACTTTATTCGTATCATCAAATTCAATTAGTTCCCCCATCAGGAAAAATGCCGTCTTATCTGAAATACGTGCCGCTTGTTGCATAGAGTGAGTGACAATAACAATCGTATACTTCTCTTTTAATTGTTCCATTAACTCCTCTACCTTTTTGGTTGCAATCGGGTCCAGCGCCGATGTCGGCTCATCCATTAGAATTACTTCTGGCTCCATTGCAATCGCTCGCGCGATGCAAAGACGTTGTTGTTGTCCCCCAGACAATCCCATTGCTGATTTGTTTAGCCTATCCTTAACCTCGTCCCATAGCGCAGCCCCACGTAAAGACTTCTCAACGATTTCATCAAGTCGATTTTTATCCTTAACCCCTTGGCATCGTGGACCATACGCAATATTATCATAAATACTCATTGGAAACGGGTTTGGCTTTTGAAAAACCATCCCCACACGCGTTCTTAACTTCATCACATCAATATCTGAATAAATATTTTCTCCATCTAATTGAATCTCCCCAGTAATTTTCGCCGTGTCTACAAGATCGTTCATTCGATTTAATGTTCTTAAAAAGGTTGACTTCCCACAACCTGAAGGACCAATTAGGGCCGTTACCTGGTTTGAGGGAATTTCTATATTAATTTGATGTAAGGCCTGAAAGTTTCCATAAAATAAATTTAAATCCGATACACTGAATTTTGGCTTCATCTTTCTTCACACTCCTAGTCATTAACTTTACTAAATTTCTTCGCAACTAATCTCGACAGTATATTAAGGGTAAACACAACAATAAGAATAACAATTCCAATGGCTGCTGCCATTTCGACATTTCCAGATTCCTTGACTTCGATATACGCACGAACAGTGAGTGAAGTCCCTGTTTCAAACAGCGAGAAGCTTCCAGTTGAAGGATTTACCGGTAACTTTGCAAATGTCCCAATTGTAAATAATAAGGCCGCAGATTCCCCGATAATTCGACCAATTGATAAAATAATCCCAACCAAGATTCCCGGAATTGCACTCGGTAAAACAACTTTAGATAAGGTTTGAATTTTATTCGCTCCTAGTCCGTAAGAAGCCTCACGATAACTCATTGGCACAACCTTTAAAGCCTCTTCTGTTGTCCTCATCATCGTCGGTAATAATAAAATTGTAAGGGTTAACCCTCCCGCTAAAATGGACATACCTAAATTCAGGGTATTTACAAACATAAGCATTCCAAACAATCCATAAACAACCGACGGAATTCCTGCTAAGATCTCAGTTGCAAATCGAATGGTATTCACTAACCTTCCTGGTTTTGCATACTCCACTAAATAAATCGCTGCTAAAATTCCAATGGGTGCAGAGAAAAGGAGGGCTACGAACACTAAAAGTAAGGTTGAAATAATCATTGGGAAAATTCCACCCCCGGTAGACATGACTTTCATCACCAACGTATTAGCATCGCCCAAAAATTGAATAACCTCTTCCTTATCCACCGTCTCATCTAATGTTAAGCTTTTTCCCGGAACCTTAATTTGTTGGATGTGGTCTCCCTTATTAATTCTCACCTTCTCATCCGCATTATTAGTTGCCTCTTTTAATGGTGATTCCTTATCAATCCAAACAACCTCGTAATGATCGCCATTTAATTCAAGTGCTGCCCCTAAGTTTTCTAAAAACAGTGCATCCGCTGAAAGGGAAGATGGAGCGATATATACCTGATTACTTTCAAGATTAACGTACTGAGTCTTTGACTCATAGTCATTAAATAAGAAATCTACCGAAATCTTAGACCAACCTTTAGAGAAAATAAAACCAACCACTAAGACTAAGACCCCTACTGAAAAAGTAGCCGCTAGCCAAATAAGCATTGTGCATAACTGATCCTTTATTTTTCGAGACATTAGCAATCACCTCCTTTTTTTTGAATACGCGCTAAAACTAAATTGATAATCATGATAAAGATAAATAAAACAACCGCGGTTGAAAATAACATTTGTTCATGAAGCTTCGCCGCATAACCTTGCTCTAAAGCAATATTTGTTGTCAATAAACGGACGCGGTCAAAAATGGTTGTCGCAATTCCCGACTCAGGATTTCCCGCGACTAAAATAACCGCCATTGTTTCCCCAATCGCACGTCCTACTCCTAAAATGATCCCCGTTAAAATTCCTGATCGCGCAGCGGGTAATGTTACCTTAAAAATGGTTTGTATTTTTGATGCACCTAGCGCTAATGATCCTTCTTTATAACTTTTAGGAACCGCTCGAATCGCCGTCTCAACGACTGCCACAATCGTTGGCAAAATCATAATTGTCAAAACAATAATAACGGCTATTAGAGAATCTCCTGTTGGATATGGTGAAATCTGTTTTACAAGTGGTGTGATCACTGCAAAACCAAACACCCCATATAATACCGATGGGATAGCTGCCAATAACTCAATCGCTGGTCGCACCATTCCCGCAATACGTTTAGGAGCAATTTCAGCAATAAAAACAGCCGTTAATAAGGCAATAGGTACTCCTAGTAAAATGGCACCGAAAGTCGCAAAAATAGAGTTAACAATCATATATCCAATGCCGTATTCTCCACTTTGCGGCGTCCATTTAAGCCCCCTTATAAAATCAATAAATGAGTAGGTTCCATATTCATTCCCACTAAAGAATGGAGCCAACCCCTTCCCAAAAATAAATATAATAATTAATGCGACGCTCAATACAGCAATCAGTGCCGCCAGTAAAAACAACCCATGGAAGAATTTTTCAACGAACACTCTTCGCCTATTTAAACTCATATCCTTTTTCACGTTTCAACGCCTCCACCCAGTTAAATTAAAATTTAACGCTTTTTCTCTACACGGACATTGTAACATCATCCTTCTATTTTTCTTATTTTGTTAACATAAAGTTAACGCTTGTTAACAATTCCTTAACATTTCTAGTTAACAAATAACCCCTGGATTATTTCTACAAAAAAGGAATTACCCCTCGCTGAGTAATTCCTTTTTTAATTATTTTGTTAATACCGACCACTCTGTAATCGTTCCTGTATACACGTCTTTAATTTGCTCCGTTGAAATATCTTCTACATCATTTTCTGGATTTACAACTAATGCAATTCCATCCATACATAAAGTTGTTGTTTGAATTCCTGATTCTAACTCTGAATCTTTAATTTCACGTGAAGCAAATCCTAATTTATAAGTTCCATCAATGGCATTTTTTACCCCAGCACTTGAACCCGTTGCGTTGTATTCATAGGTCACTTTTGGAAATAAGGCACAAAACTCATCTGCCAATGCTTTAACAACAGCCTCCGTCGACGTTGATCCCCCCATCATTAAATTTCCAGATAATTGATTGTATTTTGTCATATCAAAAGCCTCTGCCGCTGATTTATCCACAATAGTTCCATTAGCATCTAAAATTTCTAGTCCCTCTTGTGAAGCAGCAAACTCAATAAATGCACGTTCCACTTCTGTTAAATTTTGATCCATATACACCATTTCAAAAGGTCTAGCTACCGCATATGCTCCACTTAAAACATTTTCCGGCGTCGCCTCTACCCCATCCACTGTTAATCCTTCAATCTTTCCTTCATTTTCTTGTAAGGTAACAAAGGAAATATATCCTAGTGATTGCTCATTTTCTGATACATATGTTGCAACAACTCCATTTCCATCCTTAATTGTTGCACTTTTCGTTAACGGTGTCTGACCTTCGCCATTAAAGCCGATAATTTCTTCGAAAGCCTGACGCGTTCCTGACCCCGCCTCACGACTAACGACATCAATTGCCCCTTCCTTCAATGCTGGTGTTTCAACTAATTCGGCAGGTTTTTGCCCCTCGCAAGCAACTACTGTTAAAGATACCGTTGCAACCGCAACTAAAGATAATAATTTTTTCAAATTCATCACGCCTCCATTTACATCTCTTTTGATAGATCCATTGTAATATAAATAAACATGTGAAATATTAATTTTCTGTTAAGAGTTCGTTAAAACTCCATGAACAAAAAAAAGCAACCTCCATTGGTCGACTTTTCCCTGTTAAATAAAGATTTATCAGAAAAAAACCGTAAAGGTTACTTCAAAAGTTTAGGTAACTGAACCGTAAAACAACTTCCCTTATTTAATTCACTCTGCACTTGAATCGCTCCATGATGGGCTTCGATAATGGACGCCACAATAGACAGGCCAAGTCCTGTCCCGCCTGTATGGCGAGACCTTGCTTTATCCACACGATAAAAACGTTCAAAAATATGCGGAAGATCCTCCGGTGGAATACCAATTCCATGGTCAATCACGCTTATCTCTATAAAGGTTGACTTTTCGGATACCTTAATTTGTATTTGCGTCTCATCAGGAGAATAATGAATGGCATTCGTTAAAAGGTTTAAAAAGCAATGCTGTAGCTTCGTATAATCCCCCTCGACCCAATATTTTTTTTCCTCAACAAAATCAATCGTCTGATGCTTAAGATTAGCTATTGTTTGTACATTTTGGATGCAATCATTTAATAGATAGTTTACTTCTAAACGCTGTGTTTGATGTTTAATTTGATCGTGTTCATATCGGTTAATTAATAGAAGATCTTTAACTAATCGTTCAATTCGCAAATTTTCATTTTGAATAATGGTTAAAAACTCTTCACAAATTGCTTGATCTTTTAACCCACCATTTAAAAGAATTTCACTACACCCTTTAATAGCGCTAATCGGAGTCTTTAATTCATGCGAAACGTTACTAAAGAATTCCTTTTGTAAATTTTCGTATTTTTTCAAATCAGAAATATCATAGAATAAAACAACAACCCCATTAAAATCCCCTTGTTCATCAAAGATTGGATGTGCGACTGAACTATAGTACTTATTATGAATCTTAAGTTGCTTTTTTCGAGTTTTTTCACAAATAAGCGCATCCTCGAGAATTTTTCGAATAGGCTCATTTTTTACATCATAAAACGACAGTTTCTTTAACGCAGTCATATGAACCCATTCCTTAAATTGATTGTTCGCGTACTCTAACTCCCCATGAATATTTAAAATAACAATGGGATCTTGAATATTATTAGTAATAATATTCAGAATTTGCATATTCCTTTTATTTCTGAATTCTTGTTGATGAATAAACCGCATCAATTGATTATATTGAACACCGACAACCTCCTGTTGCTCAATCACAAGAGGACGAATACTACTATAATCATTCTTCTCCTGAACTAATAACGCCACCTCATCATATCGCTTCAATTGCTTTAAATAAATCATCGAACGACGATATTGGGAAATCATAACAATCAGTAACATCATTAAAAAGACAAAGGTAATCTGTCCATCATTAGACGTTCCAATATTTACAAAAAGCAAAATTGTACACAATAAATAAAATGAAAGTAATTCATGGCGAGTCTTAATCATTTTTCTCATCCTCTAGCATATATCCAATTCCACGTATGGTTTTAATTTTAATCCCATAAGGTTTTAATTTTTCCCTAATTTTAAAGATGTGAACATCAACAATACGTGTATCTCCATCATACTCATATCCCCAAAGTCGGTCTAATAATAAATTACGTGATAAAGCTTGCCCCTGATGGTGAATTAAAAATTCTAACAATTCGTACTCTTTAAGCGTAAAATCGATAACCTCTTCATTGATTAAGACTTCAAAACGGCGTTGGTCTAAGATTAGTTGTTGATAACTTAAACGTTCTGTACACGCCTTCTGATGATGCATTCCCTTTCTGCGCATAATAGCTTTTACCTTTGAAACTACCTCACGAGACGAAAAGGGCTTAGTCATATAGTCATCGGCTCCAACATCAAGTCCCATTACCCGATCAAATTCATCATCGCGTGCAGATAACATGACAATATAGACTGGATTTTCCTCTTTTCTTAATTCCTTGCATACTGAGAAACCATCCCGTTTAGGTAGCATAACATCTAATATCATCACATCATAGGAATTTCGACGTGCCTTTTGTAGCCCCTCTTCTCCATCTGATGCTAAATCAACTATAAAACCTGACTGCATTAAATCGTATTGTAAAATTCTCTGAATAGAAAGTTCGTCCTCCACTACTAATACCCTTTTTCCCATCACGCATACCTCCAAGGTTCATTTCTTCCCTTTATTCTATCATACACCCAACGAACGGTTTGTTAAAATTCTGTTAAGATACCAAGGTTGAGCTAATAAAAAAAACTCTCCTTTGGTACCCTCACCCACATAAAACTAAATGCTTAAGGCTGCTACATTCCTGTCCTGACCTGGTTCACACCGTCCTATTGAATAAGGGTACCAAAAGAGAGTTTCAATTGATACACATTTAGTATATCAATTAGTCTCTTGCTTGTCAATCTTATTTCGTTTTTTTTTCTGTCTTAATTCTTTAAAAAAAGTCGTGAGTAACTGACCGCACTCCTCTTCCATTACACCAGAAATTACTTCACACTGATGATTGAACTGCTGCTCTTCTAACAAATTATAAATAGTCCCACAGCATCCACCTTTCGGATCCTTTGCGCCATAAACAACTTTCGGAATTCTCGATTGAACAATTGCCCCCGCACACATGGGGCAAGGTTCCAATGTCACATAAAGTGTACATTCTTCCAACCGCCATGACCCTAAAGCTTTATTCGCTTCATGGATTGCCAATAATTCAGCATGGGCTGTAGATAACTGACTTGTTTCACGTAGATTATGCGCTCGCGCTATAATTTTATCATCTTTGACAATAACCGCACCAATTGGTACCTCTCCAATGGTTTGCGCTTTCTTTGATTCTTCAATTGCCTGTTGCATAAACTCAAGATGCTCCATATAATCACCCGTTATTAGTTCTTTTTTAATTTATTCTATGATAAAATAAAGAGGTTATCAAGACTAAGTGATAAAGAAAGTCTGAGGTGAGGATGATGGCTAAAACTTTTATGTTAAACGTGGATAACTTAAGTTCGAATGAGGATGAAAAAAAAATTAGAGATTATTTTGAAACTAATTTAGACGGGGTGGAAAAATTAGATATTAATTTATCTTTAAAATTAATTTCTGTTCATTACAATGAGGGGATTGGATCGCCTAAATATATTTTAGATGCTTTTAATCATCTCGGTTATACCGTTCGCTAAACTTATTTTTACACTTTCGTTACTAGGTTTGAGCTCTCACTTCGTGGGGAAGTAGAGTAAAATCAATGATACTTTAATATCAAAAGAGCAAGAATGACCGTTCCATCATTCTTGCTCTTTTTAATTATTCTTTTTGAAATAGACGTTTCATCTGCTCAAATGTTTCATCACTTATAACATGTTCAATTCGACAGGCATCCTTATCAGCTAGATCATCACTAATCTGAAGGGTCTTTATTAAAAAATCTTTAATCAAACAATGACGTTCATAAATCGCTTTGGCTCGATGATAACCCGCTTCGGTTAAACGAATTTGACCATTTCTTTCAATCAAGATAAATCCTGCTTCCTTTAAGATTCGCATTGCCCGACTAATACTCGGTTTAGAAAAATTCAATTCATTAGCTACATCGATTGAACGAACAAAGCCATTTTTTTCATTTAATAGGTAAATAGTTTCTAAATAATTTTCACCCGATTCTTGTAATTTCATATGCCCCCCTAATTAATAAAATCTAAATATCGTTATAATCTTAGCATAATATTCCTCATTTCTTCAACTTTTATACTTCTTATCAGATGAATAGGTAATGGAATATATCATTATTACTCGACATATACTGAATTATCTCAGTTAGCACTTGCTAACCATTTCCTAATTATGTTAACATAAAAGAAAAGAGCTCGGTTAACACTGTCTAACTCGTAAAAACGAGAAGTGCGTATTAACAGATAAATTCTGTTTATGCACAGGTTAAAATCTTTTCAATCATTTTGTGTCCACTGTAAGAAAAGATTTTCTTCTTAATGATTAGGTATGAATACTTAGACTAACATTAACTTCTAATTCACGTGGACCCCAAAAAGTATTTTAGGAGGAATGAAAATGAAAACTTTAAAGGATGTAAAAATAGGTGAGACAGCCATTGTAACAAAATTAAATGGTATGGGAGCCCTTCGACGTCGAATTATGGATATGGGAATTACAAAGGGAACCTCTATTTATTTAAGAAAAGTAGCTCCACTAGGAGATCCCATCGAGGTCACTGTTCGAGGGTATGAACTATCTTTACGTAAGGAAGATGCCGAAAATATTATCGTTAAATAGTTAATAGCCATTAAAAAAGGGGGAATTTTTATGTCATTGACAATTGCTTTAATCGGGAATCCAAACTGCGGAAAAACAACGATCTTTAATGCTTTGACTGGAAGCAACCAATATGTTGGAAACTGGCCCGGAGTTACTGTAGAAAAAAAGGAAGGAAGAGTACGAGATAACAAAAAAATTAAAATTGTTGATTTACCCGGAATTTACTCTCTATCTCCTTATACACCCGAGGAAATTATTACTCGAAATTTTTTATTGAATGGACATCCGGATGTTATTTTAAATATCATCGATGCGTCTAATATTGAGCGTAATCTTTATTTAACAACACAACTGATGGAGTTAAACATTCCAGTCGTCATCTCTTTAAACATGATGGATTTGGTAAAAAAACAAGGGACTCAAATTAATATTTCAAAACTTATCCACACATTAGGGTGTCCTATTATTGAAACATCTGCGTTAAAACAAACAGGACTAACTGAGTTAATAGAGGCAATAGAAATAACAAAGATGCCACCTAAAATGCCTCTTTTTGATACAAATTTGGAATCTTCCCTAAAAGAAATTCAGAATGAATTAAAAAATATAACCGAAGAACCACTCCAACGATTTTACAGTATCAAATTATTTGAACGAGATGTTCATATGATGAAGCAGTTAGAATTATCCACAGATATTCATCAAAAAATTGAAACGATTATCTCAACACATGAATCTTCATTAGAGGATGACAGTGAAAGTATCCTAACGAATGCACGCTATGAATTTATTGAAAGTATCGTTCAAGAATGTGTTAAAAAAGCAAAAGATTCTCAACTAACCATTTCCCATAAAGTTGATTCTATTTTAACTAATCGATGGCTTGCATTTCCTATATTCGCTCTAATTATGTGGGGAATTTATTATATTTCGGTCACTTCCCTCGGTTCTATCGCCACCGATTGGATTAATGATGTTTTCTTCGGAGAGCTCGTTCAAGGAAACCTCTCTTACTTTTTAAAAAGTATCAATACTGCCGATTGGTTAATCGGTCTTATTGTCGATGGAATGGTTGGCGGAGTAGGCGCTGTTTTAGGCTTCGTCCCTCAAATTATAATTTTATTTCTCCTTATTTCTATTCTAGAAGACTGTGGATATATGGCCCGCGTTGCCTTTATTATGGATCGCCTTTTTAGAAAATTCGGGTTATCTGGAAAATCATTCATTCCTATGTTAATTGGATCAGGATGTAGCGTTCCTGCAATTATGGCGAGCCGTACGATTGAAAATGAAAAAGATCGCCGAATGACAATTATCTTAACCCCATTCATTCCTTGTGGGGCTAAGTTGCCTGTTTTCGCCCTTATCGCCGGGGCCTTTTTCCCAACGAAGTCTTGGATTGCTCCATCGATGTACTTTTTAGGAATAGCAATGATTATTTTCTCAGGAATCCTTTTAAAACAAACTCCTTTATTCAAAGGGAATCCAACTCCATTTCTGATGGAACTGCCACCTTATCACCTGCCAGCACTAAAAAATGTGTTGTTACATATGTGGGATCGAGCAAAGGGATTTATCTATAAAGCTGGGACTGTTATTTTTGTTGCCTCAGGTTTCGTTTGGTTCTTACAATCCTTTAACTGGTCATTCGAGATGGTTGATGCAAGAGATAGTATTTTAGCCTCTATCGGTCACGCAATTGCCCCTATTTTTGCTCCACTTGGATTTGGTAATTGGCAAGCAACAGTTGCAACAATGACAGGATTTTTAGCAAAAGAAAATGTAGTTGCTACCTTCGGAATTTTATTTGGCCTTGGTGATGCGATGACGGAAGAGTCGACTGAATTAATAAACAGTTTACCTACTCTTTTCACTCCCTTAAGCGCCTACTCATTTATGGCCTTTACACTCCTAGCCGCTCCATGTTTTGCTGCTATCGGCGCTATTAAACGAGAAATGATGTCGTGGAAATGGACATTAACAGCTATTTTATATCAGACTGGTCTAGCTTATGTTGTTTCATTCATTATTTATCAAGGGGGAATTTTCTTATTAAGACATCAAATTTCTTTAGCTACCTTAGTCATTTCCTTGATTTTACTCGTTATTTTCCTTTTAATTATTAAAAAGCTCATTCGTAATCAGACATCTGGTGGATGTGGTTGCGGATGCAACGGTTGCAAAAAGATATCAAATTGTCGTAAATAAACAAAAAGCCTTCTCCAGATTTCGAGAAGGCTTTTTGTTTCCTCTTTATAGACACGATCGATTTCTTTTTTTATAATAGGTGAATTTAAATAATAGATAGCCCATAAATGTTCCCAAAGTATTTAAAATCAAATCATCCACGTCTGCACTTCGATAGACATAACCTAAGGATAAACTTAATAAAAATTGAACCGCTTCAACACACAAGGACGTGAAGAATCCGCACCAAACAACAGATTGAACGCTCATTTTTTTACTCCAGATAATGGGGACGAGAAAGCCAAGGGGGATAAATAATAAAACATTTAAGAATAGATGCATCAGGGATAAAATTCCTATGTCACCCATTTCGTTAAACGAACGAAGGGGTGTGCTAAACGGAATGAAATTATGATACTGCTCCATCCCATATCGAATACTATCCTCAATTAATTCTCGCTGAATTGGAAATGGGAAAAATACAATTCCAATCAGCGCAATCACATAACAAACAAAAAGAGTTAACCGTGTTAGCTTTTGTCTTGAATAACTCTTATACTTCTTCGTCATGACAAGAAAGAATAAGTATCCTATCAATAAAATAATCGTTGGAAAAAATGCTGTAACCAAATAAATTCCCTCCCTATAACTAATTATAAACGACAACTTTACCTACCATTGACTCGATGCCTGATGTTTTCCATAAATCGTCAGTTTACCGTGCAAATTCCCCCTTATTGTATGGTCTAGCTCATTTTTCTAAACAAAAAACCTTCACAATTAATTGTGAAGGTTTTTTTACCCTACTACTAAGCGTTTATAGTTTGCGACAAAGAATAAAAAAAAATCACACACTTGTGTGAATTATTATCTTTTTATGGCGGAGGAAGAGGGATTCGAACCCCCGCGACGCTTTCACGCCCTGTCGGTTTTCAAGACCGATCCCTTCAGCCGGACTTGGGTATTCCTCCGTATCAACAATATTAATTATACATGCGTACAATCATATTGTCAACATTTTATCTAAACTTTTTTTATTATTTTAAATTTAATGTCGTTGGGCGATCTTTTACTTCATGGCAATGGCGACAACGAGGTTCATAAGCCTCTTTCGCACCTACTTGAATAATAGGATCAAAGTACGAAGCAGGTTTTCCATCGATTAATCGTTGTGATCTTGTCGCTGATGCCCCACATACACTACAAATTGAAGTTAATTTAGTAACAAACTCAGCCTTCGTTAATAAAGCTGGCATATTTCCAAACGGTTCCCCTCGGAAATCTTTATCTAATCCCGCTACAATGACACGAATTCCACGATCAGCTAAGTGTTCAATAACCTCCACAATATTTTCCCCGAAAAATTGAACCTCATCAATAGCAACAGCATAGGTATCTTCTTTAATATAATCAAAAATCTCAATTGGATGCTCAATCGCAATTGACGGCATTTTCAATCCACTATGTGAAACGACTTCATCATCACTATAACGATTATCAATAACTGGTTTAAATAAACAATATGAACGTCGCGCAAAGTCTAAACGCTTTAAACGACGGATTAACTCCTCAGTCTTTCCAGCATACATGCTACCACAAATGGCTTCTACCCAGCCTTCCTGTCTGATATCATACATTTTATCAAAACCACCTTTCATCTTCCTTTTAAAGCAACTTGTCCATTATATCAAACCTCGCCTTTAAGATTCAAGATGTCCCTTTAATTTTCAAATTATTTCCCGGGTATTAAAAAAGAGATAAAATCAACGAAGATTTTATCTCGTTCTCTTATAAACACGTTTTTTTTCCACGGATAGCGATGCGATTTAAGTGAGGAATTAAGGTCACCTCAGCCCCCATTGGTAAAGTGATCATTGGTCGACAATGGCCACTCGGTATATGATGAGCCACCGGCTTTTTATAATCTTTAAAGGTGCGCTCAAGTAATTGTTGTGTTTCTTCTTTATCATGAACGTTAAAGTCACCTAAAATAATCCCTTCTGCTTCCTCCAACTTCCCACTCTGGCTTAACTGCGTTAATAGCCGATCCACCGAATAGGTCGGTTCATCAACTTCCTCGATAAATAAAATTTTCCCTCGCGTTTCAATTTCATAGGGGGTCCCCAATGTCGTACAAATCATTGTTAAATTTCCACCCACTAGTGTCCCAGAAACAGGACGTAAGGTCTCATTGTAGTAAGGAACATCGATAATATCAAAAGTTGTCTCACCCATAATTGTTTCCAAACAGTGACAGGTTGTCAATTCGTCATTTAAAAGTAGGTCTTTAATCATCGGTCCGTGATAAGTCATGAGTTGGTGAGATTGATTAAAGAATAGATGTAAATACGTCACATCGCTATATCCGATAAATGGTTTTGGATAATTTTCAAATTTAAAGTCTTTAAAATACGGAACAATTCGGGCTGATCCGTAACCACCTCTCATACACAAAATAGCGTCAACTCCATCGTCAGCGAACATCATCATAATATCTTCAGCACGCTCCTTATCTGAATGGCCCGCCAAATAATTAATTCGCTCAAAGCAACTTGGAGTCACAATAACTTCAAACCCCATTCGTTGTAACAATTCTTCCCCCTGAAAAATAATGTCTGAATCAAGCGGCCCAGCTGGAGCCACAATCGCTATCGTTCCACCCTTTTTTAATGGTTTTGGTTCAATCATCTTTTCTCCCCCAATTATTAACTATGATAATAGATGAAGTGTCGCTAAAACCTGCAAACAAACCCCTACTTTGATTGCATCCTCATCAATATCAAATGTATTTTCATGTAACATCCCCTGGATTCCCTTTTGTGGATTTGCAGTTCCTAAATTATAAAAACACGATGGGACGGCCTCAGCAAAATAAGCAAAATCCTCGACACCTAGACTCGGATGTTCCATCATGATAACATTGTCGTCCCCTACGACCTGTTTAGCAACATGAGCAACTGCATCCGTGATTGCATGTGCATTAATAAGCGGTGCGTATCCTTCCTCTAAGTAAACATCAGCTATTCCTCCGAATGCCTCTGCGGTATGAATCGCAACTTCTGTCAAACGTTTTTTCATGAAGGCACGCGTCGTTTGATCAAGCGTTCTTAATGTCCCCCTAATTTTAACTTGATCACAAACAACATTCCCCGCTGTTCCTCCTTCTATCATTCCTAAGCTTAAAACTGCAGACTCAAATGGTGAAAGATTGCGACTAACTAAACTCTGTAATGCAGTTACAACATGAGATGCAATTAAAATAGCGTCAATTCCATCCTGTGGGTAAGCCCCATGTGCCTGTTTACCATGAATGTTTAAAAAAATCGTATCGCTCGCCGCATGACATTTCCCATAATGAAAGCCTACCTCACCAACATTCAAAGTTGGGCGAACATGAAGTCCGAGAACGTGATTCACATGTGGATGTTCTAAGCACCCCGCTTGAATCATCTGTTTCGCACCGCCTACTGTCTCCTCCGCAGGTTGAAAAAATAATTTAACATTCCCTTTAAAATCATGTTGTAATTGTTTCAGAATATAGGCTGCTCCTAGTAAAATAGTCGTATGCACATCGTGACCACACGCATGCATTTTACCAGGAACTAAAGAAGCATATGAGGCCCCCGTTTTTTCATCAATCGGTAATGCATCCATATCTGCCCTTAATCCAATTGTTTTATCCCCATATTCACCTTCGATCAATCCCACGATAGCAGTTTCACCAATCAATTGGGAAACTGTAATTCCCCACTCATTCAAATAGTCTAAGACGATCTGTGAAGTTCGATATTCTTCCAAACCTAGTTCAGGATGTTGATGTAAATCACGACGAATAACCACAAGTTGTGGGTAAATGGTATCAACCATTTCTTTTACTTTTTGATACATCCTAAATCCCCCTTATCTATGATAAGATACTCCATTATATGAATGAAGCCTTCAAAACATTACACCCAAATAATCCTTTTATCCACATAAAAAAAGTAGAAAATATCCGCTGTATTTTCTACTTTACGCTCATATTAAAAATTATTTATGCTCTAGTTGCCCAGTATAACATCGAATGGCCTCGGATAAAAAGGTCGTCGCTCCCTGTTTAACTGCCTGATCATAATAAGCAATAAATCGCTCATCCGCTAAATACATCATTGCTAATCCAGCATGCGCCTCTTTACTATAACTTGACCACGTATACTCCAACCATTGACGATGAAGTTGAGCGACTTCTAACCCTTGTTGTCCACAAGGATTCCCCGATTCCATGGCGTGAGCTAACTTATCTAAAATCTCTTCCTCTAAGTCCTTCATTTGATGAAATGATTTTTCATCTAAGTTATTAAATTTTTGGTACGATTGATTAATTACATCCTCACCGTATGTTTGACGAATTTCTTTTCCATACTGTTGTTCATTTTCCTCTAATAGTTGTCTTTTTAGTCCTTTAAATTTTTCACCATCTGACATTTTAATCTCTCCTTTTTTAGCAGCTAATGTTGATACAATATTTTCAATCATTAACTCCAGTTCATCTTTTTGTTCGAGAAGCTTATGATAATGATTTTCCAGCGCTTTAAGTTCATCATAATTCGGATCGAGTAAGATGGATTTAATCTCATGTATACTTATCCCCAACGCTCGATAGAATAAAATTTGTTGTAGCCTATCTACCTCTGCCTCTGAATAAATCCGGTATCCTGTTGGACTGATCCGACTAGGAGATAACAACTTCACCTCATCATAATAGCGAAGTGTTCGTGTACTAATTCCAGCTAGATCGGCAAGTTGACGAATACTATATTCCATCAAAATCATCTCCTTCCTAAACCTATCATATGGGTTGACGTAACGTGAATGTCAACTGTATTTTATTAAAAATAAATAAAAAAAACACCACACATAAGGTGGTGTTTTAAAATCAAAACTATTTTGCATTGATTCCGTATTTTTTGTTGAAACGTTCGATACGTCCATCAGCTTGAGCGAATTTTTGACGTCCTGTGTAGAATGGATGACAGTTTGAGCAAGTGTCAACACGAATTTCTTTCTTAACAGATCCGCTTTCGAACTCGTTCCCGCAAGTTGTACATACGACATTAATACGGTTGTATTGTGGATGAATTCCTTGTTTCATTCTAGTTCACTCCTTCGGCCCTGATTAATTCTTTAATCAGAGAAAGTCTATATAACAATAGAATTATACTAAATTTAAGGAATAGACGCAATAAAATTTTTTATGTTTTCTCAAATTAAAATTTAACAATTGTTATAAAATTAGACAATTCATACAGATTTATTATTCTGTAACATCTTCTCGCCAAACCTTGGCTCCAATATTATTTAACTTATCCTCGATATTTGAATAACCACGATCGATATGGTAAGTGTTTCCGATTTCTGTCACACCATCAGCAATCAGTCCAGCAATCACTAATGACGCACCTGCACGTAAATCAGTCGCTTTTACACGAGCGCCCGATAACTTAGACGGTCCCTGAACAATAGCTGAATTTCCTTGAACCTTAATATTAGCTCCCATTTTATTTAACTCAAAACAATTTTTAAAGCGGTCGGAATAAATTGTATCTGTTACCATCCCAACCCCTGTAGCTTGAGTTAGTAATGTCACTAAAGGTTGTTGTAAATCAGTCGCTAATCCCGGATATGTACTTGTTTTGAAGTCTACAGCTTTCATTTCTTTACGTCCACGTACAATAACATGATCTGTATGCACTTCAATATCGACACCCATCTCACGTAATTTTGCAATTAAAGCCTCTAAATGATGGGGAATGATATTGTCAATTTTAACTTCATCTCCAGCAACTGCCGCCAATGTAATATAAGTTCCTGCCTCGATTCGGTCAGGAATAATAGCATGACGTGTTCCATGAAGTTCTGTTACACCCTGAATTCGAATCTCACCTGTTCCAGCTCCTTTAATATTAGCTCCCATGCCATTTAAAAGGTTGGCTAAGTCAATAATTTCTGGTTCTTTTGCGGCATTTTCAATTACCGTCATTCCCTCAGCTTTAACAGCAGCCAACATAATATTAATCGTTGCCCCAACTGATGCAAAGTCTAAATATATTTTAGCACCTGTTAATTTTTCAGCTTTTAAATGGATAGATCCCGCTTCTTGCGTGATTGTCGCCCCTAATGCTTCAAAGCCTTTTAAATGCAAATCAATTGGACGTGGCCCCAAATAGCATCCTCCAGGCATCCCAATCACAGCTTCTTTAAACTTTCCAAGTAAAGCTCCCATAAAATAATATGAAGCTCGTAATTTATTTACAGCACCTTCTACTAACGGTGTATTGATCAAATGAGTTGGATCTATCGTTAATTCGTCATTATCTATTTCATATTTACCATTTAATTGTTCAATCATCATTCCTAGATGTTCAACATCCACAATCTGTGGAACACCTTCTAAAATAACTGAAGAATCCGCTAAAATGGCCGCAGGAATTAAAGCAACTGTACTATTTTTAGCACTATCAATTCGGACTGTTCCCTTTAACGGGCGCCCTCCTTCTATTTTAATCACTTCCATCGACGCTCTTCCTTTCTGTTTGTACACGAATACCTATTGTATTATATCAAACTTTAGCCTAAGTTGTGAAAGATATTTTATTGTTTTATAGTCTTCAGGACATAATTTATATTAAAATTAATAAAACTTACGTTATCCCAATACAATTCGACAATAAATACCTTTTTTTATTAGAATTTTTTCGAATTTTATCTCTTTTTTAGACATAAAAAAAGGTCCTTCTTCTTCTGTTTATTCTTTTGGGATTAAAAATATCCCCTTTTAGTTGAATTTAATAAAATTAATTAGGTTAATTCGCCCTATTTTTCTATGTCATTCTTACGCCCCAAAAAGGAAGTCCCCCCACTTATAAAGGACAAATAGACATGTCATTATTTAGTTGATACTGAAACAACTAAAAAAAGAAACTAGCTTAACAACGTAAGCTAGTTTCTTCAAAGAGGTGTGTAATCGTAACTATTAATTTAAGGCTTTCTAAACTAAGAGCCTCATGTTTAGTATGGACAAACTTTATTTTCTAACTCTTAAATCATCTCATTTCAGCGATGTTTTAGGTTAATTGAAGTTGTCGATAAATCTGGCCGTCCAATGTCTTGACCTCAAAATGATTATCTTCTAAAATTGCATAAGTCTGTGGATGATTCTCCTTAGGTAAAGTAGCCGATCCAGGATTTAAATAATAAATTCCTTCCTTCTCTTTTAAAATGGGAATGTGGATATGTCCGAATACTAGTGCATCTCCTTTTTGTAAAAACTGAGAAAGTTTGTTCTCGCTATAGAGATGTCCATGGGTAATCATTAATTTTCTATCCTCTAAGGGAATAAAATTATAGTCTGCCATCATCGGAAACTGTAAAACCATTTGATCGACCTCACTATCACAGTTTCCTCGAATAGCTATAATCTGATGTTTTATCTGATTTAATAGTTCGATAACCTTTTGTGGATTATATTCTTTAGGAAGAGGATTACGTGGGCCATGATATAATAAATCCCCCAGTAATACGAGGTAATCCGCTCGCTCATCCTTAAATCGGTCAATGACTTTTTGAGTCCAATAATAAGATCCGTGAAGATCCGAAGCAAACATTAATTTCATTTTATCACTCCTAAAATGTATGTGAATATCTAGTGATTGTTTTAACACTCAGTGAAAAATATTCCATCTCCACTAGGATACGTTTCCTTGCTTTATTCCTATATATGCTCTTTAATTAGGCGACAGTTAAATGTTATTGACACTATAACAACTAATCCAAACTGATAGGGTATTTTCTTTAAGTTTTATCTCATCTAGAGCACTAATTTTTACGATGCTTAATAATTGCATCCGTCGTTTTTAACCTTCTGCTTAATGACTCGTTATACGTCTGTTTAATAATCTCCGTATAGATTAAATCTAACATAAAAATTTGAGGGATTTTAGAAGTGATGGATCCAGTTTCAAATAAGGTTTCCGTAGAATGATATTCTAAATTAATATGTGAGATTCTTTTCAACGTGTTGTCCCCATCCGCAGTAATAGAAACTATTAATGTGCAAAACTACTTCCAATTAATTTCCAGCTATAAAATACCAGTAAAAAAAGAAAAAACATTAACTTAAATCCCTGTATAATTAAGTCTCCTACAACCAATTAACGAGGGGGAATTAAGTTAATGTTCATGGATAGTATTATATCAGATTCAAATTCAATTTTCAAATTTTTAAAACAACTTGATTTAGATTTATTCTTATCTAAACCTCAGTTTAATCATGTTAACCAGTTTCTAAACTTGATGATTCAGGAAAATTATCAGGGGAAAATCTCTGCCGTTAAACACTGTCATCGGACAAGTTTTGGACGATTTTTAACGGATAGTCCTTGGGATGAGGAGGCGATCAGTCACCAGATTCAAACCTATGTTTTATCCTGTATCTATCAGCGTTCTTATCAAACTCAACAACCTATTTACGTGATGGTTGATGATACGACTTGTGTTAAAACTAAACCTTCGTCACGGGCAACACATCCTATTCAAGGATGTAGCTGGCACTTTTCTCATCTTCATCATCAACACGTTTATGGTCATCAATTTGTCGCCTTGATGCTTCAATGTGAGGATTTAATTCTTCCTTATCAAATCATTCCCTATGAAAAAGAGAAACAGAGTAAAATCGAACTCGTTCGAAGAGCTCTGATGGAATTACCCAAACCTCCCTATAAAGGCTATGTCTTAGCGGATAGTTGGTATACGTGTGAAGCTCTCCTTCAAACGGCTAAGCAAGTCGGGTTTCATTATTTAGGAGCGATTAAAACGAATCGAATCATTCTTCCTAAAGGTTACCGTCCCAACGGAATTCAACTGAAACAATTTGCGAAAACATTATCCCTTCATGATCTCGACTTAGTGACCGTCGGATCTGAGCGTTATTATACGTATCTATATAAGGGACGAATAAGAGGGGGACATGTCGTCCAAATCATTTTAAGTTGGCCCCAAACGGCTCCTTTGGAAGAAAAAGCTTTACGTTGTTTTATGAGTCATGATTTGAAAATGTCTGCCAAACAACTACTTAAACACTATACTAAACGTTGGCCTATTGAAATTTTCTTCCGAGAAGTGAAGCAAAATTTCGGAATGGGGAACTATCAAATTCGAACTTTACAAGGGATTAAACGATTGATGTTAATGATTCAATTCGTTTACCTTTATTTAAAACGAATAACGTTAAATAATCGTTGTTTGGGTGACAGTTTACGCCAGTGTCAACGAAAGCAAAAACAAGAATTAGTGAAATTAATTTATCATAAAGCTCAAAAAGGTGTGGAATTAAAAACCATTTTTGAAGAGTTGAAAATTGCATAGGGTAAGTGTATTTTCATTCCTTGGAAAATTTTTCTTAAAAATTGCACATTAATAGTAGAAATAATAGTTACCCCCTGTTCTTTAGCCAGTTGAATAGTTTGAATCAACTCTTCAGTTTCACCCGAGTTGGAAATAGCAATAATAACATCCTGTGGCCCCATAATAGAAGCTAGCATTAACATCATATGACCATCACTCACGGAAAGGGTATTCAATCCAATTCGTATGAGTTTATAGTGAAAATCCATGGCAATAACCCCTGAATGACCAATTCCCATAATATATATTCTCCGACCATCCAAAATGGCGTTCTTACATTTTAGCATCACATCGGAATCCAAATCATCCATCGTTTTTTGTAACACTCCCATCGTTGAATGCAACAGATTTGAGGCAGTGTCAAATATACTTTCATCACAACTGATATTAGAATGGACAATCCCCTTTTCTTCAGAAGTGGACAATTCCTGTGCAAATGTTATTTTAAAGGATTGGAAGTTGTTAAATCCTAACTTTTTTACAAATCGCGTTACCGTTGCCTCCGCAATTCCAGATTCCCTGGCAATTTCAGAAATAGATTTAAAAACAAATTTTTCTTTATTTTTTCGTACATAATCTATTAAAATTCCATCTGATTTTGTTACTTTAAACTGTGGATGCTCTAACTGTTCTAAAATCGCCATCTCTATCACCACTCGAATTTTTTAATACAAGTATACCATAGTTTCTCTAGCCCTGACAGATTTAATACTGATAAAGTACATCTAACATCTCCGTTAGATTGTCGGCCTTCATGCAGATAATTAACGTTAATTTCTGCTCATAAGATAGAGGATTGTTTTTAAAATTCTTCTCTTATGCAGACCCTAATCACTTTTTTTCTAAAACTCTCACTTTCGGATTAAACATATAGATAATCTTAGACCTATCATCAATAAATGATTAAATGATGGTTCCCCTTATACAGTAAGAAGAAAAAGATGTTTTATTTAAACTGATCACCCTAACTTTTTGATTCGGATAAGATCACGTATACCGATTTCTCTCCTAATAATTTTTCTAAAGAAAAAATTATTTACTTTGATGACCCCTAAAAGGATATACAAGAAGTTTCAATTGAGTCAAAAAAAAAACAATGAAGTAGGTACCATTAAGTAACCACTCCATTGTTTTTCTTAATCCTTCCGTTTCCCCCTGGAGGGATTAAGACTAAAACTTATATGAAAACTCCCTATGTTTACCATTTAAAATTGAAACAAATTATAACAAGCTCATATAACGACGTAATTCCCATTCATGAACCGATAAACGATACTCGTCATACTCCGCATGTTTAGCAGCAACAAATTTTTCAAAAATATGATGACCAAGTGCAGCTTTAACCACTTCATCGTCTTCTAATAATTGAAGAGCCTCAGATAATGAACCTGGTAAAGATGTAATGTGGTGTGCATCTAATTCCTCTTGGTTCATTTCAAAAATATTTTCCTCCACTGATGCTGGTGGTGTTAATTTATTTTTAACTCCGTCTAATCCTGAAGCTAAAATTGCAGCTAGGGCTAAGTATGGATTTGCCGATGGGTCAACTGAACGAACTTCTAAGCGAGTTCCAAGTCCTCGAGATGCAGGTACACGTACTAACGGTGAACGGTTCGATGGTGACCAAGCCACATAAACAGGTGCTTCATATCCTGGAACTAAACGTTTGTACGAATTAACCGTCGGATTGGATACAGCCGTAAAGTTACGCACATGCATTAAAATTCCGGCTAGAAAATGATAGGCTGTTTCACTTAACTGTAATTCACCTTCTGGATTATAGAAAGCATTTGTTCCATCTTCATGGAATAAAGAAACGTTACAATGCATTCCTGACCCATTAATTCCCGCAATTGGTTTCGGCATAAATGTCGCATATAGTCCGTGTTTACGGGCAATCGACTTAACAACAAGTTTAAATGTTTGAATTTTATCACATGCTGATAAAACATCGTCATATTTAAAATCAATCTCATGTTGTCCCGGCGCTACCTCATGATGAGAGGCCTCAATTTCAAATCCTAATTTTTCAAGTTCAATGACGATATCTCGGCGGCAATTTTCAGCTAAATCTAATGGAGCAAAGTCGAAATATCCACCATTATCATTTAACTCACGAGTTGGTAATCCATTCTCATCTAACTTGAATAAGAAGAACTCTGCCTCTGGACCTAAGTTAAATTGGGCGAATCCTAATGCCTTCATCTCATCTAACACACGACGTAAATTAGATCGGGGATCCCCTGCAAATGGTGTTCCGTCAACATTATAGACATCACAAATTAAACGAGCAATTTTAGCTTCCCCTGGCGTCCAAGGGAAAATTAACCATGTATTTAAATCTGGATGTAAGTACATATCGCTTTCTTGGATTCGAGCAAATCCTTCAATCGAAGAACCGTCAAACATCATTTGATTATTCAACGCTTTCCCTAATTGTGATAATGGAATTTCAACATTCTTTACCGTTCCGAATAGGTCTGTAAACATTAAGCGAATAAAGTTAACTCCCTCTTCAGTTGCAATACGCAAAATTTCTTCTTTTGTTAAAGTTGCCATTTAAAACTCCTCCTCATCATTTTCATGATAATTATTCTCTCAACTTCATTTGTTTTCCCATGACGGATAATGAACTTCCAATGACTAGGATGTTAATCTTATCTACTTTGATCAAAACTAACAAAAAAGGGGTTCACTAAACTAGTGCCTATAAAAACGCACCGTTTAACGAACCCCATTGTTCATCATCTTATTATTCGATTACTACTTCTTAAAGACGCCCTTGTCTATATTTCCATTATATGAAAGTTATCCTCGAAAATCAACCTTTTTTCTCACTTTTTTTAAAATTATTTCTGCTACCTCTAATTTACTTATCCGAAGTTCCATACTCCTTTTTTGAATATACCGATGGGCCTCATCTTCACTCATCCGCTCATTTTGCTGTAAAGCCTGTTTGGCTAAACGAATCGTTTTTTCCTCTTTTTGAAGTTTCTCTAGATGGTTAACCTTCGATTCTAATTGCCTTACTGTTTGTCCATACTTAACTAAAACACGTAACATCGTTAAAAGGACAACGGGCTGTACAGGTTTCTCGCAAAACTCAAAATAGGGATCTTGACGGTAATAAAACTTCTGATAAGACATACCGACTAATAAAACGGCTTGACGTTGTTGAATTAGAATCTCTACGAGTGAGATAACACTCATTCCTGGTAACTCTTCATCGACAATCACAACTGCGGGTGCTAATGCCTTGCAGCGACGAATCAAATCATATCCATTTGATGCCATCCCGACAACTTCATATCCTGAACTCGTAACCTGGGATCTAATACTTGAAACTAATTTTTCCGATTGCGAGGCAATCATAATACGTCCTCCCATGAATTCACCCTTTTCTTAATCAATAACCCTTTTTTCACCTCTTGAGATAAGGTTATCCTTATTTTTCTCATTCTCTAGATAATCATTTATCTACTATTATCATGCCTTCCCTTGAATTTATTGTCAATAGTTTCCATAAATTTGCAATCATTATTCTAGACTTCTTTGATGAAAAAAAGGAATCGTGCATACGATTCCTAACACACTATTTTGTTAGCCAGCTTTCATCACTTGGATTTTGACGCCATGCCGTTAATTTTTCCACTGACTCTTTTGAGATTTCTCCCATTTCCACCGCTACTTCAACTAATGTTTGATAATTACAAAGAGAAACATTTTTACACGCTGCTGCCTCTAAATTTTTTAATCCAGTTTCAAGCTCATATGAGAAGATTGAAACGATTCCTAAAACATCGCATCCTAATTCTCGTAATACCTCAACCGCTTCAATTGAAGATTTTCCTGTAGAAATTAAATCTTCAACAACAACAACTTTCATCCCCTTTTCAACTAACCCTTCAACTTGATTTCCTCGTCCGTGCTTTTTAGCCGATGAACGAACATATCCCATTGGTAAATCTAATTTATCTGCCATAATAGCCGCATGTGGAATCCCTGCTGTTGCCGTTCCCATTAACATTTCACAATCTGGATAATATTGTTTAACAAGATCACATAAGCCTGCTTCAATATCACGACGAACTTGTGGATAAGATAAAGTTAAACGATTATCACAATAAATTGGTGATTTAATTCCTGATGTCCATGTAAATGGTGTTTCTGGGCGCAATAATACCGCGTGAATTTCTAATAAATGTTTCGCAATTGTACGTTTCATAAATAATCTCTCCTCTATGTTTTGTATAAAAATATACCGATAGTTTCTCTAAGCAATGCCCTATATTATTTAAATTTATTTAATGCTTTGAGCTCCTCTTTATCCTAAGAACTCCTCTTTAATTTGACGATACGTAGCTACTGGATGAACAGATTTCGTAATTGAACGACCAACAACAATGTAGTTTGACCCAAGTTCCTTAGCCTTTGTTGGAGTAACAACTCGTTTTTGGTCATCTAAACTATCACTTGCTTGACGAATCCCTGGCGTACAAGTAATAAAGTCTTCACCTAATTTATCATGGATTTCTTTTGTTTCTAATGCAGAGCAGACAATTCCGTCTAATCCTGCCTCTTTTGTTAACTGAGCATATTTTAAAACCGTGTTTGGTAATGTCTCACTAATTAGGATTTGTTGTTGCATCACTTCCTCTGTGGTCGATGTTAACTGAGTGACTGCAATACATAGTGGTCGTTTTGCACCAGGAGCAGTTCCTTCATTTAAACCTTCAACCGCCGCCTTCATCATCGGAAGTGTCCCGGCTGCATGAACATTCACCATGTCAACCCCAAGCTTAGCTAAATTTTTCATCGCACTTTTAACAGTATTCGGGATATCATGTAACTTTAAGTCTAAGAAAATTTTATGGTTCTTTTCTTTTAAGTATTTAATAATTTGAGGCCCCTCTGCATAAAACAGTTCCATCCCTACTTTAACATATAAAGATTCATCAAATTGTTCAATAAATTGACGTGTTTCCTCAAAATCTTTAAAATCTAATGCAATAATAACTGCCTTCTCCATCTAATAGACCTCCTCATACTTCCGATATCACATTAACTTTATATCAAACTCATATCATCACTCTAATTCTAAGAACAGTCAAAGTCTTTTTACGGCTTTCTAACAAAAAAATCCTCTTTTAGCTTTTACATCTAGGCTAAAAGAGGATACACGAATTCCATAAAATGATGGTTTACTTCTTTATTAACGTGTTCTTCTCAGCCTCACAGGACCGAATTAAAGCTATCTTCATTATTATAAAATATTTGACTTTTTGTGTCAATAACTATCTCTTTCTATTTGTTCTACGTTATCCACAACTCCATTAAAAAAGAGAAACCTATTGACTAGACTTCTCTCCTATTTATTTTATAAACCAAATACAATATTCATTTTATGCATTAATTGATTCGCCTCTTCTTGGCTACTAATTGGATGATACTTAAAAATATTTAATGTTTTTAATTGGGCTTCATTAACAAGACGATCGATGGGTCCACAGGCTTCTAAATTTCTTTGAAATTTTTCCTCTAACTCTGCAATTCTAAATAAAATATGATTCATATCTTCCACGTCCCTTTCTCCTAACGAATTACCTTAGTATTGGATAGTTACCTGAATTCTATTCATCAATTTATTACTTTTATAAAAAAAATCTTGTTTGATTCATTTCTCGATGGATGGAGGAAGAATGTAAGTACTCAAAGACTCCGTTTATAGATAGTAACTTCTGTCCCCTTACACACCACTTAGTAAAATAAAAAATATAGTAAAACCTCAGTATAATAAAGTCGAACATGGATAGAAGCTTTAACTAAAGTGGGTTTATCCGCTAATACAATTGCTAAGAGCCTTAGACGCCCTTTATCGACCATGACTCGTGAAATGAAATGCTGGTCAGTAGAGAAGTATATGACACACTCGAAATGTTAGTATTTTCTATACTGATTTTCGATAACGTCAATACCTTGCAAGATATTAAACCATCAAACATCTGAAAAATCATTTGAACGCTACTTCGATCACATTTACCACATAAGTTCACAGTTCACCTATACCGATTTCACCAATTTTTCATTTAATGTTAGTATTGGGTTATTAAAATTAAAATAGGGAGGGACCTATTATAAATAAAAAATGATTATATTAAATGATGTTTATAAATTTCCAACTGCGATCATTGAAGACAATTCATCCTCTCTAACACTAAAATTGAAATACGATAGTCGAAAATATTCTGATTTTAGAAATTTTTGTGGCAGAAGTTTTTTTCAACAATCCGATATATCCATAAAATCAGATAAAAAGTGCTATACCACTCTGATTGAAAGCTCCTCATTCAGTTTAGGATCAATAGATTATAACGAAAAGGAAGAGATACAACAGTTCAATCCATTGGCAGAGGCAATCATCCGTTTTAAAAAAGAAACACTTCAATCCATCGCGAAGATAAAGAGCAAAGAAAAAAGAGCCTTTTATTTAGACTCTTTTTCTTTGATTTATTTATTAACATTAATTTCATTGCTTAAAAAATAACACCCGATAAAGTAATTTTAATCGCTTCTCTTAAAACATGCCCCTTCAGATTTTATCCTTGATGTGCAAATCCTGTTGCATCGCTTAATTTTTCAAATCCATATTTATCTAATACTTCTGGTAGGCGATCGATAATATCCACACAAGCATAAGGATTGATAAAATTCGCCGTTCCAACAGCCACCGCACTTGCCCCGGCATAGAAAAATTCTAGGACGTCTTCTGCTGTTTCAATCCCTCCCATCCCGATAATTGGGATATTCACTGCTTTATAGACGTCATGAATCATACGAAGGGCCACCGGTTTAATCGCTGGACCTGACAGTCCACCCGTTCCATTTGCTAAAATAGGTTTTCCTGTCTTCATATCAAAGCGCATTCCAAGTAACGTATTAATCATCGTAATTCCATCGGCACCCGCTTCCTCAACGGCCTTTGCGATCTCTACGACATTCGTGACATTTGGGGATAACTTAATATAAACTGGAACAGTCGAAACTTCTTTAATCGCTCTCGTTAGCTGTGCAGCAACTGTTGCATCGGTTCCGAAAGCAATTCCACCTTCTTTAACATTCGGACATGAAATATTAATTTCTAAAGCGGCAACATTTTTAGCTCGCGAGATTTTCTTAGCGACTGCCACATACTCTTCTAATGTTTTTCCTGCCACATTAGCGATAATCGGTAGATCATATTGTTCTAAAAAGGGTAATTCATGCTCCATAATCTTATCCACACCTGGATTTTGCAAACCAATCGCATTTAACATTCCACCCGGTGTCTCAGCGACGCGTGGCGTTGGATTTCCAACACGGGCCTCTTCAGTGGCCGCCTTGATCATAATTGATCCTAAACGTGACAAATCATAGTATTCAGCAAATTCTCGCCCAAATCCGAAACATCCTGACGCTGGGATGACTGGGTTTTTCAAACTTAATCCCGGTAATTCAACGGCTAAACGATTCATTATAATGCAACCTCCCCAAGTTTAAAGACTGGACCTTCTTTACATACACGTGCCATTTTGCCATTATTAAGTTGACATACACATGCATAACATGCACCGATCCCACATGCCATTCGTTCCTCAAATGATAAATATCCTTTTTTAGTTTGCCCAAACTGACGATCAATCGCCTGTAACATCACTTTAGGACCGCAACCAAAGACCTGATCAAATGCTATATTTTTATTTAAAATTAACTCCACAACATTACCGTGATAGCCATAACTTCCATCCATTGTTGCAATATGAACATCGGCATATTGACTAAATTGTTCCTCGTAAAAAACGTCTTGCTTTGAAGCAAATCCTAATACGGCAATAACTTTATTCCCTTTAGCATGCAAACGTTTGGCCGTTTCATACATCGGTGGAACTCCAATCCCACCACCTACTAACACAACTGTTTCATCATCCAAAACCTCTGAAAGATCAAAACCAGTTCCTAACGGACCTAACACATCTACTTGCTCTCCTGATTGTTTTAAAGAAAGTAACCTCGTTCCTTCTCCTTCAGCACGATAAATAAGGGTTACCTGCTTTAAATCTTGATTAATTTCACAAATAGAAATAGGGCGGCGTAATAAGGGATAGGCCACTTCGTTAACCTTAATATTTACGAACTGCCCTGCCTGAAACATTCCCTGAACTAATTCACCACTCAATACTAACTCGTAAACATTTTTTGCAATTAATGTTTGACGTACAATCGTCATCCTCTGTACTTTACGCATGGGTAGCCTCCTACGGTTAAAAATCTATCTTAATCTCCTACACAAGACGATGTAAAAGTGCATTTCTATACTCTTTCATTCACCTGTATATACGTAGATGAGTATCCTCCACGCTTGATTAGAGCGTGAAGCATACTCATTTTTAAACTTAAACATTATTTGGATTGTGACTATTAAATAGCGGCATCAATAGCGAAGCTCATTGACTCAAGAACTTTATATACAGCGCGTGCTGTATCTAATGACGTTAAACATGGAATGTTATTTTCTACAGCCTCGCGACGAATTAAAAATCCATCTGTAATTCTGTCTTTCTTACTTACTGAGAACGTATTAATAACAAATTGAACCTGTTGCCCACGAATGACATCAAGTACAGTCTTTCCTTCTTCACCTATTTTGGCGATAGAAACAGCCTTAATTCCATTTTCCTTTAAGAACTCACATGTTCCTTTTGTAGAAATTAATTCGTAACCAATCTCAGTTAATTGACGAGCAAGTTCAACTGACTCTTCCTTATCTTTATTTCCAATTGTAAATAAAATGCGTCCATGAGTCGGCATCTTCATTCCCGCTGCCACTAACGCTTTGTAAAGTGCCTTTTCAAGCGTACGATCCTTTCCAATTGCCTCCCCTGTTGATTTCATTTCAGGGCCTAATGAAATATCAACTTTTCTCAATTTAGAGAATGAGAAGACAGGTGCCTTAACATAAACACCTTCCGCATGTGGATGGTATCCTGTTCCATATCCTTGTTCAATTAAGGATTGTCCTAAAATCGCCTTTGTCGCAATATTTGCCATTGGTACATTTGTAATCTTACTTAAAAACGGAACGGTACGAGATGAACGAGGGTTGACCTCTAACACAAAAACCTCTTCGTCTTTCGTGACAACAAACTGAATATTTAAAAGTCCGATAATCGTTAATCCACGTGCAATTCTTGTCGTATAGTCGATGAGTTTATCCATCACTTCTTTTGATAAGGTCTGAGGTGGATAAACGGCCATCGAGTCACCTGAATGGACACCCGCACGTTCAATATGTTCCATAATCCCCGGAATATATACATTTTCACCGTCAGAAATCGCGTCAACTTCGACTTCTTTTCCAGTTAAATATCGGTCAATTAAAATTGGATTATCTCCGTTTTCTTTTAATGCCTCTTTCATATAGCGTTCAATTTCTACATCATTATCAATGATTTCCATTGCACGTCCACCTAATACATAAGACGGACGAAGTAACACAGGATATCCGATACGATTCGCAATTTCTTTTGCGCCTTCTACTGATTGACACGTCGCTCCAAGCGGTTGAGGTACCTCTAAATCCTTTAATAATTTTTCAAATTGATCACGATCTTCCGCACGATCAATATTTTCTAATGATGTTCCTAAAATTTTAATTCCACGTTCTTGTAATTTTGATGCTAAGTTAATCGCTGTTTGTCCTCCAAACTGAACGATAACCCCTTCTGGTTTTTCTAAATCAATAACATGCATTACGTCTTCAATTGTTAATGGCTCAAAGTATAATTTGTCCGAAATTGAGAAATCAGTTGAAACCGTTTCTGGATTGTTATTAATAATAATTGCTTCATAACCTGCTTGTTGAATAGCCATCACGCAGTGTACCGTTGCATAGTCAAATTCAACCCCTTGTCCAATACGAATAGGACCTGATCCAAGAACAACTACGCTTGGTTTATCTGTACGATGTGATTCATTTGCTGTTTCATAGGTTCCATAATAATACGGTGTTTTTGATTCAAACTCGGCACTACATGTATCAACCATTTTATAAACTGGAATTAATCCATTTTCTTTACGGAATTGATAAACATTTAATTCTTGCGTATTCCAGTAATTTGCAATGGTAATATCGGCAAACCCCATTTTTTTAGCTTGACGTAAAATATCTAAATTCCATGCGTTTTCTTTAATGATTGCTTCAAAATCGATAATTCCTTTTAACTTCGTTAAGAAAAATAAATCAATTTTTGTTACCTGATGAATCTCTTCAATTGATGTTTTGCGGCGAATCAATTCGCTAATCACGAATAAACGCTCATCGTCTGCATGCTTTGTTCGTTGCCATAATACGTCATTTTCTTCATTTTTTAAAGCTGGTAATTCCACGTGATAAACTTTTGTTTCAAGTGAACGTACAGCTTTTAATAATGACTCTTCGAAGTTACGTCCAATTGCCATAACTTCCCCTGTCGCCTTCATCTGTGTTCCTAATCGACGATTCGCTGAGTTAAATTTATCAAATGGCCAACGTGGGATTTTAGCGACAACATAATCTAATGCAGGCTCAAAGCATGCGTAAGAAACTCCTGTTACAGGGTTGATAATTTCATCTAATGTCAGACCCACCGCAATCTTTGCCGCAATCTTTGCAATCGGATAACCAGTTGCCTTCGATGCTAACGCTGATGAGCGTGAAACACGTGGATTTACTTCGATTACATAGTAATTAAAGCTATTTGGATCTAATGCTAACTGAACGTTACATCCTCCCTCAATTCCTAATGCACGAATAATAGTTAACGAAACATGGCGGAGCATATGATACTCACGATCGGCTAATGTTTGGGAAGGAGCTACAACGATTGAATCTCCCGTATGAATTCCAACTGGATCAAAGTTTTCCATGTTACAAACAACAATCGCGTTATCATTTTTATCGCGCATTACTTCATACTCAATCTCTTTATATCCAGCAATTGATTTTTCAATTAAACATTGTGTCACAGGTGATAAATTTAATCCATTTTCAACCGTTGCACGTAGGCTGGCCTCATCTTCTACAATTCCTCCTCCAGTTCCTCCTAGCGTAAACGCTGGACGAACAATTAATGGATAACCAATCTCGTTAGCGAAATCAATCGCCTCATCAATCGTATTAACGATGACTGATTCTGGAATCGGTTGATTTAATTCATACATCAAATCACGGAACATATCGCGATCCTCTGCCTTTTTAATTGCTTTTAAATCAGTACCTAAAATTTCAACACCACATTCAGATAAAATTCCATCTTCAGCCAATTCCACGACTAAGTTTAACCCTGTTTGTCCACCTAACGATGGTAACACCGCATCTGGTCGTTCTTTGCGAATAATCTTACTTAAAAATTCTTTTGTTAAAGGTTCCATGTAAACCTTATCAGCAATTTCCGTATCCGTCATAATAGTGGCTGGATTTGAGTTTACTAAAATAACTTCATATCCTTCCTCTTTTAATGATTGGCACGCTTGAGTTCCAGCGTAATCAAATTCTGCAGCTTGTCCGATAATAATTGGACCTGATCCGATAACTAAAATACGATGAATATCTGTACGTTTTGGCATAGGGATTCCTCCTAATTCTCTCTTATCTCTTAGATGTCACAACATTTTTTATGTAAAAATAACTAGTTTAAATTTTCAATAAAACGATCAAATAAATAACTTGCATCATCTGGTCCTGGAGATGCTTCCGGATGATACTGTACCGTAAAGGCTTTATAATGTTTGTGTTCAAGACCTTCAACCGTATTATCATTTAATGCTACGTGCGTAACATTTAATGGTGTATTTTCAATCGACTCTTTACAAACCTCATATCCATGATTTTGCGAAGTAATATGAACTTTATTTGTTTTTAGATCTTTAACAGGGTGGTTACATCCACGATGCCCAAATTTCATCTTCTTCGTATCCGCCCCATTTGCTAAAGCAAATAATTGGTGCCCTAGGCAAATTCCCATTAAAGGATATTTTTCTTGGATTTCACGAATCATTGGTAACGCCTCAACCACATCTTTTGGATCACCAGGTCCATTACTTAAAACAACGCCATCTGGATTAAGTTGGTCAATTTGTGAAGCCGTTGTATTAAAAGGAACAACGATCACTTCACATCCACGTGCCGTTAAATCGCGGATAATTCCTTTTTTCACCCCGAAATCAACTAAAACAACGCGGTGCCCTTTACCTGGAGCTGAATAGACCATTTTGGTTGAAACATGTTCCACATGTCGGTTTAAAACTGGGATAGTGGCCAATTTTTCTAATACTTCTTCATCACTCATGCTAATATCTGCAATCATCCCTCTAATCGCACCATGCTCACGAATCTTAATTGTTAACGCTCGCGTATCTACATTACATAAACCTGGAACCTTCTTTGCTTTTAATAACTCGTCTAATGTTTTTGATGCGCGCCAGTTTGATGGAACCTCGCAATACTCTTTTACAATCAAGGCTGAAGCCGATGGAGAAAATGACTCAAAGTCTTGATCATTGATTCCATAGTTCCCGATTAGTGGATATGTCATCGTCACCATTTGTCCAAAATATGAAGGATCAGACAAAATCTCTTGATAACCTGTCATTCCGGTATTAAAAACTACCTCTCCAGCTACTGGGTCTAAACATCCGAAAGCCGTTCCTAAAAATACTGTTCCGTCTTCTAAAACAAGTTTACGATTGTACATTAATTATCCCTCCTATAAATTCATCGCCTGATAAACTATTTTTCCGTCTACTAATGTCATCACTGGCCAACCTGATACGCAATATCCCGTAAATGGAGTATTTTTTCCTTTAGAGACAAAGTGTTGCGGATCAATTTTCATTTCTTTTTCCAAATCAATGATCGTCAAGTCAGCTATCGCACCCACTTCTAACTTTCCGTAAGGTAAATTAAAGATATCTGCTGGCTTTCGACTCATACAATTAACTAACTGGTTTAAGGTCATGATTCCCGTTTTAACGAAATGCGTGTACATGAGTGGGAATGCTGTTTCTAATCCAACAATTCCAAATGGAGCTTCATAAAGATTTCTAGCTTTTTCATCTTCATGGTGAGGGGCATGATCAGTTGCAATCACATCAATTGTCCCATCGAGTAATCCTTCAACACACGCTAATCGATCGCGTTCTGAGCGAAGTGGTGGATTCATTTTATAATTAGTATCGTCATTTTTGATATCCATGTCACAAAGTAATAGATGATGTGGCGAAACTTCCGCGGTTACATGAATTCCTTGTTGTTTTGCAAAGCGAACCAGTTCCACACTCTCTTTTGTACTAATGTGACAAATATGATAATGAACGCCTGTCGCCTGTGCTAACATAATGTCCCGAGCAATTTGCGCGGATTCACTAACCGATAAAATTCCTTTATGGCCGTTTTCCTTGGCGTATTCACCGTCGTGTAAGTATCCACCGAATAATAAACTATCATCCTCACAGTGAGCGACAATGGGTTTGTTCACCTCTTTCGCTCGCTTCATTGCTTGATACATCACCCCAGCCTCTTGGATTCCACGTCCATCATCAGAAAATCCTAAAATATTCATGTTAGCAAGTGTCTCAACATCTACAATTTCTTCACCACGTTCACCAATGGTAATGGCTGCATAAGGAAAAACCCTAACTTTAGCCGACTTATCTAACAAATCGTTAATGTATGTCACATGTTCAACCGAATCTGGAACAGGAATCGTATTTGCCATCGCAGCAATGGTTGTAAATCCACCTTTAGCTGCAGCTAATGTCCCTGTTTCAATCGTTTCTTTTCTCTCATACCCCGGTTCCCTTAAATGAACATGCACATCCACTAATCCCGGAGAGACGAAGGCACCCGCTAAATCATAAACCTCTGCCTCGTCGCATTCAATTCCTATTTCCATCTTTAAAATTTTTCCATCATTGATTAAAAAATCGCTCTTAATTAAATCATTTTCTTCACTTACAAAATATCCGTTTTTTAAAAGAATCATCTATGACACTCCCTACTCCGTTAAATTAATTTATACGATTGGCCTTCATATAAGTATTAGTTAAAAACGTATTTCTCATCCTAATTTTTCTTATTTTTTAATGATCGATGTAAGCAAGCCATCCTAATGAATACTCCATTACTCATCTGTTTGAAAATTCGACTACGATTACACTCAACAACTTCATCGGCAATCTCAACCCCACGATTAAACGGTGCTGGGTGCATAATAATCGCTCCCTCTTTCATTCGTTTTTCACGTTCTACCGTTAAACCATATTTTTGATGATATTCATCCTTTGTTAAGACCATTATTCCATCATGGCGTTCATGCTGTACTCGCAGTAACATCACAATATCCATGTCTTCTAATACCTTATCTAATTCTTCCCAATCGTATCCCGGCTCTTGAAATTGTGCAGGAGCAACCAGATGAACATCCATCCCAAGACGTGTCATTACTTCAATATTCGTATGCGCAACACGCGAATGCGCGATATCTCCAACAATCGCAATCTTTAATCCCTCAAAGCGTCCATATTCTTGATAGATTGTTAGTAAATCTAACAGAGATTGAGTTGGATGGTTCCCACTTCCATCTCCTCCATTAAGGATCGGAATGTCGATTTTTCCAATCAATTCATCAAAGTAATTGTTTTGAGGATGACGAATGACGACAGCGTCAACTCCTATAGCCTCAAATGTCTTAACTGTATCGTACAATGTCTCTCCCTTTTGTACACTTGAAGTTTGTGCACTAAAATCCATTGTATTTAATCCTAATTTTTGTTCAGCCATCAAGAAAGAATACTGTGTTCGTGTGCTAGGCTCAAAGAAAAGGTTAGCCACTACGCCACCACTTAACGAACAGGTTGTTTCACCATTTGCTAAACGATTTGCTACCTGCAAAATCTCTAATATTTCATCAATTGTAAGATCTGATAACCGTGTTAAATGCTTAATTTCTTTCACTTTCATCACCTGTTTTTACAAATTTATCTATATTTTTTATGAAATTTGGTATAAAAAAATCAGCATAAAAGCTGACCTTTTATATTGTCCTAAATAGATGTCACTTTTTCATTTTTCGTCGGTTTAGTGAACTGATTTACTAAATCTTCATCAGTTACTTCTAATTCAGTTTTACAAGAACTTTGTCCGTAAGAAGCTTCTTTATCTGGTAAGATTAAATGTAAGATAACACCGATAATTGCAGCTAGTGCCATTCCAGATAAAGTTATCTTTCCAATGTTAATTGTTAATCCACCGATTCCTACAATTAAGATGACCGCCCCAATAATCAAGTTTCGTTGACGGCCAAAATCGATTTGATTATTAATTAACACACGAACTCCAGATGAAGCAATAACCCCAAATAGAAGGATACTTACCCCACCCATGACAGCACCTGGAATAGTTTGTACTAGCGCTGTAAACTTTCCGATAAATCCTAAACAGAAGGCTGTAACCGCTGCTCCACCAATCACCCATACTGAAGCAACTTTAGTTAAACCAATCACTCCTGTATTCTCACCATACGTTGTATTAGCAGGTCCACCGATGAATCCGGCACAGAATGTAGCCACTCCATCACCAATCAGTGTTCGGTGTAATCCTGGGCTCTTTGTTAAATCGCGTCCGACAATCGATCCTAAAACTAAATGATCCCCAATATGTTCTGTGATTGTTACAATAGCTACTGGAATCATAATTGATGCAACTTCTAAATTAAAAACGGGTGTTGAGTGTAAGAAGGCAAACGATGGAATTTCAAAGAAATTCGCCTGATGTACAGCACTAAAATCAACCACTCCTGAGATAATAGCTACTAAATACCCAACAACAATTCCGCTAAAAATAGGAAGCAACTGTAACAATCCCTTTGTATAGGCTGAAACCAAAACCGCGGTTAATAACGTAACTAACGCAATTAAAATGTGTTCAGACGCCATATTAACTGCCGTCCCAGCTAAACTCAACCCAATAACCATAATGGTAGGTCCAATAACAACAGGTGGTAATAACTTATTTAACCAGTCCGTTCCAATAAATTTAATTATGATCGCAATGACGAGATAGACAATCCCAACCATCATTAACCCCCCCATAACTGCCCCATAATTCGCACCACTTATCATTTCACCTTGTGCATTTAAAGTAGCCCCTAGAGCCAAAGCAGAAGTAATCGGTGCAATATACGCAAAGGATGATCCTAAATAAACTGGTGATTTCCCCTTTGTCACAAATAAGTAAAACATCGTCCCAATTCCTGATGAAATTAATGCTAAACTAACCGGTAATCCCGTTAACATTGGAACGAGCACCGTTGAACCAAACATTGCCAACACATGTTGAATACTTAATGCAATCCAATGTGCAACCTTTGGCTTTTCATGAACATCTAATATCAGTTTCTTCTCCATTATCGTACCTCCTAAGATACCCGCTTAGATAAGCCTAAAAAGTTGTTCGATTCACCGTTCAATAAAACAAAAAAAATCCTCTCTTAGCTTTATTAGGTAGGCTAAAAGAGGATACACGAATTCCCTAGTTGGGTAATAGATTCTATTATCTTTTAAACGTGTCTTCTCAGCCTCACGGGACCGAATTAAAGCTTTCACAAGTATTATAGAAGATTAGGTAATAAAAGTCAATGTCTATTCATGTAGAAATTTAAATTTTCTATCTCACCTTTTTACGACATTTAACTAAGAGAGGCTAAACTTAGGCTTCTCCATTCCATTCATTTAGAAATTGTTCTACAAAAACCTCCATAAAACGATGACGATTATTAGCTATCTCCTTCGCCGTTTCCGTATTCATTAAGTCTTTAAGTTTAAATAATTTTTCATAAAAGTGATTAATAACCGTCCCCTGGTGTCGACGATACTCCAATTCGTTTTCAAACGTCATAACCGGAAGTTTATCATCATGCATCTTAGCTCCTTTTGCTCCACCATACATAAATGTTCTTCCCACACCTATTGCCCCAATGGCATCAAGACGATCCGCATCTTGAACAATCTTTGCTTCAAGATTTTTTAGCGGTTGCGCATGTCCGCCTTTAAAAGAAATATTTTGAATAATATATTGAATAGATCCTATCTCCTCCTGACCGCAACCCATTGCCTTTAAAACATCAATAAGCTTTTTCTCTTGTTCTTCAACATCGTCAAACAATTTTGGGTCAATAACATCGTGTACAAGTGCAGCAATAAGGACGATTCGTTCATCTCCGCCCTCCACACTTAAAATAGCTTTCGCATTATGGTACACCCTCAGTGCGTGATCAAGACTATGACCACTTGTATCTTGTGAGAGTTCCCCTTCTAAAAATGAAATAAGTTTCGGATAAATCTCCTTCATTTTAATCTTTCCTTTCTCTTGAACGCTGTTTTTTTATAATAGTAGTATTCCATAAGTTAGTCGCGTGGTGCAATAAAAATAATCTTATCACATCTTTTAAAACTAAACACACGCATATAAAAAAAGAGGGAGCGGTCCCTCTTTTATATATAATAAGGATAATAACCTACAAACAATTATTAATAACTAATAACAATGATCGATAATTTGGAATAATATCATCTTCTCCTAAAGCCGTTAAAAAATGTGATAGTACCGGTTTACATTGAGAGAGTACGGGTTGTTCAAGCTGTTCTGGCAGAACATTTAGACAAATATCTTTAACAGCATCACCCGTCCATTCACTCGGAATTTGATCCCGGATGGTGTACATAGCTAACACAAATGTCTGTGTAATTAAACGATACTGCGCCTGGGCTTGCTCACTTAAATTATTTAAAGCATTTTGAAGTGTTAACGTATCGGTAATTTGATCCGCAAAAGATACTAATTTATCAATATCACTTTGTTCACTCTCAATCACCTTTACATTAGACGATGTCGCATTTTGTAATTCTTCAAAAATATATTCTGCAAACTCATGGGCTCGCGTAACGTGAGAGTCAATCGACAACTTAACATCAATTTGTTTACATATATCCTCTAATAGGGCGTATGTATCCTCATCTTCAGCTATAATTTCACATGGACGAATTTTCAATTCAAGAAACTGTTTAGCTAGCTCGGTCACCGTATCCGAAAGATATAAAGCCGCCGTCTCTTGTACGTCTAAATAAAACAATTGCCCCTCTTCAGAATCAACTAAGGCGGTGACTAACATAAAGAATGGTTGACCGGATCCAATTTCAACAACAGGATTAGGTAAATAAAATTGAATGGCCTCCAACGTAATTAATAATTTCGGAAGTTTCTTTAAACGATAAGCTAATAAATCATTTTGAAAAATTGTTTTTTTAGGTGACGGTGATTTTTTATATAAATGAGAATCGACAAAAGTTCCTTTCCAACCTTCATCTTCGCTAAAATATCTCAAATAATACTTACTATCATAAACTTCTGGAACTTGTAAATTATTCGTCAACTCTAGTCTAGCAACAACAACTGCTTGTTCTAAAGCCTTTGTTAAAAACCGACACTGCCACGAATCGGTTAAATACCAGGAATAAATTCCCGGATGATGATAACGAAACTGAGGACATTTCGTCTCCCCTTTCAATTGATAGCCTAAAAACTCTGCCTGTTCCTCATCGTGCTCCGTTAATGCACTGTAATCGACAAAATTAACGACTAAACAGTTTTTTTTAACTTCTGCTTTCATAAAAATATGATCCATATAGGCAAGACTAGCCTTATCGTATAAATAACGATAAGATTGATACCCCGACTCCCCTAAATAAACTGATAAAGAAAAATATTCCCCCATCATTCCCATAATACTACAAAATCCATCTATATCTCTCTCGTCATCATGAATGATAAAAACTTGAGAGGCATACATCCATTTCCACGGTTGCAACTTCTTAAAAGCAATTGCCGCTTCGTACAATCTATGTAACTCAAAATTCGTAGCAATCCCCATGACAAATCATCCTCTCTACTTCCATTTTAACCCCTTCTACTTAAATAATATGTCATTACGTAGAGAATCATGTTAAATTTAAGCAATTTCACTTTTAAGTTGAATTTCACATAATTTTTATTGAATTAGACTCTATTTTAACTTATAATACCCTTATTGTTAGTATTTTATAGCATTATTTGGTTTATAATATTGTTTATATGTCTATTATTTAGCAATATACAAAATACACATTAGGGGAAAGAAGGAATTTTCGTTGAAAAAGAAGTTAAGTTTAGTATTATGTTTTGTGCTAGTCGCCGGACTATTATCTGGGTGTGCTATCTCATCAGAACCCATCACAACAGAAACGGCATCGGGATTATGGGATAAGGTATTCGTCTTACCGCTTGCTAGCTTTATTACCTTACTCTATAAGTTATTATCTAACAACTTAGGATTCGCTATTATCTTAGCAACAGCTATTGTACGTTTAGTCTTAATGCCACTTTATGCAAAGTCAAATAAATCAATGGCTGTCATGCAAGAAATTCAGCCGCAAATGCAACGCATTCAAAAGAAATATGAAAATAAAAAGGATCAAGCTTCACAAGTCAAAATGCAGCAAGAAATGATGGAGCTTTATAAAAAATATAATTATAACCCAATGGCAGGATGCTTACTTCCATTCTTACAAATGCCAGTTTTCTTAGCATTCTATCAAGCTATTTCTCGTCATCCACTCATTCATAACGCTGCTGCTGCTGAATTCTTTGGAATCAACTTAGGGGCTACTGCAACAGTACCAAATTATATCTTAGCCTTTGTTGTAGCGGGATTAACAGTTTATTCACAACGTTTAATGAATAAGAGCATGGCTGCTAGTATGAATGGTCAACAAAATCAAACAAATAATATGATGATGAAAATTATGACTTACTATTTTCCATTTGCCATGTTCTCTATTACAATCGGAACACCATTTGCATTTGGTCTTTATTTCTTAACAGGATCAATTATGACAATTATTCAATCTTTAATCTTCAAGCGTCCAAATGCCAAAAAATAAAAAAAGATATCTTGCTAAGCAAGATATCTTTTTTTTATAAATAGCATCGTCTAACACATTGCTCAATGATTTCATAATTAGAATTTTTTTCGGCTTCTCCTACAATATTCAAGTAATGTGACAAAACTTCAGGAACGAGTTGAAGCTCCTCTTCCCCTAATAAACTAGGCAGCACCTCTTTACAAGCAAGCTCTACATTTTCTATACTCCAATGGTCTGGCAACTCATGAAAATGCCCTAACATGACGACATGAAATAACTCTACAATATTTTCAAATTGATTTTTTCCTTTATCTGTTAATTCACGACTTAATACATCACTCGATAAAATACGTTGACAGATTTCTTTACTTGTTGATAAAACCACGTCTATTTCTCGCTCAAATTCATCTTCTTTCACAAATGTAGATAGTTGACGGTCCACCATCATTAAATCATCAGCAAACTGATTTGCCACTTTTAACTCTTGAACGCGTAATAAATTAATCTTCGTTTGACCCGCAAAATCTTTAAATTGCCTCATGACTGCATCACAATCGGTAACGAAAGCTTTTGGCCTAAACTCTAATTCATGAAGTAGCGTTTTAGCGACCTGTGATAAAATTTGCTCTTGATTTTCCCGACTAGGTGAGGACATTTCAACAAAAATTAACTGTTTAGTTTCCTGTTCTAAAATGACTGTCACCAGCGGAGCGTAACCGCGAGATTCGTGAGAGTCTTCCATTATACGTGGCATCAAAAACTGAGTAACCTCAAATACTAAATTGGTTTGCGGTAACTTCGAAATACGATAAGCCTCCAATTCATTTTGATAAGGTACCTCTTCTTCGTTTAATTGCTTCAAAAAGGTTGCTAGGGAAACTTTTAAAGTTTTCCATCGTCCTGCTGGATCCTTTAATCTCATGAGAATTTGATTCTCTTCTAATGAAAATGAGGGCGTTTCCTTAATTAAATTAACTAACTCTAAAACTTGATTTAAGACTGTTTCTAGAAAATTTACTTGCCACTCATTACTGATACTGCGATTAACAACCCCATATTGACAATCATAAAATTGAGTATCATCTTGGTTAAAAATCACAGATAGGCATGTTTCCTTCGATAAAATATTCCCTGTACTCTGTATTGAGGATTGCGAGTCATCTAATTCAAGTCCCTCATTATAATGACGTAATCCCTCTAGCCCCATATAAACCTTTAATCCTACCCTAGCAGTATTTTTTCCTTGAATAGAACAAAATCCCATTACATGTGTCACCGGATCCTCAATCGCAAATAACTGATATTCGCTAATAACCTCCCACGGTTTTAAATCTTTAAATAATTCCACTGTACGATATAAAGAATTCATTTTTAATTCAGTTGCCTTCATCCCAATCAATCCTTCCCGCCATATCATTTTATTTATTATGGTATAAAATTCCCTTTTTTACACAGTCTATAAAAAAATAATAGTATTTTAGAGATAGACGATCCCCCTATCTTCCTATTTATTCTATTGAAAGAATACAAATATCCGGGCTTCCCCATACATCATTTGAATTGGGGGGTTCCCTTATTAATAGCACTCAATCAAACATCTTTTAAAAATAAAAGAGCATCTCACTTGTGAATTTATTTATTTTTAGGTATTTTATACTTATGAAATAAATATTTTTTTCACAAACGGGTATTTATTTCTTTAATCTTATTATGATGAAATATTGGAGGGAGTTTATGATTCAATCTGTCAATTTAACAAATGATATTTTTTGGTTAGGTATTTTAGATCCTCACTTAGATGTATTCGATATCATCATGGAAACAAAATACGGAACAACCTATAACTCTTACTTGGTTCAAACGACGGAAGGAGCCATTTTGGTTGAAACGGTCAAGGAAAAGTTCTTTGATGCCTATTTACAAAAAATTGAAGAAAAAATCGGGGATTTAAATCAAATTAAATACATTATTACCAACCATACCGAACCCGATCACGCTGGATCTATTGGAAAACTCATTAACCGTATCCCTCATTTAACTGTTATTGGTTCTAAAACGGCGATTACCTACTTAAAAGATATTTTAAATATAGATTTTAACTATCAAACCACAGAAGAACTTAAGTCGTTCAAATTAGGTAATAAAACATTTGAATTTATTAAAGCACCTTTCTTACATTGGCCAGACTCCATCTACACGTATATGCCAGATGAGCACGTCTTATTTACTTGTGATTCATTCGGCTCTCACTATAGCCCAAAATCGGGAATTAAATTATCAGAAGTACCTCAATCGGAAGAAGCGGCTTATCAAGATGCTCTACTGTATTACTACACGGCCATTTTTTCACCGTTTAAGCCTTATGTTCTTAAAGCCATCGATAAAATCAAAGACTTAAAATTATCGATGGTCTGTACAGGGCACGGACCTGTTTTGGATACCCGAATTGATGAAATTATTTCAACTTATCAACAATGGTCAACACCCGCAACTAAAAAAGAGGTCAAAAAGGTTGTTATTCCTTATGTTTCTGCCTATGGATATACAGGTGAGCTTGCGGAAGCTATTATGAAAGGAATTCATGAAGTAGACTCTACAATTGAAATTCTCCCTTATAATCTCGATTTATTAAACTATCCACAGAAAAAGGATGAAATCCTTCATCACTTTGCTGATGCCGATGGAATCTTATTTGGAACATGTACAATCAATGGCGATGCATTACCGATTATTTGGGATTTATCCATTAATCTAAATCCTATCGTACATGGTGGAAAAATTGTCTCTGCCTTTGGTTCATACGGTTGGAGTGGCGAAGGTGTAGATAATATTATGGATCGTTTACACCAACTTCGAATGAAAGTAATTGATGGATTTAAAATAAAATTCCGTGCCTCAAAAAGCGAAACAGAGGCTGCAATTGAATTTGGTAAGCTCTTTGCTAACTGTCTATTAACAGACACGGTTCCGGAACGTAAAAAGGAAACTTCAATAGCTTTAAATGTTGAAGAATTAAATCCAAGTGGTAAGGTTGTCTTATGGCGTTGTATCGTTTGTGGAGAAGTTTATCCGGGTGTATTACCTCCAGAAATTTGCCCTGCTTGTGGAGTGGGATCTGATTTATTTGAACTCTATGAAGAAGAAGTCATTAACTTTAAATCAACAGCTAATGAAAAATTCGTCATTATCGGTGGAGGGGTCGCAGCGATGACGGCGGCAAACACAATCCGTCAACGCAACGAGGTTGCCTCAATTACGATGATTAGTTCAGAATCTAGTTATCCTTATTACCGTCCCTCTCTATCTGATTTAATTGTGCACGATCTTGCAGATGAGGAATTTAATTTAAATGCCAAGGAGTGGTATTCAAATCATAATATCCATCTCTTACTTAACTCAACTGTAACGACTTTAAATGCAGATGAACGCACATTAGTTCTTGAAAACGGAGAAACAATCGCCTACGATAAATTAATTTTAGCAACAGGGTCCTCAAACTTTATCCCACCAATTAAAAACGCTGATGCTTTAGGTGTATTTTCTATTAAATATAAAACAGATGCACTTGCACTTCGCGAGTATGCGCAACACAAAAAGTCCGCGGTTATTATTGGCGGAGGGGTGCTAGGTCTTGAAGCCGCTGATGCTTTACAGGAATTAGGACTTAAGGTTACCATTGTAGAAGTTAGTGATCGCCTAATGAAAACACAATTAGATAGCGATGCTTCTCATTTTATTCAACATATCCTATCTCAAAAGGGGATTGAAATAAGAACTGAGGCGAAGGTAGAAGAAATCCTTACAAACGATCAAAAGGTGGTAGGCGTTAAATTAGCTAATGAAACACTTAATACTGACGTTGTTGTCATTAGTGCAGGGGTTCGTGCAAATACACAACTAGCTTCTCAAGCTAACCTGGAAGTCAACCGTGGGATTGTTGTCAATGATCAAATGCAAACATCTAACCCGAATATTTACGCTTGCGGTGATGTCGCCGAGTTTGAAGGGATCTCTACAAACCTATGGTCTCCTGCTATTGAACAGGCCAAAGTAGCAGGAAGCAACGCTGTTGGTGATTCAAAAACATTCCAAAATGTATGTGAACCACTATCTCTTGTTGCCTTTGATACAGAAGTATTCGCAGTTGGTAAATACCCAAATGAAAACTTAGATACCTTTCAAACCCTTGTGGATAAAAATCCTGAGACAGGACAATTTAAAAAATTATATTTTAAAGATAACCAACTAATCTACGGTATTCTATTTAAGGATATTTCTAAAGCAAGTGTGCTATTAAATGGTGTACGAAACAAAGATAACTATCAAACAGTTGTCTCAAAACTTTATCGTTAAAGAGAAAAAGTGACTATCTTCCATCAGATAGTCACTTTTTAATTTTCTATTAAATTTCAAAAATGAAAGATTATCACTTTCGAAATAAACGCAATCCCGCTAATAAACAAATGAAAAACAGAATAATTAAATTTCCCCATTCTAATAAAAGTCCCCAATTCCCTCCATAAATCATCTCAGGCGATGCATTATACTCATCACAATATATCCCTAAATTATAGAACAAAACCATTGAAATAACTAAGGAAATTACGCTTAGTAAAAATATCGCCCTATTTACTAATTTCATCAATATCACCCTTAACCTTTCCCAAATTAAAAAATTCGCTATCAATCGGATGAGGTAATTTGCTCAATCGGGGGAAGTAAGATCATAACCTAACAAATTGACCAAAAATTCTATCCTTTTAGATACTTTTTGATTGTACCATATTTTATAAAAAAAACTAGAAATTGTTAAATAGGTGGATTTTTTTAAGACAATAAAACAGAAGTTTATCTGATAACTGATTTTATTTCCTTTCTTTCCTCAAAGAAAATAAGCTTTATTCCCCTTTCATCGACCAATCCTTTCTCGCTTTCTATCCTAAAAAAACTCGTAAAATTTTAACCATACTCATTATGGCACTTTCTACGAGCTTTATCTTATTTATTATCGAACAAGTTAATCCAAAGAATTACCTCAAAACCTTTTATCCCCTGTATCATCAATCGTTTTAATGACCCTAGCAGGAACCCCCGCGACCACAGTATTTGCTAAAACATCCTTTGTGACAACAGCCCCCGCTGCAACAACTGCATTTTCCCCAATCGTTACCCCCGGAACAACAGTGGCCCCTGTAGCAATCCAAGCATTTCTTTTCACCACAATCGGTTTAGACACCGTTGCGTGACGTTTTCGAGGAGTCAATGGATGATTAATCGTTATTAAATTAACTTTAGGCCCAATGAGAACATCATCCTCTAATATAATTCCCCCACGATCCATAAATGTACATCCATGATTCACAAAAACATTTTTACCGATTTTAATATTCTTCCCAAAATCCGTGTAAAACGGAAGCCGAATACGAAAGGTTGGATCCACTACGCACCCAGTTAATTGCGAAAATAGATTACGAATTTCTTCATCAGTATGGTAATTACCATTTAGCTCAAATAATATCTTTTGCACCTCATCTATTCGTTCTCTAATCTTGTAGTACCCCTCATCCTGATGCGTAATTTCTTCGCCGGCCCGATCACGTTCAAAAATATTGCGACTTTTCATCATAATCCCTCCATTAAACCACATAGTTAATGTAAACGAGAGGGGATGAGTACTAACTATCTAACCCTTCTCTCCTTTTAGTTGACTTTCTAAAGTACTGCTTAAGTGTTTCTATATCATAATCATGAATAGCTTTTTTAATAAGATCTAACTCTAGTTCAAAGTTGTTAATGGCCTTTAATAAATTGTCCTTATTTCCTAAAAAAAGTTCACTCCATAAATCCTCATTAATATTTGCAATGCGTGTTAGCTCTCTATAACTATCCCCGATAAAGCTCCCCGTGTCACGTCCCTCCTCATCACTATTTATTAAAGCAACAGCAATAGCATGCGGAAGTTGAGATGTGAAACCGATCATCTCATCATGAAAAGAGGGAGTGATACGCCTTACTTTTTTAAATCCCATTTCATAAGCAAGACCCTCAATTAATTCAATATTTTTTTCTTTATTCTTCTTTGTGGGCGTAATTAAATAATTAGCCCCTTTAAACACCTGATGTGATGCAAAATCAATTCCCTTTTTCTCTCGTCCGGCCATCGGATGACCGAATACAAAATCAATTTCTTCAGGAAGCATTGCTAGTATATCCTCGATAAACATCCCCTTAATTCCTGTTGCATCCGTAATCACGCACCCTGGCTTTAAATGCTGAAGATGATTTTGAATAAAAGACCTCATGAGTTGTGGATAAATGGCTAGGATAACTAAATCCGCATCTCTAAGCAGTCGATCACCCACCGTTTGTCCCTCCCTAATAATCCCCATCTCTCTCGCCTTTTGTAGCGTTTGAGCGTTTGTATCTATCCCATAAACCTCTTGATACCCTGCCTCCTTAAGTGCCATCGCAAACGAACCCCCAATAACACCTAATCCTACGATCACAATTTTCATTGCAAATCTCCCCTTTATTTTAAGAATTCAATGATTTCTTTTATGAATGTTATCCTCTGGTAAATTAGCATTTATCTCGAACTTTTAAGCACGTCTAAATCCTCTATCTATTATATGGATTTTTGTCTTAAGAATATGACTTAATTTTTTATACCCTGTTGCGAAAAAAAAGAGCCCTTAGGCTCTTTTTTAAAACTTACTTTCATAATCATAAATTAAACGCAGGATAGCTTCCATGTCATGAACCATTGGCATACGAGGATTGGCTGGCGTACATTGATCCTCATAAGCATTCATTGCCATACGATGAACAGATTCCTCCCAGGCATCTTGGTCAATCCCCTGAGACTTAATATTGGCTGGAACTCCAACTTTCTTACATAACTCTTCGCAAGCATCCGCAAACATACGTACACCTTCTTCTGGCGTTTGTGGATTTAAACCAATTAATTGGGCTAACTCCATATATTTAATATCTGCCTTATAGTTTTCAATTTTAGGCCAGATATTTAATTTGGTTGGAATCGTTCCATTATAACGGATGACATGAGGTAATAAAATCCCATTGGTGCGCCCATGAGGGACGTGCCATTCCCCACCGATTTTATGAGCCAGTGAGTGATTCATTCCAAGAAACGCATTGGCAAAGGCCATTCCCGCAATCGTCCCAGCATTATGCATTTTTTCGCGTGCTTCCGGATCGTTTTTACCATTTTTAACTGAGCGTTCTAAATAATCAAACACTAATTTAACAGCCTGTTTAGCTAATCCATCTGTAAAGTCAGAAGCTAAAATTGAAACATACGCCTCAATAGCATGTGTCAGCACATCAATCCCCGTGTCTGCTGCAATCGATGCCGGCATCGTTTTAGCGAATTCTGGGTCAACAATCGCCACTGTTGGAGTTAAAGAATAATCCGTTAATGGATACTTTTTATTTTCTGATTTATCTGTAATAACAGCAAACGGTGTCACTTCAGATCCCGTCCCTGATGTCGTTGGAATACAGATTAATCGGGCTTTTTTCCCTAACTCAGGAAATTTAAAGGCACGTTTACGAATATCCATAAACTTCTGTTTAATGTCATCAAAGTTTACTTCTGGGTGCTCATACATCAACCACATCACCTTAGCCGCATCCATTGAAGATCCCCCACCTAAGGCAATAATTGTATCAGGCTGGAACTTTCTCATCAATTCAACACCCGCATTAACTGTCTCAATGCTTGGATCTGGTTCAACATCAAAGAATAATTCCAAATCTACCTTATTACGACGACGCTTAATAACATCCTCAACTTTATCCACATAGCCTAAATTATACATTCCACGATCTGTGACAATCATCGCCTTCTCCATCTCTTTCATGTCACGTAAATAGCGAATAGAATTACGCTCAAAGTAAATTTTAGGAGGTAATTTCATCCACTGCATATTGTTATTTCGACGACCAATTCGCTTAATATTTAATAAATTAATGGCACTCACATTATTTGACACTGAGTTATGTCCGTAAGACCCACACCCAAGTGTTAATGATGGAATGAAGGCATTATAAACTGAACCGATTCCCCCGAATGTTGATGGAGCATTTTCAATGACACGAATAGCTTTACACTTTAATCCAAATTGAATTGAAATGTCATGATCTTGTGTATGAATAGCAGCCGAATGTCCTAATCCGTTAAATTCCACCATAGCAGCTGATTTAGCAAGTCCATCTTCTGTCGATGTCGCCTTTAAAACCGCTAATACTGGGGATAATTTTTCACGTGTCAATGGTTCATTTGGACCAACCTCTTGACAAATGACACAAATAATTTGGGTATCTTCAGGAACCTCAATTCCCGCTTGCTCTGCAATCCACGTTGCTGGCTTTCCAACTACAGCGGGATTCAAACGAGCTTGTGAAACATTTTCACCGTAAGCTTGGCAGCCAAACATATAATTTTCTAATTTTGCTTTTTCTTCATCATTCGCAAAATACACTTTAAAACGACTCATCTCTTCAATAAATGCATCATAAATTTCATGATCCACAATCGCTGCTTGCTCAGATGCACAAATCATCCCATTATCAAATGATTTTGATAAAACAATGTCGTTAACCGCACGCTTTAACACACATGTTTTTTCAACATAAGCAGGCACATTCCCTGCTCCAACCCCAAGTGCTGGTTTTCCACATGAATAAGCAGCCTTAACCATGGAATTTCCTCCAGTTGCTAAAATAGTCGCAACCCCTGGATGATTCATTAAACTAGTTGTCGCATACATTGAGCGCATCCCTAACCACTGAATACAGTTAGCTGGTGCCCCCGCTTTAATTGCTGCATCTCTAATTACCGTTGCTGCCTGAACCGAACATTCATACGCCGATGGATGAAAAGAGAAAATAATCGGATTTCTCGTTTTTAAGGCAATTAACGATTTAAAAATAACCGTAGATGTCGGATTAGTTGTTGGAATAATTCCACAGACAACCCCAACTGGTTCAGCAATCTCAGTAATTCCTGTTAAAGCATCCTCATTAATAATTCCTACCGTTTTTAAATGACGAAGATTATTTGTGACATATTCACAGGCAAATAAATTTTTTACTGCCTTATCCTCAAAAACACCACGTCCCGTTTCTTTAACGGCCGCTTCGGCTAATACACCATGTTGATCAAGTCCAGCTACTGAACATTTAGCCACTATGTAATCCACTTGCTCTTGATTAAATGTTTCAAAATCATCTAACGCTTTTAATGCCTTTTGAACTAACTCATCAACATGGCTATCAATTTCTTCATTTGTCCATGTCACCTTATTTTCTTCACTCATTTAATCTATTCCTCCCCAACTAAACAATACAATCATATACATTACGGTATATTAAACAAAGCGAATAAATATGACTGTCAAAAAGAAAAAAGGAACAATATTTAAAACGTTGATTCGCTTAATAAAAGAAAATTATTGATTCATGAAGATTGCTCTATCTCCATCAAGATATCACATCATTTTATTTTAAAGATACGCCATAAAAAAAAGAAGCAAATGATTCTCACTTGCTTCTTTGTCTTATCCCTCAATATCGCTCTTCTACTTCGGTTTATCCACCATAATCAGCTGTGTCAATTTTCATTTCACCGTTAACATCTTTAAAATAGAGATTCAAATCTGATGAATATAATAATTGGTCTGTTTCTTTAGACTTCATATCGTATTTAACATGGACGCGATATAAATCGTCTTGTGGTTTAATTTCCATCTTCGTAACCTCGTAATTAGGTACCTCTTTTTCATTCTCTAATTGATAAACAGTTAAATACTCGATTAAGTCACCTTTAACCGCGCTATCATCCGTAAAGTAACTATTTAATGCCTCTAATTCTGACTCATTCGTATAATCAGATAAATCATTTATCTCCTTAAAAAATTTCTCAGTCGTTGATTCAAGTTCTGTTGAAACTTTTGAATCAATATTTGAACAACCTACCATAAAAAATGAAAACAATACACCGAGTAAAGCAACCCTCTTTAACATCCTATCTCTCCTATCACCTTAAAATAAATTAATTGTTCCAGTAAAATTAAATAATGAATGAACGGTAGTATGCCGTAAAAAACTAAATATTTTTCTCTGTTAATTTCATCCCTCAAATTTTACTTCCTATTAACCTTACTACATTTTCCAAATAGAAACAATATTTTTTCCTAAACGGTCAAAAATTTATAAATCATTATCACTTCGATTCTCTATGAAAGAACTCACCGTCTATCAATCAATATAATAATAACCTTATGGCATATAAGACAACGATATGGAGTGGATAGAAAACATAAAATAAATACTTGCACCCTCGTCCTTTAGTCCCATTATAAAGAAAAATAATTGGTAAGGCAAAAATCATCATCCACTGCGGATACCCAAAGAGGATATCGCTAGTCGTAAATAACGGATTGACCCCAAATAACATACTAGAAATTGCTTCAACTAAAGGGTATAAATTTTCTAGTTGTCCATTCCACATCAAATATCTCGATAGATACGGCAGAATAGGAGAACTCACTAAAGTCATGTCAATTAACGTAATTATAATAAATGCAATAGTTAACTTAAGCCGTGAACGATAAAAAACATACATCGATAATCCCAGTAGTGCGAATAATATTCCACCATCTAAATTTAAAATATTACCTAATACGGTAACAATCATAAATAATGGAGCATCAGTCAAAAAGGCTGCCAACCATATAACTAGAAATGAGGTTATTACTTGCCATCCCAAAAATGCTGCTGCCAATACACTACCCTTTTTTAAGTTCTGCTTAAACTGCTCATATATATACATCAATATTAAAGTTATAAAGATAGTTCTAATAGAATTCAGATTTATACCACTTTTACTTATCCACAGAAAATTAATAAGACCTACAATAACGCTAAGTGAATAAATACGTAAAAAATATCTTTTTCTATTACTTGTGTGGACATATCCTAATACACAGCAATAAAGAAAGATAGGAAAGGAAATCCTGCCTATCCAATGAAAACAGTACGGCATATCCGGTAAGAAAAACCATAGATGGTCAATAAACATACTTATTAAAGCAATTACTTTTAAAACAGTACCCGACATAATAATAGTCTCTATTCAATATAGCCTTCAAAATGAGACGGCGATTTAAATTCTAAATAAATCTTATCCGATGAGCTTAGTCCATTTAAAGTATAGTTAACTGTTTTTTGGCCCGTTACTGTTTGCTCCACACCTATTTTTTTATCTGGAGAAAATGTAATTTGTTTATAAGCCTGAAATTTTAATGCAGTATCAGATGATGCTTTAAGATTCTTAGCTGATACTGTATACCAACTATCTCCTGTAAAAAGATAATTAGTATATAAACTATTATAAGCAGATTGTCCAGAATAATAATATCTCCCTTGGCTTTTTACATTCCAGACATTAGATGGCTTACCTGTTCCCCTTTCTAATGAAAGTTCAGATGTAGGAATATGAGTTGAAACCCCAATATTTTCAGCATCTGCACCCGTTGAAGCAAAGGCACTTACTCCCGTTCCAGCCGATAATAATACTCCTAATAAAGCGATTTTCTTTAACATACTATCTCTCTTATCGTTCCGTAGATTATCAAAATAAAATTAATGATTTTTTCTTGAAAGTTATATCCTTAATAAAGCTAGATATTAAGTAAATTTTCAAATGGGTATCTATCGAATATAGAAAATAACGCATTTTCATTAAAACTGCTCCCATTAGATTTTTATGATTGCTTTTTAATATGATTCAAACTATAGATTTTCCCCTCTCAAATCATAATTTTATTTCTCCTATAATTTATTATTTTTTCTAAATAAAAACAATATTTTTTCCTAAACGGTCATTTTTTACTCATAAACGGTCAAAAAGAACCTATTCCATTAGGATTTCATAGAACTTTTTTATTAAAGACTAAGGCATTTATACAGACTAATTAAAACCTAATTATCTAACCAAAAATTTGATTTCATTTGTAGATATTTCTTCGCCACCTTCACTTAAGTTTTACTCTCCTCTTCTCATCGAAAGCTTCATTTGCTTTGGATGTTTCTACATAATACAAGGGCTCCTTCTTTCAAAACATAAAATATTGAGACTTCAAATCAATACTTCCTTCATTTTCGACAAAAAACACCAATAAATGAAATTATTATTTTTAAATTCTGCAGAGTAAATGGTATAATTTTGGTGTATAAGGGGGATGAATAAATGACTAAATATGTGATTCTTTCAAAAAAAAATTGGGTAGAATTCATCGCAACTATGGTAGCCGATTGGATTAAACGTAACATTGTAATAGATGATTTAGAATATTTAAAAATAAAATTAGGGATTGAAGTTATACTAATTAACCTTTTAAAAGGAACCGTAATTTATGGTTTAGCCTTTGTACTAAATACCTTTTATTTAACCCTCATTTTGCACACTTCCTATCTTTTTTTAAGAGTTAAATCTCATGGTCTCCATGCAAAAACAAGTTTAAATTGTTCAACTATTAGTATTGTTTTATTTGTTCTACTTCCTTATTTCTCACGTCATTTTATATTCAGCAATCATTTTATTATAATTAGTTTTATGGTTTCTTTTTTATGTTTAAATCGTTATGCACCTGCGGATACCGAAAAACAACCCTTAATTAATAGACAAAGAAGAGAAAAATTACGTAAACAATCCTTAATTCATTGCCTAATTCTTTTCTTCATCACCTTAATGATTAAAAATCCTGACATTAAAAAGATGATCACTTTAGGAATCCTCAGTCAAATTATTTTTACTTTACCCCTGACCTATAAAATTTTAAAAAGGAGCTATAACAACTATGAAAAATATACAGAAACATTTGATGAATAAACTTAGGCAAGAAACCGCTAAATCGTTAGGAAAAGTCGCATCAAAAGTAGGGGATAAAGCCATTGATACTACCTGTATCGGATTTGCTTATGAGCCTGATATCCCTCAAGCATTATTGACTCGGCGAGTAAATCAAAAATTGGAGGAGACTATTTAATGACTCTTTATTTTATTCTCTTTTTACAATTAGTAACATTACTAACAGGAGCCAGTATTTTATCCCCTCAAAAAATAGCTATAAAGGATTTCATTATTTGGTTATTAATCATTACTATAATTGGACTCCCTCTTTATAATGTCATTGGATTTTTTGCGATCTTTGTCGTTATTTTATTTTTAATTATCTCGCTATCCTTGAAGACTAAGCAAGTGTTTACTAATATTCTATCAGTATGTGTCCCATTAATTATAATAGTGGTAACTGATTACTTTTCACAAATCATGGAAATGTATGTCCTTAAGAAGGTTTTAAATTCTTTTATTGTACATTATGATAGGCTCCTTACGGTAGAGCTTCTCGCTAGTATGCTAAGTATCTTAATTTGTTGTTTTATTAAATCTTTAATCGGAAAATTCCGTCAATTTCTAACGCTAGATAGAAAATATCAGAGTCTAATTCTTAGCTTTCTTTTACTAACCCTCGTTATTTTTTATTTTAATATCTTTCTTGGACAAATCCAGGGATTTAGTCCAAAACATCTTATCCTTACAGGTTTATTATTTTTCATTTATGCCGTGTTATTAGGTTTGGTCGTTATGACTTTAATCTATATCTTAAACAAGGATGCCAAGATGAAACAGGAACGTATATTAAATCAACAACTACATGAGTATACTCTTCAAATTGAACAACTCTATACTAACTTAAATAGTTTCCGTCATGATTATCTCAATATTTTATTGAGTTTAGAGGAAGGGATTCGTCAAGAAAATATTGAAATTATAAAAGATGTCTATCAAAGCATTATCCAACCCACTAAGCAGCTGGTCAAAGGTAATGACTATATTTTAGGACAGCTACATAAGATTCAAGTAGTCGAAATTAAAAGTCTACTCACTGCCAAAATTATTAAATCTCAAAACAGTGGCATTGAGGTTCGATTAGAAATAGAAGATCCGATTAATTCAATTTACATGGATACCTTTTCATTTTATAGAGTTTTCTCTATCTTATTAGATAATGCAATCGAAGGAGCCAGTACGACAAACCATCCCTATATCTCCATTATCATGATTCAAGATAGAGATGCCCAACAAATACAGATTGAAAATAATTGTGAGGACAGGAAAATAGATTTACAAACTATCTATACCAAAGGCTATTCTTCTAAAGGAAAAGATAGAGGGATTGGCTTATATAATGTCCACCAACTCTTAGAAGAGAACAAATACATTAGACTAGAAACATCGTACGAATCAGGAGTATTTATTCAAACGTTAATATTACAAAACGAGGAGCGATAAAACGTGGACATTTTTGTTTTAGAGGATAACCCTATTCAAAGAAGCCGTTTAGAAAAAATCATTAATGAGTTAATAAAAAAGAATAATATTCCCTGCCAACGTCTCTTTTCAACAGCTAGCCCGGATAAATTGCTCGATGAGTTAACATCAATGGGGAATTATCACCTCTATTTTTTAGATTTGGAAATTAATGACTATACTAAAAAAGGTTTAGAAATTGCTCAACTCATTCGTGCGAAAGACCCGTATGGAACGATTGTATTTGTAACCACGCATCCAGAATTGGCTCCTAAGACATTCGAATATAAAGTCTCCGCACTAGATTTCATTACGAAAGATCAAGATAATTTAATGTTTAAAAAAAATATTGAAGAATGTTTAAAAATTGCGAGTGAATATTTAAACAAGCCAATAAGTGAGGATTCATTTATATTTAAAAATCAGTATACAAAATTCCAACTACCCTTTTCAGACATCTTATATTTTGAAACAGCTCAGGTTGCTCATAAAATTAATTTAATAACTCCTAAAAAAACAACACATTTTTATGGGCGTTTAAGTGAACTTGAAAAAAGTGACGAGCGACTTTTCCGTTGTCATCGCTCTTTTGTCGTAAATGTATCTAACATCACTCATATTGATAAAAAGAATAAAATAGTTTATCTTAAAGGTAACTATCATTGTCTCGTTTCACGGAGGTATTTAAAAGAACTTGAAGAAAAAATAAGGGAGATTGAAAAAAGATAGACTGGCATTTGAAATATGAAATAATCTTCATATTCTTATTCACATATACACCCTTTAATAATCTAATTTATTTTTTTAGAGCTCTATTGACATCTCTGAATATAGTCAAATGAACTAGATGATTAGGCTTAGATCCCTTACGAGGACTGGGCTTTTTTTAAAGTGCCAGATTGTAATATTAATTAAGTGCGCCCCATAAAAAAGCTCATAAATCGAATCTTTATTATAAAATGAAGTTACCCCAATAATAAAGCGCTGGACTAATCACAAAATTAAAACATTTATAAACAACCAATAACCAATGTGTTAAATTCCCCACACTACTAAACGAAAAACAACACTCATCATTGAATGTTGTTTTTTTCTATGCTCATAACAGGTTGTACAATCAAGGATACATCTTCTTAGATCTTTTAAACCATATAATAGAAAAACTGTTCATAAATTTATCAAAAAATCTAATCTTCTTTTAAAAATGTTGTATTTGCAACAAAATTATTATAGAATATGTCTATACTGGAGGTTTAAAGTATGAAAGATATCTTAAGAGAAATCGGGATGATTGCCCGTTCACTTGATTCTATTAGCAATATTGAATTTAAAGAGTATGATTTGACAAAGGGGCAATATCTCTATCTCGTTCGCATCTGTGAAAACCCCGGAATCATTCTAGAAAAACTGTCAGAATTAATTAAAGTTGATCGGACAACAGCCGCCCGTGCCATACAAAAGTTAGAAGCTAATCACCTCATTGAAAAAAAGGCAGATCCGATCAATAAAAAAATTAAATGCCTATTTCCAACAGAAAAAGGCCAAAATATCTACCCACTTATTATGAAAGAACATCACTATTCAACTCAAATAGCAGTTAACGGTCTATCAGAAAAGGAACAATTACTACTCGCGACACTCCTTCATCGGGTTAGAAAAAATGTTGAAGTAAGCTGGGAACACGTTAAAAAAGGAAAAAAACGAGAATATTAATAAACTGAGCAAGAAGGGAGAAAACTTATGTCAATTCACCTACAAAAAATCACTAAAAATAACGTTCAAGACTTACAAGAGGTGAGTATTCAAACCTTTACAGAAACATTCAAAGATAATAATTCTGAAAAAAGTCTAAATGATTATCTCAATACGGCCTATGAACTTACAAAATTAGAAAAAGAATTAGAAAATCCTCATTCAGAATTTTACTTTGCTTACTTTAATAACGAACTTGCAGGTTATCTAAAAATAAATATTAACGACGCTCAATCAGAAAAAATGGGGGAAAACGCTCTTGAAGTGGAGCGTATCTATATTAAAAAATCATTTAAACGCCGAGGTATTGGTCGTCATTTAATCGAAACAGCTGAACAATTAGCAAAAAAATATCAGAAAAATTTAATGTGGCTCGGAGTTTGGGAATACAATCCTAAAGCAATCGCCTTTTACGAAACATTAGGATTTAAAGTAATCGGTGCCCACTCCTTTTTCATGGGAGAAGAAGAACAAACCGATCTAATCATGAGTAAACAACTATAAAAAGCGTAGAAACCATATTCTATGGTTATCTACGCTTTTTCTTCTCACCCTATACAGCTATCTGATTAAAATTGACGATTTAGGTCATAAATACCCCTATAAATTGTAATTTAATTATTTCATTTTCTTTTCAAAACGGAACATTCCCTCAAAATAATCACCCATAGGAATATCGTCCGAATCGTTCGGATCTTTATGCCACTTGTTGAAAAATTCAACTATATGAAAACCACATTTGTTTACATAAAAGTGAATATTACGCTTTTCAAAGTATGGGGTGCAAGTTTCCCACACGTTTGTCTCAGGGTGTAACTTCTCTATTGCTTTCCAGATAGCCTGACCTATTCCTTTGCTTTGAATGCCGTTCTTTACATACAAAAAATCTAAATAATTGTGTTGTGTTTTTTTGTCTATCACTACAATAGCACCACCCACAAGTTCACCACCGACAACAGCTTCATAAGCCACAGAACCTTCTGCATTTAAGGAGCGGTCTATATGCGATTCGGGTAAAATCTGCTCATTTATTGCGCCGAAGCCTTCGACCGCACTTTGTTGAAAAGCTATTTGCATATCTTCTTTAAATTGAACAGTATGTTCAGACTGTAATATTCTTAATTCAAAATTCATTGTGCTACTCCTCGATAAATTGTAATTTTTTCCCTTATTATACTCTTTAATTGTTAAAAAATCTACTCGATAAAAGGAAATGACTGTATAACATTACTCGCATAGCACAACTTGACTTTAGATGAATATCAATTCTGCATTGACAAACGCTCTTACCCTCGCTGTAATATTATCTATTTTCTACACTCACAGCATTTGTGTGACATTCTCCTTTTCACCAAACTGTTTTTATCTGGGCCGTGTCCAACTTATCGCCAATAGTCTACAATCTTTTCGTCAAGAACTGCAACCTCTTTTTCCCGTTGTTTGAAATCAAAAACAGACAAATACTTTTCGTTCATATCCTTTTATCCCACTTGATACCGTATCATTCGATAACGGTGGCAAGCTATCTTTTTCGACTTATACCTATTGCGACTACTCCATATTGCTACGAATTCTATCCTTGAAACCTTGTACAGCAACCGCTTATCGTTCCCGATATTGATAACGACCTCAGACTTATGCACATATTGTTTACATTAAAAAATCTTTACAGCTTGAAAGCCGAAACATACAGAAACGGTAAAATTATAACAGCACATTCTGTCGAATAGAGTTATACCTATCTAAAGTATGATGCAACATAGACGTGCGCAAAAATTCCTTCACAGAAAACATGCAACGGTTAAAGCATTTGATGACAAACTCAAAAAATATAATGGGGTAAGACAAAAAGAGCGTAAGCGCGTAATATAAACATGTCTATTTTGACCTCCAACTTTGAGCTATACTTTAGCTATCAAAGAAAAGGAGGTCATTTTTATGAAGGAAAGTCCATTAATTGTTCCGATTCAACTTGAAACAGATTCCACTAAAAAAAGAACTCCCATCTGTTGTGTTCAACTGAATGGAAGTGAAATAACTTTTTATCCTGGGATTAATGACGATCTTTTAAGGAGAGTTCTGACGGAGTTGATGAAAAATGTTAGTTGATTTCACTCATGTTAAAAATATTTTTGTCGTTTGTGGTCGGACGGATATGCGTTGTGGGATTGATCGTCTCGCGGGAATTATTACGGATAAATATAATTTAGATTTATTTGATGATGCCTTATTTCTTTTCTGTGGTCTAAAAAAGGATCGATTTAAAGCACTTTATTGGGATACGGATGGCTTTATCCTCTTATATAAAAGGCTAGAGAATGGGAACCTTCAATGGCCACGAAACCAAGAAGAAGTCAAAAAGTTAACGAGTCAGGAGCTTCGCTGGTTACTTGAGGGACTCTCTATCCAACAGCCTAAAGCTATCAAACCCGCCCGCAAAGGATGCATTAATTAAAAATGGTAATAAATCCTGTATTTTCTATATAAAGTTGGACATACTAAGACTAATAAAATCATTTAGAAAAGAGGTGAGCCAAGTTGAACACGTTTGAATCAAAACTAATCGAAGAAAATCAGAAACTATTAAAGAAACTGGATCAACAAGCTCAACTACTCGCCCAAAAAGAGGAAAAAATTAATAAGCTCCAATTAAAAATGATGGAGCAGACCGACAAAATTGATACGCTTATTGAACAGGTTGAGTTTCTTTCAAAAAAGCTTTTTGGATCCTCAAGCGAGAAAACTAAGGTTGATCCAGGTCAGCTTACCCTTTTTGGGGATCCTGTATTAGAAGAACCTCTGACAAAGGATGAACCGACAGAGGAAATTACGTATCGCCGTCGTAAGACATCTGGTCGTAAAGCAGAATTAACGAAAGATTTACCTATTGAAGAAGTTCATTGTGAACTTCATGGAGAGGATTGTACATGTGACCATTGCGGTCAGGCCATGAAACCAATGGGGAAAAAGGTTGTTCGTGAAGAAGTCTGTTTTGTACCTGCACGATTATATAAGAAAGTTTATATTTCACATGCCTACGAATGTGATTGTCATGATCCTAATCTTGAAGCTAAATCCATTCGTTGTGCCGAGGTTCCTAAGGGACCTATCCAACGTAGCTTAGCAGGACCAACAACATTGGCTTGGCTTTTTCATCAAAAATTTGAACTCGGATTACCAACTTATCGCCAAGAGAAAGAATGGTCGTCTTATGGATTAGAAGTAAGTCGGAAAACTCTCTCTAATTGGATTATCCGTGCCTCTTTTGATTGGCTAGAACCTTTATATAAACTATTTCTAGATAAATTACGCCAACAAGAGGTCCTACATGCGGATGAAACATATTATCAGATTTTAAATCGTTCGGATGGAAAACCTGCTACATCAGAGGCTCGAATTTGGTTGATTCGTACCATCAAAGATGTGTCCCATCCCATTGTTTTTTATCACGCCGATTTAACACGCGCGAAGTCTGTTATTTTAGAACTACTTCGGTCGTTTAAAGGATGGCTTCATTGTGATGGCTATATAGCTTACAAAGATTTGCCAAATGTGACCACTGTGGGTCCCCTGCCATTTACGAAGTAAATGTCTCCACCGTTGGTAGGGAATGGGTGTTGGGCACATGCACGCCGGAAATTTCAAGAGGTTTCAACGGAACATGGGAAAGCCAAACAAGCCGTTCACTTCTGTAATCAAATCTTTCGGTTAGAACGAGAGTTGATACACCTTTCCCCTGAGGAACGTCAAATCCAAAGAGAATCAAAAATTCGGCCAATCATTGAATCCTTTTATCAATTTATTGAAGGGATTCGTACGGTTAAAGGTAAGTTACAAACAGCGATTGTTTATGCCCAGAACCAAAGACGAGCACTCACAGAATTCTTGTCAAATGGACGTTTAGAGATCTCTAATAATTTAGCCGAACAAGCTATTAGACCCGTTGTCGTTGGACGTAAGAATTACCTCTTTTCAACGAGTGTCAAAGGGGCCCAAGCAAACGCCATGGCATATACCTTAATTGAAACAGCCAAAGCCAACGGATTAAATGTCTATCGTTATTTAACCTACCTTTTTGAAAAACTTCCAAATTGCGAATTCTTAGTAAATCCACAGCTATTGGGGGACTTTTTACCCTGGTCAAAAATAATTCAAGAAAATTGTAAATAAAAAGCAAGATTCAGTGTGCCTTTAGTGTACAACGAACCTTGCTTTTTTTCTATCCGTATTATAATTACCCGCTTACAAAAGAGCTATCAGAGTTTCAAAAACTCTAATAGCTCTTTCCTTATTCTTATGATAATTCAAATGACCAAAAATCTTGGTTTATGTTTTTTTAGAGGTGTAAAATTACTCCCACTCAATTGTTGCAGGCGGTTTTGAAGTAATATCATACACCACGCGGTTAACATGTGCCACTTCGTTTACAATACGAACTGAGATTTTTTCTAATACTTCAAATGGGATGCGTGCCCAATCAGATGTCATTCCATCGATTGATGTTACAGCACGAACAACAATCGTGTAATCATAAGTACGCTCATCTCCCATGACACCAACCGATTTAATATTCGGTAATGCCGTGAAATATTGCCAAACATCTCGTTCTAAGCCTGCCTTCTTAATCTCTTCACGTAAAATAAAATCCGAATCACGAACAATTTCTAATTTTTCTTCTGTCACTTCACCAAGAACGCGAATTCCAAGTCCTGGTCCTGGGAATGGTTGACGGAAGACAATTTCCTCAGGTAAACCAAGTTCTAATCCTAATTGACGAACTTCATCTTTGAACAACGTATTTAATGGTTCGATTAATTCAAACTCCATATCCTCAGGTAATCCCCCAACGTTATGATGCGATTTAATCGTTTGTGCCGTATCTGTTCCTGACTCAATAATATCTGTATATAACGTTCCTTGCGCTAAGAATTTCATATCTTTCAATTTAGCAGACTCTTCATCAAAACAATAAACGAACTCATTTCCAATAATTTTACGTTTTTGCTCAGGATCAGAGACACCTTTTAATTTGCTTAAGAAACGGTCCTGTGCATCAATTTTAATAAAGTTCATATTGAATTTTCCGTCAAATGTTTCAACAACACTCTCTGCTTCACCTTTACGAAGCAATCCATGATCAACAAACATACATGTTAATTGATCACCGATCGCACGATGGATAAGCGCTGCAACAACTGAAGAGTCAACCCCTCCACTTAAAGCACATAAAACATTGTCGTTTCCAACTTGCTCACGGATTTTTTGAACTTGTTCTTCAATAAAGTTTTTCATTGACCAATTCGCTTGTGCACCACAAACATCGAAAATAAAGTTACGTAACATGTCTGTCCCATAAACTGAGTGTTGAACTTCTGGATGGAACTGCACAAGATAAATATTTCGTTCCTCACAAGAAGCAGCTGCGATTGGACATGAATCACTACTTGCATCAACTACAAATCCTTCTGGTAAGTTCGTCACGTGATATCCATGACTCATCCAAACAACTTGCTCCTTAGGTGTATTCGCAAATAATTTACTATTATTTTTAACTGCAATTTCAGCCTTTCCATACTCACGTTGTTCTGCACGTTCAACTGTCCCACCGTGCATATGAGTCGTTAGCTGCATTCCATAACAAATTCCTAAAATCGGTAATCCTAAATTAAAGATTTCAGGGTCAACTGTAAAGGCACCCTCTTGAGTAACACTATTCGGGCTTCCACTAAAGATAATCCCTTTTACATTAGACATTTTCTTAATATCTGCGGCCGTTAATTTGTGTGACTTTAATTCACTGTAAACTCCAAACTCTCGGATTCGTCGTGCAATTAATTGATTGTACTGACTCCCGAAATCAAGAACAATAACTTGATCGTGTTGCATACCCTTCACCTCTTTTACTTCGTTCTTTAAAAAAATTATAGGCAAAAACCTATAATTTTCTTATTTCCATTATATAGTATAAAATTCTTTTTTTCCACATTAATTCGACAAAATAAACTGGTAATTTAAGCGAGGACAAAATGAATGAAGAAAATAACCATTAATGCCCACATTACAGGATGTACTTCTTTTTGGCGACGAGCCGCTAACATCATAATTGGGTATAAAACAAACCCTGATGCGATCCCCTCTGCAATTGAATAACCTAACACCATCATAATGATTGTAACGAATGATGGAATTGAAGTCTCTAGGTTTTTCCATTCAATATCCCCTAGTGATGAAGCCATTAAAATTCCTACCGTGATTAAGGCTGGTGCCGTTACCGCTGATGTAACAACAGATAACAATCCTGAACAGAATAACATCAGTAAGAAACATAACGCTGTAAAGACAGATGTTAATCCTGTACGTCCTCCCGCTTCAACACCTGTTAGTGATTCAACAAATGAAGTCGTTGAAGATGTTCCAAGAACTGATCCAATAACAGTGGCACTTGAGTCAGCTAATAAAGCTTTATCTCCATTAACTAAATGTCCCTTTTGGTCAACTAATCCTGCACGAGTCCCAACCGCAACTAAAGTTCCGGCAGTATCGAAGAAGTCAACGAATAAAAATGAGAAAATAACTGGAATCATTTCAACCGTAAAAATACTTGGTAATGCCTCAAATAATGCCCCAAATGTTGGTTTTAAAGATGGGATTGGTGCAATAATTTGTGTTGGTAAAGCTACAACACCTAAAAGAATCCCTACAACAGCTGTAACAATCATTCCAATAAAAATGGCAGCTGGTGTCTTACGAACTAATAAAACTAAAGTAACAATTAATCCGATAACGGTAATTAAAACGTTAGGATCTGTTAAATTTCCGATTCCTACTAACGTTGCATCGTTATTAACGATAATCCCTGAATTTTGGAATCCTAAAAATGCGATAAAAAATCCAATTCCTGTTCCTACTGCGTGTTTTAAAGCAGTTGGAATACTATTAATAATTAATTCTCGTAAACCAGTAGCTGATAAAATAATAAATAAAATTCCTGAAACAAAAATTCCAGCTAATGCCTGTTGCCAGCTATATCCCATCATAAGAACTACAGTATACGCGAAAAAAGCATTCATTCCCATTCCCGGTGCTAATGCAACTGGGAAATTTGCATAAAGTCCCATAATTAAAGTCCCAATTGTTGCCGCTAAAATAGTAGCTGTAAATACCGCCCCAGTATCCATTCCAGCTGCACCCAATGTATTGGGATTAACAAAGATAATGTATGCCATTGATAAAAAAGTAGTTAATCCAGCAATAAATTCCTTTGAAACCGTAGTTCCACGCTCTTCCAATTTGAAGAATTTGTTCATAAGGTTACTCCTCCTAATTATTCATTCTTCTCCCGATTTTGTTTAAATGATGAAACAAATTGTGCATTATATGAATTCCTACTCCAATAGTAATTTTTAAATGCCCGCCTTCACAATTATCTCAATCATTTAAACAAAAAAAGACTTTCAGTATCCATTACTGAAAGTCTCCACAGTGGAATGACTAAACGTGATAAACTATGGCCAATTTATCCTGTTTTGCTAATTACCACCCGTAGTCTACTCATTTACGGTGAGTAGGTAGAGACTTTCGGACCCTATTTCCGATGATATACGAGAGAAAAGATTAAATTTACTTCTTAAATATACGTTCATTTCTTAAAAAAGTCAATCCTATTTACACAAATTCTTCACATTAGTTTAGATTTTTTATTAAAAAATGAAAATAATTCCTTTTCCTTTCATTTTTAAACGCATTAAAAAAGGATGAAGAAACCACACGCTCTCATTTCTTCATCCTTTTCCAAAAATATACTAATAAATAACCGATTATTTTTATCGCCGTAATAAATGAATACGCTATTGTCACACCCAACGTATTCATCAATAAGTCGTCCACATTAAATCCTCTATAGGCATACCCTGTTACATAATCATACATCAGTTGTAAACATTCAATTGTTAAGGATACTAAAAAGCCGACCCCTGTCACTTTAAAAATTCCCCACTTTCGCTTTTGAAAAACAGTAGGTAAGTAAAAGCTTAGCGGCATTAACATAATGAAATTCCCCAACGTAGTAATATGAAACAAATTATTCCATTTCATAAAATCAAATAATTGAAAATTGTGACGACGTTCAGATACAATTCCACAACTAACCCCTTTCCTTAGCAGTTCAAGATAATGAGCATTAATAGGCATAGGAAAAAAGGTTAAGCGAATAACATTTAATACATAAAAAACAAAAGAAGTGACTATCATAAAGTGAAACAGTGATTTATATTGAATCCGACGATAATAAATAATCATGATTCCTAAAGTCAAAATCACTGTCATCAGTAGGTTGAAGTTTAGTACTGATATCCTTTCTAACTGATCAATCTGATTCGCTAAATCGGATAAATTATGACACCCTACTACAGCCTCCTTCATGATATTCACTCCCTATTAATTAATCTTATTTTACTCGTACCACTTGTGTCCTTACGACCATATCATGTAATGTACACAGTTCTTGTTTACGAATGCATTGATAAGCCAATAGGATCCCATTAAATAATACAATAAATCCTCGTGTTAATGAAGATAATAAAAACTTCATCATAAAATCGCGTTGGAAATACTGCTTTAATGTCATTTCTTTCCCATCTGCTCTAAGCTCTTTGATCTTCATTAGTTTCTTTCCAACTGTTTGCCCTGGCATTTTTACTGGAACATAAACAAAGTAAATCCAAACGTAAAGAAGTTGAAGTGCCACCATGGCCAATAATCCATTTAACTGTAATGGATTCTCTATACTTACTGAAAAAGCACTCATAATAAAACCAAAATTACCAAAAAAGATAACGACTAACATCAATGCATCAATTAAAAATGCGACCCCTCGTCTGAATAAAAGATTAAACATTACTAACATCCCTCTCCTATAATTGCCGAAATTAAATTACTCCCTTATTATACATGAGATAATATAGAGTGTAAATTAAGTTATTTTATCTTTCACTGCTTTTATACTGAAAGCGAGGAGGGCTAGTTTTTTAAATATTTATAAAGAAAAGAGGAATGCTTATGTCATTCGACCAATCCTATTTTTATAGCCTGGTTAAGGATATTTTAACGACTCCTAGCCCAAGTGGCTATACATATCATGTTATTGAAAAAATAGCCCAATATAGCAGCGAATTGGGTCTTTCTCACCATAAAACCAATAAAGGTAATCTTATAATTGAATTTCCGGGAATCCACCCCAACCAAACACTTGCGTTGGCAGCCCACGTCGATACTTTGGGACTTATGGTTCGTTCTATTAACCATGACGGAACACTAAACTTAACCTCAATTGGTGGAAATCAAATGATGACATTACAAGGAGAATACTGTCAAATTCATACCCGAAATAATACCACTTATACGGGAACAATTCTTAGCACCACCCCGTCCGCTCACGTCTATAAGGAATGTACACAAACAGGACAGACTATTGATGAGCTTATGGTTAGAATCGATGAAAAGGCGGAGAGTAAAGACGACGTTATTAATCTAGGTATACAAAATGGTGATTTCATATCAATTGACCCCAAAACAGTCATCACCAAAAGTGGATTTATTAAATCTCGGCATATTGACGACAAAGTAAGTGTTTCGATTATTCTAACAGTCTTTAAGTATTTGAAAGACAACAACTTAAAGCCTCGACATACGATTAAACTTATTATCTCTACTTATGAAGAAGTGGGACATGGAGCCTCTTATATTCCAAATGATGTCAGTCGCTTACTTGTCGTTGATATGGGGTGTGTAGGTAAAGATTTATCATGTACCGAGTATGATGTTTCCATCTGTGCTAAAGATTCATCTGGCCCCTATGACTATAATATGGTTTCCGAGCTCCTCACTTTGTCTAAAAAACACCAAATAAACCACGCAATCGACATATACCCTTTCTATGGTTCCGATGCCTCAGCTGCTCTTCGCGCTGGGCACGATATAAAGGCGGCCTTAATCGGACCTGGGGTACATGCTTCACACGGAGTCGAACGAACCCATATTGAAGGATGTCTCAACACAATGAAATTAATCTTCGCCTACTTAACAGAAATTCAATTTTAATAGTTAAAAGGAGACCATCCTATCTAAGATGGTCTCCTTTTATTAGAGGACTCCTATCCTCCATTTTTTATTCAACTACCAATTTTGCAGACTTATCCCCATGTAAATAAGCTTGATAACGATTAATAATATCCATCATTTCCTGACGCGTCTTAACCGTTGTAATTAGACGTTTAACATGAGTTGCACCCTCTAATCCTTTAATATACCATGCCATATGCGATCTCATCTCAAGTAGGGCGACCTTTTCACATTTTAAATCAATTAATCTATCCATATGGTCAATAGCTAAGCGTAGCTTTTCATCTGCTGACGGTTCTTCAATTAACTCATCTGTTTTTAAATAGTGTACAATTTGCTTCATAAGCCATGGATTTCCAAGGGCAGCACGACCAATCATAATACCATCTACCCCAGACTCCTCTAACACCTTTTTAGCGACTTCTGGAGAATTAATATCTCCATTACCTATAACAGGAATCGTTTTAATTGCCTCTTTAACATCTTTAATAATTCCCCAGTCTGCTTTTCCTTCGTACATTTGCGAACGTGTGCGTCCGTGGACAGCAACAGCACTCGCCCCTGCTTGTTCAATTTTCAATGCATTCTCAATCGCATAAATATGCTCTTTATCCCATCCTGTACGCATTTTTACGGTTACAGGCTTTTTACAAACATCTACAACGCTTGCGACAATATCATAGATTTTTTCTGGTTCTAATAACAAACGTGCTCCCGCTTCATTTTTAGTCACCTTAGGAACTGGACATCCCATATTAATATCAATAATGTCGCAATCACAATTCGCATCAACATATTTAGCTGCCTCAATAAACGTTTCCTTATCTGCACCAAAAATTTGCATCGATAATGGACGCTCTGCCGGATCAACATATAGCATATCTAACGTTTTTTTATTTTGATACACAACAGCCTTATCACTTACCATTTCTGCATAAATTAATCCCGTTCCCATTTCTTTAATAATCGTACGAAATGCGGCATTACAAACACCAGCCATTGGTGCTAAAACAACAGGATTATCAATTTCAATTTCACGGATTTTAAAACTCATTGTTTCACCACTCTCCCTTTCAAAGGACTCTATATTTTTATAAACGAACATATCTTTAATTCTCATATCCTTACCTTAAACGATAGTCGCCAAGGCTTTGATTCCCCTACCACTTAAAAATCAGCTGTAGCTTCCTTTAGTAGGGCTTTAAAGGAGTTGAACATCTAACAACTTCTTTAGATATCTATTTAAAAGCACTAAAATTATCGACATAAAATCTCAAATCATTATACCGTATCCCGTTTAAAACTTCAAGTCACGTCTATTGATTCACTCTAGACGTCGCATATTAAAAGGAGGATTTATCCAATCCTCCTTTTGTATTTTTGTATGCAAACCGTTATCCCTTCCAAATAACAAAAGCCATATACGCTACATAAAGTGAAATTAATATAACTCCTTCTACTTTATTAATCTTACGTTTAGACACCGCAAATCCATAGGCAATTAGTGAGGTGATCAACATCAAGAACATGTCGAAAAATACGGACGTATTAATCGTAATCTCGTGAATAGTTGATGAAATTCCAAGAACAAAAAACACATTGAATATATTTGAACCAATTACATTTCCAAGTGCAATATCACTCTCACCTTTACGAGCGGCCACAACGGAAGTCACTAATTCTGGTAAGGATGTCCCAATAGCTACAATTGTTAAACCTACCATACTTTGGCTCATTCCGAATGTTAGGGCAATGGCTGACGCCGCATCAACGACCCAATCCCCACCAAGGACAATTCCAACAATACCAATTAAACATAATCCAATACTTTTAGGCATTGAATATACCTTAATCTCTTCTTCTGTCTCAGCCTCAACGCCATTCTTACGAGAAGTTAACGCTAATTCAATCAGATAATACATAAAGATAGCCATCAATAACAACAACATAATTCCATCTGCTTGTGTCAAGACATTATCAGGATAATTATGATATTTCGAATCATATCCTAAAAGAATTAAAACAAATGTCCCTAAAATCGCAAATGGGAATTCCTTCGCGATGATAGATCGCTTAACCTTTAACGGACAGATAAAAGCGGAAACTCCAACTACCACTAATAAATTAAACATATTAGATCCGATAACATTTCCTACTGTAATATCATTTGCACCAGCAAAGGCCCCTGTAATACTTACCGCTGCCTCTGGAGCACTCGTACCAAATGCTACAATAGTTAATCCGATAATCAAGCTCGGTATTTTCAATGTTTTAGCAATCGACGACGCCCCTCCTACGAACCAATCCGCCCCTTTTATTAACAAAATAAAACCAACAATCAACATGATATAACTCATTCATTTCACATCCTTTTTATTATCGATTTAAGAAAATGCTTAATCCGATAAGAATTAAAATAATCCCACCGACAATCTCAGCATAATTACTCAGATATTTTCCGATCTTCTTCCCAAGTAAAACACCGATATAACTGACGATAAATGTAATAATACCGATGATGGTAATAGCTAGAACAATATTAACATCAAAAAAGGCAAAGGTAACTCCCACGACCAATGCATCTATACTTGTTGCAATGGCCAAGATTGTTAAAGATTTTACACTTAATGAGCCTTGATTTTCCTCCTCCTCTCCATCGTGAGAAAATGCCTCATAGAGCATCTTTCCCCCAATCGCCCCTAATAAGATAAGGGCAATCCAAGGTGTAAATGTTTGAATGTACTTCGCAAAACTTTGACCACAAATCCAACCGATTAAGGGCATCAAAGCCTGAAAGCCACCAAAAAATACAGCGACTTTTGCTGCCTGACATGAATTAGAACGCTTAAGACTCATTCCCTTCGCAATAGATACCGTAAAAGCATCCATGGCTAGGCTAACCGCAATAAAAATCAACGTTAAAATTCCCATCCAAAACCCTCCTTTCTATAACCTCTTTAATCCAAGTCGTATGAAAGCAATAAAAAAACGAGATTCATACATAACAAAAAAGTTATGTATGAGTCTCGTCATTTAATATTAAGCCAGAAATTAATTTCGCGATTGTTGACCTAATCACATCAAAGATGCTAACTACTCCCTCATTCTTAAACAGGTTTTAATTAATAACGAGATTAGTATACTATATTCATAGGTTATATTTCAAGAACGACATTCCAATTTTTGAAATGTAATCTTATTATTTACAAACTATTAAAAATTAAACCAAGAATTATAAATTAAAACTCTATTAACACGTAAAAGTAAACTTTTTAAAGGGAGATTTATCTTGGTGCTAGTATAGTTTTATGGACACACTTAAGTTAAGTCGTTACAATAGACTTAATAAAAGGATGTGTCTGTATGAAAAAATATAATAATGAATTTAAATCAATGATTGTTGAACTTTATAAAAATGGACGTTCAGTTAAAGATCTAAGTCGTGAATATGGTGTTTCAGAAGTAACAATTTACAAATGGATTAAACAAATTTCTCCGATTGCCTCGGTAGATGATACAGAAATTACCCTAGAGGATATTAAACGCATGAAGCAAGAAATGTTACGTCTGCAAGAGGAGAATGAAATATTAAAAAAGGCTATGACCATATTCGCGAGAAAGTAAGTCAATCTGAATTATGTCAGTTTATTAATCAACACCATCAGGAACACGATATTAAGCAACTTTGTGAGGTCTTAAGTGTTCCAAGAAGTACTTATTATCAATCGAAGCATCAAACTGAATCAAAATGGGAACGTGAAAATCAGAAACTACTTGAACGTATTAAAGAAATTTATTTTGAAAGTAAGTGTCGGTATGGTGCTATTAAGGTACACCATCAATTGATTAAAGAGGGATTCACTGTTAGCTTGAAACGTGTTCAACGGTTAATGAAATCAAGCGGTTTAGCTTCGATTATTCAAAGAAAATATACTCCTTATAGACAGTCTAAGGAACTTGTTTTAGAACGTAATAACATTCTAGAACAGGATTTTTCGACGACTTCAATTAATCAAAAATGGGTATCCGATATTACTTATATTTACGTTCAAAAAGAAGGTTGGTGCTACTTAGCTTCAGTGATGGATTTACATTCAAAGAAAATTATTGGTTATCATTTTTCAAAACAAATGACCACAGATATTATCGTAAAAGCTTTAAAGAATGCCTATGTTTCTCAAAAACCTAAAGATGAGATTATTCTCCACACTGATTTAGGATCACAGTATACTAGCCAAGAGTTTAAAGACTTAACTTCAGACTTTAAGATGATCCAGTCTTTCAGTCGTAAAGGATGTCCTTATGATAATGCTTGTATCGAATCTTTCCATGCCACTCTAAAGAAAGAAGAAGTGTATCAAACTACATATGTGACATTTGAACAGGCTAGAATGGCCCTATTTCAATATATTGAAGGCTGGTATAATCGCAAAAGGATTCATGGTTCCATTAATTATTTAACGCCAGAAGAATGTGAGCAACTTGCACGACAAATTGCTTAAAAACTTAACTTTTTTGTGTCCAAAATATTGACCTAGATCCAATCTTTTAACAACCGGACGACGTAAATCTAACTTTTTCGTCTACTTAAATATGTATAATAAAAAAATCATAGGGGGGTGAGGCTATGAGCCGTTATCAAAAAAGGCAACAAAAAATTTGGCTTAATCTAATCAAGATGAATCTTTTATCTCTAATCATCGGTGGTAGTATTTTTTATTATTATGAAACACAAACAGTGATTGAGACGCTCAATAAAAAAATTAACCAACAAAACCAAACCATTAATCAACAACATCATGCACAAACATCACTAATTAATGCTAATCACTCTTTACAAGAACAATTAGAATTAGCTCTGCAAACAAAGGCAACATTAGAAAATGAGGCGACGTCTCAAGAAGATCAACTCGTTGCATTAAATGAACAAAATGAACAATTAAACCAAAACATTAGCAGCCTAAGTAAACAACTAGAGGACTTAACAAAGTTAAACGAACAGTATATCTCTGAAAGGCCTCTTAGTGTAAATGAATTAGAAGTTAAATATCGAAACCTCCTTGGCGAGGCCCAGATCAAAGCAAGCGAATTGGAAAATGCTAAAAATGATGTTCAAAAGGAAAGGGATGAAATACAAAACTACTATAATACCCTTAACGAGCATTTTTACGTAAAAGATGATTTAAAGGTTAAATTAGTTGAAACGCGAACAACCGATCAGCATTACTGGTTAGCAGAAGTTGTCGCCTCAAACGAAACACCACTTAAGGGAGCCATGGCAAATAATACTTATAATGGGGAGCGAGAAACCATTTCCTCAATGGCCAAACGTTTAAATGCCATTCTTGCTATTAATGCATCTGGATTTTATGCTAAAACAAATCGTCCGATGGGGGCTGTTGTACGAAATGGAGAGTTAATTAGTCTAGACACCTCTTATACTGAAGAAATTTTATCCTTAAAATCAGATGGCGATTTAACTTTTACAACGATTAATACAGAAGAGGAATTTAAAAACGCTGATATTCAGCAGACATTCACGTTCGGTCCTATTTTAATTCGTGACGGAAAACCTCTTGAAATAAAGGATACTAGTTATCACCCAAGAACGGCAATCGGACAATTAGATGATAATAGATACGTCCTACTTGTTGCTGAGGGACGTATGGAAGGGGCAAAGGGAATGAGCCTTCAAGAGGCTCAACAAATCTTTTTAAATTTAGGTTGTGAAACTGCATATAATTTGGATGGTGGAGGTTCAACAAGTCTTTACTTCCAGGGAAAACTTATCAACACTCCTTCAGACGGAAATGAACGGTCTGTGGTAGATATGATTTACTTTTAAAAGGGAGGTTTTATCTTCAAAGATAAAACCTCCCTTTTAAATTCATCTTAACTTCACTCTATTGAGCCTATCTGCAAGAAAATCACATCTAGACAATATTATCATGCTACCACAAAGTTACTCTCCTAGAGTGTGAGATACTTTTTTAATTGCCATCGCATTAAACTTTTTACTCCATTCGTGGGCTTGCTTTCCTTTAATCTTGTACTGAGGATTAATTTCAGCTAAAGGAATCATCACAAAATCCCTATCAGTCATATATGGATGAGGAACAACTAATCTCTCTGTCATAATATTTTCTTTTCCATAAAGTAGTATATCTACATCAATAACACGCGGACCCCATTTCATCTCACGAATACGACCAAGATCGCTTTCAATTAACTGACAAACCTCTAATAATCCAAATGGGTTTAAAGAAGTTTCGATTTCTACCACGAGATTCATAAAAAGATCCTGTTCCTTATATCCCCACGGTTCCGTTTCATAGAGGGATGAAACACGAGTTATTCCAATCCCCTCATGACGATTTAATAGTTGAAGAGCATCATATAAATATTTTTTTTTATCTCCTATATTAGATCCAAGCCCTAAGTAGGCAATCTGCATCCCTATCACTCCTATCTTGTAACTAAAAGACTGACAGCGGCCGTTCCATTAAAGTTTGTAATAGGCGGTTGCATCTTTCTTACTTCAACTTTTACGTTCTCAATCGTGCGGTAAGTTTGAATTAAACTATTTCCAATTCGATACGCTAACGTTTCCAACAAGTCCACATGTTCACCGTACATAATATCTTCAATAATAGCATAAGCATCTGCATAGTTAATCGTTAAATTTAAAGCATCCGATGCTCCAGCTCTAGCAACACAATTTGTCTTCATCCAAACATCGACCTTAAACTTCTGATCAAATTCATATTCATGGGGACACGCACCATGTCTTGTTACAAATATCATATCATTTAACATAATTTGTTCCATTTTTAACACTCCTCTTTCTATTAGCCAATCAATGCCTCCATTACCCGGGCTGCACGAGCATTTTCAAGAACATCATGCACTCGAACAATATTTATATTCTTACTTACCGCAAAGCAAGTGGCTGCTATTGTTCCCTCTGCTCTTTGATTTACTCCTAACCCCCCTAATAAATGACCAATTGTTCCTTTTTTACTTACACCTAGTAAAATGGGATACCCCAAGTCGTGTAACTCTGTAATTCGTCGTAATAATTCAATATTTCCCTCAACGGTTTTGGCAAAACCAATCCCAGGATCAATAATTATTTTATCTTGATTCACCCCTGCAGCTTTTACTAAATCAATACTCTCCATTATTTCTTTCTTCACGGTTAAAACGATATCCTCATACTCAGTCAATGACCCGCTAACCGCTGTTATACAATTTGTTTTCTCTAAATTTGGTTTACGATTATGCATCAAAACAACATAGGCACCTGTTTGTGCCATCACCTCAGGCATTAATGGATCAAATTTGGCTCCACCGATATCATTAATTATTGTTGCACCCGCTAGGACGGCTTGCCTTGCCACCTCAGCCTTATACGTATCAATAGAAATAGGAACGTCAATTTCAGTAACTAGTCGTTTAATAACCGGAATAACTCGACTTAACTCCTCCTCTAAACGAACAATACTAGAACCCGGACGTGTTGACTCACCCCCAACATCAATAATATCAGCACCATCTAAAACCATTTGTTTAGCTCTTTCCACAATTTCATCAAGCTGTGAATAACTCCCACCATCGGAAAAACTATCCCGCGTAATATTTAAAATACCCATAATTAACGGCTTCTTTTGATTAAATAACATAGTAATCTCCCCTGTTTTTCTATTTAACTTATTTATAAGTATAAGTCATATCAAACGTCAAGTAAATACAAAAAAAGTCGTGTTCTCCAATCACACGACTTTTTCTCTTTTATTTAATTAGCGTTCTCTAACGCTTTAAAGAAGCCTTTAGGATGTTTACAAACAGGACACATAGCCGGCGCTGCTACTCCGAAATGGATATGTCCACAGACTTGACATTCCCACGCAATAGGAGTTGCACGCTTAAACATTGTATCATCTTCAAATTCCTTGGCTAATGTAGCGAAACGTTGGCGATGAGTTTCTTCAATCTTTCCAATAAAATTAAAAGATGCCGCAATCTGTGGAAATCCTTCATCTTTAGCAACTTGAGCAAATGCCGGATAAACCTCTTCATGCTCGTGTGCCTCTGCACGCACCGATGCCATTAAATTTTGCATCGTATTCTCTTGATATAAGTCTACGGGATAATTCGCATCAATTTGAATTTCCTCTCCATTAAATTCATCCATCAAATGTTGAAAAAATATCTTCGCATGCATCTTTTCCTGTTCCGCTGTTAATTTAAAGACATCAGCAACTAATGGATATCCTTGCTTTCTAGCAATACTCTCATAAAAATTATACCTATTGCGTGCTTGAGACTCCCCTGCGAATGCTCGCATTAAATTTTTATGTGTTCCAGTTCCCTTTAACGTTGCCATTCTATCTAACCTCCATTAAGCTTTGAAATATAATTTTATTGTGGAGGATTAGATTTAAAATATTCTAACAAACTAAAAGTTAGGTTTAATTTGCAACCTTTTATTCTAGAACTTATGTTATCTCCTTTATTATTTTCACGTTTTATTTCTTATTTTCCTTTTTCTTGTAAATATTTGCAAATTAATATTAATTGAGAATTAAATTCTTTAACGTAAGGCGGCGTCGTATCCATTTTAGGATATAAATAGATAATCTCGTCCTCAAACATCAAACTGAGTTGACTTTCTTGATTAGATATAAGATATTGACTTTTAATTAAATGATTTAAGTCTCTTGTTATCATCGATACGGTTTCAGCGTCGTAACTCAACCTAATCAACTGATAGTCCGAAGTAAAAATATAAAGGATTAAAGATTTATCCCTACAATATAAATTTTTAGGATAAATGACGGTTTTATGATCAAAAACAAGACATTCATCAATAACCTTTAACAGGTAAATAAGAGCTACAGATTGGGAGTCAATATATCGCATTGAATTTTCCCTTAATTGATTAATGGTAATCATAAAAACCCGCCTTTCACAACAAGATATGTCTTAAAAGGAGGAAAAAGAACACTAGACAATAATTCTTAATAAATAATTATAAATAATGAGCTGTTCCTGATCAATTGGGGTCATAATCATTTCTCTTAAAGTATAAGGAACTTTCACTGCATCACGGATAAACTTCATTCGTTGTTTAGCGACTGCCTCGTAGAATTCCTCTTTATTATGCGTTCTTAAGTAATTTTTTAATGGTAATCCTAACTCTTTTAACTGTGGATACTCTTCATAATAAAAGATAACTAAATCTATTGTTGCAACGTGAGCTCTATCATATTTCATATTTTTAGGATTAAGGAGTTGGGTATAGTAATAATTAAGTTCTGTTACTTTGCTTACATCTTCTCCGTCTTTTGCTAGACGTTTAGCTGACTGACTCATATATTTTTGACTCTGTAAGCTACGAATAAGATGTCGGGATTCTCGAAAATGAGTATTTGTTACATCCTGCGCCATTAACCAGTTATATACACTATAAAAATTAGCTAACTCTAAATACCCTAATCTTGCTAACGACGTCGCAATACGACTTCTCAAATGGCATCGTGCCTTTTGATCCTCCTCATTTTGATATAAAAAGATATACACACTTAATCTTAGCTTTAAGGGTAGATAATCGAGTGGTGTTGTTGGGTACACTCTAAATTTCCCCTGATATATCCATGCTATCCTTTGTATTAAAAATTTATTTAACTCCTCCAATTGGCCATTGTCTTCCACTAATAGCTTATGAAATTCCGAATTAAAAAATTTTTCTAATTCTGTAAAGCGAGTATTTGCTAAAGACATGTACCACTCTGGTAAGACATCTGCACCCTTTAACATCTGATAAGTATATAAATACTTAATATTAAATAAGTAACTCCTACTTTTCAAATCTGCATGTAGCCTCTTAAAACTGTTTAATCGTGTTACACTTGGTTCCTTTTGATATTGATTGAAAAACATTTCAGCACGGTGAATAGCTTTTTGAAATTTCATACTCATCCCTCCATCAGCTAACAGTATCCCTAATATACTATATGCACCGACCCCACCCTTTTTGTTATCTCAATTTAAAAAATAAAAAAAACCTTACAGCTATTAGCTACAAGGTCACTTTATTTCGACGTTAACTTTCCTCTCTATATTTAAAGTGAGACACGCTCTCCTTCCAAACGTGGAAGGATCTCTTTCAACAAATAATCCCTTACCTGTTGCCCAAGGTCTTCACGCTCTAGCGCAAAGTCAATCGTCGCTTTAATGAATCCAAATTTATCTCCAACATCATATCGCTTTCCTTGAAAATCATAGGCATATACCGCCTGACGATCCATTAATCGATCAATAGCATCCGTTAATTGAATTTCACCCCCTGTACCAGGCTCTTGGTCTTCTAACATTTCAAAAATTTCAGGTGTAAGTACATATCTTCCCATAATAGCCAAATCTGAAGGTGCTTCATCAATCCGTGGCTTTTCAACCATTCCTGTTAACTTTACCATTCTAGAATCACCGTTAAACCTTTGAGACTCAGCAGGGTGTACAATCCCGTACTTATAAACTTCCTCATGAGGAACCCTCTGTACTCCCATAATAGAACATCCAATTTTATTATATGCTTGTACAAGTTGCTTTGTAGCCGGATTTTCATCATTGACTACCACATCGTCACCTAATAAGACAACAAAAGGTTCATCTTTAATAAAGGTTTTAGCACATAAAATGGCATGTCCTAATCCCTTTGCCTCCTTTTGACGAACGTAATGAATTTGAACTAAATTAGAAATCTCTTTCACCATCTCTAACATTTCTAATTTTCCCTTTTTCTCTAGTGTATCTTCTAATTCATATGATTTATCAAAATGGTCCTCAATTGGTCGTTTCATAGAACTTGTTACAATTAAAATTTCCTCAATTCCGGATGCAACCGCCTCTTCAACAATATATTGAATGGTCGGTTTATCCACAAGAGGCAACATTTCTTTGGGCTGTGCCTTAGTTGCAGGCAAAAACCTTGTTCCCAACCCTGCCGCTGGAATAACCGCCTTCCTTACTGGTTTCCGCATGAATTCATCTCCATTTCCAAATATCCCATTAATTATATATCTATTATATTATAAATAGTTTTTCCAAATTTTATAACAACAATGTAGGAGGAAATTAGAAAGTTTTTACTAATGCTTTCCCTCACAAAATCAGAAAACGTTCATACACTAAATTAGGTAGTAAATCTACCGAGATTAAATGAGGTGAATTATTTATGTGTGGAAATGGAAATTGTTGTTTTATTTTAGTTTTATTTATCTTATTAGCTATCATTGCTTGCTGCTGTAACGGTGGATTCTAAGCCAAGAATATAAATTTTTTAAGGGTGGTCTAGACGGACCTCCCTTTTTTATTTTATACTCCGCTATCCATCATCGGTATAAAAAGAGTACATCCACTTGCTATTACTCTCTCACAAAATACGTTATTTTTCATACATTAAATTAGGTAGTAATTCTACCAAGACTAAATGAGGTGAACAATCTATGTGTGGAAATGGAAATTGTTGTTTTATTTTAGTTTTATTTATCTTATTAGCTATCATTGCTTGCTGCTGTAACGGCGGATTCTAAGATAAAAAAATAATAACAAAAGGGACCTTATACTAGGTCCCTTTTTCTCTTACCTCATTCATTAAAAAACAACTTCTTTGTAATCACCCTATCAGTATTCATTTTATTTAACTTGAATAAAGATACACGCTTATTGAAGATTAATAGTCTCTTTAAAACCTTACATAAAATTATCCTTGCATCTGCTCAACAACAAACAGGATCCATCGCTCGGACAGTAGCATTACAAAAACTATCATTTACGAAGGAGTATAGTTAATATCCTGATATTCCTACGAATTTTCACGAAAATTACTAGTCCCCTTGTTAGATAAATCTAATAATTTATGTTGCGCACATGCATAACGGGCGCTATCTATCTTATCAACCTTGCTATAATAATAATAAGCCATTTCAAAGTCTTGATTTTTTTCTGCCTCTTGTCCCTGGGTAAACTGAGATTTAGATATCATTACACGTTCTATTATTTCCATTTCTCTTTTTAAGGATGATAGGGGAATTTGGGCATAAGCTTTTTTATAACTTAAAAGTGCTCCCCTTAAATCATCATTTACAAATGATACCTCCGCATTTAACTTATATCTGTATACCTCAACACATCTTGGAACTAGGTTCACACCTATAATAGCCAGAGAAAAAAGAAAAATAAATAATTTATATCGCCATAATTTTTTCATACCTTTTAACCTTACTATCTAGTTCGCCTTTCTAAGCATCGAATTTATATTTCTATCTCTTAACTGTAGACAATTGGATGACTATATCGATAGACTTTAAAACTCCTATTAATCAAAATTCCCCCAAATCTTTCAATACGTCCCTGTAAAAAGTTTCTAAACTTCGAAATTCCTGATTTAAAGAGTTGATACTTAACGTCCTGAAACTCAGGATCACTTAAAATAAATCCAATAAAGTCATCTACATTATCCACTCTCATCAATGACTCGTAATCCCCCACGGTAATTTGTCTAAATGTTTGATTCAGAAATCTTTCCGCAGAAGTTACAGAATTATAATAATACTGATTATCTAAAGACTTTTCTCTTAATGACTGATCAAATTCTGCAAGTAATCGATAGACCGAGGCATAGTAGTCCTCAACTATCTTGATATAATAAAAAACTCCATCATCTTTTAATGCCCTTATTCCCTCTAAAAAAATATCCATTTGTTTTTCTTCACTACGTAAATCCAAATTACTAGAATAAACAATATCGGCTGTTTTACTCTCTATCTCTAAACCTTTTCCACGGTTTAGCATGATATTTATATCTGATGGGTTTACCAACATGCGTTTAATTCGTAAAATATTTTCTAATTGTTCATCGACTAAATATAATTGTTGAAATCGACGGCTTGGATAAAACCCACTTGTCCAATAAGATAACGATAAACATCCTAATTTAACAACAACCTCATTCCCATTCATATCACTATTGTACGTTAACCAAATATCACAATTATGATTGATGCCGTAGCGTTCAAACATATACATCAAGTCATATTTAATCGTTGGATAAAAAAATTCTCGTGATTCCATTTTCTTTAATGAGTTCACGACATGTTTTTCAACATTACAAATCGCATAAGGTATCACTTCCCATCCCCCTTCCTAACATTTATTATTTATAAACACCATTATCCACATTAATTAATCATCTATGTGGATAACTTAGATTCTATTTTTATCAGTTTAATAAGCATTTTATTGATAAAATATAAATTTATCCACAGAGCTGTGTATAATTATATTATAACATAATGTGGAAACAAATAAACAAATTTAATATCATTTTTTACATAATATTATCGATTTTTGAAACTTTACCATTGTTTAAATGTCCATTTTTGTCTTTTTTTATGTTGTTCCTTTACTTTCTAATAACTTATCTACTATTCTATCCTTTAAAAATACTTTCATCTAACTTCTATCAAATAAGTATAGCCCGTACTAGGAAGATAGATTTTTATTATAGAAATGGACTTATATATATTAATATCTCCTTCCTAATTAATTTTAATTCCTCATATAACCCCTCTTATCCGCATATAGTGGTATAAAAAGACTTACATCTAATGAAGGAGGATAATTATGAAATTTCAACTTGTTGATCCATCCTATTGTGTGACGACTGATTTAACCTACCACAAATATGCGATATCTGAAGGAATACATGCCCTTTATCCTAATGCATCTATTAACATCCATAGGTACTATTTTGAAATAGAAGATGAATCATCTCAAATTCTTGCGAATCTACCGTTAATTAATGAAGAAATTGCTGCAAGAGATCCTTACTTAAAGTCCCTATTTGAAAATTCTCCGATAGAAAAAGACAATGAGGTTTTACTATCACCTCTCTTATTCAAAAATGCATAAATTTAATACCACGTCTTCTAGGTTGACATAAGAAATATAATTTTTCTTACTAGTCGACCTTTTTTATAAGACGAATTGTCAATACAAATGCGACAGTTTCTCATGAAATAGCTCGAATGAAGTTTTCCAACCTAAGCATTTTCGTGGTCGATGATTAATGAGGAGGAGGGCTTCATCAATCTCTTTCTCACTAACTCGTGCTAAGTCCGTCTTCTTCGGAAAGAATTCTCGAAGAAGACCATTGGCATTTTCATTACTTCCTCTTTGCCAAGAGGAATAGGCGTCAGCGAAGTAAACAGGAACCTTTAAATCTGCTTCTACTTTGGAATAACAAGCAAACTCTTTTCCTCGATCAACGGTATAAGTTTTAAAGGTGTCTTTAGGGAAATGTTCATATAACTCACTAATCGCTCGGTACATTTCAGATGCTGAGCGATTTTCGATTTTAACGGCGACATAAAATCGTGTTTGACGTTCAATAAATGTAGCTAAACATCCTTTACTTTTACCACGGCTTGAAACAACTGTATCAAGTTCCCAATGACCAAATGCCTGACGTTTTTTTACCTCTTTCGGACGTTGATGAATTGATGTCCCAATGTTAAATCGTCCGCGTGTTTCTCGTGGTTTTCGGCGTTTTCCCTTTTGCCTTAAACAGCTTAAATCCCCTAACAAAATCGTTCCGTCATAAATCCAACGATAAATAGTTTTGAATGAAATAACACCCTTTAAAACCGTATTAGAAATTTGTTCAGGCGACCAGGTTAACTTTAAATAATGTTGGATGGTTTGAATAACTTCTTCAGATTTGGTCTCTGGACGATGACAAACTAAGCGACGTTGCTCGGCTAATTTATCTGCTAGCTCTGCTTGATACGTCTTTTGAGTATTTCGTTTTAGTTCACGAGCAATGGTTGAATGATGACGATTTAATTGCCCCGCAATTTGTCTCGTTGAATAACCCATTTTTGAAAGAACTTCTATACGTGTACGCTCAAATGTGTTAAGATGTTTATAACTCATAAATAGATCTCCTTGTTAAGAATTTGGTGTGGTAACTTCATTCTATAACAAAGAATTCTATTTATGAGCTTTTTTTATTTGTCGCACTTAATATTACAATCTGTCATAATAAAAAAAAGGATCAAATAGTTTAGAAAACTCTCTGATCCCTTTTGATATCATTATCCATGATAAATAAAAAAAACACCCCAAAGGATGTTAATTGGCTATTTGGAGCGGGTGAAGAGAATCGAACTCTCACAGTCAGCTTGGAAGGCTGAAGTTCTACCATTAAACTACACCCGCATTTTTTTATGGCCTAGCGACGTCCTACTCTCGCACTTGCGTACTACCCTCGGCGCTAAGGAGCTTAACTTCTGTGTTCGGTATGGGAACAGGTGTGCCCTCCTTGCCCTTATCACTAGACCTTCTGTCAGATCTTATCAATCTCACAAAACTAGATATCTTCTGCTTACTTCCTTATTAGTTAAGTCCTCGATCGATTAGTATCAGTCCGCTTCATCTGTCACCAAACTTCCACTCCTGACCTATCTACCTCGTCGTCTTCAAGGGATCTTACTTCTTTCGAATGGGAAATCTCATCTTGAGGGGGGCTTCACGCTTAGATGCTTTCAGCGTTTATCCCTTCCACACGTAGCTACCCAGCTATGCTCCTGGCAGAACAACTGGTACACCAGCGGTGTGTCCATCCCGGTCCTCTCGTACTAAGGACAGCTCCTCTCAAATTTCCTACGCCCACGACGGATAGGGACCGAACTGTCTCACGACGTTCTGAACCCAGCTCGCGTACCGCTTTAATGGGCGAACAGCCCAACCCTTGGGACCGACTACAGCCCCAGGATGCGATGAGCCGACATCGAGGTGCCAAACCTCCCCGTCGATGTGAACTCTTGGGGGAGATCAGCCTGTTATCCCCGGGGTAGCTTTTATCCGTTGAGCGACGGCCCTTCCATTCGGTACCGCCGGATCACTAAGCCCGACTTTCGTCCCTGCTCGACTTGTTGGTCTCGCAGTCAAGCTCCCTTCTGCCTTTACACTCTTCGAATGATTTCCAACCATTCTGAGGGAACCTTTGGGCGCCTCCGTTACTCTTTGGGAGGCGACCGCCCCAGTCAAACTGCCCACCTGACACTGTCCCCTGACCAGCTCATGGCCACGGGTTAGAACCCCAGTAACACAAGGGTAGTATCCCAACAGCGACTCCTCCAAGACTGGCGTCCTGGTCTCTTCGTCTCCTACCTATCCTGTACATGTGTCACCAGTGCTCAATATCAAGCTACAGTAAAGCTCCACGGGGTCTTTCCGTCCTGTCGCGGGTAACCTGCATCTTCACAGGTACTATGATTTCACCGAGTCTCTTGTTGAGACAGCGCCCAGATCGTTACGCCTTTCGTGCGGGTCGGAACTTACCCGACAAGGAATTTCGCTACCTTAGGACCGTTATAGTTACGGCCGCCGTTTACTGGGGCTTCAATTCAAAGCTTCGCTTGCGCTAACCTCTCCTCTTAACCTTCCAGCACCGGGCAGGCGTCAGCCCCTATACATCACCTTGCGGTTTAGCAGAGACCTGTGTTTTTGATAAACAGTCGCCTGGGCCTTTTCACTGCGGCTTGCTTTCACAAGCACCCCTTCTCCCGAAGTTACGGGGTCATTTTGCCGAGTTCCTTAACAAGAGTTCTCTCGCTCATCTTAGGATTCTCTCCTCGCCTACCTGTGTCGGTTATCGGTACGGGCACCTAATAAATTATCCCTAGAAGCTTTTCTTGGAAGCGTGACATCAGCTGACTTCACCCTTGCGGGCTTTCGGCATCACAGCTCAATGTTTCGCCATGCGGATTTGCCTACATGACCACCTCACTGCTTACACGTGAATCCATTCACACGCTCAACTTAGCCTTCTCCGTCACTCCTTCAGTTTATTAAGTGGTACAGGAATCTCTACCTGTTGTCCATCGGCTACGCCTTTCGGCCTCACCTTAGGTCCCGACTTACCCAGGGCGGACGAGCCTTCCCCTGGAAACCTTAGGCTTTCGATGGATAGGATTCTCACCTATCTTTCGCTACTCACACCGGCATTCTCACTTCTAACCGCTCCACAGCTCCTTCCGGTACTGCTTCTCCGCTGTTAGAACGCTCTCCTACCACTGACACTTCGTGTCAATCCGCAGCTTCGGCGGTCCGTTTAGCCCCGGTACATTTTCGGCGCAGAGTCACTCGACTAGTGAGCTATTACGCACTCTTTAAAGGATGGCTGCTTCTAAGCCAACCTCCTAGTTGTCTGTGCATCTCCACATCCTTTTCCACTTAACGGACACTTGGGGGCCTTAGCTGGCGGTCTGGGCTCTTTCCCTTTTGACCATGGACCTTATCACCCACAGTCTGACTCCCGATCATATCTATCTGGCATTCGGAGTTTGATTGAGATCAGTACCCCGAGGTGGGGCCATCACCCATTCAGTGCTCTACCTCCAGTAGACTCTTATCGAGGCTAGCCCTAAAGCTATTTCGGAGAGAACCAGCTATATCCGTGTTCGATTGGAATTTCACCCCTAGCCACAAGTCATCCAAGCACTTTTCAACGTGCCCTGGTTCGGCCCTCCAGTCAGTGTTACCTGACCTTCAGCCTGCTCATGGCTAGCTCACACGGTTTCGGGTCTACAACATCGTACTCCTCGCCCTATTCAGACTCGCTTTCGCTTCGGCTCCGTCTCTTCAACTTAACCTTGCACGATATCGTAACTCGCCGGTTCATTCTACAAAAGGCACGCCATCACCCTTTAACGGGCTCTGACTAGTTGTAGGCACACGGTTTCAGGTTCTCTTTCACTCCCCTTCCGGGGTTCTTTTCACCTTTCCCTCACGGTACTGGTTCACTATCGGTCACTAGGTAGTATTTAGCCTTACGAGATGGTCCTCGTTGCTTCCGACGGGATTTCTCGTGTCCCGCCGTACTCAGGATCCCTTCCCTGCTTCACACAATTTCACCTACGGGACTCTCACCCTCTCCGGTTGGCCTTCCCAGACCATTCGGCTATCATGTTCAGTCATTTCTGAAGGTCCTTCTACCCCGGATTACTCCGGTTTGGGCTCCTCCCTGTTCGCTCGCCGCTACTTGGGGAATCGATGTTTCTTTCTTTTCCTCCAGGTACTTAGATGTTTCAGTTCCCTGGGTCTGTCTCCTCTATGGCTATTGATTCACCATACGGTGCTAGCGTATGACCACTAGCGGGTTTCCCCATTCGGATATCCCCGGCTCTTTGCTTACTTACAGCTCCCCGAGGCGTTTCGCCGTTTGTCGCGTCCTTCTTCGACTCCTAGTGCCTAGGCATCCTCCGTGCGCCCTTTATTACTTAACTTTTCTTCTTCAGAAGATATCTAGTTTTCAAAGATCAATTCTTTTTGGTGGAGACTAGGGGGATCGAACCCCTGACCTCCTGCGTGCAAGGCAGGCGCTCTCCCAGCTGAGCTAAGTCCCCATTCTCTTTTTCTTTTTTATGGTGGGCCTAAATGGACTCGAACCATCGACCTCACGCTTATCAGGCGTGCGCTCTAACCAGCTGAGCTATAGGCCCATTCCACCTTAGGAAAATTGAAATTCTCCCAAAACTAAACAGAACGTCTCTTTCTCCATAGAAAGGAGGTGATCCATCCCCACCTTCCGGTAGGGATACCTTGTTACGACTTCACCCCAATCATCTACCCCACCTTAGGCAGCTCCCTCCTTGCGGTTAGGCCACTGACTTCGGGTGTTGTAAACTCTCGTGGTGTGACGGGCGGTGTGTACAAGACCCGGGAACGTATTCACCGCGACATTCTGATTCGCGATTACTAGCGATTCCAACTTCATGTAGGCGAGTTGCAGCCTACAATCCGAACTGAGATTGGCTTTATGAGGTTTGCTCCACGTCACCGCTTCGCTTCTCTTTGTACCAACCATTGTAGCACGTGTGTAGCCCAGGTCATAAGGGGCATGATGATTTGACGTCATCCCCACCTTCCTCCAGTTTGTCACTGGCAGTCTCGTTAGAGTCCCCATCTCACTGCTGGCAACTAACGACAGGGGTTGCGCTCGTTGCGGGACTTAACCCAACATCTCACGACACGAGCTGACGACAACCATGCACCACCTGTATCCATTGTCCCCGAAGGAAACCCTCTATCTCTAGAGGCGTCAATGGTATGTCAAGACCTGGTAAGGTTCTTCGCGTTGCTTCGAATTAAACCACATGCTCCACCGCTTGTGCGGGTCCCCGTCAATTCCTTTGAGTTTCAGTCTTGCGACCGTACTCCCCAGGCGGAGTGCTTAATGCGTTAACTTCAGCACTGAGGTTCGACCCCCAACACTTAGCACTCATCGTTTACGGCGTGGACTACCAGGGTATCTAATCCTGTTTGCTCCCCACGCTTTCGCGCCTCAGTGTCAGTTGCAGACCAGGAAGCCGCCTTCGCCACTGATGTTCCTCCATATCTCTACGCATTTCACCGCTACACATGGAATTCCACTTCCCTCTTCTGCACTCAAGTCAACCAGTTTCCAATGACCCTCCACGGTTAAGCCGTGGGCTTTCACATCAGACTTAATTAACCACCTGCGCGCTCTTTACGCCCAATAATTCCGGATAACGCTTGCCACCTACGTATTACCGCGGCTGCTGGCACGTAGTTAGCCGTGGCTTTCTCATAAGGTACCGTCAATTGATAGTCATTTCCTCCTATCACCTTTCTTCCCTTATAACAGAATTTTACAACCCGAAGGCCTTCTTCATTCACGCGGCGTTGCTCGGTCAGGCTTTCGCCCATTGCCGAAGATTCCCTACTGCTGCCTCCCGTAGGAGTCTGAGCCGTGTCTCAGTCCCAGTGTGGCCGTTCACCCTCTCAGGTCGGCTACGCATCGTCGCCTTGGTAGGCCTTTACCCCACCAACTAGCTAATGCGCCGCAGGCTCATCCATCAGTGATGCCAGGAGCATCTTTAAACTTTCGTCCTATCCGGTATTAGCGATCGTTTCCAATCGTTGTCCCCGTCTGATGGGCAGATCACCTACGTGTTACTCACCCGTTCGCCGCTTCCCACCGAAGTGGTTCGCTCGACTTGCATGTATTAGGCACGCCGCCAGCGTTCATCCTGAGCCAGGATCAAACTCTCCATAATTGTTTGTTTCCTTAGCTTGCGAAATTTCTTTCGCTCATGATTCTTGACGTTCTGTTTAGTTTTCAAAGAACTTCTCTCGCCTTTTGGCGACTTCTTTATCTTACCACATTCGACTTTTTCTGTCAAACATTTTTTATCTTTTTTGTAAGATTTCTTGTCTGCCTCTCTTGGCGACTTTTCTAGTTTATCATGTTCAACCATTTCTGTCAAACACTTTTTAACTTTTTTGTTTTCTTTTTCATCGTCTTTTTGACGACTCATTTATAATATCATTCCGACACAAGATTGTCAAAAGTTTTTTTTATTAATCTTTAGTTAATGTGGGGCCGATTCTTGGCCCCCCTTTACTTCAGTATCCTTTTTGAAAATAAATTAAAGAAAAATCCTTTTTTCACTACCTCTTTTGGCTTAGGTGCATCAATTTCTTCATTTTGATAGACTTTTAATGGATTCTCATAAAATAATTCCTCTACTAATTGCAAATCATGCTCTTTAATTACTTCTAAGGCCTCTTTAATTTTAGGCGACCTACGTTTAGTACTATGGGCATCTGTCGCAATAAAATGAATCATATTATGATCAATAAGCGTCATAACTGTCTTTTGAACTCGTTCCCCAAACAACCCCCTAATACTTCCTACATTAGCCTGACACAAAACTCCTAAATTTAAAAATTTTAATAGAAGATTCGGATTTTCCATTATCATTGGATAACGTTCAGGATGTGCCAAGATTGGTACTAATCCCATCAACCTTAATTCATAGAAAACATCCTCTGCGTAAATTGGTATGTCGTTCATTGGAAACTCAATTAAAATGTATCTTGAGTTATTTAAGGTAGCAACTTCACCTTCTCGCACTAGTTTAGGCAGATCCGGGGTAATATAAATTTCATGACCAACCGATAAGTTTAACAAAATTCCCTCTTTATATAGACATTTATTCACTTCTTGAACTAATCCTTCTAAGTGGTTTTTATTAGATGAATCATTATATTGGATATAGTGAGGGGTACAAATAATATTTTTTATTCCTTGACTGGTAGCAATCCGAGCCATTTCTAATGTTTCATCCATATCTTTTGCACCATCATCTATACCCGGTAAAATGTGACAATGAAGATCGATCATTTTATTTTCTCCTCCCTTTATCTATTACTTTTTATTATAGCATTTCCGTTATCAGCCCCTTTAGATTTTACATTAAAATGTGACTTATATCATATTTTTTATTCTATTTATCTGATAAAATTAGTATACCATTTAGGAAAGGATTGAAATTTATGCAAGAAATGATTTATATGAAGTGTGGTTGTGAATTTAAGGATGGACAGGCCGTTGCAGATAAAGTAAGAATGAAAGGATTTGCAGATCGAGAAATGCCTCAACCCGCTACCATTAATTGCAGCTGTGGAAAGAGTTATACTAAGACTAAACTAGTTGATAACTGCCCGAACTGCCAAATGACATACGCGGTTACGCCCTGTTCTGCTGACGATCATAAATACATTGTCCCCGCGGGAATTAATTATTAAAAACATCGGGTCATATCGCCCGATGTTTTTTTATTTTATATGCTTTTCAATTGCGCTCTAACAACAAAGCGTTGCGGCGTAGGTCCCATATAAATGAAAGGATAACATGTAACAAGTGTAATGGTCGGCTCCTGAGACTTTTCATAAATATATGGATCGTATGGATCCACAATCTGAATTTCTTTAACTTCAAACACCAACGTACTCTCTACCCCCTGAATCGTAATGTGGTCACCCACCTCAATATCTTTTAATTCCCATAGCACATTCTCCCTATGCCCATATAGAACAGAGTTTCCTATAGCACCCGGAAGAACCGTTAATTCATCTAACCCTATTCCCTGACTTAATTCCTTATCAGTTGTTCCTACATGGATGGGAATTTTTTTTTCATTATTACCTAATTGTAAAATTCCAATAATTCCATCCGTGCGCTCCGCTTTTTCCTCTTCTGGTGTTTTATCCTCTTTGACATCCTCCCACTTGTCTAAGGCCATGTTTATCCCCTGATGAACTTCTAAAATTGGATATACAGCATATACACAACACAATGTTCCCACAACTATGAGTACGGCAGAGACCCATTTTCTCAATACTCATCCCTCCTCTATATAATAAAAGAGAAACAAAAGTTTCTCTTTTATTATTGATTAAACTTCAAATTGTCAAACGTGACAATAGTCTTCGTTTTATTCTTTCCATCAATATACTCAATTTTTACTGGATCGCCTTCATAACTAATTGGAAGTTCTGCCGATATCGTTCCAGATCCCATTAATAACAATTCAGGATGCTCCTTTAAAAGAATCGTATAATAGGTATTTCCATCCGTTTGACTTGTCCCTATTCGCTCAATTGTTGCTTCTATAGTCTTATGTTCTCCAAGTGATGAGTCTAATAAACTTCCTTGAGTTCCAAATACTAATTTTGCATAGTTCGTTCTAGCCTCATCCAAAGTTTCTCCTGTCCCTACCTTTGAATAATCTTTCACATTAACAAAAGCATATTGTTTCACCAAGCCCTGGTTATCCTTTAAAGTCGTAAAATATGTAGGCTCATTTTCAATATTTAACAAGACAGGAAAACTAGCCTCATATCCTAAATGTTGCACCTTTCCTTCAGCGGATTTCATAGCAGCAGTTTCAGTTGCCCCTGCTATTTTATAGAAAGTTGTTTCCTTTGTTCGAGTGTTAGATAACATAAACCCTACTGTTGATTCATCCGATCCCGATGAAGTCATTCCTGTATAAAAATACCATTCACCATCAATAAACATGTAATTAGTTCCTGGCGTCGTTTGAATGATATCCTTTTTAGCAAATAAAGTATTCATAAAGCCGTTTTTGTACCATCCCCAGTCATTTATTTGATTGATAACAAAGGATTGTGGTTGAATTCGATCGATCCATTTTGGGGCATCTTCTACAGAATATTTATTGGTTTCACCGGTTTGTGCATCTACAACAACAACCCCTGTTGCATCTGATCCCCCATGAATTCCAACCTTTTTGGTGTAAGTAGTCACCACCCAGTATGGACGTCCACTATCATCTAATTCAAATGAATAATCGGTTAATCCACTAAACATATTCCCCTCAAAATAAACTTTACGACATATATCTTGATTAAAATAGGCTGAAGGTAGATACTTCAAGTTAATTGGATTTCCCTTTGAATCTTCTTGTACTAATCGTACATCTTGGGCATCTGTAGCTGAAACCATAATGTACCCTGGTGTTCCCTCTCTATTAGTAAACCATTTAATAATATCGATATGTTCAAGCGGGGCAACCCAGTATAAAGAATCCTTTATACTAATCAGTGTATAATCACCTACATAAACCTGTGATCCCAATCCGACGTCTTCGCCTAGCTTTTTATCCCCTAGTCGTCTAGCGTAGGCCTCATCGACAGTAGGAATCTTTTTTAAATCCATTTCAGGTATTTCCTGTTCAAACTCTTTCGTCTCAATATCCCCAATCAGATTTCGATATTGTTGACTTAAAAAAAGTGGCAGAGATGATACCTGATATCCCAAATAAATGAGCAATAACAGAATGACACATCCTTTAACCTTTTTACCCGGGAAATGAATCGGTTTTCCCTTGACCGCATCCTGAAAGATATAACGAACATCTTCGTAAAAATATGCAATGCATACAATAATAGCTAGACCAAAAAATAAATTAAATCCCTCTTCAAACTTAACATTTAAAGGAACTAGCAAGATATAGTCCGCTATAAAAAATAAAATTACCAAAGGGATAACGGTAACTAAAATATTCTTTAACCTCTTCACTTAACTCACTCCCTCTCATATAATGAGCCTATTATACCAAAGAGCATTCACCAATACCATAGTTTAGGTAAATTCTTCTTTAGTATTATTTACGCATCCAATTGAAAAATCTAAAATAAGAGAATTAACAAAAAAATCTGACATCCATTTTTAAAATCTACACTAATCCCTAACCAATCATCCCGCTAATAAACCTACTTCATCTAGATTCTAATCCTAATAGTAGAAACTAAAAAAAACCAGCGATCGCTGGTTTGGGGTTAAGAATTTAATTATATAGATAGTGCTATGATTTTAGTGTCTTTTAGATTTGTCATTTTAAATTTGACGGGCTTAATGTTAGTTTTATTTTATTTGAGGAGTACAAAACTAATTTATTAAATAAATATCATCGTGATAAGTTATTTAAAGTCATATATCAATAATATTTATAAATCTATTTTTCACACTACCCTAATATTCTTAACAATTAATATTATACTATAAAAATATTCATTATTGTGAAAAAAAACAAAAACTTTGTGATTTTTTTATATATACATCAATAAGAGGTAGATCTTAATCTACCTCTTATTGATTTACTTCTCGATTGCCCCTAATACCTCATCTACCATTTTAATTGTTGAATTAAATCCACCTGTTGCTGTGTACCAAATAGCGGCATCTAAATAAACAATATTATTATTTTGAGCGGCACTTGTTGAATTAATTAACTCATTATCAAGTGTACCTTGGGCATTTGAATCTCCACCAACAACAGCACCTCGGTCAATAACAAATAAGTAATTAGGATTTATATTTGAGATATATTCAAAAGATACTTTTGAACCATGTGTCGAAGATTCTCCTAAGTTTTCATCTGCTTCTTTAAATCCGAAATTTTGATGAATCATTCCAAAGCGTGAATTAGCACCATAAGCACTAACTGCTCCCTCATTTGTTAAAACAACTAAAGCATTTAATCCTTGCTCACTTACTTTCTTATTCAAATCCTCAATTTTTTCGTTAACCTCAGCTAATCCCTTTTCAACAATATCTGTTTTATCAAAAATATCGGCAAGTACCTTCATGTTTTTTTCAAAAGAGGCTAAATAATCTTCACTATCTAATCCCATGTAAAGCGTTGGCGCAATTTTGCTTAATTCTTCGTAATAGTCTGCCTGACGCCCTGAGATAATAATTAACCCTGGATTCATTTCATAGATTTTTTCTAAATCTGGTTCCTTTAATCCTCCAACATTCACATATTCATCCGATTCAAATTTTGATAAATGACTAGGAATAGCACCCGATTTAGGTAATCCTTTAACTTCTACCCCCATATAATCCAACGCATCTAAAATACCAAAATCAAATACAACGATGTTTTTAGGATTTTTTTCAACAACCGTCTTTCCGTACTCATGGGTAACTTCTACTGTTTGTTTCTCAGTTTCCTTAGGATCTTTTGCTTCTTGATCAACGGGCTGTGAGCACGCCACTAATGATACAACCCCTATTCCTGCAATAACATTCATAAATAACTTCTTAAGCCTAATCTTCATTTTTTATTTTCCACCTTTTCCTTAATATATTTTAAACTAATAATAAACACATATTTTTTTATTATTAATCTTTTGAACATTAAATTCCATTTCATATAACTTACTTAATATCGATTCCTTCATAATTTCATCTCTAGTTCCTGATATGACAACCTCACCCTCCTTTAGAGCGATAATTTCATCAGAGTAACAAGAGGCAAAATTAATATCATGGATCACAATAACAACTGTTTTTCCTAATTCATCGGTAATCTTGCGTAATATTTTCATAATCTGCACACTATGCTTCATATCTAAATTATTCAACGGTTCATCTAAAAAGATATAATCCGTATCTTGTGCCAAAACCATTCCAATGAATGCACGTTGTCTCTGACCACCACTCAACTCATCCAAAAATTTATGTTGGATATCTCCTAATTTCATATAATCAATCGCTTCATCAATTTTGTTGATATCTTCCTGAGTTAAATTACCCTGGCTATGTGGAAAGCGACCAAATGAAACTAAATCCCTTACACTTAAGCGGACATTTAAATGATTACTCTGTTTTAAAATACCTATTACCTTAGAAAGTTCCTTTGTGTTCCAATGGGAGATTTCTTTTCCTTCAATAAATACTTCACCCGCATCCATTTTGAGTAGGCGACTCATCATCCCAAGAACCGTACTTTTCCCAGCCCCATTAGGTCCAATAAATGACGTAATTTTTCCTTTTTTTATACAAAAAGAAACATCATTCACAACCGGCTTTGAGTTATACTTTTTCGAAATTCCTTTAACCTCAATCATGCACGCTCCTCCTTTAATAAGATGTAAATAAAATATAAACCACCTATAAAATTAATAATTACCCCTACCGTTGTACTAAAGTGAAAGACTCTTTCCACTAAAAACTGTCCACCAATCAGCGCTGCTAAACTTAAAAGAATAGCAGTAGGAACTATTACGCTATGACGATAATCCTTCACCAACTGATAAGCCAAGTTGGTTACTAAGATACCAAGAAAAGTAATAGGTCCTACAAGTGCAGTAGAAACAGAGACTAGAATTGACACGATAATTAAGATTTTTTTTACCATATAGTCATAGTTAATTCCAAGATTAACGGCTTGCTCTTTTCCTAATGACATAACATCTAACTTTTTAAAATCTTTACAAATGCATCCAATTGCAACACTTACTATAATAATTGAAATCATTAACAGGGAAGACTGAACATTATTAAAACTTGCAAACATTTTATTTTGAACAATGAGAAATTCATTCGGATCCATTACCATTTGCATAAAAGAAGACAGACTACTGAATAATGTCCCGAAAACCATTCCAACCATTAAAAGAAAGAATAAGTTCGTCCCTTCTCTTTTAAACATCATTTTAAAAAGGAATAATGAAAAAATAATCATCAATGCAGCAGAGAATAAAAAGTTAATATTAGACCCTGCAAGTGCAATATTGAGTGACCCAAAAACAAAAACAATTAACGTTTGGAACAAGTTATATAAAGAATCTAAGCCCAATACACTTGGCGTTAATATTCTGTTATTCGTTACGGTTTGAAAAATAACTGAAGAAAGTGCAATCCCACTTCCCGTGAGAGCAATAGCTATTAGTTTCGGTACCCTTAAAGATAAAGCATATTGATAAGAGTTTGGATTTAATCCATACATCAAAAACAAGAAACTACTAACAACAACTAAAACAATTAAAATAATCAATACCTTATGCCGACGCATTTGAACCCCTCCTCATCAGCATGTATAAGAAGATTATACTTCCGATAACCCCAACGGTTAAACCGATAGAAACTTCGTATGGATATATAACGATTCGTCCAATCACATCACAGGCTAATAGAAATAAGGCTCCCATCAAAGCTGTATGCCAGAGACCACGTTTTAAATTATCTCCTAAATACATCGACACCACATTAGGAACAATTAATCCAATAAACGGGATCGATCCAACCGTAATAATAATCACAGATGTAATCAGAGCAATAATTGTTAATCCAACGTTTACTACCCACTTATGATTTAAACCTAAATTTGCTGAAAAATCTTCTCCCATTCCTGCAATCGTAAATTTATTGGCATACAGAAACGCAATAAAAACCAAAGGAATACTAAGATATAACAGTTCATAATTTCCTTTCATAATATTCGTAAAATCCCCTTGAGCCCAAGACGAAATATTTTGAACTAAATCGAACTGATAAGCAATAAAGCTAGTAATTGAATTCACAACATTTCCAAGCATCATCCCGATTAAAGGAATAAACAAGGAATTTCGGAACTTTACTTGCTTCATAATTCCCATAAAGAGAAATGTCCCTAGCAATGAACAAATAAAGGCAAACACCATTTTATGAACCAGTGATGCCCCGGCAAAAAAGACCATCGCAATTAACATTCCGAGTTTAGCAAAATCCATTGTAGCCGCCGTTGTCGGAGAAACAAACTTATTCCTTGTTAATTGTTGCATAATTAAACCGCAAATCCCCATTCCAACCCCGGTCACACAAACACTCAATAGACGTGGAATACGACTAATAAAAAGGATATATAATTGTTGAGAATCTCCGTTCAAAATGGAGGATAACGTTACGTCGCTTGCACCTATAAAAACAGAAATAACCGATAGCACTCCTAATAAAATGATTAAATACCTCTTCCTCATATACTCCCCTCTTCCTAAATTAACATTTACTATTTATATCCTTTATGATATAATTCACACATTGAAATTGATAATCGTTATCAAAAGATCTATTTATAGTATACCATTATTTATACATAATCGCTAGTTATAACTTTTATTTTTCAATCACATTTTATCGACGTTATTAGGGGGATTAAACATGCATCATACAGAGTTAATTAATCATAGCACAGACAGTACATATGGTCATCAAGTGTATCAGTACATAGAGAAACGGTTTTCCACGACGTTAAAATTAGACGATGTTGCCCGTCACTTTAATTTAAACAAATGTTACTTCTGCTCAGTTCTAAAAAAGGAAACAGGAATGACATTCACCCAAATAGTCAGAGAAATTCGCGTTGAAAAGAGCAAGCTCCTTTTAACAAATAGTAATCTTTCTACACTTACAATTGCGTTAACCGTAGGGTTCAATAATCAGAATTACTTTAATATGTCATTTAAAAAGTTAACAGGAATGACACCACTCGAATATAGACGACTCGCCCATCAAAATAAAAGAGCGTAAACATCCATTTGTTTACGCTCTTTTTATTAATCTATTAAAAGTTCTCGCAGAATTCTACCATCTGCCTCATTCATTTTAAATCCTAAAATTGCCGCACATGTTGGAGCAATATCAACGACTTTAGCAACTGAAATTTCTTTTCTAGGTATAATTCCAGGACCGCTTAAAATTAAACACGGTTGCTCTCCCTTGCTTGGAATATGTCCGTGTGTTCCACGACTTACCCGGTAATCGTTATTCATAATTGGATTTTGATAGTCAGCTTGGAGATTGAAACCAAATGATGCCCCATCTTTCGCCTCTAAAACGAATGTAAAATCCCCGTCTAAATGATAAGTCTCTTTAACTTGTTCACGTGTAAATATATGTTCAATATGCAATAACTCACGATTCTCATTTAATAGTCTATAGACCTTCTCTTCTAATTCCTTATCATTCTTATCTTTTAGGTAAACATGGGCTGAGATGGCACTTGATTGAATGTATGCCTTCCAATCAACAATATCACCATTTTCATCTAAACTTAATAATCCGTTTTCAATTAGTAATTTATTAGGATTTATACTCATATCGATATCTAATTGTCCATGATCGGAACAGAATACAAATGTTGTCTGTTCATAAACCCCTTGAGCCTTTAATTCATCTACCACAATCGCTAACATGTCATCCAAGTACTTATATGCATCTACTAATTTTTCTGAAAAAACACCGTATGAATGACGATAGTGATCCGGCAATGTCATGTGCATTAGGATAACCTCAGGTTGATAACGATTAATCACATATTTTGAGGCTAATGCTGAAAACTTATCTGTCGAATAATAATTTGGTAACGTCCAAGCCTCCGCACAATAATCCCACATTTCCTGCGTTAACACATCATTTGAATTTTTACGGATTTCAAATTCTTGCTCTTCTTTTGGATAATGAATTCCGGCACGTTGAACAACATAATCCACATCGGCACCAATTAAAGTTGGCCAACTATTAATAAATACTTTATATCCATTTTCATTGGCTAATTCCGGAAGAATCTGAGCTTTATTTTGATCGCGTCGCTCATACCATGGTGCATTTTTAACTAGCGGAGTAAACACCTCATTAGTAATAACTCCATGTTTTTGTGGATATGTTCCTGAAACAATAGACGCATGTGCAGTATACGTCATTGAAGGATAAACTGTCTCTACCGATTTTACAATAGAGGCTTTCTCTAAAATCGGAGAAAAAGTAGGTAGTTTTTTTAATATTTCAATATCTTTTCCAATCATTGCGTCAAATGAGATTAGCAATAACCTTCTTTTCATTATAATCACTCACTTTTCCTGTTGCTTTATACAATATCTGTTCAACTACAATAATGGCATAAAAACTTAAAATTGTCCAATCTTTAACGTCACACATCTCTCTCATCCTGCATAAACTAAAATAGAAAGATTAGAATGGGGGAGATACCTTTGAAGGTCATGAACACTATTCTTCTATTATTCACCCTATTACTTATTCTTATCAGTCTATTAACCAACGCATCAGACGATACACCTCAATCAACAAGTAATAACACCGACTGTAATATCCAATTATCTGAGCCTAAAAATTTTAAAAATTTAATAAATGATTTATATCCTATGTAAAAGGAAGCCCCTTAACTAATATTAAGGGACTTCCTTTTCTTATTAATATCCAAACATGATTTTATAAATAACATAAAACCATCCTAATAAACCGTGAATAATCGCCCATAAAATAGAATGGTTTGAATTAAAAGAAACCACGACAGCAATCATCATTCCTAAATTGTAGCTTTTACCTAGAGTTGTTAAGGCGCCCTTTCGAAATTGATGACGATAGTCCTCTCGAAGTTCTGCCCTTAATTCCTCTTTCAATTGGTCACGCCAATAATCTTTCTGTGAATGATCACTTCCATCACTAATAATCTCTGCATCCACAACCTCTACAGGTTCATTGTATTGCCCCATTACATTTCATCCTTTATTATTTTGTTTTTAACTTTTCTAATTCCTCTGCCGTAAAATGGTGGCGTTCCATACAGAAGTAGCAAACAGCCTCAGCGCCATTATCTTCATCAATCATTGCCTGAATTTCATCATTCCCTAAACTCATAATTCCACTCTCAAATCTTTCCTTTGAGCAATTACATTCAAAGCGAACTTCTTGATGTTCTAATATACGAACTTCCTCACCAAATATAGCCTCTAACATTTTTTCAGATGTATATCCCTCATCAATCATTGTAGAAACTGGTTTAATCGTAGACAATGCTGTTTCTAATTTAGTCAATGTTTCTTCTGTTGCCCCTGGCATGACTTGAAGGATAAATCCTCCCGCCGCACGAACCGAATTATCTGGTTCAACAAGCACACCAACCCCTACTGCAGAAGGAACCTGCTCTGAAACTGCATAATAATACGTAAAATCGTCACCGATTTCTCCTGTCTGTAATGGAACCTGCCCAGTAAAATAATCTTTTAACCCTAAATCCTTAGTTACTGAAAGTTGCCCATCAGTACCAACAGCCATTCCTACATTTAACTTTCCAGAATCGTATTGAAAATGAACCTCAGGGTTAGATGCGTATCCTCTTACACAACCTTTTGAATCAGCGTCTACGATAATAGATCCAATCGGTCCATTACCGTTAATACGAATAGTAATTTTTTCATCACCTTTTAGTTGGCTTCCCATCATTGCTCCAACCGTTAGTGTTCTTCCTAACGCTGCTGCTGCAGTTGGCCAACATCCATGACGTCGACGTGCTTCTTCAACTAAATGAGTTGAACTAACAGCAAATGCACGAATTTGATCGTCAAACGCTAATGCTTTAACTAAATAATCTTTCATTGACAATTCCTCCTGATCAATAATTATTGCTTAGGAAATTTTTAAATATAACTTATATTAGCCATTTTACATGAAGAAAATCATTTTGGAAAGTTAAATTAATGTTCCACCTAATCAAAACTAGGCTATTCCCCTTATATTATGCTTATTATACGATATTTAATAATTCCTTTCCTCAAATACATCTGAAGAAAAAGAGTTTCCCCTATGAGTAAACCCCGAATTTAAACTTACAATAAACACGACTAATAAAAGTGATACTTAAAATTTTTAATACATTAGTGCCGCTCATATCTTATCTTTCCGGTGAGTGAGATTATACTTATTTAGGGTGAGACGAACCCTCTTAGTTCCCTATTCACAACGCCTAAAAAAAACACTCTTAATAAAAGAGTGTTTTTTTAATCAATAACAGGTAATTTATCATTCGATAAAGTTAAAGTTGATTTTAATTTATAGTTACTATCGCGGACTAATTTAAACTTATTTTGCTTAGCACTTTCTTTTTCAGAATTAACATTATAAGCAGTTTCTTCTAGTCTACCTTTTTCAACTAACTCATCGATTTGTTCTTTTGTTAACGTTTCATATTCTAATAAGGTTTCGGCGATTAACTTCACCAAATCCTGATTTGATAATAAAACTTGTCGGCAACGATCATAACATGAACTAATAATTTTTTGAACTTGCTCATCAATTTGTCTAGCCAAATGATCCGAGAAATTCTTATCTTTATTATAATCACGGCCTAAGAAAACATTTCCGCTACGTTGTTCGTATTGAATAGGTCCTAAGTCACTCATTCCATATTCAGTTACCATCGCACGTGCAATTCCTGTAGCCTTTTGGAAATCATTATGTGCCCCTGTCGTTACCTCATGGAACGTAATCTCTTCTGACACACGACCTGCTAATAAACCAGTAATGCGATCTAACAGGTCTTGTTTTGTTTGTAAGAATGTTTCTTCTTCCGGTAACATTAAGGCGTATCCACCAGCTTCACCACGTGGAATAATTGTAACCTTATGAACAACTTCTGCATTCTCTAACTTAATACCAACAACCGCATGTCCTGCCTCATGATAAGCAACAACGCGACGTTCTTTTTTAGAGAATACTTTTGATTTTTTAGCTGGCCCCATCATAACACGATCCGTTGCTTCATCAATATCATGCATTTTAATCTGCTTACGATTTTCACGAGCCGCTAATAAAGCTGATTCATTTAATAAATTTTCTAAATCCGCACCACTAAATCCTGGAGTTCGGCGAGCAATATCTTCTAGACGAACTTCTGGAGCCAAACGTTTATTACGTGAATGAACTTTTAAGATTGCCTCACGACCTTTAACATCTGGACGACCAATTGTAATCTGGCGGTCAAATCGTCCAGGTCTTAATAAAGCGGGATCCAATACATCTGGACGGTTAGTTGCAGCCATAACAATAATTCCTGAATTTGGACCGAATCCATCCATTTCTACAAGCAATTGATTTAACGTCTGCTCACGTTCATCGTGTCCGCCACCCATTCCGGCTCCACGTTGACGCCCTACCGCATCAATTTCATCAATAAAAATAATACATGGTGCTGTTTTTTTGGCAGTTTGGAACATGTCACGAACGCGACTCGCCCCTACCCCTACAAACATTTCTACGAAATCAGAACCTGAAATCGAATAGAATGGAACTCCTGCCTCACCAGCTACCGCTCGGGCAAGTAATGTTTTCCCTGTTCCAGGAGGTCCTACTAAAAGAATACCTTTTGGAACACGTGCACCCATTTCATTATACTTAGCCGGGTTTTTAAGGAAGTCAACAACCTCTACTAACTCCTCTTTTTCTTCATCATTTCCGGCTACATCATCAAATGAAATTCCTTCCTGTTTAGATAACTTAGCACGGCTTTTACCGAAATCAAAGGCTTTATTATTCCCTCGCTGAGCTGATCTAAACATGAACATGATTACACCTAAGAATAAGACAGTTAAAATAGCATAAGATAAGAAACTCCATACCTTACCAATCGTTGAAGCCACAGTATTCTCTAATTTAACATCCTTTTCAAGTGCTAAATTACTAATTTTCTCATATGACTTGTCAGCTACTACAATCGTATATGGAACCTCTTTTTCTTCAACCTTCATTTTACCTGAAATATTCCACAAGTTTTTATTATCCTCACCGTCAACCGGACGGGCCTCCATGGAAATAACATTTCCATTTTCAATATTGCTAATAAATTCATTATAGGTTGGTTGTTCAATCACCGGCTGTTGTGGCTCCATGAAAATGAACCCATATAAACCTAAAACGATAATAAACAATAGAAAATAGATTCCAATACTTTGCGGACCTTTTTTCTTAAAGCTATTTTGCTTTTTGAAACTATTAATCTTATCTTTTGGATTAATTGGCGGCATTGTAGCACCCCTTTCTTATTTCATGTAAACTTCCTCTTTAAGAATACCTACATACGGTAAGTTACGATAATATTCATCATAGTCTAACCCGTATCCTACAACGAATGCCTTAGGAATTGTAAATCCAATATATTTTGGCTCCATCTCAACGACACGCCCTTCAGGTTTATCAAGCATTGTAACAACCTCAACCGAAGCAGCACCTCGATGTTTTAATAATGCTATCACTTTTGTTAATGTGAACCCTGTATCTACGATATCCTCTACAATAATGATATGACGATTTTCCACTGAAATGTCTAAATCCTTTAAAATTTTTACCTGTCCAGAAGAAGTTGTTCCACCATGATAGCTTGATACATCCATAAACTCAATTTGAATCGGCATATTCATATGCTTCATTAAATCTCCAATAAATGGGATTGATCCTTTTAATAAGCCTAATAAAATAGGTTTCTTGCCTGCATAATCAACTTCTAACTCTTTTGCTAATTGTGCTGCCTTCTCTTCAATTTGTTCAGTAGTAAATAAAATTTCTTTAATATCGTTACGCATCTTCTTCATTCCCTCCGCGATGTTTATAAACAATTGTCATTGTTTTACCATTTGACTTATGGCAACAAAATGCCGATTTTTTCAAAAGTGGTACCCAAAGAATCTTATCATTTGAATCAACCACAATAGGCCATGTGTCTCTCAATAACCGAGGAACCTTACCCTCTATCATTATTTCCTTAATCTTTTTCGAACCTGATCCATTCATTAATTGAATACGATCTCCGGGTTGACGAGTACGAACTTTTAACGGCAATTCTATTTCATTATAACACAAATGGACTTCGTTAATGCAAAATTTTTCCGGTTTTTCATCGACTTTGTTCTCGCTTACTTTCAGAATATCTCCATTAGGCAACACAACACTATCATTAAGGGATAGCGTAAACTCGTATTCCTCTGAACTAGTCATATCTTTAGAAAAACTAACCTTATCATAGGCCACAATACAGCGAATCTGATGCGGTAAAAATAAGGTTAAATTAGGCTTAGGATTTCTTATAAGTTCTAAAACTTTTTCAATATGAATATGTTGAATATCTTTAATTACAAACTGTTGCAAAATTCGCTTGATTAAACGTCTCGATAAACTTGGAGGCAACTGTTGAATAAAACGACGAGAAAGCCAAACATCGTTACCTTGTCGATATGTATTCTCCATTAGTTCATCAACTTGTTGACTAAAATATATTTCATCATCATTTAACTGCTCACCTATAACATTTAAATGTTCATATACAGATGGGCTTTCCTTTACGAGTTCGGGAACAATATACTTACGAATACGGTTTCTCGTATAGACGTCACTTTGATTAGATTCATCCTCACGGAATTTAACCCCCTCCCGTTCACAATACCCATAAATCTGTTTTTTAGTAACACGGATTAACGGACGAACCACTTTTAAATGTTGACTAACCCTTTTAGCCTTAATCCCTATAAGCCCATTGGGACTTTCGAAATACAACAATCGTTGAATTTGTGTCTCCAGTTGATCATCGGCATGATGGGCTGTTACTAAACAATCCGCTCCATACTTCTTAGCGACTGATCTAAAAAAATTATAACGTTCTTTTCGAGCGTATTCATGAAAGTTTTCCGTTGTCCCCCCCGGGGGTAAATAATAAACCTCATACGGTAATTGATAGTTAGTTGCAATCTTTTGGACTAATAACTCGTCTAAATCAGCATTTTTTCTTTTCTTATGATTCACATGCGCAACAACTAAGGATAGTTGATAATTAGTAGCGTAATGCTTTAAAAAATGAAGCAGTGCCATCGAATCTGCCCCGCCAGATACGGCCACGATGACCCGCTCCCTTTGGTCAAATAAATCATATTTTTTTATCGTCTCTAATACGACCTTTTGCATTAAATGTCAAACTCCTTATACAACAAAATCTTATTTTTTATTATATCTCTTTTAAAATAAAAAAAAAGTGTCATTACAAGTTTCATACACTTTTTATCCATTATGGAATGCCAATAATAAAAAGCGATTAGAAATTATCTAATCGCCACTGTAATAAAAATTTTAATGATATATCCTCACCCTAAAGGGGGAATTGATTGAAGAATAAATATAACTATTTGCGCATATAATTGTATTAATTCTTTTAAAAATAAACTTTAAATGATTCAACCTGATCCTTCATTTTACGGATCACCGAATGCGGCTCTGCACCCAGTAAAAACGATATCCTTATCGTAAATTTTATTTAATTGTCAACTCGAACACGGCCCTCTAATACCAAAGGCACTCTTATACTTCCTAAACACTTCGATTTCTTTTTTAACACATTTTATTTCTCTTATCCGAACACGGCCCTCTAATACTAAAGGCACTCTTATACTTCCCAAACACTTCGATTTCTTTTTTAACACATTTTATTTCTCTTATCCGAACACGGCCCTCTAATACCAAAGGCACTCTTATACTTCCCAAACACTTCGATTTCTTTTTTAACGCATTTTATTTCTCTTATCCGAACACGGCCCTCTAATATCAAAGGCACTCTTATACTTCCTAAACACTTCGATTTCTTTTTTTACACATTTTATTTCTCTTATCCGAACACGGCCCTCTAATATCAAAGGCACTCTTATACTTCCTAAACACTTCGATTCACTTATTAAATCTCTTTTTCTGTTTTATTAAAGATCTATCCAAGAAGTTTACTCCAGCAACAGTTATTTATTAATTCAAATATACACTTTCATTTTTCTAGCATATTGGCTGCCACTTTTACTATATCGAATTAATAAACCTTCTGTCTCAAATGGCTTCTGTTATTTTCACATTAAACGCTTGTAAAAAGCTTTTTATCGCCTGTTTTGTCCCTTTAGATTCGTAAATCTAATTTACACGGACTAACATTAAAGAACTTCCAAGCCAACCTGACCTCGATTGGCTTTATTTACACATCTTTTCGCACACATTTCGAAACTTCCCGGTTAACCAGCTCCGACCTTGGTTAACTTTTTTTGCACATACTTTTTTTAAATCTTATGACTCGCCAATCAACTCTAACCCTGATCGACTTTACTCACACACTTTTTCGCACACACATTTTTTAATCCTATTACTCACCAATCAACTCTGACTCTGATTGACTTCACTCACACACTTTTTTCGCACACACTTTATTTCTTAAATCTTATTACTTACCAACCAGCCCTGACTCTGATTGACTTCACTCACACACTTTTTTCGCACACACTTTGTTTTTAAATCTTATTGCTTACCAACCAGCTCTGACTCTGATTGAATTCACTCACACACTACTTTTTGCACACACTTTATTTTTAACTCTTATTACTGATCAATCAACTCTGACTCTGATTGACTTTACTCACACACTTTTTTCGCACACACTTTGTTTCTTAAATCTTATTGCTTACCAACCAATTTTGAATATTATTGATTTCATTCACACACTTTTCTTAAACTAACTGACTTCATTTTAAACACTTTAAAACTTCCTGGTTAACCAGCTCCGACCTTGGTTAACTTTAATCATACACTACTTTTTCACACACACTTTGTTTTTAAATATTATTGCTTACCTATGAGCTCTGACCCTGATCGACTTTACTCACACACTTTTTTGCACACACTTTGTTTTTAAATCTTATTTCTCGCCAATCAACTCTGACCTTGATCGACTTCACTCACACACTTTTTTGCACACACTTTGTTTTTAAATCTTATTGCTTACCAACCAACTCTGACCTTGATTGACTTCACTCACACACTTTTCTTAAACTAACTGACTTCATTTTAAACATTTTAAAACTTCCTGGTTAACCAGCTCCGACCTTGGTTAACCTTTTTTGCACATACTTTTTTAAAATCTTATGACTCGCCAATCAACTCTGACCCTGATCGACTTTACTCACACACTTTTCCTAAATAAACTGACTTCATTTTAAACATTTTAAAACTTCCTGGTTAACCAGCTCTGACTCTGATTGACTTCACTCACACACTTTTCTTAAACTAACTGACTTCATTTTAAACACTTTAAAACTTCCTGGTTAACCAGCTCCGACCTTGGTTAACTTTAGTCATACACTACTTTTTGCACACACTTTGTTTTTAACTCTTATTTCTCGCCAATCAACTCTGACCTTGATCGACTTCACTCATACACTACTTTTTGCACACACTTTATTTTTAACTCTTATTACTGATCAATCAACTCTGACTCTGATCGACTTTACTCACACACTTTTTCGCACACACATTTTTTAATCCTATTACTCACCAATCAACTCTGACCCTGATTGACTTCACTCACACACTTTTCTTAAATAAACTGACTTCATTTTAAACACTTTAAAACTTCCCGGTTAACCAGCTCCGACCTTGGTTAACTTTAGTCATACACTACTTTTTGCACACACTTTGTTTTTAACTCTTATTTCTCGCCAATCAACTCTGACCTTGATCGACTTCACTCATACACTACTTTTTGCACACACTTTATTTTTAACTCTTATTACTGATCAATCAACTCTGACTCTGATCGACTTTACTCACACACTTTTTCGCACACACATTTTTTAATCCTATTACTCACCAATCAACTCTGACCCTGATTGACTTCACTCACACACTTTTCTTAAATAAACTGACTTCATTTTAAACACTTTAAAACTTCCCGGTTAACCAGCTCCGACCTTGGTTAACTTTAGTCATACACTACTTTTTGCACACACTTTGTTTTTAACTCTTATTTCTCGCCAATCAACTCTGACCTTGATCGACTTCACTCATACACTACTTTTTGCACACACTTTATTTTTAACTCTTATTACTGATCAATCAACTCTGACTCTGATCGACTTTACTCACACACTTTTTCGCACACACTTTGTTTCTTAAATCTTAGTGCTTACCAACCAATTTTGAATATTATTGATTTCATTCACACACTTTTCTTAAATAAACTGACTTCATTTTAAACACTTTAAAACTTCCCGGTTAACCAGCTCCGACCTTGGTTAACTTTAGTCATACACTACTTTTTGCACACACTTTGTTTTTTAATCTTATTACTGATCAATCAACTCTGACCTTGATCGACTTCACTCACACACTACTTTTCGCACACACTTTGTTTTTAAATCTTATTACTCGCCAACCAGCTCTGACTCTGATTGAATTCGCTCACACACTTTTTCACACACACTTTGTTTCTTAAATCTTATTGCTTACCAACCAGCTCTGACTCTGATTGAATTCACTCACACGCTTTTTCGCACACACTTTGTTTTTTAATCTTATTTCTTACTTACCTATCAGCTCTGACTCTGATTGGCTTCACTCACACACTACTTTTCACACACACTTTGTTTCCTAAATCTTATTGCTTACCAACCAATTTTGAATATTATTGATTTCATTCACACGCTTTTCTTAAATAAACTGACTTCATTTTAAACACTTTAAAACTTCCCGGTTAACCAGCTCCGACCTTGGTTAACTTTAGTCATACACTACTTTTTGCACACACTTTGTTTTTTAATCTTATTACTGATCAATCAACTCTGACCTTGATCGACTTCACTCACACACTACTTTTCGCACACACTTTGTTTTTAAATCTTATTTCTCGCCAACCAGCTCTGACTCTGATTGAATTCGCTCACACACTTTTTCACACACACTTTGTTTCTTAAATCTTATTGCTTACCAACCAGCTCTGACTCTGATTGACTTCACTCACACACTTTTTCACACACACTTTGTTTCCTAAATCTTATTGCTTACCAACCAATTTTGAATATTATTGATTTCATTCACACACTTTTCTTAAATAAACTGACTTCATTTTAAACACTTTAAAACTTCCCGGTTAACCAGCTCCGACCTTGGTTAACTTTAGTCATACACTACTTTTTGCACACACTTTGTTTTTTAATCTTATTACTGATCAATCAACTCTGACCTTGATCGACTTCACTCACACACTACTTTTCGCACACACTTTGTTTTTAAATCTTATTTCTCGCCAACCAGCTCTGACTCTGATTGAATTCGCTCACACACTTTTTCACACACACTTTGTTTCTTAAATCTTATTGCTTACCAACCAGCTCTGACTCTGATTAACTTCACTCACACGCTTTTTCGCACACACTTTGTTTTTAAATCTTATTGCTTACCAACCAGCCCTGACTCTGATTGAATTCACTCACACACTTTTTTCGCACACACTTTGTTTTTAAATCTTATTACTGATCAATCAACTCTGACTTTGATCGACTTCACTCACACACTTTTTGCACACACTTTTCCTAAATAAACTGACTTCATTTTAAACATTTTAAAACTTCCTGGTTAACCAGCTCTGACTCTGATTAACTTCACTCACACACTTTTTCGCACACACTTTTTCGCACACACTTTATTTTTAAATCTTATTTCTCGCCAATCAACTCTGACCCTGACCGACTTTACTCACACACTTTTCCTAAATAAACTGACTTCATTTTAAACATTTTAAAACTTCCTGGTTAACCAGCTCTGACTCTGATTAACTTTACTCACACACTACTTTTTGCACACACTTTGTTTTTAACTCTTATTACTGATCAATCAACTCTGACCCTGATCGACTTTACTCACACACTTTTCCTAAATAAACTGACTTCATTTTAAACATTTTAAAACTTCCTGGTTAACCAGCTCTGACTCTGATTAACTTTACTCACACACTACTTTTTGCACACACTTTGTTTTTAACTCTTATTACTGATCAATCAACTCTGACCTTGATTAACTTTACTCACACACTACTTTTTGCACACACTTTGTTTTTAACTCTTATTACTGATCAATCAACTCTGACCTTGATTGACTTCACTCACACACTTTTTTTGCACATAATTTGTTTTTAATCTTACTACTTACCTATCAGCTCTGACTCTGATTGACTTCACTCACACACTTTTTCGCACACACTTTATTTTTAAATCTTATTTCTCGCCAATCAACTCTGACCCTGATCGACTTTACTCACACACTTTTTTTGCACATAATTTGTTTTTAATCTTACTACTTACCTATCAGATCTGACTCTGATTGGCTTCACTCACACACTTTTTTCGCACACACTTTATTTTTAAATCGTATTTCCCGCCAATCAACTCTGACTTTGATTGACTTCACTCACACACTTTTTCGCACACACTTTGTTTTTTAATCTTATGACTCGCCAATCAACTCTGACTTTGATCGACTTCACTCACACACTTTTTGCACACACTTTGTTTTTTAATCTTATTGCTTACCAACCAGCTCTGACTCTGATTGGCTTCACTCACACACTTTTTCGCACACACTTTGTTTTTTAATCTTATGACTCGCCAATCAACTCTGACTCTGATTAGCTTTATTTTTTGATTATTATTTATTGGCATAAATATTTTTCATTCGAACTTAGTCCTTACAGATCTTTTATCTCTGTTTTAACACTTTACATAAACTTCTCTTTTTGTTCCTCACCGGCTCCGACCCCGGTTTTCTACACTAAACTTTGTTTACACTTTTACCAATTCTTACTTCTAATCTAATCTCTTTTACACTTGGGTATTCAGCTCTGACCCTGATTTACCTCTTTTAAACAACTTTTTATCTCTGTTTTAACACTTTACATAAACTTCTCTTTTTGTTCCTCACCGGCTCCGACCCCGGTTTTCTACACTAAACTTTGTTTACACTTTTATCAATTCTTACTTCTAATCTAATCTCTTTTACACTTGGGTATTCAGCTCTGACCCTGATCTACCTCTTTTAAACACTTTTTTATCTCTGTTTTAACACTTTACATAAACTTCTCTTTTTGTTCCTCACCGGCTCCGACCCCGGTTTTCTACACTAAACTTTGTTTACACTTTTACCAATTCTTACTTCTAATCTAATCTCTTTTACACTTGGGTATTCAGCTCTGACCCTGATTTACCTCTTTTAAACACTTTTTTATCTCTGTTTTAACACTTTACATAAACTTCTCTTTTTGTTCCTCACCGGCTCCGACCCCGGTTTTCTACACTAAACTTTGTTTACACTTTTACCAATTCTTACTTCTAATCTAATCTCTTTTACACTTGGGTATTCAGCTCTGACCCTGATTTACCTCTTTTAAACACTTTTTTATCTCTGTTTTAACACTTTACATAAACTTCTCTTTTTGTTCCTCACCGGCTCCGACCCCGGTTTTCTACACTAAACTTTGTTTACACTTTTACCAATTCTTACTTCTAATCTAATCTCTTTTACACCTGGGTATTCAGCTCTGACCCTGATTTACCTCTTTTAAACACTTTTTTATCTCTGTTTTAACACTTTACATAAACTTCTCTTTTTGTTCCTCACCGGCTCCGACCCCGGTTTTCTACACTAAACTTTGCTTACACTTTTACCAATTCTTACTTCTAATCTAATCTCTTTTACACTTGGGTATTCAGCTCTGACCCTGATCTACCTCTTTTAAACACTTTTTTATCTCTGTTTTAACACTTTACATAAACTTCTCTTTTTGTTCCTCACCGGCTCCGACCCCGGTTTTCTACACTAAACTTTGTTTACACTTTTACCAATTCCTACTTCTAATCTAATCTCTTTTACACTTGGGTATTCAGCTCTGACCCTGATTTACCTCTTTTAAACACTTTTTTATCTCTGTTTTAACACTTTACATAAACTTCTCTTTTTGTTCCTCACCGGCTCCGACCCCGGTTTTCTACACTAAACTTTGTTTACACTTTTACCAATTCTTACTTCTAAACTAATCTCTTTCACACATTGGGAATTGAAGATAACCCCAATTATCCCTTGGGATTACCCCCTTCCACCTTCTCTTAAAAACATCTATCGCGCAGACCCACCTCTAACAACGGATGCACGCATAAACACACATAATTATATAGCGTTTATTTACTTAATAATGGGTATTATTATGATGCATATTGGGCTTGGGAAACTCCCTGTCGCTTATATTCCACCACTAAAACCATCATATCATCTCTAATTTTTCCTTTATGTTTACTAACTGTTGTTTGTAAAATATTTTTCGCCATATGTTTAGGAGGTATTCCAACCTGCCCTAAAATCATATGTTCCAAATCAGTAATATCCGGATATTGTTCGACAATACCATCACTACACATAATTAATATATCATCTTCTTGTAAATCTAACGTAACGTGATCAACATCTTGATCGCTCATAACGCCGACTGGAAGTTGCGCTAAATTAATTAATTCAATCTGATGATCTCTTATAAAGAATGTCGGTGTTGCCCCCTTTTTATAGAAGGTAGCTCTTTGACGCTCCCGATCAATCATACAGACATCTAACGAAAAGAATCTTTCGTTCGCATTGGAATGTTGTTTTAATTGCTGTAACGTCTGGATAGCCGTTTTAATTGGAATATTAAAACTTAACAAACATTTCAAAATTTTAAGGGCTTCCGAACTCTCCTTATGAGCTAGTTCACCATTCCCCATTCCATCACTAATCGCAATAAACGTTTGACCGTTCGTGAAATTTTCATAAATATAACTATCTCCTGAAACCTTATTTCCGTCTTTTCCAACATAGGAAACCGCATGATCAATTTTAAATTGATTAGAGGAATAAATCTTTATTTTCGTCTGCTTTCCTTTAGTCTTCTCAACAATTAAACGAAGTGGCTCATTCGTAATCCCTTCAAGTATTGCCTGAATAGACAACAACGTTAACTCTTTCGGGGGCGAATTAATCACTAAATCCATTTTGATGAGTCTTGGATAAAGACTTTTAATCTTAATATCCGAACACCTCACATTAATTCTTTCCAGCTCTTCCTTAATACGGTTGAACTGCAGTTCAAAGTCATGACGATCGTACATCATTGACTGCATCATATTGTCGATTGCCAATCCGATACAATCTAAAACCACGTCAACTCTGATTAACTGACCCTTACCTATAAAAGAACGCAAAGATTTCACTAATTGTTGAAAATTAACTAACTGATTAAATAACTGACTAATCGTATAAATATTCAACCGATCCTTACTTTCTCTCTTTGGCTTAGGCGAAAATGTTTGCTTCATTTTCGTTACGAGTTCCATGCTTCTCTCTCCTCCTAATGGCCTTAACTAATTGCTCCCTCCCGTGGGCTCAATTCGTACCCCTATATTACCACTCATCAACTAGAGATTTTGTCACTTTCTTGGAATCATTTAAACTTTTAAAAGACACAATTTTTACATCTTCGGCACATCTATTGAAAATAAACCAGCTATTCTACCTTCTTTTACACGACTCGGCAGCATAGTGCTATAAACTTTTAAAAACTTTTATGTAAAAGTGAATAAAATTAGATTTACAAACATAGCCCTATTTGTTCACCTCTATTTCCTCTTAAATAACACACACAACTGAAGAGAAAAGTTTGAATATTCCCTCAACTCTATCTCTGACTAATACCTTCGACTATTCGATTAAACCTTAGCTAAAAATGCATCTCCCCTCTATTGACACGTTTTTTTAAAAGAGTTATATTGTGTATATAGAGTATATACAATATAACAGGAGGTGATTAGTTTATTTATGGAAATAGTCATCAGCAATACCAGCAAAAAACCGATTTACGAACAAATTACTGATCAACTAAAACAACACATCATATCTGGGGTTCTTCAGGAAGGGGATGCCCTTCCTTCCATGCGCGCTCTCGCTCGCGACCTTCACATAAGCGTTATTACGACGAAGCGAGCATATGAGGACCTTGAACGTGCAGGATTTATCGAAAGTATTGTTGGAAAAGGAAGTTTTGTCACTCAACATAATAAAGAATTATTAAAGGAAGAAAAACAACGACAAATTGAAGAACACTTCACCCGTGCCATTGAATTAAGTAAACAGTGCGACATCTCATATGAGGATTTAGCTGAGATTTTAAAACTTTTATATACTGAGGAGGAATAAAAATGGAAAATGCGATAGAAGTTAGAGGGCTCTCCAAAAAACGAGATGGATTTTTCTTAAACAATGTAAACCTAACCGTTCCTAAAGGCTATATTGTCGGATTAATTGGGGAAAATGGAGCCGGAAAAAGCACAACGATTAAGGCTATCTTAAACCTAATCGATAAGGATTCTGGGACAATCAAACTATTCGGTCAAGATTATCAACAACATGAAATGTCGATTAAACAAGAAATTGGAATCGTCTTTGATGATTGCCATTTTCCTAAACAATTAACCCCAAAAGATTTAAATCTCATTTTAAAAAATATCTATCTAAAGTGGGATACTCACTTATACCTTGACTATCTCAATCAATTTAAACTCCCTTTAAACAAGCCGATAAAAGATTTTTCACGGGGGATGAAAATGAAATTATCACTCGCTACTGCATTAGGTCACCGTCCTAAACTTCTTATTTTAGACGAGCCGACAAGCGGACTCGATCCAATTGTTCGAAATGAAATTCTCGATATCTTTTTAGACTTCATCCAGGATGAAGAACATTCCATCCTAATTTCATCACATATCACAAGTGATTTAGAGAAAATCGCCGATTATATCACCTTTATTCATGAGGGAGAAATCGTCTTCTCTGACTCTAAAGACCACCTTCTTTATGATTACGGACTTATTAAATGTCAAGAAAAGGACTTTTGCTCGATTGACCCAGAAGATATCGTCAACTATAAAAAGCATCCTTATCATATGGAAGTACTTATCAAAAATAAAAGAAAATTAGAAAATAAATATAAAGCATTAACGATGGATTCAGTCTCTATTGAAGATTTAATGCTTTTACATATTGGGGGGCGTAAATGATGAAAGGGCTAATTATAAAAGATTTCTTAAACTTAAGAAACAACATTAAAACGATGTTGATTACCATACTTATCTATTTATTATTCTTTATTTCCTATGATCCAAGCTTTTTAAGTGGGCTGTTAATTATGATTTTTTGTTTGCAAAGCCTAAGTACTTTCTCCTACGATGAGTACGCGAATTGGGATGTATTCGCCCTATCACTTCCTATTTCACGAAAAGAACTCGTTCTTAGTAAATATATCGTCTTCGCTATCTTCCCGATCGCCGGAACAATTCTTTCAGAAATAATAGTCACTGGGATTTGTCTTGTGAAAGGCATCCCTATTAGTGCAGAACTTTTTATATCCGGCATTGCCATTTTATTTACAGCGGAATTACTGATCTTATTTTTACTTCCATTTGTCTTTAAATACGGAATTGAACGCGGCCGTATGATGATGATGGTTATCAGTTTTAGTCTATTTGGCGGGATTGTTTTATTAGGTAAGTTTTTAAAAGGAATATTGACTCCTCAACGGATCACTCATTTAGAAACATTACTTCCCCTTTTACCGTGGATTGGAATCATCACTCTACTCATCGTTGCCTACTTCTCTTATCAATTATCCTCTCGAATCGTTTTAAAAAAAGAATATTAAAAATTTAAAAGGCGTACATCCCATCATGTACGCCTTTTAAGTTATACAAAAAACTCATTCCAAACGGAATGAGTTTGATATCTATGCTAAACAAGTATCGTTAGTTAGAACGACGACGCTGTGTTTTCATGTTCTTTTTAAGAGCCGATTGTTTCTCATCGCTATCCTTTAAAAAGTTAGTAATTGCTTTATCTAAGTCTAAAGCTGGACGAGCTGGCTTTTCTGGGCGTGCTGGTTTCATTGAAAGGTTAATTTTCCCTTCTGGTGTCACCTCTTTAACGCGCACAGTTACTTCCTGACCCACGCTGACAACATCTTCAACTTTTTCTACGAATTTCTCAGATAACTCACTAATGTGTACAAGTCCTGATTTTCCATTTTCTAACTCCACAAATGCACCAAACTTCTTCACACTCGTGACTTTACCATTTAACTTTTGACCAGCTGTGATTGACATAAAAATCGACAGTCCTCCTCATAATTTTTATAATTTTAATTTTAGTTATTCTTGTCCTTGCGGAAGCTTAAATAATATCTCGCCTTCCTCAGATTTAAAATATTTCTCGCGCGCAAGCTTAGCAATGTAATCCTCATTTTCAAGTTTGCTTATTTCGTTGCGATAATATTCCTCTTTCTCAATTAACTCATCATATTCTTTTTCATATGCAGCTAATTTTTCCTTAGCTTCAGTAAGTTTGGCTAAACGACTTGTATATAGGCAAGCCCCAACGACACAAAAGAATCCTATAATAAGGCTAAGTGTTAATACCCGACGATAAAAAAGCTGTTGTCGCCTTTTTCGATTATTCTTCTGTACTAGAGTTAACTTTCTTTCTGCCACGTCGTCGTTTCTCCTTTTTTTTCTTCTTACTTGATATAGATTTTCCTAATTTAGCTAAAGGCGTATAAAATAAAAGCTTTAAAATTCTAAGAAACAACATTATTATATCAGAAACAAGCTTGTAAATAAACATAATGGGGGAAATTACTAAGATATTCACCACTTTTTTTATAAAGTGTGCAACTGTGAATAAACTCTCCCCTAACATTTCAAGATCCCGGTGCAACGGCTGTTTTAAGAACTTAAAGTATATGATAGCCCCAACGACTAAGAAAAGCAAAATATACAAATGGAAGATTCCTTCATTAACATTATATATATAGATAAAGGTAAGAGGAATTTGGATTAACCAATACATCACAATAATCACCCATTGTATGGAATGATTAAATAAAATCTCTTTAACGATGTAAGTAAAATCTAACGTTACACCGATAAAAATTCCATACAATAGGACATGAACCATTAGTTGAAATTGGACTTGTAAACTCATTATTTAAATAATTTGCTAAAGATTCCTTTTGAGTCTTCACCAATCATGTCTAAATCGTCGTATTCATAACCGGTAATATAACCCATAATCGATAGCTCTCCCTTTTCAAGATCAAGATTCTTAAGCTCTAAATCCATTCCTCTCACTGTTAAAATCCCCATTGTTGTATCAATCGTAAACAACTCACTATCAAAGCTTAATAACTTTTTAATTCCACTAACATCCATTAACTTCCTTTCTTTCATTGATACCTGATGGTAACCCAATAGCGTGCTTGGCTTTTGCTTCATGTACGACTCTTTCTCATAAATGTTCATATTCTTATCCCTCCGTTATCTGTTTTATCACTAGAAACTTATGATTGTTCTAAGCGAAATATAACTGGGGGAAAGAAAGACCTTGTTTCTACTTCATATTTTATGAAATCCCCCTCCCATTCGTTAATAAAATCGACATCTTTTTTCTTTTCTCCTCTTTCTTAGGAGTCAAGATGGCGAATTAATTCTTTTATTAAGATTTGAGTGATAAACTCAAAGCACATCACCAATAAAATAAGCACAAAACTCCAAGCAAAAACAGCGGGCATATTTAAATAAGTCTTCTCGTAGTTTAACTGACGACCAATTCCTATAGAGGTCTGAGCCATTACTTCCCCCATGACCATGACTTTAAATGATAATCCGATCGTTGCTTGAACCCCACCACTTAATTCTCTCATTAATTGTGGATAATAAAGCGCCCTAAATTTTTCATACGGGGTCGCACCAAACAATAAGCAAACATCTAATAAATCAGAATCTACATGGTTCATTGAGCTCTCTATCATCTCATATAAAAGGGGGAAAATCACACAGGCCATAATCATAACAGGCCCCCGTTCCGCCCCAAACCAAATTAATAAAATAATGGTGATTGAAATAGTAGGTAACGTTCTTAAAAGCGTTATAAATGGCGCTAAAAACAAGCGAAGCGCCTTAAAATAGCCCACAAGAATACCTAGTAATAAACTAATGATTAACACACCTGTAAAAGTAAGAACTGTCCTCCTAACCGTCGAAAGTACGGTCACAGTGAACATTGGATCAGACACAATCTCATAGGCTGCCTCAAAAACACTTATTAATGATGGTAAAATAATCGGTTGATGAACACATTGTACGAATAACTCATAAATGAGTAAGACACCTAAAATCCCCATTAATCGATACCCTTGCTTCATAAGTATGCCCCTCCCTCTTTTTCTATCTTACGGGGAAAAAATAAGGAAAATACCGTTCAAATAAAAAAATAGGTCACTACGGAAGCGACCTATTTTTAAAAACTTAAAAGTTATCCACATGATGAATTCACAAAAGTCATTGACATTAAGTTAGACAACAAAATGCAGTATAACTTTTAAATATTTATGACCCTTACTTGGCAAGTGGTATTTCCCTTGCATCCTTTGTCGGCTACCAAACCGAGTTTCAAGTAATCGTCAATAATAATATATGCACACTCAATTATTTTATACCTATTAATTCGCGAAATAATAGAAGTCATCGTCCGGCATCGAACCGCCAATTGTAGCTGGATTAAATTCAAACAATTTTTTCAAATAGACTTCAATCTCTTTCTTTGAATCGGCTGCTGTTTTAAACCTTAAATTTGACTGTGGCGTCGACTGAACAATAATATTTTCCGGCATTTCAAGTCCTGTTTGAATAGCTTCTTTAGCCATTTCGTCTGTTGATTCATTTGCGAATGAAACACTTGCCTCCACTTGGGCTAATAACGGTTCAATAACCTCTTTATGATTCTCAATTAAATCTTTATGAACAAATAAACTTGCTTGTGGATAAGAACTTACCCCATAAATTTCTTCCCACTGTTGTTGAAAATCAACAACGACATTTACATTCTCACTCTTTGTTTTTAAAACCGATAATGAAGGTTCTGCGATAACTGCAAGATCCGTTTCACCCGCTGCAAACATCGATTGAACATCTGCAACACTTGGTAAATACTCAATTTCTACCGAATCAAGTAGCCCCTTTTCCTTTAAAATGCACTGTAGCACAATGTCTGGTGTACTTCCTTGGCCAAAAGCCGTAATCTTTTTACCTGCTAAATCATCAAAATTTAATTCTTCTTGACTAATTAAATATAAATTTCCCCACACTAAAGTGGCTACTAATTGATAAGGCACTTCTTTTTGATAAAGCGTAGCTCCTAAATTAGTGGGTGCAACAATCACCTGTGAGCTCCCTGATGTAAAAGCTGCAGCTAATGCATCACTTCCTTGTGTATAAGGCGATACGGTATATTCCACATGATCTCCAAGGGAAGGTGCCGTTGCCTTAAAGTGCGCCATTGCCATGGCTGTTGATCCACTCGGAACTAACATATCAAATGAAACATTTTCAAATTGTGGAGTCGTCTCTATATTCTGCTCCTCATTTTCGGTTTGTTGCTCTACCTTTTCCTTTGTTTCATCTTTCTTATTCTCATCTACCGTTTGATTCGCGCAGCCGACGATTCCAAACAGCAATAGGAATATTGCTAAAAACTTTTTCATTTAAAATTCCTCCCATATGCTTGATTACCTCCGATTATATCTTACGTCCTACGATTTATCCGTAAAAAGCATGAGTCATTTTTCGCATACGAACAAGGGATTTCATCAAATGTTGTAACAATTTTAACAAATGGATAGGAACCTATCAAAAATAAAAAAACGATGTTCTCCCCCATTCCTAAATAACGAGAGATTTACTCATATTTTTTAAAACTATTTTTTATTTGTCGCTTTATATAAGAAAATGAAAGGCTTTTATTTTCTTATATAAAGACATTTGTTATAATGTTAGTGAATTTTCTGTACGATTGGAGATACAAAATGAACTATGTTGCATTCAATCATGTTTTTAAAACTTATCCCCGTTCAACTAAGGCGGTTATTAATGATTTTAATCTCTCAATTTCTAAGGGAGAATTCATCGTCATCGTTGGTCCTAGTGGAAGTGGTAAATCAACGTTGCTTGAACTTATTTGCGGATTTGAAAAAATGACTTCTGGGGATATCTTAATTGAGGGAAGACGAATTAATGAAACATTACCAAAAGATCGAGATGTTGCAATGGTCTTTCAAAACTATGCCCTGCTCCCCCATCTTAGCACTTACGAAAATATCGAATTTGGGATGAAATTACGCAAACTTCCAAAAAAGCAGCGCGAGGAAAAGGTACGCTGGGCGGCCCGTATTCTTCAACTCGAAGAATATCTCGATGTACTTCCAAAAAATCTTTCCGGTGGACAACGGCAACGCATCGCTATTGCACGCGCAATCGTCAGAGAGCCGAAACTCTTCCTAATGGATGAGCCGCTTTCCAACCTAGACGCCAAATTGCGTGAATCGACTGGTAATGAGATTACCCAATTACACCGGCGACTAAACGCAACAACCATCTATGTCACCCATGATCAGACGGAAGCCCTGACCATGGCAGACCGAATCGTTATTTTAAATGAAGGGATTATTCAACAGATCGGTACTCCTGTTGAGATTTACACGAAACCAGCCAATTTATTTGTAGCAACCTTCATTGGGAAACCGCGCATTAACCTTTTTAATGTGACGTATCACACCCACCACCTCATCTTATCTAATCATATTTCACTCGAGGTCGGATCTCGATTCTCCCCTCTTACAGAAAACGGGGAATATCTTCTAGCCCTTCGAGCCGAACACCTTTATTTAGATACGACGAATGGGATTGAAATGAGGATTCAAAAAGTTGAGTATCTTGGAAGTGAGGTTATCCTCCATCTACAAAAAGATGACTTGGTCATGACAATGAAATCTTATCAAAACTTAGATTATAAAACAGGGGCATTCATTAAAGTCAGCTTTGACCTAGCTCACGCTCATGTTTTTAATAAAACAACACATGAAAGGATTGAACTTAACCATGAACAAAATTAAGCTACTACTCGTCAGCATGACGTTACTCTCATTGACGGCGTGCCAAACAAAACCGAAGGTAGAAGAGGGAAAAATCGGTGGAACATTAACAGTTGTGACTTCTCGTCCTGATGCTGCCGAACTATTTGAAGAGATTGAAGAGGGATTTAAAAAGAAATATCCTGAAGTTGAAGATATTATTTGGGAGTCTTCAAGCGACTATGATGCTGATATCATGAAACGAATGAATACAAAAGATTATGGAGATGTTTTGTTTGTTCCTTTCTCAATGGCAGGAACACCAAGTGAATATGAAAACTACTTCTATCCGCTTGGAAAAGTAGAAGACTTAGAAAAAAAATATTTAGATGTAACTGAGGCTGTGTATAACGATACAGTCTACGGTTTACCTGTTTCAATTAATATTTTAGGCTTTGTCTATAACGAAGACGTTTTAAAGAAAGCTGGCGTTGAAAGTATGCCAACCTCAACAGATGCTTTACTTGAAACTTGCGATCAAATTGAATCAAAAACAGGGGCAACATGCTTTTACACTAACTATAATACCTCTTTAGGAGTTTGGGCAGGTGCCTTATCTTCATATGGGGAAAATTATAAAGAAGCCGCACTTAACGGTAATCCATTTGATGAAGGTCAACCGATTCGTGAAGTAATGGATTTATTCTACAAATTAGCAGCTGGTGGATATATTGAAGAAGATCCGATTACAGGCGACTATAACCAATCGCTTCAATTATTAGCGGACGGAAAAGTGGCCATGATTATGCGCGCCTCTCAAGACTTAGCAACTATTCAAGCGCTCAATGATTCTGAGGATAACATTAAATTGGCTCCATTCCCAACCACTTTAAACGGAACAACAAGTGTTCCAGTTGGAGCCCCTGGGGTCATTGGAATCAATAAAAATACAGAAAACTTAGCAACGGCGAAAGCATTCTTAGAATACTTTATTTCTGCTGAAAGTGGTTATGCAGAAGATTTAGATGGGGTTCCAGTCATCATTGAAGAATTAAACGATGATCAACGTGCTTTATTTGAAGAGGGGACAATTGTAAAAACTGCCTCAACTGAAGATGCAGCCATTCAGGAACGTTATAGTGCTGTTGCCGGGGAAGTCGGAATCGCCCGCTTAACAGATGTTTTACAAAAGGTAATCAATATCGGATTATATCCAGAACAAAACCAAAGTTATGAGGACTATGTTAAAGAGTTACAAAACGCTTGGGATCAAGCACTAAAAAATCATGAATAGTTCCTTACATAAAAAAGAAAGAGTCCTTATTGGGCTCTTCCTTTTTATTCCCCTATTATTACTGATTACCTTTGGCTTTTTACCTTTACTTGAAATTATCTCCTACAGTTTCACCTCATGGAACGGAATTAGCTCGCAAAAACCGTGGGTAGGGTGGAATAATTACGTGAAAGTACTAACAAGTCCTCAATACTTTCAGGTTTTTATAAATAACCTTTACTATTTTGTCTCTGGACTCCTGCAAATTTTAATTGCTTTATATCTCGCCATCCTTTTATCCTTTAAAGTCAAATTCAAATCATTTTTTAAGGCGAGTATTGTTTTTCCTACTCTCATTAGTGGCGTCGCCATTTCTATGATGTTCCGGCTCTTTTATACACCAGGTGGCCCCTTTGATACCCTTTTAATCACCCTTGGTCTAGAGAAGCTCATCCATTTTTGGCTCGGAGACCCTCGTTACGTCAACTATACATTAGCCGGAATCTCTCTTTGGCGTCATACAGGACTCCGCTTCTTAATGTTTTATGCAGCCATTCAAACCATCCCCAAGGAATACTATCAAGTAGCCGAAATTGAGGGGGCAACAACCTTTCAAAAAATTCGGTACATTATCTTACCCAATATCCATACAATCCTAAAGATTAACTTTATTCTATTAACAGTCGGGGCCGTTACAGCATTTGAAATTCCGATGATTATCACGAATGGTTCAAATGGAACCACCACCTTCTTACTTCAAACACTAAAAACAGCATTTGAACAAAAACAACTAGGACTTGCTGCAAGCATGGCTGTTGTCATGATGCTCGCCCTTATTTTACTAACCTCACTTCAAAAAAAATTATTTAGGAATGATGATTATGATTTTTAAACGTCTACTACAATCAATCTTGAAATATTTTAGTTTAATCTTGTGGACATTCATTGTCTTCTTTCCACTACTCACCGTCTTTTTTGGATCGTTCAAAACTTACAGTGAGTTTATGTCCACGTCTGGGGTAACCCCACCCGTCAGCTTTTTAAATTTTGAAAATTATTATATCGCTTTAACCAAAGGAAAAATGTTGACAGGATTTTTCAATACTTTTATTCTGATTCTTGCAGGTGTTAGTGGGAGTATCTTTATCGGTTCGATGGTGGCGTATGTTATTAACCGATTTAACTTTAAAGGAAAAAAGTTAATTCTATTTATGTATCTCTTTGTCTCCATTATCCCTATGGAAGTCTCTCAAGTTTCAACCTTCAAAATTATTGCGTCCCTCGGGCTATATAACACACGATTAGCCCCGATTTTACTCTATCTTGGGGCTGATGTCTTGATGGTTTATCTTTACTTACAAGTTCTTGAAAAAATTCCACGAGAAATTGATAAAGCAGCGATGTTAGAGGGGGCATCCTATTTTCAAATTTATAGGAAAGTCATCTTTCCTCTTTTAAAACCAGCGACAGCAAGCATTATCATGCTAAAGGTTATTTCGATTTATAATGATTTTTACATTCCACACCTTTATATGCCCGGTGAACATTTAAATACCATCTCGACGGCCTTATTTAACTTTATGGGCCCTCATCGCATTGAGTGGAATGTGATTAATGCGGCAATAATTTTAAGTTTAATTCCGATGTTGGTCTTCTTCCTCATTTTACAAAAACAAATTTATACTGGATTGACAGCGGGAAGTATTAAATAAAGGAAGTGTATTATGAAAAGAAAAAATTTTTTACAACGTGCTTATACAGTCATGGAGATTAGGACTGGATTTGCTACGGGACTACCTGTCCTAAGTGGGGGATTATTTGGCGCCTATTTAGCCGGACACTTAAAAATCATCCCGCTTTTGTTAATGTTCGTCACTGGTTTTTGCTTAAATATCGTGGCAAACGTTGCAAACGAAATTCGCGCTTATCTAAAAAGCGAGGAAAACGAAGAGACATTCACTCATCATCTCGGAAGTGAGGGACTTGTGCGAGGAGATGCAACGGTTGTGGATACTTTAATCGTTCTCTTCTTTTTCCTTGGCATCAGTGGACTTTCAGGAATAACCCTCGTCTTCGTGACCAAAAACCTAACGATTTTAATGATTGGGATTTTAAGTGCATTTGCGGCAATTGGTTACTCTCTTGGTCCGAAACCTTATATTATCTATCCCATTGGGGAACTCGTTTCAGGGCTTTTTGTTGGGGCAATTAGTACGTTGATTTCGGCTTACTTACAAACAGATCATCTCAACCTTCCTATTGTTCTTTATTCTGTTATCCCCATGATCATGACGGTGTTTTTAATGTCCACCAATAATACCTCAGACATTGAAAAGGATCGAGGGCACCGTGTAACCTTACCTCATGTTATTGGATTTAGAAATTCAATTAAGCTGATTATTCCAGAAGCCCTTCTTATGTTGATCGCCTGGACGACACTTTATCTCATTGGGGGAATTACTCTACTCATGTTTATCAGTGGAGTTGTGATTTTTTATTACTTTGGATATATTCGTTGGTATAAAGATTATTATCAAATCCAAGCCCCTTACAAAGAGATGGGACGCGAATTTGGTCCAAGACCTTTATTATTGATTTATAGCTTTAATCTTATATTATCCACAGAATTCTTTATTTACCTCATCCAATCTTAAGGAGGACTCATGATGACTATTCATTTAACATTAATCAAAAAAAATCCCCTGACGCTTCAAGTCTTACTTGCTCAAAAATTGGGACTGTTTCAAAAACATCACGTATCAGTCAACTTATCCACAACAGAAGATTTTTTATTTGATGGAAATAATCCTTTCTTCTGTGGAACATCGGATGCGATGGTCGGTGATACAACTTTCTTCTTTTATATGCTTAAACGTGGAAAAGATGCCGTTATCACCTCAGATTTAACACGTACCATCCACTTAGTCGCTGGGCGTCACCCGATTCAAGATCTTTCTCATCTAAAAATTGGGGCTAATCGGGCGGGGCTTCTCCGACTTTTTTTAGAAACAGACTTAAAAGAAATGATTCCTCATGCGAGTATTACATGGATTAATAATTCCTATGAACGACTTGCTGCACTGGATAAAGGAGAAATTGAAGCCCTTGTGGCTATTGATCCCTTTGTCACAGATGTCTTAGAAACAGGTGGAAAAATTTTATGGAGCTTAGCCAATAGCTCACACAACTGGGTCATGTGGGCCTTTGATCGAACCTTTTATGAACAAAATCAAGGGGCTGTGCATAACTTCTATCAGGCATTAGAAGACACAACAAACCTATTTAACCAGGCCTCACCTAATCAACGCATTCAGTGGGCGAAAGACTGTGGATATCCTGAAAAACTAGCCTCTCGATTCGCCACTTTCACCTTTGAACCCTATCACCCTTACGCTGTGGAAGACTTTAACCTTTGTCAAAATTGGATGTATAAAAACAAAGAAATCGACCAATTTTACGATCCTCATCAGTGTATCGTAAATCCATTTAAAAAGCCTGCGTCTTGTTAAAGACGCAGGCTTTTCTTTTAATCAATAAATAATGCATCATATCGTGGACCTTCTTCCCACTCTAAATACCCCGCTTGGAAAGGATAATCTTGACCACGGAATGGGTGAAACTCTATAAATAAACCGTGTGGTAATTCAACCCTTAAAGGGAACTCATAATCTATTTCCAACTGCTTCGCTCTCTCATTATACCCAAAGGCAACAACTCCATACTGAAGCGGCAACTGATATCGATCGCTAAAGCTCATAACCTCCAAGTAGTTCTCTCCTTCTTGAATAGGAACGGTCAGTCCAGCCACCTGATAAAAACGATTAAAACTTGTTTCATGGTAAATACGAAAACTTAATTCCCCCTTCTCCTTAGAAAGAGTCGCATAAAATCCGTCAAATTCTTTTGAGACATTCGCCTGTGCATAAGTTTCTTCAAACGTTTGATAGGAGATTGTCTCCTTCAGAAAAACACCGAGGGCACACGCTAAAAAGACCGCCGCTAAGGCCACGGTTGATTTTAAAAAGGTAGGCATCAGTCTTCCATTTTCCTCGATCTCTAAGCGTGTCAGGTCATCCCACTTTTTAAACCTCTTGAACATGAATACAACAACCGCATAGGCCATCCCCCCAATCACGAAACCTAAAGCGTTCAATAAAATATCATCAACGTCAAAAAAATTCACACTTGTGAGTAGTTGTAATGATTCTATGATTGTCGATAACAAGACTCCATAACTAAATAATCGCCACCATTTGCGAGATGACTTAAACAAGAGGCAACTGAAAAAGCCAAGCGGAACTGTGACAAGCAAATTCCCCACCACGTTATACCACCCATTCTTAAGGGTTATTCCGATCCCCAGGGTTAAATCCCTTGGATCCAAAAGAACCGCACTTATTCCTTTAAAGGGAATAAGATTAGCTTTAGTTAAGGCATACGATAAATCAAATGTAAAGGTGCTCGCCTTCAATAAAGTAAGAAAAATATAGATAAGTAAAAAAAGCATGGCTATAAAAACGACGATTTCCCTCACCCAATGGATAGACCGAGACTTTCTTAAATACCTGATACGTGTTCCAAAAAGGAGACACGCAAACAGAAACAATATCACATAATTCATAAAACCTCTCCCCAATCCTGAGAATTTATATTTTTTAACACCTCCAAATTATAATATATTTTCACATATAACCTCCTAATATTATGTTAAAAATATATAGGATAATAAAAAAGGCCTCTACTTTTTAGTCAAAGTTAGAGGTCTTTTTATGTATAAGAAACTTCTATTCGAAAATTTCGATTCCGGTAATTTCATCTAAAGATGGACGTTCAATTCGTTCTTCGGAGATAATTTCATACATATAAGCGGCATCTTGTTTTTTCGTTGAATCTTTGATATCTGTCACGCGTACTTTTAAAATTTTATTTCCATAATACAGCGTTAATTCATCACCTAATTTAACAGTCGAACTTGATTTGGCGATTTTTCCGTTAATTTCAATACGACCTTTATCCGCTACTTCCTTCGCCAACGTTCGACGTTTCACTAAACGTGAAACTTTTAAATATTTATCTAAACGCATCGTTTACATCTCCTTCTCTTCATTCACCATTAACGACTAATTTTCCTTTTTAGGGGGAACATAAATCGTTGTTAAATTATCTAATTTAAAGTTGTGATCTAATTCGTAAAGCTTCACCCATTTCAGTTCCTGTAAAGAACTTCCCGCTGCCTTCACAATACAAACTTCATATTCGTCATCATAAACTTCCATCAAATCTAATTTTAAGTTAGAGGCTGTTAACTGGTCAAATACCTGTGGAATAATCAGGTGTTGCTTAGGAGCAATCGCTTCATAATCAAAATCTAAGGCATCCATCACTTGTAATCCCTCAATCGGGTCAATGGCAAGTGCCGCAAACATCGGATCTAAGAAACTCTGCCCTCCTAATACAACAGCATCTGCCTCATCCACTAATCGCTTGACTGCATATTCCGCAACACATGGATGACCTGGAGTCGCATAAATCAAATCTCCCTTTTTAGCTTCTTCCTTAATCGTCTCAATAATTTCTTCATAAACAGCCTCAAATGTTTCATGCTTCATATAAACATCATCGAAGGCACGATAAGCAATTTGATTTTCCTCTAAAAAATTAATCATCGGGTGTTCCGCTGTTCTTAAAAATAAAGGTAACCCAGATGTTAACTTTGCCACGACTCCTCGTGTTAGCTGAGAATCATCCCCAGCTCCTAATCCTACAATATAAATCATTGACTACCTCTCCTTCTGTTTAACTTAACACTTCATCTTCTACTAATATTGGTCATAATTCAGACCTTTATTCAATTTCCGTTTGAACCGGCTTCACCTGTGAACGAGCCTTCTTTTTTTTCGCTTTTTGCTTCCGTTTGCGAGAACGTCGTGATGCTGCCTGAGAGGTCATCAAGAAAACCCCCATTAGAACGGCGTAAACTAATACTCCCGCTAAAACCTGAATCACAAGTGAAATCATATTATAAATTCGTACATCGTCTAACCCGGATAAAAGTTTAGGAATTTGTGGTTCAATATACGTTAAAACGAGCCACAATCCCGCTGTAGAAAAGCTAACCTTTAAAAAATTAACGAACGAAGTCTTATACATCATCTTTCTAAACTGGTATAGGTTAATGAGCGCCATCACTCCAAGCGATGCCACCGATGCAATAGCTGTCCCTGATATTCCTAAACTAGTCGTTAACGGCGCTGTTAATGCTACTTTTACTAGCACACCTCCGAGTACCGAAATTAACAACTTCGTATATTGCTCCTCTTGTTGCATAATCGCCATACATAGGAAAATAAACGGATAAAAGAAAACCTGTAAAGTTAACAATCTTAAGGCTTCAATCCCGCTATTATCCTTAAATAGCGCAATATTGAGTTCATCCACCACGTTAAATAAGCCTACACAGGCCGGAACAGATAGTGCAATAACCATAAACAAGGATGTATTAAATACCTTTTTCCGCTCTTTTTCGTCCCTTAATCCTGCCAATTGAGGAACAGTCGAAGAAACAATGGCGCCTGTAAATACGGTTGCTGTCTGTACAATAGGGAGTCCACGATCGAAACTTCCCTTAAGGCCCATCGCCTCTAACGACGGAATCCCACTGTTAACTAAAGAATTAAAAACGAAGAAGCTATCGATTAATTGAAAAATAATCAATATTCCAGCACTTAAAAATAAGTAAATCGACTTCTTTAAAAATCGTGGACGCCGTTTCATTTTTAAAAAGATTTGAGGTTGATCATCCAAATGCTTCACAAATAAATACACAATGGCAAGAAGCGGACCAAATAACCCGCCTAAATAAGCGAAATAAGCTAAGCGATAAATATTCTGTCCTTGGATCATAATCAAAGCGAAAATAATCGCTGCAACCCGAATTAATTGTTCAATCGTCGTCGAATAGGCAACAACTTGAAGTGTATTCGCCCTCGTTTGTGCCACTCCACGCCAATAAGAAATCGTTGGAATTAACAAGAATGCCAATGCAACGACACGCACAATCCACGTTAACTGCATATCCCCCATCGTATAGGCTATCAAATGGCTCCCCAAAAATAATCCTACAAACGAGACAAGCCCAAAAATCCACAATGAATTTTTGATATATCTTTTAATATCCTCACTGTATTGATGAGTCAATAATAACTCTGAAATAATCGTTGGTAATACAACACCATTAAGCGTCGTATAAACCCCGATTAAAGGATAAATCTGTTGAAAGACATAAAGCCCTTCATCACCTGAAATATTTTGATACGGAACTTTATATAACAAACTTAACAACTTTACAAAAAAAGCTGTGATTGTTAAAATCATCGTCCCCTTCATCCAGCCCGATTTCATATCATTTAAGCCCTCCCTAGCTTTCCTTATCAACTTCTTATTATATCATCAAAATGGACTCCTTGAAAAAATGATCACTCATTTTTTGAAAAATATTCCCTTTATTTTTTTATTCCATGCTACAGATTCACCAAATTCTTCATCAATAAATGAACAATTCTAAATTCATTAAAACATCAAACTCTTTTTATTAAACGGTCATTTTTTCCTTTTGATAAAAAGAGGTAAAAAAGATATAATAATAAAGTTGCACAAAAACGTTTAATACAATTTATATTTAGCTTTTTATAGAGGTGATATCACGTGAGAACGATTGGAGATTGTCCAATGTGGACAAAAAATATGGAAAAAAAGAAGACCTATCCTACTTTATCAAAGGATATTAAAACAGAGATCGTGATTGTCGGTGGTGGAATCACAGGTGCACTCACGGCCCATTACTTTATGAAACAAGGCATGAGGTGTGTTTTAGTTGATAAAAGTAACATCGCCACTCATGCAACTTCCGCCTCAACGGCCATTTTAAAATATGAAATTAATCAGGGATTAAAAAATCTCATGTCACAAGTTGGAGAGCAAAATGCCCAACATGCCTTCTTATTTGGATATCAGGCTGTCATGGAAATAAGCCAAATCGTTAAAGAAATTAACAGCTCATGTGATTTCTCATTTAAACCTGCCTTTTTCTACACCGAGGATCCGCGACAAACGGATGCCATGGAACAAGAGTGTACGGCGCGACAAGCGATTGGAATTCACTGTGAATTATTCACACAGGAAAACAATAAAGATGAGTTTAGTTTCAATTTTGAATCAGGTATTTATTCCCACTATGGGGCCGCTATCATGAACCCCGTTCAATTTACCCACGATCTCATCAAATTTAACGTCGACAAAGGATTAGAAGTATTTGAAAATACAACCATTGTGGATTATAATCTATCATCCCATCAAAGCATCCTCACGACAGAAAATGAATTTACTATTACGGCAGATAAAGTTATTATTTGTACAGGAGTCAATGCACTAGAATTTTTCAATCATGAAAAACCATTCTGTCAACTTTATCGTACGTTCTCGATTCTAACAAAACCTGTGGATAATTTTATTGGGTGGAAAGACAGTTGTATCATCCGTAACGATCAAAAACCTTATACCTATGTTCGTCCAACGCTTACTAACGAAATTGTTATTGGGGGAGAAGATTTAGCAATTGATCGCTTAGATGGTGACATCGCCAATATGGGAGATCGTGATCCTCTAGCCCTTCAACACTACCACCAATTATTACGCCGTGTAAGAAAAATGTTCCCACAAATTAATGAAATAAAAACAGCATGCTGGTTCCATGGGTTATTTATCGATACAAAAGATGGCCTCCCATTCATCGGTAAACATCCTGACTATCCAGGGGCCTACTTTAATCTAGGTTACGGATCAAATGGAATCCTCAATGCACTTATTGGAGCCAAACTCATTTCACAAGATGTAGCAGGAAAAAATCCTCGCGAATTAGATATCTTCAAATTTAACCGTTACTAAACCCAAACCCTTTCAAAGGGTGTGAACGAATAAATTCTAAACATATAAGCAAGAGGAATTAGACCATCCCTTAGGTGGTTTAATTCCTCTTCTTTTTGTAGACATAACGTCCCCTGTTTCATCTTCACGACGGATGTTAAGACTATCGATTGGGACAATAGGAGACATTTGTTTAATACACGCCTAGGAACGATAAATTAAAGCACTTGAGGACCCCATTTATAAATATTAACCTCCAATATCTCCTATCAACACCTATAACTTAGAATTCAAAATTCCATTTGGCCAAGGCATATTAGCCCCTCCTTTTATTAATCAAAAAAGTAGAAAAGAAGCGAAATACCCCAAAGAAATCAATACCCCGATGAGGTAGAAAATGTAAACATCTAACATTGATCACCATTAAATGATCGATATATAGGTCACATCCTCCCTACTACACGGTATTAAACCTAAAAAAATCTTTGGTGTCCCTTTTTTCATATTTTTTTCAAAACCGCATACCTTTTAATAACTAGTCATCTAAAAAGGAGGAAGCCGGAAATGGCTAAACAAGCATATAAAAAAAACATTGCCTATAACCGCGCCCGAAGAAGCATGATCGCCATCCTAATTGGGCTCATTGTCCTCTTTGTAATCGGCATCTTTATGTCCTAAAGGATAGAGAAATCGTGCACCTTCTTATTCAAACGTGCGTCTATCTACGATTCCTCTATAGGTTTTAATCCTATTACGAAATAAATAACCATAACAAAAAAGGAGGTACCCCCATGTCCTTGAAGGAAAAAAGTTCCACCGTTAAATTAGAATATTTTTTATACGGATTAATTTTCGGGATCTTTATCGTTCCTAAATTTAAGACAATAGGCTCACATAATGACCCCACTTAAAAAATAGCCCCGTTGCATCTTACAATGGAAATACTTATTACTTTATTAACCATCAAAAAGAGGATTAATTAGAATTAATCCTCTTTTTTGTGCTATCATATAAACAAACTGATAGCGTCTAGACAATCCGCTACTTTACCTCTATTTTATTGAAAGGATAGATTCAATGATTAAACTCGAAACCAAACATTTAATTCTCTACCCATTAACGGCGCAAAGGATTAAGGACATTTTAAATGATGAGCCCCTTGAATATTCTACAAAAATTTGGTTAACACCTGATAATACAACTCTATTAACGTGGATGCTTGAAGAGCTTTACGCATTTATGCCGCCTAAATTAGGCTTTACCTCTTGGATATTTATCGAAAAATCGTCCAATGAAGTAATTGGAGATGGAGGCTATAAAGGAAATCCAGACGATTCAGGACAAGTTGAAATCGGCTATGAAATTATTGAGTCCAAACGTAAATTAGGATATGCCACAGAAGCCATAGACGCACTTCTAAATTGGGCATTAACCCAACAAGAAATTAAAACAATTATCGCCAAATGTCACTATGAAAACCTCCCTTCTCAAGGATTACTAGATAAAATGGGATTTCAATTCATTGGCGAAGAAGATGAAATGGATATTTATCAAATTAAGCTTGAAAATTCTGCTTTAACTCATATCAAGCAGTATCTAATAAAATGTACCCTACTATCCGGAGGGATTGCCCTTCTAACCCTCCTTATCAAAAAAATTCGAAAAAAAACACTTGATTAATCAAGTGTTTTTTCATCATCCCTTAATATATAATTAATAACTCGCTTAGCATTCACATGGGTGATTCCGTCAATATCCATACTACTATATCCGCGATTGATCAACTCATCAATGACTAAGCTAGCAGATGCGGCACTTTGACAGTCAATTAAGTTTGCCTCTCCTGCATTCAGATAATTCATAAAATCAAACCCAAGCGAAATATGACGTGTTCCTACTAGATCCCTTAAATAATCAATATGATTCACCAGTGATGCAACATCCGGCTTTAAAGGATTTGTAAACTTCGACACTGCTGTTACCCCAATAACCCCGTCAACAATGGCAATTTCTTTAATTTGTTCATCTGTTAAATTTCGTGGGTGTGGCTCTAGCGAATAACAATTTGAATGGGACGCAATGACTGGTGCTGTCGTCACAGATAAAATATCTTCAAACGTTTGAACATTAGCATGGGATACATCAATCACCATCCCTAACTCATTCATTTTTTTTACTAACTCACATCCAAGACGTGTTAATCCCGCTTCTTCTTCACTTCCAACACCCGTCGCGAATTGATTTTGTTCATTCCATGTTAACATGGCATGGCGAAAACCCTTATTATAAAGTTCAACGATATGATTAATATCCCTAATGCTCGCTAATCCTTCTAACCCTAAAATAACATTAACCTTATGGTCTGCCCAATCACTCTTAGTTGTCACGACTTGAACATTTTCTGAACCTTGTAATTCATCTATAATGTATTGAATAGCCTGGTCAAAATCAGTAAGTAACTCGTTGTTGATATCCGTATAATACGTCCAAATTCCTCCGGTAACATTTCCCTCTAACAATTCAGGGATATGATAATTCTCAACAACACCACGCTCTCCCTTGAGACGGTGTTTCACAATATTGTACAAAATGTCAGTGTGCGTATCGAAAATCAAAGGTCAACCCCTCCTTATAAACGCAATTGAACCTTCTAATCACTATTAATTATATATTATCTAGACTAAAAAAAAAGCAACTATTATCACACTTTTTCCGACAAAATAACCAAAAGGTCTATGAAACTAAATTTCATAGACCTTTCTTCACTAAGCCTCTTCCTCTTCTTGATTAAATTGACTATTATATAAATCCGCGTAAAAACCATTTTGCTTCATTAAAGACTCATGATTTCCAGTCTCAATGACATCTCCATCTTTCATCACTAGGATAACATCCGCCTCACGGATTGTCGACAAACGATGGGCAATCACAAAACTTGTACGCCCCTTCATAAGGGTCTTCATAGCAGTTTGAATTTGCAGCTCTGTTCGTGTATCGACACTACTTGTTGCCTCATCTAGAATCATAATTTCTGGATCAGCAAGTAGGGCACGAGCAATTGTTAATAACTGTTTTTGTCCCTGAGAAATGTTCGATACCTCTTCGTTTAAAATAGTATCATAACCATCTGGTAAAACACGAATAAAGTGATCCGCATGGGCCGCCTTTGCAGCCGCTACAATTTCCTCCTCTGTAGCGTTCTCTCGACCATACGCAATATTATCTCGGATTGTTCCATTGAAAAGCCAAGTATCTTGCAGTACCATTCCGAACTTTTTACGTAAGGCTGCTCGGGTCATGTTCGTAATATCTACCCCATCAACTAAAATTCGTCCACCGTTCAATTCATAAAAACGTAAGAGTAAGTTAACTAGGGTCGTTTTTCCTGCCCCAGTTGGTCCAACAATTGCCACCATTTGCCCCGGCTCTGCCTTAATATTCATATCATTGATTAAAATACGATCTTCTCGATAACCAAACTTAACATGTTCAAACTCTACTGCCCCTAAGTCCTCTTTTGGACACTGAGGCGTTGTTGGATCAGGAATAACTTCTGATTCATCTAACAATTCAAAAACACGTTCTGCAGATGCGACAGTTGATTGAATAATATTTGAAATCTGTGCAATTTGAGCAATAGGTTGGGTAAATTGACGATTGTACTGGATAAAGGCCTGAATATCTCCGACGGTAATTCTTCCTTTTGTAACAAGGACACCTCCGATAACAGCCACTAAAACATATCCTAAATTTCCAATAAAGCTAATAATCGGCATCACTAACCCTGATAAAAATTGAGCTCTCCATCCGACGTTGTATAAGCGGTCATTAATTTCCTCAAATTCATGGATTGCCTGATGTTCATGACCAAATGCCTTTACAACATTATGCCCTGTATACATTTCTTCAATATGTCCATTTAAATCTCCAAGTTCCTTCTGTTGACCAATGAAATACTTTTGTGAACGTTTAATCACTAGCATCATTAAAACACCTGATAAAGGAATAACAATAATTGAAACAACAGTTAACAACGGACTAATAGTTAACATCATAAATAATACACCAATGACCGTTGTCACCGATGTGATAACTTGTGTAATAGACTGTTGTAAAGTCCCACTAATATTATCGACGTCATTCGTAAATCGACTTAATAACTCACCATTCGTATGCGAATCAAAAAACTTTAAGGGTAAACGGGCCAGTTTTTCATCAATATCCCGTCGCAAATCATAAACCACTTTTTGGGAAATACCAGCCATTATAAATTGTTGTAAATAGTTAAAGGCTGCGCTTAGCACATATAATCCAATTAAGATTAAAATTATTTTAAAAATATAAGAAAAATCAATTGGTAATGGCGAAACATTGCCACCAACCATTTCTAAAATGGGGCGCATTAATTCATCCGTAATCTTTGCCATGATTTTTGGAGAAACAATTGAAAAAACAACACTCATAATTGCCGCTACAAAAACGATGACCAAACCTACACGATATGGTTTTAAATATTTTCCTAAACGAAGTAATGACCCTTTAAAATCTTTTGCTTTTGCTCCACCCGGTTTTGGGCCTCCCATAGGTCCTGCCATAAATTATTCCTCCTCCCCTTTTTTAAGTTGTGATTCAACAATCTGTTGATAAATTTCGTTTGTTTTTAATAACTCTTCGTGAGTTCCCATCCCTACGATGCGTCCCTCATCCATAACTAAAATGCGTGTTGCATCCATAACCGTGCTGACGCGTTGGGCAACGATAATCACTGTAGAGTTTTTCGTTTCCTCTCGTAAAGCTTCACGTAATTTAGCATCTGTTTTAAAATCCAGTGCTGAAAAGCTATCATCGAATAAATAAATCTCTGGTTTACGAACAACTGCCCTTGCTATTGATAGTCGTTGTTTTTGTCCACCTGAAACATTTGTTCCACCTTGAGATATTTGAGATTCTATTCCTTCTTTCATTTTTGAAACGAAATCTGTTGCCTGGGCAATATCCAAAGCATGACAGATTTCTTCATCTGTTGCATCTTCTTTCCCGTATAAAATATTATCTCGAATAGTCCCTGTAAACAGCATAGCTTTTTGAGGAACATATCCAATTTTAGAACGAAGTTCTTCATCATTCATCTGACGAACGTCTATCCCATCGACTAATACCTCTCCCTCGGCAGCGTCATAAAAACGAGGGATCATGTTTAAAATTGAAGATTTTCCAGAACCTGTCCCCCCAATAATTGCTGTTATTTCTCCGGGACGAGCTGAAAAGGAAATATTCGAAATAGCATATTCTTCTGCCCCTTCATATCCAAAAGAGACATTTTTAAACTCAACATATCCTTTTAATTGTGGTTGCTTAGCGTGAGTAGGACTAACAATAGATGGGTCCATCTCAAGCACCTCATTAATACGAACAGCTGATGCTTGTGCACGTGGAATTAATACAAACATCATTGTTAACATCAATAATGAAAACATAATTTGAGTTAAATATTGGATAAAGGCCATTAGATCTCCAACCATTAAATCTCCACTATCAATACGAATTCCACCAAACCAAATAACAGCAATGATTGAAAGGTTTAAAATAAGCATCATTAATGGCATTAATGCCCCCATTAAACGATTGGCTATTGTAGCAATTCGAGAGACTTCTAAACTCGCCTCATTGAAACGCTCCTGTTCCTGAGAGACTTTATTAAATACTCGAATAACACGGATTCCTGTTAGATTTTCACGAACGACTAAATTCAATCTATCAATTCGCTTTTGCATCTTTTTAAACATTGGCATTGTAAATCGAGCAATAATAATAATCGTAATGATAATAATAGGGATGACAACGAAAATAACCTTTGACAACTCAATATCCTTATTAACTGCCCGAATAAGCGCCCCAACAATCATCAATGGGGCACTTAACATCATTCGCATCATCATAATTACAACAAGTTGAACCTGATTAATATCATTTGTTGTTCGTGTAATTAAAGATGCTGTTCCAAATTCGTTAACCTCGGCTAGTGAAAATGATTCAACTTTAGTAAACACCTTTTGACGTAAATCTCGGCTAAATCCCATACCAATTTTAGCTGTTAAATAACTTGTTAAAATGGTACACCCCGTTCCTAATAGGGCAACAAGTAACATAATTCCACCGCGGCCTAAAATATAAGGGATATCCCCTTGAACAATTCCTGTATTAACAATTTCCGACATTAAATCGGGTAATTCTAAATCTGTCATCGTTGAGACAAAGACAAGAACTAAAACACATGCTATTAGGGCTGCATACGGTTTTAATCCCCTAAATAATTTCAACATCTCTAACTCCTCCTCCTTTAATCTTGTAGATTCTCTAATAACTTTCTAAAAATGAATTTAGCTTGGTCGATTTCATCTTTAGAAAAATTTCCAAATGCACGAAAATTAAGTTCACGGAAAATTTCATTCACAACTTTGGCCTGTTCAATCCCACTCTCAGTTAAACAAACATACGTTACTCGTTGATCCGTTAAACTACGTTGACGCTCAATCAGCCCATCTCGCTCCATTCTTTTTAGCATGGCGCTAATCGTCGCCGGGGTCACATTTAGCTTATTTGCTAACTCAACCTGAGTCGCCTGATGACACTGCGATAACACATGAATAATCCCTGGTTGTGATGGACATAAGCCTTCCTCCTCTAAAACCCGTTTAACGATCGATAAATGACTTCTTATTAAATGACCAAATATCTTAGCTACATCATTAATCTCTTGATTATCCACATTATCACCTCTTATTAGCTAAATAAATCTTACCTTACTCTTCATAGTTAGTCAACTAACTATTAGCTAACTAATCATTTTTTTATTTTATAATTATTTTTATAGCAAAAAACACTGATTCTAACTAGGCAATTTAATCTTCTGCCCTTAGTGTGGAGAATCATTTAGAATTTTAATCTTGAAAAACAAAAAAGACAGAAAATGATTAAACACTCTCTGTCTTTTTCATTTAAAAAATAAAATGGGCAATTACTGCGATAATCGGTAATGTGATTAATGTCCGTTGAATAAAGATAATAAACAATTCCTTCAAATTCACTGGAATTTTTGAAGAGAGCAATAGTGCACCTACCTCTGACAAATAAATCAATTGAGAAACCGAAACTGATGCAATAATAAAACGTGTCATATCGCTTTTAATAGTTGAGGCAAGGACGGATGGGAGTAACATATCCGCAAATCCAGCGACTAAAGTTTGCGATGCCGCAATTGGCTCAGGAACTTGCAATAACATTAAAATAGGTAAAAATGGTAATCCTAAAATTTTAAATACTGGAGTATATTCGGCAATAACTAAGGCAATTGTTCCTACGGCCATTACGATTGGAATAACAGCTAGCCACATATCTAACACATTCTTAAATCCATCTATAAAAATGACCTTTATAAAGGCTTGTGATTTAGCTTTTTCTATCGCCTGCATAAACCCATATGAAACATAATTAAATCCAGTTGGAATCTTTTCATCCGATTCCTTCTTTGTTCCATCAAAAAATACGTCCTCTTTTTTAGATAAGGGTGGCATTTTGGGTAGTATAATAGCGGCTAACAAACTTGCAATGGTGACAGTTATATAAAATGGAATAAACATATGCCCAAGATTAACTGTATTAATAACAACTAGACTGAATGTCACCGAAACAAGTGAAAAGGTCGTACCAATCACCGCAGCCTCGCGTTTAGTATAAAAACCGTCCTCATATTGCTTACTTGTCAACAACACTCCAATGGTTCCGTCACCTAGCCATGAGGCAATACAATCGACTGCTGACCTTCCCGGTAAATTAAAGATGGGGCGCATCACCTTAGATAATAACGAACCTACAAACTCCAATAATCCGAAATTTAATAATAAAGGTAAAAAAAGTCCCGCAAATAAGAAGACTGAAAAGAGAATGGGTAGTAGATCACTAAACACCAATCCCCCCGTATTCGAAGAGATTAAAAATGGAATCCCTTGATTAGTGTATACCATAACCGTAAATATAGCTGCTAAAAATCTAAGAATCGACCAAATAGGGGTTACGTCAAATAAACTATTTAGAAATCTATTTTTCACGATGAATCCCGGTTTCAATAGTTTAGTAACTGCTGTCCCAGCAGCTGTGATAAGCACTAAAACTAATAATATAGTCGGTAGAATACTCTCTAAATGATGTTTCAGTCCATTTGATAAAATGGCAATAGGAATCGTGATTCCTTCCGCTGTAGAAATAGGACACATAAATAAGATAACTCCAATGAAAGAGGGTATCATAAATTTCAATTTTTCTAACTGGTTATATGAGCTACACGAGCCTTCGTTTTTTATATTTTTATCTTTACTCATTTCTATTACCGCCCTTACTTTTTCTCTGATTTTATAAGTATACTTGTTAGAATAAAACTTATCAACCTTTTTAACGACAATAATCGCTCTTTATATAGAAAAAAGTCCTTGATAAACGAACAAGGACCTTTTGGATATCATGAAACCTATAATTTAAAATTTTCTTCTACACCGTAAACTTCCGTATTTAAAATTTGTCTAAATTTCCTTAGACGTTCATCACTTAATTGACAGGATGACATAATTCTTAACTCTACAGTTCCCGTAGTTAAATTAAGTGGCGGTTGATAGTGAGGAATATCATTTAAGATGAATCCTAATCTCTTGTAAAATTCTACTCTTCTTTTCGTTAGGGTATCTATTGGAGGTTCTACCTCTAAAATAATCGGTCGTTGTTTTGCCTCTAACATAACATCTCTAATCAATTGAGTTCCGATTCCCTGTCCCCTCACTTTTTCCGTACAAGCTAAATGTTCAATATATATAAAATCATCAAATTCATAATAAGCACAAAAAGCAGTTACTTCATCATGATGTAGGGTTGTTTTTAAAAAGTAATTAGGACGTGATAAAAGCTTTTTCTGCTCTTTATATTCCCTGAACTCATCTACCGGAAAAGATTCTTTCATTATCTCATAAACTTCATCAAACTTTGAAATCAAGCAATCACCCTCTGTATAAAATATAATAATATTGCATATAATAACATGACTCATACACTTTTACAAGAAAGTTATTATATGGAGGCCCAAAATGAAAATAAATCCTGATTTATACCATGGCCACGATCAATATACTAATTTTTTTGAGGGTTGGTATTTTAAAATCGTTGATGCTACTGGTCGTTATTCGTTAGCTTTTATCCCAGGTATATCTCGTACTGAAGATGCAAAAAAACATCATAGTTTTATTCAAGTCATTGATTTAGTTAACCATTCCTATCATTACTGCAAATATAGTGTTGACGATTTCTATTCTAATAATCGACACCTCAAAGTAAACATTGGGTTAAACGAATTTAGCTTTCACAAAATTTATGTTGATTTTGAGAAATTTCATGGACTATTGTATCTGGGTCCTCCTAAAAAATGGCCTCATACGAAACGTAGTCCAAACATGATGAGATTATTAAATTATATTCCCTTCCTAGAATCGCATAGTCATGTCTGTGCCATTGACGGAAATATTGAAGAAGGGCACCTTAAAATTGGAAATCAAATTATTGATTTTAGTAACGGAAAGTATTATATTGAAAAAAATTGGAGAAAGAGCCATCCGACTCCGCGTATTGGAATTCAAAGTAATTACTTTGAGGATGGACGGGCGACACTCACCTGCTCATTAGAAATTATCCCTCTCCCTATTATTAAGGAGTTTTTAGGGTTTGAAATAGGAGTTACCGTTGATCAAAAATTTTATTCATTCACCACAGCAAACCATAGCAAATTGAATATATCCTTCTTTGATCGTGATATCTTATTGTGTGTAACAAAAGATAATGTACAGTTAATCCTAAAAACAAAAAGTAAATCAGAGGATTTTATTGATTGCCAAGAGTTAAATCATCAAAATACCTCGTTTCTATATGAAGCAATTTTAAATGCTGAGGTGGAACTAACCTTACTAAATAAAAAAAATAATACCCTTATCTATCATGGAATAGGAAAAGCATGCGGTATTAAATATAGAGGGGACCTTAGCAGATTTTATACTACCGCAAAAATATCTTAAATATATCCACATTTTACTGTGGATTTTCTTTTTTTACAATCTTTTATTAGAATTCCCAAAATAATCATAATTATACCCTGTTTTATTTACTCCTTCTCATAAATAGCGATATAATAATGGAAAATATACTCATGGAGGTAGGACAACTATGTTAAAGCCACGTATACTTATAGTTGATGATGAACGTGAAATTCGAGAAGCTATTCGTATCTATTTAAGAGGAGAGGATATCGAAACAGTCATGGCTAGTAATGGACAGGAGGCAATTGATTTAGTCAAACAAGAAGAAATCCATCTTGTTTTAATGGATGTCATGATGCCTGGAATTGATGGAATCGTAGCCACCAGCCTAATCAGAGAGTTCTCTAATGTACCTATCATTATGCTCACCGCAAAATCTGAAGATACCGATAAAATTATGGGCCTCTCAATTGGAGCGGACGATTATATTACAAAACCATTTAACCCTATGGAACTCGTTGCACGTGTTAAAAGCCAGTTACGTAGATACCTACAATTTAATTCTCCACAAAGTACGCCAAATAAAGATTTATTAGAGGTAGGGGGACTTAGTATGAATATAGTTACTAAACAAGTCAATGTAGATGGGAAAGAAGTCCGGCTAACACCGACAGAATTTAAAATTCTCGCCCTTTTACTGAAAAATAAAGGACGTGTATTTTCAATCAATGATATTTATGAAAATGTCTGGGACGAACCTGGATATAATGCAGAGAATACAGTTGCCGTACACATTAGAAAAATTCGGGAGAAAATCGAAATTAATCCACGCGATCCAAGATATCTTAAAGTAGTCTGGGGAGTTGGCTACAAAATTGAGGCATAGATTTACCTCATAATAATTAAGAAATACATTCATCTTAAAAAGTAATTCACGGTGACCATAGCATTAAAGGCTATGGTTTTTTTCCACCTCATATTAAGAATTTTTTAAGAAAATTAGTAACTAGATATTAAGAACGTTATGTTATCTTTATAATAAAAGAATGGAGTTGATATAATGAAAAGTAATGATTCACCTAATCAAGTAAACCAGTTATTAGATAGTCAAAAAAATTGGATCAAATTTTTAATTTTAATCGGAACATTTATTCTATGTTTTAACTATATAACGATCCAGTTACAATATCGAAATATCTTCCCTTTAAATTATTTTGAATCTTTTCAATATGCATCGCAAGTGGAGGACTTTTTAAAAGATTTTTATACAAGTCAAATCGAAATCCCTCAACTCAAAAAACCTATAGAGGAAATTCCCGTTACCAAAGAGGAAATTTTAGATGCAAAATTTGATAATAACCTATACTCTCGGTATTTATATGATGATACTACAGGCGAATATCACCCTATCTCATCTTTAACCGATGAACAAATTACAGAAATCATTCGCTATCATAGGTACCAGGAAAATAAGGATAAAATTTATGATTATTATAATTACAACTCTCATAATCAAGGGAATGCCTTTTATTATAAGATCGTTGATAGAAATGGAGAAACGTATACTAATGTTCCCGACGAAGACATAAAGTATCTCAATGTACTCGAAATTCCTTATTACGGGAAAAACAATGAAAATTTCAAAAATTCGGTTAACTCATTTGCTTCCGATCAAGGATTAACAGGAACCCTCTATTTACCAAAATATCCAATGGGAAACTCCACGATCCAAAGCTCCTTTATTCAAAATACTATCATCAAAATTATTTGGTTTGTTGCAGTTGTACTAAACATTTTTATCCTATTTCCTATCTACTCGTATTTTAAAAAAGTTAGACATACTCCTCTAACAATTCCGGATCAATATACTTGGATAGGGAAAAAATATTCCCAATTACCTATTGAATTTAAGGCTAGTATTTTCTTTGCTACTTTATTGTTCATTAAAGGTTTTCGAATCAATTTTCACGCTTCACCTACAGCTTTCTATATTTTTAAAATAGCCTTTCAAATTATAGTCCTTATCTTTGTGATTTACATTTTTACGCTTCAGGTCCAAGGAATAATAAATAGATTAAAAAACCCTCAGATTATCCAAGAAGAGTGGAACAATGGGTTTTACATGAGCAATAAGGAAGCCTGGAGCCAATTTCCTCTCTATCGAAATATCTTCTTTAAGCTATTTATTTTTACAGCACTTATTGGATTTTGGGGTGTTATTTGGGGAATATCTACTGTAGCTTTTGGAAGCTTCGTTATAGTGACCCTTATTAGTCTTTTACTTATCCCCATATTATTATTTTCTATTAAAAGATGTTCTCAACGTCTTCAGCTTATTGTGGACACATTATCAAAACTAGCACAAAATAAAAAAAGTCCTCAGATTATAGTTAAAGGCCATGATCTTATTTCAGATATATCAAGAGATATTAATACAATTCAAGAGGGGTTCGCATTGTCGAGCCAAAAGCAGTCGGATAGCGAACGGCTTAAAACGGAATTAATCACAAATGTTTCCCATGATTTAAGAACTCCTCTTACAAGTATTCTAAATTACGTAGATTTAGCAAAAAGGAGCAATATAAGCGATTTAGAGCGTCAAGAATACCTCAACATTATCGATAACAAATCTAAACGATTAAAGGTTCTTATCGATGATTTATTTGAAGCTAGTAAAATGGCTAGTGGAGCTGTCGAATTACATAAGGAACGAGTAGATTTAGTCGCCTTAATCTATCAGTCATTAGCAGAATACGATGACCGCTTTAATGACCAAGGATTAGCCATTAAAACTAAAATGGTTGAACAACACATGTATGCCTATTGTGATGGAAGAAAAATGTCGCGGGTATTTGAAAATTTATTTAATAATATTATTAAATACGCCCAACCAGCAACTCGAGTTTATATTGAAATGGAGTACGAAGAATCAGACATTGTTATTACTTTAAAAAACATCTCAAATTACGAATTAGGGTTTGATGTGTCTGAATTATCAGAGCGATTTAAACGTGGGGATAGTTCTCGTCACACCGAAGGATCAGGATTGGGGCTCTCTATCGTGAAATCTATCCTAGAATTACACGGAGCAATATTCGAGCTATCAAAAGATGGTGATTTATTCAAGGTCATTATAAAAGTCAAAAAATACTCCTAAGCAGAGACAGATATTAAAAAGAAACCATTAGCTATATGGATAGCCCAATGGTCTCTTTGGTACTATAAAACTCGTAGAAACTACACCGGTATTTATGTGTAGATTCTACGAGTTTTATTTTTTATGGTTAATAGGTGATGCGGTAACGAAGCTCTCTTAGGATTAAAACATCCGTTAAAAAAAGTGTTGCCTCACCCTATTCATTCCCCATTCGATTAAGCAAGTTGAAACTACTATGTAACAAATCAAAATGAAACAAATAAATAGAGATGAGAACCTATCATATATAAAAAAAACACCCCGAAGGATGTTGATTGGCTATTTGGAGCGGGTGAAGAGAATCGAACTCTCACAGTCAGCTTGGAAGGCTGAAGTTCTACCATTAAACTACACCCGCATTTTTTTCGGCCTAGCGACGTCCTACTCTCGCACTTGCGTACTACCCTCGGCGCTAAGGAGCTTAACTTCTGTGTTCGGTATGGGAACAGGTGTGCCCTCCTTGCCCTTATCACTAGACCTTCTGTCAGATTTCATCAATCTCACAAAACTAGATATCTTCTGCTTACTTCTTCTTGTCCGGCAACTCTCGCATCACAGTGGTAAAGTTCAATAACTGTTCATCACCTTCGTGATTCCTCAGTTCTTTTCACTTTCTGCCTGTGATAATCGCTCGTTTTTGCCTTTCCTATTTAGTTAAGTCCTCGATCGATTAGTATCAGTCCGCTTCATCTGTCACCAAACTTCCACTCCTGACCTATCTACCTCGTCGTCTTCAAGGGATCTTACTTCTTTCGAATGGGAAATCTCATCTTGAGGGGGGCTTCACGCTTAGATGCTTTCAGCGTTTATCCCTTCCACACGTAGCTACCCAGCTATGCTCCTGGCAGAACAACTGGTACACCAGCGGTGTGTCCATCCCGGTCCTCTCGTACTAAGGACAGCTCCTCTCAAATTTCCTACGCCCACGACGGATAGGGACCGAACTGTCTCACGACGTTCTGAACCCAGCTCGCGTACCGCTTTAATGGGCGAACAGCCCAACCCTTGGGACCGACTACAGCCCCAGGATGCGATGAGCCGACATCGAGGTGCCAAACCTCCCCGTCGATGTGAACTCTTGGGGGAGATCAGCCTGTTATCCCCGGGGTAGCTTTTATCCGTTGAGCGACGGCCCTTCCATTCGGTACCGCCGGATCACTAAGCCCGACTTTCGTCCCTGCTCGACTTGTAGGTCTCGCAGTCAAGCTCCCTTCTGCCTTTACACTCTTCGAATGATTTCCAACCATTCTGAGGGAACCTTTGGGCGCCTCCGTTACTCTTTGGGAGGCGACCGCCCCAGTCAAACTGCCCACCTGACACTGTCCCCTGACCAGCTCATGGCCACGGGTTAGAACCCCAGTAACACAAGGGTAGTATCCCAACAGCGACTCCTCCAAGACTGGCGTCCTGGTCTCTTCGTCTCCTACCTATCCTGTACATGTGTCACCAGTGCTCAATATCAAGCTACAGTAAAGCTCCACGGGGTCTTTCCGTCCTGTCGCGGGTAACCTGCATCTTCACAGGTACTATGATTTCACCGAGTCTCTTGTTGAGACAGCGCCCAGATCGTTACGCCTTTCGTGCGGGTCGGAACTTACCCGACAAGGAATTTCGCTACCTTAGGACCGTTATAGTTACGGCCGCCGTTTACTGGGGCTTCAATTCAAAGCTTCGCTTGCGCTAACCTCTCCTCTTAACCTTCCAGCACCGGGCAGGCGTCAGCCCCTATACATCACCTTGCGGTTTAGCAGAGACCTGTGTTTTTGATAAACAGTCGCCTGGGCCTTTTCACTGCGGCTTGCTTTCACAAGCACCCCTTCTCCCGAAGTTACGGGGTCATTTTGCCGAGTTCCTTAACAAGAGTTCTCTCGCTCATCTTAGGATTCTCTCCTCGCCTACCTGTGTCGGTTATCGGTACGGGCACCTAATAAATTATCCCTAGAAGCTTTTCTTGGAAGCGTGACATCAGCTGACTTCACCCTTGCGGGCTTTCGGCATCACAGCTCAATGTTTCGCCATGCGGATTTGCCTACATGACCACCTCACTGCTTACACGTGAATCCATTCACACGCTCAACTTAGCCTTCTCCGTCACTCCTTCAGTTTATTAAGTGGTACAGGAATCTCTACCTGTTGTCCATCGGCTACGCCTTTCGGCCTCACCTTAGGTCCCGACTTACCCAGGGCGGACGAGCCTTCCCCTGGAAACCTTAGGCTTTCGATGGATAGGATTCTCACCTATCTTTCGCTACTCACACCGGCATTCTCACTTCTAACCGCTCCACAGCTCCTTCCGGTACTGCTTCTCCGCTGTTAGAACGCTCTCCTACCACTGACACTTCGTGTCAATCCGCAGCTTCGGCGGTCCGTTTAGCCCCGGTACATTTTCGGCGCAGAGTCACTCGACTAGTGAGCTATTACGCACTCTTTAAAGGATGGCTGCTTCTAAGCCAACCTCCTAGTTGTCTGTGCATCTCCACATCCTTTTCCACTTAACGGACACTTGGGGGCCTTAGCTGGCGGTCTGGGCTCTTTCCCTTTTGACCATGGACCTTATCACCCACAGTCTGACTCCCGATCATATCTATCTGGCATTCGGAGTTTGATTGAGATCAGTACCCCGAGGTGGGGCCATCACCCATTCAGTGCTCTACCTCCAGTAGACTCTTATCGAGGCTAGCCCTAAAGCAATTTCGGAGAGAACCAGCTATATCCGTGTTCGATTGGAATTTCACCCCTAGCCACAAGTCATCCAAGCACTTTTCAACGTGCCCTGGTTCGGCCCTCCAGTCAGTGTTACCTGACCTTCAGCCTGCTCATGGCTAGCTCACACGGTTTCGGGTCTACAACATCGTACTCCTCGCCCTATTCAGACTCGCTTTCGCTTCGGCTCCGTCTCTTCAACTTAACCTTGCACGATATCGTAACTCGCCGGTTCATTCTACAAAAGGCACGCCATCACCCTTTAACGGGCTCTGACTAGTTGTAGGCACACGGTTTCAGGTTCTCTTTCACTCCCCTTCCGGGGTTCTTTTCACCTTTCCCTCACGGTACTGGTTCACTATCGGTCACTAGGTAGTATTTAGCCTTACGAGATGGTCCTCGTTGCTTCCGACGGGATTTCTCGTGTCCCGCCGTACTCAGGATCCCTTCCCTGCTTCACACAATTTCACCTACGGGACTCTCACCCCCTCCGGTTGGCCTTCCCAGACCATTCGGCTATCATGTTCAGTCATTTCTGAAGGTCCTTCTACCCCGGATTACTCCGGTTTGGGCTCCTCCCTGTTCGCTCGCCGCTACTTGGGGAATCGATGTTTCTTTCTTTTCCTCCAGGTACTTAGATGTTTCAGTTCCCTGGGTCTGTCTCCTCTATGGCTATTGATTCACCATACGGTGCTAGCGTATGACCACTAGCGGGTTTCCCCATTCGGATATCCCCGGCTCTTTGCTTACTTACAGCTCCCCGAGGCGTTTCGCCGTTTGTCGCGTCCTTCTTCGACTCCTAGTGCCTAGGCATCCTCCGTGCGCCCTTTATTACTTAACTTTTCTTCTTCAGAAGATATCTAGTTTTCAAAGATCAATTCTAGGAAAATCGAAATTCTCCCAAAACTAAACAGAACGTCTCTTTCTCCATAGAAAGGAGGTGATCCATCCCCACCTTCCGGTAGGGATACCTTGTTACGACTTCACCCCAATCATCTACCCCACCTTAGGCAGCTCCCTCCTTGCGGTTAGGCCACTGACTTCGGGTGTTGTAAACTCTCGTGGTGTGACGGGCGGTGTGTACAAGACCCGGGAACGTATTCACCGCGACATTCTGATTCGCGATTACTAGCGATTCCAACTTCATGTAGGCGAGTTGCAGCCTACAATCCGAACTGAGATTGGCTTTATGAGGTTTGCTCCACGTCACCGCTTCGCTTCTCTTTGTACCAACCATTGTAGCACGTGTGTAGCCCAGGTCATAAGGGGCATGATGATTTGACGTCATCCCCACCTTCCTCCAGTTTGTCACTGGCAGTCTCGTTAGAGTCCCCATCTCACTGCTGGCAACTAACGACAGGGGTTGCGCTCGTTGCGGGACTTAACCCAACATCTCACGACACGAGCTGACGACAACCATGCACCACCTGTATCCATTGTCCCCGAAGGGAACCCTCTATCTCTAGAGGCGTCAACGGTATGTCAAGACCTGGTAAGGTTCTTCGCGTTGCTTCGAATTAAACCACATGCTCCACCGCTTGTGCGGGTCCCCGTCAATTCCTTTGAGTTTCAGTCTTGCGACCGTACTCCCCAGGCGGAGTGCTTAATGCGTTAACTTCAGCACTGAGGTTCGACCCCCAACACTTAGCACTCATCGTTTACGGCGTGGACTACCAGGGTATCTAATCCTGTTTGCTCCCCACGCTTTCGCGCCTCAGTGTCAGTTGCAGACCAGGAAGCCGCCTTCGCCACTGGTGTTCCTCCATATCTCTACGCATTTCACCGCTACACATGGAATTCCACTTCCCTCTTCTGCACTCAAGTCAACCAGTTTCCAATGACCCTCCACGGTTAAGCCGTGGGCTTTCACATCAGACTTAATTAACCACCTGCGCGCTCTTTACGCCCAATAATTCCGGATAACGCTTGCCACCTACGTATTACCGCGGCTGCTGGCACGTAGTTAGCCGTGGCTTTCTCATAAGGTACCGTCAATTGATAGTCATTTCCTCCTATCACCTTTCTTCCCTTATAACAGAATTTTACAACCCGAAGGCCTTCTTCATTCACGCGGCGTTGCTCGGTCAGGCTTTCGCCCATTGCCGAAGATTCCCTACTGCTGCCTCCCGTAGGAGTCTGGGCCGTGTCTCAGTCCCAGTGTGGCCGTTCACCCTCTCAGGTCGGCTACGCATCGTCGCCTTGGTAGGCCTTTACCCCACCAACTAGCTAATGCGCCGCAGGCTCATCCATCAGTGATGCCAGGAGCATCTTTAAACTTTCGTCCTATCCGGTATTAGCGATCGTTTCCAATCGTTGTCCCCGTCTGATGGGCAGATCACCTACGTGTTACTCACCCGTTCGCCGCTTCCCACCGAAGTGGTTCGCTCGACTTGCATGTATTAGGCACGCCGCCAGCGTTCATCCTGAGCCAGGATCAAACTCTCCATAATTGTTTGTTTCCTTAGCTTGCGAAATTTCTTTCGCTCATGATTCTTGACGTTCTGTTTAGTTTTCAAAGAACCTCTCTCGCCTTTTGGCGACTTCTTTATCTTACTACATTCGACTTTTTCTGTCAAATGTTTTTTATCTTTTTTTGTAAGATTTCTTGTCCACCTCTCTTGGCGACTCATTTATAATACCACTCCAATACAATATTGTCAAATCATTTTAAATATAATTTATAAATATACCTCTATTCCCCCTCCATATAAAAAAAGAAGATTTCAGGATGCCCTCAACCTTAAAAATCAATTAAAGGTTAAGACGCACCCCGCACTCCCCTTCCTCTTTATCTTTGTTCATTAATAAATTCTAATAAACGTTCCGCTGCCTTACGTGGACCTGTATGCTCTTTTCCTGGAATAGCTAGACGGGTACGTATTTGCCCAACATTAATATTTTTATTAAATAGTGCTTCAAAGTATTTATTAATTAATGGATCTGTCTGTTCTTTTAACTGAACCGGCCCAAATGGATTTGCAAAATACGACTCTACTAATCCGGTTTCCGTAGTCGTTCCTTTTGCCTTTCGTGCCCCTCTTATAAAGACCTCTTTTGCCTCTTCCACACTATTAAAAAATTCTAGTTCATCAAATTCTTCTTCATAGTTATTCGCATAAAGGAACATGTCAACTGGTCTTCCCGTTGTTATCTCCTTATATGTAGAAACAGGTATAACGATACGAGCATTAGTCTTGTCTGGGTTCATAAAAATACTGCGGTCAATAGTTCGATAAGCATATCCTGTATCCAAATCGTCTAGTCTGACAAAAGCCCCAATCTCTGTTCCATACGCACGAATTTCACCGTGTTCTAATGCTAGGGTTCCCATATCATCAAAAATAGTTTTCATATCTTTAATTTCTTCACCTGCGATCATACGCACAGCTTCTAATGTTTCCGACTTTCCTGCCCCGCTATCGCCGATAACGACAATATTACGCTGTTTTCCGTTTTTTAAAGTTAATTCAATCATTGCACCATGTAGCGGTAACTTTTTCTCATTAATCATTTTAACATTGTACAGTGTTAACACCATCTTTTTCATATAGCCAAAGTAGTCGTGTTCCTCACTATAAGAAGCATAACCAATCATAATATCATTAGCCTTATCTTGATAAAACACTGCTTTATCCTCTTTATCCTTATTTCCATAAACATAAATTAAATCTGGCTTTCTATTATCACATTCCTTTAGATCTGCCAATTCAAATAAATTACACATCGTCACCCCTTGGGCCATGAAATCTCGATGGAAATAAACATACGCTAAAGCCGTTCCCACTTTAGCAGGATACACAAACCAATTATTAGGATCTAAATATAATCCATCTAGCGGATTTTCAAACACTTCCTCGAAAATTCCATCTCTTTTTGTCCGTTTAGGATAAGTAATAAATGGCGGAGTTAACACAATAGACTCGATAAAAGCCGGATATCGTAACCCCATATATTGAACCGGAATATCCCACTGAATCTCATTTAAAACTAATCCCGCATTGGCACCTACAATTAATTGACGATACACATTCTGATGATGCCCCATTAAGCGCTCTTCAATAATACGATAGACTTGTAAAACTAAATTAGTAAATGCATTATTAGCCTCGATAAATTTAATTTTTTGGATTCCTGTACCTTCAGTGCTATTATAAATGACACTATATCGTTCAAGTTGTCGCCAGTAATCATAAAGTTCCTCAATAAAATTAATTAGAGCATCCTTGTGTTGTAATAAAACAATAAATGATCGGTTCATTTTCATGATTTCATCTATTTCTAAAACTAATAATAATTTAAACAAGGAAATTAATTCGCTCGCAATCAAGCATTCTCCACAAACATATGAAAGTTGTTCATAAATTGGTGATTCCTTCTTCTTTAACTGTTTTAAAAATCTACTTAAAACACGCTCAAATCCCTGGCTATTTAATAATTCATCCGCTGTATTACAATAATGGGCGGAAAAATTAATTACAGCTGTGTTTCGTTCCAATTCAAATTGCGGTTTCATTAGTCAGTCCCCCTTTTTACTTTTTATAATCCTTTAAACTCTCTTTCAGATATGATACTAACAAGTCAATTTCTTTCGTTGTAATGTCGCTCAAAATTCCAACACGTAACATTTTCCCTGCATAACTCCCCATACCGCCTGCGACAGTAAAATTATGACGTTCATCAATTGACGATGTTAGACGTTTTCCATCTACCCCATCCGGAACAATAACAGGGATAAGGGCATTCCCTCTAATCGACTCATCTTCAATAAATAATTTAAACCCGAGCTCCTGTAATTTCTCCTCGGCATACCTTCTAAGCATTCTCTTCTCATCAACGACTGTTGTTACACCTTTGTCTAGCAAGTAACTTAACGATTCCTTTAAAGCAACGACAATCGAAATAGCTGGCGTAAAAGGTTGTTCGCACTTTTCATTAAAAGAATTAAAATATTTTTTATAATCCCAATAATATTTAGGTAAACTCGATTGTTCCATGGCATCCTTTGCCTTATCGCTTAAGGCGACAAAACTTAATCCCGGTGGAAGCAAGAATCCCTTTTGACTACTAGCAACTGCACAGTCGACTCCCCATTCATCCATGTGAAATTCATGAACAATCATCCCGCTAATGCAATCTGTAATTAATAGGCAGCCTCTATTTCGCGTTAAATTCCCTAACGGTTTCAAATTGTTCAAAACACCTGTCGAGGTTTCATGATATGTCACAAAAACTCCTTTAATTTCCGGGAATTTATCCAAAATATTTTCAACTTCGTCAATATTATAACTATTTCCCCACTCATAACATAATTCATGAACAGTTAACCCATAAACCTGGCAGATTTCAATAAATCTTTTCCCAAACCATCCCGTATTAATAACCAGTACGGAATCACCTTGTGAAAAAAGGTTAACAACGGTTGATTCCATTGACCCTGTTCCAGAAGATGTTAAAACTAAAACATCGTTCGATGTACCGAACACAACTTTTAAATCTTCGTTGATTTCCTTTAGTAACTCGTGATAGTCTGCCATTCGATGATGAATTAAATCTCGTCCAAGAACCTCTCTAATAAAATCAGGAACATTCGTCGGTCCTGGTGTAAATAAAACTTTACTCATTCTCCTTCACCCTCTTTTCATTTATCACATAATCTTAGAAGCCTATTATCTCCAATCTTATAAACATTCATTAACTAATCTATGCAATTAAAGGGAGATAAAATGATATCTCCCTTCTATTTTAATTAACTATTTATCACTTTTTTTGCGATATCTGTACGGTAGAACAAATCTTTACAGTCTATTTTTTTTACTTCTTGATAGACTTTTTGACGTGCATCTTCAAGCGTATCGCCAGTTCCCACAACAAACAGAACACGCCCGCCATTTAAGGAGATTTGATTATCAATTAATTTCGTTCCCATATGACAAACATCTACATCGACTAATTCGTCTAATCCTTTAATTGGTGTTCCTTTTACGTAAGCACCTGGATATCCCTTAGCAGCCAAAACGATTCCGACAGTGGCTTTATCATTCCAATGACACTCAATATCTTTACCTTCTAATAAGGATAACATAATATCAGTTAAGTCTGTTTCAAGGCGTGGGAGTAACACCTCCGTCTCAGGATCACCGAATCTGGCATTAAATTCAATAACCTTAATCCCTTCCGCTGTCTTCATTAAACCAGCATATAAAATTCCTGTGAAAGGGATTCCCTCTTCAATCATCGCCTTTGTCATTGGTTCAATCACTTGGTTAATTGCATCTTCATAATCAGTGTCAAAAATTAATGGGTGAGGACTATGATTTCCCATTCCTCCCGTATTTAATCCCAAATCACCATCATGAGCACGTTTATAATCACGTGCGATAGGCATTGCCTTATAAATTTCATTTGAAACAAAAGCCATTAAAGAAAACTCTTCTCCGTCTAAAAACTCCTCAATAACAATTTTAGATGATGCATCATCAAATTTTCGATCAAGAAGCATTTCCTTGACAGTAGCTTCAGCTTCTTCCAACGTTTGACAAATCACGACTCCCTTTCCAGCCGCCAATCCGTCAGCTTTAATTACAATTGGCATCTTTTGTGTTCTTAGATAAGCCGTAGCCTCTTCTATATTAGTGAACTCTCCATAGGCCGCCGTCGGAATATCATACTTTTGCATCATATATTTTGCAAAGGCTTTACTACCTTCAATTAAAGCTGCCTCTTTAGTAGGACCAAAGATAGGTAGCCCTAATTGATTAAACTCATTAACAACCCCTGCCATTAGAGATACCTCAGGACCGACAATTGTTAAATCAATCTGATTTTCTTGAGCAAAAGCCGCCAATTCCGCAACATGAGTCTCCTCAATTGGAACAAGGGTTGCTTCACTCATTCCATCGTTTCCTGGGGCACAAAAAATTTGAGATGCCTTACGATCACGTACTAATTTTTTTACGATGGCATGCTCACGTCCACCGCGTCCAATAACTAAAACTTTCATAGCCTACTCCTCTTATCACTCATCCATTAATGTTTAAAATGACGAACCTTTGTAAATACCATGCATATTCCATGCTTGTTACATGCATCAATTGAATCTTGATCTTTAATTGATCCACCTGGTTGAATAATAGCTTTGATACCATATTTTGCAGCTAACTCCACCGTGTCAGACATCGGGAAGAAAGCATCTGATGCCAAATAAGCCCCTTGTGATAACTCTCCGGCTTGTTCTAACGCAATCTTAGCTGATCCTACACGGTTCATTTGTCCTGCACCAATTCCAATAGTCATATCCTCTTTTACTAAAGTAATTGCATTTGATTTTACATGCTTGCACACATTAAACCCAAACATTAATTGTTTTAAGTCCTCGCTTGTTGGTTGAACTTCAGTCACACACTCTAATTCTTCTTTGTTAACTTGAAGCGTATCAAGATCTTGAACAAGCACTCCACCTTTAACTGATGCTAATTTCATTCCATTTTCTAATCGTTTTGACATATCAGTAATTAAAAGACGAAGATTTTTCTTTTGTTTTAAAATCGCTAAGGCTTCCTCACTAAAGCTTGGTGCGATAACGATTTCTAAAAATAACTGATGTAATTTTTCAGCTACCTCTTTAGTCACCTCTTTGTTCAATGCAACAATTCCACCAAAAATAGATACTGGATCCGCTTGGTATGCTTTATCATATGCTTCTTCAATCGTTGAACCTAACCCAACACCACATGGATTCATATGCTTAACCGCAACGGCTGCTGGTCCTTCAAATTCTTGTAAAATTTCGAGTGCAGCATTTGCATCCGCAATGTTATTATAAGACAATTCCTTCCCATGTAATTGTTGACTATTAACCACACTATATGAAGGCTGTTGTAACGTTTGATAAAACGCCGCCTTTTGATGAGGGTTTTCACCATAACGTAATCCCTGTTTTAAGTCATAAGTTAACGTTAATTTCTCTGGAAATTCGATTTCATTAATTTCATTAAAATAATTAGCAATCATCGCATCATATGCTGCTGTATGATTAAACACTTTTCCTGCTAACATTTGACGTGTTTTTAATGTTGTATTTTGATTCTCTTCAATTTCTGAAATAACTAAATCGTAATCTTTTGCATCGACAATAACTGTCACATCATTAAAGTTCTTAGCGGCAGAACGTAACATCGAAGGTCCACCAATGTCGATATTTTCAATTTTATCCTCATGAGTTGAAGCCGTATTTTGAATAGTTTTAGCAAATGGATATAAGTTGACACACACAAGATCGATATACTTGATTTGATTTTCATCCACCTGTTGTTGATGAGAACGATCCCCACGTTTTGCTAATAGGCCTCCGTGAATCATTGGATGTAACGTTTTAACGCGCCCTTCTAATATTTCTGGAAATCCAGTCACCGCATCAACTGCAATAACTTCCACACCGGCTTCCTCTAAAGCCTTTTTAGTTCCACCTGTTGAAATAATCTCATAACCTAATTCTACTAATCTTTTTACAAAAGGTACTAAATTTGTTTTATCTGATACACTAACTAACGCTCGTTTCATTCCCTAAACGCCTCCTATAACTCTAAAAGTCTTTCAATAACTTGTGGATACAATTCATGTTCTAACTCATGAATACGATTTATTATTTCTTCCTTAGATTCTTGACCTGAACGTTTAAAACAAGATTGATCAATAATTTTCCCTGTATCTATTCCTGCATCGACGTAGTGAACCGTGACACCCATAATCTTCACACCATAATTCAAGGCATCTGTAATTCCATCACGACCTGGAAAAGCAGGTAATAATGCTGGATGAATATTAACGATCTTGCCTTCATAGGCATCTAAAAGTGTCTGACCAATAATACGCATATATCCCGCTAAAACGATTAAATCGGGCTCCACCTTTGATAGCTCCTGACAAATTATCTTTTCAAAGTCTGCCTTTTTAGCATAATCCTTCGGATGGAAGACGAAAGTCGGGATTCCAAGCAGTTTGGCACGCTCTACACAATAGGCTCCTTCTTTATCGCAAACTAACAAGGCTACTTCACATTTTTTTAGATGTAATTTTTCAACAATAGTTTGAAAGTTGCTTCCACTCCCAGATGCAAAAACAACTATTTTCTTCATACTAATTGAACTCCTTCTCCCTCAATGACCTCTCCAATAATATAAGGTTCCTCATCACAGTTTTTCAAAATTTGCATTGCCTTTTCTGCATCCTGACGATCAACAATAATAACCATTCCAATCCCCATATTAAAGACATTGTACATTTCACGTTCTTCTAAGTTACCTAAATCTCTTAGGTAGTTAAAAACTGGAGGTATAGGATAAGAGTTCTTATCGATCTTCACACCACAACCTTTAGGTAAAGCACGTGGGATATTTTCATCAAATCCTCCACCTGTAATATGTGCCATACCATGGACACCGATTTCCTTAATAAGCGATAAAATAGGTTTTACATAAATCTTTGTAGGGGCTAAGACAGCTTCTTTCACTGTCATACCTAATGAATCTTCATAACGATTTAAGTCAATGTCATTATCTTTAAATAAAATCTTTCGAACAAGAGAATACCCATTTGAATGAATTCCACTCGATGGTAAACCAATTAGGACATCGCCTGCTTTCACCTTTTCACCGGTAATCAACTGGTCTTTTTCAACAACACCAACTGCAAATCCTGCTAAATCGTAATGATCTAAGTCATACATATCCGGCATTTCTGCTGTTTCACCACCAATTAATGCGGCACCAGCTTGTTGGCACCCATCAGCTACTCCCTTAACGATAGCTTCAATTTTTTCAGGCTCATTTTTGCCAACAGCGACGTAATCTAAAAAGTAAAGGGGTTGAGCTCCTTGCACAACGATATCATTTACACACATAGCTACGCAATCAATTCCAATTGTATCGTGAACATCAGCTTTAATAGCAACCATTAATTTAGTTCCTACTCCATCAGTCCCCGAAACTAATAACGGTTTTTTATAATTTAATTCTGATAAGTCAAACATTGCTCCAAAAGCACCAATTCCTGAGAAAACTCCTTGTCGATGCGTTTTTGCTACATGTTTTTTAATTCGATTTACACTTTCATAACCCGCTTCTAAGCTAACACCAGATAACTCGTATGCTTTACTCATTTCTCTTTCACCTCTTATTTAACTTCCTTATTGGCACTTTTTACATCTTCATATAAGTACGTCGGGTAGTCCCCGTTAAAGCAGGCCACGCATTGACCACAGTTCTTTCCAAGTTTAGAATCACGTCCAATACCCTTTGTTAAACCGTCAACTGAGACAAACGCTAATGAATCCGCTCCAATTAACTCACATATTTGATCCGTTGTATGTGTAGCCGCCACTAATTCATCATAAGTTGAAAAATCTACCCCGTAAAAACAAGGAAACTTTATCTCGGGTGAAGCAATTCTCACATGCACTTCTCGAGCACCGGCCTCACGTAACATATCAACCATTCGTCGTGAAGTCGTCCCACGAACGATTGAATCATCAATTAGAACAACTCGTTTATCTTTAACGATTGAATGAACAGCTGATAACTTCATTTTAACTCCCTGTTCTCGAAGAGACTGTGAAGGTTGAATAAAAGTACGTCCGATGTATTTATTTTTGACCATCCCAATTTCAAATGGAATCATCGATTCTTCTGCATACCCAATCGCCGCACTCAATCCCGAATCAGGCACACCAACAACAATATCTGCCTCAATAGGAGCTTCTTTAGCTAAAATACGTCCACAATTTTTTCGCGCCTGATGAACATTAATTCCCTCAATATCACTATCAGGACGAGCGAAGTAGACATATTCCATACTGCACATACTCTGCTCACACTTCACCGCATAACTTTCTGAAGTCATCCCCTCTAAATCAATACGGATGACCTCACCCGGTTTAACATCACGAATATAAGTTGCTCCAATCACATCGAAAGCACAAGTTTCTGAGGCAACAACAAATCCATTTTCACCAATTTTCCCAAGCGATAAAGGGCGCAACCCTAATTTATCCAAAGCAATATACATTTCGTTTTCCTTTAATAATAAGAAAGCAAAGGCACCCTCGATATAAAGCAATGATTCTTTTAGGGCACTTAACATATCGCCACGTTGTCTTTTTAACAAATGCGCTAAAATTTCCGAATCAGATGTTGTTTGAAAAATACTACCTTCATTCTCCAAATATCCTTTTAATTGATGGGCATTAACTAAATTACCATTATGACACAACCCAAGTCTCCCCGTTTGAGATTGGAATAAAAAAGGTTGCACATTCATGATACCTCCACCACCTGCTGTTGAATAACGAACATGACCGATGGCATGAATTCCTGCTAATCGATTAATATCTTGTTGTGTAAATATGTTATGCACTAACCCTTCACCCTTATGTTGGTGAAGAGTTTTTCCATCACTTGTAACAATTCCGGCTCCCTCTTGCCCACGATGTTGGAGGGCATGTAACCCGTAATAAGTTAACTCTGCCGCATTTTCGTGATTAAATACACCGAACACGCCGCATTCTTCATTCATTTTATTTTCAAAAAATAAGTCTAATTCTGACATTCCACTCACCCTATCGACTGACACGATTTAAAATTTCAATATACGCTTCTTCTACATTCCCAAGATCTCGTCGGAAACGGTCTTTATCTAATTTTTCGTTTGTCTCTTTATCCCATAATCGGCATGTATCTGGAGAAATCTCATCTGCTAATACAATGGTTCCATCATTTTTACGACCAAATTCGATTTTAAAATCAATTAATCGAATCCCTTGCTTATCGAAAAACTCAATAAGTGCTTGATTAATTTCTAATGTCATTTTTTTAATTGTGGCTAATTCCTCGTATGTTGCCAATCCTAATGCCACAGCATGATCATCATTAATTAATGGGTCACCATACGTATCGTTTTTATAGCATAATTCATATACAACGTTACTTGGTACTGTCCCTTCTTCAATTCCTAAACGTTTTGCCATGCTTCCAGCAATAACATTACGAATAATCACCTCTAAAGGAATAATTTCTACTTGATGGCATAATTGATCACGTTCATTTATTTTTTCGATAAAATGTGTCTTAATTCCACGTTTTTCTAACATTTCAAAAATGATGGTTGTAATAGCGTTATTTAAGATTCCCTTATTAGCGATACTCGATTTTTTTACTCCATTAAACGCTGTTGCGTCATCTTTATAATGAATAACTACCTTTGCTGCATCATCTGTTTTAAAAATTTGTTTCGCTTTTCCTTCATATAACATTACACGATTTTGACTCATTATAATCATCCTCCGTCTTCTCTATATACCTCTATATAATATAGAAAGGAATTTGAGGGGATTAGACTGATTAATCCCTCTCAATCCTTCACGTAAACCGTAATTAAATGACTTCTATTTAAAATATTTGACTCCACTTTCAAAAATTAACTGATCATAGTCCCCTGGGACATTTTTGAAAATTTGGTCTCCCATTCGCTCTGAGTGCCCCATTTTACCAAGGATTCGTCCATCTGGACTCGTAATCCCCTCGATAGCCATAATAGATCCATTTGGATTATAAATACCATCCATGGTCGCTTGATTATTTAAATCAACATATTGCGTTGCAATTTGACCATTTTCAATTAATTGTTTAATCATTTTATCATTCGCTACAAACTTACCTTCACCATGAGAAATTGCCACATTATGAATAGCCCCTACCTCAGTTTGCGATAACCATGGCGATTTATTAGATGCGATTCTTGTACGAACAATTTTAGAAAGGTGGCGATTAATATCGTTCTTTACTAGCGTCGGTGAATCCTCTGTTACTTGATTAAATTTTCCATAAGGTAATAATCCAGATTTGATTAATGCTTGGAATCCATTACAAATTCCTAAGATTAATCCGTCACGCTCGAGTAATCCTTCAACACTTTCTCGAATTCGTTCATTCATTAAAACAGATGTAATAAATTTACCTGATCCATCTGGTTCATCTCCGGCACTGAATCCACCTGAAAGCATTAAAATTTGTGATTGATCAATATGTTTCACCATACGTTCAATGGAAGACTCAATATCTTGGTGATTTTGGTTACCAAAAACATCGATAATAGTTTGAGCTCCCGCCCTTTCAAAAGCTCGTGCTGTATCGTATTCGCAATTTGTTCCAGGGAACACAGGTAAAAATACTTGTGGAGTCGCTCCTAAAGGAGAGGTTTTAATATGTCTATTCGTGTAGTCAACTGTTTGAACCATTTTTTCCGATGATGAAGAGGCAATCGGATAGACGTGTTCAAATTTCCCTTGCCATGCTGCCAAACACTCATCAATCGTTAATACCTCTTGATTAACAATAATTAACGGATCTTTCGTCGTTTTCCCTAATAAATGAGCATGTTCAAATAATAGTGGGCGATCTGTTTCAACGATGATCGATCCAAAATCTATATTAAATAAATCATAACCTGTCTTAATGCTTGCCCCAATCTTATTACCAAACGACATTTTGGCAATCGCTTCAGCAATCCCCCCCTGTTTAATACTAAACGCAGATTTAATATGACCAAGCGTCACCATGTCGTAAATAAAATTATAATTTTCTTTTAATTGTTCAATGTTTGGCATTAAATCCTTCGTCGGATTATGCTTAATTAAATAAATGTAGTTATCTACCTCCTTAAATTCAGGAGATAAAACTTTAGACGCCTTTTCAGTTTGCACTGCAAATGAAATAAGTGTTGGTGGGACATGTAAATCACCAAATGATCCACTCATACTATCCTTTCCACCAATAGCCGGTAGATTAAATCCTTGTTGAACATAGATTGAACCTAATAGCGCGGCGAATGGTTGACCCCAATTTTCTGGATCTTGACCTAAGCGACGGAAATATTCCTGGAATGAAAAACGAATTCCTTGCCATTTTCCACCTAACGCTATAATACGTGCGATCGATTCAATTACTGCGTAAGCCGCCCCATGAAATGGTGACCAAGTTGTAATATCTGGATTATATCCATGTGTTAACATACTTACTGTATTTGTCACCCCATGACGAAGTGGAATTTTATGTACAGATCCCTCTGTTTCAGTTAATTGATACTTTCCTCCATAAGGCATTAAAACACTTGTTCCCCCAATTGTTGCATCAAACATTTCAACCATCCCTTGTAAAGATGCGACATTAGGTTGTCTTAAGTTATTTAAAAACTTTTCCTTAATGGTTTCTCCTTCAATTTTACTCGCAAATGGATCTTCTTCCTTTGGTGTGACAACTTTGACATCCATGTATTGACGTGCACCATTCGTATCTAAAAACTCACGTGATAAGTTGACGATCACCTTATCATTCCAATACATTACTAGTCGGTTTGTATCAGTAACCTTAGCAACCACTGTTGCCTCTAAATTTTCTTCAGTAGCAAATCCAATGAACGTGTCTAAATCCTTTGGATCAATTAAAACAGCCATACGTTCCTGAGATTCTGAAACGGCTAATTCTGTCCCGTTTAACCCTTCATATTTTACTGGAACTTTGTTTAAATCAATCTCAAGTCCATCTGCTAACTCACCAATGGCAACACAAACCCCACCTGCTCCAAAGTCATTACATTTTTTAATTAGACGTGTTACTTCTCCATTTCTAAATAAACGTTGAATTTTACGCTCGGTTGGCGCGTTCCCTTTTTGAACCTCAGACGAAGCCGTTTGAATAGATGTTTTAGTGTGAGCCTTTGATGATCCCGTTGCTCCACCAATACCATCGCGTCCTGTTCTTCCACCTAATAACACAATGATATCCCCTGCTTGTGGTTTTTCACGACGAACATCACTAGCCTTAACTGCACCAACTACAGCCCCTACTTCCATGTGTTTTGCCTTATACCCTTCATGGTAAATTTCACGTACAAAGGTTGTTGCTAAACCAATTTGATTTCCGTAAGAACTATTTCCATCAGCCGATCGTTTAGAGATGACTTGCTGTGGAAGTTTACCTTCCATCGTTTCTTCGATTGTTTCAAGAATATTTGCTCCACCACTGATACGCATCGCTTGATAAACGTATGAGCGTCCAGATAGTGGGTCACGGATAGCCCCACCAATACAAGTTGAAGCTCCACCAAATGGTTCAATTTCAGTAGGGTGATTATGCGTCTCATTTTTAAACATTAATAACCATGGTTCGATTACACCATCTACATCAACATCGATGAAAATACTACATGCATTGATTTCGTCTGAAACTTCTAAATCTTTTAATAACCCTAACCTTCTTTGCTCCTTCATTGAAATAGTCGCCATATCCATTAAAGTCATCGGCTTGCGATTATGATGTACACGTTGACGCATCTCACAATACTCGTTGTAAGTTGACTCTAAAATTTCATGAAAACGTCCACTTTCAAACGTTACGTTTTGAAGAACCGTTTCAAAGGTCGTATGACGACAATGGTCAGACCAATAAGTATCAAGCACCTTTAATTCAGTTTCTGTCGGATTTCGGTGTTCTTTTCGACAAAAATACGCTTGAATTAACTTGATATCATCTAAAGTCATCGCCATATTATGTTCGTGTAAAAATTGATCTAATTGCTCATCATTATAATCGATAAAACCTAGATGAATTTGTACATCTTCAATCTCAACTGACTCATCTAATTTCAAAGGAGAATCCATATCCTTTTCACGCATTTCAATCGGATTAATATAGTAATGTTTAATTTTTTCTAAATCCTCGTTAGAAGTATCTTCATCTAGAAGAATTACTTTACCACTTTTAACACGAACTTCGTCATTTCCTGTTAAAAGTTGAATACACTGCATAGCAGAGTCGGCACGTTGATCATATTGTCCCGGTAAAAATTCAACAGCAAAGTAAACCTTATTTTCTAGATCTAATGTCTCGCTAACCACATCCGTTACTTTTTCAGACAAAACATTTTGTTTCGTCACTTCTAATTGTTGATCATTAATATTAAACACGTCGTACACATTAACAATACGAACATTTTTTAATGCAAGGTGCAAGTTCTCGTTCAACTCATGCGCTAAGCTCATAGCTTCCGTTGCGTAACTCTCTTTCTTTTCTACATAAACGCGATACTGACTCATTTCTCATCCTCATCCTTTACTTGGGAAAATTATTTAAAAATTGATTAACCTGTTCTAATACTGTTGCTTCACACGGATTAACAAACGTGAGGTGCCCCATTTTACGATTTCTTTTTGCTTCTGCTTTTCCATAAAGATGAAGTTTAGCCTCTGAAAACTCGGGCTTTTTCCACATCTCTAACGCATAATCTACATGTTGGCCTAGAAGATTTAACATCGTCGCAGATTTAATTAATTGTGGTTTGATCAAAGGCAATCCACAAATGGCACGAATATGTTGTTCAAATTGAGAAACATTACACGCATCAATCGTATAATGACCTGAATTATGAGGGCGTGGAGCTAACTCATTAATAATAAGCTCATCTCCTACAACAAACATCTCAATCGCAAGTGTTCCCACAAAGTCTAATTTCTCAATTAATGTTTTTCCAATTTCCTCTGCTTGTAATTGTTGACGTTTATCTATTCGGGCAGGCACAACACTTAAGTGCAAAATATGATTGTGATGAATATTTTCAACAATCGGAAAAACCTCAACTTGTTTGTTCGTTCCCCGCGTCACAATAACTGAAATTTCTTTTGTAAATGGAACAAAACCTTCTAAAATACAAGGTTGAGTCGCTACAACGGATTGGACATTTTCTAAATCTAAATCAGACTTTAATGTCCATTGGCCTTTTCCATCATAACCTCCACTTACTGTTTTAAGAATACATGGGTAACCAATATTTAACACTGCCTGCTTTAATTCATCGACTCCTTCTACTTTTTCATAAGGGGCCGTTTGAAACCCACACTTATTAATTGCTTTTTTTTCGATATACCTTTGTTGGGTCAACATTAAAGGACGCTCTCCCTGAGGTAAATACCCTCTAGCTTCTACCCTTTTAATTTGACTTCCATCAATATTTTCAAACTCATACGTGACAACATCACTTAAATTTAATAACTCTATTAAAGCCTCTTCACAATCATAAGGGGCATTGATTTCATAATCAGCGATTTGAGCGAGGGGGCCATTTTTTGAAGGCTCCAACACCGCTATTTTATATCCCATTTGTTTTGCCGATATTGCCATCATTCGTCCAAGTTGCCCGCCACCAATAATCCCAATAGTAGCACCGGGTAAAATCACTCTACTCACCTAGATCACTTTCCTTTAACACAGATTCCGTCATTTCTTCACGATATTCATCTAGCTTTTTTGTAATCGTAGCGTTACTTGTACTCAAAATAGAAGCTGCAAGCAATCCCGCATTTTTCGCACCTGCTTTACCGATTGCAACAGTGGCAACTGGAATTCCTCCAGGCATTTGAACGATTGAAAGAAGCGAATCTATCCCATTTAACGTTCTAGACTGAACAGGAACACCGATAACAGGAAGTGTCGTTTTAGCTGCAACCATTCCAGGTAAGTGAGCAGCTCCTCCTGCTCCAGCAATAATCACCTTAATCCCTCTTTCTCGCGCAAGTTCAGCATATTCGAACATTTTATCTGGCGTACGATGAGCGGATACAACGTGTGCCTCATATGAAATTTGCAATTCGTCCAATACTTTCATCGACTCTTGCATCGTTTCTAAATCGGATTTACTACCCATGATAATTCCAACTAATGGTTTACTTGAAATTTCATAAATTCTCTCCATAAGTTTTTTCCTCCAAACTAGATCAAAACTCTATCCTTATATTTATTAAGTTAGAAGGAGGGAACCGTTAGCCCCGTTCCTTCCTATTTTAACCTCAAAATATATCGAGCGGATGCTTATTACTCTCTAGAATAATCCGACACATTCTCCCTCTGGCGTCACATCCATTTTAAGTGCAGCTGGTTGTTTTGGTAAGCCTGGCATCGTTAATACATTTCCTGTTAAACATACAATAAACCCTGCACCTGCCGAAATGCGAATTTCACGAATCGTAATATCAAAGTTTGTTGGACGTCCTAATACCTTTGGATCATCGCTTAACGAAACTGGTGTTTTAGCCATGCATACTAGGAAATCTTCATAACCTAACTCTTTAATTTTTTGAAGTTGATTTTTAGCTTCATCTGTATAAACAACTCCACGAGCTCCGTAAATGTTTTTTGCAATAGTTAAAATTTTGTCCTCTAACTTTGCCTCACGCTCATATAAAACTTTAAATGTTTGGTCATTATTCTCAACTAATTCAATAACACGATTAGCTAACTCCTTAGCACCTGCTCCACCATTTAACCAAACGTTAGCAATCTCGCATGGGTGGTTATTTTCCTCACACCATTTTTTTAGGAATTCTAATTCTGCTTCTGTATCGTGAGTAAACTGATTCACGGCAACCACATACGGTAAGTTGAATTTTTGAATAGAGTCGATATGTTTCGCTAAATTTTCAATTCCTTTTGCTAATGCCTCAACATTTTCTTCTTTTAAATTGTCGTATTCTACCCCACCATGCATTTTTAACGCACGAACTGTCGCAACAATAACAACACAATCAGGTGTTAATTTACCTTCACGACATTTAATATCTAAGAACTTTTCAGCACCTAAGTCAGCACCAAAACCAGCTTCAGTTACAACATATTCCCCTAATTTTAACGCCGTTTTAGTCGCAATAATTGAGTTACATCCGTGGGCAATGTTTGCAAATGGACCTCCATGAACAATTGCAGGTGTATTTTCACACGTTTGAACTAAATTTGGCTTTAAAGCATCCTTTAATAACATCGTAATCGCACCTTGGATTTTTAAATCCTTCACAAATACCGGTTGATCATTTTTTGTATACGCAACAATAATGTTACCAATTCTTTCTTTTAAATCCTCTAAACTAGTTGCCAAACATAAAACAGCCATAATTTCAGAAGCAACAGTAATATTAAATCCATCTTTACGTTCAATTCCATTAACATGTGACCCTTGTCCAATTGTAATTTCACGTAACGTACGATCATTTAAATCTAGGCAACGTTTAAACACAATTTTGGTTGGATCAATCTCACATTCATTTCCTTGATAAATATGATTATCTAACAAAGCACAGATGGCATTATTAGCACTTGTAATAGCGTGAATATCACCAGTAAAATGCAAATTCAAATCTTCCATCGGTAACACTTGAGAGTAACCCCCACCAGCTGCTCCACCTTTTAGTCCCATAACCGGTCCTAATGATGGTTCACGTAAAGCAATCACAGACTGTTTGCCAACATGATAGAAACCTTGTCCTAATCCAACTGTCATCGTTGTTTTTCCTTCACCAGCTTTCGTTGGACTAATCGCTGTCACTAAGACCAACTTTCCATCTTTACGTTGATTATTCATGACACTTAAATCAATTTTAGCTTTATATTTACCGTAGCACTCAATATCATCTAAGATATTTAGTTCCTCCGCAATTGTTGTAATCGGTTTTAATTCAATCTCTTTAGCAATTTGTAAGTCGTTTTTCATTTTAAATACACTCCTTTTCACATCATAAGAAACTGCCCTACCCATTTAGAATAAACAATATCGGTCAAAACATAAACAAAAGGCACCTCTAGCTAATAACTAAAGGTGCCTAAAACATTACATAAGTTTTAAAAATTCTCCCCTGGATAAAAAGCATTAACTCTACTTCATCCTGTATTAACGAATTTTCATTGTTTCTTCAACTTATTTAACTTTATTTTATGCAACCTTCATAGTCCCTAATTTTACGGTAAGGGGTAGAAACTTTCGAACCATATTATCGATGATATATGAATGTTGTAATATTTATTCAATTAAAAAGACTAAAAAACATACACGTTAAAAAACGCAATTAACCCTTATGCCTTTTAGTCTCTTTATTAATATTGTATTGAGGACATGATAAAATTGTCTGCTTTTTCTTTACTTTTCGAATATACATACAATTCATCCCAATGACCTCCTACAAATTTTTTCATTTAATAACAAAATATTTACAATTGAATTATAAACCAATTATTTGAAAATATCAATCATAATTTTCAAAATAACTCTATATTGTTTACCTAATCCATCCATTTTATTCTCCCACAACATGATTTTTCCGTTATTCATTCATTATATTATTTTTTGTAGTTGCACGCTACTACCAATTATGCTATCATGTTTACAAATTTAACAAGGCACACAAAATATACTATGCACGCCGAGGACATAAAATAACCAACTATAGGAGGACCTACTATGAATTCATTAAACGGAAAGGTTGTTTCAACAGGATTAACATTTGATGATGTATTGTTAATCCCTCAAAGAAGTGAAGTATTACCTAAAGATGTATCGTTAAAAACAAAATTAACACGTCAAATCGAATTAAATGTTCCTATCATCTCTTCAGCGATGGATACAGTCACTGAATCTCGTTTAGCAATCGCCCTGGCTCATCAAGGAGGAGTTGGATTTATCCACAAAAACATGACAATCACTGAACAGGCCGAAGAAGTGCGTCGTGTTAAACTTTATCAAAACGGAATGATTTCAGACCCAGTAACACTTTTAGAGGATGTAACACTTGAAGAAGCTAACGAGAAATGTAAACATTATAAAGTATCTGGATTCCCAGTTGTCGATGAATTTGGAATTTTAAAAGGAATCGTAACAAATCGTGACTTAAAATATCGTAATAACCATACCTTAAAAGTTAGTGAAGTTATGACAGGACGCGATAAGTTAGTGACTGCCCCTATCGGAATCACTTTAGATGAGGCAAAAGAAATCCTTATGAACCATCGCATCGAAAAACTACCTCTAATCGACGAAAATGGAGTCTTACGTGGACTAATCACTATCAAAGATATTGATAAAACAATGTCATATCCTAATAGCTGTAAGGACGAACATGGACGATTACGTTGTGGTGCTGCAGTTGGAATTGGTTTAGACACAATGGAACGTGTATCAGCTTTAGTCAATGCCGGTGTAGACGTTATTACGGTAGACTCAGCGCACGGTCACTCATTAGGAGTTATTAACACAGTTCGTCAAATCAAAGAAGCTTTCCCACAATTACAAGTAATCGGTGGAAACATCGTCACACCTGAAGCTGCTAAGGACTTAATCGCTGCGGGTGCTGATGCTGTAAAAGTAGGAATCGGTCCGGGATCAATCTGTACAACTCGCGTCGTAGCTGGTGTAGGTGTACCTCAAATTTCAGCTGTAAACGACGTTTACGAATACTGTAAAACTGTAGGGGTTCCAGTAATTGCAGATGGTGGATTAAAACTAAGTGGAGACTTTGTTAAAGCAATTGCTGCGGGTGCTGACTGCGCTATGTTTGGTGGATTATTCGCCGGATGTGAGGAGGCTCCTGGAGAAGAGATTTTATATAATGGACGTCGCTATAAAACTTATGTAGGAATGGGATCTTTAGCTGCTATGAAACGTGGATCAAGTGATCGCTACTTCCAAGGAAAGCAACAAGAAGCTAAAAAGTTAGTGCCTGAAGGAATCGAAGCCCGTGTTCCGTATAAAGGTAAATTAGAAGATGTAATCTATCAATTATGTGGTGGATTACGTGCAGGAATGGGTTACTGTGGAACAGCAACTATTGAGGAATTAAAAACAAATGCTAAATTTGTTCGTATTACCAATGCGGGTCTACGAGAATCACATCCACATGATGTTGAAATCACACAAGAAGCACCTAACTATCAAAAATAAAAAAAGAGTGTGGATTATCCACACTCTTTTTTTGACCATAAATTAATAAAACAAAATCATTTCATAAAATTTATCATGAATTTTAAAGGACATTAGCTTTTAATCAAAGTTAATGTCCTTTTCTTTATTATCCCTCTAAATATTTTCCTAAGAAGGCTGTTGCAATTTTAGCGCTATTAATATCTAATTCATTAACGAATTCATCTTCTTCAGTTCCAACTAAAATAACGGCACCTAAGCTATCACCATTTGAAATAATAGGAACCATAACAAATGAACGTTCTGTTGTCTCACCGTCTACGATTTCTAACACTTCTTTTCCTTCAGCAATTTTAGAGGTACGATTTTCAATCATATCGCTTAAAGGACGGCTTACTCGGCGATTTAAATATTGTTTTCTAATTTCACCCGAAGCAGCAATAATATCTTCGCGATCAACAATTAAAACACCTTTTTTAGTTGAACCTTGTACTGCATCTGCATATTGTTGAGCAAAAGCAGAAATATCTGCAATAGGAGAATATTTTTTTAAAACGACCTCTCCTGATTGATTAACGAAAATTTCTAAAGAATCCCCTTCACGAATACGCATTGTTCTACGAATTTCTTTTGGTATTACAACTCGACCTAAATCATCTATACGACGTACGACTCCTGTAGCTTTCATCTTTCTCAAAACCTCACTTTCGGATTATCTAACATTAGTTTTTATGTTTTTTTATAAATTATACCTTTTTTACATTATTTTTGAATCTTTCAAAATCTTTAAAGAGGTCCAATGCATATTCGAACCATTGTAATCTTTTTACAACAGGTAAATCAAAAATAATATTGATTCTTCCCTCTTTGTAAGCTAAGCGAATCATTGAACCAATCTTATGAACAGCCTCAAATAGCTTCTGTCCATTAATATCTTGTGTAATTTCTTCCTTTAATATGAATTCTATCGTATTTTTAGTCGATTTTGTTTTTTCAATATATCCTTCTGTTAAGTTTTTTAAATAAGTTAAATCAATTAAATACTTAACCTCATCAGGAAAATCTCCAAAACGGTCAATTAATTCATCGATAATATCATTATAAGAATGATCATTGGTAATTTTTTTAATTTTTTGATAAATTTCTATTTTTGTTGATTCATCACTAATATAAAAGTCTGGTATATAGGCATCGACTTTCGTAGGAAAGTCAAACTCTACCTTTGGTACTTCAAATGAAGCGACTTCAAAATCGCTACCTTCTCTAGCATGAACGACTGCTTCACTTAATAATTGGGTATATAAATCTAATCCGACCGTGTCAATAAACCCATATTGCTTCGCACCTAACATATCTCCGGCTCCCCGTATCGCCAAATCACGCATTGCAATTTTAAAACCTGATCCTAATTCAGTAAATTCCTTAATTGTCTGTAACCTTTTTTCAGCATTTTCAGTCAACACCTTATTTCGTGGGTACATACAATAAGCATAAGCAATCCGATCACTACGACCCACACGCCCTCTTAACTGATAAAGTTGTGATAATCCTAGGCGATATGCATCAGAGATAAGCAGTGTATTTGCATTAGGTATATCGATCCCTGTTTCAATAATCGTTGTACAAACTAAAACATTAAATTTCTTTTCTTCAAAATCTGCCATTGTTTGTTCAAGCTGCTCTTTACTCATTTGACCATGTGCATATTCTACAACTGCATCTGGAACTAATTTTTGTATTTTCGCAGCCCGCTTCTCTATATCAGATACTCTATTATACAAATAGAATACTTGTCCATCCCTCGCCAATTCACGCTCAATCGCATCTCGTATAACCCCATCGTGTTCCTCTAAAACATAAGTTTGTACAGGATAACGATTCATCGGGGGAGTTTCAATCAGCGATAAACTTCTAATTCCAATCATCGACATCTGTAATGTTCTTGGAATGGGTGTTGCAGTCAGCGTTAAGACGTCAACTTCAGTTTTAAACTCTTTGATTTTTTCCTTATGTTCAACCCCGAAGCGTTGCTCTTCATCAATAATCAAAAGTCCTAAATCTTTAAAAATAACATCTTTTGATAAAATCCGATGAGTTCCGACAACGATATTTATTTTACCACTTTTTATACTTTCTAGCAATTCCTGTTGTTCTTTTACTGAAATATATCTGTTCAGTAAGCCCACCTTGACATCAAAATCCCGAAAGCGCGAAACAAATGATTCATAATGTTGTTTAGACAAAATGGTTGTGGGTGCCAAATAAGCAACCTGTTTACCATCTTGAACGGCCTTAAAGGCTGCTCGCATCGCAACTTCCGTTTTACCATAACCTACATCCCCAATTAACAAGCGATCCATTGGATGTGGGGCTTCCATATCTTCCTTAATTTCACTTGCAGCTCTTAATTGATCGTCAGTCTCCACGTATGGAAAGGCATTTTCAAAGGCATGTTGTTCAATCGTGTCTTTCGCAAAAGCGTAACCCGGAAGATGTTCCCTTTTGGCGTAGATTTTAATCAACTTATCCGCAATATCTTTAACGGTCTTCTTAACTTTAGATTTCGTTTTCTCCCACTCGGATGTCCCTAATTTGTTAATTTTCGGCTTGGCTCCCTCGGAACCTACATATTTCTGAACCATCTGAATTTTATCAATAGGAACATATAGCTTATCGTCCCCGCGATAGGCAATCATTAAAAAGTCTTTACGCGCTCCATTAGTTTCTAATGTTTCAATTCCAATGTACTGACCAATTCCGTGTTGAACATGAACGACATAATCTCCCAGTTGTAGTTCATTATAATCTTTCATTTTTTTTCCTTCTTTAAAGTTGCTCTTATACGCCGTAGATTTCTTACGCTTTGTATGGACCTCATAATCGGTGTAGACAACAATATGTGGCTCTAATAGTTCATATCCTACCGCCAAGCAATCACAAATAAGATGAATAGACCCTTCGCGAATCTCGTCAATGGTTGTAGGGAATGCTACACCAACACCTAATTCATCCAAATAGTTCGCCAAATTATTCCGTGCTTCAACACTCGAAACAGCCACAAAAACCGTCGCGCCATTTTCTCTTAAACGTTTACATTCCTTAGCAAAGAATTCTAGTTGTCCATGAAACTCCGATACACTTTTCGTTGCCAATTTAACATGTTGGTCCAATTCCACATTAGGTAACGTACCAAGATGTTCAGATAAAAATAACTGATGAGCTACTGAAATGGTCGTGATAGGTTGATACAGATTTAACCCTTTGACTGTTTTTCCATTTTCAATCGCGCCTTCTTGCCAAGCTAACGCATCTTCATTCATATGCTCTTGATTTTCCAAAACACGGGCATAATCAATATAAATAACAAGCGGATTGTCTAAATAGGATAATAAAGTATCCGGATCCTTATATAGAAGCGAAATATATTTATGCATTAATTCTAAATCCTGATGATTTTGAATTTTTTCGATATCTTGATAAATTCTCGCATATAACATCTCTCGTGCTTCCCCATCCACAAGAGGTAACGTTTTGTTCAAAAGATCCTTTATGCTTGATTCAAAGGCCTTAATCTCCTGATCCGAATATACCAACTCAAAGGTTGGAACAATGACAGCCCGCTCAACTTTCTTTATCGAACGTTGTGTATCCGTTGTAAAATAGCGTATCGTGTCAATCTCATCGTCAAAAAATTCTATACGTAATGGATTTTCTTCCGTCATTGGAAACACATCAATAATTCCACCGCGCACACTAAACTCTCCCATATGTTCCACGGCACGTACAGATTGGTAGCCAAGTTCAATTAGCTTTCTTTTTAATGTATCTAAATCGTAACACTCACCAACCTCTAATGAAATATCCGCCTGTTGAAAAACTTCCTTAGGCGGTAAAAAACGGGCAGCACCTGCGACATGAGTAACGATGATCCTGTTAGGATCCTCAATAATCGAAGATAATGTATTCATCCTTTCAATACGTAATTCAGAACTTGAAGCTAGCATTTCCGCTGTGATAAATTCGTCCATTGGAAAAAGACGGACCAACCCTTCGTCCATCAACTCCACTAACTGATCATACAAACGCTGGGCCTGATATAAATTTTGCATCATAATAACTACAGGCCTTCTTTTATTCTCATACAACATTTGCATTAATGACGCATAAAAAGACGGAGTTACTCCGCTAAGTAAAACGTTTTGATGCTCACCATCTAACGCCTTTATCAAAGTTTGGATTGCATCCGACTTTGAAATATACTGATTCATTATATTCATTCTTCCATCCACCTCTTAGTTAAAACTACTTACTATACTCTGTCATCACCTTATTAAAAGATTCAGTTAATGTCATTTCACATGCTTTCACTGATAAATCAATCGCTTGATTGACTAATGCCAGTTCATCCTCTGTAAATTTTCCTAAAACATAATCCACAACAGGAATCTTAGGATGACGGTCAATTCCAATACGAATACGTTTAAACTCCTGAGTTTTAAGGTGTGCAATTAATGACTTAATACCATTATGCCCCCCTGCACTCCCCTTTAAACGCATTCTAATTTTTCCATGAGGTAAATCTAAATCATCATAAATTACAATAATATCTTCTACATCAATATCGTAAAAATCAATAAGTGCACGAACGGACTCACCTGATAAATTCATAAACGTCGTCGGTTTCAGTAATATAACTTTCTCACCCTTTACAATTCCTCTTCCCATCTCACCTTTAAACTTTTTCTCTTCTATTAAGGGAATATTCCATGCTGAACTTAGTCTATCAATCACCATAAACCCCGCGTTATGACGTGTTCTTTCATATTTTGAACCTGGATTTCCCAGACCTACAAACAATTTCATAAAAATCACCTCGTCTTGAGTTTTAATAGCCTCTTCTATTTTACATGAACCTTATATATTTTACCAATCATTATTCAATCATCGATTAGCTTTTTCCATACCTCAAAAAAATGTCCTTTAATTCCTACTCTTTTTCTAAAATAAAACTGGAAACCTTGATAAGCCACGCGTCCCCTCTCTCATCCATTTCTTGCCCATTAATTTGTTCATCAGGCTAGTCACCCTCTATTACTAGGGCCCCATTCTTAACTGGCATTCACTCATAGAGCACATAAAAAGGCAAAGCTAATGATTAGCTTTGCCCCCTCAGTTCATCATTTAATTAAAAATTATATAAGTCACGATTATAGACAAATAAGTCTGATACCGGCTCATCATTTAAAATATGTAAAATACCTTCTGCTAATAATTCGCCAACAGATAATTGTGTAATTTTAGAACTTCGTTTTTCTTCTGGTAGGTTAATTGTATTTGTAGTAACTAATTCTTTAATGGCTGAATTTTCAATACGTTCAACAGCTGGACCCGAAAGAATTGGATGTGTACAAGCCGCATAAACAGATAACGCCCCACGCTCTTTTAACGCATTCGCTGCAATCTGAATCGTTCCCGCTGTATCAATCATATCATCGATAATAATAGCATGCTTTCCTTCAACTTCTCCGATTAATCCCATAACTTCTGCAACATTTGGTTTCGGACGACGTTTATCAATAATTGCGATAGGAGCATCTAAATATTCAGCAAGTACGCGAGCGCGAGTTGCTCCTCCATGGTCTGGCGATACAACAACAATATCATCTAAGTTTTTATCAATAAAGTATTTTGCAATAATAGGCATTGCTCGGAAGTCATCGATTGGAATATCAAAGAATCCTTGGATTTGCGTCGCATGTAAATCCATTGTCATCACACGTGTTGCTCCTGCAGCTTCAATTAAGTTCGCTACTAATTTCGCTGTAATTGGCTGACGCGCTTTTGCTTTTCTATCCTGACGAGAATATCCATAATAAGGCATGATTACATTAATGGTTTTAGCTGATGCACGCTTTAAAGCATCGATCATAACTAAAAGCTCCATTAAGTGATCATTTACTGGATTATGTGTTGGTTGTACAACGAAAACATGATGTCCACGTACAGTTTCATTAATATTAACTTGTACCTCACCATCTGCAAAACGATTAACTGTTAAATCCGATAAAGGAACACCGATACGATCTGCAATTTCTTGTGCTAATGGACGATTAGCATTTAAACTAAAAATCTTAAACTTTTTACGATTAATTTCTGCCATGCTGATTTAACCTCCTAGAATAAACACACTTCAGACAATATTTTACACAATTTCGCATTTATTTTCAATTATTTCAATAAATGTTTAAATTTAATCTTTTTGTTAAATTATTTTTGTCGAATAATCTTAGCGTAGCCCTCTTTATTTTCTTGCTTTGAACGAGCAATCGCAAGCGCATCCTCTGGTACATTTTTTGTAATTGTCGAACCAGCCGCTAAGTAAGCATTAGGCTCAATTGTCACTGGTGCAACTAAATTCACGTTACATCCAACCATCGTATTAGCTCCAATTATGGTTTGATGTTTATTCTTTCCATCGTAGTTAACAGTAATTGAACCACATCCCATATTTACATTCTCACCTAAAATTGCATCACCAATATAACTTAAGTGTGCGGCTTTTGCCCCATCTTTAAACACTGATTTCTTAATTTCTACGAAATTTCCAATACGTGCATGACTTCCAACCTCAGCGTGCATACGAATATGAGCAAAAGGCCCTACTGTTGTATTCGCACCAATCACCGAATCTGAAATAACTGAGGCATTAATCGTTGAATTTTTTCCGATAACCGATGAGTTAATTTGTGAATTAGCACCAATGATAACCTCATCTTCAATTTTTGAACATCCCGTAATCATTGTTCCAGGATAGATAATAACATCTTGCCCAATTTCCACTTCAGTTCCAATATACGTAGCCTCTGGGTTAATAATCGTAACACCATTTCTCATATGCTGTTCATTTACACGTTTTCTTAAAACTTTTTCAGCATAGGCTAACTGAACACGGTCATTAACTCCTAATGTTTCTTCAAAATCTTCATTCTCATAGGCAACAACCTTTAATCCCATGTCGCGAATAATCCCAACTAAATCTGTTAAGTAGTATTCTCCTTGTGAATTGTTGTTCGTGATTTTCGTTAAGGCCTCAAACAATACCTTATTATCATAACAGCAAACACCCGTATTAATTTCCTTGACTAATAATTCTTGCTCATTTGCATCCTTTTGTTCAACAATTCGTAAAACATTACCCGCTTCATCACGAATGATACGCCCGTATCCCGTCGGATTATCTGTCGATGCAGTTAAAATAGTAATTGCTGCCTCTTGTTCTTGATGATAGTCAAATAAATTAGAAATAGTTTGTTCTGTTAATAACGGAACATCACCATAAGTTACAATCGTTACCCCTTCAAGACCTTCTAACAAATCTTTCGTCATCATCACAGCGTGCCCCGTCCCTAACTGTTCCGTTTGCATCGCATATTCTACGCGGTCTTTCAATTCTGCACGAACTGAATCCGCTTCATAACCAATCACCGTTACAATTTTATCTACCCCAATTTTTTCTAAGTTTGTAACTGCGTGGTCCACCATCGATTTTCCTAATACTTGGTGTAATACTTTATGTAAATTAGACTTCATACGGGTTCCTTTTCCCGCGGCTAATACAACTGCATACTTATTCATTAAAATCCCTCCGTTAATCTAACTTCTTTATTTAGTATAGCACAATTCAACACTTCATTACATTTAATTTTCCATCCAGTGTAAGCCTCTCTGTTATATTTTAGTTTAGAATTTTAAAAAAAGCTACTCTTCTAAAAGAAGGTAGCTTTTTAAACATTCATTCATGACGCTTTTTTTATGTGTCATAATACGCCCATAACCTTTCAGTCTAAGCATTCACTCTCTTATTCTGCTTCCTCATAGGCCTTAATAACAAAGTCTTCTACTTCCTTACGGGTTTCATGATTAATTGGATGTGCAATGTCTTTAAATTCCCCCGTTGACGTCTTACGACTAGGCATTGCCACGAATAAGTGTTCATCCCCCTGAATGACTCTTAAATCATGGATAACAAAGCACCCATCTAAGGTAATTGATGCGATTGCTTTCATTCTATTATCTGTCTCTACTTTTCGAATTCTAACGTCTGTAATATTCATTCTCTCATCCTCCTAAGTTGTCCATATCACCTCTTCATTATACCACATACTGTAAGTGCTTTTTATGTCATTTGTGTGTTTTTCTTACAATTATATACATTCTCATGAATTTTTTTCCGATACTCTTTTAACTGTTTTGTTAATCCGACAAAAAAGCATCTTAATCGATAAACAATTAAGATGCTTTTCATACTAGCCAATTAATCTAACTGCATAAACTTCATGCTCTCTTAGGCAACCATTAATACTATTTATAATACGCCTTAACTTGTACTCTTTACGAACAAGAGCAAAAACTGTCGGTCCACTCCCACTCATGAGTACGGCATCTGCTCCAAATTGAATTAATTTATTCTTTATTTCTTCAACGACCGGATACCGTTCAAACGTTACGCTCTCTAACGAGTTACCTAAACGATTACAAATCCCCTGATAGTCCTGTAACTCGATACAGTCTAACATCCCTTTAATATCTAAATGTTGAACCTCATTTGCGTTGAGTGCCTCATAAATCTCTTTTGTTGACACGCCAATTCGCGGTTTAATTAAAATAACCCAACATTTTGGAGGGGACGGAATCGGATGAATAATTTCTCCACGACCTGTTGCTAATGCGGTCCCACCATAAACGCAAAACGGAATGTCTGACCCTAATCGTGCACCTAATTCGGCCAACTCATCCATCGTACAATCTACTTTAAAAAGTTCCCTTAGCGCCTTTAAAGTCGCCGCTGCATTACTACTTCCACCAGCTAAACCAGCCGCTACTGGGATTTTCTTTTTAATATAAATTTCAACCCCTTGCTTAATGTTAAAATGTTTTCTAAAAAGTTCAGCCGCTTGATAGGCTAAATTCTTTTCATTCAATGGAATTGTAAACTCATTTGATTGAATAACAATTTTATCGTCGTTACGGGGAGTGACTGTAATATAATCTGCTAGATCAACAGTTGTCATAATCATTTCAACCTCATGATAATTGTCATCTCGTTTATAGAGCGTATCAAGTGCCAAATTTATTTTTGCTGGAGCTTTAATTGTTACCATAGCCATTCCTCCAATCAGTATGATTTTATTTTATCATACAAAAAAAAGTAGTAAACATCGTCAACTACTTTTTTTTAATATTAATTAAACTTTAATTCTACCGATCCCGTTAAAACATCAATATAACTATAAGAAACTCGGTCAACTGAGTCGCGTTGACTATCTAAATCAATCACAAAAATAGAAGGATACGTATTCGATAAAATACCTGTATGTTCTACCACTCGATTACGACTTTCATAAGCGGTTAATTTCACTTCTTTACCGACTTGTTCACTCAACTCTTGACGAATATTAACAATATTATTTGCCAAAACATCACGACCTTTCTATCATAAAGCATACCATAAAAAGAAAATTTTTTCAATATTATTATATGCTAAAGGGTTGAAATTATTCATTATCAATGATAAAATAAAATATTTTTACATTTTCCTGATTCCATAGCGAAGGGTTCCCTTCGTTTGAAGACCACCAATTCCCGCTATTTTAGCAATCGTTTTTTCAATCGCTTCCCTTAAATCCACTTGTTCCTCGTAAGGGGTTAGGGCAATCGTTGCCGCAATAATCGCTGGATCAAGCGCGTGTATATTAATACGTTTAGGCGATGATGCAAAATTTGCTCCAGAACCAATCAACGCCTCAAAATGCGATTGGCACGCCCCAGCTATAACGATCAAATAATCAAGCGAAGGTTCGATTTCACGCAATGCATTAACCGTCTCTACAAAGTATTTTGAACTTCTATACGCCATCAAATCATCTTCATGTTCTTTATCTTCTAATGCATCATGCCCCGTAATAACAACAATATTTGGTCTTAACCGTTTAACTAATTCAGGAACTTTAACCTTCATATCCTTCTCAGGAACCGCAAATGCCTGTGCATAAACTTTTGCATATTTATACAGTTTGATACTTTTCTGGAGGTACTCTTCATCCCCATCAATGTGTAAAATCCGTCCACTAATATAAAAATCTCCATTATCATAACTTCTCATATTATCCATAACAGGGGGGAGAATGGTTCGATATTGATCAAACTCCACCTGCTCTGCACGTTGATACTCCTCACGCGAAATAATTTCTAAATCACTTAATGGGGCATCCGCCGTCAAACGAAAGAAGATTCCCTTTAAATGGGCGACGTCTCCCGTAATTTCCTCAATACGAAACATCGTGTCAGATCCATAAGAACGACGGCCTACAATATCCCCTACTTTGACTTCTTCATCCATCCTTATCACCTCACGTTATTATATGCCCCACCCCTTTAAATGTGCCTACACAAAAAAGCATAAAAAGATTCCTCTTCCCATGCTTTCAAATAAACTTAAAATGAATTGATTCCAGTAACCTTTATAGTCTAAAAGCCCCTTATAATAAGGGGCTTTTAGACTATAAAGAGAGAATTTATGCCTTTAAATGACGATAAAACACATTAGATAGATGGGCGAACTCCTCAATGGATAAAGATTCCCCACGGCGGTTCGGTAAAATATTGGCCTCTTCTAGAATTGCTGTCACTTCTTCCTTCGATAAAGAAGTAAAGTGTTGATTTAAATTATTTTGTAATGTTTTTCTTCGTTGCCTAAAAGCACCGTGAACAACTTCCATAAAGAAATCCTCATCTAAAACATCAACTGCTAACTCTTTACGTTTTGTTAAACGAACAACCGCACTATCAACATTCGGAGCGGGAATGAAAACAGTCTTTGGAACTGTTAAAGCAATTTTAGCCTCCGTATAATATTGAACGGCAATTGATAAAGCATTATAATCTTTTGATCCCGGAGAGGCTGATAAACGTTGCGCTACCTCTTTTTGCATCATAGTCACGTAACGATCAATAGGTAATTTCTTTTCGATGAGTCCCATCAAAATAGGAGTTGTAATATAATACGGTAAGTTAGCAACTACCGCAATTTCCTTCACATCTTTAAACTCTTCCTCAATCATCGATGCGACATCTGCCTTCAAAATATCTTGATGGATAATCTTTACATTATCATATGGGGCTAATGTTTCCGCTAAAATTGGAATTAAACGCGGATCGATTTCGTAAGCCACCACTTTTTTTGCCTTACGCGCAATAAACTCAGTTAAGGCCCCGATACCTGGCCCAATTTCAATGACACCCACCTCATCTGATAAATCAGCGGCATCTACAATTTTATTTAAAATATTTGTATCTGTTAAGAAGTTTTGCCCAAAGCTTTTTTTAAAGGTAAACCCATGTCTTTCTATAATTTCTCTTGTGTTTGACTTCGTTGCGATATCTCTCATACTTAATAGCTCCTTTATTTTAGACACTTTTTGGTTCTTCTGCTAATGCATTAACAACTTGTTGTTTAGTAACTCCAAACATCATTAAACGCTTTTGAAGTTGTTTTCCGTTCACATAGCCGATTCCTAACACTTCGCCTAGCTTTTCCCGTATTTTTGCACTATTTGGATGACCAATTAATCCTAAATCAAACAAAAATTCTGTTTCAATCTCCTCCGTCACCTCAGTTTTAGGCGTGATGACATCTTGTAAAGCCCGCTTAATCGATTCGGCGCTTGCATGCTCAACCCCGACTCCCTTATCATTTTTAGCAATTGCCTCCCGTTTAGGAAGGTGGGCATGTTTACAAAGTGGCACCTCTTGCATAATGCGTTGACGAATTTTATTTCCCGGAAAATCAGGATCGGTAAAAATAATCACTCCACGTTTTTTCTGCAACTCCTTGATGCGTGAAATAACGTCCTCATTAATAGCCGATCCGTTTGTCTCTAACGTTTCAATTTCTGGATATACCTCTTTTAATCGCCTCGTATCATCCCGACCTTCGACTACAATAATCTCTTTAAACATCTTTTTTCCTCGATTTCTATGTTAACTTTTACTGAATATTTTCAGGTAATAGCTCTAAAATTTTATTTTTTATCTCTACATTCCCACTCGCTTTAATTAAATCTAGCGGAAAATAAATTTTATATTCCTGTTTTGGTTTAACGGCAATAATCCCCTTAATAATCGTTGATACTTCCGATATTTCTTTAATAGAACCATCACGCATCAACAATTCGATGCAATCCGGTAAACAATTCGTCTTATGACCATAATAATCATACGGTGTTTTAACACTATGATCGGTAATTAAATAGTAGGTTGGATTGATACCTAAGATGGACATATATTCCCCGATTTTTATTAAATTTTTGTTCACTTCGTCATTTGGTACATAATGCATTTCCTTTAATAAACGACGATGAATAAAGCGATCCGCAAAATCGCTCAATATCTCATCTTCCTCTTCAACAAATAACGACGCATAGTGACTAATTGTCGCATCATCAAACTTTAAATACGTTTCAACAGATAAGTCCTTCTCCAAAAACAGGTCTGCTAACGCCCCAATAGGATGTCTAAATTGATACCCTGATAAAACAAGTTCTCGAACACGTCGTAACATATTTTGAATCACTAAGTCAAAGCTACGCCCTGTTGAGTGTAAATAAACTTGCCAATACATTTGATAACGGCTCATTAAATAATCCTCAATAGCGTGCATCCCCGAAACTTTATAAACAATTTTGTTATTAACAACCCTCATCGTCCTTAAAATACGTTCAACATCAATTTCACCATATGGGGCGCCTGTAAAATAGGCGTCTCTCAATAAATAGTCCAATCGGTCCGCATCTAACTGACTAGAAATAATGTTGATTACTAGTGGGTTTTCATACGTTTTATTAATGACATCACGAACCTTCGTCGCAAATCCTTTTTGATAGCTTTCCAACACCTGATTAACTTCTGTATCTTCCATAATAATACGTTCAGTAAATAGTTCATGACGAACATTAAAAACGGATTCAAAGGAATGTGAAAACGGACCGTGGCCTAAATCATGCAACAATGCCGCGGATAAGACTAGCAAACGCTCCTCCTCCTCTAACACCGTCCCACAATACATAAGCGCCCGGATAATTTTACGCGCCATTTCATACACCCCTAAGGAATGTGAAAATCGACTATGCTCAGCCGTATGAAAAACCATGTAGGTTCCACCTAATTGCTTAATACGCCGTAAACGTTGAACTTCCTTCGTTTGAATCAAATCCCAAATTAATTTATCAAATACATGAACATATCCGTAAACTGGATCTCTAAATACTTTTTCTTCTAATTTTACCATTGGCACCACCGTCTATATCTGTATATCTCATCATTATTTTATAAAATAATGCAAAACTTTTACTTTTTACAAGCTTAGTATACCACATTATGATTCGACATGAACGTCATGGCCATATACTAAATATAAAAAAACAAGCAACACTTTAACAAATACTAGAAAATATGATATAATAGTGTTATGAAAACGTTTTATAGGATGTGATACTATGTGTTTGAAAACACATGAGAGTTTTGTAACCGATCAGGAATCTTTCCTTAAACACCATAAGTTGTTTTCTATGCTTATTTGTGAAATTTATGATCTTTTAACACTCTATCAACCATCCCCACTTAGTTCTGAAGAAATATTTGAAAACTTAACTCCCTTTTTACAGTCTCGAATTCGATTTGTACTGAACCATGAACCGCATGCCCATCACTTCTTTATCGATGAGCAGGCGATTATACACTATATTATGCAACTCTTGACGAATAAAATTTCAAAAATTCGTTCAACTTCTAAAGGGGCCTATTATATTGACCCCGTAAAATAAAAGAGATGGGAATGTCACTTTATGATGACTTCCCATCTCTTTCATTTTCCTAAAAACTCTTTAACTTTTTGAATTAATTCGTCTTCATTATCAGCTAAGATTGGTTTATTGTTAATAAACACAAACGAACGATCACGACCAGGACCACAATAAGATTGGCATCCTTGATAAATCTTAGCTTTCGGATCAATTTCTTTCAAACGTGGTAATAATGTATTTAAATTAGTTGCCTTACACTTATCGCAAACACGAAACTCGTTTGGCTCTGCAAATAAATCATCTAAATTAAACATCGACTACACCTTCCCCTTTTTATCAATTTTTTTAAAGTGTATCTTCAACGATTTTATAAAAAATCGGGCTTCATGTCAAATAAAACACAAAGCCCGCTTCCCTTATTTTATAATAATGTCTGATTCGCTGTAATAACTGCTGTTTTGTAGACATCCTCTGGTGAACATCCACGTGATAAATCATTCACAGGTTTATTCAATCCTGCTAAAATAGGCCCTACCGCCTCAAACCCACCTAATCGTTGAGCAATTTTATAGCCGATATTTCCAGAATTTAAATCTGGGAAAACAAATACATTCGCTTGTCCTGCTACTTTTGAATCTTTTGCTTTTGTTTTCGCAACGGCAGGAACAAAAGCCGCATCAAACTGTAACTCACCATCATAATCAAAATCAACTTGCATCTCGTCTAACACTTTAACCGCATCCGTCACTTTTTTCGTTTCTTCTGTTTTCGCTGATCCCTTTGTTGAGAAACTTAATAAAGCTACTTTAGGTTCAATATCAAACATACGCGCTACGCGAGCCGATTCCAATGCAAATTCCGCTAAATCATTGCTTGACGGATTTGGATTAATCGCACAATCTGCAAAAATTAAACGCTCATCCCCACGTAACATTGCAAAATATCCAAATGTTTTTCCTATTCCTGGTTTTGTTTTGATGATTTGTAAAGCTGGACGAACTGTATCCCCCGTTGAATGAATCGCCCCTGAAACCAATCCCGCTGCTAAGCCCATATGAACTAACATCGTTCCAAAATAGTTAACATCTAAAACGAGTTCACGCGCCTTTTCTTCTGTTACTTTCCCCTTACGTACCGCGACTAACTCAGCAATCATTTCCTCTAATTTGTCATAATGTTTTGGATCAATAATCTCGCAACCTTCTAATGAATAATGCCCTGCTGCCGACTGCACCTCTTCAATTGACCCAATTAAAACCGGCTTTAACATATTCTCACGTGCAAGTAGGCTCGCTGCTTGAACAACACGTGGTTCATTCCCCTCCGGAAAAACAATGCGAATGTTTTTCCCAATAATTTGATTCTTTAAACTTGTCATGATATCCATTCAATTTACCACCTTTTGATGTTGTGTTAACCCTATTGTACTATTATTCTTAAAAAAATAAAAGGTTAATACCTTTTATTTTTTTAAGAACAATCGTCGTTTTTTGAATAGCAAAATTTTCACTTTCCTATATATAAAAAGGCCCCCTTTTATTGATCCATCAAACTTGAGATAATATATTCTTCCTAACCCCTCAACAACGAACGATGGGTCATCGGATACAACCTCCTTTTCAATTCATCCACTTCCCTCTTGTTTCACTCATTAACTTTTATTTTTTCATCACCTTTATTCATATTTTCTCCTCTGAGGTCGTATGATGAAACGAGAGGTGATTATATGGGAGTTATTCAAGCAACCCAAAAAGACATTGAATTACTTGCTCGACTCATGCGCGCTGAGGCTGAAAGTGACGGAGACATGGGAATGTTACTCGTCGGAAATGTTTGCGTAAATCGGATTTTAGCTAATTGCCACGATTTCAAAAACATTAACACCATTCCATCAATGGTTTATCAATCACCTGGGGGGTTTGAAGCCGTACAATTCGATTACTTTTATCAACGCGCAAGGGATAACGAAATAAGATTGGCTAAAAGGGTCATTAACGGAGAGCGTTTCGAACCCGCAACGACTGCGTTATGGTTTTACGATCCTTTTCAACCATCGTGTCCCGCCCAGTTTTGGGGACAATGGAATTCAGGTCGATATGGAGATCACTGCTTCTACATTCCGCTTGAATCCGAACATTGTTATGACTAATCGTATCTTGAAAGGAGAGACACTATGAATTATTATTATTCTTATCCTTACGGGGGACCCGTTCCAAATCCAAATGATCCATATTGGAGATATCAACAACCAAATCCTATGGGGGCTAATTACACAAACGTAAACCCTAGCACAGTGGAACCACCATTCCCATCTGGAGCACCAATTACGCCTCAAACACCTACAGAGCCAGGTCAAACACCTGCAGCCTCTAGTGGAGTAAGCTATGCAGGATTCGAACTTCCAGTAGGAAATGTCATTTCAATGGCTCAAGGTAGCAGTTATTTCAGTCAAGTTTTAAGACTTAACCGCGGAAAAATGGCTACCGTATACATGACATTTAGCGGAAATGATGCGGCAACTGCGCAACGTAGCTTCTTTGGTGTGATTGAAGCAGCAGGACGCGATCACATTATTTTAAGTGATCCAAATACTGGGCACCGTTTCGTCTTATTAACTGTTTACTTAGATTATGTTGAATTCCCTGAAGAAATCAACTATTACTATCCACAAGATAACACAATCAACATTGTTGATCCTGATTTATTTGAAAAATTCCCATCATTAGGGGCACTTTACAACTATCAAAAACAACAAGATGAACTTTACAAACAAAAATATCCTTACTATAACCAAATGCCTGAAACACAACACGGGTATGGAAATTCTGATCAACACTAAATAAAAAAAGACTCCTTTTAAAAAGGAGTCCTTTTTTTATTTAGTTAAGGTCCAATCAATAGGGTGAATCCCTTTAGAAACTAAGAATTCATTAGTTTTTGAAAAGGGGGCACTTCCGAAGAATCCACGATGCGCCGACAATGGAGAAGGATGAACCGATTCTAGCACTAAATGCTTCCTTTGATCGATTAATCTTTTTTTACTCCGTGCATGATTTCCCCATAAAATAAAAACAATAGGGGCATCCTTCTCATTCAAACAACTTAGAATATGGTCTGTAAACCTTTCCCACCCCATCGAAGCATGGGACATCGGTTGGCCTGATCTAACCGTTAAGGTTGAATTAAGCAATAAACCCCCCTCTCTTGCCCATTTACTTAAATCTCCGCTCGTTGGATAAGAACACTTGATATCCGAAACCAACTCCGTAAAAATATTTCGAAGTGAAGGTGGAATTTTTGTTGTTTCTGTTACGGAAAAACTAAGACCATTTGCCTGATTCTCACCGTGATACGGATCCTGACCTAAAATCACAACCTTCACTGCTGAATAAGGGGTGAGTTCAAATGCCCTAAACACAGACTTTTTAGGTGGATAAACAGTCTCAATTTCATATTGTTCGTGTAGCTTAGAAAAAAGCTCCTTCATATACGGCTTTTCAAATTCTCGTTCTAAAATAGGTGCCCAATCATTATGGATAAACAATTAAATCACTCCTTTCATTAAAAAAGCACTAAAGTAAAATAACTATAGCCAACACTAAAATACCATAAACTAACAGACAAACATCACGCATCCTAAACTGTAATCGATAAATAGATGTCCGTTGCTCACCTACAACATATCCACGACACTCCATAGCCTCAATCATCATCATTAGGCGTTTAACCGTATTTGAAATAGCAGGTATAATAATGGATAACAACTTTTTAAATTTATCTTGTAACCTTAATTCACTAAAGTCTAGACCCCGTGATTGCTGAGCATTATAAATCAACTTAACTTCCTCTAAAATCATTGGAATTAAACGGATAGAAAGCCCTGCCATAAAGGCAAATCGCTCAATCGATGGGCTTTTAAATAATGTCCTCACACCGGCCACGATTTCCCCCGGTGACGTTGTAAAAGTTAACAAAGCACCCAGAATAACAAATAACATCATCTTAGTAACATAAAACGCTCCTATCCACAATCCGTCTAGACTGACACGAAAGATTCCGATCTTCAATAAAAAGGTGGTGCCCTCCGTTAAAGTAAAGAACATCAAAAAAAAGAAATACATATATTTTAGAAACATCGCTTGTCTTAAATAAAACGAAAAAGGAATTTTACTAAGACAAAGTAAAGAAAAGGTAAAAAGCGTGACACATAATAGCTGTTCCCAATTGACAGTACAAATAATCATTAGGAGATTAAGCACCATCATCACTAATTTCGATCTAGGATCAAACGCATGGTAAACGGAAGAACCGTCAATATATCGACCAAGCCACAGTTTTTTCATCATAATTCCCTATACTTCCTGTAATTTATAATGTTTTTTGAATAATTCAAATTCATTCAATCGTGGCATGACGAGTTTGGCAACAATCCCAACAACTATTCCCGTCACTGCACCAAGAGGTAATAAAAACATCATGTAATAAGCGACCGCATTGGTTTTAATTAAAATCATTGCCACGATAATTTGACCAATATTATGCATCACGCCCCCTAAAACACTAATCCCTAATAAACTTATTTTGTCCTTCAATAATTTAAAAGCCGTCATCATCGTTGCATAACTTAACAACGCACCGACAAACCCATAAGCAAACATCGAAAATGTTCCAAGCAGTAGTGTTGTTAAAAAGGTTTTTAAGATAATGACAGTTAGCATATCTTTTCCATCTAAATAATATAAACCAATCACAATCATAATATTCGCCAACCCTAATTTAGCACCTGGAATGGGCAATCTAACCGGGATCATCGCCTCAATAATCCCCAAAACAATGGCCAAGGATCCAATTAAAATAATAAGCATCATCTTTTCTAAGTTTTCACGATTCCTTTTTTGATTCATTGGTTAAACCCCTCCTACTTAACTTCGTCTCTATTATATCATGAGCGGAAGACTCAAATCCCCCTTTTGTTGACAAAATGTTAGCACTTTAAAAATTAATTGAGTTTTGATAAAATTAGGTCGTAATCATATAATAACTAATTTAACATTCCTTTTAAGTTCTCACTTTTGGGGGACTCATCACGTCCCATCATAAAGATGAACTTCATGGGTTGACTGGAGGCATAAACATGCAAAAATGTATCTTCTGTAAAATTAGCAACAAGGAAATTCCCGGACATATTATTTTTGAAAATGAACACGTGTTGGCTTTCCTCGATATTTCTCAAACAACACTCGGTCATACATTGGTGATTCCAAAAAAACACGTTGAAGATGTTTTCTCAATGACTGAAGAAGATATGACTCACGTCTTTTCAATTATCCCTAAACTAGCGACTGCTCTTAAAAAAACATTTCATGCAGACGGAATGAATATTGTAAATAACAATAAGCCCGTAGCGGGACAAACGGTCTTTCATTACCATGTCCACCTCATTCCAAGATACTCATTTGAAGATTCTTTCAATGTTCATTATGTCAATAATGCAGCGTTATATACACCTGATTCACTTTCTGAATTAAAAGAAGAGATTATTTCTAACCTTTAATCTTTCTAAATTTTGTATACAATGTCCAGTCCTTGGAATACTAAGGTTATCCTTATTAGAAACGGTGGATTAGACATGATTAAAGACGTAATAAATGAAATCACGCAACAACTTAAGCAAGTAAACATCACCCATATTAGCGTTAACCGTGCCCCACTTCAACGTCTCTATCAGACATTAGAGACCCACGCTATCATCCCGGAAAATTATTTTTCTTACTTCGTTTCCTATGGACTTCTTTTTCTTCATTTAGATACCCATCAAAAGTTGAAGGAAAACTCTGATGATCGGCAATGTAAAAAAATTATTTTGTACGGTGATTTATTCTATAGCCTATATCACGACTATACCATTCGCCACGCCTTCCCGTTGATTAAAAATAATATTTTTCAACATCTAAAAAACTATGAAATCACATCGATGACACACAGTGGCGCGGATAAAGTTTTAAACGGATGGGTTCGCATCATCGCAGAGGAGGAGGGGTATGATGGGATATCTAACTAAATTCGGATATGATGAACGTTATTTTAACGACCTTCTCATCCAAACGATTGCGGAAGATCCTGTATTAGAAAAAGAAGATGACCTAAAGACTTCCCTTTGCGAACTTATCGCCAACGGAGGGAAACGGATTCGCCCTCTCTTTTTATTAATGGCAACCGAGTTGGGAGATAAAATTTCTAAAGAAGATCGCTACTTAGCTGCAGTTGCCATTGAACTTCTGCACCTTTCCTCTCTTATTCACGATGATATCATTGATCATTCATCTGTAAGACACAATGTCCTTACTCTTCATGAACGTTATAATAAAACAATAGCGCTCAAATTAGGAAATTATACACTAAATAGAAGCCTTGAACTTTTCGCTTCATTTCCTTTCCCCCCCCTCCACTTGCAACTTGCGGATACAATGAAACAATTATGCCTGGGGGAGCTTCAACAACAAGATAATCTCTTTAACTTTAACCTCTCATTAGAAGACTATATCAAAAAAAGTGATCAAAAAACGGGAACCTTAATTTCGGCTAGCCTAGTGATTGGGGGAATACTTGCCCATGCTAACGAGGAAAAGTTAGATGAATTAAAAAAACTGGGAAGTTCTATCGGAATAGCTTATCAAATAAAGGATGACATTTTAGATTTCAGTGGTGATTCTCCCCGTCTTGGAAAACCCGTCGGTCACGACTTAAAAGAGGGCGTTGTGACTCTACCGACGATTTTCGCCTTAGAAGATGATCTTCTCAAAGATGATTTATCTCAAATTTATCAACAATGTAATTGGGATACTCCACTTCTTGATCTTCTTTGCCAACGCATCAGTCATGGAGAATCAATCAAAAAATCGGAGGAACTATGCCAAACTTATATTAATATTACCCGGTCTATCGCGAAGAACTTTCCGCTTTTACAACCAAAAATAAACCATTTAATTAGCTTAATTTTTAATTAACACGAAGGGAGAGCTTTATGAGTAATTATAAAATGATTGTTTTAGACTTAGACGGGACGCTTATGTCTTCAAAAAACGAAATTTCGCCCAAAACAAAGGAAGCCTTATTAAAGGCACAAGAACAAGGTGTCATGATTGTACTTGCCTCAGGTCGTCCAACTTACGGAATGACAAAGGCCGCAAAAGAATTACGTCTTGATCAATACCCTGGTTACATTTTATCTTACAATGGTGGGCGTATTATCGAATCTCATAGTAATGAAATGATTTACGATAAGTCACTTACACCTGAAATTTGTCATGAATTATACGACTTAGCCCGCGAGATGAATGTCAATATTATGGCCTATGAAGATGCCGCTATTGTTACGGCTGATAATGATCAATATATTCAAAAGGAAGCCAATATCAACGGGATGCCTATTAATCGTGTAGAAAATTTCAAAGATTCTGTAACTTTTAATTCTGTAAAATGCTTATGTACAGCTGATCCTGAATATTTAGAAAAAGTTGAAATCAAAATGAAGGAACGTTTAGGAGAACGTCTAAGCATCACTCGCTCTTTACCATTTTTCTTAGAGTTTATGCCTCAAAATATTAATAAAGCCTACTCTTTACAAAAACTTTTAGATCACGTAGGACTCGATCAATCTCAACTCATCGCTTGCGGTGATGGATACAACGATTTATCAATGATAGACTTTGCGGGACTTGGTGTGGCAATGGGAAATGCCGTATCTGAAGTAAAGAAAGCCGCCAACTATATCACCTCAACTAATGATGAGGATGGAATTGCCCACGTCATTGAAAAATTTATTTTTACTGCTTAACAGGCGGCCCTTGGGCTACCTGTTTTTTTTATTTCATAAAAACTAAAGATAGCTCTACTAATTGGTTAATCTACGCTCATCAAGTAAGCCCCTTTTTACGATGCAAAAAAACAGGCCTCTAAAAGGAGGCCTGTTCCAAAAGCTTTAAATTGCTTTACCTAGAATCTCTTCGGCATGTTTTACAAGTTCATCACTTGGAGGAAGTTGTCCTGTTAAGGGATAATCATACCCCAATTGTTTCCACTTGTATTCACCCATTGTGTGATAAGGTAAAACTTCAATTTTTTCAACGGTTTTCAGAGTTTTAATATATGCGGCAGTGTTTTCTAAGTCTTCTTCATCATCGGTCAATCCTGGTACTAGTACCCGGCGAATCCACATAGGAACCCCGGCTTCAGATACTAAGCGACCAAATTCAAGTATGTGTGTGTTATCTTTTCCTGTTAACTCTTTGTGTTTCTTAGCGTCGAACATTTTAATATCAAGCATTAGCATATCAGTAACAGCTAATAACTCTTTTAATTGTTGCTGGCGTTCTGGTGTATTAAACTTTAGATCACCAGAAGTATCGATGTTAGTATGAATTCCATGTTTTTTACACTCTTTAAATAGTTCAGTTACAAACTCCATCTGCAGTAAAGGTTCCCCGCCACTCACTGTGATTCCTCCACCTGAGGCGTCAAAAAACTCTTTATATTTCACTAATTCAGAAATGATTTCAGAAATTTCCGTTAATTTTCCGTCTTTCATTTTCCATGAATCAGGATTATGGCAGTATGCGCATCGCAGTCCACACCCCTGAACAAAGACGATGAATCTTAGTCCTGGTCCATCAACTGTCCCGAACGATTCTACCGAGTGTACATATCCATTCATACTATCACCTTATCTTCCCTTTTCCCAATTACATTTTTTCGTGCATTGTACGATTAATAACATCTAATTGTTGAGCACGTGTTAACTTAATAAAGTTTACAGCGTATCCTGATACACGAATTGTTAATTGTGGATATTTTTCAGGATGTTCCATCGCGTCTAATAAAGTATCACGGTTAAATACGTTGATATTTAAGTGATGACCTTTTTTAGCCACGTACGCATCCATAATCGCTACTAAGTTTTTATTACGTTCTGCATCTGTACGTCCTAAAGCTTTAGGCACTAATGAGAATGTATTAGAAATTCCATCTTGTGCTGATTCAAATGGTAATTTAGCTACTGATGACATTGAAGCAATTGCTCCGTGAGAATCACGTCCGTGCATAGGATTCGCACCTGGTGCAAATGGTTCTCCCTCTTTACGACCACATGGAGTTGTTCCTGTTTTCTTACCGTAAACAACGTTCGATGTAATCGTTAAAATTGATTGAGTTTGTAATTTAGCACGGTATGGTTTATGTTTGCGAATTTTTGTCATAAAGGCTGACATAACATCTACAGCAATTTGGTCTACACGATCATCGTTATTTCCGTATTTAGGGAAGTCTCCTTCTACTTCGAAGTCTACTGCAATCCCAAATTCATCACGGATTGGTTTAACTTTAGCGTATTTAATCGCTGATAATGAATCTGCTACTACTGATAATCCGGCGATACCAGTTGCCGAAACACGTTCTGCATCTGTATCGTGTAACGCCATTTCGATACGTTCATAACTATATTTATCATGCATATAGTGGATGATATTTAATGTATTTACGTATAAATCAGCTAACCATTCCATCACTTCATCGTAACGTTCCATTACTTTATTATAATCTAAAACTTCATCAGTGATTGGAGCCCAATGTGGACCAACTTGCACTTTTGATTTTTCGTCTTTTCCACCGTTGATCGCATATAATAATGCTTTAGCTAAGTTTGCACGTGCACCGAAGAATTGTAATTGTTTACCTACTTTCATTGGTGATACACAGCAAGCGATCGCATAGTCATCACCATAGATTGGACGCATAATATCATCATTTTCATACTGAATTGCTGATGTTTTAATTGACATTTTTGCACAGTATTCTTTGAATCCTTGAGGTAATTGAGTTGACCATAATACCGTTAAGTTTGGTTCTGGTGCTGGCCCTAAATTATCTAATGTATGTAACACACGGAATGAGTTTTTCGTTACTAATGGGAATCCATTCGTTGACATACCTGCGATTGACTCAGTTACCCATGTTGGATCTCCTGAGAATAATTCATTATAATCAGGTGTACGAGAGAATTTTACAAGACGTAATTTCATAACGAAATGGTCCATCATTTCTTGTGCTTCCTCTTCTGTAATCACACCATTTTGTAAATCACGCTCAATATAGATATCTAAGAATGTAGACGTACGCCCTAAAGACATCGCTGCACCGTTTTGTTCTTTAATCGCTGCTAAGTATCCAAAGTATAACCATTGGATTGCTTCTTTAGCTGTTGTCGCAGGTTTTGAAATATCAAATCCGTGTTTAGCAGCCATTTGTTTTAATTCATTTAAAGCACGGTATTGTTCTGAAATTTCCTCACGTAAACGGATATTTTCTTCGTCCATAATACGTGACGTATTATTATGATCTTTTAATTTTTCTGCCATTAAACGGTCAATTCCGTATAAAGCTACACGACGATAATCCCCGATGATACGTCCACGTCCATAAGCATCAGGTAATCCTGTAATAACCCCTGATTTACGTGCTGCACGCATTTCTGGCGTATAAGCATCAAAAACACCTTGATTGTGAGTTTTTCTATACTCTGTAAAGATATGAGAAACTTCCTCATCTACATGATATCCGTAAGACTGTGCTGCTTTTTCTGCCATACGAATTCCACCAAATGGTTGTAATGAACGTTTAAATGGTTTATCTGTTTGGAATCCAACAATTTTTTCTAAATCTTTGTTTAAATATCCTGGTTCATGAGAAGTAATGGTAGAAACGATTTTTGTATCTAAGTCTAAAACTCCCCCAGCTTCACGTTCAGCCTTAGTTAATTCCATTACTTGTTCCCATAATTTTGTTGTTGCCTCAGTTGGTCCTGCTAAGAAAGAGTCGTCCCCCTCATAAACAGTGATGTTTTGATTAATGAAATCACGCACATCAATTTTTTCTTGCCAGTCAGTACCTTTAAAGCCTTGCCAAGCTTCCATAGATAATTCCTCCTTATAGTTCGCACTAGAACCGCTCTCTGAAATTTCAAATCTCATTAACACACACTCATTTTACAACGAGACTTGACCTTTTGTAAAGGGTTTTCATTATACGGATATAACATTTGTTAACATCTATCAAACGTTATAACGTATATATCTTTTTTACACTCTTATTATATTGCCCTAATTGGAAAAAATCAACTTAAACGCACGATTTTTTTTATTTTTTTCTTCTTACACTTAGGAATCCTTTTTTCAACAGGACTCTACTTAGTTATCCATAGAAATCCAATTAATCCTGCTCATAATTCACGCTATATATAATAAGGATATACTTAATTAAAAAAGATGGCGTGCATCCCCAATAAAATAACCATTAATCCCCCTAAGATATTAGCCTTATTTCCAATGAGAGATCCTAGTTTTTTTCCGAATGTCAATCCAATATACGAAAGAAATAAAGCAACAAAGGAAACACATAAAACGGCTACTATAAAGAAATCATAAATCAATCCGTATGTAATTCCAGCGGCTAAGGCATCAATACTCGTTACAATACCAAAAGCTGCTATAACTTTAAATGATAACTGTTTCCCTTGACTCAACTTTTTCTCACTTACCTCAATATACCCTTCGCCCGATTTATCTAGTGCCTCCTTTATCATTCGAACACCGAGCACAATTAAAATTGCACCTGCAATTAGGTGATTATAAACCGTCACCTCACCACTGACAAATCGTAACGAAAGTAGACCTAGTATGAATAACAGGCCCTGAAAAAAGCCAAATGTTCCTGCTATTTTCAAGCGATTTCCCCATCGATGGGCCATGCCATCCATTCCAAGTGTCACTGATACCGCAAAAGCATCCATGGCAAGGGCAATAGACATAAGCATAACGATTACTAAATAGTTGTTCAACGACTTTCACCCCAATTTTAGTTTAAATTTATCTTTATATCATATCGAAGCTCTAGCCAATATATGCTTAAAACTTTCTTCGTTTAACTGTTTCATCAATTTTTACTAAATGGTGCCTTGACTTTCCATTATTTACATCTAAAATAAGTACTACATGCAATTTGAAAAAGGATTAATCGTTGAAAAATCAGATTTATTTAACTGATCCGTCTCACAAAAAGACTAACGATTGTGGTGAATCTACTGTCACCACTGAGATAAATTTCTTTTTCTCGGGAAGTCATTTCCTAAAACAAAGAACCGTATCCTAGTATTCATCACACACAACTCAAAAAAAGGGGGGAAACTTTTGATTACTTTAACGAATGTTCAAAAAACTTTTACTGTGAACGACACGACTATTAAAGCTGTCAACAACGTTAATTTATCCATAAGAAAGGGAGAAATTTTTGGAATTATCGGATATAGCGGAGCGGGAAAAAGCACATTAATCCGAATGCTCAATCTACTTGAGCGTCCAACAGGCGGGACAATCCTTATCGACGGGCAAGACTTAACTCAAATCTCTGCAAAGGAGCTACGACTCGCTCGCCAAGAAATTGGGATGGTTTTTCAACATTTCAACCTCCTATGGTCTCGGACCGTGTTTGAAAATATTGCTTTTTCATTAGAAATTGCAGGCGTTAAAAAGGCAAAAATCAAAGAACGTGTCACCGAATTGATCGAATTAGTCGGATTAAGCGGGAAAGAACATAACTATCCTAACCAGTTGAGTGGTGGTCAAAAGCAACGCGTTGGAATCGCGCGAGCTTTAGCCAACAATCCACATGTTTTACTTTGTGACGAGGCCACATCGGCACTCGATCCACAAACAACAGATGAAATTTTAGATCTTCTCGTTCAAATTAATAAAAAATATCAACTAACTATTGTGCTTATTACACATGAGATGCACGTGATTCATAAGATTTGTCATCGTGTTGCTATCATGGAAAATGGAAATATTGTTGAACAGGGTGACGTCCTAGATATTTTCTCTTCTCCGAAACATTCCGTAACCCAGCGATTTGTAAAGCAAATTTCCCATGAAGATAACTCCCTCAAAACGGCTCGTCATCTCGCACATGAGTTTCCAAATGGAAAAGTGGTCCTACTCAAATTTTTAAAGGAGAAAGCGGAACAGCCCTTTATCACGAATATCATTCGTAACTTCAAAGTTGATATTAACATTATTCAAGGTAAAATTTTGCATACCCAAGAGGGAGGCTATGGATCTTTATACATTCATTTAACGGGAAGCGAAATTAATCCTGCCCTAGACTATTTAACACGGGAAGGTGTAGAAATCGAGGTGATGACTTAATGATTTTATCAGTATTACCCCATGTTAATTGGGATAAGATGCTATCGGCAACTATTGAAACATTATATATGACACTCGTTGCCTCAGTATTTAGTTTCTTATTAGGAATCGGTCTTGGACTTATCCTATTTCTAACGGGGCCTGGGCAACTGTTAGAAAACAAATGGATTCATCGATTTTTTTCGGCATTCGTTAATATCTTTCGATCAATTCCGTTTGTCATTTTAATTATCCTTTTATTAGATTTCACTAAATTACTAGTTGGAACGATGCTTGGGCCAAATGCCGCTTTGCCCGCCCTTATTATCGGAAGCGCCCCGTTTTATGGACGTCTCGTTGAAATAGCGTTCAGAGAAATCGATAAAGGCGTGATTGAGGCATCACTTTCTATGGGAGCCTCGATAGGCACAATAATCAAAAAGGTTCTGATCCCTGAAAGCTTACCGGCTCTAATTTCTGGGATTACAGTCACAACCATTTCACTCGTCGGTTACACGGCAATGGCGGGTGTTATCGGAGCCGGTGGGCTTGGAAATCTTGCCTATTTAGAGGGATTTCAACGTCACCGATTTGATGTCGTTATTGTCGCAACCATCATTATCTTGCTTATTGTTTTTGTGATTCAATGGATTGGGGACACTTGTTCTCATTACCTCGATAAACGTTAAAAAATTAATTCTTTTGTTAAATCCTTAATCAACGATTAAGATTTAAATATATGATTTTACAGGGGGAGATTTAAGATGAAAAAACTAGCCTTAGGTTTATGTAGTTTTGCAGCAGCGATTTCACTCGTCGGTTGTGGGCAAAAAACCGATGAAGCAACAAAATTATCAGTGGGTGCCTCTGCGGTACCTCACGCAGAAATTTTAGAACAAGTTCAACCTATTCTTAAAGAAAAGGGAATCGATTTAGACATCACTATCTTCCAAGACTATGTCTTACCTAATACAAGTGTAGAAGAGGGAGAACTTGATGCAAACTATTTTCAACACATTCCATACTTAGACACCTTCAACAAGGAGCACGGAACTCACCTCGTGAATGTGGGTGGAATTCATATCGAGCCCATCGGGATTTACTCAAAAAATTACACTTCATTAGATCAACTACCAGATGGAGCGACCATCATCATGAGTAACTCTGTTGCCGACCACGGCCGCATGTTAACCCTATTACAGCAAAACGGTCTTATTAAATTAAATCCAGATATCGATTCAACCACAGCAACAGTTGAAGACATTACTGAAAATCCTAAAAATTTAACTTTTAAAACAGATATCGATCCTGGTCTTTTAGTCACTGTTTATGAACAAAATGAAGGTGATGCCGTTTTAATCAATACGAATTACGCCCTAGACGGAGGGTTAAATCCAATGAAAGATGCCATTGTTCTAGAGGATAGCCAATCACCTTATGTTAACATCATCGCGGTCAAAGAAGGAAACGAAGACAATGAAGCCGTTCAAGAGCTCATTGATGCTTTACACTCAGAAGAAATTCAAGATTTTATTAAAGAAACTTATAAAGGTGCCGTTGTTCCTGTTTCAGAATAATCCCAACAAAAGAGAGAGATTTTTAATCTCTCTCTTTTTATTTTTAAATCATATTTCTCATAAAAATGGAAAAAATAATAGTAAATTACTGTCGAAATTTGAAATATAGTATATAATATTGAAAAAGGAAAGGGTGAGATCTATGATTCAATTTAAATCAGATTTAAATCTAGAAACCGAGGAGCGTCCTCTTATTATTGGGGTTTTCTCTGATTTCTCACATCAAGATATTTTTCAATTAGATCATTTATTAAACAACCAATTAACAACAGCTATAAAAGAAGGCTTTATTCCAACAAAATTTAAAGCAGTCACTCCAATTTATCCTCTTGGAAAAATTAACAGTAAAAAATTATATTTTATCGGATTAGGAAAATCAACAGAATTTACATTTGAGAAGGCTAAAGAAGCAATTGGAAAAATCGCTAAACTAATTAAAAATGAGGCTATATTATTATTAGAAACTTTTCAATCACCAACTACCTCTATCAACGAGTTGGCTACCTTATGTGCCGAATCCATTACATTAGCGACCTACAAATTTGATTGTTATAAAACGGAGCATCCACATACTGAGCCTGTCACCTTATCTATTTATGCACAAGAAGATGTAACTTCTGATTTAACTCGTGGTGTCGTTTACGGAGAAGCAACCAATGATGCCCGACAATTATTCAATCAACCTAGCAACCATCTGACAGCCACTCATTTAGCCGATCATATCAAAAAATTTGCTAATCATCATCACTTAGACATTCATATTGTCGAAAAAGACGAAATGAAAAAACTAGGGATGGGTGGAATTCTCGGAGTAAACCAAGGATCAACTGAACCACCAAAACTTATCGTTGTAAAATACCAAGGAAATGCAACAAGCAATGAGGTTACTGCCTTAGTCGGTAAGGGAATCACCTTCGACACTGGGGGCTATTGTTTAAAACCCCGTTCAAGTATGGAAGGAATGAAAGGAGATATGGGTGGAGCTGCTTCTGCTTTCGGTGCTTTTCAGGTTGCCGTGCGTCTTCAATTACCTGTTAATTTATTACTTGTTATTCCGGCTACAGATAATGTGATTAGTTCTCACGCGATTAAACCCGGTGATGTTCTTAAAACCATGGACGGAAAAACAGTTGAAGTGACAAACACCGATGCTGAGGGACGTCTCATTTTAGCCGACGCTCTAACATTTGCTAAGCAGTTAGGGGCCACTAAAATTATTGATTTGGCAACATTAACTGGGGCCATCATCGTTGCACTCGGGTCAGATATTACGGGTGCATTTACAAACAATCAAGCTTTCTTAAACGACTTCCAACAGGCGGCTGATCAAGCCATTGAATATATTTGGCCAATGCCTCTCCATCCTCGTGATCAAAAATCAATTCGTAATAGCGAAGTCGCTGATTTAAATAATGCTCCTCTTGGAAAACCAGGAGCGATTATGGCAGCTGCATTCCTTAAAGAATTTGTAGGTGATACCCCTTGGATTCACCTTGACATCGCAGGAACTGCCGAAGCAAAATCTGCTTACGATTTAGGTCCAAAAGGTGGAACCGGGGTCATGGTTCGTACGATTGCAAAATATTTAGAATTACATCATTAAAATAAAAAGGTTCTATAATATTTGGTGTGGGTGATGCCCACACCTCTTTTATTGGAATTAAAAAATAAGTACAAAAAAAGAGACATAACGTCCCAAATTCTATACAATGTAATCGACCAAAAAAACACGAAAGGATTGGGTTTATGTCTCACACTAATTGTATCTCAACTTTACTTGATTTAAAAGATAAAAATATTACTTTTTCAAAAAATTGTATCCAAGAAACTCAGATTAAGAATGTTCGTTCTAAACTTATTTTGGGAACTCTTTCTTTTCAACCGACTCGTTGCTACCACTGTGGTCATTCTTTTGACTCAAATATCATTAAACACGGCTTCAAAACTTCACGTATTAAGCTAGTCAAAATTTCCGGATTTGATGCTTATCTAGACTTAAAAAAACAACGTTATAAATGCCGTCATTGCGACCGAACATTTACCCTAGAAACATCTCTTGTTAACCCTAATTGTTTTATTTCCACTCCCGTAAAACAAGCCATCTTTTTAGAAGCTAGTCATAAGAAATCCGAAACAGATATTGCACGTGAGCTTAACGTTTCTCATTCAACCGTTAACCGCGTCATTCATTCTTCCTATGAAGAACAGCCGCTTCCCTTTAATTCTCTCCCAAAAGTTCTTTGTTTTGACGAGTTTAAGTCGGTTAAATCGGCCGAGGGAGCAATGTCCTTCATTTTTTGTGATGCGTCCAATGGAAAGCTAATTGATATCGTTGAAGACCGTCGCTTAAGTACACTAAGGACTTATTTTATGCGATTTTCTAAAGCAGCTCGTGAAGGTGTAACCCACGTCGTCATTGACATGTACGCCCCTTATATGACACTCATTAAAGAGGTATTCCCTAAGGCTAAGATTGTTTTAGATAAATTTCATATCGTTCAACTAGTCTCTCGTGCTCTTAATAAAACACGCATTCGTTTCATGAATCAAAATAAAGAGTTTTATAATAAATTCAAATATTATTGGCGACTTCTCTTAAAAGCCCAAGAAGATCTTAATGCCACTCATTACTTCTATTCCAACTGCTTCAAAAAGATGATCTCTCAACAAGAAATTATTGACTTTTTATTAGCCCTAGACCCTGAACTAAAGGAGACTTATGATTTCTACCAAACTGTCCAACAGGCTATTAAACTTCGTAACCTTGAAATATTTCATCATGCCATTCAACACCCCTCTGACCTGCTTTCACACGAAATGAAAACAGCCTTAAAAACACTCACTCATTATCAAGATTATGTCAAAAATACTATCGAAACTCCTTATACAAATGGAGTACTCGAAGGAATTAACAATAACATTAAAGTCATTAAACGTATTGCCTTCGGATACCGTAGTTTCTACCATTTCAAAGCAAGAATTTTGATTATTCATAAATACACTTTTGAACAAAAAAAGAAGAGGAACCAAGCCGTCTAAAGAATGGCCTAATTCCTCTTGATTACATGTATAGATTTTATTCACCCACACGATTTGACAAAGAGCCAATAAAAAAGGGATATCGTCTAAAGATATCCCTTTTTCATATTTTTATCATATTCCTCATGTACTATCATAAGCTAGATACTAACTATGAAACAATGATGGGGGATTTAATATGACAGAAATCGTCAAAAACTTTGAACACATCCTATGGTCCTACTTGGCTATTCCAACCTTAATGTTAATTAGCCTAATCTTCACCTTCTATTTTAAAGGAGCGCAATTTAAATTTAAAAAAATGCTTCAATGCTTAACAAAAAAAAATCCTCATAGCAACGTGTCGTCTTTCCAATCCTTTACGATGGCCCTCGCCGCACGTGTCGGTGTCGGTTCTTTAGCAGGAGTTGCTCTAGGAATTTACATTGGCGGCCCGGGAAGTGTCTTTTGGATGTGGGTCAGCGCCTTAATTACCGCCGCTTCTTCTTTCGTCGAGAGCACACTTGCCCAACTCTACAAAAAAAAGGATGGTGATCTTTACGTTGGGGGACCTGCCTATTATATTAAATACGGAATGAACCAAAAAGGATTTGCAATCATCTATGCCTTTATTATCGTTTTAACCTATACCTTTGGTTTTAGCGCCATTCAGGCAAATACGATTGCGACCTCTTTTCGAGACGTTTTATCGATCCCACCTTTATTAACTGGGGTTGGTTTAAGCCTCATTACTTCAATGATTATCTTCGGTGGTGCTTCAACGATTGCTAACATGACCTCAAAAATCGTTCCAATTATGGCACTATTTTATATCGGGATGGGACTTTTCGTGATGATGACCCACCTCGACTATGTCCCAACCTTTTTTATCACCATTTTTGAGGATGCTTTTCGACCTTCGCCTTTAATTGGAGGAACCGTGATGTATACCGTCATCACAGGTGTTAAACGAGGCGTTTTCTCAAATGAGGCAGGGATGGGATCTGGGGCACATGCCGCTGCAATGACCAATAGTGACTCTCCAACCGATCAAGGATATATTCAATCTTTTGGAGTCTATGTCACAACTTTATTTATTTGTACCATTACTGCCTTCTTGATTATGGTCACTCATGCGACAGAGGTTGGAAGTTTATCAAGTAACGGAATTGAACTCACACAATACGCCCTCACTCAGCTATTTGGTCCCATCGGCGGAATCATTCTCTCTATCTCCATCTTTTTCTTTGCCTTTAGTACGATTCTCACTGGATACTACTACGGGGAATGTAACGTCAAGTTTTTATGGAAAAATGAAAAGATTTTGACAGTTGTTCGAATCATTGTCTTACTCGTTATTTTAGTGTCATCTATCGGATCGGCCTCGCTCATTTGGTCACTCGTAGACGTTGGGGTCGCCCTTACTGCAACGATTAACGTGATGGCTCTGTGCTATCTTGCTAAAGAAGTTAAAAAAATCATGAATAAGAAAAAGTCGTAAAGCTTATGCTTTACGACCTTTTTCTATTTCGATGAAGTTTCTAAGAATTGAACTAATGAATAAGGTTCCTCTTCTTCGTATAAACGAACTGAATCTTTCACCGTTTTATGAATCTCTTCTTTAATTTCGTCTAATTTTTTTAAAATAGTATCCGTATGGAACGTTTCCACGTTGTAATATAAGAACAAATCTTCAAACGCGTTAGCTGTCTTGTTCAACTCCTGATTTACTTTAATAAAGGAGTGAATATTTTTACTTTTCGTTGCATTTTCAAAGTGCTCTAAATCACGACGGATCATTTCAACCACATCTTCTTCGTTTTCGTATTCTTTTAAAGGAAGAGGATACGGTTTAAGACGCTCTAGGAAATAATGATTGGAACGATTAATGTTATAAACGTACGACAGTCTAAAATCCCCCACCATAAATCTCACGTAACAACATCTTGAGTTTAATTGGAGAACTTCTCCTCCCATTTGACGTAACTTCATTTCGTGTTGTTCAGCTTCCATGTTTAAAACATTTCCATTCGTAAAGCTAGAAGCATTCGAATAATAATTTCTATTTGCCATAATTTGATTTCCTTTCCGATTCAACATCCCTATTTCTAATTTTAAAATTCCAATTTAATTATACATAAAAGATAATTAAATAAATCATCGAAATAAAGACTGAAATGAGCATTAATGGGAAACCAATTTTTAAGAAGTCACCAAATGTTAATTTATAACCTTTTTTATGTAACATTCCGCTGACAATAACGTTAGCAGTTGCTCCAACGACACTACCATTTCCTCCAAGGCAAGCCCCCAATGCAAGTGCCCACCAAAGTGATGTTGTATCCATCCCTGTGGCACCGATGCTATGAATCAGTGGAATCATCGTCGCAACAAACGGGATATTATCTAAGAATGCTGAGGCAATGGCTGCTACCCATAAAATTAACATCGTCGTCACAAATACATTACCATGAGTTAAACTAATTAATTGATTAGCTACCACCTCGATAACCCCTATTTCTTCTAGGGCACCAACCATAATAAATAGTCCCATAAAGAAGAAAATAGTCGGCCATTCCACCTCGGTTAAAATTTCTTCTACATCTACTTTACTGATTAAGAGTAAAATTCCAGCTCCTAATAAAGCAATCGTTGCCGATTCAAGTCCAAATGATTGGTGAATCGCAAATCCAATAATTGTCCCTAACAAGACAATCCCGCTTTTTTTCAGTAGGACAGGGTCGGTAATTGTTTTCGTTTCATCAAACTCAGCTATTTTAGCCTTATTTTCTTCACTAATTTTCAGTTGAGATCCGTAAATAAATTTCAATAATAGTAGAACCACAATGAAAATCACAACAACAACTGGTCCTAAGTTAATAAGGAAATCCATAAATGAGAGATTGGTAGCTCCACCGATCATAATGTTAGGTGGATCTCCGATTAACGTCGCCGTTCCACCAATATTAGCCGTTAATACTTCGGTAATTAAAAACGGAACAGGATTTAGTCCCAGTGTTTCCGTAATTACAAATGTAACCGGAGCAATTAATAAAATTGTCGTCACATTATCAAGTAGCGCTGATGCAACGGCAGTAACAACAGAGAAGTAAAGCATAATCTTCCATGGACTACCCTTCGACAGTTTAGCAGTTTTAATCGCAATATATTGAAAAATTCCTGTTCTTTTCAATATATTAACGATAGTCATCATTCCGACTAATAGCCCAATCGTATTAAAGTCAATGACGTGAAAAGCTTCTTCTTGCGATAAAATATGAAATACAACCATCGCAATTGCTCCAAGTAGGGCAACAACTGTGCGGTTTAGTTTTTCAGAAATAATAATTCCATACGCAACAAGGAAAATAATAATAGCTGGTAGAAAATTCGTATTTTCCAAAAGTCTCACACCCTTAGTTTGCTAAAATATCTATACTCAAATAGGCTTTAGTAAAAAGATGCTATGAATTAAATTTCATAACCATTAATCTATGAAAATTAATAAATATGAAGCTTAATCCATACCTTTTCATACCCCCTATTTGAACTATTTTACCGAATAATGTAAAAAAAAGTCAAGATAATTGAATGTTTTTCTAGCATTGCTATACCCTTTCATAAAAATTATCTTTTTTTTATACTCTTCTATTACTATCTATCGTTTTACGTTTTTTATTCATTCTTTTGCAACTTTATCCAATAATATTTGATCCTAAATCTTTACCTTTCTCTAACTCATCATCCTATCTGAAATTTTATTGAATAAAATTAATAAATACCTATCAATAGAGCCATCCAAAATCGCCATACTATATAAATGAAAATTATTATTTATCTATTGAAATCCACTACATTCATTATGAGGTAAATATATAAGTCGTAGGCGTTTCAATTTAATTAACGGAGGCTAGATTCATGAAGGCACCACGAGACAGTCATTTTCTCGGAACAGAGAAGATTAATAAATTACTTTTTTCGTTATCCATGCCCGCTTTTATTGCAATGGTCGTTAGTGGAATCTATCCTATTGTTGACACCATTTTTGTTGGAAAGGGAGTCGGTGCATTAGCGATAGGTGCCATTGGAATTGTTTATCCAATTCAAACGATGTACACTGCTTTTGCACAAATGGTTTCTATTGGGTGTGCATCCGCTCTTTCCCGTAGTCTCGGTGAGAAAAATAACGAGCGCGCCAACCAAATCACCACAAATGCCTATATACTAACCCTCATCATTTCTCTTCTATTAATGGTCATTAGTTTCTTTTTTGCTGATAAACTACTTTACCTTTTCGGTTCTAATGAAGAATTAATCCCTCAAGCAAAAAAATATTTTTTCGCTGGGATTTGGGCGATTCCCTTTAATGCGCTCGCCCTACTTGCAAGTGCCGTCTTTCGTGCCGAGGGCAATATCAAGATTTCGATGATCACTGTTTTAATCGGAGCGCTATTTAATATTGCACTTGATCCATTATTTATTTTTATATTTCATCTTGGCATTACCGGGGCTGCGTGGGCGACGGTTATTTCTCAGGCACTCGCTACTACTTTCTCGCTCTTTTTTATTTTAAGCCATCGAAGTATCGTGAAATTTGAGCGACGTTTTCTTCTTCCCAACCCTAAAGTCATAACTGCCATTATTAGCGTTGGATTTTCCGCTTTTGCCAGAAATGCCGCGAGTTCTCTCTTTGCACTTATCACCAACGCTACATTAAGAAGTTTAGGTGGAACCGTTGCTCTTACCGCCTTTGGAACAGTCAATCGTATCATTTCCCTTTTCTTTTTACCGATTATGGGAATCAACCAAGGATTACAGCCGATTGCTAGTTACAATTATGGAGCCAAACAGCCAGAGCGAATTAAACAGGTCGTTAAACTAGCACTTATTTACACAACCATTATCGGAGCCGTCGGTTCCATGACAGGATTTTTATTCCCCCAATGGTTAATCAAACTCTTTACCAAGAATGCTGATTTAATTTCCCAGGCAACTTTCGTCTTAAGACTTCAACTCCTTTTCTTTTGGACTATCGGGCTCCAAACCGTTGCCTCTACATTCTATCAGGCACTTGGTCGGGCACTTCCCGCCCTCTTTCTATCCATTCTAAGACAATTCATCATTTTAATTCCTTTGATTCTTATACTACCACGATTCACCACCCTTGGACTCAACGGTGTCTGGTATGCCTTCCCAATATCCGACTTTACCGCCTTTTTAATCTGTGCCCTTGTCTTATGGAAAGCTTGGCACCACCTCAAGAAAAACGAATCTCCTGTAAAATAAAAAAAAGCCAAAAATTACTGGCTTTTTTCCTTATTATAAAAGCAATCTTCGAGTTGGGTACTCAATGAAATTAATGTTTTATATAACCACTCAACTTCAGTAGAATTGTATAAGCAATGATTATTTAAGCCTCAAGATTAAACCTCCTCTATCCTAATAGAGTGGCTATAATTCAAAATTATTTGGAGCATTGTAATAGATTGTTTGAGCATAATCACCATATAGAGTAATAGTAGCATTGTTATCATCTTTCCATTCAATTAAAACATTCGAATCATCAAAGTTCTCGTGGCAAACTAAGTTCACTTCTATTCTTGTCCCATCATCAGTTTCTATATAAAACATATATTTTCCGTGAAAACTGATACCTCTTTGGATAATTGAAAGAGTATAATTTTCATTAGGAGAAGAGCTTTTAAAAATAACTATTTCGTTTGTTACTTCTCTAGATATAGACTGAAAAAAGAGGAAAATGGGAATTAAAAAACAAATAAGCGGAATAAGACATCCACCTAAAGCAAGAAGGCATCCACATCCATTAGCTTTTAATTTATGTTGTGCCTCTAATTCATTCATAAATAGGTCTCTCCTTATTATTTTATATTCTACTATTAATGTGCAATTTTTAAGAAAAATTTTCCAAGGAATGAAAATACACTTACCCTATGCAATTTTCAACTCTTCAAAAATGGTTTTTAATTCCACACCTTTTTGAGCTTTATGATAAATTAATTTCACTAATTCTTGTTTTTGCTTTCGTTGACACTGGCGTAAACTGTCACCCAAACAACGATTATTTAACGTTATTCGTTTTAAATAAAGGTAAACGAATTGAATCATTAACATCAATCGTTTAATCCCTTGTAAAGTTCGAATTTGATAGTTCCCCATTCCGAAATTTTGCTTCACTTCTCGGAAGAAAATTTCAATAGGCCAACGTTTAGTATAGTGTTTAAGTAGTTGTTTGGCAGACATTTTCAAATCATGACTCATAAAACAACGTAAAGCTTTTTCTTCCAAAGGAGCCGTTTGGGGCCAACTTAAAATGATTTGGACGACATGTCCCCCTCTTATTCGTCCCTTATATAGATACGTATAATAACGCTCAGATCCGACGGTCACTAAGTCGAGATCATGAAGGGATAATGTTTTCGCAAATTGTTTCAGTTGAATTCCGTTGGGACGGTAACCTTTAGGAAGAATGATTCGATTCGTTTTAATCGCTCCTAAATAATGAAACCCGACTTGCTTAGCCGTTTGAAGGAGAGCTTCACACGTATACCAACTATCCGCTAAGACATAGCCTTTATAGGGAGGTTTGGGTAATTCCATCAGAGCTCTTCGAACGAGTTCGATTTTACTCTGTTTCTCTTTTTCATAGGGAATGATTTGATAAGGAAGAATTAAATCCTCACATTGAAGCATCAAGGCGACAAATTGATGACCATAAACGTGTTGATGATGAAGATGAGAAAAGTGCCAGCTACATCCTTGAATAGGATGTGTTGCCCGTGACGAAGGTTTAGTTTTAACACAAGTCGTATCATCAACCATCACGTAAATAGGTTGTTGAGTTTGATAAGAACGCTGATAGATACAGGATAAAACATAGGTTTGAATCTGGTGACTGATCGCCTCCTCATCCCAAGGACTATCCGTTAAAAATCGTCCAAAACTTGTCCGATGACAGTGTTTAACGGCAGAGATTTTCCCCTGATAATTTTCCTGAATCATCAAGTTTAGAAACTGGTTAACATGATTAAACTGAGGTTTAGATAAGAATAAATCTAAATCAAGTTGTTTTAAAAATTTGAAAATTGAATTTGAATCTGATATAATACTATCCATGAACATTAACTTAATTCCCCCTCGTTAATTGGTTGTAGGAGACTTAATTATACAGGGATTTAAGTTAATGTTTTTTCTTTTTTTACTGGTATTTTATAGCTGGAAATTAATTGGAAGTAGTTTTGCACATTAATAGTTAAAAAATGGATTATCTATTTTCCCAATCTTTCAAGAATACGGTGCTGAAAATTCTGCCTTTAATCAACAACAAGGATATACCCATGCTCAAAAGGCGGTTCAGGCAGCTTATGACTTATGTATTCCAAGCGGAACAACGATCTATTTTGCGGTAGATTACGATCCACAAGAGGCTGAAATCACCAATTACGTCTATCCTTATTTTAAAGGAATTAACCAATACTTTTCCCAAATTGACTCTCCCTACAATATTGGAGTTTATGGAACACGGAATGTATGTAGACTATTAAGAAAATATGAAAATGCCACATTCAGAATTGATAATCTTTTTGTTTCAGATGCTTCCTATGGATTTAGTGGAAATTTAGGATTTACAATGCCAGAGTTATGGGCATTTGATCAATTCGCAACTGATATCACCATTGGTGAGGGAAATGGAAGAATTAGCATTGATAAGGTAGCTATATCTAGACTTGATAAGGGATTTAATTTATTAAGTAAGCCTACACAAATTGGGCAAGTCTATAATTCATTAATAAAAATTGAAAGGGTTGCGCGTACTTATTTAGAAAATAAGGGTACAAGCGCAACAGCACAAAATATCAATTCATTAACTTTACAGTACTTAAGAAAATTAGGAGGCTACGGTGAAGAGTATACACCAACTCAAATAGCAGATTTTACTGCTACACTTGAAAAAATCAATCTCAAAATCTCTTATGTACAAACAGAAGAAGAAAAATATGAACTTTTAAACAAATTTATTACGCAATATAATCTCAAACGAAGTAGTATGAACACTTTGTTATGGTATTGTACTGCTGGTCCAATTGATGGTGATTTCTGTAAATTAGTTGACAGTGAGCTAACAGACTTAACACTTAATTTTATTGATCCTGTCACTTCTTTAAATTATGACTTCTATCATATGGCAGCAACCGCGCATGGAATAGACTATATGCACCCTCTTCTTTCTTTTATTGAAGAACAAATTAATTTGTTTTCAGGATGGGGAGGAGATTTAACAACCTTTGCAAAAGATGTTTATAACGGAACTGAAGGAAGTAAAGATATAAACTTTTTAAATCAATTTGCAAAATCACATATTTGTAATCCACAATACGATACTTTATTCAGTCTTGAAGATTATATTAGTGACATTGATGCCGTAAACATTGGACTCTTGTTAAAAAGAGATTATTTTTCAGCTTTATTTCAAGAGTATTTTATTACTAATGCCAAAACAAATTGTTTTAAGCGATCAACACTATATATTAAAAATAATTTTTCTGGGGATATTAAGCAATTTTATAACCTCTGCGATGAAATAAATAAAGGAGATGGGATATACTGGGGATTTAGATTTGTGCTAAACGGGCCCTTTCTAGACACAATATATTATGATGCTGCAAACGAAGCCTTTAAAAATTTTGTTACAAATGAGGTAAGTAATAGTCGTTAATTGTTAAAAATAAAAAAAGGAACCTAATAACCTATTTATGGTCTATTAGGTTCCTTTTTCGCTTAATATCTTGGCTCTTTGGTACTATAACACTTATAGAGAAGTACTAGTTCTATAATTTTTTGGGGGGTGAAATTACCTGGATCAAAAATTATATAACCAATACAGTGCGACGTTAATATAAGCACTAATAAAAGTCATAAGTGGAATACCAATGAAGAGTACGAGTAGTGATTTTTTCCATCCAATCCATTTATCGGCGAGATATGATTTGTCTAAAATCCGTTTTATCAACAATATTTCGCAAAAAAATATCGCATACCATACTAATTGAAGTTGGATGAGGAAATAATCTCCGTGAACGTAATCTCCGTTATTGACGACCAACGTCGATGCTAGAAGTCCCCCAATTATCATTATAAAAATTAAAAACAACCAAGCGATTAATTTATCGTTTTTTAAAATTTTAGTAGAACAACACCATCCAGTAATCAATAAGAAAATAACATAAATCGGGTTAGAAATAAAAGCATAACCGTTCCAACCTAAGCTAGCACTTATCTCCTTCATAATGTATACACTGATGTAAAAGATAGATAGCTTACCACACAAAAAAGCATTAACCATCCAAAAAGCAACAGAGAGCGGCTCTCTTTTTCTTACCGATTTTAAATACCGATAAGCTAAATAAATCAAACAAAGACCATATTGAAATACATCTACAAACCAGGTTACGTATAACAGTAATACACCCAGTGCTAAAAAACTAAAATCAGTATCCTTAAAAATAAAATACGCTAACGTGGGAAACAGAATATGTACGATAAGCATAAGTGCTGGAATAGATGCTATGACTGGTAATAGATGATATTTTTCTATAAATTTTAATCGTTGATATTTACTCCTCATATGTTCATCCCCTCCCTTTTTAATAATCATAAGTATAGCACTAAATAAACGAAACTTGAAGGACCGTCCATTAATTATCCAAGCATAATCAACAAAAATCATTCCCATCTGTTGTATTCAAACGGATGGGGATGAAACAACTTTTTACCTTGACCAAAAATTATTCAAGACAATTATAAATAAAAAGCAAGATTCAGTGCACCTTTAGTGTACAGCAAATCTTGCTTTTTTTCGATACGTGTTATAATTACCCACTTACAATTAAAGTATGGATTGCTAGTTTCTATTTTTAAGTTCATTATCAAGTTTTATCTCAAAGAGAGTTTTTATTTAACACTTCCTTAAATAAAAATATTTCAGCAAAAAATGAAATGTTTGCAAATAAAAACATAATTGTCTGATGCAATTCAATACCATAAAAAAATGCATTCAAAAAATGATATATAATAAAAATAAATATTAGATTAATTATACGGGTTTTATTTTTAAATCTTGTTACCGAACACCCCCACCCTATGCTCAATAAAAGAAGACCATAAATAAACTTATTAAAAAAGCATGTATCATACTGAACAGGAAAAATATATCTATTATAATCAGCAGTTATTATAAAAATATGGATCTAGGTCAATATTTTGGACACAAAAAAGTTAAGTTTTTAAGCAATTTGTCGTGCAAGTTGCTCACATTCTTCTGGCGTTAAATAATTAATGGAACCATGAATCCTTTTGCGATTATACCAGCCTTCAATATATTGAAATAGGGCCATTCTAGCCTGTTCAAATGTCACATATGTAGTTTGATACACTTCTTCTTTCTTTAGAGTGGCATGGAAAGATTCGATACAAGCATTATCATAAGGACATCCTTTACGACTGAAAGACTGGATCATCTTAAAGTCTGAAGTTAAGTCTTTAAACTCTTGGCTAGTATACTGTGATCCTAAATCAGTGTGGAGAATAATCTCATCTTTAGGTTTTTGAGAAACATAGGCATTCTTTAAAGCTTTTACGATAATATCTGTGGTCATTTGTTTTGAAAAATGATAACCAATAATTTTCTTTGAATGTAAATCCATCACTGAAGCTAAGTAGCACCAACCTTCTTTTTGAACGTAAATATAAGTAATATCGGATACCCATTTTTGATTAATTGAAGTCGTCGAAAAATCCTGTTCTAGAATGTTATTACGTTCTAAAACAAGTTCCTTAGACTGTCTATAAGGAGTATATTTTCTTTGAATAATCGAAGCTAAACCGCTTGATTTCATTAACCGTTGAACACGTTTCAAGCTAACAGTGAATCCCTCTTTAATCAATTGATGGTGTACCTTAATAGCACCATACCGACACTTACTTTCAAAATAAATTTCTTTAATACGTTCAAGTAGTTTCTGATTTTCACGTTCCCATTTTGATTCAGTTTGATGCTTCGATTGATAATAAGTACTTCTTGGAACACTTAAGACCTCACAAAGTTGCTTAATATCGTGTTCCTGATGGTGTTGATTAATAAACTGACATAATTCAGATTGACTTACTTTCTCGCGAATATGGTCATAGCCTTTTTTAATATTTCATTCTCCTCTTGCAGACGTAACATTTCTTGCTTCATGCGTTTAATATCCTCTAGGGTAATTTCTGTATCATCTACCGAGGCAATCGGAGAAATTTGTTTAATCCATTTGTAAATTGTTACTTCTGAAACACCATATTCACGACTTAGATCTTTAACTGAACGTCCATTTTTATAAAGTTCAACAATCATTGATTTAAATTCATTATTATATTTTTTCATACAGACACATCCTTTTATTAAGTCTATTGTAACGACTTAACTTAAGTGTGTCCATAAAACTATACTAGCACCAATAATTAATAATATACTAATAAAAACTCTATTAATTAACCTAAAAGTAGGAGATAAGGGAAGTTTCCTCCTTAAAGTGCTAAAATACATATATATTAGATAAGGAAAAAATACAAATAAATTTACCAAATATAAACACCCAATAGTTGGAATCACCAATATAAAAATAAGTAAAGCCGCCTCATGTGATACATCAAAATTTAACACCGAGAAATCAGGTAATAATTGGTATAAGATAAATGTGATTGCTGGAATAGATGCTATGACTGGTAATAGATGATATTTTTCTATAAATTTTAATCGTTGATATTTACTCCTCATATGTTAATCCCTTCCTCCTTTTAATAATCATAAGTATAGCACTGAATAAACGAAACTTGAAGGACCGTCCATTAATTATCCAAGCATAATCAACAAAAATCATTCCCATCTGTTGTATTCAAACAGATGGGGATGAAATAACTTTTTACCTTTGTCAAAAATAATTCCAGAAAATCGTAAATAAAAAGCAAGATTCAGCGTACAGCGAATCTTGCTTTTTTTCGATACGTGTTAATTACCTGCTTATGTCCTATTTATGGTCTATTAGGTTCTTTTTTCGCTTAATATCTTGCTAGCCCGAATAGGATATAAAAACTAATAAAAGTCATAAGCGGAATACAAATGAAGAGTACGAGTAGTGTTTTTTTCCATCCAATCCATTTATCGGCGAGATATGGTTTGTCTAAAATCCGTTTTATCAACAATATTTCGCAAAAAAATATCGCATACCATACTAATTGAAGTTGGATGCAGAAATAATCCATATTAAATGCGACCAACGTCGATGCTAGAAGTCCCCCGATTATCATTATAAAAATTAAAAATAACCAAGCGATTAATTTATCGCTTTTTAAAATTCTAGTAGAACAACACCATCCAGTAATCCATAAGAAAATAACATAAATCGGGTTAGAAATCAACTGATAACCTTCGTTACCTATAGTAATCCTCGTCCCCTCCATAATGTATATACCGATGTAGAGGATAGATAACTTACCACACAAAAAGGCATTAACAATCCAAAAAGCAACAGGTAAAGGTTCTCTTTTTCTGACCGACTTTAAATACCGATACGCTAAATAAATCAAACAAAGACCATATTGACATACATCTACAAACCAGGTTGCGAATACCAACAATACCCCCAGTGCTAAAAACCTAAAAGCAATATACTTAAAAATAAAACCCTCTACTGTAGGAAACAGAATATGTACGATAAGCATAAGTGCTGGAATAGATGCTATGACTGGTAATAGATGATGCCTCTTGATAAACCTCAATCCCTTATTTTTACTCTCCATCCGCCTTTTCTCCCCCTCAACTTTATTCTTTCACCGATTCTACAGGCAAATCTAACTCCTCTAAAAATAAGTTTTCCTCTTCCTCTGATTTAAAAAGATACTGTGGAACAACCGCAATGCCCTGATGATATTGATCATACAAATAATACTTATCGTTAAACTTGATCAGGCGTTAGGCCTCAATCCCGAGGGTTCGCTCCTCATAATAAGCCGTCACTCTTCGTCCCTTGATTTCAACGACCTTATCTTTTAATAATCCAGGATAAGTACGCACCGCCCGTTTAATCCTCCCCTTAATCAAGAACCGTCGCCAACACTTACTCATCCCCTTTACGAGAACGTGCATCTCGATTAATTCATCCATTGTCGTTCGATATTCTAATCTGATCATCCACTCGCACTCCCTATTCCTTTTAATTATTTATATTATAACATTCTTTTCTCTTTTTTATGATTCATCTTTTCCTAACCATCTGCCACGACTTTACAAACATCCCCCCTCCCTCTTCTTAAGATTTAGATTTTTTCTCGTTCAAGACCTCTTCTGTTATGAGTGAAATCTTTCTCTGTTATAGGGGCACACTCTCTCTTTTTCTCATGAGAAATTTGTCACTCCTTAAAAATCTTGTCATATATTAAGATTAGGCAAGTTGATGATGCCTACAAGTTTAAAGAATTTGAGAACTTTGGAGGAGGTTCACACATTTTTTAAACTTTCTAAATGGAGGTAATGCCTCCCATGTTTGGAAACAAGCATGGAGTGAGAGTCGTACTCTTCAACATCCTTTGAATTGCTGGAATCTCCTAAAGCTCATTCAACCACAACGTAAAAGCGAATAGTTTTAAGCGTGAAGGTGACGAAAGTAGAAAAAATGAATGAGATGGCATATGGTTAAATCCTAAGTGTTCGTGCAATGGACGATCAGCAGGTAAGCCTCGAATAGAGGAAACTTCAACGACTATCCCGAGAGGGAGTAGGTCATAAGCGATGGATGACCGAAGTGGAGGATCCCCCTTTTAGATGGGGAATGATATAGTCTGCACTCATATGAAAATATGAGACGTTCTTATGAGAACTGCACGAGCGTAGCGCCCTCGTGTGAACATCATCAAAACGAAATTGTTTTGATTAGGTGTAAATGTGATTTATAATCCTTATAATACAACGGTTCAAACTCCCGGTGTTGCCCAACCTGGTATGATTGGACAACCCACACCAGCATTAGGAGCTTATCCAACAACTCCGGTTCAAGCTGGTTTCCCTATGATGCAACAATCAGTAATGCCTGTGGATACTTATCAACAGGTGATGACTCAACAACCCGTTACTGCCACTACCTATCAGCAAGTAACGACTCAACAACCTGTGGCTTCTGCCCCTTACCAACCAGTAACGACTCAACAACCTGTCGTACCAACAACTTATCCACAAGTTGTTGCTCCTGCACCCGTTTGTAAAGCACAGCCCTATGTGGCTCCAGTCCAACAACCGGTGATGCCTGTAGATGTTCAACCTAAACCAGTTGCTCCAGTGGCACAACCTGTTCAAAAAACAGAACCACAAGTCGCTAGTACCCAAACAACAACAGCTAAACATAAAAAAACAACCTATGTTGAAGCTTACTTAGAACCTGTAGATGCAAAAGTTCCATTAATGCAACCAACCGTTTCAAAACAAGTTGTGGATAAAAAACAATATCCTGTCAGTGATGAATTAGTTTACGTTGATCAACAACCACTCAAAAGTTCAACCCAACAAGATTATAACTTATACTTAATGCAAAATGAGTACTACGCAAATAGTCAAATGGGTTACCAAGCAACTGTTGCTTCACAACCAAGAGCTGACCAAGTAGGAATGACTTGCGAAACTCTTCCGTTAGCAACAACTTATGTTAAATCTCAAACTTATCAAGGATACAACACGCCTGCACAAACGATGCAACAAGGAACAGGATTCAATGAACTTTATTCTCCTTATACCCCTAAAAAAGTTTCGGCACCAGCGGTTTTCATTTTTAAAGGAGGTCAACACTAATGACTAAAGATCAATTATTAACACAAATTTCAGCGATTAGTTTAATCGTGCACGACATTCACCTATTTCTTGATACACATCCCGGTGATGCTAAAGCATTAAAAGACCACAAAAAACTTTCAGAAGAACTTCAAAAGTTAGTCCGAGAATATGAAAAAAAATATGGGCCTCTTATGAACTTTGGTCACCAAACTGTTGACGCAGAAGGCAATTGGATTCAAGGAGCTTGGCCTTGGCAAAATAAATAAGGGGGAAAGAAAAACATGTGGATTTATGAAAAAAGACTACAAATGCCAGTCGATATTAAAAAACGCGACCCTAAAATGGCACAAAGTATTTTTAGCGCTCTTGGCGGAGCCGATGGAGAATTATCTGCTTCAATGGAATATCTTCAACAACGATATACCATGCCAACCGATCAATCTATCGCAACACTAACAGATATCGGAACGGAAGAACTTGCACACCTTGAAATGTTATCTGCTTTAATTTATCAATTAACCGATGGAGCTCCAATAGAAGAGTTAAAACAAGCGGGGTTTGATTCTACTTACTCACTTCACGGAAATGGAATCTTTTTAGCCGATCCAAATGGAGTTCCCTGGAATGCCGGTTATATCGCGGTGACTTCTGATCCAGTTGCTGACTTGACTGCTAACCTAGCGGCTGAACAAAAAGCGCGCGCTGGATATGAACATTTACTTGATATCGCAACAGACGAAGACGTTAAATCTGTGTTACGTTATCTTCGCGAACGAGAAATCGTCCATTTCCAACGCTTTGGTGAAACATTAATGGATGTTCAAGACCACTTCAGTACCAATCGTTATTTCTTCATGAAAGACGAAGATTAATAATAAAATAAGGGGCTATCTCCGAAGAGACAGCCCCTTTTTCTGATGCGATTTAAAATCACCCTATTAATTATAACGTTTTTCTCATCACGACGTACTCTTTTCCACCCTTTACAAATCGGTTTTCCGTCCTAATCAGCCCAAATTTAGCATAAAATGAACACTTCGTCACTCGGGCATTGCAAAAAATAGCTTTCGCTCCTCGCCCCTTGGCGTAATCCATCGTATATTGTAACAATTCACTCCCATAACCCCTATTTTGAAAGTGTGTCTGTGTACAAAACTTTCGAAACTGCGCCTCATCTCCATCGATAAATAACGAAATGACACTTACAAGACTATCCTCAACAAACAATCCTAAATGAATTCCTTGATCATCATTCGGTAATTGAATATATTCAATCGATTGATCCGGCCACATCACCTCGTGGCGCATCTTCCAAACCTCATCCAATGAAATTCGGCTAATTCTTTTCATGATATCCTCCTGCTGCCATCCCCTATTCTCATAACTTCTTACCGACACACCAGCTGTTTCGCACGTTCAACCGCCTGATCAAAATAACGACACACTTGCTCACGACCAATCTCCCTCACCAATCCAACACGCTTAACCACCTGATAAGGTTTATCGTTAATTTCACTCAAGATAAGGGTTGTGTTCGAACGACGACAAGTATCCTGTAACAACTCCAGTGCATGAACCGCTGTGGCATCAATCACCGGAACATTTCGAAGTCGAATGATTAAAACTTTAGACGGTCCTTGTAAAGATTGAATCGAATCTAAAAACTTATCCGCGGCTCCAAAGAAAAATGGACCATTCACTTCATAAATTAAAATTTCATCGGACAAGACCTCCTTTAACTCTTCATCTAAAAGTTGGCCTTCCTCCTCCTCATCGTGCAACTCAAATCCTTGAACATTCGTCACATCCGTCATCCGTTTCATAAATAAGAACGACGTTAAAACCATTCCCACACTAATCGCAAGCGTCAAATCAAATAATACCGTTAAGAAAAACGTCACAAGTAAAACTGACACATCACTTTTAGGTGCACTTAACAACCTTTTAAACATTCGCCACTCACTCATATTGTAAGAAACCATAATTAACACGGCCGCCAACGTTGCTAATGGAATCATTTTCACTAATGGCATTAAAAATAACAAGATAAATAATAACGTCACCGCATGAACTACCCCTGCAATTGGAGTGCGTCCACCATTTTTTATATTAGCCACCGTTCGAGCAATCGCCCCTGTTGCCGGCATCCCCCCGAACACTCCCGACGCAATATTCGCAACACCTTCAGCGACCAACTCCATATTCGAACGATGCTTACTTCCAATCATTCCATCTGATACAACCGCCGAAAGCAGCGACTCGAGTGAACATAAAAAAGCAATTGTAAACGCCGGGGAAATCAACATCTCAATCTTATTCCACGTCACCTCTGGGAACGAGGGCCTTGGAAAGGTGGATGAAAGATGAGTATACTGTGTTCCAATCGTTGGCACATCTAAATTCAAGAGTGCTACTAGTACCGTCGTCACAACAATCGAAACTAAAGAGGCTGGAATTTTTTTATTTATTCTTGGCCAGATCATTAAAATGATCAATGCAATCAAACCGATAATAAACGGCATCCAATGAATTTGATTGGCCGATGAGAAATAAAGTTTCCACTTATCAACAAATCCCGTCGGAACATTTTCAAGCGTCATCCCAAAAAAGTCCTTAATTTGTGAACTAAAAATCGTCAAGGCAATCCCACTCGTAAACCCGACAGTAATAGGATATGGAATATACTTAATCATACTCCCTAATCGTAACAATCCAAATAATATTAAAATAATTCCAGCTAATATCGTAGTAAGTAGCAATCCTTCTACACCATGACTAGCAACAACCCCATAAACAACTACCATAAATGTAGCGCTTGGTCCCCCGATTTGAACTCGACTTCCACCAAGTAATGAAATGAAAAAACCAGCAATAATCGCGGTATATAATCCTTGCTCAGGTGAAACACCTGATGAAATAGCTAAAGCAATCGATAACGGGAGTGCAATTACTGCAACAATCACTCCCGCTATGGCGTCTTTAACGAACTGCTCTTTTGTGTAAGTTTTCATAACTGATAATAATTTAGGCTTTAACCGCGTTGACACTCTTCATACTCCCTTTCATATGATTCTTAATCAAAAGAAAAAGCCTTCATAATTATATTATGAAGGCTTTTGAATTACTTCCCTTTTGGCATTGACGCTCCAGGTGCTGTTTTTTCAGCACGAACTGGTTTTCCATTAATTAATTTCGAATTTAATTTACGGATAATTGCGTTTGCATGTGCTTTATCAACATTGATGAATGAGAATTTTTTATAAACATCAATATCACCAATCGCACGTGCTGGAATATCTGATTTTTTCGTTAACATTCCAACGAAGTCTTTCGCTTTAACTTTTTGTTTAGAACCAACATTTACGAATAAACGAACTTCGTTTTTACGCATTCCTTTAGACTTCGTATTAGCTGATACCTCTTGAATTGGTGCATAATCTTTTGTTGATTGCCCAATGTTCATACGTAATAATCCAGCTGCTACTTGTTCTAAGCTATATCCTTTTTCTAAAATCGCTGCAATTAACTCGTTTTCTTTTGTGAAGTCTTGTCCCTCAAGGTTAGAAATAACATCTTCAATCACATGATTTGAACGTTTCTCTTGAATTTGTTCTACGGTTGGAATTGGCATCTTAGACATTTTTGTTTTTGTATATTCTTCAATACGACGAATACGGAACATATCTTTTCCGAATACAAATGTAATTGATAATCCCGTCATTCCTGCACGACCTGTACGTCCGATACGGTGTACATAATTTTCTTCATTTAATGGGATATCATAGTTAAAAACAGCTTCAACGTTGCTAACATCAATTCCGCGAGCCGCGATATCTGTTGCAACTAAGATATTAACATTTTTACGACGGAAACTATTCATAACACGGTCACGTTGTGCTTGTTTTAAATCTCCATGTAATCCTTCTGTTACATATCCTTCTTCTTGTAACTTAGAAACTAACTCATCAACTTCACGTTTTGTATTTGTGAAGACAATTGATGATGTTAATCCCATCATGTCGATGCAACGAATCATTGCATGAACACGATCTTGACGACGTACTTCTACGAAGTATTGGTCGATTTTTTTATTTGATAACTCTTCTGAAACTACTTTAACGATTTCAGGAGATTTTTGATAAGTTTTCGCAATGTTCATGATTTCACGAGCCATTGTTGCTGAGAACATAACTGTTTGACGAGATTCCGGTGTTTTTTCTAAAATCTCTTCGATATCATCTTTGAATCCCATGTTTAACATTTCATCGGCTTCATCTAAAACTAACATTTTTAAGTTATCTAACTTTAACGTTCCGCGGCGCATATGGTCCATGACACGACCTGGTGTTCCGACAACGATTTGTACCCCTTTCTTTAAGGCACGAATTTGAGGATCATATGATTGCCCTCCATAGATTGATAAAATGTGTACGTCACGCATATTACGTGCGAACTTTTTAGATTCTTCATGAACCTGAACCGCTAATTCACGTGTTGGACATAATACTAAGGCTTGCACGTGACGGCTTTTGTGGTCAATTTTCTCTAAAATTGGTAACATAAACGCAGCCGTTTTCCCTGTTCCGGTTTGGGCTTGTCCGATAATATCTTTTCCAGATAATACAACTGGGATAGCTTCTGCTTGAATTGGTGATGGATTTACATATCCGATTTCTTCAATTGCCTTTAAAATCGCAGGCGATAAAGCAAGATCATTAAATTTAATTTGAGTCATTCTTTGCTTCCTTTCTATCTAAAACACAAAAAAACGTAAATGAATCGATGATCACTTACGATAGTGCATGTTTTTACGAAGTGTCCACTTATTATACAATATTTTTTAAAAAGTTGCAAGATAGGTCTTTTGATGATATCGTTTCCCCTACGTAATTTCTGTGTTACGATTTAACCATTCTAATCTTCCTTATTATGGGCCACTTCCTCGATTCTCTTTCATATTTTTTTTATTTTCACAAAATATCTAAATCTCTCACAACAACTATATATTAAGGATAGCATTTTTTCTATTCCTCTTTTTTTATGTTCTTTATCAGAAGAAATGGTTCCTCTTAACAACTTGTCCAAACTTCTAACCTTTTCTCTATATTTTTTAACCTCGCACACGGCTTTTTCGACGACACTTGCAAAAGTATGATATAATGTTTCAAGATAAATTACACGGAGGTGTTGTTACATGCTTACAGTATCTAATGTCGGTTTACGATATGGTGATAAAAAATTATTCGAAGAAGTTAACTTGAAATTTACACCAGGAAATTGCTACGGAGTAATCGGGGCAAATGGGGCTGGAAAATCAACTTTTTTAAAAATTTTAGCTGGGGAAATCGAACCTAATACAGGTCACGTGAGCTACCCTAAAGATTTACGTATGTCAGTTTTAAAGCAGGACCACTATCAATACGATGAATTACCTGTTTTAGAGACTGTTATCCGTGGAAATGAACGTTTATTCCAAATCACTGAAGAGAAAAATGCGTTATACATGAAACCTGATTTTAATGAAGAAGATGGGATTCGTGCAGCAGAGCTTGAAGGTGAGTTTGCGGAATTAAATGGATGGGAAGCTGAATCAGATGCTGCGTCTTTATTACAAGGATTAGGAATTGGAGCAGAATTACACGATAAATTAATGAAAGATTTAACAGGGGCCGAAAAGGTTAAAGTTTTATTAGCACAAGCTTTATTTGGAAATCCTGATATTCTCGTTCTCGATGAGCCGACCAACCACTTAGACATCAAGTCAATTAACTGGTTAGAGGAATTTTTAATTAACTTTGAAGGAACAGTGATCGTTGTATCCCATGACCGCCACTTCTTAAACAAAGTCTGTACGCATATTTGTGACGTGGACTTCGGAAAAATTAAGTTATTCGTTGGAAACTATGACTTCTGGTATGAGTCAAGTCAGCTTTTAAACCGCATGGCAAAAGAAGCGAATAAGAAAAAAGAAGAACAAATTAAAGAATTACAGGATTTCATCGCTCGTTTCTCGGCTAACGCCTCAAAATCAAAACAAGCGACTTCTCGTAAAAAATTATTAGATAAAATCAAATTAGAAGACTTAGAACCATCAAGCCGTCGCTATCCATACGTTGGATTCAAGCCAGAACGTGAAGTAGGAAACGATATCTTAATGGTTGAAGGACTAACAAAAACAATTGATGGCGTTAAAGTTCTTGATAACGTTAGCTTCATGGTCCGCAAAGACGATAAAATCGCCTTTATCGGAGATGAAATTGCCGTGACTACTTTATTCAAAATCTTAAATGGAGAAATGGAAGCAGATAGTGGAACCTTCAAATTTGGAGTTACAATCAAAACTGCTTACTTCCCGAAAGACAACTCAGAGTTCTTTAATGAGTCAGAACTTTCATTAGTCGATTGGTTACGTCAATACTCTGACGATCAAACAGAAAGCTATGTTCGTGGATTCTTAGGACGTATGTTATTCTCAGGAGAAGAAGCTTTAAAACAGGCTTCAGTTTTATCTGGAGGAGAAAAGGTCCGTTGTATGTTATCACGCATGATGTTAGCAAACGCCAACTTATTAATGCTTGATCAACCAACCAACCACCTTGACCTTGAGTCAATCACCGCATTAAACAATGGATTAAAAGACTTCTCAAGTAACGTCTTATTCGCTTCACATGACCACCAATTCATCCAAACCATCGCTAACCGCATCATCGACATCAAAGAGGATGGATCAATCGTCGACAAACAAACAACATACGACGAATACCTAGCCCTTTAATATAATATAAAAAGTTGAAGGTCTCGCTTTGTTTACTCGCATAAGTCTAAGCGAGGGAACAAAATTCACTAAAAGAATTTTGTAACACTCGAAGACTTAGAAGAGAAACTGAGGCCTGAAACTAGATTATATAAAAAATTGAAAATCCCGCCTAGTTTGATTGGGGGTTCCCTGTCATTTACGAAGTAAATGTATCCTCCTTTAATAGGGTAGGGTCTCCTTTGCTAAGTGGGGTGTGAAACGATACCCTTAGCTTTCCTCAACTAATAGGACTTTAAAGTGGGGAAGTAATCTCGCAAAATATTTATAGTTAAATTTTAAATCGCACACAAAAAAGCACTGGCGTTGCCAATGCTTTTTCTTTTATAAACGAAGTTTTCCTAATCAAGCTTTCATAATCTGCCACAATCATTTTTACTGAATGTTTTTTGTTCTTAGCCGTCCAGTAAATCAGTTATCTCAAAATTTATTTTGAGCGTTGTTAGGACCTTTATATTTTTCATAAGAAAATCTTCTTCCGCTTTGATGGATACTCCAATTATAGTAGAGAGATAAAGTAACGATTCTATTTATTTTTGAAAACGGAGACTAACTTGAAAAAAAACTGAAAAATAGTTATAATATAACTATAAAGTACATAGTATAAAAAAAGAGCCATAGATTGTCCATGCGACTTTCTGCTCTCACTTAAATGTTTCATATGAAAAGTAAAAGCTATTCTAGTCCGGCAAGACAATTAGGTGCTTTTACTTTTTTTTATTATCACGAACATTTTTAACTAATTGAAAAATTCCATTAGCTACATTAACTACTAATCATACAAATGTTAATAAAGCGTTCATGAGATCACCCCGCTTTTGAGAGCGAGATTAAAAGTCGCACCATATCTATGACTCCCTTTATTATTATACATGAAAAAAAGAAAATTGTAAAAAATCCTCGATAATATGTTGACGTTTAATTATTCAATCCTCTATATCCAAAAAAAAAAATCTTTCCCCTATTCAACTGAACCATTCATTTAGTCAAAAAAATCCCTTTTTTAAAAGGGATTTTTTAATTTAATTTCTCCAACAATAATAAAACTCCTATTTTCAAGACTCGGCAAATGACGATTAGCAATACGGTTGCTAACAAAATCACGCAGATACTGCTTAATAGATTATAACAATATGCAATAAAATTCATATAAAAATTCTCCGTTTTTTTGAAAAAACTCATCCTCAGCCATCAAAATAATAACTATTTACCACTGTAAGTGGAATTTATATTTCCCTGAGACTGACGGATTAGCTCTTACATGGTGTGATTTTCCCCATCCTCCACCACTTTTCGCACTCCAAGATGAACCTTTACCGTATTGTGTTCCCTTAGAACTAGCAATCGTTTTACCGTCGCTACCCACAATTTCAAAAGACGCCTTTGCTCCACCCTCTGGAACTTCCTTTACCGTAATGACAATACAATCGCTATCCCATTTATTAATAGAATAGATTTTATCAAATCTATCTTGCGTCAAAGAAACTAAACTTGTCGTCGTGCTTGTTCGAGTAATCCCTTCTTCATCAGTATATTCATATACCACCTGACCATTATCATCAAGCGTCATCTCTACCTCCACACTATGCTCGGTACCGGCTTGATCATCGGCAAATATGCTTGTCCCAAAAGAGCTACACGCTAAAATAGCCGTCCCCCCTGCAACTAACAATTTCTTTTTAATCATACACATCCTCCTCCCACTTTAAGTCTAATCATATCATAAATGGAAATATTTACATAGAAAATGGTTTTATATTGCATACAACTTTCTTATTCAACAGACTAAAGTCTCCAATAAAAATACGCTATTTAAAATTAAGAAGTAGGGGTTATAACATAAGCATAGGAATGCTAATCATTAAAAAGGTGATTAGAAAGATTATTTTATAGCTAATTTCTCTATGCGTATTGGTTTTTTTCTTTTTGAAATAAATGAGCACATAAGATAAAGAAGATATGATTAACGCTATAGCTAAAAAAGTTTTCATATAAAATCTCCTTTCTTTTATATAGGCTCTACATCAAAAACAAGAGCCTAAGTAACACCTACCTAAACGCCTTTCCCTTTGTTAGTTGCTGCTACTCGAACTGCTAGTAAAGTTCAATCCCCATACATTCCCTCAATCTGTTGCCTCCTCATCATAACAAATCAGTTCGCAAACAAGAATAGCGATTCCCTATTCGGTCATTGAAAATGCCTGAACGGTTCATTTATACAAAAAAATCCCTTTTTTAAAGGGATTTTTCTGCCGCATTGAGTAGTAATCGTTCCAATTCTTTGACGAGCCGTCGTGAGACGAAGCATGATTCTCCATTCTCAAAATAGACCTTTTTTTCTTTTTTATCAATTCTCACCACATTTTGAAGGTTAACGACATAAGATTTATGGCATTGAAACAACCGTTCATGAAGAGGTTCCACCTCACGTAACTTCCCATAAAATTGCGTACTCGCCTTTTTAGTCACTAAATGTAGTTTATGGGACCCGGTCAACGTCTCAATATATAAAACATCCGCTAAGGGAACACTCAAAGTCGTAAATTTATTATTGATCACAAGTTCCTCTTTTTCACCCTGTCTTCCCTCGTATTCCTTCGCCAGCCTTAAACAGGCCTCCACTTGCTGAGAAAAGGCTTCATTTGGTTGATCTTTTTCAATAAAATCAAGTGCCGACACTTTGTAAGCATACGTTTTGGGTGCCAACTCAGAATGGGTCGTCACAAAAATAACCATTCCATGAGGATCTTTTTTCCGAATTTCCTGTGCAACCTCTAATCCCATTCGTACCTCATGATTTATTTCAAGGTCGAGAAAATACACGTGATGGCTATCAATAACATCTAACTTGCTTAACAGCACCTCTGGGTCATGAGTTGCAATTAGTTGTTCACAAAAGATTTGGAGTGTGTCTTGTAACTTGGTGATTATGGTTTCCAAGCGTTCCCTTTGAACGGGGTCATCCTCTAAAATAAATAGTTTCATCTTCTCATCCCTGCCTTTTTAAAATTAAAACTTGTCTAAAAACACCTGCATCATAAAACGTTTGAAGGGTTATATAATGATCCGCCTCCATCAGTTGTTGAACCGTCGCCAACCCGATTCCGCGATTCTCTCCTTTCGAGGAATACCCCGGTTGATAAATCTTTGTTAAAGAAATCTCTTCCTCTTTGCATGAGTTTTCAATTTCAATTTGTTGAATCCCTTCCCCTTGCAAAAATGAAATGGATAGATAGGGGATTGTTGCCTCTTTTGCTCCCTCAATCGCGTTATCCAATAGAATAGCCAACACCCGATAAACAGGAAAGACATCGACATAGAGGGTATCAATTAGCTCTTCTAGCTCCAACCTCACGTCTATTTGCTCTGTTTGTGCCCGAACCATTTTCTCAAAAAGTAAACTTTTAATTTCGAGAACGCCCATCTGATAGAGCTTTCCAAAAATATAATCACGACCCTTCACCAGTTTTTCAGTGGGTTGAATGACTCGGTCATAAATCCCTTTAATCCCATCTAAATCCTCTTGGCGAATGCTCTCACCTAGGCTCACCAAAATATTTAGATAATCATGTCGAAAATGATGGAGTTCTTGATATAGTTGCTCAAGTTTATAAGCGTAGTCATAGATTTGCTGATTCGCCATCCGCTCCTGTTCTAGCTTGGCGTGTTTAATAACGACCAATAATAAGTTTCCAGCACTCCAAATTAGTAGTCCTCCATATGCAATAAATAAAAGGCTCGTTAATTGAATGTGCTGCGAACTAAAACCTTGCTTCTCCCCCGCGTAAATATTCGCATACAATAAAAGGATTAATAAACTGACTTGCACTAAGACTAAGCGTCGATAACGTTTTTCTAGTGCTGGAAAGCGATTCATTTTTTTAAATAAACTTTTTAAAAAATAACAACAACTTAAGGTGAATCCCCCCATCATTAATGTTTCAAGAACAACTGACTGCTCCCACGTTAAATATAAAGACGAGGATTGTCCTGAAATTCCAAGGATCAATTGCGATAAATAATCCCCGATGATCATCGTAATCAATGGTACCCCCGACGCAATCACGCTTAAAAAAAATTTCTTTGTTTTAAATAGTCGGTAAACCAAGAGATAAAGCACGACGAAAAATATCGCAAAAAATTTAATCGTTGGATAAAGCCCTTGACCTATTAGATTGATGATGAGCAACTGAACCCAAAATTCACGTCGCCCCATTTTTTCATTCAATAGCCATTGGCCCCCTAAAAACAATACAACTAATTGAAAAAAAGGTATAAAAAAAGAAACCATCAAATCATCCTCCCCGACTTAATGATTCCATTATATCAAATTATCGTTTTTTGTAAAATTATTAACTATTTTCCTTAATTTCGTCTGTTTATCCTTTTTATCAATCATTTTAATGAGGTAGATTATTTCTTTTATTAAATTCCCTATATAATAAGGATAGCATTTTTTATATTAAATGAACCCATGGCAGATTGCGTCAAATGTTTAAAGTTTATCACTACTTTTGCGATGCTGTATAAACAGCCACTTACGTGATTATAATGAATATACAACGCTAATCGTTTTATAGGGGGAATCAAAATGATTACATTACGACCGATTTCAAAAGATAATCTTTGGGAATGTCTCGATTTAAGCGTACATCCCAATCAACAACAATACGTCGCTTCCAATGCGATTTCCATCTCACAATCTAAGGTCCAACCAGAATGTATCCCGCTTGCCATTTACCATAACGAAGTAATGGTCGGATTTTTAATGTATTGCCTAGACTCGGAGGATGATGAATACTGGATTTATCGCTTAATGATCGATCACCACTTTCAAAATCAAGGGTTTGGAACAGAGGCCCTTCACCAAGTCATCGAACTCATTAAGGGAGATAAAACACGCCACCAAATTTTTCTTGGTGTAAATCCAGAAAGTGCACCCGCTATTCATTTATATGAAGAAGCCGGTTTTGAATTTAACGGTCAAATCTTTGGACAAGAGCACGTCATGGTTCTGACTTATTAGCCCTTATTTCGGCAGAACATGAAGACGTTAGACTGAAATCATGCAAATGAGTAATAATTTTTTCACCCTTTTTAAATTATTTAAAAAAAATAGCTCGAAGAAGTCATATCTTTTATGACTTCTTTTTTAGTTATATTGTAATTTCCCTCTATTTCCTCTAAAATAAAAAGTATACAAAAAGTGGTAGGGGAGTCTACAAAATTACATGATTTTGAGACAAAACAACAACAAACTTATGATTGATATTGAGGAATTTGGAGGAGTCTTATGAAGCGCAATATTTCAAAAAAACCGGTCATTGTACTTGGAACATTACTAACCCTTTTAGTCACCGTCACGGTTGTCTACGGTGTCTCTCATCTAGAACCAAAGGATGTAGAACTTAATCAACTAATTGAATCTCCTTACGAAATCTTAGACGTTCGTCGACACAAAAAGGAGAAAAAATATGAAGTCGATATTAAAGCCGACCTCAACTATGCTGATAACATTTTATTAGCGAATAAATTACTTTCTGAGCTACAAAAAAATGATTCAAAAAATGTGACGCAAGTGCACATGAATGTCTATGAAAACAAGACAGACCAACAAACCGTTGATTTTACAGATCCCAATTATCGTTATACCATCGAGACAAATGGATCATATACTTATCAATACGAACCCATTTATACAGAAAATTTCAGTGAAAACTTATTATTTACAGCCGAATGGAAGATTGAAGACTCAAAATTAACCAAAAAGAACCTTTCATTTAATACCATCGTCCCTGATCATTTATCAACAGACGAAATCAATTCCCTGCTAAATGAACTATCGGACGAAATGATTCGCTACAATTTTGAAAATAGGGAAGGGGCAACAACAACCATCCAAGCTAAAGTTAACACCTCAGATACTTATTATCATCTATCAGAAAATAAAAATTATCTTATCCATAAAACACGTTTAATTGGTTAGGGGGACCAGTATCATGAAACATTCATTTCTTTTTTTACTATCATTTTTTCCTTCCTTTTTAATGGGGGGACAAGATCCAATTACATTAACAACCATAACACCTGATATTCATGAGAACCTTGCTTCTATCGATGACGTTATGTCTTCCTTCGAGGGTTCAGTGGCCTTTGATGAAGAAACAGGTACCTATACTTACACAATCAATGATCAAGAAATCATTTTAAATCTTAACTGCGGATATAGTCTCATCAACGGTGAAAAGGAAGCCCTATTCCTTGAACGAAACGATGAAACGGCGTTAATGACGATCAAATGGGTAACCCCAAAATTGATTGACGATGAAGTGTTCGTTCCCGTTCAATACATTGAGCGCATCTTTAATGCTACATACTCAGAAGAGGGCTTTACATTAAACGGCGATGCTTCGAACACGATGACCGTCTTTGAAGATAAGGAAGACTCGGGGGATTCTGCTATTGGAAAACGATTAACGGTTGAAGAGACAGAAGGTGAAAAAGAGGTAAGTCAAACGACGAATAAAAAGCCGTCCACATCAAAACCAACTCCATCTATCACCCAAAAGCCAGAAGTATCGAAGCCGACTCAAAAACCATCAACGTCTAAACCAAATCAGAATACGACGCAAAAGCCATCCACTTCTACGCCGGTGAAGCCACAAGAACCAACGGATTCACCTCAACCGCCGGTGGGGGATAAGCCAGAAGAGATTGTCCCACCGACACCAGAACCGGAACCGACTCCAAAACCTGAACCACCAGTAGAGGATCAACCCTCTGATGTCACACCACCGACACCGGAAGGACCCTCTCCACTTCCACCAAGTGATTCTGAAACTGGGGATAACTCAAATTCACCTGAATCCGAAACATTTTAACTGAGTCACTGGGATTGTCAATCAATCCCAGTTATTTTATTAATCTGAAAGGGGAGTACTTATGAATAAATCGGCACTTCATTATACGTTAAAATCCAGTTCGTTCTTTATCATCGCCTCAATCGTTATGTGCCTTATCATTAACGAACGCGTCAATCCATCCTTAATCCTCATGTGGATAAGCTATTTTATGATTTGCTATCTCATGATGCATCTTAAACAACACCAAAAGAATCAATCCAAATAGATTGATTCTTTTTTTATCTCTTCCGCTCATTCTACCCCAATGTCTTTTCCCGTAAGTTCCCTCTATACAAACCCTCTTCGCATTGACCACACCATAAAAAGCCTTGCTCTTCATAATATTGATTCAGCCTCTCGTTATCCATTGCACAATCTAACCTTAAACAGTGCTTCTTATGTTTCCGTGCCACCCCTTCTATCTCCTTTAACAAAATGTGTCCAACCCCTTTTTCACGGTAATCCGTCACCAAATGATGCAGATAATAAGCAGACACTTCCTTCGTATCACACCATCGCTCGTCTTGATCAAAGCAAGCAACAGCCCCTATGACTCGATGTGTTTGATTTGATTTTAAAACATATAGGCGACCTTGTCTCATCAATCGTTCATAATAAGTTTTAGGATACACCTCACAATAATTCGTTTCATTCCATTGCTTAATTCCTACTCGATTCATCCACTCGATCCTTTGTTCAATCAGTTGAAAAACAATCTCAAGATCAGATTTACTGGCAACCATCAGTTGATACATCGTAAAAACTCTCCTTTAGCAAAAAATGAAAACCCAAAATGCTCGGTTTTCATTTTTTTATTTTTTAATCGTGATGCCGTCTTGTGATTTTTGCTATGAGTAAGCCAGCTACATCCAATATACCGCTTAAATAAACGATTAACACTGTACAAATAACCATGTTTACCCATATTGCTTTCATTTTTATCTCACCACCACCGCTGTGCCGTATGCCACCATTTCCGCTGCCCCCGCCATCACAGCAGATGACATCAATCGAACACCAACAACCGCATTAGCACCTAACCGTGTTGCATCATCTGCCATGCGACCTAATGCAATTTGACGAGCCTCAATCAGCATTTCATTATAGCCATTTAACTCTCCACCAACAATCGTTTTTAAGGAAGCCCCAATATCCTTTCCAATATGTTTTGACCGAACCGTGCTTCCTTTCACAAGCCCTTTCACCTCTACAATTTCTTTCCCCACAATCGAATCTGTTGTCACCATTAACATGAAACTTCCTCCCTCCGTAACCTACTACATCATATGACAAATCCAATAAATATATGTCAATCTATTGCTTCTATTCATCGGTTATTCCTCTCCAATCGTTAAATCTATCTTCATGAATAAGAAAATTCGCTTCCCATTATCCAAACCAAAAAGAAAACTCATTTTAGTTTTGCTCCTTTCTAATATTTCAGACCTCTTCCATGGAAAGTCCGGTTTTTAACGCAATCGTAGGTTATCTAAAACATCCGCTAAATTTTTTGCAATTTCAATCTTTTCATGCTTAACCCCTTTTTCTGAAACAATATCTTCCCTCAATTCCCATCCTTGCCTCAATATACGTCACAAAATGAGCATGAAAGAAGCTTCCCCTTTTTTTAAAGAGCACTATCTCCTCATAAAAATCTTGCATCTCTCTTGTTTGAACCTCATTTTTCATATAAAATGGGACTATATCTAATAAAAGGGGAGGCATTCACATGGATTTAAATAAAAAAATCTGCTACTGCTTCAACGTAACAGTAGGGGACATCAAAAAAGAAGTTGAAACAGGATCAACAACACTTGCTGAAATTCAAACAGAAACAAAAGCTGGAACAGCTTGCAAAGGTTGTGTGAAACGAATTCAAGAAACAATCGATGCTTTATTAGCTGAATAATCTACTCCTATAACCAAAAAGAACCGAGCAATCCTGCCCGGTTCTTTTTATATCCATTCAAAGAATTCTTTCCTTCTTAACCACCAATTAAAAAGTCAAAAATATTTTCCAAATCACTCGTTGATCCTTTATAGATCTCTGTATATTTACACTTGGTGCACGTAATCGTTGTAAACTTCTTATTTTGGACATCAAACAACTTCGAAAATCCGGTTCCTGTCGCGCAAAATTCATCTACTTCATAGTGATGATTTCCACACTTCATACAGGTATAATTTTTAATCTCCATCTAATCATCTCCTGTGACCTAGTTTTCTGTTCAAACTTAGGTTACCAAATTAACCCACTTGTGTCAAATACTCTTTCTTTTTTTCACCCCTAGACGACCATAATAAGGATAAAACTTGAAAAGATAGGAGAAAGGGGGGTATAATAAAGAGAGGTAGATAACAATAAAATTAAATATTAGGAGTGATACCCCATGGGTCGTAAGTGGAATAATATTAAATACGGTAAAGCGGCTAAAGATGCTGCCCGTTCAAAAGTTTTAGCGCGTTTCGGAAAAGAAATTTATATGGCTGCCAAAAATGGTGATCCAGATCCAAGTTTAAATCGTAACTTAGCTTCTGTTATTGACCGTGCAAAGGTTGCTGGGGTTAACCGCGAAATCATTGACCGTGCAATCAACAAAGCAAAAGGTGGATCAGACGAAAACTACGATTTCATCCGTTATGAAGGATACGGTCCGAACGGGGCTGCAGTTATTGTTGATACATTAACAGATAACGTAAACCGTACAGTTGCAGAAGTTCGTTCCGCATTTAATAAAAATGGTGGAAAAATCGGGGTTAGTGGTGCCGTGGCTTTCATGTTTGAAGCAACAGCTTTATTCGGATTCAACGGAAACTCTGCCGATGAAATCTTAGAAGGATTAATGGAAGCAGATGTAGACGTTCGCGATGTTGAAGAAGAAGATGGAGAAATCACTGTATACGCGGACCAAGACCAATTCCATGCCGTTCAAACAGCATTAAATGCAATGGGAATTAACGAATTTGAAGTGGCAGAATTAACAATGCTTCCAACGTCAACTGTTTCATTAGAGGGAGATGCCCTTACTAAATTCTTAAAATTAATTGACGTATTAGAAGACTTAGATGACGTTCAACAAGTCCACCATAACGTTGACTTACCAGAAGAGGAAGAATAAGACTAGGCTTCCACTTCTCACAATTACGTGATCAAAAGCGAACACCTCCTCTTTTGTTGGAGGTGTTTTATTTTAAGAAATTATTTTACATATTAAGCAAAAATTGGTCGATACTAACACTAGTTCTTCTGTTTTTCACGAAAGGATGTTGAACCTATGGAAATTAAAACAAAACACAAAAAATTTAAAACCTTTTCCGATCTATATCAATTTATGTGCGAGAGCCACCTCGATGAAATTAACGTTACCATTAAATACCCTGATAAAAGCAAAAACAACGGAACAATGCCAATCGAAATGGTTCTTTCCCTCAAATGCATTGAAGAAGTTAAAACGATTGATCAAGACTTAAAAGCACTTGCTTCGTCACACCAAATTGATATCGAAATCGCTCGTGAAATCGCGGAAACCTATCACGAACTAAACCACTTCGATGACGAGGATGGCACGCTTTCAGCCCAACTCGAAGAAATCGATGCCACATCGGAAATCAAAGAAGAGATTCAACAATTAGTGGCGAGCCGTCTTCAATAATAAAAAAACAAAATTCTTTGTATAATTTTTTTACCTTTATCAAATACTATTTATTGAGTCTAGGTGGGACTCTTCTCAAACTAGTTTCACTATCAAGAAAAAACGTCTATCCCTTCCCGGAATAGACGTTTTTTTATGCGATGAGACGCCAATTAAAGAGTAAAAACTCCCCTAAAATAGATAATACAACATATACTATGGGCTCATATTTAGCAAGTAAAATTGATTTTTCCCCAACCTGTGGAAAAATCTTTTTCAATCCTACAAACATTAAATACCCAAATAATGCACCCAATGTATTCATTAATAAATCATCAATATCTGTTGTCCGATAATTAAACAACTGAAAAAACTCAATTAAACCTGAAAACAATAACCCTATCCCCATCACCTTGATGCCATTTCTATACGAACGCCAAATCAGTGGGACTAAAAAACCAAGTGGCATAAACATAATAATATTAAGCACCGTGGTTAGCCCGATTCCCTCTGAGAATGGAAGAAGGTGAATCTCATCCCCGCGAATGATGGTCTTAAATGATCCAATATCCCAAACACTTCCGATTCCCGCTACGTCTATCGCCAAGTAAAGATAAAGAACACATACATTAACCCAAAACAAATGATAACCTAAATGGGCTGTTCGCCCCTCTTTTTTTAATAGCCATCCTTGATAAATCAAGCAAGGAATAAACACGCATAAAAAGCCGTAAAATCTTTCAATCAAAATCCCCATCAATCATCCTTCTTTCTTCTTCACTCATTTTCTTCCAACTCAGTGTCCTCGCCTGTTTCAGGAATTGCACACTTTTCTTGACTATTCAACTTCCTAAATAACCACTTATCGGTCATCAAATAAACGCCAAAACCAAGCATGCCGCCTAATGTATTTAAAATTAAATCATCAATATCCGCTGAACGTCCAATAAAATATTGAATAAATTCAATCGAAAAAGAAAAAGTAGCCACCCCCATCAATGTTTTGTACGGGGATTTACATGATTTAAATACGAAGGGAAGTAAAAATCCTAACGGTACAAACATAAGGATATTTCCAATCACCTGAGAAATCATCGCTAAAAATCCCATGGCCCACGTTTCCCTCACCCAACTAAATGGAACTAAATTCAGAAAATGATAGGGGGGATTGAACGCGTATCTTCCTCCAAGAAGGAGATCAAACAATCCCGTAGCTACTAAAATAACAAAAATAATTCCCACAAAACAAACCCAGCTCATCTGTTTTAAAAGCGGAATATTTTTCTTTCTTAATAAAAAGAAAATTGGAATATAAAAAAGAAAAACAACAAGCATTAACAATGATCCAGTCACTACGTAATCAATGACTTTCATCACTCCCACTTCCTCTCATTAAATGACTCATACAGTTAGTATACCCTATAGATATTAAGAAAAGGGTCACTAATTTATGAAGATTTTATTAAAATTTGACCTTTTCGGACAACAAAAAAAAATCATGGATTATTCATCCATGATTTTTTATCTTTATCTATTAGCCTCTTTAGTAAATTGGCTTACTCTTATCTATTACACATTAAAAAAGAAAAAATAAGCAAGCACGATAATTCCTAGAATAATACGATACCATCCAAACACTTTAAAATCGTGCTTTTTAATATATCCCATTAAGAATTTAATCGCTAAAATAGAAACAAAGAAGGCAACTAATGTTCCAGTTCCCAGAACCACTGCTTCAGACGCTGTAAAAACTAAACCGAACTTTAGAATTTTTAATAGACTCGCACCAAGCATAACTGGGATAGCTAAGAAAAATGTAAACTCTGATGCAACATAACGTGAAGCACCAATTAAAATTGCACCTACAATCGTTGCCCCTGAACGTGATGTTCCTGGAACAAGTGCTAATAATTGAAAGATACCAACCATTAAGGCAAATTTATAAGTGATTTGTGATAAATCATTAACCATTGGACGGCGTCCCTTATTTCGGTTTTCAATCACAATAAATAATACCCCATAAAGGATTAACATTAAGGCAACTGTCACTGGATTGAATAAATATTCATCAATCACGTCGTCAAATAATAAACCAATAATCGCTGCAGGCACACAAGCTACTGCAATTTTAAACCATAAATTCATCGTATCCGTCTTAACTTTGAAGCCACCTTTAAATTCAAACGGAAATAATTTATCCCAGAATAAACAAACGACCGCCATAATAGCACCTAATTGGATAACGACGAAAAACATCTCCATAAATGCTGGTGTCATGTTTAATTTAATAAATTCGTCAACTAAAATCATATGCCCCGTACTACTTACAGGTAACCATTCCGTAATCCCCTCTACAATCCCAAGGAAAATTACCTTCAATAATTCAATAAAATCCACAACTAACCCTCCTAAGTAAAAATCTTTAATCAATCCCAAAACGTATTGATTTCTTCCATAACCCTTTTATCATACTACGGATTGAGGATGAATAAAATACTAAATTTGTATAAACTATACACAAAACGAAAAAAGTGATGGGAAAATGTCCTCCCATCACTTTTTAACATCCGTGGATAATCATTTTATTATAATTTTTTATCCTCTACTTGCTCTAACCACGCCTGGATATCAGAAATAATTGAACTTACACATCCTTCTTCAAATGGCGATTTCAAATGGGCATATTCAACAAGTCCTAAGAAAGATTTCGTTCCTCCGGCCTCACATAATCGAACATAATCCTTCCATGCATCTTCTCGATCATCATGCATTCGTTTCCAAAATTGTAAGGCACAAATTTGGGCAAGTGTGTAATCAATATAGTAGAATGGACTATTAAAAATATGAGCTTGTTGGAACCACCAACCTCCTCGCTCTAAGAAGTCACACCCTTCATAATCTTTATGCGGTAAATACTGTTTTTCTAATTCACGCCAAGCAGCTTTACGTTCTGCCGGTGTTGCCTCTGGATGTTCATAAACGAAATGTTGGAAAGCATCTACAGTGATTCCATAAGGAATAAATTTAATCGCACTACCTAAATGAACAAATTTATATTTTTCTGTATCTTCTTTAAAGAAGAGATTCATCCATGGCCATGTAAAGAATTCCATACTCATTGAGTGAATTTCACAACTTTCGTAAGTTGGAAAGTTTAATTCAGGAATTTCAATCCAACGTGATGAATACACTTGAAAAGCATGACCTGCTTCATGGGTTAACACATCGATATCTCCCGATGTTCCGTTAAAATTTGAAAAGATGAATGGAGATTTATAATCCGGTATATATGTACAATAACCTCCACCCGCTTTACCTGGCTTATTAACTAAATCCAACAACTCAGTCTCTACCATATAATCAAAAAATTCTTTTGTTTGTGGTGAAAGTTCATGATACATCTTAACACCATTTTCTAGAATCCAGTCTGGTTCACCTTTCGGTGTCGCATTTCCTGTGGTAAACTCAAACTTTTCATCAAAATATCTAAGTTCTCCATATCCTAAACGTTCTTTTTGACGTTTATATAATGAAGATGCAACGGGCACAATATAATCAAGAACTTGTTGACGGAATTTTTTTACCATCTCCGGTGTATAGTCACTGCGAATCATCCGAATGTATCCAAGCTCCACGAAATTTTCAAATCCTAACTTTTTAGCAATACGGGTACGCACCTTAACGAGTTGATCATAAATTTCATCAATCTCCTGCTCATGTGCTTCAAAGAATCCATACTTCGCATTCGAAGCCGCTTCACGAACATTTCGATCTTCACTTAATAAATATTTTCCCATTCCGGGAATTGTTCGTTCTTCACCATCAAACATAATTTTAGCCGAGGCGATTAATTTCGTATAATCACTAGATAATTTATTTTCTTCTTGTAAATCCGAAATAATCTCCGGAGAAAAAGATTTTAAGCGATAATCTAAAATCGTAAAAAACTGTTTACTAAACTTGTCCTCTAAAGTTTTACGATAAGGTGAATGAACAATCGCTCCATAAAAACTAGAGTTAACTTCTTCATACAGTGGACTATATTCATCCCAATAAGTTTGTTCCTCATCATAAAATTTATCGCGCGTATCAATACTATGACGAATAGAAGCTAATGTCGCCATCGTTTCAACATGACTACGCACCTTATTAATTTTTGCTACAAGTTCTAACTGAGCGTCTGCATCAGATGCTTGTTTAAATTGATTCGTTAATTCATCCATAGTTTTCTTATACTGATCAAAATCTGGTCTGGTGTATTTAAATTCCGAAAATTTCATATCACTCACTCCTAACTTTAACAAAAAATTCTGTTTAACTTATAAATAGTATGTTCTTTATCAAACAAATCATGCTTAGGTTCTTTAAAGCCTCCCCATTTCCTAAGGTGATATTTCTATTATATGCCATTTAAAATTGTTTTGTAAGTTTTTGCCATGAATTTTTTGAAATTTTCTAGGCTATCGTACAAAAATGTAAGGTTCTAGAACGATCTTAGTCTCCTCAGTCCCACAGAACGCTCATTTGTTTCATCACATTAAGCACGTAGTCCTCAAGAATTAATTGATCATTATAAATAGAGGTCGCCGCCTCAGTTCCTACATAACGAAGATGCCAAGGCTCATACTGATACCCGGTCTCATCAACGCGATTCTCAGGGTACCTGATAATAAAACCAAATCGATGGGCATTTTCGGCCACCCACTTTCCTTCATCAGTTTCACCAAATGTTTCAGTTAATCCCCCATGAACGGAGTCGGATGTAATATCAATCGTCAATCCTGTTTGATGCTCGCTATGCCCAGGTCTCGCACTATAAGTATCAGCTGCCTCTACCCCATCTTCTTTAACGTAACGGTCGTAAAGCATCACCTGTGTGTCATACGAACGATAGCCGCTTCGCGCGATTAATTCATACCCCTTCTCATTATAAGCGGCTTCAAATAAATTCTTTAAGGCACGTGCAGCCTCTTTTCTTAAATAGTTTGCCTCATTATTCTTATCCTTATTATAAAGGGGCACGTCTAAAAGAACTAAATCCGATGGTTCATAATCAGCAGGTAAACGATAATTTTTATTAACTAATGCACGGAAACTAGCCGGATTTTCTATCTCCACAACATCCTGATAAAAGGTGGGAATGTCTGTTTCCTTCTCCTTCAGTTGCGTTTGAAATAAAAACACGGTAATCATCCCTATCGTTAAAAATAGTCCACTCATTGCAATTAAAAACATTCGCATTCGATTCATTATCACGCGCCTCCTCTTCAATTCACTAGTTTCTTTATTATTGAGCATCTTTTTTTAATTTTAAACATTCCCTTCACTCAAAAATAACGATTCGTTTTTTCTTACACAGATGAATTGAAGGATTAGTTAATAAATGACAAATTCCCTCCTAATTTAAAGACAGCAATATTTTTAACCACAAATTAAAAAATAATTTTAAAAGCAAAATTTTATAAAATTTCTAATTATTATCTAGTCGACCTAATTTCTGCTTGAACTATCCAACTATTTCGCCGTATAGTTACCCAAGACAAACTGATACTAGTAATAGGCAACCGCCTAAATTTTCAGGAGATGGAGTGATTCACATGCTTAGAAAACTCGATCATCAATCAATGGGTGGCGCTGAATTTGACTGGTTATCAACAGTCTATCACTTTTCATTTGCAGACTATTTTGATGAGACAAAAATTAACTTTGGCGTATTACGTGTTTTAAATGACAACCTTATCTCTCCTCATTCCGTCTATAAGACAACAACTAATAACAATATCGAGACACTTACCTACGTTGTTGACGGCGAACTAACCTATACCGATCAACACGGACACAATTGCGTTCTCAAACGCGGACAAATGCACTACATGAGCGCAGCATCAGATGTTGAACAAATCCGATCGAACAACACGGCTCAACCCACTCGGGTTTTAGAGATTGGGATTTCCCCACAACCCCATCATCGTCACCAAACACACGGGGATTACCACTTTGACTTCGAGGCACGTCACAACCAATGGCTCCACATGGTTTCTGATATTCATGGGGATGCGCCCATCACCATAAACCAGGACGTGAACATCTATACTATTATTCTCGATGAGAAAAATACAGCAACCATTAACGTCCCTTTAGGTCGACAGGCCTATCTCATGCAAATTGAAGGTTTTTCCGAAGCGAACGGAATTGCCCTTAAAGAACAGGATGCCCTTGAAATTATCGAAGATGAAATTCATATAGCGGCAACCCATACTTCCCACTTTATCGTCATCGAGATGCCTAAATCGAGTCATCCTTATATGTAAAAAAAGAGCGATTTAATCGCTCTTTTTTTATCTGTTGATTCTTATTATCTTTTGTCAAATCTCAACCGTTTATTAATTTTTTAGATTTAAAAAGCTAAAGGAAATGATGCCAAGCGACTATCGATTGCTTCATAAAAAGTAGGATATTTTCCCCCTTTCGAATCACATCTAGACATGGTATGTTAATTCGTGAAGGGGGAATTTTTATGAAACCATTTCAACTCGTTATCGGAAGTGTTTTAATCCTTATCGGGGGACTATCACTCCTTACTTACGCCTTCCATTTAGATACCGTCATCCTCGATAATCTTTGGTTTTTATTTGTTTTAATTCCGGGGCTCTATTTTGAAATCAATTATTTTCAAACGAGAAAAAACCCCGGTCAACTTGTACCCGGGGGGATTTTATCTGCCATTGGATTAATCTCTCTTTTTGAAATTTTAACCAAGTGGCAATATTCAGATTTTACCGCACCACTTTATTTATTAACTGTTGCTTTTGGTCTTTATCAGCTCTATTACTTTGATGTCAAGGATAAAGGTCTACTCATTCCTATTACAATCCTTTGCACCATCGCCCTATTCCTCTACTTAAATTTTTTCGTTTCTTATCTATTTTTATTTTCAATTTTTCTTATTGGTTTGGGACTTTATATTTTATTCAAGAAGAGATAATCGTCTCAAACTCGATAGGAGATTTTTAAATGACACAAAAAAAGACTTAAGCAAGTGCTTAAGTCTTTTTCATTTAATTAAAATCCTGGTAAGAAAATTTCAATACCTGGCCCTAATGGTAAACGTAGTACAAACCAAACAACTAATAAAATCGTCCATCCAATTAATAAGGCAATTGAATACGGCACCATCGTTGAAACCAATGTACCAATTCCAGATTTTTTATCGTACTTCGCTGCAAATGTTACGATTAAGGCGAAGTAACTCATTAATGGTGAAATTAAGTTTGTTGTTGAATCACCAATACGGTAAGCCATCTGAGTGAATTCTGGCGTGAATCCGACCTTCATTAACATTGGCACAAAAACTGGTGCTAGGATTGCCCATTTAGCTGAAGCTGATCCCATGAAGATATTAATGAATGCCACCACTAAGATAAATAAGATAACAAGTGGAATTCCTTGTAATCCAATCGCCGTTAACAAGTCAGCCCCTTTAACAGCAATAATTGTTCCTAAATTTGAATAATTGAAGTAAGCAACGAATTGAGCGGCAAAGAAGACTAAGACAATGTATGATCCCATTGATGCCATACTTTTACCCATCAAATTCATTACATCTTTATCATTTTTTACAACTTTAGCTCCAAATCCATAAGCGATTCCGGCCACTGCAAATACTAACGCAATCACAACAACCATTGAATTCATAAATGGAGAATTTAAAACCCCTTGAACTCCCGCTTCCGTTCCGCGTAAGAAACCATTCGCTGGAACAACTAATACAGCAAATAATATAATCATTAACAGTGTCGCAATTCCAGCAAAACGTAATCCACGTTGCTCCTCTGTTGAAACCTTCATTTCATGGTCTTCAACTTTTGCGTCACCTGTATATTTTCCTAAACGAGGCTCAACAATTTTTTCAGTAATAACCGTTCCGATGATTGTAATTAATACTGTTGAAGCAATTAAGAACCACCAGTTAGCTTGAATACCAACAACATAATTTGGATCCACTAATTTCGCACCTTCTGTTGTTAATCCAGCCAGTAATGAATCTGTTGGCCCGACCATCACGTTAGCACTAAATCCACCAGATACCCCGGCGAACGCTGCTGCTAATCCGGCCAATGGATGACGTCCCATACTTAAGAAAATGATCGCTCCTAACGGAATTAAAACAACATATCCTGCATCAGATGCAATACTTGATAAAACACCGGCAAGCACCACAACAACCGTAATTAAACGTTTTGGCGTACTCATTACTAATTTTTTTAATAATGTTCCAATTAATCCTGTTCCTTCGGCAAGTCCAACTCCGAGTAACGCGACTAAGACTGTCCCCAGTGGTGCAAACCCAGTGAAGTTCGTTACTGCAGAACTAAATAAATACTGAACCCCTTCTTTTGAAAGTAAACTGTTAACCGTTACTGTCATCATTTCAACCGCATTATTATTCGCACGATTAATCCCCTCATACGTAACTGATAACCCGGTTGCTGATAAGATCGCTGATAACACAACGATAACAACTGATAAAATTAAGAAAATTGTTGCCGGATGCGGCAGGGCATTCCCAATCCTCTCCACCCGATCTAAAATACCAATCTTTTTCCTTTGCTCACTCATATTATTCCTCCTTGATTCCCTTTCCCATTATTTGGGATTCCCGTTTAAATAGTTAAACATAATTAATTATATCCCCTTAAAACGCTTTCTGAAAAGAAAATTCTGATTGTACTTGTAATATTTTTTCATTATTTTATAAAATGAGGTAAAAAATTGCATATTATTTGTGAAATACCTTTGTTTCTCCTATAATAATCACGCCAAACTTATTTATACAACTTTCTTTTTTCTTCCTACTCCCCTACCTATTTTTTTGAAGGCTCGTTTGGATTTATCAAATAGATAGGCAATAAAAGTAAGGCTCGTGCTCTTTTAACTCGGAAAAAAAACTTCAAGGAGGGTTTTATCATCATGCATTTAATTATTTTAATTTTATCGTTAGGAACCATTATGTTTCTTGCATATAAGGGGTACTCGACGATTATCACGGCGCCGATCGTCGCCCTCGTCACGCTGCTTTTAACGTTTGGGTTTGATAGTCATCTCATGGCAAACTATACGCTTGTATATATGGATGGATTTGCTGGATTCGTAAAAAATTACTTTCCACTTTTCTTAACCGGAGCCATTTTTGCAAAACTGATGGAGGAAACGGGATATGCCCATGCGATCGCCCACACGATTATTCGGTGGTTAAAGCCTGAACGTGCGATTTTAGCTGTTGTTCTGTCTGGTGCCTTACTGACCTACGGGGGTGTCTCACTCTTTGTCGTCGCCTTCGTTCTTTACCCTATCGCCACCTTATTATTTAAAGAGGCGGACATTCCCAAACGTTTAATCCCTGGAACCATTGCACTCGGAGCCTTCACCTTTACGATGACTGCCCTTCCAGGAACGCCCGAAATTCAAAACGTTATTCCTATGACCTACTTCAAAACTGACACCTTTGCCGCTCCAGGAATTGGACTCCTTGCGAGCGCCCTCATCTTCGGATTAGGGATGCTTTACCTCAACAATCAAGCAGCCCGTGCGAAAAAAGTTAACGAAGGTTATGGGGAGAGTATGGAGCAAAAGACAAAAATTCCATCAAAAACTCCGTCTATTTGGTTAGCCCTCGCACCCATCGTTGTTATTTTTAGCGCCAATCTCTTCTTTTCAAAATTTTACTATCCTTATATAGATGGAAGTTATTTAGAAAAATACAACACGACACTCGATAGCCAGTCTGGAACATGGAGCGTCATTATTTCCATCGTGATTGCTATTGTATTAATTCTCCTCTTGAATATTGGGAAAATAAAAAATCTTCAATCCGTTCTCGACCAAGGGGTCAAAAATTCCTTTGTTCCCCTACTTAATTCAAGTGCTATCGTCGGATATGGTAGCATCATCAAAACTCTTCCCATTTTCGCCAGTATTCAAACGATGATTTTAAATCTTTCTCCTAATCCTATTATTACTGAGGCCCTCTCAGTTAATATCATTTGTGGATTAACGGCTTCAGCCTCTGGCGGACTCGGCATTACCTTAAATGCCCTTGCCCCTACCTTTTTACAAATGAGTGAACCTCTTGGTATTTCTCCTGAACTTCTTCACCGAATCGCCGCTCTAGCTTCCGGTGGACTCGATACCCTTCCTCATAACGGTGCCGTCATTACGACACTCGCCATCTTCGGCCTCACCCACAAACAATCTTATAAAGATATTTTCTTCACATCCGTCATCATTCCAATTACAGTGACAGCACTCATCGTTATACTGACCTCATTCGTCTATCGATAAAGCCAACGAACTTCAAATAAAAAATTCCTAGTGCTTAGACAAAACCAAGTCTTCGCGCTAGGAATTTTTTATGCCCTATCTTTTTCATGAATTAAAACTCACCTTCTGAGCAAGGGATGCCACAACTCTCCCGACAAAATCACGTCAGATGAAATAATAAGGGATGTTATTATCTATTTTTGTACTTTTCTTCTCTCCTTTGAATAAAATATGTTATGATTTTCCTATAAACTTATGATAGTTGGAGAGGATATAGGATGAAAAAGGGATTCGTAGTTAGTTTCACATGTTTAACATTATTAGGAGTAGGATGGCATGCAAATTCTATCACTGCTTCAACACCCGATGAAATTGTGATTAAACAGAGAGAACAAAACTCGAAAGCTTGGTTAAACTGGAGTGGATCAACGTATTTAACTGCAGGACAATGGTGTAATGTCATAGGAGATAATAATCTTTTTAAAGCAGACGTTAACGTAACCAATAATGGAGGAAACCCAGGGAGCATTAAAGTTCAAATATTAAATAATAAAGGGGAAATCAAGGGGAAACCCCAGACGATTAAGCCGGGAAAAACAGTTACTTTTGCAGAAATTCCAGCAAATAGCGGAACATTTGTTGTTCAAGCCAAAGCAGAAACTTCTGGAACCTATACCCTAAAAGTAACGAGCCGTTAAACGTCAGTAGTTCACAATCCGATTAATAACGCGTAAACAAAAGGAGGTCTTTCCACTGGAAGACCTCCTTTTGTTTAGGTGCTATATTCTTCTTTAAAAAAATTTCGCCAACCTTTTAGTCTAATGAATACGTGTGATCGATACTCGTCCAAATATTTGAATCCGAACCTTTTTTCATCTTAACTGTCCCAAACATGCGCGCCTTTGTCCCTACACCTTGATCATTTTTATCTGAAATATACGAAGTGTATTCACATTCTAAAATTGATCCTGAAACTGCAATCCATTTTGTAGATTTAATTTTATTGATTTGACGATGATTACTATCCTGATAGCACTCTAAAACCATTTGTAATTTAGCTTCTGCCCCATTTGAAGAAGTAATCTTTGAAACAGTTTTCGTATATGCTCCACGGGCATTCGGGTTTGTCCCCTCTTCCTCAAACCCAAATAAATAAGTTTGACTCTCTTTATCAAAAACAGATACCACTGTTTTTTCACCTAAGACTTCCCTTGTCACATAAACTGAATCACTAGGAACACCTAACGTTGTATACACTTCATCAATTCTAATTTTTCCATCGATAACCTCAACGAATTCGACCTTTTGCGTCATCTCCTGATTGTCTTCTTCCTCATGACGGAAATCAACATGGATTGAAAGAATCAAAACTCCAGTTAAAAAGACTATGACTGCTCCAATCATAAATACTATTTTCTTCATCTTACTCACTCCCTATTATTAAAACTCGCTACTTTATTCCCTATTCCGAAGATAATCCTCCTTTCTACCTATTGGTTGAAGTTAATTCCACCTATTATAATTCCTAACAAGTGAACATCCATCCAATAAATAGAAGTATATCGTAGTTGTTGACAACTTCATACCCTTTGATGCTAACTAGACAATAACTATTGCAGTTTGGACAAATTTGTCTTATTTTTTCAATAGATAAATAAAAAAAGCAAGCTCCTCATTAAACAAGGAGCTTGCTTTTTTATGTTTGATTATCTTTGTTTTTTCAAACGAATCCCATAGTATATCCCGGTTCCTAAAAGACCAAATATAGCACCTATTAAAAAGTGATTAAAAATAAAGCTCATGATCATCAGCATCATGCCTACAATTAAAATAAGATTTTCAAGAAAATCGTTTTGAACAAGCTCTTCTTCCTGCTCAAAAAACCCCAACCGATTTAGTGTATCCAAGTGAATGCGATCACGCAGTAATTCGTCCAAACTCACGTTAAACCAATCCGAAATTGCCATTAAGTTATGCATATCTGGCAACTCTTTTCCTGCTTCCCAATCGACCACTAATTTCTTCGGTACCCCAATTTCTTCTGCTAACATTTCCTGGGAAATCCCTTTTGTTTGCCGTAGTAGTTGTAGTTTTTCGTTAAATTCCATCTTATATTTCCCCCTTTGTACTTCTATCTTATTCACGAAGTGAAATAGATATACATTTCTCCTTTAGGATTGGAACCTATTTCTACCTTTTTTACTATGATATAGAAGGAAAGAATCAAAGGAGGAGTCATGCTATGACTTATCAAGAAGAATTAAATCATTTTTATGATGCAATTAATGTTGATTACGCCACTTATGTAGCCGGTACTCTCTCTCAATCAGGATCAAACGAAACGCTCGGATTTCGTACGGCTGGATCACCGTCAGAAAAGTCATCTGGCCAATTTTTATATCATCAGTTTCAAAAAATCGGTTTATCCGATGTTCGCAAAGAAGAAATCACCATCGATTCCTGGGAATTCAAGACAAGCACCCTTCACTACCTTGATCGCAAAAAAAGACTCCATCAACTCACCCTTTGCGCCTACGCAACGCACTGTATTGAAGAAAACCTAACCCTCGATCTCGTTTACGTTGGAAAAGGGACTAAAAATGAATATAAAAACATAGACGTCAGGAACAAGCTAGTTCTCGTTGACTTAGACACCTATATCGGATGCCAGATTGGGATTTGTGCCCTACAAGCAAGACAAAAAGGTGCTTATGGAATCATCGCCGCTCCAATGCGGGACGATCAGCAGCTTCCTGCTGATGCACTCACTTACGAAAATTTCAATGCACCCGTTGATATTCCAGCCTTTGCCGTTAGTTTGCAAGATGCTTGTATGTTGAAAAAACAATTATCCAGCTCTAAAAATCAAACCCTACCTGTTGTTCTTAATTGCTATAGCCATATTTTAAAAGACCAGCCATCTTACAATATCATCGGTGAAATTCCAGGGAAAAATCAACATGAGCGCATCCTTATTATGTCCCACTATGACGGACTCTTTTATAATTTCCACAGCGGAGCCTGTGGGTGCGGCTTATTACTAGGATTAGCCCGAGCACTTATCAAGAGTCATTACGTTCCCGATAAAACCTTGGTCTTTATCGCCCATGGTGCTAAAGAATGGGGACTAAGTGAGTCTTCTTTTAATTGGTCCATTGGCGGTTATCAACAAATTACTAAAAATCATCCTGAGTGGGCAAAAGAGGCGATGGTGGCAATTAATCTTGAAGGGTTTGTTGCTTATGATGACTTTCAATCCCATCATATTAAAACGACAGAAGGGTATCAGGATTTTATTCGATCCATTTCCAAACTCGTACCTGGATGTCCCTATCCAGATGGCTGTGTCATCGATGCACCAACTACTATTGTAAGTGACGATTTTTCGTATTCACAAAGTGGAATTCCAACCATCATTAGCTACCGCCCCACTCACGAACAGGATTTCATCCTTCGTCAAACATCCTATGATGAAATCACTCATCATTTTAGTTATCCCGCATTTGAGTATTGCCACAAACTTTATGGAACATTCATCATCTTATTTGATCAGATGAAAATTATGCCGCTTAAATTTGAGAAGTTCTTCGAAGCATTTGAAGAGAGTCTTGATTTTCAATCGTATCATTCCCATAAAGAACTCTATTTTCTTCTTCAAACGGCAAAACATTTAGCACGTCATCTTTATACATTCACTCAATTTGCCCCCCTTTCACCTCGGAAGAGTCACCTCATGAATATTCAACTTCACGAGCTGTATTTAAAAATTCAACAGTCGTTCGTTCGATTAACTTGGGATGGAACAACTATTTTTCCGCATGAAGCTTATCAAAAAAATATGGTTCACTTGAAAGAGGCGCTCCGGTTGTTAAAACAAGAAAAATTAAAATCCGCTGTTGAACAACTTTGCCGTGTTGACCTCAATCTCTATGCTTTCTACTATGACCAAGACACTTATGAGTATTTTCTCAAACAATCTACTAGCCAAGACGACAAACATATGACATGGGGAAAAAACCTAATCGTCAGCCAGATTAACTTATATGAACTTATCGATTCCCTCCTCCATAAACACGCCAACGACGATCTTTGTCATGAAATTAGCCAATTAAAATCTCTCCTCGCCTATGAAAAAATCCAAGAAGATCAAGTAATGGTGGAAGAAATAAGAAACCTCAAACAAATCATCCGAAAAATGCGTCGTCTTTTAACTCTATAACTAAAAACCCCCTTTGTCACTCAAGGATGAGGACAGTAGGGGGTTTTTAGTTACGCTTGATGTTTACCTTTCATATTTAAGACTAATAACTTGAATGAAAGGTAGCATAGTATTCCTGATGCAACCACATACGCCAAACGCAAAATGAACACAACATATGGACCAAACGGCCATAGAATATCCATCAGCTCTTTTGAAGAAATTATTAATCCTAAACACCCAATCATCGCACCTATTAGTGATAAACTTCCCTGCTTCATCTCACCACTCCCGATCTATTTCTCCTACCATTATAGCATATCCTCCTCTTGTCATTAACTTCCGTCTTTCTTCTTTTCCCTAATTAGTCGTATAATAAACCTATGAGATGAGGGGGTGATGCTCGTGACTGTTTTAAAGACTTTCATTTTTAAATCAGTTTGCTCCACGCAAGGAACGTCAAAGTCAGCTATGCTTTGTTTGGAGCCTCGTTCACTTAATAGCTGAGAAAAAATCATAACTAGGTTCTTTTAAACAAAGCAATATGGCGTTCTTTGCTCTTACGACTGTATAAATTTAGCCGTAAAGGAGCAAAATGATGAAGTACACGAACGCAAAATCTATCTTACCTGAAGAACTTTTAACTTTAATTCAAGATTATATCGATGGCGAATATCTTTATATCCCACGAAAACAAGAAAATCAAAAATCATGGGGTGAAAAAAATGGAGCTAAAAAAGGCCTACTCGAACGAAATCGGGACATTTACGAACATTATCTCGCGGGAATCCCAATTTCTGAATTGGCCCACCTCCACTTTCTATCAGAAAAAAGTATTCGGCGCATTATTGCCCAACAAAAAAAGGGCCCCATCGTTGATACAGAATCAAAGATGAGCTAGCGCCTCTCTCACCCTCCTGTTATACTAATTATAAAAGAGCTGATGATCATCGCATCAGCTTTTTATCTAGGAAAAGGAGTGATTTCTTCATGGAAGCCTTCTTAAAAAAAGAAGAGTATAACTACATAAAAAAACGATTAAAAGACTTAAATAATGCCTTGCGAACGTGTAACGATTATCGGACACGAGATGCAAGTCGTGATTACATTCAAGATAAAATTCTTTCGCACCTCAGTCATCTCCTTCCTGAACAAAAAAAATTACTCGATATCACGGCTCTCAAAGATTCCCACGACATCGATGTCTTTTTAAACCAATTACAACCTTACATTTTTACAAACCCACCGATTACAGCGAGTGAAATTTCTAAACTCTTTAAGAAAGAAAAAAAATTGAAACTCCCTTCGAGTGAGGTATTGGAACGTCCGTGTGTTTATCTCGGTTGGTTTGATTTAGCGACGAAAAAACTCTTTATCGTCCACCGCTATCACCAACAATTACTGGGGATGGCTTGCCGACTCACGGAAGCCAAAAATAAACAGACAAACGTGTGCGCCCTCTGTCATCATATGGGGCCTAAAAGTGAAGTTGCTTTTGTCTCCCCTCTTTGTAAGGGAAATAAAAATTATCGTTCCATCGGTTTTTTCGCTTGTTTAGATAGTGCAGCCTGCAATGAGCGTATCACATCTACTGAAAAATTAGAGGGGCTTCTTAAAGAGGTTAATAATATTAAATAAAAAAGTCTAGAGTTTCTAGACTTTTTTTCATTATTCTCTTGCTTTTAATTCAAACACGGTCACCTGCGGCACATTAAATAGACGAAACGGTACCTTCGTATTTCCGATTCCTGTATTCACATAAAGCGAAATTTGATTTCCAACTTCATAAAAGCCACGAACATACTGTTGGCCGAGTGCCGTTGTCATCAAAGGACCCACAAATGGAAGATAAACCTGTCCCCCATGACTATGCCCAGCTAACGCTAGATCAATGGGATAACCAACAAACTCGTTGACTAGGTCTGGCTCATGTAACATGAGCAGATTTAAATTCGTTTCCTCCATCCCCTGCACCGTTTGATTGAGATTATAATACCCTATCAAAGCATCATCGGCGCCATATAAATTTAAGGTCGTTCCCTTAATTGTTAGCGCCTCATGCTCATTCAGTAAAACTTTAAATCCCGCTGCTTCCATTAACTCTTCATAAAATTTTTCGGCTCCGCCACCATAATCGCGATTTCCAAAGACAGCATACTTCCCATCTGTCGCTTCTATGGTAGACAGGATTCTTTGAACTTCCTCTAAACTTCCCTCATACTTAGCTGCGTTATCCATCAAGTCCCCTGTAAATAACACTAAGTCGGCGGACTGCTCATTAATCTTGTTCACAACCTTCTTAAGATCCTCCGTTGAAAAAAATTCACCGATATGTGTATCCGAAAACTGAACAACTTTAATCGTTTCACCCTTCACCTTTTCACTCACGATTTCGTGGGAAACAACATGTAACAACTTTGGCTCAATAAATGTTGCGTAAAGACCGACTCCTATTCCAATCGCTATCAACCAACCTAAACACTTCAGTAATACCTTCATCGCCTCATCCTCTATACTCTCACGTTATCTTTACAAGATTATATTGTACTCTCATTAAAAATAAATCACAAACTCTTTTTTTAGAATTTATTCCGATAATATGTCGAAGGCGATTTTTTTCAAAATTTTTTCTATCCTTATTATATAGGGGATTTGTTTCATTGAAAAAACCCACCTCGGTTCATAAAGCGTGATAGGTTAAATTGCTCATCTTTGAATCCAATCAAGGAACTTTCTCCCGATTTAACAGCAGTTTTTCTATCCTTATTATATAAGGAATTTTTTTCAAGGAAACAACTGCCTAATTAATCTGCTTGAAGGATACCCTCCAGTCTTTTAATCAACTCCGGGTACTCTTTTCGCGAACGAATCCCCTCAAATGTAGGATCCGTTACGATTAACTGGAGCAACAGTCCCGGAAACCTTTCTGACTGAAGACTTTCATTCAACTCTAGTTCACCGAATAAAGGCGTCGGCATTTTCATAGTTGTGTGTTCAAGTTGATCGATTATTTTTGTTAATTGACTCATGACCTCTTCTTCACGATGTTGACGACTAAAAAAAATAATTTTTTCTAATGTATAACTAACCCTAAATAATGCTTCCAACTCAAAAAGTTCGATTAACGCCCCCTCTATCTGCAACAACCGCTCCGTCATCAAAGACTGATTTTGCTTCACACAAAATTGACGATAATGTCCTAAGGTGATGCGAATAGATGACAGATGGTTAAACAATCTTCGTTGAATTCGTTGTTTAACCTCCTTATTTTCTTTGCGCTGAAGATAAATAGCAATTAATAAATCATCCGGATGAAAGGTCAAGCGTGGCATTTGAAGTAAAATCTTTTCTGCCTTTTCATCCTCTTGATTTTGAATATAGATTCCCGCTAATAAATAGTTTGCTTGATTCATTAAAGAGGCATCTGTTCCACTTGCGACCTCTTCAAGTAATGAAATGACCTGTTTTGACAAGTCGTCTAAAATATCCTTTGGCGCAAACCCTTTTTCCATTAAGTAAAACGAGGCAATAGCCAATTTCAACTCATTACTTTTTGGATACTGTCTCAAATAGCCCGTACATTTTTCAATCATTTCACCAAATAAACGTTTGTTCGCTAGTTCTTTACATTCTACGACCCACTGATTAATTTGCTGAGGCGTCAATTTTTGTTCGTACGCCATCAGTTCATCGATGCTACATTCAAAAAACTGAGCAATCTTTGGCAATAACGTAATATCCGGATATGTTGTCCCCGTTTCCCATTTAGAAACAGCGGGAACCGATACACCAATTGCCTGTGCTAACTGTTCCTGCGTCAAGTGATGTTCCTTTCTCAAACGATAAATAACCTCACCAATTTTTAAGTTCATCCTTTCATCCCTTCCTACAAACAATCTATACTCCTATTATAAACGTTCCTCAAGCTGACCCACCATAACCCAACTGTTAAACATTTGATAACTTTTTTAACCATGAGTTAATCTTTGATCTTGATTTGAATCTTTAATAAATAATTTTCGTATCCTTTCACTGATACCTCATCGAGTATAAACTCTTCATACGCATAGCCCTCAAATTCAAGGTGATTAGCTTTTGCGAATGCCTTTATGCGATCATATGTTTGATAGGATAGTTCGTAATCCCCCTGGTGATACGCCATTAAATACGTCCCTCTTGGTTTTAAAAATAATGGTGCTCTTTCCTTCCTCTTATCAGATTTTGAATATAAATAACTATAATGACCATACTCTGAAGAATTCAAATGCTCTTCGTCAATCATACAACCGATGGCTGATAAATAATTCAATCCCCTTTCCTGCATAAATTCAGCCAGGTGATTAAAAAAACCATGATGGCTCGTATAATCTAAAGGTGGACTCAACGTTAAATACTCTTCTTCTAGGTGTAAACACTCAATGGCATCCTTATTTATTGTGATGGCCTGCTCTGTTATTTCTATTTTTTCTTTCATAAAGTGCTTTATTTTTTTCAAATATTCAATTTCTCGATCAATATCCTCTATCTTTTGTAAAAAGAGTTGTGATAAATTTTCTGGACTCCGACTATCTAAATAAGCTTTAATCTCTTTCAGAGACATTCCTAACTCTTTTAATGCCGTAATCACTCCGAAAACTTCAAACTGTTGATAACTGTAATAACGGTACCCGTTCTCCTGCTTGATTATCGGTTGAAAGATGCCGATGTCATCATAATGAAAAAGCGTTTGTTTTTTGATGCCCCACAGTTTAGCGAATTCACCAGTTGTAATATATTGTTTCATTTACTGTCCTCCTCTTGACTATACGGTTACCGTATACTATATGATAGTACCGAAAGGTGGGATTTATTAAGATGTCTTTAACAAATAAGCAGTTAACACTCAAATCATTTTTGGTTTTTACATTCCCAACGATGATTATGATGATTTTTTTATCACTTTATACGATTATCGACGGGGTCTTTGTCTCACGAGTTGTCGGACAAAATGCCCTATCCGCGATTAATATCTTTTTACCCTTATGGGTTGCCCTCAACGGGATTGCTGTCATGTTCGCCACGGGGGGAAGTGCCATTGTGGCGAAAAACTTTGGGGAAGGGAAACCTGAACAAGCTAAGCAACATTTTTCATTAATCGTAGCTGTTACCCTTGCAATTGGTCTCTTTTTAATGCTTCTTCAGTTACTCTTTCTCCCAAAACTTTTACGATTATTAGGAGCTACTGACAATATTTACGAACATGCTTATGCTTATGGAACGATTTTAACTATTTTTATGCCGACTACTATGTTGAAATCACTCTTTGATTACTTCATGGTTACTGCTAATCAACCGAAACGTGGTCTCTTTTATACGGTAATCGGTGGTGTGACAAACATTATTTTAGACTACCTTTTTATCGTTGTCTTTAAGATAGGAATTGCAGGGGCCGCCCTAGCTACCGCCATTGGTCTATTAGTTCCTGCAATCTTAGGTTTCATTTATTTTATGAATCAAACAAACTACCTCCACTTCACTAAACCGAAGTTAGAGTGGTCGATTATCTTAAAAAGTATGGGAAATGGTTCTTCTGAAATGGTCACGAATCTTTCAAGTTCTGTCACAACCTTACTTTTCAATTTAGCCATGCTTCATTATCTTGGCGAGAAAGGGGTAGCTGCGATTACCATTGTTTTATACGCTCAATTTTTCTTAATGTCCGCTTACCTTGGATTTTCATCTGGTGCTGCCCCACTCATTAGTTTCAACTACGGTGAAAATAACCATGAAAATCTAAGAAAACTGATTCGTTATAGTTACCGAATTCTAATGGTTGCCTCCGTAGCAACGTTTGCCCTTGCCCTCATTCTTGCTTCGCCACTGATTAAACTATTTACGGGCGGAAAGAATGAACTTTATCACTTAACCTTGATCGGATTCAATTTATTTGCGATTAGTTTTCTACCCGTTGGTTTAAATATCTTTACCTCTGCCATGTTTACTGCCTTTTCAAATGGGAAAATCTCAGCCTTTATTTCTATTTTAAGAACCTTAATTCTTGTCTTAGTTGGAATCATCCTGCTTCCAACCCTCCTAGGGGTTTACGGTGTATGGCTCACCATTCCATTTTCAGAGGCTGTGACCCTTATTTTTTCACTTTTATTAATGAAGCGCTATGGGAACTATTATCACTATGCTTAAAAGAAAGGTCATCTCCAACCGGAGATGACCCTTTTTTATCATTATTCAAAATCTAAATACTCCACGTACACATACCCAGTTTGTCCTTCAAAAGAGATTTGTACCCATTCATCATTATAATATCGATTTAAGACGGTTACTTCATCTCCCGCATCAAGATTTCCGATAATGTCGGTCCCTGTTGCCGCTTCACTACGGACGTTAACGCCGTCAATATTACAATAAGCAACGGAATGATCTGTTTCTTTATCTTCAGTTGGCGTAGCAGGCGTTTCACCTTCAGAATTTGCTGCCGAATTTTGATCCGATGATTCTTGGTTTACCTGATTTTTATCTTGGCCCTCATCATAAACAATAAATTCATTCTCAGCCTCTGGTTGCTCATACGTTGCCGCCATTACCCCGGTATACATAATAAGTCCAGCCCCTAGTGCCGTTAATAACCCAATAAATGAGACCCCAATTCGTTGCGTCCATGAAATGACTTGTTCATTCGATTTTGATTTTTTCTTTGGTTGCATGATAACCCTCCTCATTAACACTTGTAAAAATATCACTAAATCGATCGAGAATTATATTATTATAACTAATCATATCATATTTTTGTAGAATAATGATGTAATTTCAGCTGACATTATCAGCCATTAAAAAATCTCTTCACCGCTTAACGCAAGGAGAAGAGATTTTTTTCTTGATTAATAAGCCGAAAAATACTCCGTCGCCGGACGATTACCTACGCCATCTGCCGTTAAAATATGTTCGAAACGGCCATTTGGTGCCTCAACAACGATTTTTAAATTAGGAATTCCACCCGAAATATAACATTTTAAAGACACCACATCATGCTCATCTGCTATATATTTTTCAAAGACGATGCCATCTTCTACTAAATCACCCTCTTCAAATTTCAGTTGATAAATCTTAACTCGTGAACCTACCTCGTTTGGAACAATAATCACATGTTCTTCGACAAGATTTTCGCGATATTCAGCTACATTTAACTGTTGAAGTGCTGATAACTGTGCCGAAGAAGGTCGATGAATAATCGCACCTAGGTGATTTGCGTTCATTTGTAGTCCTAATAAGTGAGCAGCTGATGGGTCGCTCACAGTAGGCGTCTCTTCTACTGTCGCTTCAGGTTCTTTTACCTCATTTATCTGTGGGGGTGTCTGCTCTTCAACCGTTGGTTGTGGGATTACTTGTTCCGTTGACGGTTCAACAACCCCCGATTCCATGGACTGATTTTCCTCATTAACATTAGCCTCATCTTCCTCTGGCTTAACGTCTAACGTCGCGCGTTGAAGAACTTTAAACTCTTTGGCCTCTAGTAACACCGGTTCTACGGACTGATCCTTTGCCTTGGCTTGCGCAGACTCTATTTTTACCGTCAATAACGACGCACAAAGTGCGACAGCTGTTACACCTGCTAGTGATAATCCAATTTGAAGCCCCCTTGATTTAACAACTTGATACATCTTTCTTCCCATCTTCACATTCCTCCCATATCGTTCATTTAAAATCATCTCGTGCCCCATGATTTAACTTTCGATTAATTATAACAAATTTCTTTAACTTTTTTAACTGACATTATCCCCCAGAAAAAAAAGACCCCTAACAATCAGGAGTCCTATCAGATTTCACTTTTTATTTTAAGGGTACTCTTAAACACCATGGTGCCACCTCTTCATTTGTTTCGGGCATCAGAGGCAGAGCTATTGTATACATTTTGTTAGTGTCAATGGCGTCTAATTTAATTTGATAAATTCCTTGTGATTCGTCTTTGGGGGCAACAATTAATTGTCCTTCGCGCGCTGCATAATCGTTCATTGTTTCATCAAATAAGACAAGACGCGCTAAATTACGTTCCGAATAAGTCGATGGTATTTTTACAGTGACAACAACCTCATCATTTTGTAATTCCACATTTTCAATCGTGACCTTCTCTGTTGAATTAACCCAAACTTCATCAGAGATGTATTCCGTTAACGGTTTAAATTCTGTCGGTAATTGACCGTTAATATAATACGTCACGTCATCCAATCCATATCCTGCTGCTAGTTCTTGTTCGTTTGGTAAACGTGTAACTTTCTCATATTCATCCGAAAAGATAGGCTTATTCGGTGTCTGATATATTTCATACGTCCAACCATCGACCTGAACATGGCGAGCAATTTCCTCTCTTGGATAAAGTTCTAGCCATTCCAGTCCATCCATATCTGAATCTACCCTTAAGCGCCCTGAATATTCTTTGGATTTCTCATCGAAATTTTCTGAAATAAATGTAGGCTCGTAAATATATCCGTTTGATCCCCTTACAACTAATTGATCTAACTGATAGCGAACCTCGTTAACAGTTTGCCCTTTAACCTCCAATTCAAATGTTGTAGCAAGCGAACTTTTCATCAATCGATTAAGTGAGATAGATGTATCCTCATACGCTGTCTTGACATTAGGGTGAAACTCTTCCGTTCCTTCCAATTTTGCAACCTTAAATTTAAAGTCCCATTTCCCTTCTATAAAGTTATATCCACGCGCAATTCGATTGACTCCTAATTCAATCATCACTTCATCCTTTAAATTAATAGTTGAAAGATCCGCCTCAATAATAATTGCTCCCATTTTTTCATCAATTTTTCGTACCCGGAAGGCATTCATTGCCTCAGGAATCCTATGATTCACACGTAAACGATAATCTAAATTGAAAAAATCATTCTCATTTAATCCCTCATACCCCTTCAAAAACTCACTTTCTACCGTTAACGCCATAAGAAGAAGATTATCGTCTAATACAACTTCTTCTACCGTAATCACCGAATCTTTATCTGTCATTGACTCGCCAATCTCCGTTGCTACCTTTTGAAATTTTTCGGTTGTCCCCCCAAATAAATACCCTGAAAATTCATTAAAAGACTCGCCAATTTCTTTTAAAGCATTAATAATCGGTGGTTGGTTAAGCCCAACTCCTCCAACTAAACAAAGACTCGCCACTATTGGGACCACTTTCTTAGACTTTATCCCTCCCTTATTTTTCTTCATCTCCTGGTTAGCCCGTTCTATTCCTTTAATCACTGCTTCTTCATACATTTTTGAATTCATCTTAGACATCCTCCTTCAACATCGTCTCAAGTGCTTTTTTCCCTCTTCTTAAATGACTTTTTACTGTATTCGGCTTTAGTTGAAGCCGAATAGAAATATCCTCAATACTTAAGTCTTCAAAATAATGCATCTTAATCACTGACTGATAATCTGGACGTAATTTTTGAATGGCTCGATTCAAATCCATCCGTTCTTCAATTAGGCATCCCTTAGAGGGGGCCTCAAGGTCCTCACCCAACTCATTTAACTCCACCTTGTGCCAAAGATTCATCGCTAAATTAATTAAAATCCTTGTCATCCATGTTTTAAAATACTTCGGTTCCTTTAATTGATGGATATTCAAAAGCCCTCGATAGGCTAACTCCTGAATTAAATCCATCACATCTTGCTCATTTTTCACATATCGATAAGCCATCTGAATGAAATAGTTCTCGTAACGTCTCATTAACTCCAAAAAAGCCAAATCGTCCTTTTTCATCGCGCGCTTAACTAATTGAACCTCTGATAATTGACTGTACCGTTGCTCCCACCTAAAAATCTTCATTTCATCCTCCTTATATTCCGACCTTTCTCCTCACTCTCTTAGAGTCTATCTCCCCCTAAAAGGTTGCAAAAATATTGTTCTTCATCGAAAATTTATCTTCATGAATATAAATTTTTTAAAATCAAATCCTATTAAGGGTTATTCTATCAATCAAGCACCCTATTTTTCCATAACTTAAGGAGATTATCTTATGAATTATTCAATTGTTTACAGTAGCGTCACCGGTAACACCAAAAAATTAGCTGAGGCAATCAACAATCACGTAGGAGCGAGTTATGTTGGAAAGCCCTCAGATGAGGCATTAAATGCAGACGTCATCTTTGTTGGATTTTGGGCAACTAAAAATTCATGTTCAGCTGATATCCAGGCCTTTATCGAAAAGCTTACTAACAAAAAAGTATTCATCTTTGGAACCGTAGGTTATGATAATACCGACGCTTATTTTGAAGAAATTTTAAATAATGTAAAAGCACTTGTTCCCGCTTCTAATACCATTATCGGTGCCTATGCTTGCCAAGGAAAAGTTTCAGAAAAAAAACAAGAACAGCTCCGAGAAGCCGTCCCTGAAAAATACGAGGCGATTAAAAATAATTTAGCCGAATCCGTCCATCACCCTAACGAAAAAGATATCGACGGACTCTTATCTGCGGTAAAAGCGGCGATTTAAAACCAATGAAAAAAGAGGTTATTGTTTTAAAATAATAACCTCTTTTTTCATTGATACACCTTTTTAAACGTTAAAGCTATGAACAAAGGTCTATAATAAGCAAACTCCCTATTAAAAAATCAGTTGGACCGGTTTCCTAAACGCTCATTTTATCCCCATACATGTTCTGGATTTAAAGCATGTCGTTCAAATAAGTAAATAAGTGAGAATAATAAATGAAATCCATCCGTTCAATTGGTCCCTGCAAACGGTCTTTATCCATTAACTCATCACATGCTCCCTCACCCTATGAGGAATTTTTTTATACAAGCACCGAAGTCTATTCCCCACTTACCTCTAAATATTCAACCTGTGCTCGGTCTCCCCGACCATCATAAGTCATCAAATACTCCACCTTTTTCTCTTTATATTCCATCACGACTTTTAGATTAGGAATCCCTTCTGGAACTCGGCTTCGAACATCTATCACCTGAAACTGTTCAATTACCATTTCATTAAAAACTGGCTCCCCATCAATAAAACGCTCTCCATCATACCAAGTCGAGTAAATCGCAACCGTTGTTCCAACTTCTTTTGGTATAATTAAAAGACGATCACTCCATCTTTCTTCTTCATAGAGCAACACTTCTAATGAATCAAGTTGGGCTAATTGCTCTACTGTTGGCTCATGAATAATGGCTCCGAGTTGATTCTCTGACATCGTCAGATGGAAAGCATCGACGGCAGAATTCATCGTTGCCTCTACCGGACATTCAATCGATAATTTGATATCCTCTTTTTCGACAAAAACTCCATCTGTTTCAATCGGTGATTGGTTAGAATCATAGGCCACACTCTCCTCCGGTGTCAAAGGAGTTTCTATGATTTCCTCATTCCCATCCACCGAATGACAACCTACCAATAGTGTCATTAAAAACAAAAGCGCTCCCCACTTTTTCATGCCTCTCCCTCCCAAAAAACATGGTCTCTACTACTATACGCACCTCACTCAAAAATGCGACTAAATTTTTTAAAATTTCTTGATCCTTTCGATTAAAATGATTTCAACTGATTTAAACTATAAGTAAACGATAAGTTATCGCTTAAAACCTAGTCTTTGATTTTGAGTCATTGAATAAAAAAAGGACTCCCTAACCTCATGTTAAATCGGTCAATGATGGACCAACTAATTCTTATTTCCCCTAAAAATTTAATGGACACGTTTATCTTTTCAATAAATTTTCACGTTTTTTATATATTAATACTACCGAGATTTAACCCTATTTATGCTATTCTTTAACTAGAGAATTGTGTGCTAAAAATGTTGTGATAGAATGGAGTTTTTATATATGAGAAAAACCTCTTCCTTAAAACTAGCTTTTACCTCACTGATTTCTACTTTATTAATCTGCCTATCTGGTTGTGAGGGGACGACGTCAACAAACGGGCCCCAATTAAATACAAAAGCTAATTTAAGTCCTGCTCCATTAACCATTGACATACTTGCAACAGGAAAATCCGATTGCATCATCATTCAAATACAAGATAAAACAGTAATGATTGATACAGGACTAGATGAAAATGGAGAAACAATTACCGATTTTTTAAAAAAAGAAAACATTGATACGATTGATTACCTTATTATCTCTCATCTCGATAAAGATCACATCGGAGGTGCAGATATTATCTTAGATGAAGGCATCGAGGTGCAAAACGTCATTCAACCGAACTATTCGCGGGATACAAAACAACATAAAGAATACGTAAAGGCCCTTGAAAAACACGACATTAAGCCGACCCTTCTAACAAGTGATACAGTACTTGAAGTAAATGGCGCAACCATTATTGTTTCCGCTCCGCTAAGAGAGGAATACGAACAATCAAACGACTATTCTTTAATTACCTCTCTCTCATATAAAAATCAGAGTTTTTTATTTGCTGGAGACGCTGAGGCCATTCGAATAAGTGAATTCCTTGCTTCTAATCCTCATGCTTACACCTTATTAAAGGTGCCTCATCACGGAAAATACAGTGACAATCTAGAAGAACTATTACAAATGACAACTCCTGATTATGGCATCATTACGTGTTCAGAAGATGAATATCCGGATCAAAAGGTCCTTGATCTTTTAACAAAATATCAAGTTCAAACATTACTCACAAGTGATGGTCCAATTATTATACGAAGTGATGGTCAACAAATTACGGTTAATCAACAACTCACTTCAACACTTTCCCTTAAACAAAAAGGAGACTAACTTTAGTCTCCTTTTTTCTGTTCAATTTTTTCAATAAGCTGAGAAACATCATTTTTTATCTTTTTAGAAGATTCTAATAACTCATTGGCTACAGACTTAACCTCTTCATTATCCGTTTGCGTTAAAACATTATTAATTAAAATCATCCAAACATCGCATTGTTGCATCACACGATGCAAGTAATCCTCATCTACACTCTTACCTATTAAGGTAGTCGGCTGTTCTGCACCTTCCGATTTAAGCGCAACTAAAATTTGTTGATAAACTTCCTCATAACTAGATAGGTAGGTAGCTTCCTTCTTCTCATCATAAACTAACTGTTGATGAACCTTTTTTTGAGTTTGATTAATTTTATTAATATTAGATTTCAATTCGTGAGTGATGTCATTCACGGATTTTTTTATTTTATTTCGTTCTCCATGTTCTAACTGATTTTTTGATAATGCAATGAGTCCACGTTGATGATTCAACATCTGATTTAAAAAATCGGCGTTTAAATCACCCATTTTTTCCTTGGCGCTTAAGCTATTTTGCATCTGTAAGTAAATAAGATCGACCTTTTTCAAATAATCTTGCTGTTTTAAACTTACGCCATCATTAGCAAACACGGTTATGGATAAAAAGAAAAATGAGAAACACACCAATAACGAATATTTAAACCATTTCATCTTATCACCACCTTCTTCATGATTCATTTCTTCCTTAGTATTCGGTTTTTAATCATTCTTTATGTAACGGTTTTAAAGAGGAAAAGTTGTCGAACTCCACTTGTATAATTTAACATTTTTCTCATTAAAAGTTAGCTATACTTAAACTACTGCAAAATCGAATCTTTTTAATTTCCCAACAACTTCAATACAACATATAGACAAGTTAAATTTTAATCGATAGTTTTATTCTATAAATATAATCTATTGATAGAATAATTTTATAAATTACCTATTGGAAAAAAGTATTTTTTAAGTTTAATAATAAAATATTATAAAATTAGTATTATTGTTTTTTTAAAAATAGTCATACCATTTTCATGAAAATGGATCATCCAATGAGTTAAAAAAAGGTTAAAAGAAGATAAATAAATTCAATTTAGCGCGGAACTATTTAAAAAGAGAGCACAAATAGAGGAAAGAAGAAGTAAAAAAAAGCAGAGTAACTCCGAAAATCGTCTCTTTTGAATAACGTTAAAAGAACATCTGGAGAAATCACGATTAAAAAGTGTTTAAATTAATCTTCTCGTCCAATTTAGAAAGAGGAAATAAGGAAAGACTATTCAAAAAAAAGAAGATATTTTATAATAAGACTTAGAAAAACAAAACCTATTAGGAGTTGAAAGATAATGAAAAAAATAAATAAGCCAAAACTATCTACTGTTTTAATGGCAGGATCCGCTTTAGCTGCAGGGGTTGGAATTACACTTCTAACAAAAACAATGGTTAAATACAAAGAAAAAAAGGAAGAAGAAAAACAATTAAAAAGTTTAGAAGATGAAGAGTTCAATGATTTATTTGAATAATTAAAAGCACACCTACGAAGGTGTGCTTTTTTTGTCCACAAATTTATTTTGTTGTTTTTATTCTCTTCATTAAATTATCCTCAATTTAAAAAATTTTAAATTGGGGATAAAAAAATTTGCGCCTTATTAGCAACTGTGGATACTAAAAAAGCGATCGATATAAAAATTTAATATCCTCTATTCCAATTTTAATAGATGATTTATACACAGGAAAAAAGATTCCATCCTGAAGAAGAGAAATCTTCATCAACTTTTAATCTTATTAAACCGACTCACAATCTATTAAATTCAAAAAAACAAAGCTTTTTTATCCGTTGATTGTATCCATTATAAAAAATACGATAATCGATACATCAAGTATTTTTTATAAAAATAAAATCTGGGGATAATTATCCCCAGATTAACCTCTATCGTCTACCAAGAAGAGAATCGTTAAGTCCTTCTTTCTTGCGAATAAAAAGATGAGGCACGAATGACCTTTCAATTAAAGGAATCCCCAATTTCATTTTTTCTAAACTGAGGATAACCTGATGATCTTTCAATAGCAGACTTAATTTAACGATTCCCACTTCTTTTTTTATCTTCTCTCTTCTAGAAATGTCCCTATCTTCTCATTTTTTCTCTTTTCCTACATAATTTGTTTATAGAGAAACTGAAAAATGCTTCAATAAAGAATCCTAGATCTTTCACACCTAAAAATGGAGGTCATGAATGAAGTAATCCCGTATAACAGTAGACGATAAAAAGGTAAAAGACCTCTTCCTCTTTCCCTCCCCTTCACCATTCATTTTCATAATGGCTCCTAGCCATTTGCGAACTTCGGTGTATTGTTTCGGTTCTCAATAAAAATTTGTGAGGTGATTTTATGACCCTATTTTATATCAATTTGACGGCCCTTTTTGTTTTCCTTTTAAGCTATAAACTCGAACCACGAAGACTATTAAATGGTTTTCTCTTTAATATCCTTTTTTTAATAAATGCTTTAAACGTTGTCTATCTGGCAATACAGATTCCTAATCTCTTTATTATCTTCCTCCTCGGATTACTGCTTCTTAACCTTCTATTTTTTCTATTCTTCGGCATCTATATCCTAATTATCGCCCTCCTGATTAACGCTAAAATAGTCATGAAACGGGAGCGTAAAACCTTTGCGAACCTCCTCACGCTATTTCTAGCCCTTGGTCTCATCACCTTACTAGGATGCATTTTTATCTGCCTAATCTATCCGATTCCCCGAAAACTTCTTATTTTTCTCAGCGGGTTCGGCCTCGTTGCCTTCTACTATCTCTGCAATCTCCTAAGCTTCCTGAGTATTTCATTCCTCTTTTCAATCAGAAAACCTACTTACCATTATGATTACATTATTGTATTAGGCAGTGGTTTAATCAACAATAAAGTGCCCCCACTACTCGCTAGTCGTATCGATAAAGCTATCCAAATCTATCAGCACCAAAAAAGAAGTTCAACGCCTCCTATGCTCCTCTTTTCTGGAGGACAAGGCCCAAACGAAGAGATCCCCGAAGCGATTGCCATGCAACAATACGCCCTGAATCACAATATTCCCCTTGAACACACACTCGTCGAAACAAACTCCAAAAATACCTACCAAAACATGCAATTCTCTAAACAACTCATGGAAAAAAACCATCCTAACGGCTACCAGACCACCTTCGTAACCAACAATTATCATACCTTCCGTGCTAGCCTGTATGCCAAAGCCATTGGACTAAAAACAGCGGGAATTGGCTCTAAAACAGCAGCCTATTTTTTACCCAATGCTATGATTCGAGAATACATGGCACTCCTCATTATGAACAAAAAACGTCATCTTACCATTACACTCCTCTTTCTAATCTTCGGACTCCTACTAACCCTTTTTATCTAACAACATCCTATTCCTTTTCCAACCTCTCACCCTTTCCCCCATAAAAAAAGCACCCTACCTTATCACGGTGCTCCTTTTAATCCCTATAATTACTACCTACCAAACACCAACTTGGTTAATAATCCTCATCATTGTCTCGCTAAAAAAGGCCACCTACCTTATCACGGTGCCTCTTTTAATCCCTATAATTATTACCTACCAAACACCAATTTTGTTGATAATCCTCATCGTTGTCTCGCTAAAAAAGGCTGTCTACTTCATCGTGACGCCTTTTTTATCCGTGGAATCATTCCCTATCATCCTTTGACTTTGTGGACAACATGTCAACCATCTTCCATTAAAACAGCTAACCATATCCTTAATTGAAAATAAGAGGAGTAAATTTCAACTGATATTAACATCCCCAATCATAAAAAGGATTTAATTCATGTTCCACGTGGAACAAAAATTAAATCCTTTATTTTTTACATCGTCTGCTCACTATGTTTAGTTATAATCATTCGCTCTTCTGTTTCCCTATCAAAGAGATGGATTTGATCTGGATTTAAATAAATATCAATGATTTCTCCACCCGTCTTAGTTGTTGTTCCGTTAATACGTACCACCAGCATTTCTTCTGCTATTTTCACGTAAATATAACTTTCTGCCCCCATTAATTCAACCATGTCGATAACACCTGTAAGTTTAGTATCCCTTGTCGTCTTAGGCACTAAACTAATGTTCTCTGGTCGGACGCCTAAAATAACTTCCCTTCCAAAATATCCACTATTCATTAAATATTTCGCCTGTTCTGGTAATAAGGTTATCTTTTCGTTGCCGCCTAACATTGCAACAGTATTTTGATTCTTGATGACAATTCCATTAAAAAAATTCATTTGTGGACTTCCTATAAAACTTGCAACAAATTTATTTTTAGGATAATTATAAATATTTTGAGGTGTGTCTACCTGTTGAAGAATTCCCTTATTCATGACAACAATCCGCGTTCCCATCGTCATCGCCTCAGTCTGATCATGGGTCACATAAATAAATGTTGTTCCTAGTCTTTTATGTAACTTTGTAATCTCTGCTCTCATTTGGACACGTAGTTTAGCATCTAAATTCGATAACGGTTCATCCATCAAAAAAACCTTAGGTTGACGAACGATAGCACGCCCTAATGCGACCCGCTGCCTTTGTCCCCCTGATAAAGCCTTTGGCTTACGATCTAAAAGTGCCTCAATATCTAAAATTTTAGCTACCTCTCTGATCTTTTCATCAATCTCCTTCTTTGGAAACTTTCTCAATTTTAAGGCAAATGCCATATTATCATAAATGGACATATGAGGATATAAAGCATAATTTTGAAATACCATCGCAATATCTCTATCCTTCGGTTCAACATCAGTCACCAATTGATCCCCAATAAATAAATCCCCTTTAGAAATTTCCTCTAATCCCGCAATCATTCTTAACGTTGTTGACTTCCCACATCCAGATGGACCAACAAAAACAATAAACTCCTTATCCTTAATCTCTAAATTAAAATTACTAACCGCTGTTACCTCATCTTCGTATATTTTATAAATATTTTTTAGTGCTAATGTTGCCATCCTAACCTCTCCTAAACCAATGATTTCAATTTATTCTCTTCAATTATTTCATTCAATAAACTTGGATAGTCCGTAAAAATACCATCAACTTCCGCCCTAATTAACTCTCTCATATGAATTGGCGAGTTAACCGTATATACATTTACATCTAATTGATTTTGGTGGGCCTTTTCAATTAAATCCTTCGTTACCAATTTTAAATGGGGATGAATCGCATCAACCCGCAACGTTTTTGCATACTCAATGATTTGCTCCATCGGTTGATGATATAAGAATCCCGTCTTTATTGTTGCATCTATTTCTTTACATTTTTTTAAAGATTGAGGATTAAAACTCGAAAGTAATACTTTATGTTTAACCCCGTAACGTTGAATTAATTCAATGACCTCCTCTTCCATTCCAAAGTAAGAAATCACGTCTGTCTTTAACTCAATATTTATCGTGATTTCTTGTTCCTTCACCAACTCTAACACTTCCTCAAGTTTAGGAACATAACACTCCTCATGGTCAACAAAGCGTGCTTTTCTACATTTGAATGCCCTAATTTCATCTAATGTTAGGTCTTTAATTAAGCCTTTACCCTGCATCGTTCGTTCAACATCCTCGTCATGAATAACGACCAATTCACCATCTTTTGTCTGATGCACGTCAAATTCAAGTCCAGTCCCTCCACATCTAATTCCTTCCTTAAACGCGATTAATGTATTCTCCGGATAATCCCCGCTAGCCCCGCGGTGAGCAAAATTAATCATCCTATTCCCCCTTAATCAAATTCAATTTCCTCAATGCCTTATAAATTCCATTCAGATGGACCGAATCCGTAATATACGTTGCACGTGCTTTCAATGGATCACAACTATTCCCCATGGCAATCGAGTAATCTACTTCATCAAACATCTCCAAATCATTAAATCCATCTCCAAATGCATAATACATCATATTCTTCATTGTATTTCTTTCCTTCAAAAACTTTATAGCACTCCCTTTAGTGCAACATTTATTGAAAATATCATAGCCTTCCTCCACATCGATAAGTTTTACGAAGTTCAAGAGGGGGTAATTCTTTTTAAATTTCTCAATATCCTCCTGTTTAATATGGGCGTTGATTTGAAAAATTTCATATTCGTCTAACCGATTTAATACATCGTCTTCTAACAGGCTTATTGTCATATTATATTTTTGTGAAAAATGCCGCACCCAATCGTATTCTAACTTCCCCTTACTTTCCGTTAATAAATGAATACAATACGGCGTTTGAGTCTCCTCAAAATAACGTATTAATTGTCTACCTACCCCACAATCTATCGGTTTTTTATAAATGACCTCATCTCGCCTTGTAATCAGTGATCCGTTAGCTGAAATAATGGTTTCGAACATCTGATGAAAATTCTCCTGTTTGACCATTGCCAATGATCTACCTGTTGCAATTGCTAAGTCGATCTTATTATCCCGACTAAGCTTCTCAATTGCATTTAATGTTCCCTCACACATCTTGTTCTCACGTCGACAAACAAGGGTATTATCGACATCAAAAAATATCATCTTATTCATCTTTTCCTCCGGTAATTATCGATTGGCCTTATTGTATTTATCCAATGCCGTATTAATTGTTTTAGCTATATTTTCTATCGCCTTTTTCGTTGTTAATTCATTATTTAAAACTTTTTCAATGTTTTCCTCAATAGTTGCACGTGCTTCAGTTAAAACCCCGAGTAATGCTCCTGATTGATTGTTAGCTTCACGTAATTGGTTAATCGCTGTTTGAAATTCTTTATTATTATTCAAATGCTCAACCATACTTGGGATCTCATAAGCATCTTTTGTTACTGAAAAATATCCCGTTGCTTGTGCCCATTTCGCTTGGCTCTCCGGTGAAACCATGAATTTAATAAACTCAAAAGCAGCCTTGGATTTTTCATCATCACCATTATCCATCACCCATAAAGAAGCTCCACCAATTGAAACACCACCCGTATCTTGGCTATTTACTGAAGGAAAATAGGCCGTCCCTAATTCAAAGGAGTCATCAATTTTACTTTTAATATCAGTCAGGGAAGCCGTTGAGGCAATCATCATTGCTACTTTACCTGATGCAAAAGCATCCTTTATTGCATCCCCATCACGACCAAAACTAATAGCTGCCCCCGAGTCAATTAACTTCTTCCACCCGTCAATAATCGTCGCGGCCCCACCATTCTCATCAAATACAACCTCTGTTGCATTGCCGTCTCGTCCATTTCCTTCGTTCGCATAATCTAATCCCTGTTTCAATAAAAACTGTTCGAAGAACCATCCATAGATTTGCATCGCATATCCATAACGACCGTCTTCCGATAACTTGTTTGAGAATTCAATAATTTGATTAAAATCGGTAGGAGCTATTTCTGGATTGAGACCTACCTCCTCAAAGGCCGTTTTATTATAATAAAGAATCGGAGTTGATGTATTGAATGGCATTGAATATAGCTCACCATCAACGGTGTAATAGTCTATAATATTTTCCTCTAAATGAGAGATATCATATCCATCTTCATCAATTAACGCTTGCATCGGAATCGCATATCCACTATCCATCATCCATTTTGTCCCGATTTCATAAACCTGCATGATATCAGGGCCTGAATGACTAAGCGCTGAACTTTTTAATTTATTAATGGCATCATCATATTCCCCCTGAAACTCTGCAACCACCTGGATATCATCCTGTGAATCATTAAACTCTTTGACTAACTTATTAATAGCCTCTCCGCCTTTTCCCCCCATCGAATGCCAGAAGGTAATCTCTGTCCCTGATGCCTGGTTGCCCCCACTGCACCCGGTTAATAGGGTTATTCCTAAAATACCTGCTACTGCTAATACCTTTTTCTTCATTTTTATTCCTCCTTTTTTATCCCTTCACTGATCCTGCCGTCATTCCAGCGACCAGTGACTTTTGTCCAATCATAAACACTAATATAGATGGGATTAACACTAAAATTGCACCTGCCAATACCACTCCATAATTACTCCCTTCTGCAAATTGAAGCATGCTAATTCCAATCTGAACTGTTCGATTATTCCCATTATTTATAGTTAGTAATGGCCATAGATATTGATTCCAAGTTCCGATAAACGTATAAATAGATAATGAAGCAATCGCCGGTTTAGAAATTGGAATCAATATATTGATTAAAAATTTAAAATGATTACAACCATCAATCTTAGCCGCCTCCAGTAATTCCTTTGGAATTGTTAAATAGAATTGACGAATTAAAAAAATTCCCATAGCAGACGTTAGAAATGGAATAATTAATACATATAAGTGATCCGTCCACCCTAATGAACTAACAGTTAGAAAGTTAGAAATAATAGTTGTTTCCGCTGGAATCATCATCGTCGACAAAACCAATAAAAACAATAACCTCTTATATTTAAATTCATAAAAAGCAAAGGCATAGGCTGCTAGACTCGAAGTAATGACTTGGCCAATAGTTACCAAAATAGAAACCACTAAACTATTTATCAAAAATCGAAGTAACGGCACCGTATTTAAAGCCTCTTTATAATTCTCTACATTTAAATGACTTGGAAATAATTTAATTGGATATTGAGCCATTTCCCCTTGGGACATAAAACTTAACGAGAGTGCATACAGCAAGGGAGAAATAATCAATAAACCACAAATAATATTTAATCCGGTTAGGATGATACGATTTCTCTTATACATTTTCATTATTGGTAATGAACCCCCTTCTTCTCAAACTTAAACTGGACAAGTGTCACAATCAACATCATGACAAATAAAACAAGCGCCTGTGTACAAGCCGTTTCAAACCGTCCATTAAAGAAGGCTTCACGATAAATAGAATGGACAAGAACATTGGTTGAATCTCCGGGTCCACCTTGCGTTAACAACTTTATTTGCCCAAAAGCTTGAAAACTATTAATCAGATTCATAAAAATAACTAAAAACAGTTGGGGAGATATCATTGGAATAATAATATGCTTCAATTTGTGAAAGAAGCGTGCCCCATCAATTGCCGAACTTTCTAATAACTCACTTGGAATATTACGAAGACCTGTAGTTAAAAAAATAAAATTAATCCCTAAATTTAACCAAATCGTTACAATAGAAATAGAAAACAGTGCATAGTTAGGATCCGTTAACCAACCAATTTCCTTTCCCAAAATAAAATTTAAAACTCCATTCGTTGGATGAAAAATCATGGTCCAAATAGCGGCTGCGGGTGCAGAAGCAATGGCCATAGGTACCGAAAACATTAACTCATATACCCGATTTCCTTTTAATTTGTTGTTTGCTAATAAGGCTAAAATTAAACCGATGACTACTGATGGAATGGAAACTAACAATACAAATTGAAATGTCACCACCATTGAGCGGTAAAAATCCGGACTAGTAAATAATTCATTAAAGTTATCTAAACCTACAAATGCCTGGATTTCCCCACGTAAATTCGTTCGGGATAAACTTAGAATAATTGTTTTAATAAATGGATAAAACACAAAAACCGCAAATACCGAAAATGCAGGTATTAAATAAAAAACAGGCTCTAGTTTCCCTAATCCCAATCTTTTCTTTTTTTTCACGTTGTCCTCTTCCATAGGCATTATTCCCATTGAATACATTGCCCGTTTTTCCATACAAGCCCCTCCTAATTAAAATAAATATTACATTATTAACTATATCACCCGTATTTTAACTGTTCATGAATAAATTGTTAATTATTGTTAATTTACATTAATTATTTGATAACATTATTAATTAAACGTCGCTCCTGTATGAAAGAAAAAAAGCCAAACGATCCTCATCATCGTTTGGCTTTCCTATTATTCTTCTACAAACTCAATTATCCCTTTTCCTAATTTATTAATACGAGCGAGGGAATAAACCTCATATCCTTTATCCATTAACAATTGGCGTCCAGGTTGGAATGACTTTTCAATCACAATTCCAATCCCCGCTACTTGTGCCCCCGCTTCCTCAACCAAACGGATGGCTCCAAGTGCCGCTTCTCCATTCGCTAAAAAATCATCAATAATTAACACCTTATCTTCATTAGAAATATACTTCTTTGAAAGCGTCAGTTCGTAATCCGTTGCCTTCGTAAAAGAATGAACCGTTGTTTGATAAATATCATCCTTTAATAGTTTAGAGGTCTGCTTTTTTAATGTCACCATCGGTAAATTCATTTGAATGGCCGTCATTACCGTTGGCGCAATCCCAGAACTTTCAATCGTAAAAATTTTCGTAATCCCGTGATTCATAAAATAATTTTTAAATTCCGTTCCAATCTCGTACATTAACTGGGCATCCACCCCATGATTCAAAAAAGAATCCACCTTTAACACCGTTTCATTTAATGCCATACCATCCTTTAAAATTCGTTCTTTTAAACTGTCCACTTTAGGCAACCTCTACTTTCTTCACTTGAACTCTGTCTGATTTCATATCCTTTAAAACCAAATTCAACACAAGCGCTACAATTGTTCCCGTTGAAATTCCTGAAGCAAAAATCATCTGCACAGCCTCCGGTAATCCTGAAATAACCTCCGGTCTAAACGTCACACCAAGACCTAATGCTAAAGAAGTTGCGATAATTAAAAGATTACGATCGGTTAATTCCACACGACTCAATGTCTTAATTCCCGCAGCAGCTACCATACCAAACATCACTAATCCTACTCCACCAAGAACAGGTTGTGGAATGCCGTTAATCACTCCTGCTAATTTAGGAAATAGCCCTAAGCAGACTAATAAAATTCCCGCCATCAAAGCCACATGTTTACTCGCAACCTTTGTTAACGAAATTAATCCAACATTTTGACTAAATGAGGTATTTGAGAATGAACCAACAAGCCCTCCGCAAATACTTCCCACGGCATCTGCTAAAATACCTGAACTCATTTTCTTATCCGTCATCTCAACCGAAGAAGTCTCACCGATGGCCTTTAAACATCCCACCGTCTCAATCGTCGTCACAAAATAAGCCGGAATAAAGGCAAGCACGGCTTTCGCATCAAACGTAATCCCATACTCCAAAATATTCGGAATCGCAAACCAACTCGCCTCCGTCACCGCCGTAAAATCAACCAATCCTAACGGAATACAAATCACATACCCCACAGCCATCCCAATTAAAATTGCCGCGCTACTAATGATTCCTTTTCCATAGCGATTTAAGAGTAAGGTCACACAAAGAACAATCATGGCAATTGAAATATTTAATAAACTTCCATAATCACTTGCACCACTTCCCCCAGCAGCCCAATCGATCGATACTGGTAAAAGGGTTAATCCAATCAAGCAAACGACCGTTCCTGTAACAAGCGGTGGAAATAACTTCATTAATGGCTTAATAAAGAAACTTAACACAACCTCGAACAATGAACCCAGGATCGTTGCCCCAACAATTCCCGCCATTCCAAGCGTTGAACCTACTGAAATCGCAGGTGAAACAAACGTAAAATCCGTTCCCATAATACAAGCTACTCGCGATCCAACAGGCCCAATTCCACGAGCTTGAATAATTGTTGCAACACCAGCTGCCAAAATTGACGCACTAATTAAGGTTGTTGTCATCTGACTATCAAACCCTAAAGCCCCTGCAATAACAAGTGGTACCACGACAATCCCTGAAAATGCTGCAAATACGTGTTGCAATCCAAATAGCATTTTCTTTAAAAAAGCGGGATTATCCTCTACCCCATAAATTAAATTTGTCTGACGCTTCATCTCTTCCATACAACTCCACTCCTTTTTACTTTTATCTCCAAATAAAAAAGCAGCACCCACGTTGGCCGAGGTGCTGCTAAACAAGAGATGTCCCCATCTCTAGTCATCAACAACGCCTCGTAGTCCGCACTTTTACGGTTTGCAGGTAGAAACGCCCAGTCCATATCACCGGGTATATACGAGTCTTTATTTCATTTAATAAAGGTATTATAGTATGTCTGAGCGAAAAACACAACCTCTTCCTAGAAAATTTGTAAATTACTCCTCCTATTTTCATTTTTTACACCCTTTCATAAAACTGTGGATAAAAAAAGACCACATTAGCAGTCCTTTCAATTATTAATGGTAGATGTAGTCTTACGTAAAAAAACGTCTTCTTCCTTTAACGGTAACACCTAACAATGTTAGCTGGATTGAACCTCCCACGACTAAAGTTACGAGTGTTCTTACGCTCTCCTAAAAGGTCCATTTATGACTTTAATTTAGAAAGTTGATCGTAAATAAATGTTGTACAACTAAAGATAGAAGCGATCGTCGCTGAAAATCCCACTAACATTAATAAAATTTCAAATTCATTAAATATATTAACGAATTCGATTCTTGTTATCCAAGAGATACTAAAAAATAAAGTAACGACTGAAGTCAAAAACAGAAGTATCCACAGCTTTAAATATTTTCCCATTTATTATCCTCCCTTTTCATGAGAAATGATTATTTTTATCTTAATCACTTCAACTATAAAATCAGCGGCGACATTCATTTACCACTTATACCTAATCCCCATGAATATATCATATTTTAATAAAATTTCCTAAGACTTGTGGCAAACTAGACAAAAAATGTTGCAGTTTGGATTTCCTCTTCATCTTCTGACCACCTTTTCTAACTTAATCAATAAAGATGGTTTCCTAAACATCACGATACCTCTTCATGAATGGATTAAACTCTAAAAAAAGTGGACGTCTCGTCCACTTTTTAATTCCATCGTAACCCTTTAGGATAATGATTCTTCAACATATGATTCGCAAGTTTCGCCCATCCAAGCGAATACCCATCGACGCAGATTAAATACCAACCTTTCTCACCTTCAAAAGGAAGGGTTCCTCCTCGTAGATACGTCGCGATTTCTTCACTATCTGCCGCAAACGAGATGGAATGTTTAACATCTGCTTGATTTAATGAAAGCGCTAAGGCATGAGACGGTTCAAAACGATTCTTCTTCATCGTTCCCAAATGCCATCCCGCACGTACCACCTTTAATCCATCAAAAGATAGCATACCTGACGGAACAATATACAACTGATCGCCAAATAAAACATAATCCCCTGAAGGAACATTGATAAACGTCTCCTTCGCAAACTCTAAATAGGGCGCTAGCTTCTTCTTATCCTTTAACGGTTTAACAAACTGACGTTTCGGTTCACGAACCTCAGGATCTTCCATCTTCTTTAAGACAGCCACATAATGCCCTTCCCCATGAACTCGATGTGGCCATAAACGATACGTTCGCTTAATCTCCTCCATCTCATACCCTGACCATTCCACTCGCCCTTCGCTAAATCCTTCATAACTATCCACAGATTCAATTTTAAACTCTGGATGTCGTTCAATGAATGAAGCAATCGCCTGCTCATTCTCCTCTGGTGCAAATGTACACGTTGAATAAACCATACGCCCACCTGGTCGTAACATCGTTGCCGCCTCTTCTAAAATATCCGCCTGACGGCTTGCACAATTCAATACATTATCAAGGCTCCACTCCTCTTGCGCTACCTCATCCTTTCTAAACATCCCCTCACCCGAACATGGCGCGTCTACGACGATTCGATCAAAAAAAGAAGGAAAATGCTTCGCTAACTTTTGAGGACTCTCATTTAACACAACTGCATTTTTAACCCCCATACGCTCAATATTTTGCGAAAGAATTTTAGCGCGTTGTGGATAAATTTCATTGGTAACTAACAATCCATCATTCTGTAACTGAGAAGCAAGATGCGTACTTTTTCCACCTGGCGCCGCACATAAATCCAACACACGCTCCCCAGGTAAAGCCCCTACAAACGTTCCAACCGACATCGCACTCGGTTCCTGAATATAATAAACTCCCGCTTCATGATACGGATGCTTTCCTGGACGATCAGCTTGCTGATAAAAAAAGCCTTCTAAAACCCATGGAATAGGTGTTAAATGCATATGATTTATCTTTATAAAATGATCCTTATCGGTTTTCAATAAATTAAGTCGTAACCCTAGTGATTTCTCCTGCTCATAACTTTTTATAAATAAATCATACTCATCTTGAAGTAACTCTTGCATCTTATCTAAAAAGTCCTTTGGTAATGACATCATCGCTCACCCTTTCCTAATGTTCCTAACTATCTATCGATTATAGTACAAAACGTCTCCCCATTAAAGAATCAGTGCATTGAAAATACTGGAAATTAGAGCGTTGATTCTCCATAAAGAAACTCCCTCTTATAACATAAAAAAAGGCGTTCTATTTGAACGCCTTTTAACTAGATTTTTTTAACGAATTCTGATTTTAAGCTCATCGCTCCAAATCCATCAATTTTACAATCGATATCGTGTCCATTTGTTGAATCATGAACTAAACGAATTCCCTTAACTTTAGTTCCTTGCTTAATCGCTGAAGAACTTCCTTTAACTTTTAAATCTTTAATAACTGTTACTGTATCTCCATCTGCTAATACATTTCCATTCGCATCACGAATTACATTCGCTTCTGCTGCTTCAGCATCTGCCGCTGGATTCCACTCGTAAGCACACATTGGACAAACTAACATACTTCCATCTTCGTAAGTATATTCTGAATTACATTTTGGGCAATTTGGTAAAGCTGACATCTAAATTCCTCCATTCAAGCAAATCTCATAACTCAATATCATATCATAAAATACCTATTTTTTCAAAGTTGTCCTATTAAACAACCCTTATCTGAATCATTTCTTTTCTAATCAACCCCATGTTTAAACAACTTCATCACTGTATAGATATAATTTGCACCTAATCATCCAAATTAATTCTTTCAACCCTTATTTCGTTATCTTCTACCCACAAAAATGCCATCGTTAAAGGTAAAGAAAATCGTCGTCTTCCACAACTTCCCGGATTTAAAAATAATACTCCCTCTCTTTCCTCCTGCTCATACCGATGAGAATGCCCATAGATCACCACATCTATTCCAGCTAACTTATCAGGAATATTCCTTTTATCATGCACAACATAAATCAAACACTGATTCATTTCTATTTCTAAATAATCTGGAAGATCCAATAAATCGTTATTGCCTCGCACGACAAATGTCTTAGTGATCTGATTTAACCTATTAATCACCTCTTCCTTACAAACATCACCTGCGTGAATAATATAATCACATCCGTGTAGATGACCGACGACCTCTTCTCTTAAAACATTATGTGTATCAGAAATAATACCAATTTTCAAAAATATCATCCTCTCATTCTTACGTTCCACGTGGAACATTTAAATTTATCTTACTGATATGAAAAAAAATGCCACATGTAACACTCGGATCATCCAGCAATGAAAAGGGCACCGTTCAAATGATTAAGAACTAGAGGCTGCCTTCCTCTTCCATTATTTATAATAACTAGCTCCCTTTAATTATACTTCCGATGATTAAAAAATTTTTATCCTCTATACTCTGATAGAGTCTAGACTCCGTCAAAACAAATATTACTACCCTAACATCACTGTTTCAATTATTCTAATATTTTAGGTAATATGATGCCAATCTCTAGACCAATGATTATGAACACTCCTGAATCTAAACTAGAAGAGGCATTCGATAACTCCCTTGAAATTTCAGTAATAAGTACTTTAACTAAGAAAAAAATTTCTTCTCAAAGCTTCTTCCGTTAACATTAGTAATCTTATAGAAACCTAAACTATATTAAATGAAGTGATTCCAAAATGTCTGACTTATCTCCATTTTAAAATTTAATAAACTTAACTCGTTTATCGTTAGAAACAAATACTATGATGAGTATTGCTCTCTTGAAAAATCTACTTAATTTAAATCAACTATTATTATATGAAAATTTCATCTCGAATATTCACTCGCTCCATGACTGAATAATTTTAACTTTATTAACTTTATATTCAAATAAAATTAGCAACTACCGTTGGAATTATTATTCATTTATGCTCATCATAGCTCTAATCATTCTATCCTTAAAAATCTGACTAATCTACAAAAACTTTTTCTAAATCAAAGTTCTCTCAATGATTTTAGCATTTTAGAAAACCTCATTCACTTACATCAGCTACAATTAATAGATACAAATATCTCCAATCTAAATCCCATCAAAGAATTAACCCACTTAACCGATTTATCCCCTATATATGTATATCCAATGTTTTTGCCCTTCTTCATATAATTGTACAGACTTTCTGTGGATAACAATCATATATTATATAGAAACAGATATGTTTCAATTATTCTAATACTGGATGTGATACTATGCCAACCCCTAACTCAGGGATTGTTAATATCCCTGATCCCCAGTTAAAAGCTGCTATCTGTGAAGCCTTAGGAGTACCAACAACGACCGATTTAACGGAAGAAGAACTCTAACAGTTAACTACCTTAGACGCAAAAAATAGAAATATCTCTGATCTTACAGGATTAGGTCATCTCACAAACTTAGAAACGCTCGAACTACAAGGAAATCTAACTTCTTCAATCACAGAATTAGAACCACTAGTTAAACTACAAACACTTATCCTATCTAATAATCAAATATCATCACTAGAATTATCTCCATTAAAATACTTAAAAAACCTAACTCATTTGGAACTAGAAAATAATCAACTTATTACGATTTCAGATTTAGAGGGTTTAACAAAACTAACCTATTTATCCCTCGATCGAAATAATATCAGTGACATAACGCCTCTTAGACCGTTAGTCTCTCTTGAAACCTTAAAACTGATGGCTAATAACATTGGTACCATCAGAGCAATCGAAAATCTAACAAATTTAAAAAACTTAGATATTAGCCAAAATCGTATCAACAATATTACACCGTTAAAAGACCTACTTCAGCTTGAAAGTTTATCCATGTCTTATAACAAAATACGTGATATCTCTAGTTTACAAGATTTATCAAACTTAAAAGAACTCCAAGCAGGTGGAAATGAAATATCCGATATCTATGCTCTAGCAGACCTTCAAAATCTGGAACAATTAGAGCTTCCGATTAATCAAATTACTGATATTTCCCCCCTAGCAAATTTGAAAAACTTAAGTGACCCTGTCTTATATGACCAACAAATAACACTACCAACCCAAGTTTCCTATACACATAACCTTTCGGTGAGTAACCCTCTTATCAATCGCTTAAGCGAAACAATTCGACCATCTGAAATCAGCGATAATGGTCAATACAATTCTGCAACAAACTCGATCGAATGGACGAACCTTAATGGAAAGGGAACACTAAGTTTTATATTTAACGTTGATTATACTAATCCTAATAGTTTCTCTGGAATTGTTTATCAACCTTACTTAATTCTAAGTGGGGCCACTGGTCCAGCAGGACCTCAAGGAGCCACTGGTCAAACCGGGCCTCGTGGATTAACGGGGGCCACTGGTCAAACTGGGGCTACCGGTCAAACCGGTCCCCGTGGAGCCACTGGTCCTCAAGGAGCCACTGGTCAAACCGGACCTCGTGGATTAACCGGAGCTACTGGTCCTCAAGGAGATACTGGTCGAACTGGAGCCACTGGTCCTACTGGACCTCGTGGATTACCTGGACCTACTGGGCCTCAAGGGCCTCGTGGATTAAACGGAGTTACAGGTCCAACCGGGCCTCGTGGATTAAATGGGGCTACTGGTCCAACTGGGCCTCGTGGGGCTGAATTTTCAGGTGATAATAGACAATATATTTCAAAACCTCATTCAGAACTCTCTATCCGTCCTAATGACTTTATTCCTGTCTATCCTATTTTGAATATAGATTTGGGGGACAATAACAATCTGCATTCTAGTAAATTACACACAACTATTGAACTTGATCCTAATTCTATATACCTTATCACCTACCGTACATCAGCCTATCACTGTCACAACTGTGATAACATTCCTATTAGTGTAGAATTAATGACTAACTATAGAAGATGTATTGGATCAAAAGCGATTGTTACTGCAGACGAAAGACAACTAGTCGAACTAAGCGGCACTATTATCTTAAAGACTACGGATACCACTTCCCTAGCTCTAGTTAATACCTCTAAAATAGATGTTCATTTTATCTACACATCAATTACAATTATTAAAGTTAATGAAGAATAATCCCCTTCATTCTAAAAAATGGATGAGTTGGCCTAATGGCACGACTCATCCATTTTTTTATACATTCATAAATATTAACTATTCTTACGACACAAAATATACTTTTTAATCCCACTTGCTACCCCATCTTGACTAACGCTGTCTGTTACCTGCTTAGCATGCCTCTTTACATTCTCTGCCGCATTCCCCATTGCAATGCCACATCCGACCGTAGCAAGCATCTCAATATCATTTTCCCCATCGCCAAAAGCATAACTCTCCTCAATCGGAAGATTCAAATACTCAAGCGCCTTTAAAATTCCAGTTGCCTTATGATTCTCTTTATAATAAACCTCTAAATGAGTAGGGTGAATACTATGAAAAAAACCATACTCTTCATATTTTTTTAACCATTCCTTGCATTCCTCTATCACTTCACTCGTCTTCCCAAATATTTCGAATTTATAAACCTCTAAGTCTTCTAAACGATACTCACTCTCAAAGTAGCTTCTTGGAATATGAATACTCTCATAAAACTCATAAAACTCCTGACTCTTTTGATCCAAATAACTGTTTCTTTCACCAACTAATACATATTGGATTCCCTTATCATCCAATAAGTCAGCAAACATCTTCACAAACCGCTTATCCATCGCTTGATTATAAACCACCTGATCTCTAACAATAACCTGCGCACCATTAACTAATACATATCCATCAAAACCAAAGTTTCTTATCTGCTCATCTAAAAAAGAATATGGCCTTCCAGTCGCAATAAAAACATAATTTCCCTCATCCTGTAACTGTCGAATAGCACGTTTAACTCGCGGCGAAATCTGCGTCACTCCATTCAATGGATCAATCAACGTTCCATCAATATCGAAAAATATAGCCTTCATCAATTCACTCCTCCTTCATCACTACTATATCTTGTCCCCCCTATTTTCGTCAATCACAGAGATAAAGACTGATATATTATTCCTAAAATCACCCTTTATTTCAGGTCAATCTGAAACCATTTGACACCTTTTACTCTTCCTCAAGATGTCGGTCATCTACAATAGAAAGAATCTCATCAATATAATTAATATTTTTCCTGTAATCTTTTTTAAAAATAGAACTAAATAAAACGTCTAACATATATTGCATCGCAATATGTGAAGAAAAATGAGAAATACGATTCTTAAAATCTTCTCGATCACTTAAATATAATCGGTTCTTAATCGCACCATTTGACGTTGTCGTTCCTATACGACCTATTAAAATCATTTCGACTTTATTTCTACTCAACATCTCTATAATATCCGGTAAAAAAACCGCTCTCCCCGAATAAGAAAGTAACAGGGCGACATGCCTCTTATTAGCTGCTGCCGCCGTATACCGTTGTTCATAAACAGATTTGGGACAATTAACAACGCGTCCAATTGTTCTCATCTTATCCTGAAAATTCTCCGCAATATTCAAATTGTGAGCATAGGTATAAATATCAATAACATCCGCCCCGTGTAGTAAATTAACACACCTCTCTAGCATATCCACATCAATAGAATGGAACGTATCCCTCACAGTAGCCTCGTAAAGATCTAACAAACGTTTAGCAACCATCGCATGATTATCTGTTTCTAAGAAGGGAAAATTCGCATCAATCGATTTATCCTTTGTACCCAGTGATAAATCTTGAATCAACTTTAATTTTAATCCATTATATCCATCAAAACCTAACTTTTTACAAAATCGATGAATCCCTGATTTTGAAACAAATGTCCGATTAGCCAATTCTTGAATAGATAATTTTTGAATTAACCTTTTATTTTTTATAATAAATTGGGCCAATTGATACTCGGTCGGCGTCAATTTCTCGCAACACTTAACCATATTCTCAAAAGTCATTCCATCACCTTCTCCGAAAAACTAAAAAAAGGAGTTACATAACTCCATTAATGATTACTTATGATACGGCTCATTATGATTAATACGATATGCCCGATACACCTGTTCTAATAAAATCAATTTAAAGAGTTGATGAGGAAAGGTCATCTTTGAAAAGCATAACTTATAATTTGCTCGCTTCTTCACCTCGTCAGATAGGCCCAAAGACCCACCGATAATAAAGGCTACATTACTATCTCCCCTTAATGCTAACTGGCTTAACTGTGTTGCAAATTGCTCTGATGTTTTCATTTCCCCCTGTAAATCCATAGCAATAACATACATATTATCTTTTACCTTATTTAAAATGAGTTTTCCTTCCTTCTCCTTAATCAATTCCATCTCTCGCACAGAAGCGTTATCTGGCGTTTTCTCATCTGGAACCTCAACCATTGTTAATTTACAATATCTTGATAATCGCTTTGAAAACTCATCAATTCCTAACTTAATATATTTCTCCTTAATCTTACCAACAGAAATAATCGTAATATTCATAACATAACGCCTCCAATTTGCTCCTAATACTATTTAAAAGCAAGTTCTCTCTCCTAGAAATCCTCTTCGTCTTCAATCATCATACCCTCTATAATTTTATACACAGCCTCCTGCTTGCAATAATCACAACTATGACTAAGCTCCACTTCCACCAAAATAGGCAGCTTTCCATACTCATCTAAATATCGATCCATTGCCTCTTCAATATGTTCTAAACAACTATACATAAAACCCCTCCTATTATAATTGAATAACCTTAGATGGTTGCATCGGATATGTCATATACAAATTTAAACAATCCAAATTAATATTTTCTTCTCGTAACACATGTCGGACCGTCATCATAGCCAAATCAGGTAAATTCGCCTCTTGACTCAAATGGGCTAAATAAATATGTTTTGTTTTATCCCCGATTAACTGACTCATCGCATAAGCCGAATCTTCATTTGATAAATGGCCGCAGTCATCTAAAATACGTTGCTTTAAAGCCCATGGACGATTACACATCTGAAGCATCTCCACATTATGATTCGTCTCCATAATATAAACATCCGCATTACCGAGGGTTTTTAAAATATCTCCTGTAATATATCCTGTATCAGTCACATAAACCAGTCTCTTATCTTCCTGTTGAATCATATATCCAACAGGATCAACCGCATCGTGAGAAATTCGGAAGGGCATCACAGATAAATCGCCTAGCTGTATCCACTGATCTTTTTCGACGGCCATCGTTTGTTCTACATCAGGTTTAATAATTTTTTTTCGATACATTTCCTCAATTGTCTTCTGTGTTGCACATACGTTTAACTTCCATTTTCGTGTACAAACACCAACACCTTTAATATGATCACTATGTTCATGAGTAATCAAAATATGCTCTATTTTATTTTCATCAAAACCACTTTGTTTAATTAATTCCTGTAACTTTTTTAAAGATAAACCATTATCTATTAAAATTGCCGTTTGGTCGGTTTCTATAATTGTCGCGTTTCCTACACTGCCGCTTGACAACACACAGATTTTCATTCTATCACCCGATTTCAACACATTTTTCTTAATGATTCATTTTAACATTTTTATTCCGTTTAATCTAGTCCTACGCTAAAAACATTCTTTTCCTCAAAAAAAGGAGCTTTCGCTCCTCCTTTAATCTCTATTTAATTACCTCAAGATTACGCATATATGGACGTAAAGCTTCCGGAATTACGATGCTTCCATCTGCTTGCTGATAATTTTCAATAATAGCGGCAACCGTACGACCAATTGCTAAACCTGAACCATTTAATGTATGAACAAATTCAGGTTTAGCCTTCGCATCGCGACGGAACTTGATGTTAGCGCGACGTGCTTGGAAATCTTCAAAATTTGAACAAGAAGAAATCTCTTTATACGCATGATAAGATGGCAACCAAACCTCAATATCATATGTTTTTGCTGCCGAGAATCCAATATCTCCTGTACATAACTCAATTACTCGATAAGGTAACCCTAATAATTGTAATACTTTCTCAGCATTAGCCGTTAAACTTTCTAACTCTTGATATGAATCTTCTGGCTTAACAAACTTCACTAATTCTACCTTATTAAATTGATGCTGACGAATAATTCCTCGTGTATCTCGTCCCGCTGATCCAGCCTCAGCACGGAAACATGGACTATAAGCTGTATATTTAATCGGTAACTGTTCACCATTTAGAATCTCATCGCGGTGTAAATTTGTAACCGGAACCTCTGCTGTTGGGATAAGAAAATAATCTGAATCTACTAGCTTAAACGCATCTTCTTCAAATTTAGGTAATTGTCCCGTCCCTGTCATACTCGCACGGTTCACAATAACCGGAGGTAAAATTTCCGTGTATCCATGATCTCCCGTATGTAAATCTAACATAAAACTAATTAAGGCACGCTCTAAACGCGCTCCTAATCCTTTATAAACCGCAAAACGACTTCCCGTGATTTTCCCAGCACGTTCAAAATCAATAATATCTAACTCAGTAACTAAATCCCAGTGAGCTTTTGGTTCGAAATCAAAATGAGTTGGCTCTCCATATTTACGAATTTCTACGTTATCATTTTCATCTTTCCCAATAGCAATTGTTCCACATGGAACATTTGGGGTAATTAATAATAAATTTTTAATTTCTTCATCAATTTGACGTAATTTTTCATCTAATTCTTTAACTTTTTCACCAACACCATTCATTTGTGCAAGTAATTCAGACGCATCCTTTTTTTCACGTTTATATTGACCAATTAATTTTGATACCTCATTACGATTTGATTTTAATTGTTCAACCTCTAAAATAATATTTTTACGTTGCTCGTCTAATTCAGTGATTTTATTTAAATAACTGAAATCACCACCGCGTGTCCCTAAACGCTCAATCGTGCCTTGTAAATCTTCTCTTACTCGTTTTAAATCTAACATCGATATTCCTCCTATAAGCTCATTTGATTAGTTAGTTCAAACGCAAAAAAGTCCCGTCCCCTGACTTAGGGACGAGACTTAACCCGCGTTGCCACCCTAGTTGCTTATCAACAGATTCATAACAAATCATTTGATAAAACCACTTGTAAAGATAACGGTTAAACCGTGAATGAATACTAAATTTCTTCATTCCACTCCTAGGTTGATTCCTTATTACTTACTCTTCAGTTTCCACCGACCACTGACTCTCTAGGCAATAAAAGTAAAAAGTACTAATCCTAATCAATGCTTTTTTATTTAATTGTACTATAGCACTAAGACCTTTTTTTGTCAATATTAGTATATTAATTGTATTATATTATATACCTCTTTAACACAAATTATTTCTTTTTTACTATTCTGACTCTGGTTTATTGTCTAACTCTGCTCCTTCAGCAACCTTTTGGACTTCTTCACTAACTAGTTGTGACTCGTCAGACTCCTCATGTTCAACAATTGCAACACTAGACACTAATTGTTCATCAGTTAGTCGAATTAATTTTACCCCTTGTGTTGCACGGCCAGTTTGTGAAATTTGTTGAATTGGTGTTCGGATAATAACCCCTTTATTTGTTACAATTATTAGATCCTCATCCCCATTTACAGCCTTCATGGCCACTAATGTTCCGTTTTTATCCGTGATAGTTAACGTTTTAACACCTTTTCCACCACGTTTTGTTTTGCGATATTCTTTAATTGAAGTTCGTTTACCAAATCCGTTCTCTGTTACTACAAGAATTTCTTGGTCCGTTGTGACCATTTCCATTCCAATTGCAACTTCATCTTCCTCTAAGAAAATACCTCGAACACCAGCTGCTGTACGTCCCATTGGACGAACCTCAGTCTCATCAAACCAAACAGCTTTTCCACCACTAGAAGCAATAATAATATCATCTTGTCCAGATGTTTTTCTTACCCCGATAAGTTCATCGTCTTCCCTTAACGATAGGGCAATAAGACCATTCGTTCGGATATGTCCAAAGGCCGATAAAGTAGTACGTTTTACGACACCAAATCGTGTAGCAAAGAATAAAAATTCATCATCATTAAATTCTTTAACTGGGATAATTGCACTAATGTATTCATCCTGCGCGATTTCAATAATATTTACAATAGGTAATCCCTTAGCCGTACGCCCGTATTCCGGAATCGTATATGCCTTTTTCTGATAAACTTTTCCCTTACTTGTAAAGAACAGTAAATGATCGTGGGTAGATGTTGATAATAATTCTTTTACATAATCATCATCATGCGTCCCCATTCCTTGGACCCCTCGACCTCCACGATTTTGAGATCGATACGTTGATATCGGTTGACGTTTAATATATCCATTATTAGTCAAGGTGATAATAACTTGTTCCTCTGGAATTAGATCTTCATCTTCAATATCAAAATCAGAACCCCGAACAATCTGAGTGCGACGCTCATCACCATGTTTTTGCTTAACTTCAAGTAATTCTTCACGAATGATTGCATGAACACGTGATTCATTCGCCAAAATATCTTTTAAATCAGCAATTAAAACGACTAAATTTTGATATTCATCTTCTATTTTACCTCGTTCTAATCCTGTTAAACGGCGAAGGCGCATCTCTAAAATAGCTTTCCCTTGACGTTCCGATAAAGAGAATTCTGACATTAATGAATTTAACGCTTCTTCATCATTAGAAGAACCACGAATGATTGCAATAATTCGATCAATATGATCCAAAGCAATACGTAATCCTTCTAAAATATGAGCACGATCTTCGGCCTTATCCAAGTCGAATTTTGTACGACGAACAATAACTTCTACCTGATGTTTAATATATTCTGAAATAATCTCTTTTAGGTTCAATACTTTAGGCTGCCCATCGACTAAAGCTAACATATTAATACCGTAGGAAACCTGTAATTGAGTTAACTTAAATAAATTGTTTAACATCACCTGTGGATTAACATCTTTACGCAATTCAATAACAATACGTGTTCCTTCACGATTCGATTCATTTCGTAAATCCGTAATCCCATCTAAACGCTTTTCCTTAACTAACTCAGCAATTTTCTCAATTAAACGTTCACGATTAACCTGATAAGGAATTTCAGTTACTAAAATAGAATATTTGCCACCATGACCTTCAACGATTTCACATTGAGAACGAATCATAATTGATCCATTTCCTGTTTCGTAAGCTGAACGAATTCCTTTCGTACCTAAAATTAGCGCACCTGTAGGTAAATCAGGCCCCTTAATAAACTGCATCAAACCCAAAATATCAATTTCAGGATTGTCCATATAAGCTAAACAACCATCAATAACTTCCGATAGGTTATGAGGTGGAATATTCGTGGCCATACCGACTGCTATCCCGGTTGTCCCATTAACTAGTAGACTTGGAAACCTTGCCGGTAACACAACAGGTTCTTGTTCCTCACCATCAAAGTTAGGTTGGAAATCAATCGTATTTTTATTAATATCCCGCATCATTTCCATTGCTAATTTCGACATTCTCGCTTCAGTATAACGCATTGCGGCCGCTCCATCGCCATCAATCGAACCAAAGTTACCATGCCCATCAACTAAAGGATAACGATAACTAAAATCTTGTGCCATACGTACCATCGCATCATAAACAGATGAATCGCCGTGAGGATGGTACTTAGCGATAACATCCCCAACAATACGGGCAGACTTTTTATATGGTTTATCACTGTGCATTCCTAAGTCATTCATCGAATATAAAATTCGACGATGAACAGGTTTCAATCCATCACGAACATCTGGTAGAGCACGTGATACGATAACACTCATCGCATAATCAATAAAAGAGGTTCTCATTTCTTTAGCAATATTATGCGGTTTTACTTGGTCATATCCAGACATTTTCGTTCCTCCTGATACTATCTATTGCTTTGAATTAGAAATCTAAATTTGTCACATATTTTGCATTAGCATCGATAAATTCTCGACGAGGTTCAACACGATCACCCATTAAAATATCAAAAATTTCATCTGCTTCAACAGCATCTTCAAGAGTAACCTGTAATAATGTACGCACCTCTGGATCCATCGTCGTCTCCCATAACTGTTCAGCATTCATCTCTCCAAGACCTTTATAACGTTGGACATTTGGACGTGGCGTTGGTGACAATGTTTCCATAACCGCATCAAGCTCCTCAGGTGAATATACATACTCAATTCTTTTCCCTTGTGTAACCTTATAAAGTGGTGGTTGAGCAATATATACATACCCTTTTTCAACTAAAGGTCTCATATATCTATAAAAGAACGTTAATAATAGTGTTCGAATATGTGCTCCATCAACATCGGCATCGGTCATAATAACTACCTTATGATAACGGGCCTTTTCAATATCAAATTCATCCCCTACTCCAGTTCCGATGGCATGGATCATACTCTTAATCTCATTATTTGCATAAACTTTGTCGATTCTGGCTTTTTCAACGTTTAATACCTTTCCTCGTAGTGGCAAAATGGCCTGAAACTTATTATCTCGTCCCTGTTTTGCCGATCCACCCGCTGAATCTCCCTCGACTATAAATAACTCAGAAATTTGGGCATCGCGCGATTGACAATCGGCTAGCTTACTCTTAAATCCAAGAGATTCTAATGGCGATTTACGACGAACCATTTCACGGGCACGCTTCGCCGCCATTCTTGCACGCGCCGCCATCAATGCCTTATCAATAATAATCCTTGCCGCTTGCGGATTCTCCATTAAAAATCGTTCAAAACCTTCTGAAAAAATATTATCCGCAATACGACGAACTTCGCTATTCCCCAGTTTTGTTTTAGTCTGTCCCTCAAACTGAGGATCTGGGTGCTTCGCTGAAATAATTGCCGTTAATCCTTCCCGAATATCCTCACCGATAAGGGCATCATCGCTCTTTAACAAATTCAATTTTTTAGCATAACTATTGATAATACGTGTTAATGCCGCACGGAAACCAGCTTCATGAGTCCCTCCCTCATGTGTATTAATATTATTCGCAAATGAATAAATATTTCCCGCAACACCCGTATTATACTGCATTGCAATTTCAACGCTAATTCCATCGCGCTCACCTTCAACATGAATGACCTCGTCGTGAATTACTTCTTTATTTTTATTTAAGAAGCGAACATATTCACTAATACCGCCTTCATAGTGAAATTCATGACGTTGTGGTTTATCAGACCTTAAGTCCTCTAGTGTAATCTTTAATCCTTTATTTAAAAATGCTAACTCACGAATACGATTGCGCAAGATATCATAGTCATAAACTGTTGTTTCTGTAAAAATAGTCGGATCCGGCTTAAATTTAACCTCTGTCCCCGTTGAATCAGATTCACCGATAACATGCAACTCATCAATTGGTGTCCCCTTTTCAAATTGTTGAAAATATTTTTTACCGTTACGGTTTACCGTTACCTCTAGATGTTCAGATAAGGCATTAACAACTGAGGCCCCTACACCATGTAATCCCCCAGAAACCTTATATCCTCCACCGCCAAATTTTCCTCCAGCATGAAGTACCGTATAAACCGTTTCAACAGTCGATTTCCCTGTTTGCTTATGAATATCTACTGGAATTCCCCGACCATTATCTTTTACAATTATCTCGTTATTTTCCGTAATAACGACATTGATTTCTGTACAATAACCCGCTAAGGCCTCGTCAATCGAGTTATCTACAATTTCCCAAACTAAATGGTGTAATCCACGGCCACTCGTTGAACCAATATACATTCCTGGTCTTTTACGAACCGCCTCTAAACCTTCTAGGACTTGAATATTACTTGCATCATACTGTTGTGTGTTCGTCATTTCCTGCGTCATTCATATCACCTATCCTAATCTTTGCATTATTAATCGTAAAAATATCAGCTAATTCAATCATAAATTTATCAATTCCGTCAATATTTGTTGTCGTAATAAAGGTTTGTACCTTATTTTTTATCGTATTTAGTAATTGAGTTTGACGAACATCATCTAACTCACTTAAAACATCATCCAATAATAAAATAGGATACTCATTTAAAACAGAATAAATCAACTCAATCTCGGCCAATTTCATCGATAATGATGCTGTTCTTTGCTGACCCTGTGATCCAAATTGATGAGTATTTACCCCATTAATTGAAACACCGAAATCATCACGATGGGGACCTAAACTAGTTGATCCTAATTGAATATCCTGATCATACAACTCTTTATATTTTTTTAGCAATACTTCTTCGCTTAACTCCAAGTTCTTAAATGAATTTATATAGTTTAAACTAATATCCTCTAACTGGTTAGAGATTTCTCCGTGAATTTCCTTTGAAAACAACTCTAGTTTATTTAAAAAATCAATGCGGCTATTTAGCACATAAATAGCATGTGGAACTAATTGTTCAGTAATAACATCTAAAAGCAAATCATCCGTACGATTCAATCGTAATTGCTTTAATAACTCGTTTCTTTGCTTTAATAACTTCGAATATTGGCCTAAATGAAATAGATATGATGGTGATAACTGCCCAATCTCCATATCCATAAATCGACGACGATACTGGGGACCACCCTTAACCAAGGATAGATCTTCTGGGGCGAACATTACAACGATCAACTTACCTACATAATCACTTAACTTCTTCTGGTCAACTCCGTTATAACTCGCCTTTTTCCCCTTTTTAGAAATAACTAAGGATAATTGCAACCTATCACGTTCACGGGTAATATCAGCCTCAATACGAGCAAAATCCTCATTAAATAAAATGAGTTGAGAATCCTTACTCGTCCGGTGTGATTTAGTCGTCGATAAAACGTAAATTGACTCAATCAAACTTGTTTTCCCCTGTGCGTTATTTCCAATAATAATATTAATATTTTTTTTAAACTCGACAGTAGCCTGTTGATAATTTCTAAACTGCTTTAATGATAATCGATTAATAAACATTAATCTAACCCTCTATTTCTGGATTAAAATAATAAACTCACCAAACTCTTCAATGGATACAATATCACCCGGATATAGCTTTCGACCACGACGATTATCTTGTTCACCGTTTATAAAAACCGGGATTTCTTCTAAAAAGAATTTTACACTTCCGCCGCTTTCAATTAAATTCTCATACTTTAAAAACTGACCTAGTGTAATATATTCACTTGTAATAAAAACTTCAGTTTGCATACTAATCACCTTTTTCTTTCTATATATATTATAGCATAATTGGTAACTTTTTAACACGATAAACCGTCCTAAAAAAACTCTCAAATCCACTGATTTTAACGCCTTTTCTCCACTTTTCCCTATATAAAAAAAGGGGATTTTTATCCTCATCTCTAACGTTTCTAAAAAGTATGTTTATTACTAAAGAATTTCCTTGATTCCCCCTCCCAGAGATGTCCACAACTATATTTTAAAACGAAAGTTTTATGACACTAAAATGCATACTCTAAATAAAAAGAGGATTTAGTCGCTCAATGGCGTCCTAAATCCCCACATTAGTCCTCACTAATTTGTGAAGACTCTAAAACTTTTTTTAATTTCTTTTTAAAATCTGGCCTTGGCATCATTAAAACTCTCTCACAGTGACAACACTTGATTTTAATATCAGCCCCTAAACGAATAACTTGCCAACGATTAGTTCCACAGGGGTGCTGTTTTTTCATTTCAACAATATCATTCAAACCAAATGATGCATTATTCACTACTGTGCCCCTCCTTCATTCTTCTGATAAATTACCATTTTAGAATATGGAATCTCAATATTATGCTGGTCAAAAGATTTTTTTATTAATCGACGTAACTCACGTTGAATATGCCATTGTTGTAATGGTGAAACCTCTGCTATCATTCGAATAACAATTGCTGAATCAGCTAATTCTTGTACACCTAAAATTTGTGGCAACTGTAAAATAGTCTCATATTTATCAAAAGCGTCTTGTGCTACACCCTCTAATACTAAAATTGCTTGATCAATATCGGCCTCGTATGCAATGCTAATATCCAACACGGCTTGTCCATTTGAAACCGAGTGATTAATCACCTTACCTATATTTCCATTAGGAATAATCACAATTTCCCCGGTTAAGACACGAATCTTTACAGATCTTAATCCAATTTCTGTTACTGTTCCTGTATTCCCGTCAATTTCTACAAAGTCTCCTACTGAAAATAGGTCTTCAAAAATGATAAAAAATCCCATCGTAATATCATCTAACATACTCTTTGCGGCAAATCCAATTACAACAAAGAAGGCACTGGACGCAATTAATAAATTTTGAAGTGGAATAAAAATAGATACTAACCATAGAATCAAAACAATATTAACAGTATATCGCCAAATATTTAAAGACAGGCTTTCAAATGTTTCTTTTCGTCTCTCTGTTCCCCCAGTAACCTTCTGAATACGTTCAACATTTACAGCAAAGGCTTTTTTCAACATGTTCTTTCCAAGCCTTCTTATAACTGACATGATTACACAAACTAAAATTACACTAATAATTTTGAATCCCACGTTAATTAGTAACTCGTTTAATTGTTCCTTCGCAAAAAAATTCTGAATTCTATCAGCAAGTGCTAGAGAAATAGCAAAAAACGGATTTACTTTTATTATATCTGGACTAAAAAACAAAAAATTCAATTAACTTCCTCCTCATTTACTCTAATCCCATCATCTCCAGTAATCTATTTAAATCATCCATTGTCATATAATCAATAATAATTTGGCCTTTACCATTTTTTTCTTTAAGTTTAACCTTTGTTCCAAAATAAGATTTTAAATTAGATTCGACATATTCTAGGTGCGGATTTACTATTTTTTTTATTTTCTTCTCTTCTGCCGGATGTGTAATTCCAATTTCTTTTATTAAATCCTCTAGTTCACGAACCGAAATTTGTTTTTCTTTAATAATATTTACGAGCTTTAAGACTAACTGTTCATCCTTTAATCCCGCTAAAACTTTACCGTGTCCCACCGAAATTACACCATTTTCGATTTCTTCCTGTACCGATTGTGGTAATTGTAATAAGCGCATCGTATTGGCAATATAAGCACGGCTTTTCCCTAAACGTTCTCCCAATCGTTCCTGTGTTAGGTCTAACTTTTGGATTAGTAAACGATACGCCTCTGCCTCTTCAATAGCTGTTAAATCCTCGCGTTGTAAATTTTCAATTAATGCATATTCCATCATCAAATGATCATTAAATTCACGGATAATAGCCGGAATAGTCTTTAATCCTGCCTGTATGGCCGCTCGAAAACGTCTTTCTCCAGCGATAATTATATAACCTTTTATGTCTTTTTTCACAATAATTGGCTGAAAAACACCATGTTCTTTAATTGACATGGCTAATTCTTTAATTTTTGTTTCATCAAAATATTTACGTGGTTGATATGGATTAGGTCTTAAATCACCGACTTCTAATTGATGAATAACCTCTCCCTCTTTTACCTGTTCAAAAGACTCTAGGCTTTCAATGTCATGTTCTTGAAATAGTGCACCTAATCCTCTACCCAATCTATTCGCTGACATTATTTTTCACCACCTCTTTAGCTAAATCTAGATAAAATTGAGCTGCTGTTGATTTCTGATCATACGCAATAATAGACTTACCAAAGGATGGCGCCTCACTCAATCTAACTAAACGTGGAATAATTGTATTAAATACCTTTTCTTTAAAATATAGCTTAACCTCATTAATCACATCTAGTCCTAATCGTGTTCTACGATCAAGCATAGTAAGAAGTACACCTTCAATCGATAAATTTCGATTCAGGCGGCGTTGAACAATACGAATTGTATTTAATAATTGTGTTAATCCCTCTAACGCATAATACTCACATTGAACAGGGATTAATGTGGAATCCGCTGCTGATAATGCATTGATTGTTAAAAGACCTAATGATGGTGGACAATCGATAATGATATAGTCGAAATAATCCTTTACCTGATCTAATTTAGGTAATAACTTAAATTCACGGTCTTTTTCCATAACAATCATAGATTCAAATCCTGCTAATTCTTGAGACGAGGGGATTAAAAATAAATTTTCCTCATTCGTTTTTAAAATTACTTGACTCGTTGGTGTCTCGTCCACCAGTAAATCAAAAACCGTTAACTCAGCGTCTCCTTTATAAACACCAATACCTGTAGAGGCGTTAGCTTGGGGATCCATATCAACAAGTAATACTTTATGACCCAAGTAAGCCAAGGATGCTGATAAGTTAATACTAGATGTCGTCTTACCAACTCCACCTTTTTGGTTCGTTATAGCGATAATTTTCCCCATATTAACCCTCCTAAAGTCATACTTGCTAATATTTTACCACGAAATGATAAGTTATGAGAAATAAATTTGGAACTTAATCAGTAAATTTTGGGTTTTATAAAGGTACACATTATACCCAATAAATATTATTTCCAAACATGCTATTTTTATGAAAAAAATTGGTTTTTCCCGCCTTAAAATATCATCTAATTATTGCTGGTTATAGTATTAAAAGAAAGTTCCTGTGGATAACAAAAAGATTTTATCCACACCTGCCCAATAGAACCCTCGTTCACTGTTATTTAATAACAAAAAAAAGGGGCCTATGACCACAGACCCCTTTACTGCTTACGCTTAGGTAAAGAAATTTTAATAACATAGGAATCGTCTAATTCCTCAGTTTCGTGATTTACCCTCATCCCAGTTTTTTCAACCATCATAATAGCCTGTTTAAAGGTATTCATAGCAATTCGACAGTCTCTTGGCATACGAGAAATAGTCTTGGCTTTCACTGGTTTTTCCTTTGGATTTAATGTCTCGTCTATTAAGCGTTCTGTTTCCGAGACATTTAAATCCTTCTCTATAATTTTTTGCAATAATTGCTCTTGCAATTGAAAATCCTTTACTGTCAATAGCGCACGTGCGTGTCGTTCTGTAATATTACGCTCCAAAACTGCCTGTTGCACCGCTTCACCTAAGTTTAATAAGCGAATTTTATTCGCAACAGTCGACTGAGATTTCCCCATCTGTTTCGCTAGAGTGGCCTGCGTAATACCATGTAACTCAATCAATTGTTTATATGCCATAGCCTCCTCAATAGCCGTTAAATCCTCACGTTGAATATTTTCAACGATTGCAATTGATGCTGATTGGCGATCATCATAATCCCTTATAATAGCTGGAACTTTTTCCAAACCTATTAGCTTTGAGGCACGATAACGTCTTTCCCCAGCAATAATTTCATAACCGCCTTCAAATTGACGAACAACTATAGGTTGAATTACTCCGTGTTCTTTAATCGATTCCGATAACTCAGAAATCTTTTCATCATTAAAGATATTTCGTGGTTGATATTTATTTGGAATAATTTTCGCAATAGGTAATTGAATAACTTCATCCTTTGGTTGGTTACGAGAATCATCCCTTAAAAATATATTAAACACCCTGAATCCCCCCTTATAATAACAGTTAAAAATCACTCTTAATATTTAAATTATAGCTTATTTTTCTGCTTTTTTCTAGGATTTCTATAGCTTTACCCTGGCCCATGACATTTAAGCCTATTTTAATGGTTTATTTTTAATTTGACCATAAGCCCTAGGATACTTATTAGGTGTTTTTTTGTGTTTTTTTGTATAAATATTAGTGCGTGATCCCGCTTCCTCGGGTAATTCTATTTGTTTAACATCAATAATCTGTACACCTAAAGTTTCGAGTGCCCGCTTTGACTCTATTAACTCATCTTCACCTGTTTGTCCCTTTAAGGCAATAAAATATCCCTCTTCTTTAACCAATGGAACACACAACTCGGAAAGAATGTTTAATCGCGCAACCGCACGGGCAGTTACAATATCAAAGGACTCCCTATGACGACCTGCATATTCTTCCGCCCTAGAATGATACGCCTGAATGTCTTTTAACTTGGTCTCGTTGATAACATGATTTAAAAAGTTAACTCTTTTTCCTAGCGAATCGACCAAATCCATTTTTAAATGTGGGAATACAATTTTTACAGGCAATGCTGGAAATCCAGCCCCAGATCCGACATCACATAGTGTTCTACAATTTCCAATCTCCTCAAACATCAAGAAGCCAATTAAGGAATCATAAAAATGCTTTAAATAAACTTCATTAACTTCAGTAATTCCTGTTAAATTCATTTTTTCGTTCCACTCTACTAATAATTCATAATATCGGTGCAACTGCCATTTTTGTTCTTCGCTTAAATCAATACCAAACTCTTTTAGTCTACTGTAAAATTGTTCTGGTGTCATAAAAAACCTCTCCTTAGCCCAAAAGAGTTAAGAGATCCTTTCCCTTAACTCTCAATTTATATTTTTACTTATTAAATCTTCCAGATTCAATATAAACCATTAAAATTGAAATATCCGCTGGATTTACTCCCGAAATACGGCTAGCCTGTCCAATTGTTAATGGACGTACATCTTTAAGTTTTTGTTTCGCTTCTATAGCAAGATTTGGAACATCATCGTAGTCAATTGAAATGGGGATTTTCTTTTCTTCAACCTTACGCAATTTTTCTACCTGTTGAAGAGCCTTATTAATATATCCTTCATACTTAACCTGAATTTCAACTTGCTCAATAACTTCTTTAGAAATATCCACATTTTTTTCATCGATAAGGTTGTGGATATGTGTGTAAGTTATTTCAGGGCGCTTTAATAAATCAATTGCTGTAATCCCATCTTTCAGTGGAGAAGAAGGAATACTTAATAAATACTCATTAGTATTTCCCTTCGGAGTAATTTTAATCATCGATAAACGTTCTTTTTCTAATGCGATAGCTTCTTTCTTATTTAAGAATTTTTTATACTTTTCTTCACTTACCAATCCAACCTGGTAACCATACTCTCTTAACCTCATATCTGCATTATCATGACGTAATAACAAGCGATACTCCGCGCGAGAAGTTAATAAACGATAAGGTTCTAATGTCCCTTTTGTAACTAAATCATCTATTAAAACCCCAATATACGCCTCACTTCTTTTCAAGATTAACGGGTCTTTCCCTTGAATTCGTAATGCGGCATTAATTCCTGCCATAATTCCCTGACCGGCCGCCTCTTCATAACCACTTGTTCCATTAATCTGCCCTGCAGTATACAAATTTTTTACTAATTTCGTTTCTAGAGATGGCCATAATTGCGTAGGTTTGATGGCATCATACTCAATCGCATAGGCATATTTAACAATTCGACAATTTTCAAGTCCTGGTATTGTTCTAATCATTTTTTCTTGAATATCACGTGGTAAGCTACTTGAAAATCCCTGAACATAGATTTCAGGAATATGTTTACTTTCAGGCTCTAAAAAAATCTGATGTCTTGGTTTATCATTAAAACGAACTATTTTATCTTCAATTGAAGGACAATAACGAGGACCAACCCCTTCAACGGCACCTGAATACATCGATGAGCGTTCTAGATTTTCCATTATAATGTGGTGTGTATCCTCTCCAGTATAGGTTAAATAGCATGGAACTTGATTTTCTAACGGTAGGTGGTCAACGGTGTCGAAACTAAACGATCGAATGACGTTATCACCAGGTTGAATTTCAGTTTTCGAGAAATCAACACTATCCGCTGCTACACGTGGAGGGGTTCCTGTTTTTAAACGAAATAACTCAAAACCTAATTCCTTTAAATTATTTGATAAACCTAACGAGGTTTTTGCTCCGTCTGGACCACTTAAAGTGATTTCGTCACTAATCATTACTTTAGAATGCATATATGTACCGGTAGTAAGAATGACAGCTTTTGATAAAATCTTTTCTCCACTCTCTAACTGAACCCCTTTTACCTCTCCACTTTCGACAAGTAAGTTATCCACAATTTCTTCTATTACATCTAAATTTTCTTGGGATAAAACCGTCTTTTGCATTTCGCGTGGATAATCCACTTTGTCTGCCTGTGCCCTTAGTGCGCGAACGGCCGGACCCTTGCCTGTATTCAACATTCTCATCTGAATATGTGTTTTATCCGTATTAACCCCCATTTCACCGCCCAGGGCATCGATTTCGCGAACAACAATTCCTTTTGCCGGTCCCCCAATAGCTGGGTTACAAGGCATATGACCAATGCGACTAATATCTCCTGTTATCATCAAGGTTTTACACCCCATCCGCGATGGTGCCAATGCTGCTTCAATACCAGCATGTCCTCCACCGACAACGATTACATCATATATCATCAACTTCAACTCCTTATACAAAGATATTTTTTCATTCAACGTAACTATTTCATTTTACCTCTAAATGTCGACAATAAACAAGAAAAAAGAATATATCCCCTACATAGGCGGCTTTTTATCCCTTTTTTTCAACGAAATACAACATTTTATTTCAAAAAAATAAATTACTTAAGAATTGAGTTTAATGAATTTCAGTATAAAATAATTGTTTTTTTACGTTCACCCCTGCATAATATAAATATCTATATTTTATATCAAAAACATCCCCCTTAATAAAACGACATTTTTTATTAATTAAACATTTTTTATATGAGATAAAAAGAGTGATTACTCATATTTTATGAAGATTGTCCATAATCCTCTCAATATAGTACATAACTCACACCGCATATTTACCTAGAAAAACCACTCAAACTTCTATTTAACATTCATATAAATATCATCCAAAATCGATCCTTTTTAAATCCAAACAAGACTGTTGCCTCTTTTCGAGGGAGGTATAAATGAAATTAATCTTTTTTAAAATTAGATGAAGACGGAAGAAATGAAAGATACTTATACTTATTTATGAACTGATTATATTTCATGGTGCATTCAATTATTTTAATTTTTTTGATCTCACAACAACGATAATCATCAATTTTATGTAATTATAAAGCTAACCCCCTCATTTATCCACAAATCAAAAATGTGGATAAGTTATTATTTCTCCGTTTATTAAATCACCAACTTTATTTTACAATACGATTGTTACGTAAACCCAAACGATATATTTTTACTAACGGCAGATTTACCCGTAACAATAACTTCCCCTACAAGCTTGTTTTTATCAATTCGTTTTATTATTGATGATTTTTATTTTTATTATTCATTATTTTTATAAAAAAAAGAGCCAATTGGCTCTTTTTTTATTCTGTTCGAATTGGAACAATAAGTTGAATTGTCGTCTCATCGTACTGATCTCGAAGAATAAATGGATACATATCTCCGTTAAAACTCATAATTACGCTTGATTTATTGATTGCTTTAAGAGCATCCAAGATGAATAAAGCACTACAAGCAATTCTTAATTCTCCTCCTGAAATCATTTCCACTTGGACCTCTTCCTCAACCTTTCCAATTGCCGGATAGTTAGCTGTAATTAGCATTTTATTTTCATTAGGTAAAATATTTAATTTGACAACCTTCGATTCTTGATCACGGGCAATCAAGGCAGCACGGTCAAAAGCCTCATATAATTCATGATAATTAGCCTTAATCTCAATCCCAAATGTTGTAGGAACAAAATCTTTAGTTTCTGGATATTCTCCATCTAGCAATCTTGATTGAAAAGAAATATTTCCAATCTGGAAAAGTACCTGGTTATGTGCTAAGTATACGTCAATTGCATCATGCGAATCATCTAAAATTTTTGATAATTCAATTAAACTACGTCCTGGAATAACAATATTAAAAGGTTCATGCAGCTTATTTAGTGGAATTACTTTTTTTGATAAGCGGTAACTATCTGTTGCAATACACATCAGTTCATCAGCATCATACCTGAAGTTCACCCCAGTTAAAACCGGCCTGTTTTCAATATGTGCAGTTGAAAAAACTGTCTGTCTTATAATCGTTTTTAACAATTGTTTTTCTAAATGAATCGGGTTATCATGTTTAATCAGTTCAATGTTCGGATATTCCGAAACATCTAATCCATTTAAGGTATACTCACTACGTCCACATTTAATAATGACATAATGTCCCTCAAAGGTGCTAATTTCTATGATATCCCCATTTAATTTCTTTATAATTTCAATAAAATATTTTCCTGGGATAATAATTGATCCAATCGAGTCAATCTGTATTACTTGTGTATCATTAACCTCTAACGGTAAAAACGTATTAATTGTAATATCTGAATCACTCGTAGTTAGATATAATCCTTCTTCAGAAACAACAAATTTGATTCCCATCAATGCAGGAAGAGGCGTTTTTGATGGAATCGCCTTACTAATATAAGACAGTTGGGTTAACAATAAATGACGATCAATCTTAATTTTCATCTGAATCACTCCTATATAGTTATATATTATTGCTGTTTAATAATCTTTTTAGTAATAAAATTTGTGGATATAGGGGATAAGGCTATCAAACCAAATAATAACAGTATCGGCACCCTGTGTGTAATATGTTGATATTATGTTGATAAATTAGCCCTTCATCTTCAAACCCATGTGTATAACTTATGATAATGTTTGTTTTAAGTCACTAACAGCCTTCTTTAAATCCGTATTATCCTTTAACTCTTTTTCTATTTTTTCGCATCCATGCATAATCGTTGTATGATCCCGCCCGCTAAATGCTTCACCAATTTTAGGAAATGAACTACCCGTTAATTCCCGAGTTAAAAACATGGCCACTTGTCTTGCATAAGCAATATTTTTTTTACGTTTTTTAGATAAAATATCCGCAACAGATACGTCGTAATAAGCCCCAACCTCTTTAATAATGTTATTTACATCAACTTTTGATTTTTTTTGCTCAGCCCTAAATAAATCTCTTAATGCTTCATTAGCTAATTCAATAGTGAAATCTGAGTTATTAATTGTCGCATAAAAAATTAATCTTTTTAAAGCTCCTTCTAATGTACGCACATTACTGTTAAATTTACTTGCGATAAACTCTAACACCTCTTCAGGAAATTCCTCTAAATTAATATTCTCCCCGGCCAATTTTTTTTTCATAATTTCTATACGTGTTTGGGTATCCGGAATTTGAATATCTGCTTGTAATCCCCACTCAAACCTCGAAGTTAAACGATCCATAATATCCTTCAAATCTGATGCCGGACGATCCGATGTAATAACAATTTGCTTATTACTATTATACAATTCATTAAATGTATTGAAGAATTCTGTTTGAGTTTGTTCTTTTTTGGACAAAAACTGTATGTCGTCTATTAAAAGAACATCGATATTTCGATATTTTTCTTTAAAAGATTCAAAATTATTATCTAATGTTGCATGACGGTAATCGTCAATAAACTTTTCAGAGGTACAGTATAAAATTCTCGACGAAGGATTATCATCTAAAATGAAATTTCCTATCGCTTGCATTAAATGGGTTTTTCCTAGTCCAACACCACCAAATATATATAAAGGATTCGCAACTTCCCCTGGTCGTTCAGCCACTTGAAGAGCAATCATGTACGCGAGTCGATTGCTTTTTCCAGCAACAAAACGATCAAAAGTGTATGTTGTATTTAAATTACCTCGATAATATTTTGGCAAATTAGGATCTGGCTTCGTTAAATCAAATGCCTGTTGATCATTTTTCACATAATCGGCAGTAATAAATTTAACATCATAATTTAAACCAGATACCTCTGCTATCATCTCTACAACTTCTTTTAAATAAAATTTATCTAGCATAAATTGTTCGTGATTGTTTTGAACAATAACGTACATTTTGTTATTTTTTATTTTATAAACCTTCTTAGGCGTGCTAAAGAACATATCAAAAGATTGTTGTGAAATATTTGACTTTAAACGATCAATAGCATCATCCCATATTCGTTGATATTTTTCCACCGTGTACACCTCATCTTAGAGTCTCTTCTATCAACATTATAGCATAACAAAATGTTAAAGAAGTCCACAAACTATAAAAAAAAATAAAAACTTATTAACA